>NZ_CM147881.1:4437500-4678694 GCF_055808735.1 Amphritea sp. GJ51-11 | reverse complement strand
AATTAAAACGCAGCAGTGCCGCTTGCTAGCCGCTGCTTAGTCATTTGCTCGAAAGAAGCGCCTACCCAAAAACAAAAACCGCCTCTCGGCGGTTTTCATATTTTGCTTTTCTAACCAAGAACTAAGCTTCTATCGCTAATTAACCAAGCCCCTCGCTAGCATTAAAGCTCCAAGTCATTTTTATCGAAACGTAAACTTCCCGTTTTCAACATCAACACCAATTTCTGAACCGGGTAGATAGTTACCCGCTAGCAACTCCTGCGCTAATGGGTTTTCTATCCATTGCTGGATAGCTCGTTTTAATGGACGAGCACCATAGATCGGCTCAAAACCTACATCCACCAGCTTATCCATTGCCGTTGATGTTAGTGTTAATGTTAGCTCTCGCTCAGTCAGTCGTTGGCGCAGACGATTCAGCTGAATCTCTGCAATGCCTCTCACCTGATCTTTACGTAAACTATGGAAAACAACTACTTCATCGATACGGTTGATAACCTCTGGACGGAAGTGATTACCAACAACTTCCATCACCGCACTCTTCATTAAGTCGTAATCGTCATCATCACTAAAGTTCTGAATCAGATCGGAGCCTAAGTTAGATGTCATCACCACAATGGTATTACGGAAATCCACGGTGCGCCCTTGACCATCAGTCAGCCGACCATCTTCCAATACCTGTAATAGTATATTGAAAACATCTGGATGCGCTTTTTCGACTTCGTCCAGCAGCAACACGGAATAAGGTTTGCGTCGTACAGCCTCTGTTAGATAACCACCCTCTTCATAACCCACATACCCTGGAGGTGCCCCAATAAGTCGAGCGACAGAGTGCTTCTCCATAAACTCGGACATATCGATCCGCACCATCGCGTCTTCAGTATCAAACAGAAAACCAGCCAAGGCTTTACATAGTTCAGTTTTACCAACACCGGTTGGCCCAAGAAATAAGAATGAGCCGTTGGGGCGATTAGGATCCGATAAGCCTGCCCGGGAACGGCGTACCGCATTAGATACCGCACGCACCGCTTCTTGCTGACCGATGACCTGCTTATGCAGCGCATCTTCCATGCGCAACAGCTTTTCACGCTCACCTTCCAGCATTTTCGACACAGGAATACCTGTCCAGCGGGACACAACTTCTGCGACTTCCTCCTCACCGACTCGGTTCCTCAAGAGTCGATTTTGCTGAGGCTGATCTTCAACATCGGCAGCGGCTTGTAACTGTTTTTCCAGCTCGGGTATCACACCATACTGCAATTCGGACATACGACTCAGATCACCGGAACGCGTGGCTTGTTCTAACTCGGTTCGCGCTTGGTCCAGTTTTTCCTTGATCTGTTGAGAGCCTTGTAAGACGACTTTCTCGGCTTTCCAAATCTCTTCTAAGTCTGAATACTCTTTTTCGACCACATCAATATTGGACTGCAGCTCTTGTAAACGCTTAATTGCAGCCTGATCTTTCTCTTTTTTAAGCGCTTCACGCTCCATTTTCAGCTGAATTAAACGTCGCTCAAGACGATCCATGCTCTCAGGCTTGGAATCGATCTCCATACGAATGCGGCTACCCGCTTCATCGATCAGGTCGATCGCTTTATCCGGCAACTGACGATCAGTGATATAACGCTGTGACAGTTTTGCGGCAGCAATAATCGCTGAGTCGGAAATATCCACCCCATGGTGAATCTCGTAACGTTCTTTTAGGCCCCGAAGAATAGCAATGGTATCTTCTTCACTTGGCTCATCCACCAGCACCTTTTGGAAACGACGCTCAAGCGCAGCATCTTTTTCGACATACTGGCGGTATTCGTCAAGCGTTGTCGCACCGACGCAATGCAATTCACCCCGCGCCAGTGCAGGCTTGAGCATATTACCCGCATCCATTGAGCCTTCACCTTTACCGGCACCGACCATCGTATGCAGCTCATCAATAAAGAGAATCACCTGACCTTCCTGCTTAGACAGCTCATTAAGAACCGACTTAAGCCGCTCTTCAAACTCACCTCGGAACTTAGCACCGGCAATCAGCGAGCCCATATCCAAAGAAAGCACGCGCTTATTCTTGAGCCCTTCAGGTACTTCGCCGTTAATAATCCGCTGCGCTAAACCTTCAACAATGGCGGTTTTACCAACGCCCGGCTCACCAATCAATACCGGATTATTTTTGGTTCGACGTTGTAGCACCTGAATCGTCCGGCGAATTTCATCATCCCGGCCGATGACAGGGTCGAGCTTGCCTGATTCAGCTTTTTCAGTAAGGTCTACGGTAAATTTATCCAGCGCCTGCCGGTTTTCTTCTGCATTTTGGTCATTCACGCTATCACCGCCTCGCATTTGTCCAATCGCTTGCTCTAGCTGCTGCTTTGTTACACCGGCAGCTTTAAGCAGTTTACCGACACCGCTCTTATCTTCCAGCATCGCCAACACAAAAAGCTCACTGGCAATGTATTGATCTCCGCGCTGCTGGGCGAGCTTATCGGTCAGATTAAATAACTTACCCATGGCAGGAGAAAAGCGCACTTCCCCATCACTATTAGCCACTTGCGGTAAATCACTGAACAGCTGCTGTGCCGCTGAATGAATTTGATTAACATTGGCGCCAGACTTAGCCAACAAAGGCTTTACAGAACCACCCTGCTGGTCGAGCAGCGCCAACAAAAGATGAACCGGTTCTATATAGTTATTATCTTTGCCCACCGCGAGGGATTGAGCATCCCCTAGGGCTGATTGTAATTTACTTGTAAAACGTTCGGGTTGCATTGTCCCCTCCTGATCTGTTTCACCCTACCTGTTATGCGCTTTGAATAAAGCTGACGGAGGGCTGCGTTCTCTTACTCATCTAAGTATGGGTAGATCGGGAGGAATTCAAGGCTATATGAGTAATCGCTTATATATTTATAACGTTATTTGGACGAGGTTTTCTTGCGACTGCCGCAACCCGAACAATTACTACAACCGTTACTGCTACATTTACGGCTGAAGGTACGATAGAGATAACGGGAAAACCATGCCCCGAGTAACACCACCACAATCACCAATACTATCCAGTCGAACAGTGTCATAGCGTCACCCTCCTAACTATATCCACAATGAAGCCACGGTATATACTAACCAAGACCCCGTCCAAGCCAGCACCAAGCCCATCAATATTGATACACCCGCCCAACGCCAACTCCCCGTTTCTCGCCGAATAGCTGCGATGGTAGCAAGACAAGGCATATACAATAAGGTAAATACCATTAACGCTAAGCCCGATGCCGGTGCTAGCGCACTCCCCAAGGCGGCCTGTAGTCCGGTCATATCATTCATATCGGTTTGATAAACAACCACTAGCGATGCAGCAATCACCTCTTTTGCAATAAAACCAGACAGTAGAGCGACCGTCTCCTGCCAACCGAACCCCATCGGCGCAAACAACGGTGCGACAAAATGGCCTAGCTGCTCCAACCACGGAGTGCCTTGCATCGGGAAGCTCTGTAATAACCAAATGAGGACAGAGCCGACCAGAATCACACCACCGATCTTACGCAAGAAATCAGATGCCTTATCCCAAACATGCAGCAGCATTGAGCGTCCGGAAGGAAAACGCCAAGGCGGTAACTCCATAATAAAAGTTTCATCATGCTGTGAACTAATCGTACGAGCCAGCAATGCCGCGACCGTAAACGCCACTAAAATGCCCAACATATATAAACCAAATAGGACACTGCCCGCATGATCAGCAAAGAAGATTCCCGCCAATAACACATACACCGGCAACCGGGCAGAGCAACTCATAAACGGATTGATCAAGATAGTGATCAGCCGAGCACGCGGCTCTTCAATAGTTCTCGCAGACATAATCGCCGGGACATTACAGCCAAACCCCATGACCAATGGCACAAAAGCTTTACCATGCAAGCCGACTTTACTCATCAAATTATCCGTGAGAAATGCCGCTCGAGCCATATAACCACTCTGTTCCAGCAAAGCGATGAAAAAGAACAGCAACACCACATTTGGCAAAAACACCAACACTCCGCCAACTCCTGCAATCAACCCTTCAACAATGAGGTTTTTCAACAGTGAGGGGGGCATCAACGCGCCTACTTGTTGCCCCACCCAACTAACCCCTGAATCTATCCAATCGGCCGGGTAACTACCCAAGGTAAAGGTTGCTTCAAACATAAGCCAAAGCAGGAAGAGAAAAATCGGCACACCTAACCAACGGTTCAGTGTCAGACGGTCAAGCCAATGATCGGCGGCAGACTGATCTTGATGCTCACTACTACTTTTATGTAATAAACCATGAATATAGCCATAACGCCCTTCGGCTATCATTTCCGCTAAGGATTCATCATGACGACTGGCGAGCATTTCTCGGATTTGTTGTCCGACTGCCACCTGCTTATCATTAGTAAGCGCAACGCTCCCACCGGATTCCAACCAACGAACCGCTTGCCAACGGGTCAAATCAACCGCCTCCAAAGCACAAATAGCACTCTCAATATGGGGCTCATAAGTGATGACGAGAGGCTCCTCCGGTTGCTCGACGTTTTCCAACAGCAAATCCATCAACACCGATATATGGCTATTACTGCGCCCATCGCTGCCCATCACGGGCTTAGCCAAGCCGAGACTCAGCTCCGCAATATCGATACTACCACCCTGTTTTTCCAGCTCATCGAGCATATTCAGCGCAATAACAACGGGCAGGCCTTGCTCTAACAGCTGCGACGTTAGCGCGAGATTACGGGCTAAGTTATTCGCATCGACAACATTCAAAATCAGATCGGGCGGGCTATCAATTAGGTAATCGCGGGCAACCATCTCCTCGACCCGACTATTCGCCAGCGAATAAATACCCGGCAGGTCGATAAAATGAAACTCAACCCCTCCCCACTCTTTATGACCTTCGCGACTAGTGACGGTAACACCCGCCATATTCCCGGTACGCTGCCGAGCACCTGTTAGCTGATTAAAGAGTGAGGTTTTCCCGCAGTTGGGGTTACCAATAAGCGCAACAGTATAGGATGGTTGATGATCAGACATTAGGGCTGCAACTCCACCTCAATATGGCTTGCTTCTTTGCTTCGCAGGCAGATCTGTTGTTTACCGATAGAGTAGACTCTGGGATTACCCAGTAAAGAGGTGGCTGCAACGGTGACTTTCAACCCTTTAAGCACGCCTAAGGCAACGAGTCGCTGGCGTAACGCATCAGGCCCCGCGATCGTTTTTATTCGCGCCTGCTGACGGGTTTTTAATTCGATTAGCGTCATCGAAATATCTCAAAAGTTAATGAGAATTATTATCATACTCGAGTCAAAATTAATCAACCGCCGACGATATAATTCCATTGACTCAGATCAGGTAATCCAGATGATACTCGCCATCCGCCCCGTCACACCCTCACGGCGATATGAAAAGAACTGCTCAGGCTGAGAGAAGGTGCAATATTGCCCACCCGTAATCTGCTGAACACCGGCGGCATTTAGGCGTAATCGAGCAAGCTGATAAAGATCTGCTAACCATTTATGAGGAGTAGCCGTTGCAACAAAGGCGCGGTTGGATGCCGCGATAACATCACAAAACTGAGATCGCACTTCATCGCCAACCTCAAACGCCTTTGGGCCGATCGCCGGGCCAAGCCAAACCAGTACATCGGCAGGGTCGGGGAAAACCGTTAAAGTTTGCTCCAGAACACCGTCGACAAGCCCTCGCCAACCCGCATGAGCCACGGCAACTCGCCCCCCTTCGTGTCGGTGAAAAAAACGGGCAGACAATCTGCGGTCATCACTACGCAGGGCAGACCGACCTCATCCGTCCAACAGGCATCCGCTTCAACAACCCCTGCATCACTGGCTTTCACCACGCCAGTGCCATGTACTTGTGACAACCACTGTGGTTTCTTTTGCCATTGTAATTGCTGTCTCAACAATTCACGGTTTGCCGCTACTCGCTCAGGGGCATCACCAACATGATCACCGAGATTTAACGAGCGATACACACCCTCACTACAGCCACCCAACCGCGTGGTTGTTAGGGCTCGAATATGCGGTGGCGCTGACCAATCGGCAGAAATCAATGTCACAGATCAGTCTCGTGATTCGCCGCATCTTTCTTAAGGCGATTCAGTAGCCGTTGCATATCCTCCGGCAGATCGACCTCCCAAGACATCAGCTCACCGGTAGCGGGATGAAATAACTCCAAACGTTTCGCATGTAGCGCCTGACGTTGAAACTCTTTTAACTTGTTCAGCAGTTGTGGCGTCACTCCCTTAGGCAAACGGAAACGACCTCCGTAGAGCTGATCACCAACCAGTGGATAGTTGATATAAGACATATGCACGCGAATCTGATGCGTCCGCCCGGTTTCCAGCTTTAAGCGAATATGCGTGTGGGCACGAAACTTAGTCAATACACGGTAATGTGTGACCGCTTCTTTCCCTAAACCAACCACCGCCATTTTCTGACGGTTACGGGAATGGCGACCTAATGGCTCATTAACCGTTCCACCGCCGGTCATAACACCCGCCACAACGGCTTCATATTCACGGCCCATCGAGCGATCCTGTAACTGAGAGACGAGTTCAGTTTGTGCCTGTATCGTTTTGGCAACCACCATCAACCCGGTAGTATCCATGTCTAAACGATGCACAATACCCGCCCGAGGTACCTGCGCGATATCCGGGCAATAATGCAATAAACCATTGAGCAGTGTATCTTCCCAATGCCCTGCCGCAGGATGAACCACCAGATTAGCTGGTTTATTGATGATCATAATATCGTCATCTTCATAGACGATATCCAACGGCATCTCAACCGCCTTATACTGATCGATGACATCAAGCTCGGCATCAACCTCTAGCTGTTCACCGCCAAATAATTTGTCCCGGGGCCGTTTTACCTGACCATCAACGGTCAAAAAACCATCCTTAATCCAGCCTTGCAGCCGCGAACGGGAGTAATCGGGGAAAAGTTCGGCGACAGCCTGATCTAATCGTTTGCCAATCAGATCATCAGATACTGTAGCGCTAAGTTGAACCTTCTCAGTCATGGTTTATCTAACTCTCGGAAAAATTAAGAAAATATGGGCTTTAATCGCAAGGAAAACGCAGAGACGCTTTGGCTTGCCATTCGGTTATGGTTAAATAGGCCGAATTAATTTTGCACAGTATACCCGAAACGAACAGTAGCCGCTGTTAACTCACGGGAAACTCTCACTTATAGCAGGATAAATGTTTATGCGCCTGGCAAAGTTGCTCGCAATTATTTCGATCACCCTGATAGCATCGGGTTGTTCATGGTTTGGTGGTGACGAGAAAGAGGCCCCGGATGTTCCTGAACAACAGCTCTATCAGGAAGCTCTTACTCTGCTTGAGGGAGAAAACTTCGTTGCTGCCATTGAAAAGCTGCAACTCCTCGAAGCCCGTTATCCTTTTGGCCAATTCTCAGAGCAAGCCCAGCTTGAACTGATCTACGCCTATCATAAAAACTATGAGCCCGAAGCGGCTAGGGCAACCGCGGATCGTTTTATCCGTCTCAACCCTAACCACGAAAACTTGGATTATGCTCTCTACCTCAAAGGCCTAACCGCTTTTGAAAAAGACCGTACCTTCTTCGAAAAGTACCTACCCATCGATGAAACACAACGGGATCCCGGTAGCGCGCTCGACTCATTCCAAAGCTTTCAACAGTTGGTTTCTCGCTTTCCGAATAGCCAGTATGCGCCCGACGCACAAAAGCGGATGACGTATCTTAAAAACCGCTTAGCAACTCACGAAATGCATGTCGCCCGTTACTATGTTAAGCGTGAAGCTTGGGTGGCTGCGGCGAACCGTGGGCGCTACGTCATCGAGAATTATCAGCAAACGCCTGCCGTACCGGATGCATTATCCGTGATGGTACTGGCTTATAACGAACTAGGCATGACGGATCTTGCGGCAGATTCACAAGCCGTATTGGATGCCAACTTCCCCGGCTATCAATCCAACATCCAACTGGCGAAAAAAGAATCACTGCTGAATACCGCGACCTTCGGCCTGCTTGGAAACAGCGAAGCATCTCGCCCGGTGCAACAGCCTCAGAACAAACCAGCGACAACACAAGAGCGCTCTTGGTTTAGTCGTCTGACATTCGGTCTGTTCGATAGCGAAGAAAAAACCGCTGAATAATTGCACTAATCGTTACACAAGGCGCCAATCGGCGCCTTTTTTATACTCAACGCTGCCCGATCATGGTGCAAACCCAAACCCGCAAAAAAAGCACTTCACAGCCTCCCAGATTTTCACTTAGAATGAATGGCAGACCCACACCCAGACCATGAGAGTTGATAATGGACAGAGCTTCAATTGTTGCAGCGATGCAGGTTAAACCTCAGATCGATACCGCAGCAGAGATCGAACGCCGAATTGATTTTATTAAAGACAAACTGCTTGCCAGTGGCTGCAAACATCTCGTTCTAGGAATTAGCGGCGGGGTAGATTCAACGACCTGTGGCCGTCTCGCGCAACTGTCAATTAAGCAACTGAATCAAGAAAGTAACAGCAACGATTATCGTTTCATCGCGGTGCGCTTACCCTATAACACACAGCAGGATGAGGAGGATGCTCAGGCCTCTGTTTCCTTTATAGCGCCCTCAACCTGCCTCACGGCTAATGTTCAGCCCGGCGCCGACGGCATCCATTCAGCCACCCTCAGCGCCCTTGAAGCGGCCGGTATTGATGCCGGCAATCCTGCCCATATCGACTTCTCGAAGGGTAATGTAAAAGCCCGTGTCCGTATGGCCATACAATATGAAATTGCCGGTCTACTGGGTGGTCTTGTGTTGGGAACCGATCATTCAGCGGAAAATATCACCGGTTTTTACACCAAACATGGTGATGGTGCCTGCGATCTCGCCCCCCTATTTGGCTTGAGCAAACGCCAAGTTCGAGCGTTAGCAGAAGCCCTAGGGGCACCGGCACAGCTTATTCACAAAACGCCAACTGCAGACCTAGAATGCGATGCGCCACAAAAAGCCGATGAAGCGGCGTTGGGGTTAAGCTACGACCAGATAGATGACTTTCTCGAGGGCAAACCGGTCAGCCAGGAAGTTGAAGATAAGCTAATCAGTATCTACCTTAAAACCCAGCATAAACGCCAACCTACGCCCACCCTCTACGATTAACCAACAGACAAAGCAAAGGCCTCATTTGAGGCCTTTTTCATTTTACGCTTTAGGTTACACTCGCCCCATCAATTGATAAGGCGCGGGATCAATCACCGGCTGCCGCTGCAACAGGATATCTCCCAACAAACGAGTAGAGGCCGGTGCCAGCACCAAACCATTACGGTAATGGCCCGCGTTAATATATAAATTATCATACCCGGGCACCGCGCCAATATAAGGCACCCCTTCAGGAGAGCCTGGCCGTAAACCCGCCCAATGATGCTCTAACTCAACATCCTTCAAGGCTGGACAGATATTCAGTGCAGTCTGATAAAGAGACTGTTTTACGTCTTCAGTGGGCTGCTTATCGAAACCCACGCGTTCCAGTGTGCTGCCCACCAGAATCCGTCCGTCATTACGGGGTATCAGATAGCGGTTCTGCATCAACACTACACGATTAATCAGCCCAACCGGGGCTTTAAAAATCATCATCTGACCTTTAACCGGTTCAACCGGCAACTCAATGTTTAACGGTGCCAGCAACTCACCACTCCAAGCCCCTGCAGCGACAATAACTTTATCACCATAAAGTGCTCGATCCGCCAGCTGCACACCGATAACCGCTTCATTCTCGACGATAAGATTCATCACGCGGCTTTGTTCGACCAAATCAATATTCGTAGTGATCTCCATACTCCGACGCAAAGAACGACCTAAGCGCGGGTTGCGTATACTTCCCACCTCTGGCATCCACAATGCTGAATCACAGTTTGGCGCCAAATTAGGTTCTTTTTGATAAAGAAAATCACTGCTAACCCGCTCCATCGGTTTTTGATATCGACGCCCCCAAGCCAGGGCTTCATCGGCATCATCCACTCCGACCATAAACATCCCCTTGAGACGCAACTCAGGATCTAGCCCGGTTTCCTCAAGTAACTGCTGCGATAGATGGATATAGCTACTCTGAGACCAGGTCGCTAACGCCGTGACTGGATCAGAATAACGCCAAGGGTAAAGCGGTGAAACAATCCCCCCACCCGCCCAAGAGGCCTCCTGAGCGCAATTATTCATCTCCACCAGCGTGACGTTCGCACCCGACTGAGCCAGCTCTCTAGCCGTCAGCATTCCTATCACACCTGCACCAATTATCAGGTAGTCAGACATTTCTAAGCCTTATGGTTTGTACAAAAGAGAGACAAGTATATAAAAAACGCGCCCTAGGCGCGTATTTTTATTCTGAAAGAGGACAGACCAGTAGAAATCACCAACAATCCGTCTCAGCAGCACCTTTTTGCCCAGTATGGGTAAGCGTCATGTTGCCACACCGATCACCCGCCATGCCATTTTTAGGCGCCGCCCGAAGCGTATATGTTGTGGCTGTAGAGGCTGGCACAGACAAATCATAATACTTATCCGTGCCATCTCTAGGCGATTCGTTAAACGGCAGAGCCGCACCGGTATAAGCACCACTCACCGTATAATGCCGCTCGAGGAATTGAGCTAAAGAGGTTAAGCTTCCCTGAGCATCAACTCGCCGACTTTGAGCAATTTGCTCCTTATAACTAGGATAAGCAATAGCCGAAATAATTCCAACAATAGCGACAACGATCATCAGCTCTATCAATGTAAAGCCCTGCTCCTGCTTTATTCGAGTCATCGAATCTCTCTCCAAGCCTTACGCCCTTCGTTAAATGTGCCGTTAAACACAGGACAGTTGATAGCCTCACTACTACTGCTACTCAAGCATGCTCTGATAGCCCCTCCGCTAGTCGGATCAACCTCCTTCACAAAGGACCCATCACCTAAGTTGGTAAACCCGCCCTCACCTTGATTGAGCATTACACCTGAACCAATCAAGTTCTCTGTTGTAGGCTGACCATTCTCATCAGTCGCAGGAACTTCAACCAAATCATCGACATCAAATACCCCATCACCGTTGTAATCAAATGTCGTATTATTCAGCGTAGCGCCTGTCTCATAATCGAGTGCCATAATCCAACTACTACCACCGACAGCACAGGGGTCTGAAGACGGTATTTTAGTCGCGAAAAGAACCTGACCAAGGCGCAACACCGGCCGGGTATTAACCAACTCACCCACGGCACCACTGCCGCCATCGGAGATGGATAATGCAAGATCTAAATACCAGCCTTTATCCGATGTATAATCAAACGCATTTTTGCTCGTCACACGTACACCATTGCTGCCAATCGAGCCTTCAAACAAGATCTCCTGTTGCAGCAAATTCGTCCGATCACTAATCACAGAGCCTATATCCAACACGCCGTAGAGTGATTGCACCTGAGGTGAAGCTGGGACTTCATTGTCACCACTCAGATAATAACTACCTGTACCAAACAACACCATATGACGGCCCTTACTATCATAAACCGTGTTTATAGGCCCAGTTATAGGTTGGACATTACCATCCGCATCTTTCGCAACAAAAAATGGCACCGGTGTTACTCCACTTAATAAGCCAAGCGGTGGAGTCCACAGTGTAGGTAAAGCGCCTTTCAGGTCAAACCGCCAAACATTGCCCAGCGTATCCCCAATAATCAATCGATCAACAATTTTATCCCGGTTAAGATCGAGTACAGAAGGCTGGCCTAAGCCACCAGTCGTAGGGATCACGAAATCTTTGATAATCGATCCATCAGCCACATTCAAGATCCAAATATGCCCCTGAGTTGCTCCATGTGAAAAGCCACTCGACACAATGACCCCAAACTTGCCATTCGGCAGAGGCGAGATAAACGGCTGTTGAATCAACACCCCCATATCCTTGTGTCTAAACTCCCAGAGTACGTCGTCCTCGGTCATACTTTCAGGATCACTAATATCCAATAATGAAACCCCTGCTCCCCCGGCACCCAAGGTGACCGCTGCAACAGTTTTCCATCCTGAAGTTACGCCTGACGGCACATCACCTGGTGCAAACCAAGCATCATTCGCTCTAGGAATACCATCAACATAATATCGATGCCCATAATCAGGATTGACCAACTCATGAAGGTTATTGAAGACACCCGACGGTACATAGGCAAACAACTCTTTACCACCGTCAGCACCTAAGGTTGCATTAAACCCATGCAACATCCCATCATTTGCCCCTACCAACAGAACAGGCGGCTTAGCCGTATAGGTAGTAGAGCTACGATAGGTTTTATAATCCTCACGAATGGTTGTGGTAAACGGAGAGCCTAAGCGACTAAAACCATAATTGCTCTGTCCTACATATTGAGGTGATGAATTAACGATATCACCTAAACGACTACCTCTTCGTCTGAATGACTTCGATGTATCAGTTATTGTTTGTTCATCGGCACGACTGCCCCGCAGAAAATCTAATCGTTTCTGAGCAACGGCGGCGGTTGTTAATGCACCACCCGCCGGCGTAAGTTTCAGCATTTCCTGCTGTTCTGTCGACAGGTCGGCCCACTTGAAATCAACACCGCTCTCATTCAGCGTCACTCCCGTCAGAAGGTCCTCTGTCGCGTAAGTACTGGTGAAAATTTTACGGTTAGCAAGCTCGGATTCTGCCACTGAATCCAGCACATCGGCGACACTCCAAGTATCCGCTGTCGCCAACACACCCGCCGCATTGATTTCACGGGCAACTAGGTCACCTGACCAGAGCGTCGAATCCATCAACGCATTAAAGAGTGCGGAGTCGGTGTCTAAACGCGAGCTATTCGCCGTCAACGCTGATGCAGCACCTTTCACCGACGCCGCAATTGAAGCAAACGCATCCGTTAAACCATCTACCATTTTGCGAGCATCGCCGGCGGTATAGAAGTTGTCCGCTCTCTTATAATTACTACCTGATTCATCAGGATCTAACACATCTGTATTGGTATACCACCACCATTCAGGCAGCGGTGCTGTGCGACTATAAGGATCACCTAAAGATTGCTCATTACACTCAGCGCCTACCGGGGTGTAACTAGAATCGGAACAACTCGGGTGTTTACGAACAACGAAACCACCATATTTAGCTGTTAACCAAAACTGATTATTTCTCAAATTCCGTAAATATTGATTCTCAAGCACATCAACCCAGTAGGTTTGTATGGTCTGTGTTCCCGCGAAGTCAACAGGGCGCTGATCAACGGTATTGGCATCGTAAGCAAGACCCGCCATAAAGGCAGAGTTATTACGACCAGAATAAGAGTTTGCGCCTGTAGTAATTGAGATACCTTCAAGCGCCGCAATTTTGTTAGTCGCCGTGATCACATCAACGGTATCATCATCTTTAACTTCATCAGGTTTAACAGGTTCATCTTTGCTACTAGTAGATCCCTCAGTCGGTAAGTTTTTATCTCGGTGGGTATTCACATCACCAATACCCAAAATAACGTTTTTCTGGCAAGCATACTGAATGGGATCATCCCAACTGCGAATAACTGGGAAATCGTCAACCCATTTAGCTCGCTCGGTGCTTCCAGGATTTGAGTTATGGGCAGGTGATTTAGTGTAATATTCTCCAATATTACCTTGATGTTTATAATATCTCAGCGCTGTGTAATACAGCTCACTCACAGGGTCAATACTCTTGAAATTATTGGTATTTAATTCGCCAAATTTATTCAGATAATTAAGCACACCACTATCCGAGACGGAAACACCACTTCCATAATAAGAACCCGTATCTGATGCATCGGAGGGGTCAGGGTTCTGAATCATAACACCAGTATCCGGATCCCACTCCTTATTATTATTTGTGATTAAGCCTGACACAGGATCTAGCTCAGTCGGGCCAACAAATTTCTGGCGCGCCCGCAGCACGCCTCCATCACGAAGCATATTCGAATCATTCAGATAACCAAAAATACTATAGCGAATATTATCAGAATAGCGCTGAATCAATCCCTCAGGCTTCCAATTGCTACCATACTGCTTACAGTTACTCTCTACCCCCACAGTAGGGTCACACACTTTAACCCTCACTGCGGCAAGGTATTCATCACTGCCAGCAGGATCATAAATTTTAGTCGTTTCGCCCGCTTCAGTAATCGTTAAATCATCTAGATAATAATTATTATCTAGAATGAAAGCACTTCGAGTATAGAGATGGCCAAAATCATTATGATTGTTATCCCTATAGCTAGTAATAGTTTTTTCCTGATTGCCACCAGCATCATAAAATGTCAATTTATACTTATTATCGCCTGTCGATTCAAATACAAAACGATACCACTCCGCTCCTGAATGCTCCCACTTCTCTTCTCTATTAGGAGACCGTAGACTTGACCTGCCGGAGGAAATACGAGTACGACTACCATCATCCCAACGGTCGATACTTATCCTGTCTCTCTTAACACTAAAACCATATCCATCACCGTTACTATCAAGTAATGCTATTTGATCATTCGCAGTATTAAGTATGGAATTTACACTACCAACTAAGCCTCCTATTAATGTTCCATCAAGCGCACCAACAGATAGCAATTTATTATCGTAGTACCAACCTTCAAACTTAAAGTTATCAAAATCCGCATCGTCGTTGGCAGAAAATGTTTTATTCCCACTACTATAAACAGCAAGCGCCTTACCATCACCATCCGATGAAAGTATGGAGGTTTGACCAACACCCAAGCCTACACCCAGGCCTAAGCCTAAATCCACGTTAGTAAACGTTTCTACACCTACGCCCACTAAGGCATCAAGCCCAAACCCATTACTCCAACCTGAATTAAAAGTGGTATCCCTCAAAAAAACCGTCGAATCTGTTGTTTCATTGGTGAAGCCACTGTTTGAAGGTAAAACAAACTTCATCTGATGGCCCAACCCGGCCACATAAGATTCGAACTTATTGGTTGAAAAAGGCGTCGCATTTCCTACAACCGAGGTCCCTTCTATTTTGCGATAGTTAAAATATGTGTTTTGACCCGTATGCCGAGCTTTTTGCAGCCAGGTTTCTGTTTCCGTATCAACCACACGATAACCACCCGTCAACGCCCAACGAAAAGGGTCGATTGTTTGCGTAGTCGCCCAGTTTAAAAAATTACCACTCCAAACGTCTCCGGGACATTTATAGTTGCTGGTGACACTCACCGGATAAAAATGCCGTTTTTCCTCGTCGGTATCATATTGATAGCGATAGCACTTATGTGAATCAAAATAACCAACACTCTCACTATTTTCATTGTAACTACCGATATTCGCGGCACTTAATACGGTGGGCCACTCAACCGATGGCACTAAGGCTAAATTACCAGGCACATTACCCTCGCCTAAAAATAGCGGCACCTGTGCAACCGTAGAGGCAACACCTTGAAAAGACAGGAGGCTAGCAACAACAGCAACTAAATAACTCCGGTTTGTGAACACACGCTGCTTCATTAAGTGTTTCATTGTAAAGCCTCCCTTAACGTAATAGACATATTCACTCTTCCACCACGTATATTGATTCAAGTTGCACGCCGGATTGTCCAGATAATCCCGCTGATAACGATCTGACTCGGATAACAGCCCCCGAAGGGAGTGCATCAATCGATGTACTCACGTAGATATCGGCTAATAATTCAGCTTCCCATGACGGCACTTCATTTACCGAAAAGGAAGAGGCATAAGTCCCGTTGGTTGCATTATCAGGATCTAGAGCACCACTAAAATAATCAGTGCGCGCTTCGCGCTCCCCTTCGCGCAAGCCCGCTTCTGCCGCATTAAAGGCAGAACTTCGGTCACGCAGGTTACCCGACATTTTTTCTTGCATAGTGGTACCTTGCATTGAGCTGATACCAATAAAGGATAAAACTAATAAAAAGATGAGCGAGATGATTAATACCGCCCCTTGCTCTTTCTGTTTATAACAACGCGTACAGTGGGTAATCATGGCAATCGATTCCTCAACGCAACGGTGGTGGTAAAGTCATGCTCAATATCGTCATCTCTCACAGTGACCGTTACCCTTACGGCGACAACATCCCCCCAATCACTAATCGCATCCGCGTCTGAAGAATAATCTAATGCTGAGCCTGCGCCTGAAGCGATACCATAAAAAACATTCAGATCAGTTACACCTTCAACCAGTGCCTCGTTATCCGCCGCCGCACCATTTCCATAGCTCACTTTTCGCAGAGCAGTGCCTGTTGAGCCATCTCCATCACCAACATAATAGAGAGTACTAGAAAGCTTAGAAATTGACGTTCCGCTACTTAAATATGAGTGACTCAATGGTTGAGACTTATTAGCAACATTTATAAGGCTGTTTAATAATGATGGGCCCGTACCTATCTCTATCGGAGCGCTGTCATCAGCGGCTGTATTTTGGAACAAATCACATCCAACGGCATCAGAGAGAAGAAGAATGGCACCAGAATCTGCCCCACCAGTCACGGAAAGTGTTTTCACAGTTGAATCGAGGTCTGCTGTAAGCTCAACACCGGAATCCTCTGCTGCATGCTTCACAATAACAAGATCAGTATTCGCCTGATAGCCTGTACCGGCTAAGTCGCTTTCAAAAAAAGCACCGGACGCATCGGTCCAACCTTTAAGTGGACTATTCAGGTCATAAGCATCTGGTTCATAAGCACTAGCGCCTGTGTCAATCAGATCCACAACTTCTCCCCAGCAATTACTTCTATTGCCAGTATTACGCAGATCCTCGGCTAATATTTCCAAGGCAAAGCGTCCATTTTCCTGAACCCGAGACAAGGAGGCATTACTATTAAAACTGGCAGAGCTACCCATAAATACGGCAAGTACACCGCCAACGATAAACACACCAAGAACCAGAGAGATCATCAACTCTATCAGGCTGAAGCCGGTCTCTCGCTTGTTTGGTATCGATGTTAACATCCTTTAAAACTCCATCTGATAGCTAAAGTTAGTCAACACAGTATCACTGGTATCACCTTCAGCTCGAATCCTTGCTCTATTATCATTCCAGCTAATCGTAATTGTTACTTTACGGGTATCGTTCCATACCAACTGACCCGCCGCATTTGCGCCCAACGTTGAAACGACTCTAGCGTCCCACTCGGCCCGGTCACCAGGTTCACCGTCATTATAATCGCCAGCCAGTGCCGAACCAGGGGCTGCTCTTATCCGGTCGGCAAGATCATAGGCTAAGAATGTTGCTTGGGAGCGATAATAAGAACCATTATTACTTTTCAACGCCATCGTTTGCAGCGCCGCAACCGAAAGCAGCCCAACCGAGATAATAACAACCGCGATCAATACCTCGATAAGTGATGACCCTTGCTCGGCCCTCCACTTAACTTTATAACCTGAAATCATCAGCAACTGCCCTCCTTCATTGCAGTACTTCCACTGCTATTTACCGAAAGACAACGGCTGTCGCTACTATTTTGAATCTGAATACTGCCTGTCGTTGTTGCTCGGCCTGAGCGCTCAAACACAAGACCGTTAGCAGCACCTGATACGGTAATAGCAACCGCCTCCCACATTCTAACAACGGTCACATCCGCTGCTGTTTCCAAATCGGCTCCTTGCTGTGTCACTACCACCCAGCCACTACTCCAATCGGCGCCAAACTGGCAGGCGGTAAATGTACTATTCGCCCGGCAGACGGCAGCATTTGTACGCTGATCAAGAGCTTCGGATCGCGCCAACTGAGCTGCAGTACTCACACTATGAGCGACAGCGCGAAGTGTATTGGATTCGATAACGGAATTAAAACTTGGAATACCAACACCAAGCAGGATACCCAACACAACAAGCGTCACCATCAACTCAATCAGTGTAAAACCGGATTGTTTCATTTTTAACAAAAAATCACCCCTCTACTCTTCATCTATAATCATTATAGATTGAAGCAAACTCCTTTTGCTTATCGCATTGGTTATATTTTAGCCAACAAAACAGCGGTTAGTGCATTAGGATTACCCAAAACAGTGAATTACTATCAGATAATGATAATAAAAAGAATAAGATTAAACCAATTTTGCACGATCTGTAACTGATTTAGCGCTTATATTTGAACAAAGTGAACGATTTCAGCCTAACCGAATACGCCCTGAAGAGTGAATAACTAGTGTTTTTTGTGATGTACTGCCTGATACCTTAACAACAAAGGTACCGGTATCAGCTGTTGTGCCGGCGGCACTAAGACGAATTTTAGTTCGACCCGCAATCGAAACAGTTACGCCGGTGGGGAAGCCCACCTGCCTGAGACGCAAATCGTCTGTCGCAGCATAAGCGCCATCACCATTCTGATCGATATAGATCATAATGCCTGCATCCCAGAGATTACCACAGGTGTCGGCATTTGGATCAAGCGGACACAGCGTCACCGCCTTCTTCCCTGCCACCGCTTCGTAACGTGCTTGGCTGTAACTGTCCTTTAGTAATTGAGTAACGGTATTTAAGCGCTGCGACCGAAAATAACCCGAGAGCGATGGCACACCCACCATGATAAGAATCAACAGCACACTCAACGTAACCATCAACTCAATCAGCGTAAAACCCATCAGTTTTTTAATGTTCATATACGCTCCACTCACCAACAATCCGCTACCCCAGCCGATCCGCTCGCGGTCTGCTTTCCTGATTGATCCAACCCTAACGAGCCGCACTCATCCGATGCTTGCCCACCAATAGGCTTCGCTAACACACTAAAACCATTTTTATTTGGACCACCACTAAACTGATAACGAGCCGCCATCCGCCCTTCAGTGACGCAAGACAAAGCCATCAATAGATCGTCATTATTGTCGCCATTAGCATCAACTAAGTTATAACCGAGATCAGCCGCGTACCGACGCTCCATTTGTTGCGCCATATCCAACAGACATAGCCGAGCGGATTCTCGCCAGCTATTTTGAATATGCTGCATATAGGAAGGATAAGCGATCGCCGATAACAGCCCAACAATTGCCACCGCGATCATCAGCTCAATCAAGGTAAAGCCTCGTGTAGAGCGCGAGCATGAAAGGTTCATCAGTTACGCTCCAAATAACGCCAACTGGCTCGGCCAGTATCTTCCGGTGCTAATTGAACACGATCAACATCAAGTTCATCATCATTATGGATACGCTGTAGACCGTCACCATCAACCAACTCGGTCACCCCGGTACCATTCCCTGCTCGCATACCCGAAGCACTTACTTTGGTAGTGCCATCGGCATCAGTGACCTTATCATCGTCATCGAAATCCCCATCACGGTTATAATCCACCGAAACATAACTGAGACGGCTGCCGGTATAGCGATTTAACTCCATCTCCCAACCGTATCCACCCGCCTCACATGGATCATTGGTATAGGTAAGGGTTGAAAAGATCACTCGAGACCCGCGCAGTACCGGTGTACTCAATACTCGCTCACCTAACTGATCAGAAGTACCTGTACTATTGGGCGTTTGTAAATCCATATACCAGCCCTGATCAGTACTATCGAGACTATTATTGGTTGTCAATCTCAGTTCGCGACTCTCGCCGTCAAAAGAGTAGAACCCTTGGGCATAGATAGACTGCTGCTGTAACGCACCTCGCCCCAAAGTGATCTCAGCACCGCTATCTACAATGCCATAAAATGTTTGCAGACTTGTCGCTGACTTATCAGCAAATTCAAAATCCTTACCGGTACCAAAATAGATCATATTATCGCCGGATGCATTCTCTGATACCGCCAAGCGTGAAGTGATTGGCTGAATATCATCAGCACTACAGGACGTACTCGTACACGCCTGAAAGACCTTATAATCCAATGACCAGTTAATAGGATCAACATCGTTCAGATCAAACTTCCAAACATTACCGTATAAGTCACCACCATAAATAACATTGACCGTTTGCCCATCATCACTGATCGGTGCAAGGGTCGACATACCATTCGGGCTATCCAACCCTGTAGGAGCTTCATCTAAACCGACATTGGTGGACAATTTAATCAAGGAGGAGCCGCTATCCAACCCTTGCAGATAGATAACAGCATCACCTGACTGACTGGTGTGATCATCATTAACGGTATTGTTATAACCATTACCGAAAACAAGATACCAGTTGTTATCGCGCAACTTAACAATAGCGGGACGGGCATAGCTATAGCCCATATCGTCATCATTCGCATCGGTAAACTCTAGCTGAAAAATATCATTAGCATTACCTTCTGAAAAACGGGTAGGATTGGTTACATCGAGAACATACACGCCCTGCCCGCCAGCATTTAATCCACCTGCTAACAGCGTCCGCCATTGGCCATCAACATAAGCATCCTGCACCGTTGGCGTGCCATCGACATAGTATCGATGCGTGTATTCGGTATCTGTCAACTCACTTAGCCCAGACAACAACACCGATGGAATATAGGCTAATAACTCTTTGCCATCAGAAGCGCGAAAGCCATGCAGCATGCCATCATTTGCACCGACATAGATCATCGGCTCGCGGGAAGCATAGGTCTTTTTAAAGGCGCGATAACTGGCTGAACTGTTATAGGCTGAAGGGTTAGCGACATAGATAGGGTTTGAATGGACGATATCCCCGAGTAACGAGTTGCGACGGCGATAACTATCAAAGTCTTTTCCTCGGATATACTGAAGCAGTGACTGTTTTTGATGAAACAAAGCGGCCCTTTCGCTACTTGAAAAGCTCTTCCAACGAAAAGAAATTCCGGTATTGCCTTTATTCGTTATGATTTTCCGCTGACCCCAACTCGGAATTTCTGCAGATGCCTGCCATAGAGGCGTTTCAGCTACCTCCAACAAACCACTCGTTGTATTAACCGTTGTTTCATAGGCACTCAACTCTCCGCTCCAGTCAGTGGTATTGTAGCCCGCTTGATAAATATCCAACCCACTAGAAACATAGCCACTGGTCGCACTCAACCGCGTATTACTAAATACCTTGCGACTGATATCAGCAAAGATACTTTTTAGCGAGGTCAGTAACTCAGTTTCATTCCCTGCAATGAGATACTCACCATGCCCTTTTTCTGCCGCATCCTTCAACATAGGAAAGTCGATATCGAAACCAACCGTGTAGGTATACATATTTTGCAGACCCGGCTGATCACTCATATCGGTATCCCAGCCAAACTTAGCTAAATCATCGAGGTAATACCACCGGTCACGAACTAACTCTTTTCCGTTTTCAGACGCACTGTCGTCATCAGAATCATCCCAGTTTGGCAACGTATCTTCTGGGTCATCTGGATCATTTAAGTTCTTGAAATTATTATCACGATAAGGCTCTCCATCCGTTATCACCACCGTAAAATTCTTCTGACATTGGCTAGTAATGGGAGAGGTATATTGACTATTTTTATGCTCAAAATGCCCTTTCATTCCACGAAAGTAACGAGTGATTTCATAATACGCCTCTGAGATTGGCGTCCAATCTTCAGCTTTATATGTGCTCAACTTTGATATCAACTGATCTTTTGTGCTGCCGCAGTTAAGATCAACTTGCCCACCGTCATCATAGTTCAACCGTGCCAGCCCAATACGCATACCGTCGCCGGATTGGACAACCGCTTTAGCCGCCGATATCGCTTGCTCCATTTTAGAGTCGTCATGCATATTGGTAGAACTACTAGGACGATCTCTCATACTCCCCGAAGTATCCATCAGCAGCATTACATTAGGCTGTGCTGTTTCCGCCACATCAATCGGCACATTACTAATCGAGTAATCAGTAGCCATGGCCGGAGCGGCCATCACGACGCAAGCAGCACTTATCGGTGCTGCAATCCATCTCAACATCCTTGCTCTATTCATAGTCTCACCTGAAACGTTTGCGATATTCACTTTGGAGGATGACTTCACTTTCACCACTCTTACCCGTATTACGACTTAAGTGGCGAAATAAGCTCACCCCCGTCGTCTCGCCGTAGTCATACCCTTGAGTTTTGTCATCCGGGGTAAAGCCTGTCAGCTCAAGCGATACCTTCGGCTGCTTATGCACTGAGGTTAACGGTTCAGCATTAAATGCTGTTACCGCCTGCGCGCCAACTTCCCATTGACTAACCGTCGTTAAATCTAATAGTTTATTTTTGAGTTCACTGCTACTGCGACTATCAACCACGAAATCAGACAAACCCGCCTTTAGATCACTGAACTGGACTAACTCTGGAGTTGAGCTTTGACTGGCAAGCCATTGTTCAGAATAAAAAAGCCCCGTTTCAGAGGCCTCAAAGGCAATAGCCAGATCCTGCATATTGGCCGCCATACGTGACTGCATCACATTGCTTTTCAAAGATGTCGAAGCCATTAAGGCCATTACTAATAATAAAATCAACGCAACAATCAGCGTTGCCCCTTGCTGCCTAATAATCAATCGGTTTACGTTAGCCATGATCAAAGCACCGCATTTCTTAGCATCGCTGTTGCTGTATAAACTTGATAAAGCCGCCGGTCAGAGGTATCAACATTGGCAAACGGAAAGACCAATACCTGAGGCTGATCTGTCACCCCACTGCCAAAACTACTCACCAGCAAACTAAAACGCACGGTAATAACATCTTCCCAGTCCGCCGCTGACATATCCGCGAAGACTTTATAGCTATCCACTAAGTCGTCATTATTGCTATCGACCCCATACTCAAACGCCAACCCTGCAACGCCTTCAACTAACGGTTGATTCTTGCGATAAAGAGAAATGCGGCCAACGCCTGTATCACCCACATAGTAGGTCACGCCAGCTCCCTCTAACCCAGGCAGATAAATAATGTTACTTTTAATGCTGCTCTGGGTGATGACTAAATTCCCATATTCATCTTCAAAGTCTTTGACCGTCTTTGCGGTATTTTCAACCCCCAACACGGTCTCATCGGATGAAGAATCAACACCACTTTGACGTAGGTCTCTCATGAGTATGTTGATGGCAAATCGACCGTTTTCTTGCACTTCTGACATAGCATCCTGCAACTGATAGGTGCGCGAAGAAGCAACAAATGCCGCGAGCATTGCCGTGGTTAATAACAGACCGATCACTGAGGAGATCATTAACTCAACTAACGTAAAGCCTCGTTGCGCTAGGAAAGAAGCATACGGACGGCGCTTCATAACTCCACCTCATGCTGATAACTGGACGTATTACCATCATCACGCCGACCATTCCAGTTCACGGTAATGGTGATGGTTTGGGCTTTTCGAGAGATCATCGCATCGCCACCGGGAAGATAAGTAGAGACTCGTCCTAACCAATCAAAGATATCGCTGTAAGCTAATTGATGACCTGCATTTAAACCGGCGGTACTGTTAAAGGCATCTACAGTCTGCGACAGTTTGAGGGAATAAGCGTCAGCCAGTGCAGCCTGGCGATTGAGACGAATTCGGTCGGCCATATCACTGGCCATCATGACCGCTTGAGTACGCAGATATGCGCTTTGATTCTGCTGTACGCCGCGCACCTGCATCGCCATCATACCGGACAGACCGATAGCAACAAGCACCAGCGTAACCAGTACTTCAATCAGGGTAACGCCGCGCTCAATAAAAGAAAAAAACGATTTACGAGGTTCGTGGCGATGAAAAAAGAGGCTGTAGAAATAAAATTTTGACTTACATGTGGATCTACACATCACAACATCCTTGTCGCAATTAATGCAGATAATGTAGTCAACAAAAATTAAAAATGCCAGTCAGTCACCCGCTTGATGAGCAAATCACTGACCTAAAGCATCATTTGAATTATTCGACCGTTAGAATCTTAACTTCAAATTTTAGATTTTTACCCGCAAGAGGGTGATTAAAATCGATAGTGACCATACGTTCATCAAACTCAGCAACCACACCGGGAAGCTCACTGTCAGAACCATCAGCAAACGAAACAACCAGCCCTGGCTCCAACACCATGTCGCCAAACTGCTTGCGCGGCAGACGCTGCATATTACTAGGGTTGGACATACCAAAGCCCTGTTCAGGCAGGATATCAATCACCGCCTCATCGCCGGCCTTCATGCCTAATAGTGCTTTTTCAAAGCCATCTAACAGCTGACCATCGCCCACCACAAAAGTGGCTGGTTTACTCTCAAAGTTGGAATCAACCACCTGCCCATCGGCCAGCTTAATAGCAAAATGCAGCGTAACCGTTGCATCAGGTGCGATTGTCTGTGGTGACATATGTTGTGACATAGCTCAGACCTTTATTTAGATTTATTGCCAGTATCGGAAGACCATAACATATCGATAATCAGCATGCCCGCACCGATCGTTATCGCCGTATCTGCCAGATTAAAGGCGGGAAAGTAATAACCGTTATAGTGCAGCGAGATAAAATCGACCACATATCCGTGCACCACCCGATCATACAGATTACCCAAAGCTCCGCCCAACACCAGCGCGAGACCTGCACCTAACCACCGTTGCTGCCGAGGTGTACGGCCTAGCCAGACCACCAAAACGGCACTCACCGCCAAGGCGATCAGCGCAAACAACCAACGCTGCCAGCCCCCGGCTGACGCCAGAAAGCTGAACGCAGCCCCTGTATTATGCAACAGAGTTAGGTCAAATACCGGCAACTGAGGATGCGCCACACCATAGGGTAACAGACGGCTGGCCTGATACTTGGTCAACAGATCCAGCACAATCACAGCGGCTGCCAACCACAACCAAGGCAACGCAGTACGAGGTGAACTCACAGCACTGACCTCAGGCGAAGCTACGCTGTTCACCGCTACCAACAACGTTTTCGACGCAACGATCACACAGTTCTTCATGCTCGGCGTGACGGCCAACATCTTCACGATGATGCCAGCAGCGACCACATTTCGCTTGTTCACTCTTAACCACAGCGACACTCAACCCTTCCAGCTCAGTAGCTACCGCATCAGCCGCTTCAGCCGCTGGACGTACCGCCGCTTTTGAGGTGATCAGGACGAAACGCAACTCATCCTCAAGTTTTTCCAACTGAGCCGCTAAAGTCGGTTCACAATAGAGTGTAACTTCCGCTTCGAGGCTGCTGCCGATATGGCCAGCATTACGCTGATTTTCCAGCTCTTTATTGACTGCCGTTTTAACCGCCAAAACTTGCTGCCAGTAATCACGTCCCAGTTCAGCGTTGTCATCCAGCTTAGTCAAACCGGTATATGAGGTGGTCAGCTGTACTGATTCAACCCGATCACCCGGCAGCTCTTTCCAGATTTCATCCGCTGTGAAGCTCAGAATCGGTGCAATCCAGCGCACCATGGCTTCAACAATATGATACAACGCAGTCTGACAAGAGCGTCGTGCAACGGAATCAGATTTCGCGGTGTACTGACGATCTTTAATAATATCCAGATAGAAACCGCCCAGGTCCAAAGAACAGAAATGGGAAATCTTCTGATAAACCTGCAACATCTGATATTGATCATAGTGACCCGCCAGTTCATCCTGCAAACGAGCCGCACGATCGATCGCCCAGCGATCCAGCGCCACCATATCAGCAGGCGCGACCATATCCGTTGCCGGATTAAAGCCCTCAAGGTTCGCCAAAAAGAAGCGTGCAGTGTTACGAATCCGACGATAGGCATCGGCGGTACGTTTCAGAATCTCATCAGAAACGGTCATCTCAGAACTAAAGTCCGTTGATGCTACCCAGAGGCGCAAGATATCCGCGCCATATTTGTTCATGACTTCCTGCGGAGAAACAACGTTACCCACCGATTTAGACATCTTCCGACCATCACCATCAACGGTAAAGCCATGAGTCAGAACCTGTTTATAAGGTGCACAACCTTTGATGGCGATACTGGTTTTCAGTGAAGACTGGAACCAGCCCCGGTGCTGATCCGAACCTTCCAGATACATATCAGCCGGGAACTGCAGGCCTTCAGTGCGGTCCAGTACCGAGTAGTGAGTCACACCGGAATCAAACCAAACATCCAAGGTATCCAGCACTTTTTCGTATTGGTCGGCGTCATCGCCCAACAATTCGCTCGCATCCAGATCAAACCAAGCATCAATACCGGTCTGTTCTACTTTGAGCGCGACTTCCTCGATCAAGCGAGGCGTTTCAGGGTGTAGCTCAGCCGTGGTTTTATGCACGAAGAGCGCAATTGGTACGCCCCAAGTCCGTTGACGGGAAACACACCAGTCAGGGCTCTGTTCAACCATTGATTCAATACGGTTCTGGCCCCAACCTGGGAACCACTCAACTTCTTTAATGGCGGCTAAAGCGTCTTTCTTAAGCCCTTTCGCTTCCATACTGATAAACCATTGCGGTGTCGCACGGTAGATCAACGGCGTTTTAGTACGCCAGCAGTGGGGATAACTATGGCTAAATTTATTCTTAAGAATGAGGCGATTGTTGGCTTCCAGCGCCGCGACAATCGTATCTTCAACTTTATACACATGCTGACCCGCAAACTCGCCAGCATTTTCAGTGAAAACACCATCCGGGCCTACCAGATTTAGCGTACCGATACCGTAAGCACGACCCACATTGAAATCTTCTACTCCATGATCAGGCGCGGTATGCACTGCACCGGTACCCGCATCAATAGTGACATGATCACCCAAAATAACCGGCACTTGCTTATCGTAAAACGGATGTTGCAGTGCCTGATGCTCCAACGCTTCACCTTTACAGTGACCAACAATGCGGTACTCTTCAACGCCATAACGCTGCATGGCATCTTCAACCAAAGCCTCGGCAATAAGCAAACGCTCACTACCGACCTGCACCAAGACATAGTCCAGCTCAGCATTCAGCGATACCGCTTGGTTAGCCGGCAGCGTCCAAGGAGTAGTTGTCCAGATAACAACGGTGGCTTCACCTTCTCCAGAAAGATCACTAAAGCAACTAAGGAAAGCCGCTTGATCAACCGGGGCAAAACGCACATCAATAGCCAGTGAAGTTTTATCCTGATATTCCACTTCGGCTTCCGCCAAAGCAGAACTACCCACAACACTCCAATAAACTGGCTTATAACCCTTCACTAGATGGCCGTTCTCAGCGATACGTCCCAGCGCCCGAATAATATTCGCTTCGGTGCCGAAGTTCATGGTCAAGTAAGGGTTTTCCCAGTCGCCCAACACACCCAAGCGGATAAAGTCTTTCTTCTGGCCTTCGACCTGACGGGTTGCGTATTCGCGGCATTTCTTACGGAAATCACTGTAAGAAACTTTAACGCCAGCTTTGCCGATCTTCTTCTCAACATTGTGCTCAATCGGCAGACCATGGCAGTCCCAACCCGGCACATAGGGTGCATCAAAGC
This sequence comes from Amphritea sp. GJ51-11, assembly GCF_055808735.1. Taxonomy (NCBI): domain Bacteria; kingdom Pseudomonadati; phylum Pseudomonadota; class Gammaproteobacteria; order Oceanospirillales; family Oceanospirillaceae; genus Amphritea; species Amphritea sp. GJ51-11. Next base: position 4,651,461 of record NZ_CM147881.1, on the reverse strand, counting down.
CCGCCATGGTGCGGGACTTAACAATAATGTCTTTCAGAATTTTATTGACCGCATGACCGATATGAATATCGCCGTTCGCGTAGGGAGGGCCATCATGCAAAATAAATTTAGGCCGACCGGCACTGACTTCACGAATCTTTTGGTAAAGATCCATTTTCTGCCACTGTTTCAGCATCTGCGGCTCTTTCTGAGCCAGATTGCCGCGCATCGGGAACTTAGTATTCGGTAAGTTCAGGGTCGGTTTATAATCGGTCATTGTCGTATCGCTTCTGAATCGTCTAGTTTGGCCTTACTTACAAGGCACCTGTCAGAAAGTAGTTCCTGACCTGTTGAATATCGTTATTTATCTGTTGTTTCAGCGCATCCAGCCCATCAAATTTCTGTTCTGGACGAATAAACGTTTTAAATTCTACTGTCAGTAGTTGACCATAAAGATCACCCGCCCAATCAAACAGGTGGGCTTCCAGCACCGGTTGTTTACCATTGACCGTCGGACGCATGCCAATATTAGCAACCCCCTGGGCTGACAGGTTTTTTCCGGTCACCGTGACTGCATAAACACCTTTGAGCGGTGAGTGGAACCGATGCATACGCACATTAGCCGTTGGAACACCGATGGTACGCCCCAATTCTTGGCCGTGCATAACACGCCCTGTTACACGGTAAGGACGGCCTAGCAGCCCACAAGCCAAGGCCAGATCATTATTCTGCAAAGCGTTGCGGATACGGGTACTGCTGACCCGCTCGCCATCCACATCAAATGTTTCGGTATTCACGACACTGAAACCATAGCGTTCACCGCTCTGGCGTAGCATGTTGTAATCGCCACTACGGTCACAACCAAAACGAAAATCATCACCTACCACAAAATGCCGTACCGCCAAGCCTTTGAGTAGCAGTTCATCAACAAACTGATCTGCACTCATGGTGCGCAAGCGCTCGTTAAAGGTTAAACACAGCACCCGGTCGACGCCCTGAGCTTGTAACAGCCGGACTTTCTCATCGAAGCGAGTTAACCGTGGTGGCGCTTGATTACCGGCAAAAAACTCCCGTGGCTGTGGTTCAAAAATGATCACCACCGCCGGCAGGCCCAACTCTTTGCCTTTACGCAGCACCTGTGCCAACACCTGTTGATGACCCAGATGCACGCCATCAAAGTTGCCGATCGTTGCGACACAGCCTTTATGCTTGTCACGCAGATTATGCAAACCCCGAATTAGCTCCATGTCACCCCAATCTCATTGGCAAATAAAATAAGCGCGAAATTATACCCCAGTTAGAGCAATATTCGCTATCGGTCAACCGCGATATAGGGCGATTAATGGCGTAAATGCCGCAATCGCATCCCCGTAGCCACTAATACCAGCAGATAAATGACCGCGCCACCGCCAACAAGAATCGCCATCTGCGTTACCCGCTGCCATAGATCAAACCCTAACCAATGCGCCGGTGACCCCACCAGAAACAGCAAAAAACCAATCATCGCTGCATTTGCCAGCCCCATCCGCATCAACCAGCGAAGCCAGCCCGACTGCCAAGTGAAAACGCCTTCTTTTAGCAAACCACGCAATAATAAGCCCGCATTCAGAAAGGCCGACAGCGTCGTCGCTAATGCTAACCCAACATGATCCAACGGCCAGATTAGTATCAGATTTAACACCATATTGATGACCATCGCATAGATGCCGATTTTAACCGGCGTCTTAGTATCCTGACGAGAATAATAACCCGGCGCGAGCACCTTGATCAGCATAAAGGCCAGCAAACCGCAGGCGTAGGCACGCAAGCTCATAGCCGCCATGGTGACATCACGATCCGTCATCTCACCATAATGGAATAAGGTTGCCAGCAAAGGCTCCGCCAGCACCAGCAACGCCATGGCGGCAGGCAAGCCGATCAGCAACACCATCCGCATCGCCCAATCAAGAGTACGGGAGAAGTTTTCGGTACTTTTCTCCGCGTGTTTGCGGGATAAACTTGGCAGGATTACCGTGGCAATCGCAATGCCAAACACACCCAACGGCAACTCAGCTAAACGATCCGAATAATAGAGCCAAGAAACACTGCCAGTCTGTAAAAAAGACGCCAACAAAGTATCCAGTAACAGGTTGATTTGGCTCACCGACACACCAAACAAAGCCGGAATCATTAATTTAAGGATGCGTTTAACACCCTCATCCTGAAACCCCAAGACAGGCTTAGGCAACAACTGCAGTCGCCACAGAAACGGAACCTGAAACAGCAACTGCACCGATCCAGCAATCAAAACACCGAACGCTAACGCCATCACCGGCTGTTCAAACAATGGCTGCATCCACATCGCCGCACCAATCAAAGAAAGATTGAGCAACACAGGGGTAAAGGCGGGCACCGCAAAGCGCTCATAACTATTCAGAATACTGCCCGCTAGCGCCGTTAATGAGATCAGCAGCAAATAGGGGAAGGTATACCGCAGCATCTCCACGGCAAGTTCGTAGCGCAGCGGATCATTGAGATAAAAACCTGGCGCAAAGATAGCAGCCAACACCGGCGCCCCTAAAACACCCATAGCCGTGACGAGCAACAACACCAACCCAAGACTACCCGCCACTCGATCAACAAGCTGCTTAACCGCCGCCAGATCCTTCAGGCTGCGATATTCTGACAACACCGGCACAAACGCCTGAGAAAAAGCCCCCTCAGCGAACAGGCGGCGTAAAAAATTGGGAATTTTAAAGGCGACAAAAAAGGCATCAGCACTACTACCCGCGCCGAAATAGTTCGCGACCACCACATCACGGGCCAACCCCAACACCCGCGATAACATCGTCATCATCCCGACCAACGCACTCGAGCGCAGTAAGCTACGCGCTTTAGGCGCTTTACCCGGAGGGGTATTATCGGACTGCGGACAACCCGGTTCAGGGTTCTCGGGAGGCGTTTCTGTTCTGCTCAATGCTCTGCTTTCCTGCCAGCCAAAATGGAATGAGGCCGATAATACCGATTAAGCCGTCAAAATGCTTGCGCAAACAAAACGACAAGACAACAAATCCACCGACTTAGCTCACTTTATTGCGACTTACCTGTTGACACTCAGGCCACAAACATGAATAATCTCGCGTCTTAATTTTAGATGTCCGATCGTTTAGTAATAGACCTACGGGCATCTCAATATCGATTATTTTACATCGATTAACTTTTACACTATTTAGAGGAGTCGGATTGTGGCAAATTCCGCAGGATCCCGTAAACGCGCTCGCCAAGCTGAGACGCGCCGTCAAAATAACGCGAGCCTGCGTTCCATGGTTCGCACTTACGTTAAACGAGTTGTAGCCGCTATTGAAGCAGGCGATCACGCTGCTGCAACTGCTGCATTCGTTACCGCTCAGCCATTGATGGACAGCGCAGTAACTAAAGGCATTTTCAACAAGAACCAGGTTGCACGTAAGAAAAGTCGCCTGAATGCCTCTATCAAGAAATTGGCTGCTTAATCTCTCTGAGACATAAGCATTAAAAAAACCGGCCTTGGCCGGTTTTTTTTGCTGCAAAATATCAACAAACCAAATTCAAACCAACACCAAGTTATCCCGGTGCACCAACTCCTGCTCACCAACAAACCCTAGCACCGTTTCTATATGCGAGCTCGGATGACCAATAATCTTCTGCGCATCCTCGACACCATAGTTCACCAGTCCACGCGCTACTGCTCGCCCCTGCTCATCAGCAATCACGACCATTTCGCCACGCGAGAAAGATCCGCTCACCGCTTTAACACCTGCCGGCAAAAGACTCTTACCACGCTCAACCAAAGCAACCACCGCACCTGCATCGAGAGTCAAGGTGCCACGCGCCTGAAGATGCCCAGCAATCCATTGCTTACGCGCCGCCATGGGCGACTGCTCAGGCTTCAGCACCGTACCCAACACCTCAGCATCCCGCAGACGCAGTAAAACATTATCTTCCCGACCACTCGCAATCACCGTCACTGCACCCGACCGCGCCGCCAACTTCGCTGCACGTACCTTGGTTGCCATGCCGCCCTGCCCCAGACGCCCACCACCGCCAGCCATCGCGTCCAGTGAGCGATCACCGGCCATCGCCTCAGAAATCAAAGCAGCATCAGGATTGGAACGCGGATCAGCAGTGTACAGACCATTCTGATCGGTCAACAGAATCAAGGCATCCGCCTCAACCAAATTAGCCACCAGCGCACCAAGGGTATCATTATCACCAAAGCGGATCTCTTTGGTAACCACGGTATCATTCTCATTCACCACCGGCACCACCCCCACCGACAACAAAGTCCTCAGGGTCGCCTGAGCATTGAGATAACGCTTACGATTCGAGTGATCCTCATGGGTCAGCAGAATTTGCGCCGTTAAGGCATTATGGCGGCGAAAGTTGGTTTCATAAGCCTGCACCAACCCCATCTGCCCAACCGCCGCAGCCGCCTGAAGCTTATACACTTCATAAGGCCGCTCTTTCCAACCGAGGCGCACAATTCCTTCAGCGATTGAGCCCGAGGACACCAGCACAACTTCAAGGCCATCCCGGCGCAATTGAGCTAACTGATCGACCCAACGACCAATAGCCGCCAGATCCAACCCCTCACCATCATTTGTCAGTAACGCACTGCCAATTTTAACAACCCATCGACGAGATGTTTTCAGTTTATTACGCGCTGAGCTCACGGCTAACTACTCTCTTGAAAGACACAACTAAAAGGCCATTTCCTTTCCCGACGCTAAGCGCGACCGGACAGCCCGACACAAACCCTAATTTTTTACATATTCCACTTCAACGTCATAATCATCATCGTCGAAGTCTTCAAAATCGTCATCGCCTTGGCGCTTCGCACGTACTTCTTCACGCATCTGCTCAATCCGCTCACGACCTTCACGATCAATCGCTCGACGTATCTGCAGCTCAGCATCGACCAACTCAGGCTGCTCGGCCATCTGCTCAGCCAATTGGTCGAGAAACACCTGAATATCCTGCACCAACTGCTGCGTGCCCATCTTATTGATGGCAGAAATACGGTACACAGGACCATCCCAGCCCAGCGCATCAACAACCGACTGACAACGCTCTTCCTGCTCATCTTCCGGCACCATATCGAGCTTATTCAGCACCAACCAACGCGGCTGAGCCGCTAAGGTCGGACTAAATTTATCTAGCTCACGAACGATCACACAGGCCGAATCCGCCGGCGTTACACCATCCCAAGGCGCCATATCCACAAGATGCAGCAATATACGGTTACGCGCCAAGTGCTTCAGGAAGCGAATCCCGAGCCCAGCGCCCTCAGCCGCGCCCTCAATGATGCCGGGTATATCAGCAATCACAAAGCTCTTATGCTGCTCGATACTAACAACACCTAGGTTTGGCACCAGCGTGGTAAACGGATAATCCGCCACCTTTGGCGTAGCGGCAGAAACTGACCGAATAAAGGTCGATTTACCCGCATTGGGCAAGCCCAGCAAACCAACATCCGCTAGCACTTTCAGCTCAAGCTTAACGTTACGCGTTTCACCCAAACTACCATTAGTCGTCTGCCGAGGCGCACGGTTCACACTACTCTTGAAGCGCGTATTACCCAGACCATGGAAACCACCCTGAGCAATTTTCTCAACCTGGCCTACCTGAGTCATATCCGCCAAAACTTCGTCGGTATCAATATCAACCACAGTAGTACCGACTGGCACCTTCATGATCAAATCTTCGCCTTTAGCCCCTGTACAGTTACGGCTCTGACCGCCTTTACCATTTTCAGCCTTATAGCGCGGCTGAAACCGATAATCGATCAGCGTATTCAGCGATTCATCCGCTTCTACATATACCGAACCGCCATCACCGCCATCACCGCCATCAGGACCACCTTTCGCGATATATTTTTCCCGGCGAAAGCTCAAGGTACCATTGCCGCCCTTACCCGCCTCGATCGTAATCGTCGCTTCATCTACAAATTTCATACTACACCTCCAGTTATACTGGCATTCTGTGCACATTACCGGCAACAAACCGGCTGTTGATAAGACCCGCCCTGCAGACCCTTTCAACAACAAGCTTAATTAGCCATTAAAAACAAAAAAAGCCCCGCAACCGCGGAGCTTTTTTAAGCATAAAAGCCGTATTAAGCGGTTTCTATAGTAATATACTTACGCTTTTGCGGGCCTTTAACAACAAACTTAACAACGCCGTCTGCAGTCGCAAACAGAGTATGGTCTTTACCCATACCTACGTTAACACCAGCATGGAACTTAGTTCCGCGCTGACGAACAAGAATGTTACCAGCCGTCACTACCTGACCACCGAAACGCTTAACACCTAAGCGTTTCGACTCGGAGTCACGACCGTTACGAGTACTACCTGCCGCCTTCTTATGAGCCATTTGTCACTCTCCTATCGAATAGTCTTAGGCACTAATGCCAGTAATTTTAACTTCAGTGAAGTGTTGACGGTGACCCATCTGCTTCATGTGATGCTTACGACGCTTGAATTTCATGATATGAACTTTCTTAGCGCGACCGTGGCTTACAACTTCAGCTGTAACCTTAGCACCTTCAACAACTGGCGCACCGATTTTAACATCATCGCCATCTGCAACCAGTAAAACGCGGTCAAATTCAACATTAGAACCCGCTTCTACAGCCAGTTTTTCCAGTTTCAGCGTATGGCCTTCCTGAACTCGGTACTGTTTACCGCCGCTCACAATTACTGCGTACATTTTAATCTCCAGTTTAAAACCCACCCTGCTACTAAATAACACGCCTACTTCTAATGGTTGAACCATATGGTAGGGAGCGAATTTGGATGGGTTAGGGCGCGAGATTATATAGAAACATCAGATCTGACTCAAGCAGAAATATAGATAATAACCCGACTTTCTTGACACTCGCATACTCACCCCCTAGCATGCGCCAATACCAATTTAAGAGCCTAGTATCAGTTCCTATGCTGCCACATCAGTTAAACCCAGCTATTGAGCCGCAATTCGAAGCGGTAAACGACTATATTATCAACCACTTACACTCTGGTGTACCCCTGGTTGAAAAAATCGGACATTACATTGTCGAAAGTGGTGGCAAACGAATAAGACCGTTGCTGGTACTCCTCGCGGCCAACGCCGCCGGCTATAAAGATGATCAACATATCCCGCTCGCGGCGGTGATCGAATTTATCCACACCGCCACCCTACTGCACGACGATGTTGTGGATAACTCTGAGCTACGACGCGGCAACGACACCGCTAACGCCAAGTGGGGCAATGCACCTAGCGTGCTGGTTGGTGATTTCCTTTATTCGCGCTCCTTCCAAATCATGGTTGAAATCAACAAGCTGGAAATTATGGCGGTCATCTCCAATGCCACCACCATTATTGCTGAAGGCGAAGTCATGCAGTTGCTCAATGCGCGCAACCCTGACACCACCGAAGATGCCTATATGCAGGTAATTTTGGGTAAAACCGCCATGCTGTTTGAAGCGGCCACCGAAGCCGGGGCAATTTTGGCTGACGCCAGCAAAGAGGAGCAAGAAGCCTTACGACTCTATGGTCGACATATCGGTATCGCCTTTCAGATCATCGACGACGTCATGGATTATCTCAGCAGCGCCGAAGAGATGGGTAAGAATGTCGGCGACGACTTGGCTGAAGGTAAAGCTACCCTGCCGCTGATCCATGCTATGCAGCACGGTACCGATGAGCAGCGCAACTTGATCCGTCAAGCCATTCGTAAAGGCGGCTTAGAAGACCTACAACCGATCATGGATATCGTTCATGTCACCGGCTCGATCGATTATTCCCGCAATACCGCCTACGCCGAAGCAGACAAGGCGATCAAAGCCCTCGACGCTCTGCCAGACAGCTCATTCAAACAAACCATGATTCAACTGGCTGATCTCGCCGTTAAGCGCAATAGCTAACATCGGCCATTCGCCACTTTGAACATCGCCAAGAAACCGCCACTCGGCGGTTTTTTTTGATACGCAAACACACCCGCTCGCGCCATTTAATGACTACCGCTGCGCTGATCGCGCAAGATATAAACGGTTTCGGCTCGGCCAGCATCCCGACCATCCAACGCTTCTGTGTGTAACTTGTCTATTATGAATCGCTCTCCATAAAGGTCGTTAACCTCCGCTTCAGTCACAGAGAACGGAGGGCCCTCCGCGCCGTTAAACTCAAGCGTTATCAACAGCATCGCCACACCGACAGGTAAACACTCACTCAGCATTTGCGCATAACGTCGACGCATCGGCTCGGGAAAAGCGATCAGGGCGGCACGGTCATACACCCAAGCAACTGTTTCGAATTCTGCGGCGGGAAGCGCAAAGAAATCACCACACAGGGTGCGCAGCCCTTCTACTTCTCGTCCAATAAAATCACCCTGATATAAAGGCGTCGCTATAACGGCCCTATTTAGTTGCTCACACCAAAATGCCTCACAAGCACGCTCATTTAGCTCGACGCCGGTCACTTCATGACCCTGTTCGCGCAGCCAGACCATATCCAGACTCTTGCCGCATAAGGGTACCAAAACCCGCCCTTCGCCCCGGGTTTGCAACGCAGGCCAAGCTTGTTGCAGCCACTCATTCACCTCTGACTGGTGAAAACCTATACGGCCAGTTTCCCAGCGCTCATGCCAAAATTCACTGTGCATCTTGCGATAAACCCCCTTAAAAACGACCAAATCTATCCGAATTTACCGTTTTTAATGATACAGGCCGTGATCCCCGACCACTAACCCGGTATAATCCCCCCGATATTTTGGCTAAAAAAAAGTGGATATACAGCTCAAATGACAAAACCTTCCTCATTTAATCGAGAAGAACTCCTTCAGTGCGGTAACGGCATCATGTTTGGTGAGGGTAATGCCCGCCTGCCTATCGGCAACATGCTGATGATGGACCGCATCACTATGATCACCGGCGAAGGTGGTAAATATGGCAAAGGCTATATCGAAGCAGAGCTGGATATCCATCCTGATCTTTGGTTTTTCGACTGCCATTTTCCAACCGATCCAGTTATGCCGGGTTGCTTAGGGCTTGACGCTATGTGGCAGATCGTTGGCTTTTTCCTTGGCTGGCGTGGCAATAAAGGGCGCGGGCGCGCACTGGGATGCGGTGAAGTAAAATTTACCGGCCAGATCCTGCCAACAGCTAAAAAAGTGACTTATCGTATCGACCTGTCACGGGTGATCGAACGCAAATTGGTTATGGGTATCGCTGATGGTAGCGTATCCGTCGACGGACGCGAAATTTACACCGCAAAAGATCTGCGCGTGGGCCTGTTCGTATCTACCGATAGCTTCTAAATTAAGCTAAGCCGTCATAGCAGGCTGCCAGCCTGCTGTAGATCTATACTTACAACGTTTACTGAATAAAAGAGGCATCCTATGAGACGTGTAGTTGTTACCGGAATGGGTATCGTATCTTGCCTAGGTACTGATAAAGAAGCCGTCTTGGACTCACTGAAAGAAGGCCGTTCCGGCATTAAGTTTCAGGAAGAGTACAAAGAGCTTGGATTCCGCAGCCAGGTAGCTGGCAGCATTGATCTGGATTACACCGACCTGATCGACCGCAAACTGGTTCGTTTCATGGGTGATGCTGCCGCGTATGCTTACCTTTCAATGGATCAGGCGATTAAAGACGCCAACCTCAGTGACGAGATGGTATCGAATGTGCGTACCGGTCTGATCGCTGGTTCCGGTGGTGCATCCTCTGCCGATATCGTCGAAGCCGCCGATATCCTTCGCAGCAAGGGCGTGCGCCGCGTGGGTCCATACCGCGTAACCCGCACCATGGGTTCAACCGTATCAGCTTGTCTGGCAACTCCTTTTAAAATTAAAGGCGTTAACTATTCCATTACCTCTGCCTGCGCTACCAGCGCCCACTGTATCGGCAACGCAATGGAACAGATCCAGCTAAACAAACAAGACATCGTCTTTGCCGGTGGTGGTGAAGAGCTGCACTGGTCACTCAGTATGATGTTTGATGCGATGGGTGCTTTGTCTAGCAAGTACAATGAAACACCCGAAAAAGCATCTCGCGCATACGATGCCAACCGCGATGGTTTCGTTATCGCTGGCGGTGGCGGCATGCTCGTTCTAGAAGAGCTGGAACACGCTAAAGCCCGTGGCGCTAAGATTTACGGCGAACTGGTCGGTTATGGCGCAACCTCTGACGGTTACGATATGGTTGCCCCTTCTGGCGAAGGCGCTATGCGCTGCATGAAGCAAGCAATGGATACCGTTGATGGCAACATTGATTACATCAACTCCCATGGTACATCGACACCGGCTGGTGACATCCAAGAACTGAAGGCGATGAAAGAAACCTTCGGCACAGAGATGCCTCCGGTTAGCTCCACTAAGTCACTGACAGGTCACTCTCTCGGCGCTACCGGCGTTCAAGAAGCGATCTATAGCTTGCTGATGATGGAAAACAACTTTATCTGTGCATCAGCCAATATTGATGACTTAGACCCGGCGGCTGAAGGCCTACCGGTCGTCACTGAACGCAAAGACAATGTTGATTTGCAGCGCGTGATGTCAAATAGCTTTGGCTTCGGTGGTACTAACTCAACGCTGGTATTCCAGAAGTTTACCGGCTAATCGATCGTTCAAACGGCGAATTCAAAGCCTAAAAAACCCGCCTATTGGCGGGTTTTTTATTGTTTACTTAACACGACTTATTCATCGACTACCTGCAGGTCACGCATCTGCGCTTCTAGCCAACCGATCGACTCAGTGTGAATTTCATCGATGCTCCGCTCGACAGACTCGACAGGAGTGCCGATTCGCACAGTCACAGTACCCGGATATTTGACGTAGCTTTTACCCGGCCAAAATAATCCCGCATCATGCGCTAACGGCACCACCGGCACCTGAGCACTGGCGGCCAACATCGCCCCCCTTTATTAAACTTACCCAACTTGCCTGTTTCAACCCGGGTGCCCTGAGGAAAGATCACCACATTAACGCCCTCTTCCAAACGCGCCTTACCCTGAGTCAACAGCTGCTTTAACGCACCACGACGCTTGCTTCGATCCAACGCGATCGGTTTTAACATCGCTAATGCCCAGCCAAAAAATGGGATTTTTAATAGCTCTTGCTTTAACACTGCACTCTGGGGACGAATCAGTGTTTGCAAGAATAGCGTTTCCCATTCGCTGGAATGGTTGGCCACCACCACATAGGCTCGATCCTGGGGTAAATTTTCGCGCCCCTCGATACGATATTTCACGCCACAGCAGAGATACAACCAAGCCATGCTGAAATAATTCATCAACGTAAAGAGCTTAAACCGAGGACGGAAGGGCAACGCCCAGCCCACCAGCAAGCAAAACGCGGCAAACACTAAGGTCACCGGATAAAAACCGATATAAAACAGCGTTGCCCGCAGATATAAAAACAGAGTAGGTTGTCTGGTCATCGCCTGATCACTATCCTTTTTTCGGCATGAGAGTCTATATTACAGAGGATTTTAAGAGGTCACTTTCCAATGGCCCGATTTACCGCCTTTCTTTTCTAACAGCTTGATCTCAGAGATCACCATCCCTTTATCAACCGCCTTACACATATCATAAATCGTCAGGGCAGCGACCGAGGCCGCGGTCAACGCTTCCATCTCTATACCGGTCTGGCCCGCCAGCTTGCAGGTCGCCAAAATCAAGATAGCATCCACCTCCGGCTGAGGTGTTAACTCAACAGAGACTTTACTCAACATCAACGGGTGACACAACGGAATAAGGTCGGCACACCGTTTAGCGGCCTGAATACCGGCAATCCTGGCGACCGTCAGCACATCACCTTTTTTATGCTCACCGGCAGTAATCATCCGCAGCGTCTCTGGCTGCATTTTCACCAGCGCCTGTGCAGTTGCTTCCCGGCTAGTCACCGCCTTATCGGACACATCCACCATATTGGCATTGCCATGCTCATCCAGATGCGTCAAACGGCTCATACCGCCTCCTGATATTTACGCTTATTCAACACCGGGTTTGCGTACATCTGCCGCAGGATTTCCGCTGCAGATTCAGGCAGACCATCAAATCGGGCAGCAAATTGCGCTTTTTGTTCCTCACCAATGGCATCGGATTCAACCCCTGCTGCCAGTAAGTTGGAAGGGTGTAGATAGTAGCTTTCGATAATCTGTCGGTCGATCTCAGCGGCCAGCTCATCTGGCGTATCCAGCCCATCAATCACTTCGCCAAACGCCACATGCACATGACCCTTATCACCGTTAATACCCGCAACAATGCTCTCAATATCTTCAAACTGTGATTTTTGATATTCACCACCCTGCTGCTTAGAGTCCAGCTCTAGCGCTTTGGCACTATCACAGGGGTCATATTCATAGGAGATAGAGACCGGTACAATTTTCGCCCGCTCAACAAACTCCGCAAAGCTACGCTGCTTACGATGGGCCATATAGAACATTTTTAAAATAGCAGGATCAGTAAAATCATTACCATCTTTGGCCCGACCTTCCCGTTGAGCGATCCAGATGCTGGCTTCATCTTGGACGAGGGAGTGATCAATATAGGCGGACAACTGCCCTAAGGCGGTAAGCACTTCACGCCCCTTCGCGGAACGATTCACAATAAAGCTTTTATTTAACCGCATCAGATCAGACACGTAGGGCTTACGTAACAGGTTGTCACCAATAGCAATCCGCAGGGTATCAAAGCCGTTTTGATACAAAGCCCAATTAATAAATGCCGGGTCCATCGCTATATCACGGTGATTAGAAACAAACAGATATGCTTCGTCGGTATCTAACGCCTCAATGCCGCTACATGAAAGACGCGTTGTAGTGCGCCCAATCATCTTGGTCATATAGCTGGCGATCAGCGTTTGAAAATCTTGAATGGTTTCGATTTCACCGGTTTTTTGCGCTAAGAAAATACGTATCGCTGGCTTCAATAACCAACCAAACAGCGATGCCATCTGCGGAAACTGATAACGGGTTAAAACCGAGATAAGTTCATCATCATGTATCAGCCGGTTCAGGACATCACTTACTTCACTATCGTGATAGGGTCGAATGTTCTGAAATGGATCATTGATAGGGCTGGCTGACATTCTGCCTCCTGGGCATTGCTAATATTAAGGCCGGTATTTTACAGGGAGACAGGAATAATTTCAGCGCACATTAACCATTCTTTAACTTAAAGCCGCGACTAGGCTCAATAACCCCCCCATCAGCCGCCAGTCATATTCATAAAGCGGACAATTTGTGGCCCATCGTCATCAAGGTCGAAATGGTGCTGTTCGGGTTTTAGATCCATCGCCAGAATCAGCTGCTGCTTCAAACGCTCGATATCACCGGGATATTCCCTCAGCACCTGACGCAGATCCATCGAGTGTTCGTTACCTAGGCATAGCAATAAACGCCCCTCTACCGTCATCCGCACCCGATTACATTCACTGCAAAAGTTATGACTGTGGGGCGAAATAAAGCCGATCCGGCTATCGCTGTCGGCCATACGGTAATAACGTGAAGGTCCGCCGGTTTTTTCGCTACTGTCGATCAGTGGATATTGTGGTTTGATCAAGGCAAGTAATTCATCACTGGAACAATAGGCCTCTGCCCGGTCATGCTCAGTAATCGCCCCGAGCGGCATCTCTTCAATAAAGGTAATATCAACGCCTTTATCCCGCGCAAACTGAATCAGATCCAGCACTTCATCATCGTTACGGCCCTTCAACACCACCGCATTCAACTTAATCCGCTTAAAACCCGCAGCAACCGCCGCATCGATACCGGCCAATACCTGGTGCAAACGACCGGTACGGGTCAGGCGTTTAAACTTATCGGCTTGCAAACTATCGAGACTAATATTCAGACGATCGACGCCTAAACGTTTGAGGTCAGCCGCCATGCCAGCCAACTGAGACCCATTCGTTGTTATCAGCAGTTCAGCCGGTAGCTGCCCAAGCTGCTCGACTAATGTTAGGATGCCTCGACGCACCAACGGCTCACCACCGGTCAGGCGGATCTTGTTCACACCGAGTTCAACAAACGCCTGCGCCACCAGATATAACTCTTCCAGTGATAAAACCTCACTACGAGGCAGAAACTCCATCTCTTCCGCCATACAGTAAACACAGCGAAAATCGCAACGGTCAGTAACGGAGAGGCGAATATACTCAACCCGACGGCCAAAACGGTCGACTAGTTGACTGCTGCTGCTTTTATTCGTTGTTGTCGTCATCTTCGGGCTAGTATCTCGAGGTCTTTTCGGCAAAAATATACCCGACCATTTATATCGGTTATACCGTCTATTCTAAACGAGTCCCAAACGAATGTATTTAGCACTGAAACATACCCATATCACCTTTGCCGTTTTGAGCATTCTGCTTTTTTGTCTGCGTGGCATGTGGATGCTGTCTTGCCCTGAGAAGCTACAACGTCGCTGGGTTAAGATCGTCCCTCATATCATCGACACACTATTGCTGCTAAGCGCTATCGCGCTCACAGTGACTATCAACCAATATCCATTTACCCATGACTGGTTGACGGCTAAGTTGATAGCATTGATTGGTTATATTGTCTTGGGCACTATCGCCCTGAAGAGAGGAAAAACCAGAAGCATTAGGCTCTTGGCCTTTGTGATGGCGTTAGGTTGTGTGGCTTATATTGTCTGGGTCGCGCTGCATCATACCGCCTTCCCTGCTTGATTCAGCAGATGATTAAGTAGGAAGAGGCAACACTGACCGGAAGGCGGCAATCGCCTTCCTTAAGCTGAAAGATCGTTAATCTCTTCATTTTGGTATTGTTCGCGAATCATCGCCACCAATTGGCTACGCCAAGGACGTTGCCGAATACCAAAGTGATTCAGTAACTTAGTACACACCAGCACCGAAGAGGCAGGACGCTCAGCATCACTGCCTAAATCAGATGAGCTAATCGGGATCAGCTTCTCCACCTTTAACTTTTCATATTGCCCAGCCGCCGCTAAAACCGCTTCTGTAAAGCCATAGCGAGTGGTCACTTCAGCACAACAATAGTGATAAGTGCCCCAGTTTTCGGCGCCATTATGAAGCTGCTTAAGAATCGCCACAATCACCCGCGCAATATCACTGGCCGATGTTGGACAGCCACGCCGATCATCGGCGGCAGAGATCTCTTCCTGTTGTCGTGCCTGCAGTAGCGCCCGGCGCATAAAGTTGTCACCGATAGTACTGAACACCCAACTCACCCGCAAAATCACATGCTGTGGCAAAGCCGCTCGTAAAACCTCTTCACCCTGCCACTTACTCTCACCATACAAACCCAGTGGGCGAGCCTGATCGTCTTCGGTATAGCCGCTTGCATAGTGTCCATCAAAGACATAGTCGGATGACAGATGGATTAGGGGGATAGATAGGTCACCACAGATCAGCGCTAAATTTTCGACGGCATCTCTATTCAGTGCAAAACAACGGTCAGCAGAGGCTTCTGCCCGGTCAACCGCATTAAAGCCGGTGGTGTTAATGACATAATCAGGCTGATGCTCATCCAGCTGCATTTGCACCTGCTCACGACAACTGATATCCAGCTTTGCATCGGTAAAGGCAACCACAGTGAAAAATGGATCATCCTGTGTTGCCTGATTTAAAAAATGGCCAATTTGGCCATCCAGCCCGGTAATCAATATTTTCGCCGGAGTGGTCAGAAAATCCTGTGTCATTAAGCTCTTGGCTCCAACTCAACTGTAAAGTAGCAAAGAAAAGATATCATAACTGCGTATCCACCGTGCAAAAAAGATCACCGCAATGCTGACATGTTAACCCATTGTAAAGCGTCATAAAGTCACCCGCGGTAATTTTTTTAACGTGCTACCCATAAATAGCCCGTTGATGCCCCCTTTAAATCCCGATCAACCTCAATAATAAAGCTCAGCGACCATAAAATAGCGCCACAGCACCTGACGGCGATTTGTTTTACGCTATAATTCGCCCTCAATATGCTTTTTGAGACCCCTTCATGCCGTTAGATATTAACTCCCATACGGGTGAGAAACCCGCTGGACGTATTCGTCAGCGTAATGAACAGCGCATTCTAGCGGCAGCAGAGCAGGAATTTGCCACCTGCGGGTTCAAAGGGGCCAGTATTCGAGAGATCGCCATTCGGGCTAATTTACCCAAGGCGAACATTCACTATTATTTCAAAAACAAACTAGGCCTCTATTTCGCCGTACTCAGCGATATTATTGATCTATGGGATAGCACCCTCAGTAATCTAAAGCCAGAAGATGATGCCAGCGAGAGTCTGACTCATTACCTACGCCGCAAAATTGAATTCTCCCGTGACCATCCACTCGCCTCGCGTATTTTTGCCAGTGAGATCATTAGTGGCGGGCCGAATTTAAACGACTATTTTAGCGAAGGCTATGAAACCTGGTTTCGCTCCCGTACCGCGGTCTTCGAACAGTGGCAACAACAGGGGAAGCTGGACGCCAATATCACCCCGAGCCATCTTATCTTTTTACTCTGGTCGAGCACTCAGCACTATGCTGATTTCGCGCTACAAATTTCATCGGCATTAGGTAAACCGGAACTGGATGACGATGACTATGAACAGGCGATCAATACCCTCACCCACATTATTCTCAAAGGCTGCGGCATTACCCCGGCGCGATAACATCGATCTGATTGATAGCACTACCGAGAATGAAAAACTGACGCGCCATAACCGTGCAGTCTCGTTTCAGCAGCGATCGAGTTTAGTGCAATACCCAAAGCTATGGTGGTTGACACGAATCCATGAGTATCAACTACAGGGCTGTTAAGCCACAATAAACGCATAGGAACAGATAATTAATAGAAACCTGACCAGCTGGCCAGCTTTTTGCATTTCTTTCAGAGATAGGCGAGACTCGACTGTCAGGTTTAAGTATAGTTTTCTTTTAGCTCCATTTAGAGGCGAGGTAGCCAGCGTGAAGCAGAACCCATCACCTCCGCGACTGACTTTACGCGGCATCAGCAAACAATATCCGGGATGCTTGGCCAACGATGACATCCATTTGGATATCGCGCCGGCCGAAATCCATGCTCTACTCGGCGAAAACGGCGCCGGGAAAAGCACCCTAATGAAGGTTATTTATGGGCTCGTTAAGCCCGATCATGGCGAACTCCTCTGGGATGGCCTGCCCATTGAAGTCAAAGACCCCGCCCATGCTCGCAAACTCGGTATTGGCATGGTGTTTCAGCACTTCTCTCTATTCGAAACCTTAACCGTCACCGAGAACATCGCTCTCGCCCTCGGTGATGATGCCGGTGAACTTGGCCCCCTCGCCGAGAAGATCCGCAGCGTGTCAGAAAAATATGGTATGGCGATCAATCCTGACCGGGAGATCCATACCCTTTCCGTTGGCGAACGTCAGCGGGTTGAGATCGTCCGCTGTCTAGTGCAAAACATTAAACTGCTGATTCTTGATGAACCCACCTCGGTTCTGACCCCCCAAGAGGTCGATACACTCTTTATTACCCTGCGACAACTGGCCCATGAGGGCTGCTCAATCCTCTTTATTAGCCATAAACTCAACGAGGTCAAAGCGCTCTGCCATAAAGCTACGGTGTTACGCGCAGGTAAGGTTTCCGGCGAATGCATACCTGCCGAGGAAGATACCACCAGCATGGCTAAATTGATGGTAGGCGACGACACACCGATCAGCACCACTTATCCAAAAAAACTGGGCAGCACGCCATTACTGACAATCAGAGATCTTAATCTGACCAGCGATGATCCATTTGGCGTGCAGCTAAAACAGATCAACCTGACCGTTAATGCTGGCGAAATCGTCGGTATCGCCGGTGTCGCCGGCAACGGGCAAGAAGAGTTACTGGCAAGCCTAAGCGGCGAGCAACACTGCGAAAACGACGCAACTATCCATTTTGAGAGCACCCCCGTCGGCAAACTCTCACCGGATCAACGTCGCCAATGGGGGCTAGCCTTCGTTCCAGAAGAACGGCTCGGTCGAGGTGCGGTACCGGAAATGAGCCTGACAGAAAATGCTCTGCTTACCGGGTTTCTCTCGGGACTCGTCAGCAAAGGCATGGTCGCATGGCACAAAGCAGAAACCTTTGCCGATGACATTATCGCCCAATACAAAGTTAAAACCCCGGGACGACATGCACAGGCAGACAGTTTATCTGGCGGTAATTTACAGAAGTTTATTATTGGCCGCGAGATCATGCAGAACCCCCGCATTTTGATTGCCGCACACCCGACTTGGGGCGTCGATATTGGTGCGGCCACCGCGATCCATAAGGCGCTAATCCAACTGCGGGATCAAGGCGCCGCTATTTTAGTGGTCTCCGAAGACATTGATGAATTATTCCTCATTTCTGACCGTATCGGTGCCATCTGCGATGGTGCACTGTCACCGATCAAACCGACACCTGAATCATCCATACAAGAACTGGGACGCATGATGGCCGGTGACTTTAATCCCTCTACCTGTGAACAGGGAGCAACTCCATGATCAAACTGGAACCACGCGGCGAACGCTCCCGCGCAATGGCCTATCTGTCGCCGGTATTAGCGGCGCTATTGACCATGCTGACCGGCCTGATTCTATTTACCCTACTCGGCGTCGATCCGGTTGAGGCATTGATCACTATTCTCTATGTGCCGATCTCAGACACCCACGGCCTGGCTGAACTTTGCGTCAAAACCGCCCCCATTTTACTCTGTGCCATCGGCCTGTCCGTGGCGTTTAAGGCGAAAATCTGGAATATCGGTGCCGAAGGGCAGCTATTGATGGGCGGGCTTTTCGGCAGTTACATCGCCTTGCAGTTTATTGAGGTGGAAGCATTCTGGGTGCTCCCCGCCGTACTAATCGCCGGTGTGTGCGGCGGTATTGTGTGGTCGGGCATTGCCGCCGTATTGAAGGTTCGCTTCAATACCAATGAAATTCTCACCACCATCATGATGAACTACATCGCCCTAAACATTCTACTGTGGGCGGTTCACGGGCCGCTGAAAGACCCTGATGGCTATAACTTCCCCGAATCGGCGCTGTTTGGCGATTCTGCACTGCTACCTATTTTGGTTGAAGACACCCGGGTGCATTTTGGTATGGCATTAGCTTTACTGGCCGTGGTGGCCGTCTGGGTATTAATGAGTCGCAGCTTCTATGGTTTCCAAATTAAAGTCATGGGCATGGATGCCGGTGCCGCCCGTCTGTCCGGCTTCAAAGAGAAGCGACTCACCTACTTTGCGCTGTTACTCAGTGGCGGATTAGCGGGTTTGGCTGGCGTAGGTGAAGTCACCGGCCCTATTGGCCAACTGATTCCACAGATCTCTCCCGGTTACGGCTATGCCGCCATCATTGTGGCTTTTCTCGGCCGTCTTCACCCGGTAGGCATTTTACTGGCGAGCCTGTTGATGGCACTACTCTATATGGGCGGTGAGATGGCGCAGATTAGCCTAGGCTTACCGCTGGCACTCACGGGGCTGTTTCAGGGGATGCTACTGTTCTATCTACTGGCCTGCGATGTGCTGATCTCTTTCCGCATTCGTCTCAAACCCAAAAAGCTCAAACCGTCTCCCCCTTGCCACCACTAGCGTCTGAGACCCAAGGATAAAAACCCATGGATATTGATCTGATTACCAACATACTCTACGCCATGATCCGCACCGGAACGCCGCTATTGATAGTGGCCTTGGGTGAACTCATCTGTGAAAAAAGCGGTGTGCTTAACCTCGGTCAAGAAGGCATGATGCTAATGGGCGCCGTAATCGGCTTTATCGTCACCCTGTTGTCGGGCAGCCTATTACTGGGCTTTATGCTGGCCATTATTGCCGGCGTACTAATGTCGTTAATTTTTGGCCTTATTACCATGGAACTCAGTGCTAACCAAGTCGCCACCGGCTTGGCATTAACGATCTTCGGCACCGGCCTATCCGCCTTTATCGGCAGCGATTATGTCGGTAAGCCTATCGAAGGGCTCGACCCAATCTTTATTTCAGGTCTCACCGACTTACCGATTATTGGCCGTATGCTGTTTGGCCAAGACTTGGTCGTCTACCTCTCCTTTATCCTGTTTGCCGCGGCCTACTGGTTTGTTAACTACTCCCGTCCGGGGTTGGTGCTCAAAGCGGTGGGTGAAAACCCTCACGCCGCGAATGCGATTGGCCTGCCAGTGTTTAAAACTCGCTATCTGGCCATTATGTTTGGTGGCGCCATGGCGGGACTCGCCGGGGGCTATCTATCGTTAGCCTACACCCCACTCTGGGCCGAAAACATGTCTGCTGGACGGGGCTGGATAGCGCTAGCATTGGTGGTCTTTGCCAGCTGGAAGGTCGGGCGAGTATTACTCGGCGCATGGCTATTTGGATTGGCAAGCATTCTGCATCTGGTCTTTCAGGGGCTGGGCTTTTCCGTGTCGCCAAATCTACTGGCGATACTGCCCTATCTAGCAACGGTTGTGGTGCTGGTGATTCTGTCGAGCAATCAGGCACGCAGCCGACTCGTCGCCCCAATGTCACTGGGCAACCCGTTCTATGCCAAGGGTTAAGCCGTGACCGACGCACTGCTTTGTGGAATCCGCACGCCTATTTTAGCGCTTGCGCACCAAGCCGGAGCAAACTAAAGTCATTATCCATGGCCTGCTCGAAACTCAAGCCGCTAAATATCGACGTTAGCGGCTTGATGAAAGGATAATGTGTAATTGGTCAGATTTTTGCTTTAATAAATATAACTGACCTATCGGTCAACTTTATTAGCCTGTTGCTAACAAACGTCTCACAGGAGAAGGATGCATGAAACGTCGTCAATTTAATAAACTGGTTACCGGACTCGCCGCCGGGGTGTGCCTGACCGCATTATCCTCTCTTTCAGTTCAAGCGGCAGAGCCGCTGAAAGTAGGCTTTGTTTATGTTGGCCCTGTCGGTGACCACGGCTGGTCTTATCAGCATGACCAAGGCCGTCTGTCCGCTGAGGCCGTATACGGTGACAAGATCAAAACCACCTATGTTGAAAACGTTGCCGAAGGCGCTGATGCCCAACGGGTTATCTACAACCTCGCCAAAACCGGTCACGACCTAATCTTCACCACCTCGTTTGGTTTTATGAACCCAACGCTTAAGGTCGCTAAACAGTTCCCTAAGGTTGCCTTTGAACATGCCACCGGCTACAAAATGGCTAAAAACGTGGGCACCTATATTTCTACTACCTTTGAAGGTCGTTACGTTGCGGGTTATGTTGCATCACAGGTCACCAAGAGCAACAAAATTGGTTATATCGCTTCATTCCCTATCCCTGAAGTTATCCGTGATATCAATGCGGTGCAGCTGGCCCTTAATGAATACAACCCTGACGCTGAGTTAAAGGTCATCTGGGTAAACAGCTGGTTCGATCCGGGTAAAGAAGCCGATGCGGCTAATGCTATGATGGACCAAGGCGTCGATGTGATTTTACAGCACACCGATAGTCCTGCCGCCATGCAAGCCGCTGAACGTCGTGGCGCTCACGCCGTTGGACAGGCTTCTGACATGTCATCCTTCGGCCCTAACGCCCATCTGCTCTCTGTGGTTGATGAATGGGGCCCTCATTACATCAATACCATTAAAGCGGTCATGGACGGCACTTGGAAACCTAAAGCCAATGTTGAGGGTATGAAAGAGGGCGCTATTGTTATTCCAAGCTTCAATGACAGCATCCCTGCTGACGTCGTCGCCCATGCGAAAGAGCTCATCGCGGGTATTAAAGATGGCAGTGTTTATCCCTTTGCTGGACCGATCAAAAACAAAGCCGGTGAGTTGGTCGTGCCTGAAGGTACCCGCCTGTCTTACGAAGATCTAGAAAAAATGAACTGGTATGTCGAAGGCGTTCAATCTGATATTCCTCAGTAAGCCTGCAATACCACTGGCCGCTATCATCGATAGTGGCCAGCCTCTCCTCTACTAACAACCGACACCTCTATGAATATTCCTCTGATCAATATTTCTAGTTTATATTCCGGTACTGCAGCGGAACAATTAGCCGTTGCTAACGCAATTGATACCGCCTGCCGAGAAAGCGGCTTTTTCTATATTCAAGGACACCCCATCAGCCAAGCGCGTATGCGTGAAATGCGCGCGCTGTCTGAAGCCTTTTTTGCCCTCCCTGAAGCCGAAAAAATAAAGATTGATATCACCCTGTCAGCCAACCACCGTGGTTATGGCCGCATGATGGCCGAACAGCTCGACCCAGAAAACCCCGGTGATATTAAAGAAACCTTTGATATGGGCTTGAACTTAGCCGCGGATCATCCGTTGATTGGTCCAGATCGCCCACTCTACGGCCCTAATCAATATCCACCAGTACCGGCCGATTTCCAGCAAAAGATGGAACGTCACTATTGGGATATGCTCGAGCTAGGTAAAACCATACTCAGCGCACTGGCGATGGCCCTAGGTATCGACAAAGACTTTTTTGACGATAAATTTGAGCACCCCTTGAGCGTATTACGCTTTATACATTACCCAGAAGTACCGCCGAAAGAGGGCAAGCAACATATCGGAGCGGGCGCGCATACCGATTATGGCTGCATTACTATTCTTTGGCAGGATGAAATTGGCGGCTTGCAGGTGCAAGATACCCGCGGTGAATGGATCGACGCGCCTCCCATTGAAGACAGCTTCGTAATCAATATCGGTAATATGATGGCCCGTTGGAGCAACGACCGTTATAAATCCACACCACACCGAGTTTTCAGCCCCAGTGGTGAAGAACGCTACTCCATGCCGTTTTTTGTCGAGCCTGATTTTGATACCGATGTCAGTTGCTTAGATAACTGCTGCTCACCGGGAACACCGCCAAAATATGAGCCGATCTCGGCCGGTGATTGGATGATTTACTGCTTCAACAACACCTATGCCTATCGCACCGAAACGCCTTAAAGGCAGCGATTCAGTCGACCTGAGAGGAGGCCATAACGCCACGTGCAATCTGGCGGATATGGTCGCCTGACATCTTAAGCTCATCTTTAAGATGAGCATTCACTCGCATAATCACTCGGAATGGACTGGCGGGTTTAGAAATAAAATCCACTGCACCGACATCAAACGCCTTGGCTTCAAACATAATATCCGTGAAACCAGTGAGGAAGATGACCGGAATATGGGACGTAGCCGCCTCGCTGCGTAACTGCTGACAAACGTCAAACCCGCTGCCATCCGGCAGTTCAATATCCAGCAGGATAAGATCAGGCAGTTGCGTTTGTGCTATGTCTAGCGCTTTCTCAGCCGTCACAGCGATGGAGAGTTCTGCAGTTGACTCTAATAACGCGCAAAGCAATTGAATGCTCGAAGGTTCATCATCGACAATGAGTATCTGTGCCTTTTTACGTGACATTGTTTCTCCTTAGACAAGTCATCAACCATGCTTGTTATAGTATGCCAACAGCTCCTTCCTAGGAAATGCTTTGGCGTAGTAAAACCCTTGACCCAAACCCCAGTGTTGCTCGCGCAAAAACTTAAGCTGTGATTCCTGCTCAATACCTTCACAGACAATCTCAAGATCTAAACTATGTAGCAGAGAGATCATCCCCTTCAATAAACTAACATTTCTCGCGTCGTTAATGTCTCTTATAAAATTCTGATCAATTTTAATGGCTGAAAAATCAAACTTTTTCAATGCTAAAATAGACGCGTATCCGGTGCCAAAATCATCCAAAACAATCGCAAATCCAAGCTCGACCAAGGTTTTGATATTACGCGAAACATGCTCATCATCTTCAAATAACACAACCTCGGTAATCTCAACTTTAATCATATTTTTCCCTTCGGGATGATTGCGCGATAACAATTCAAAATATTAGATTAGCTTTGTTGAGCGTAACTGATCAGCAGACATATTGATCGTAATATAGGTATCGACCTCTTTTTCATACAAGATATCGGCCATCGAAAAAACCAACGAGGCCATATGTATACCCAACTGCACCATCAGGGAATCACCCTTGATATGCGGCATAAAGTAGCCCGGCAGACGCACATCATCCTCTCTTAAAACCAGATGCGCCAAGGCTTCAAAGCCAACCACTTTATCAGTTGATAATAAGCTCTCATACTACCGTCGGTCAGTGCCTCAGCCACTTGGTGCCTAATTTCAGGCCCTGAACTTTCCTCTTGGCTGGCATGCTGATCATGAAAGCGGATAATAACCATTACAAAACAAACACTTAAATAATTATCAACAGATTATATCCTTTTCATCTTCGCTAAATTAAACATGATATTCCCAATATTCATGTCAAAATTTAGTATCCTTAAGCGAAACATGCGCAAACAGCGCGCAAATGTCATGATGACCACCCCGCTATTACAAAAGTAGTCGCGCAAGAGGAAGCAGTTTATGTTTGACACCAGAATGCTCAAACGGTCACTCAATTTACTGCCAGAAGTTGCTACCCTCATCATCGTTGCCCTCCTGATTACACTGTTTTATCTCACTGAAGAGAACCGCACCCAAGGCATACAAGAAAGGGTTATCAGTGAAGAGCAAGACGTTCTTTCTGAACAGGTCATCTCCGTCAGACAGGACCTGCAACGCACCCTAACATCGCTCACCGCCATGGCGCATATCATCGAATCGGATTACACCGACGCCGAAAAGTTCTTAAGCCTTTCCACCCTAGCGGAAGCCCACCCCGAATATTTACAGCTGCGGCATATTTCGGCCTCAGGCACTGAGCTATTTAGAATCAACCAAGCAAACAATCAACTTATTCGAGTTGATCCTGACCACCTACAAAACAAATCGCAACGCCATTATGTTGAAGATATTTTACATCTGCTACCCGGCGAGTCTTACATCTCAAGATTCGAACTCAACATGGAAGCCAATGAAATAGAGATCCCGCCTCGGCCCGTGCTGCGCATCGCACTAAGGTTGCAAGACAGCTTTGTCATCATCAACCTTGATGCCTCAGAAATATTAAACCGCATTACCTCCCACTTTAGCGAACGGGCCAATAGCTGGCTGATCAATGGTGAAGGTGATTGGCTGATCGGCCCAGACAAGAGCCTTGAATGGGGCTTTATGCTAGGTCAGACCCATCGAATAGGCGAATACCTCTCGGCGGATCTTGCGAATGCGATCTTAACCGAGAAGAAACCACACATCTTAAAAGATGATGCTGAGCTAATCATTGCCGAACACCTCGGCAATGACCTCAAAAGCGACGGCAAACTTCACTTTGCTGAAGAATTAATTTTTATCCGGCGCTTCCCGCCGGCATACATCACCAGCACCCTGAATCAATCTCGGTTTATCTCTCCCTTCATTCTAGCGGTCTTGCTCATCTGCGCCGCCGGCATACTGCTGTGGTTATTTAGACTGTCACAACGTTATCAACGACTGAGTGACCTCAATCAAATCAACCAACAAGAGCTTAACCGGCTGAAAGAGCTTGCCGACTTTCTGCCCCAGTTAACCTGGACCAGTGATCCACAAGGCCACTTTGATTTTATTAGCCAAACATGGACCACCTATACTGGCGCATCGCAAAAAGCATTAAAGGGCATCGGCTGGTATGAGTTCGTCCACCCCGATGACAAAGCTCTACTGATGGATACTTGGCATAGCTGCCTAAAATCAGGCCACGATCTACAGTGCCGTTTCCGCATCCAATCACGGGATGGCCAATATCGTATGTTTGATAGCCGCGCCCGGGCCCTGCGAGCGAAAAATGGCAAAATTATCCGCTGGTTTGGTTCCAGCTCCGATATTCAAACGAGTCTCAATTATGAACAAGCCCTCGAAGAGGAAAAGCGGCAACTGACTCACAAATTAGAAACCAGCCAGCAAGCACAATTACAAGTACTGCTTCGCCTACAGGCCGCCACCGATTCAGCGGGCATCGGTATCTGGGAGTATTCACCCGAGAACAACCTATTCGTCTGGGACAAACGAATGTACCAGCTGTATGGCCTCGATAAGCACGCCACTACCCTACACTACAATCAATGGATACCTTTTGTTCACCCGGATGATGTTGCAACGGTTGAAAGTCAGTTAGCCGAAGCCATCAAGACCGATGCAACCCTCGATATACAATATCGCATCGTTCGACCATCGGGTGAAACCGTCTGGATTAAAGCCTACGGTGTACCGGTGCATGACAGTCCGGACAGCATAAAACTGGTGGGTGTTAACCATGATGTCACCGATGTTCAACTACTGAACCAACAACTAAAAAAATCCAACCACCAGCTCAAAGCCGAAGCGGATAACGCCCTCAAACTGGCTGAAGCGAAGTCCCGTTTTCTTGCTAATATGAGTCACGAGATTCGTACCCCGATGAACGGTGTTATTGGCATGCTCGACCTGATACGCAAAACACCGCTCGATGCTCAACAACTGATGTATGCCGATAAAGCCTACTTCGCCTCGACTCGGCTGCTAAGCATCCTCAACGATATCCTCGATATTTCCAGAATCGACTCCAACAACGTCGAACTCAATATGGCGGATTGCCCGCTGGAAAATATCATCCAAGAATCAGTCGAACTGTTCGCCATTCCTGCCGATGAAAAACAGCTGACCCTCACCGTGGTGGTAAATCCATCGATGCCTCTCGAACTGCATACCGATCAACTAAAGTTAGGGCAGATACTCTCCAATCTTGTCGGTAACGCGATTAAATTTTCCTCTCCTGGGGGGCTCGTCACGGTCAGTTTTAAACCGGATCACTTTACCAAAACCAATTACATCCTCAATATCGAGGTCAGTGATTCGGGTATTGGTATCAGTCCAGATCAAAGTAAACTGATCTTCAATGCCTTTACCCAAGCCGACGAAAGCACCACTCGACGCTTTGGTGGCACCGGGCTAGGTCTCGCGATTTGTCAGCGTTTGGTTAACTTGTTAGGCGGTAGTATCTCAGTCAACAGTGCACTGGGAGAAGGTTCTGTCTTCAAATTAAGAATACCGATTACAAAAACGGCAACGCCGGCGTTAAAAGACCTACGGGTCGACCGACTCACGGCACTGTTAGTGACTGAATCAGTCAATGTTATCGAGATGCTACAAGCTCACTTTGAACATTGGAAAATAAAGCTCAATGTGGCAAAAAACTATACCGAGGCCTTTGCAACGATTGATCAGTTACTCCGCGACAATGAAAAGTTTGTCTTGCTGGCCGATCTAACCTCCCAAAGCCAAGAGTTGTTTTTGAATAACCTTGCCAGCCACGATGTCGCCCAAGCAAACATTCTCCGTAACAGCATCGTATTCCTCTCCGCCAGCCATCCGTCAACGCTACGCTCAAGCCTGCAAGATTTAGGCATACAGGCCATTACCAAACCACTCACCCCCTCTCGGGTTTACAACACACTCACAGGGCTTAACAAAAAAGTCATGCCATCAAGCCTTCGGGTTTCTAATGACGTGCTATACCCCGGCTTGAAAGTATTATCGGTGGATGATGTCGAGTTAAACCAAGATGTTATCGAGGGCCTTCTCAAACCATTAGACATTGAACTTCACCTGGCCAGCTCGGCCGCTGCCGCCTTGGAAGTCATACAACAGCACGACGTTGACATCATTTTGATGGATATTCATATGGAAGGGATGAACGGCTTAGAAGCCACTCAGGTGATTCGTCAATTACCGAATATTAAACAACCACTCATCTTTGCCCTATCCGCCTCAGTCATGGAAGAAGACCGTAAAGCGGGTAAACAAGCAGGCATGGATGGTTATCTAACCAAGCCATTTCATCTACGTGATTTTATTCACGCCCTCAAACAACAGGGCATTAACGGCACCGAACCACATAACACCCCAGCGCAACCAACCGAGCCAGAGCCAGCATGGACACTGCCAAACTTCATTAATGAAGAACAGGCGATGGTGCAGATGAATGGCAATCAACAAACCCTGCTTAACTGCATCCGAAGCTTTATCGTTGGCTTTGAAGATTTCGCTACGCTATACGCGCAAGCACTGGCGGCTCAGGATCATCAAAAGATCAAACAGCTGGCTCATAAGTTGAAAGGGGCAACGTTAAACATCTGTGATACTGAGCTATCGATACTGGCGAAACAACAGGAACAAGCACTACCCGATGATGTTCAAAACGATGCCGATGCCATGCTGCACCTATTTAAGAGCCACTATACAGCGCTTGCTCTGCAGCTTACTACGCTCCCCAAAAACAAGAGAGACGGTGACAGTAAAGCCTGCAATATCTCGCTAGATGAACTGCTCGGCGGCTTCAAAGAAAAGCTGCAGCAACATAGTTATATCAGCACTGAGCAACGGCAAACGCTCGATACAGTGCTGAGCGACAATGGCCTGAGTATGCTTGCCCAAGCATTATCCACCGCACTGCAGGCTTTTGACTATGACAAAGCACTGGAGCTAATCGACTCGATCGATAGCGAAGCCAGCGAATAAACATAGCGTTTTAACTCGGCGGGATACCTATGCATCCAGCCGAAATGCCAGCGGTTGGCTAACGCCCGTTAGCGCCGGATAGAAAAGGTGGTTTGGCAAACCACACCGCCGCCATCAAGGCTAAGAAGATCCACCCCAGCAGCGCAAAATAATCCACCGTCGAGATCATATAGGCCTGCGCTTCGATCAGTTGTTCAATACGCCCATAATTCTGCAGTGTCGGCCCTCCCAACAGGTCCAGATAGTGCTGCGTTTCAGGACTGTAAGGGGTGATATGTTCCGTCAGCCGGGCATGTTCCACCGCCGCCTGCCGATGCCACCACCAAGTGGTCAGTGACGAGGCAAAACTGCCGCCGAGCACTCGTAAAAATGTCGCTAAGCCGGAACCATCAGCAATCTCACGGGGGGACAAACTCGATAGTAAAATAGTGGTTGCTGGCATAAAGAATAACGCTACCCCTAGCCCCATCGCCAACTGAATCATGGCAATATGGTAGTAATCCACCTCCAAGCTAAAGTTCGCCCGCGCAAAACTGGATAATGCCATCGCAAGAAAAGCGATACTGGTGAGCAGTCGCATATCCACTTTATAGCCAAACCGTCCCACAATAGGCGACAGTATCACCGGCACAATACCGATCGGCGCGGCCGCCATGCCCGCCCATACGGCGGTATAGCCCATGCGCGTTTGCAGCCACACCGGCAACAATAAGTTAAGACCAAAAAAAGCGGAGTAACCCAACACCAGCACGATGGTTCCGAAGGTAAAGTTTCGATGACGAAACAGTCTCAGATTAATCACCGGATGCTCTTCGGTCATCTCCCAAATCACCATCGAGATCAACGCAATCACCGCCACCGCGGCACTGTAGATAATGAACTCCGATTCAAACCAATCCAGATCATTACCCTTATCCAGCACCACCTGTAATAGCCCAACCCCTAACACCAACAGAGCTAAACCCACATAGTCGATCGGCTTTTTCTCGGTTTCTTCCGGACGGTTGCGCAGCTGCGACCACACCACCACTGCGGCAAACAAACCGATCGGTAGATTAATAAAGAAGATCCACGGCCAAGAGTAGTTATCCGTTAGCCAACCACCGGAAATCGGCCCCAAGATCGGCGCCACCACCGCCACCATTGCTAACAACGACAACGCCATACCACGGCGTGCCGCAGGGTAGATCGCAATTAACAGGGTCTGCGCGATAGGGTAAAGTGGCCCGGCAACAAAGCCCTGCAAGGCCCGAAAGAACACCAGTTCGGGCAGTGAGGTAGCGATACCACAGAGAAACGAGGTAAACATAAACAGACAAACAGAGCCGATAAACAAGCGCACTTCGCCAACACGACGCGCCATCCAACCGGTCAGCGGCAACGCAATAGCATTACACACGGCAAACGAGGTGATCACCCAGGTGCCTTGTTCGCTGCTGGCCCCCAGGTTACCGGTAATCGACGTGAGTGCGACATTGGCAATCGTGGTGTCCAGCACCTGCATAAAGGTCGCCAATGCCAGACCAATCGTAGCCAACACCAAATTAGCGGGAGCAAACCGGATCGCACTCATTGAACTTGAGACACCGCGCTATCGTTGTGGGTCATCGTCTCACTGTTAGCACGAATCAATTGTGCGGCTAATTGATCTGCTTCTTGCAGCAGATTGGCATAGATATCGGTAGCATAGCGAGCGGAATGATCAACACGGCTGGCAAGCACTTCGCCATCCTGCTGATGCAGATCGACCTCAACCTTGGTCGACATACCTAAACGCAACGGATGGGCCTGTAACTCTTCCGCTTGTAAGCCGATGCGCACTGGCACTCGCTGGACAATTTTAATCCAGTTACCACTGGCGTTTTGAGCAGGTAATAAAGCAAATGCGCCCCCGGTACCGACGCCGAGGCTTTCGATACGCCCCTGATAATGTACATCACTGCCATACAGGTCCGCCGTAATCTCGACCGTCTGACCAATCTGCATCTGGCGCATCTGGGTCTCTTTAAAATTCGCCTCAATCCACACCTGATCCAACGGAATCACCGCCATTAACGCCTGCCCCGTGGTCACCCGAGCACCCGGTTGAACGCTGCGCTGGGCTACATAACCGCTCACCGGCGCAATCAGATGAGTGCGGGCGTGGTTTATAAATGCCTGATGTAATTTTGCCGTAGCCGCTTGCACCTTCGGATGGGTCGCAATGGTAGTCCCTTCCACCAGCGCCAGCGTACTGGTCAGTTGCTGACGCGCGATCACCAAGGCATTCTCGGCTTCACCGAGGGCGTCCCGTGAGTGAGACATGGTTTCCTGTGATAACACGCCAGCGGCCGCTAGCTTATCGCGACGATTAAAATCACTGCGGGCTTGCTGCCGTTCAAGTTCTCGGGTGGCTAACTGCGCGCGATAGTTCTCCACACTGGAGAACAGCCCTCGCACCTCACGTACCGTGGTTGCTAGATCAGCTTTCGCCTGCTCCAGTGCAATCGCGGTGTCACTCGGGTCCAGCTCGACCAGCACCTGTCCTTGCTCGACATAATCACCGTCATCCGCATTGATACGAATCACCGTGCCATTAATCCCCGAGCCGATTTGTACCCGGTTACCATCAACATAAGCATCTTCAGTATCCTCATAAAAGCGACCGTACAGATGCTCATAGGCAAATACAGACCCAGCCACGACCAACACTATAAAAAACAGGCCACTGAGTAAAACTAAACGGCTACGCTTAGCTGATGCAGGCCGTGTTTCAACCGCTACATTCTCTTCATTCATCGCTATATTCCGCCTATTCTTTATTCAGCTTTACACGGCTCTGTCGGTTCTTCCATCAATCCGGTGGGCACCAACATTTTGCGTATAATACGATCTAGTTCACTCAGCTCCTGTGGGCTAAGTTCACCGGTCAACTCATTCAATAGATCTGCAGCTAAGCCATGCATCTGATGACTCAGGGCCGTACCCTCTTCGGTCGGTTTAAGGCGCACCTGCCGACGATCATTAGGACACCGTTCACGCACCAACAGATTGCGCTGCTCTAGACGATCTAACATCCGCGTCATCGCCCCGCTATCGATCGACAAGCGTCGCGTCAGCTCCGACGGCGTTTCCACCTGTTCAACGATAATCAGCCGCATCACGCGAAATTGCGGTCCGGTAATATTGAAAGGTTTAAGGTATTTATCCAGTAATCGATCTTTATGCTGATTCAACAGAAAAATAAGATGCGCAATGCTAAGCCGGGTTGGCACATTGTCTTCAGTAAAGTGGATCATTGAGTGTTCTCTAAACAATTCATACCATTTAACTGCCTAGGCAGCTAAATTAAAACAAGATACTGCCATGGCAGCTAAATTTTGTCAAAGCAGTTTTAACGAAAACACCTGATCCAACGAAATGAACTAATATAGACGGCTGCTTGTCTACTGCCGGTACTGGAGAATATAAAATGATTACCAAGCTGAAGTCTTTTTTGGAAACCTTTCTGCCCGATAACGCTACCGGAGATAATCCACAAACCTTGCTATCACTGGCTTCTGCCGCACTAATGGTGGAAGTGTTGATATCCGATTATGAGCGTAAGCCCGAAGAGGACGAGACCCTATTAAGCGTATTAAAAAAGAGTTTTTCATTGGATCAAGCTACCGCCCTAGCACTCTTTGAGCGAGCAAAAAAAGCCCAACATGAGGCAACCGACTACTTTCGCTTCACCTCGCAGATCAATGATCTATGCAGCCCTAACGAAAAAACGACCCTGATCGAAAACCTCTGGCGGGTCGCCTATGCCGATGGCGAGCTACACCATTATGAAGAACATGTAATTCGTCGTATCGCCGACCTGATCTATGTCTCCCATACGGATTTCATCACGGCTAAGTTGCGGGTTGTTGAAGGGTCATAATGATAACTCACCTTGAATACAGGACTATCAGTGATAAAGCGACAACCAGAGAAAGAGGCAAGTATTGGACAGTAGAGCTTGTTCATGACTTATAGATCGAGAAAAACAAAAAAGGGCGTTATAAGCGCCCTTTTCACTCAGGTTTGGCGGTTGATTACCGTGAGTTTCTAATCATCGCACGAATATCTTTATTGAGCGGTAAAGTATAGTTCGTTGACGATAGCACCAAGTTATCAGCGGTACGCACGACTTTAGCGGTCACATAGATATTATCGCCACCGACAGCATAGGTACCCAAAACAACGGCCTGGGCATCATGGGCGTCTACAATACTTTTTAGCTCCCGGGATAAAATCAACTCACCCGTTTGTGCTTCCACAAACAGACTATTGCGCATTTTTATCTCCACCATCGGCACACCGGAGTTAGTCATTGCGCTCGAAAACTGCTCACCTAGAGTACGTCCAAGCGTTGATGAAGACCTGAGGTTATCGATGTTGGCAAAACTAACAGCTAGAACGGGTTTACCATCGTCAAGGGCCAATCCACTCGCTAATTTTTTCGCCGCTGATGACGAGACTTGGATCAAATTGACAGTAGGATCTTTTGGGGTAGACGAGTTACTCGCGCATCCTGTTAGAGCCACTGCAGACAGAAGAGCCAAAGCCAATTTAAATGAAGTGTTTCGTTTAATCTCTCTCATATCCGCCCCCTTACCACTGATCCGTAACGTCAGTCTGCTTTGCACTGCGTTTTGCGGAGTAGTGATCGCTATCTCCACCGTTAATGTAGTAAATATTAGAAGATGAATAGAGGATCTGATTGCCGACGACAGCCTGAGTTGTTACGACAACTTCTAGATTTGATTCACTTGTCCAGCTACCACTGAAGACATCGCCATACACGGCCGCTGGCACCAACATTAATGCAGGATCACTCCAACTATGAGTAAACGGCACCGTCGCCACGGCAACACCCGCCGCAAGCGCGGTAAGTGCCCCGACAGGCGCACGAACTGCTTCACGATCCTTATGTTCGATTACATCAACATTGTAAGTAATCTTCGCGGCACCTGTAGCATTAGTTTGTACCATGGCTCCACTACCGACTAACGAACTGGTCAGTAATGACTGAAAGGAATTATGAAAGGAAGTGTTCTGATCATTTTCTATGTATAAAGGCCAAGCCTTCAACCTAGAGTCATTAATCAATTGTTCTGCCTGATGCTCAGCCAGAACATTCCAGTGATGCGCAGCCTGCATTTTCTGCTGCTCTGATATTGGGTAGGTCGTTGCAATGGGTGCTTGTGTAGTCCCAGCACCGAAACATCCAGCTAGCAAAGTGCTACCCACACTTAACACTATAACTTTCTTCAACATACGAAATCCTTCCGATTGTTTAGCTAATTAGAAAGCGAAAGCACTTGCTACCACTTTTCAACCATTTTTTTGAAGCCTATATTATAGCCACATAAACTACAATAATGGGTCTGAAAAATTCCAATCCATTGATCTAGTGAAGCTTTATCTCATTCATTAAACTGACAGATCCTAGATTTAACCAGTTAGACAAAGCAGATCTAACGCGGTCTTGCTGCCCAATAACAGTGCAGAAAAAATCCACAAAAACCATGAACTGTATTGAAAAAGGTTGTGAAGGGTAACTTTCAGCGGAGTTATAAACTAACTGCGTATTTCGGTGATTGCGAACGCTTGTTTCGGTTTATTCCGAACACCTGAACCAGCACTTTTTCTCTTTCCCTATTTTTACTCTAAGTGTTCGGATTGCGCCAGTTTTCTCATTGACTCTCCTCCCAGTTCTATTCGATGACTATTGTGAACTAGACGATCCATTAGAGCGTCTGCGACGGTGGCGTTGCCGATCATGTTGTGCCACTCCTTGACAGGTAACTGACTGATGACGATTGTGCTGCTGTTTTGGTAGCGGTCTTCAAGCACTTCTAACAAGTGACCAGCATGCTCTTGAGTCAGTTTTTCCATCCCCCAGTCGTCTAGGATAAGCAGGGCTTTTTTAGCGAGAGACTGAAGTTGCTTTTGATAGCTACCATCCAGACGACCTGCGGTCAGATCATCAAGCAAGCGAGTTAAGCGGTAGTATCTGA
Source organism: Amphritea sp. GJ51-11 (assembly GCF_055808735.1). Lineage (NCBI taxonomy): Bacteria > Pseudomonadati > Pseudomonadota > Gammaproteobacteria > Oceanospirillales > Oceanospirillaceae > Amphritea > Amphritea sp. GJ51-11. The sequence continues at coordinate 4,617,078 of NZ_CM147881.1, read as the reverse complement.
CGGTTTGCTGTTGGTCGCAGGCGCTGGTTGCCAGAGCGCAACCAAGATAGGTTTTTCCTGCACCTGTTGGGCCTGTAATCAAGATATTCTGGTGCTTGTGCAGATAACTCCCCGTCAGAAGTTCGCTCATCTGTTTGCGATTGAGGTTTCGTCCCTCCTTGTAGATGAGTTGACTCGGTTGCGCATCCACTCTCAGCTTAGCTTGTCGTTTTAAGCGTTGTATTTTGCTCTGATTACGGTTCAAGATCTCGCTTTCCAGAAGCAAGCTTAACCGCTCCTCGAAGTTCAGCTCTGCGTAAGTGGTCAGTTGCTCTTGTTGCTGCTCTAACGCTTTCGCCGCATGGCTCAAGCGGAGGCTTTTGAGTTGATCATTAAGTGCGTTCATATCTTTTCTCCTAGTGATAACAGGTCGGGCCTCGAACATTGCTGTGAACAAGGTTCGGCGTATTCGCTTTGTCTTTACTCAGTTGCCCTTCACGATTGTTCTTGAGTAGATTGTTGACGAAGGTGTAATTGGGTTTTGTCAGCATCAGTGCATCTTTACAGGCTTGCTCTAGGCGCGATTCACCATGGGCTTTGCTTAGGTTGAGTAACCCCAGACAAGAACGATAAGACTGCTCTGGATGAGGCTTGGAGTTAAGCATCTTATTGACAACTTCTCGTGTGGCTGGGCCGATATTGGCTCCCCAGTTGAGTAAGCGTCCAGGCGACCACTTTTGATGTTGATGATTACTCGGCATGTGCTCTGGTTGAGTGCTGTTTCCGTGCTCCCTTTGGCTACGTGGGTGCTGAGCGACCAAGTTACCTTGATGGTAGATTTGCACCAAACGGTTGGAAGCTTCCAGTTCGACATGATGGCCAACAAGCTGATGAGGAACCGAGTAGTAATGGCGGCGATATTCGATGTGATAATCAGGCCCCACTTTGGCTCGTTTGGTTTCGGTATATAGGTATCGCTGCTTAGGCAGTGGCTTCAATGCAGGTTTATCGAGTTTGTCGAACAGCGCTTTACGACTTGCACCATACTGTTTCATCTCACGTTGATTTAAGTCATTCATAAGCTCACGGATGGCCAAGTTCAGCTCTTTGAAGGTATGGAAGGTTTGGTGTCGTAGCCGCATCATGATCCAACGTTCCACTAGGAGCACGGCATTCTCTGCCTTGGCTTTGTCTTTCGGTTTGTAGGGGCGAGCAGGCATCACAGCAGTTTGATAGTGATTTGCCAGTTTTTGATAGCTGTCATTAAGTCTTGGCTCATAGCGATTAGCTTTGGTGACCGCGCTACGCAGGTTATCGGGAACCAAGAGCTGTGGTACACCGCCGAAGTGTTCGAACACATTCGCATGCGCCTCTAACCAGTAAGACTTACCTTGACTAGGGAAGGCTTCAACATAGGTGTAATTTGACGCGCCTAAGGTCGCTACGAATACTTCGGCTTCGCGCACTTCACCTGTATCAGGGTTGACGACTTGAAGCCGAGGCCCACAGTAATCGATAAACAGCTTGTCACCTGCAACATGGAGCTGACGCATGCTGCGCTTTTGGGTTTTGAACCAACGAGTGAAGTGCTCGCAGAACTGAGTGTAAGCGTAAGCCTGCTCTTGATATTGCTCATGGTATTCCTGCCACAACAACATCTTTGTCATGCCTTTACGCTTGAGTTCGACAGCGTACTGAGCGAAGTCTGGCATGACCTTGTGTCGACTGGCTTTCTTCGAATGATAAAGAGCTTTAGTAAGGTCTGTATCACTGCAACCTTCTGGGAGAGGCCAGCCTATCTGACTTTGCTTAAAGCGAGCGACAAGTTCTGAGACTGTTGCAAGGCTGACATTGAGACAACTGGCAATACTACGGTAGGACAACCCACACTCGTACTTAAGGCGTAATACCTCTTTGATTTTGTTCATTGGAGTTCTCTTTTTAGCCATTGTCGCTTCCTTACGTTCTTTTTTAAGAAGTAAAGAATAGCGAGCTATTGATTTAAAAGAGAAAAAGGAAGGATTTCGGGCATTCCGAACGCGGTTTTCGCTATTCCGAACGCTGATTTCGGAGTTCGCTTAAAAGTGTTCGGATAATCGCGGAATGTGCGTTCGGATTAAACCGAAATAGGTGTTCGGATCATACCGAAATGGCTGTTCGGAATGCTCCGAAATACGCAACTAACTTTAATTAACCTCAATTTGAATAGCCGGCAATGTCCACCAATAGTTTAGATAGCCCAATGATATAGTTGCCATGCCTTTAAAAAGTCTATGCCTCTGCGTCAACTTGCTGAAAACATACTTCCCTCTTTTAGTTAAATCAAAGCACTACATTTTTGAAATAGCCTAAAAACCAAAAAACCCCGCTATTGCGGGGTCTTAGTAGATATATGTAACATCTAAACGTTACACTTTACATAAACCGAGGCCTAAAAGGGAAGTAAACAATAAAAAGCTTATTTAAAACTAGGTGGGTGGGTTAAACCGCCCTAAATTAAAGAATCCAAAATAATAATATCACATAAAAGCATAAAAACGTAACGTTTATTGTAACGTTTACTGTTAATCAAGGCCATATAACAACTTTAAACGTTACGTTACCACAGCATACTGGGAGATGTATCGATCAAGTATTTTGCAACTTCTTAATCGTAGTTTTCTTAGCCCATGCATTAAGATTTTTTCTTCAATAACCGTCCAGTGGTATTGTCCATTCTGTAGAGGACAATGCTGCCATCAATTATTCTTTTAACGACTTCTCTGGCCGTATCCAAAGGAACTGAAAACCACTCTTTCGGATGATACGCTTTCCCGTCTTTGCCAATTAGCGTCATTTTCAACCGCTGGGCATGAAGAAACCCATGGATCAGAGTTTCAAATTTGTTGGGATTCAGGTTATAGCACTCCATCGACGCCAGAATCTTGACCGGCGCTTCTAGGAAAGCCGTATCCCGCTCCGCATTCTTCGTCCGCTCCTCAACCGTCTGCTCGGTGTAGCCGATTTTGACCAAGTTCGGAATCTCTTTCAGATCAGGGCTTTCGCTCTTGGTCGTGACGAAGTAGATCTGGCCGGCACGCTTATCCTTATGAGAAATATTATTGAACGCATCTACTACTGAATCGGCATCACGAATGATTCGGCGTCCTGTTTCGTCGGTATACAGGCGCTTCGCCAATGAGCGGAGGAGGTGATTCGACTCTGTTCCATTTTCAAAAATCACGCGGAGACGGGGATCATAGCGACCCTCACCATCCTCGCGGTATTCGCCCACTTCATCTACCAAGCACAGCACGCCCTCCAAAATGAAGGCATCGCCCGGCTGAACCTGCGAAGCTTGCTGGAAGCGAGCCGTTTGCACATCCCCGGACTTGAGCCCTTCGTGCAAGTTTTTGAAGGTCGACTCGAACGCATAGAAGTCCTCACATACTCGCCGCTGAGCAACTTCATCCGGTGCCTCTCGATCGGGCGTGAAGGCAACATGGACCGACTCGAATAGCGAGGGGTCACCCTGGTCCATTTCCGCGAATACTTCGCTCGCAAAGATGTCATCCAGTGACGTTACCTCTTCGTTATCGGCGGTAATATGCTTTGTGGCTTCAACAGTTCTACCATTTGGCTCAGGCTGCACGCCCGACTCGGCAGAAACGCTCACCAGTCCATCTGAAGTCTTTTCCGGCTCTGGCAGCAAGCCATGGCGGTCGTAAGGTTTCAGAGACGCGTGAAGGTCGACATTGCAAAGATAGCCGTTCAGGCGGCGAGCCAACAGCTTCTCAGACAGCTCTCCCGAGCCATCCGGCGATCGACCATACTGATCGAAGAATACATTAATATCTTCAAATTTGGACACTTCCAGCGGCGCTCCACTACTGGAGCGTTTAGCCCGAACATCCAAGAGACCGAACTCGTCCGGGCCGTTAAAAATGTCATCCAGTGAAGGGCGTACCGCACCCTTCCTGTCATGATGAATAGGTGGCATCGTGCATCTCCTTATGCGGTTTGTACTTGAGTAGCCTTACGTTCCTGAGCCTTATGTTTGATGTAGGACAGCGCATCCGCCAGACGGCGCTCGTAAGGGTCACTGGCCGTGACAGAAGGCTCATGCCCTTTGTCCTTAAGGAATTCATTGATACGCGGCCAGAGGATGACTGCTTCCTCTTCGGACATCTGCGAGCGCATACCGACCACTGTATCTTGAATGGTTTTCAGCACAGAGGGAGTAACTGCCTTCGAGAGGATTTCATAGGCACCCTGGAACGGGTTTATCTGACGGATCAAGTCGACGTTCAGGTGCTCAATGTTCACAAACTTGTTGCCAATCAGGACGAATTTGCGGTTAGGCTTTGGATCGCCATCGGGTGACAGCGGGCCTGCTTTGGGAGCTGAACCTGCACTACCGACATCAGCCGCAGCCTCCCCGTCAGTAACCACTGGCTGCATGATGTCAGCACCCTCCGGTAGTTCCGACTCGTCGAACAGGCCGCCCGTTGACTGGATCGCCATGGACGCATGAACCGCTTCCGAAACGGTCTGAACCTCCTGAGGGTCCATATCGGGATACAGCTTTTCAACCACCTTGGGGATCTCAACCGCTTCCATCATCTCAGGATCAACATCACCGGTCACAGCCGGTGCAATCACTTCGGGCTTTTGGAGAATGGCCGCCTTGATGTTGTCCATGTTTTCCAAAGCCTTAATCACCTTGTCGGAGACCGGTGCCGTGGTGTCCTCAATGATCACCGTACCCGGCTCGACCTCTTCACCCGGCAGGATGCGTGAGCGCGGTTTAAACGTCACCGCAGGGGCCAAAACCTGCTCCATCAGCAGCGACACGGTGATCGCCTTGAGCATGTCGTTCACCGACCGTTTCACATCCTCATCTTCGGCATCCGGCTGGGAGATCAGGTTGGTAAACTGAGCATGCGGCTTGCCTTCACAGTCGCGTGTCGCACGGCCAATGATCTGGATGATCTCAGTGAGAGACGACCGGTAACCAATGGTTAGTACGTGTTCGCACCATGGCCAGTCAAAGCCTTCCTTTGCCATGCCCAGTGCAATGATGATGTCTATATCATCGGCTTTTGACACGTTACGCAGGTAATTCTGGACTTCGATCCGCAACGGGCCATCATCAACCAGATCCGCCACTTTCAGTATCCGGCCTGAAGCATCTTTCACCGTAATGATGCCGGTCTTCATATCCTTCTCAAGCACCTCACCAATGGCATCCAGGATGTAATCCACCTCAGCAAGCTTGTCCTTGGTGGATTCGACGGCATTCACGTTCGGGATATGCACGATGGTCTTCTTGGTGGTATCCAGCACCTCATGCACAGCATCGATATAGCGGCCAGTATAAAAGTGGTAACCAATCCCCAAGGACTTCAGGTACTGGTACCCGTTCAACTGCTCGTAATAGGAATAGGTGACCTGGGTGAACTTCTCCTCATCCTCCGGCAGTAGGATCGGCACCGCGTCCCCACGGAAGTAGGAACCCGTCATGGCAACGATATGCGCATTAGACCCCGCCATCACACCATCAATCAGGCTACCCAAGCGGTTCTCACCATCCGCTGACGTATGGTGGAACTCGTCAATGGCCAGCAGGGTATCGTTGAAGTCGGCAGGCTTCAGATCCTGGTAGGCAAAGCGCAGGGTGGCATGGGTACAGACCAGCACACTGGCATCCGGATCAGACATAAAGCGCACGAACGCCTTGACCTTTTGGGACTCGCCGCCAGGGACGCAGAGGTTGTAGCTCGGCAGCACCTTCCAGTCAGCGAAGAACCCGCCGCTCGTCAGATCAGTGTCTTTAAATGAACTACCAATCGACATTTCAGGCACAGCCACGATGACTTTCTTCACTCCCTGATTATGCAGCTTATCCAGCCCCAGAAACATCAATGCACGGGACTTGCCGGACGCAGGAGGTGCCTTCAGTAGCAGGTACTGGGCATCACGCGCTTCATAAGCTCGGGCCTGCATTTCGCGCATGCCCATGGCATTCAGATTCGAACTCTTACCGGTTTGCTTGTACTGGACGGTCAACAAATCAGCCATGATCACTTACTCCTTGTGGTTTTCTTCTTTGTGATTTTCTTTGCCTGCTCTTCAGCAATCAACCTCTCATAACGAGAGAATAAATGCTCCAGGCGTTCTGATGCATCGCGGAACGGCTTGGGCCGGTAGAGCTTTTCAACCGCGCGATCCAGTGCTTTATGAGCGTCACGCAGCGGATCGGGCATCTTGTCGGGATCGTACAGGTCAGCTAGTGACTTATCCGGGTAGTCCTCGCGGATCAACAAGACCTCTTCAGCCAGGGCTTCGATCTGCTTACGCTGTTGATCGTTCACCTCTGGCCAGGGGAAGGTGTTGTAAACCAGAGTGGCAGAATAGCGGTAGTCGCTTTTCAGGCGACCGGCTACTGTACGCATCCAGTCGTTGTGCATTTCGGAGGTAAGGATGCCGAATTCATAAGGAGTAGCATTAGGAACCATCTGATTGGCATCACTTGCTATAACCTCAATACCATAAAAACCCATAGGCAAATATCGACGCCGCTCAGAGGAAACACGCGGCACGAGAAGGTAGTTGCCTGCATCAGGTTGTGCCATCTGTAAGAAAGTATGAGGACGCTCGGCACCCTTCAAAGCAGCGGCATGGCCTGCCTTAACCCTGAGATTACGAATCTTCTCACAACGAGAGGCAACCTCTGGTACTTCCATAACCTCATCCAAGGGAATATCAGCCAGCCAAAAGCAGTATCGCTCCCCACCGTTGATAAACTCTTGCGCGCCGAGAATTTTGCGTATCCAGTGAGCGTATTGGGGATATTTGGCGATGAACAAATCCCGTTCTTCATGCGTGATGTAGAGGTGGCCGCCATCCGTTGGCTTGTTGCCAAAAATCATTTTGTTAACGGGTCCGAGTGGTTTGGTACGCGGATAAACGGCCAGATCTGGCCCGGGCACAAGATAGGGGCTGATACTTTCGACCTCTGATGAGAGCACTCGGTCCTTAGATACTGAAAATATACGGGGCTTGCTTACGGTATCGCTTTTGTTTTTCAGGCCTACGACCACCACATGAACAGCAGCTTTGTTCTTGGCGTTATTGCTCCATGTGAATGTTTGGTAGCAGAAGTCTATCGAAACACCCAGTTCGAAGATGGGTGGCCAGAGCAATGAGGTTTGATCCCCTTGGCAGATCGAATTGGTAGATACAAACGCACATTTAGCGATACTGCCCGATATGTATTGGGCACCTTTCCAGAACCAGGCTGATACCAAATCAAGATAACCCAGTGATTTGAATCCGGCGAAGGCGAACTTCATATCATCTGATTGGTCGGCACTTCGCTCTGTCGTGCCCAAGAAGGGCGGATTCCCACAGACATACACCTCATAAGTATTGCCACTGACATCAACGGGCCGGCACACTTCTCCCCAATCTAGTCGTAACGCGTTGCCACACACGATGTTGCCTGAATCCCGCAGCGGCAGCGCCGCTTCGGCATAGCCAAACTCAGCCTTGAACTCCATGTTCATCTGATGCTCAGCCAACCACAGAGACAGGACTGCCACCTCATGCGCAAAGTCATCGATTTCGATGCCGAAGAACTGGGATAGACGGATGCCGGAGCAATACATCTCAGCCTGACCCGACACAGCATTCAGGGCATCAATCACTTTCATCTCCAGATTGCGCAGCTCTTTGTACGCAATGATCAGAAAGTTTCCGGAGCCACATGCCGGGTCAAAAATACGAAGATTCTGAAGACGAATCAAAAGCTCTTTTAACTTCCGTTCACTCTTACTCGACTTTTCCAGCTCAGCATACAACTTATCGAGAAAAAGCGGCCGTATCACTTTCATGATGTTCGATACCGATGTGTAGTGCTGCCCCAGGTTTCCGCGCTGTTCTTCATCAATAACGGCCTGAAACATCGAACCAAAAATATCTGGATTAATCTCAGACCAATCTAGCGAAGCACAATCAATAAGAATACGACGCGCTTTGCGACCAAATTCAGGGATAGGCTCATCATCACGGAACAGCCCCCCGTTCACATACGGGAATGCCTGAAAGTGAGCAGGCATCGCTTTGCGCTCAGGAGTGGTTGGATCTAGATTTAGAACAGTGAATAGGTCAGTGAAAAATTGATCAACGTCAGAGCCATCATCCTGAGTGCAGGACTGAATAGCGGCGGTCATCTGGGATTGCTCAAAGATGCCAGTATCTTCGGCATAAAAGCAGAAAAGCAGACGGGTCAGAAAGACGTTCAGCGCGTGAATATCCTCTGGTTTGGAAAGATCGTTGCGTTCACGGATCAGATCAAACAACTGCCCCATTTTCTCAGAGGCTTTTACGTCCGCAGGATGCTCTGAATGCATGACTGCTTTTTCGTAACCAGCCAGTGGCAGAAAGAAGGCATACTGTTTATCCAGTTCATCCATAGACGTTTCAAGGCGCTCTTCAGCCTTAAGATCGAACGCCACGAGACTATCGAAGTTAGTTACGATCACGAAACGGATATCATTGCGAGCGACCACACCACTTGCCTTAAGCGATTCAGCTTCAGCATCAAGGTCAGCGCTTTTCGGGACGACACGGAAATAGAGTTTCTTCTTCAGGCCGATATCACTGGCTTCACCTACATTGCGACTGTCCCCGCCTTTACGAAGCCGGGTGATCGTACTCTTCGGGAAGCCGTAAGCCTCAAGGAAGGAGAAAATGAATTCATCTGGATTAAGGTTGGAGCAAGCCTGCTCCAGTGCTTCAATAATGCGTGCCTGACTGATGGCCATGCGTCAACTCCTTGTGCCGATCATTCGTCGTGCCTTCGACTTTTGTATAAATGCTGATTAATCAATTTAGATTGAGACTACAAACACCAACTCATCAACGCCCTATAAAGCGTCCCGTCTATGGTGAGACGCTATTGCGATGCTTATTATTGATGATTACTTCAATTGATTAAATCGCAGGCGATAATAAGAAATTATAACAAATCAGAACTATTGATTATTGTAGCAAGTGAGGCATTAATTCTTTTATTTTAACAACCGCTGCGTCTTGATCTGCGTTAGAAAAATCAGACTGTTGTGCAATATTTATTAGTTCTGCCACTAGCGCCCGCCCATCATCATCAAGTCTCGTCGAAACTGAAAGCAGCGTAAAATCCTCGCATGACATGCCACAGGCACTTAACAAAGCGCGGGCTAAAACTTGAGAGCTTCGGCTTTGCTTATTCTCTTCAATTCTCTTTAAAACTTTATCTACGATGTACATGCATCTTCCTAAATTTACTCATTTTTTCAATGATGTAAGATTATCTTTATTTAGAAGAATAGCAAGATATGCAGGTGATCAAAAAACAAGCAGCTTATAGTCATTTTTCTCCAGTCCTCTGTATCGGGCCTTCTTAAAACCAAACTGACATTTGATAATCCGAAACGGGTGCTCAACAAAGGGCGCGTACGCTGGCTTACAGGATATTAGGTAAAATCAATATACACCCCAGATGCCATCTGGCTTGCTAGAAAATCGGGGTTTTTAATGGTTTCGCTGGTTAGAATAGGACGTACTTTTGCGCTCCCTCTACTCTTCCATAGTTCGCAGCATAAACTCATCAAATAACGGTACAGTAAAAGCGGTATCACCATGATTAGGCGACCAGATCATTCCTTTCTTAATTAAGCTATTTCGAACAGGTGCCACATCAGATACTTTTTTCTTCATTGAGTCCGCAATGTCGCTTGAGCGATGCGGCCCAGCCCCAAGTTTGGCCATTTCATTAAGATATGTCTTTTCTTTGGGCGTTAATCTATCAAAACGCACCCTGAAAAAACTCTCATCAAGTTTAGCGATCGTTAGGTCCGTAGAGTTAACCACATAGTCTTTAGTAATTGGACTATCTTCGGCTAAATCCCAAGTATGGCTTCCCCACTCCTGAATAAAATAAGGGTACCCTTGCGTTTTACTAATGATTTCATCGACCGCTTCGCTGTCAAACTCAACACCTTCATCCTTAGCAGGGTTAATAATCGCCTCTTTAGCCGCTTCCTCACCGAGCGCTCCCACCTCAAGGTAGCTAAACAGTCGCTCTGCGTAGGGTTTTGAGTTACCAGCTAAACCCCTTAACTGCGGCAAGCCTGCACCAACCAATGCAACGGGTAGCTTTAATTGAGCACATCGATGAAGCGCGGTAATCAAAGCAGCAAACTGTTCTGAGCGAACATATTGAAGCTCGTCAATGAACATTACGATAGCCGTTTCACCCGCTTTAGCTGCATGACCAACTTCTACCATTAATGCCGTGAGATCGGCTTCTAAATCACCATTATCGGCAAGCCCAGCCTCAGGTTCTTGGTCAAATCCAACTTCGATATCGCCAAAAGTAACCTTAAGCGACTTGGCAAACCCCGCAAGCGCCTTCAGGGCCCGAGTTGCCGCTTCTTTTGATTTTTCAAGGCGACTAAGCTTGAGTAGCCCTAGCCGTAATTGGGGACTAAGAAGGGAGGGAAGGGAGCGATTTTCCGGCGCTTCAATATAAATAGTATGAACGCCCATTGCCTCAACATCCTGACGCATCTGTTCAAGCAGTACAGTTTTTCCAACGCCTCTTAAACCAACCATAAGCATGCTTTTCACAGGCTTAGCTCGCATAATTCTGGCAATGGTAATCTTCAAGATGTTTCTAAGTTCATCTCTGCCTGCTAATTCATGAGGCTGAGTGCCCGCGCCCGGAGTATAAGGGTTATCGATTGGGTCCATTTTCTCACCAACATAAAAAAGTTCTTAATAAATAATAGCGACGTTATTGTATAGCGTAATACCTTTCGCAAACGCTTACGTAAGTGCTCTTTCAACAATTAAGACTGGACCAGCCAGAATAGCCGTTCCTTGTATATATCTCTTATGCCTGCTTATGGCACAAAATGGGCTTTAGAACGCTCTGAAAGCTACTACAGATGAGCAATCGACACAAAGCAGAAATCATCGGAGCTTCAGAACTTAGATACTCATAGCCAGTATCAACAGTCTAAAAAACTTTCTCGCTGCAAGCGTTTAAGTAGTTCATTACATACATTGGATTCTGGGTATATCCTGCCATTGAGTCGTGTAGTGCGGCGATAGAAAATTTCGTCTCATCGCGAATTTCTCTTCCACCCCTCGGCCCGCTAGCTGAATGGTTCCACGGCCAAAGGTAGCGTTAATCTGATCCATGCATTGCATTAGCACGGGATTATCCTGTGATGCGTTGAATAAGTCATACTGATAACGCCCCTTATCGCTCAGGTCTAAAAGGCCTACACCACATCGATAAAAACTCACGCCTTGTTGATAAATTTTCGTCATCGCCTGCCTAGTAGCAGCCATGATTAATCGACTGTCACTGGTTGGTACTGGAAAGGCATGAAAGACTGATTGACGATAATAACCAGACGGGTCATGAGGTGAGCTGGAAGCAAATATAACAATACCTCCAGCAAGGCTATTTTGCCGACGAAGCTTGACTGCCGCTATTTCGGCGTGCGTTGACACAGCAAATTTCAACTGCTCAAGCTCGGTGATTCGCTGGCCAAAACTTCGTGTACTGTAGATCTCTTTCTTTGGTGACCGTACATCATCCCAAGACAGTTTAACAACGCCGTTTAACTCATACACGGTGGATTCAACCACAACAGAGAACTGCTTTCTAATCCAGCTTGGCTCTGCATTCGCTAACTGAAGGGCACTGCGAATACCCATATCATTTAGTCGCTGCCCCAGTTTCCGCCCAATACCCCAAACGTCCGTTACATCCATCGCTGACAGGATCTTTTTACGCATCCTTTCACTGTCAATCACCGCCACGCCACGAAAACCATCGATACGTTTTGCCGCATGATTAGCCGCTTTAGCCAGTGTCGGCGTCGAACCGACGCCAACACCAATAGGTAACCTCACTTCTCGCCACACTGTACGCCGGATGGTTTTTGCATGTTCGAACCAGCCCTCGGGTGGTATATACGTGCTGTGCTTGCCGTAATACAAAAACGTTTCATCAATCGAATAAACATGGGAATGAGGCGCAAACCGACTGCAAGTATCCATCAGCTTTTGGCTGAGATCTGCATATAATTCATAATTACTACTACGAACAACCGCACCGACCCGCTCAAGATCTTCTCGTACCTGAAAATAAGGCACAAACTTTTTACCAACCCCCATTCTCTTGGCGATAGGGCACGCTGCACAGATACATCCATCATTATTGGTAAGCACGACAACTGGACGCTTACGAATGCTCGGATCGAAAACCTTCTCACAGCTCGCATACATTGCCGTAACATCACAAAGCACGTACATCAGAACGCCACATTTAAGGGACGGTGCAAACGGATTGATCGTGTGACCACCCCCTCCACCTGAAAATCATCACCATCTCGTAATATATAGGGCTGATAACCTGGTGCTGACGACAACAAACGAGCACACGCCTTGTCTATTTTTTTGCAGACAAAGACCCCGTTAAGATTTGCCACAATAATATCGTAATCCTTTACCTTCTCTGCCCGAGAGACGATGAGTAGATCGCCTGAAAAGATCCCATCACCTATCATGGATGCACCCTCAGCATAACCAATGTAAGTGGCCGATGGATGATCAATCAGCAACTGATCAAGATCTAGCCCAAGTTGGACATATTCAGTGGCTGGCGACTCAAAACCAGTGATTCCGGCCTGAGCCTTAAGCGGAATAAATTTAAGCATAAATGACTCGTATACTGTATATAAATACAGTATATGAGCTATTTATCTATTGGGTCAAGCCAGAGATAAATGCCTACCTTATACAATAAGGAAAGCTGGTGTGAGCTGTGAGGTAGCCACTTTTGTTCTACGTCTTATTGGTAGTGTTAAGCACCACCATGAACAGAAGAGCCATCGATACTCAAATATTGACTCGATTAGCTTCCAGCAATTTTATAGCAGTCCCTTAAAAACCTTATCCTTGGGAGGCCTGACAATCTTGATCATCATAGTCATGATGCAAATGGCACTTCATCTCGCCAGACCTCGACTTCATCAGGAGCAGTAATTCCTAGCCGTACATTACGCGACCGTGATTTAAGAATTCGGATTTCAACCTGATGATCAATGATGACTGCTTCGTTTAAATTTAACTGAATAATCTTCATGTTTATTCCATCCCTGAATATATCCTAAGCTCGATTAGCCAGAGCCTTCTACCCTTGATCTTTGGGCTCCTATTCGAGAATATTGCTCACCAATCAGTATAGGCATAAAAAACCACGTATCCACTTGTGAGTCTAAAGGGAATTATAGTGAAGTTCATCCAAGCGGTATCGCTCGCCATCGCATTCACCGCCTCAGCGTCAGCAGATATACTCTCAGTCCATTGCCCACTAGGGTGCCCCTCTAACCCAGCGGAAAATGATCTAGTATTTGGGCATTTGTACGCAATGTCCAACAACCCAAATACTAAATTTGCTGACTGGGTTGCCTATGAAGTCAACGTGACTAATTTCGGTGACACTCCCGGCAGAAAATGGTCCTCAGACCCTCTACTAGATAGGAACAAAACTCTGGAGGCTAACGACTACAAGGGTGCTAGTAGCTCCGCATTAGAAGCGGATAGAGGCCATCAAGCGCCTCTTGCGTCATTTGCAGGCTCTCAATATTGGTCGGAACTGAACTACTTAAGTAACATTACTCCTCAAGACAAAGACCTAAACCAAGGCCCATGGAAAAATTTAGAAGAAGCGGTTCGTCATGCCGTAGGTTTTCGAAATTCGCTCTTTGTTATAACTGGACCGATTTACTCTGCGGATATGCCTTCAATGCCAGGTGCAGATGAAGAACATTTTGTTCCAAACGCATATTTCAAAGTAATTTATAACAAGAAAGGTGATACAGCAGCTTTCATGATGCAGCAAAGCAGTGAACGTAATGATGATTACTGTCAAAAAGCAGTAACATTGGCTGAGGTACAAGAAGCAATAGACTTTAAGCTACCTAACACACTTCATGTTGATCAAGAAATATACGCAAGATTAGATTGCCAGCAATAATCATTGCCAGAGATGTTACTTACACATAGTTTCGACGTTTATTATTGAATTCGCTGTCGGCAAGGTAAGTTGATGTGACATGGACAGGCTCGAAGATTAAAAATGGATTATCGCATGAGAAGGGCTTATCCACATCTAACCTAACTTTAACTCCACTTCTCACATGATTTATCCATAGCAATAAATCCTGCGGCAGGGTCAACATTCAGCACACTACAAAATTGATAATATTCGATAGCACTCAGCTTGCGAACCCGAGTCTCAATTTTGACTATAGTTGAATGATCTTCAGATAGAAGCTTTGCTAGCTCGCGCACGGTAAGGCCCTGTTCTTCTCGAACAGAAATCAACCAGTTTATCAAAGCTATATACTTTGGATGACGCGGACTCTTTATCATTGAGAGAACTATACCTACATGCTATTCTGGTGCGAAAACAGCACCAAAAAATTGAGGCGTCGCCATGTATATTTGTAAAGAAACACGAAAACCTATGGGGATAACTGAGATAAACAGTTTAATAATTGATCGGAACAACCCTTATGATAACTTTAGTCGACCACGCCCAATAGTTTGCCTTAGCCTAGAAGGAATACTTTTCCGTAAAATAAAGCACTCTGAACGTTCAATGATCCCTGATAATTGGCTGGATAGCGCTATAGACATCACGTATGTCAAAGAAAATGAAATTGAAAACTACACGCTCCTTCAGCGCCCTGGTGCAGCTGACTTACTGGTTGAATTAGTAAAGCATGCAAGCCCAATGATCTATTCGACACAATCCAATGAATTTATTGAAGAAGCATTATTACAGTTATCAATTGCCCAGGGAGACCCTGAGACATGCACTGAAGCTGAGTATCAGAAATCTGAAGCCTATATGGAGCACTCAGTCTGGTCTCGTAACCAATGTATAGAAATGGCAACAGGTTATAAAAAATCTCTTGGAACCCTATCAGAGTTTTTAGAAGAGGGTATTAACGACATCTGGCTTATCGACCATCAACCCAATCGAGTCGATTTTCCTAGTCATGTTATTGCTATTCCAAGTTTTACAGGAGACCCGAAGGATTGTGAGCTGTACAGACTCATTGATCGAATTTTCATCAATTAATTTGTTCCGAATAATCATCGTAGCCTTGCCTGCCACCCAGAAGGTGACGGGCTTACTCTGTGCGAAGTTGTAAACAACCGCTTTCAGATCTGAAAACAGCGTGATGCAATGAACCCAAGCCCTATAGCAATCAACACAGTTAATGCGATATAGTTCAATTCGGTGGGTAACTGGAGTACCCGTATCATAGTCTGTAATTTTGATTAACCTGCGTAGCGCTGGTAACTCAGACGGATATTCAGGATGAATACCATTGATCCTTTTTCCCTCTCTGGCAGCCCTTGCCTTTGCATATTTAGTCACATATTCCTGATACTTACGGCTTCTGCGATACATGTTTTACCCGTCCTTGGATTAAACGTACCTTGTAAGGTAGCAGAGCTTGCAAGCTCTAGAACCTTGCATAGGCGCAAGAATAAAGTTGTTAGGCATACAAGGAGAGTCCGGTGGAACTAAGTAATTATCTCGCTTTAATCGATTGGACTATTGTAGTTGCGTTATTAGCAGTATTTGTTAGCTTGCTTACTAAGCGAGACCAACGACAACTACAGAGAGAATCAATTGATTTGCAAAAGTCACAATCTAAGCTTGCTGAAAAACAGCTAGAGCTAATTGAAGGCGAAGAAAAAATTAAACAAAGCACAATTGAATTACAAAAAGCACAAGCAAAATTATCTCAGAGACAACTCGAATCATTTGAAAAAGAAGAAGCTTTAAAATTAAAAGCGTCTGTCCGTTTGGATCTAAGAAAAACAGACAGTAGAAGCTATAAGTTCTTTTTATCAAATAACAGCCATCAACAAGCTAAAGATGTTTCGTTTAATCTAGATATACCTACTAAATATTCAAGTCCACTTATAGGCAGTGAAATCGAAGAGAAATTACCTATATCTGTTCTTGGAACGGGAAGTGAAGTTTCATTTATTGCTGCGCTTTGTGATGACACTCCTTTAGGTTTTAATGCTACAGTTTTTTGGACAAACCCAGATGGTTCTCAAGATAAGTCGGAAGTCTATGTATCTGCGTAAAGGTATGCCTAACAAGTTGCCTAAGTTCGCCGCAAAAAGCGCGGCTGGGACAAATACTCACTGGGCAAAGCCCAACAACGTTCGCATTTGCCCCTTGGCAAAGCGTTAGCATTACAAGGAAAGCATCTAAATGCCATCTCAGGCTTTTAAACATTTCAGGGTTAACATGATTGATGTGCAACGGCTCATCAAATCTCACGGTCAGTTAAGCCCTTTATATCGAGGAAAAAGAGCGCTAGGTCATATCACACGCAGCGGTGTTGTGATGCTATGCGCTTGCTGGGAGCTATACGCAGAATCACTACTTATAGAATCTTCAAGGTATTTGGGCAACAAGTATGATTTGCCATCAGAGTTACCGTTAGACGTCCAAAAGCATATTTCAAAGCTAGTTCGCGATGCAAAACACGAGCTCAAGCCACTAGAACTTTCCGGTTTAGGGTGGCGTTCAGTATATGATGCGTTCTGTTGCACTGAAGTAAAGGGACTAAATACTCCGAAACCTTCAAATTTAAAGCCACTGTATAAAAATTACATTGGGGTAGAAGACATAACTCAGATGTGGTCTTGTGATTCAACCGAGATCAAAGACTTCGTCTCTCTTCGAGGCGACATTGCACATAATGGGCGATTTACCGAATACGTAACTATTGGGCAACTAAATGCATATTGTGAGCTGATATATAAAACCTGCTTAGAAATGGACTCGGCTGTATGCGATTATCTACTTAGTTTGGTCGGCGGAACTATTCAACCTTGGCGAAAAGCAGCGAAATAAATGCTAACAAGGCCATGCACCCGACCTCCGGTACCTGTCACTTTTTGTACGAAATACTCATAAAAATCGCTAGTTACCTCCGGCAGGTGATGGCGGTGTTAAATTTATCAGAGAGATTAGTGCGATGAATGAGAAGAAATTTCCGAATAAAGAAAGTCTGAAAAAATGGCTAATTTCTGCAACTGGCATTGTACTTACATCCGTTTCTCTGATGAGCAATGTTCAAGATTTAGAGTTTCAATTTTCTAACCCAAAGGCTCTAGTTACGGTGATGGAAGGAGCTCCTACTTATTTTCCTGATGGGCAATACATCATTACCTATTCCAACAGTGCAGATCTGGATTCTGATGGTCTCGATTATTCAAAAATGGCAATGGTACTATCCCTTGAGGCAAAGTTGGCTAAATCGGATACATTCTTTGGTGGTCTAAGACCACTACTTACTGCACTAATCGACTTTGAATACTGCTGCACCATAGATCGAACCAATCCAGCTTACGTAACCGCAGGCATCTGGATAGTGGAGCCTAGTAATCCTGCTGAATTTGATAATTTGAAACAAGTTTTGCACGAAAACTCTGTATATTATGCTTTTAATGATGGTTCTGGCTTTGTCACACTCAACAACGCAAGGGTGGGTAATGGTGTGAAGAAGCTGGTCAAAATTTAACAAGCAAAGGCAGGGCGACGCCAAAAAGCGGTGCGCCTGCTTTGAGCGTTAACTCTTTGGAGAAGTGATGTTCAATCTGATAATGAGCGGGAACGACACTGCGTGGGATTTGCCCGCTTACGAATTTACGACAAGCAGATTCCTAGAATACACGGTAGATTCCATCGCCGAAGCTCACTCCGATTTGTCGGCAAAGGTGATGGATAGGCTGAAATCCTATCCATCGTTATTTTTGTACGAATGCTATGAAAAAGATGCGTTTGTTGGATATATAAGAGAGATAAAACAGCGAGGTCGCGTCGTCGCGATTGAGTATGAATTCGACCAAGAAATAGGTCCTATTCCTGCAAGGAAGATCAAAGAGATTGCTAGCAAGCTAGAAATAGATGAGTCACGAGGAGAGCAATACAGAACTCACTGGGCGGTGAAGGCTAAAGACCTGCTTGGGATTCTATCAGAGCACGAGATTATAACCGCGCCGGTGGCGAACGACAGCGGGGTTTGTGGGCGTTTAGAAGAAATGCGTTTCAACGTGGCGTTTTCTTTCCCAGGAGAACTTCGTGGTGTTGTTAAAGATGTCGCTGATGGTGTCAAAGCATCCTTACCGCCGGGTTCAGTTTTTTACGATGATGACTTTATTGCACAGCTCGCGCGGCCAAATTTGGATACTCTTTTGCAAGCAGTTTATCTGAAGAATTCGGACTTGGTAGTCGTATTCTTATCAACAGATTATGAATCAAAGTTATGGTGCGGGATTGAATGGAGAGCGATACGAAGCATCATTAATAGCAGAAGCGATGAAACGGTCATGTTCGTCCGGTCTGAAGAGTGCAATGTCCCTGGCGTTTTCCCTCAAGATGGATATGTGGACATGAACAGATTCCCTCCAGATCAGATCGCCAAATTCGTGCTGGAACGGCAGAGACTAGCTGCTGGCACGAGTTAATCGGGTAGCGAGGGCCTCTTCTAACCCTCAGCCCCCACAACACACTGCATGTGGATCCGCACAGGGTGTTTCACTGAGAATGGTGAAGCTTGATCCAACCATCGCGCAATTCATAAAGCCCCTGAGATTTTAAATAAGCATTGGATAATGCCTGATTAGTCCTCGGTGTTTTAGAGCTTCGCCATGGGCCTTTACTGGTAATGCCACACGCAACAGCCGCCTGTACGTGGACGCCTCGACTCATCAGGTTCCTTACCTTGATTCGTGGCTTTCGCCACTGCTGCCAGTAAGCCATCCTTATTCTACGCCGAATCCAGTGATCTAGATCGACGCAGAGTTGATAGCAATTGGCGATGCCAAAATAGTTAATCCAGCCACGTATAAATTGGCTGGTTTTGAAGAGCTGATATTTCATCCCCCCAGTTACGATTCGTTAACACACGCACTTGCGTATTTCGGTGATTGCGAACGCTTGTTTCGGTTTATTCCGAACACCTGAACCAGCACTTTTTCTCTTTCCCTATTTTTACTCTAAGTGTTCGGATTGCGCCAGTTTTCTCATTGACTCTCCTCCCAGTTCTATTCGATGACTATTGTGAACTAGACGATCCATTAGAGCGTCTGCGACGGTGGCGTTGCCGATCATGTTGTGCCACTCCTTGACAGGTAACTGACTGATGACGATTGTGCTGCTGTTTTGGTAGCGGTCTTCAAGCACTTCTAACAAGTGACCAGCATGCTCTTGAGTCAGTTTTTCCATCCCCCAGTCGTCTAGGATAAGCAGGGCTTTTTTAGCGAGAGACTGAAGTTGCTTTTGATAGCTACCATCCAGACGACCTGCGGTCAGATCATCAAGCAAGCGAGTTAATCGGTAGTATCTGACGGTTTGCTGTTGGTCGCAGGCGCTGGTTGCCAGAGCGCAACCAAGATAGGTTTTTCCTGCACCTGTTGGGCCTGTAATCAAGATATTCTGGTGCTTGTGCAGATAACTCCCCGTTAGAAGTTCGCTCATCTGTTTGCGATTGAGGTTTCGTCCCTCCTTGTAGATGAGTTGACTCGGTTGCGCATCCACTCTCAGCTTAGCTTGTCGTTTTAAGCGTTGTATTTTGCTCTGATTACGGTTCAAGATCTCGCTTTCCAGAAGCAAGCTTAACCGCTCCTCGAAGTTCAGCTCTGCGTAAGTGGTCAGTTGCTCTTGTTGCTGCTCTAACGCTTTCGCCGCATGGCTCAAGCGGAGGCTTTTGAGTTGATCATTAAGTGCGTTCATATCTTTTCTCCTAGTGATAACAGGTCGGGCCTCGAACATTGCTGTGAACAAGGTTCGGCGTATTCGCTTTGTCTTTACTCAGTTGCCCTTCACGATTGTTCTTGAGTAGATTGTTGACGAAGGTGTAATTGGGTTTTGTCAGCATCAGTGCATCTTTACAGGCTTGCTCTAGGCGCGATTCACCATGGGCTTTGCTTAGGTTGAGTAACCCCAGACAAGAACGATAAGACTGCTCTGGATGAGGCTTGGAGTTAAGCATCTTATTGACAACTTCTCGTGTGGCTGGGCCGATATTGGCTCCCCAGTTGAGTAAGCGTCCAGGCGACCACTTTTGATGTTGATGATGACTCGGCATGTGCTCTGGTTGAGTGCTGTTTCCGTGCTCCCTTTGGCTACGTGGGTGCTGAGCGACCAAGTTACCTTGATGGTAGATTTGCACCAAACGGTTGGAAGCTTCCAGTTCGACATGATGGCCAACAAGCTGATGAGGAACCGAGTAGTAATGGCGGCGATATTCGATGTGATAATCAGGCCCCACTTTGGCTCGTTTGGTTTCGGTATATAGGTATCGCTGCTTAGGCAGTGGCTTCAATGCAGGTTTATCGAGTTTGTCGAACAGCGCTTTACGACTTGCACCATACTGTTTCATCTCACGTTGATTTAAGTCATTCATAAGCTCACGGATGGCCAGGTTCAGCTCTTTGAAGGTATGGAAGGTTTTGTGTCGTAGCCGCATCATGATCCAACGTTCCACTAGGAGCACGGCATTCTCTGCCTTGGCTTTGTCTTTCGGTTTGTAGGGGCGAGCAGGCATTACAGCGGTTTGATAGTGATTTGCCAGTTTTTGATAGCTGTCATTAAGTCTCGGCTCATAGCGATTAGCTTTGGTGACCGCGCTACGCAGGTTATCGGGAACCAAGAGCTGTGGTACACCGCCGAAGTGTTCGAACACATTCGCATGCGCCTCTAACCAGTAAGACTTACCTTGACTAGGGAAGGCTTCAACATAGGTGTAATTTGACGCGCCTAAGGTCGCTACGAACACTTCGGCTTCGCGCACTTCACCTGTATCAGGGTTAACGACTTGAAGCCGAGGCCCACAGTAATCGATAAACAGCTTGTCACCTGCAACATGGAGCTGACGCATGCTGCGCTTTTGGGTTTTGAACCAGCGAGTGAAGTGCTCGCAGAACTGAGTGTAAGCGTAAGCCTGCTCTTGATATTGCTCATGGTATTCCTGCCACAACAACATCTTTGTCATGCCTTTACGCTTGAGTTCGACAGCGTACTGAGCGAAGTCTGGCATGACCTTGTGTCGACTGGCTTTCTTCGAATGATAAAGAGCTTTAGTAAGGTCTGTATCACTGCAACCTTCTGGGAGAGGCCAGCCTATCTGACTTTGCTTAAAGCGAGCGACAAGTTCTGAGACTGTTGCAAGACTGACATTGAGACAACTGGCAATACTACGGTAGGACAACCCACACTCGTACTTAAGGCGTAATACCTCTTTGATTTTGTTCATTGGAGTTCTCTTTTTAGCCATTGTCGCTTCCTTACGTTCTTTTTTAAGAAGTAAAGAATAGCGAGCTATTGATTTAAAAGAGAAAAAGGAAGGATTTCGGGCATTCCGAACGCGGTTTTCGCTATTCCGAACGCTGATTTCGGAGTTCGCTTAAAAGTGTTCGGATAATCGCGGAATGTGCGTTCGGATTAAACCGAAATAGGTGTTCGGGTCATACCGAAATGGCTGTTCGGAATGCTCCGAAATCCGCTGCTTAAATTTCAGTAGCGTTTTCTCATGCCATTGAATACGGCCAGCCTTGAAGGTAAATTTACGTCCCCAGAGGAGTGCGCTTTTACGCGGGATATGGATGTTCAGGTGCGCGTCAGCACGGCAACTGACGAACTTTATGGACGGCAAAGATCTTCCTGGTATAAAGCAGCTATTTGAACAGGTTGAGCAAACAGATGGGTATCGTCATGGTAGGTTTTCGTCGCTGATGGAAGCAATCAAGGATATTCTGAATGACCATACTCATGGGGGCCTCTACCAGTCAGCAAGCCGTGACAAAGGTGACCGTATTTCAAGTGGATATGAAGCCACGCAACTGGATTGGTTGATCCGACAGTCGATGATGCTTTCGTTTCTAGCGTGCTTGGAGGTTTGTCATATCTTCAATGATACTCGGGTTTTGCGGGAGCTGACGCAGGAATTCGATAAAATAATAAGGCAAACAGGCTAGTTTGGCCCTTGCCATAACAAGTGGGTCGGGCGGGACAGCGTTCCGCTTCACTTGCCCCGCACCCTAAGCGTTATGCATCCAAGAAAACTACCAATTGATGACTAATCAGAATATTTATGAAATAGCTCTAAAGAAAGAATTTAAGCAGAAAACTCAATTAGTTCGGTTAGTAGAGTCTTTCGAGTGAAAGCCTTACCAGGGGCTTCTGTGACCTTCCTAAAAGTTTCTGTATTGCCAATGATATGAACTTCTCTTTCAGCACGTGTGATGGCCGTATAGAGCCAGTTGCGATCAGTTATGCGGTTATCTTCCAACACCACTATGATTCGCGGGAACTGACTCCCCTGAGCCTTGTGCAGCGTGATCGCATATCCCAGCTCCATTGCATCAAGTAATCCTTCTGTAACCTCAACCAAATCACCCGTATCAGTTCTAACTAAACCCAGATGATTCTGGGTTTGAGTAATGCTGACTAACTTCCCAAGTGTTCCGTTCTGCACACCCGCCTGATAATAATTCTGTGTAAACAGAACCTGATCATCCAGCCTCAAGTTCAGGTAGTAATTTTCAGAGTTGAGAAGAAACTCCATCTTCGGAGATTCAGCATTGAATGTGCGCTGTATTGCTTCATTGATGAGCCGCGTTGTCTTTCGCGTAGAGGCAATCACACGCGTGTTTTCTGGTGATGCGCCGAACAATTCAATTACTGTATTTTCAAACTGATCCGAACCCATCTCGTGGAAATAGATATTTCCTGTACTCAGCTCATTGGGCACACAGCCATTCTTGATTGACTCAGTGTATTCAGGGATACCAGAGCTTCCCTCTTGACGTTTTACTATGTCCAAAGTTGTATTGGCTACCCGATCACATTTAACGAGATCATGTAGGATTTTACCGATACCAATTGGGGGTAACTGGTTGGGATCTCCCGTAAATACAATCTTAACCTCTGGGCTTATATGATTGATGATTTTGAACATCGTTGGCAAATCCACCATGGATGCCTCATCAATTAAAAGCAGCTTCTTTTCACCTTCAGCACACTCGACTGAGTCATCCCAGAGAAATCGTGCGATAGTCTTCGTGAGATAGCTAATCGACTCATGCAAACGCATTGCAGCGCGCCCTGATAGGGCTACTGCGTGAACCTCGTAACCCAGCAAATCAGCGGTCTTTAGGAAGGTATTACAGGTAAATGTTTTCCCCGTTCCAGCGCCACCAGTCAGGCAACCGATCTGATTAACCAGCAGGTTTCTAACAGCCTCAATTTGTCTGTCGGTGAGTGAGTGGGGGAGTTTACCTAAAACAGAATTAAGCGATATTTCGTCTTGTTTATTCCACTGCCGTGAATGCGAAGCCAGGTGTTTGAACCGCTTAGCAACAGCGAGCTCTTGAATTGCAGTAGCCATGGGATGGTATCGATCTTCAGACTCATGATAAATCGCAACATTCTGATTGGCTTTTAGGTAGTCTAAAGCCTGTTTTGTTGTTTCAGCGTTCTTGAGTATGTTGAATATTTTGGTATTTAGCTTACCGCTATTTGTGTAGGTACTGCCGTCACTGAAGCAGTCTCTTAATCCCTGGGTGGCAGCAGCAATAACACGCTGATTTGTATAGTCTCCAGTCCACGGGGACCCGTCTGTTCTGACAAGCTGATCAACCTTTAGTACGGACATACCGAAGTTCACCAATTCATAGGGGTTGATCTTAAGCTCTTCAAGGGTTCCAGCTTTGTGATACTTGAGCACTCTGCGTTGAATAGAGGCAGGCACTCCCGCTTTTGCCATCCAGATTGTATGTTTCAGATTTTGATATTTCTTATACCCTGCATAAAGTGCTTTAATCGATTTATCGGATAGCACCTCACGTAAATCGCTTAGATACTTAGCACCTTGCTCCTGTAGCATTTCATGGATGTTAATACCAAATCGATGCCACAACTCCCGCGCTTTGGATTCCCCAATACCCTTAAACTCTGGATCTTTGGCAATGAATTGGATGAAAACCTCGCCATCATTGGGCAGTTCGAAATCAAGTGATTCAGGGTGGCTATATTGATGAATATCACGGATAAAATCACCGACATCAACCTGTATTACTTCACATACACCTGTTACCGTCCAAATCTGACCTGGTGCAGGAATAACAGGTAAATTGTCAGAATCGACCCAGATTTGAACCACATATCGGGCAGATTTCAACTGAGTGGCATCATCAATGGGGACACCTTTAATCAATGTATCCTGCTGACGCTGAAGATGGCTGGTCACTCTCAGCTTTTCTGTATGACTGCTTAGCTCTTGGCAGGACATAATCTAAATACCTGTAAGTCATCAATAGCCTCAAGAGTCTCAGAACTCGCTGCTAGGCGATTCTCAAGCGATTCTACCTGAGCCTCCAACTTAGCCACTTTCACTTTCAGGTCGTGATTTGAGGCCTCCAGAAAACCTATTCGCTTTCGCTCTTCACGGGAGTTGCTCTCCGACTGGTCATATAACTTCGTTTTTGATTTTGACTTTCCCCCCTTTGGAGTTAGACGGGGAAGTACGCCTCGTTTGCGAAGATCAGCTTCTAACTGATTTAGTGCGGTTTTAACCTGAGTATTATTTTTCAATGCCTCAGCGGATACACCTGATAGCTTCTTGATCTGTCCTTTGTTTAATTTACCTGTTGAGGCATAAACAATAGACGCGAAGGCTTCATCAGTCATGGAGTCGCGCCACGCTGTGAACATTTCAAAGTATTGCTGTCCTTTTTCTTTACTCATGACAGGTCTCACCGCTAAATATTATTTTCGCTGTCAAAGCTAGGCTTAGGCAATGGGCGATCTAAAATATCCTTTCCAACCCCTCTGGACTCAGCATTGTACTGCCAGCGTTTAAACATCTCACGATAGCGCGCATTCTGACTTTCCAGCTCTTTAACCCGCTGAGAAAGCCGATTTATTCGCTCATGTGCCGCATTGATGCTGTTGGGTCTAGCCGTTTCATCAACCCCTGTCTTAAGGGATCGCTTACGAATACCAAACTCCTCTTTGATTTCGGCTTTTCGGTTAAGCGCTTGACGAGTCGTTTGTATACCAAATGAATCACTACAGGCTTTTACCAATAAGTCCCAAGTAAGCTCAAACCGCCAGCTTTTAAGTAGATTAACAATACGGCGGACATCATCATCAGTCAGGTGTCTGGCCATGATTACCTCCCCAAGAGCTTGGTGAGTTTGTGTAAATCGGCCTGCGGTTTAGGTGTTGTAGAGCCAATAGCAGGCACATCTGAAGCCGACAGCTTTCCTTGAGCTGCCAGCCCTCTCTCAAGAACGGAGTAGCCATTATCAGAACATGCAATCACTGCGCCCTCTGTTATATCAGGGTTTTCAATAATTTCGATCAAGGCATTTGCTTTTTCCAGTCGATCCATCGAGTATGAGAGCCAACGATCGGCTCCATAAAATTCCTGCTCTACACCCTGCGTAGCCTGCTTTAACGTCTGCTCTAACCCGTCACGCAACAAACGAATTCGGCGCTCCTTCTCGACATCACCCTTGATACACTTATGCTTTTTACAGGTCAGGCAGTCGCGGAGCTTAGTGCAGGGCTCAACCGCAAAATCATGCACACACACACCGTATTCGGTGTAATGAGCGATTCGATCCTCTGCAACACCCAGATCTTTCAGAAGAATAGGCTGATGCTTACTTGAAAGCGTTGCGAGACCTGTAGACTGACTGCCCAGCCCCAAGCCCCTGGCACTCTCTACGCGCTCTTCGTCGCTGATATGGTTGTACACCTTGTTTTGGCTGATATCCAAGCGACCAGACCAACGTGCAATCTCAACTTCACCAACCTTTCCTTTAGCCGCAATGGTATTTAGGTAGTGTCGGAACTGGTGAGTGGTCATTGAATAAGCCTCACCGCTGTATCCCCATCGAAGGTAGATATTTAAGTTATGAAATCGTTTATCGCTATCTTCCTTAATACTCAGCGAACTGTTCAATATATTGTTATCTATTGTTTGTAGCGAAAAAGGTTTGAGGTATCCTGCGCCGTTGATATTGAATTGACCTTCAAAGTAGCAATTAAGGGCATGCTGATACTTCATCTTTTTACTGTCATTTGTATAAGGAAAATATGGCGGAAGCCAATATTCACGCAGATAGACATTAAGCTTACGAAGTGTCAGCGTATGAGTATCCTCCTTGCCCTCTGACCAGATTCCGTCATACATGCTATCAAGCTGCTCTTGTAGAATTGCTTTGCTCTCCAAATACTTTGGCGATTTATTTAATACCTTTAGAGTTGCCTTAATCCAAGCTCTTAGTTTAGCTCTAGGAGAGCTATTTAGTTCATCCACACACAAAGCATCCAGTACTTGTTTAGGAGTCAACGGAGCATCTTGATTAACCTTCGGACAGTTCGCGTGAATAGGGAATTTATCGGGATTTTCTTCAAGCCACTTGGCTAATTTACGCGGCTCTTCTGATATTTCTTTAAGACGACGAACTGACTCTAGGGTGAATTCTTTCCATACCTCAGGCACTGGCTTGTCTGTGAAGCCGTAGCCCTTCTGACCATACCAGTTGATAAATAATTCAGGTTTTCCTTCACGGTTATCCTTGTAAGTTAAAGAGTCAGCGGCCAAAACATTTAACTCACCCACACGACCAGGTGAGCTAAGAAGTAAAGCGCAATTAGAGGTTACGAAAATATCACGGTGATCGGTTGGCTGAGCAGACCAGATTTCTGCTAAAGCGTCCAACGCCTCTTGTGTCGGCATTTTCTTTTCAGCATCTTTTTTGTTCTTCACATGACCATGAGCATCACTAGGGCGCTTAATCAAATTCATCCACACATCACTGCTTTCAGATAATCCCTTCTCCACAATGAACTCAGACAGTTTCTGAAGATGTCCTCCGATTCGATAGGCACCTTCTGCATTGAAGTTTTCTTTGATTAGCTCTCCTGCTCGATCATAAACATGAAGATTTACCCGAGTTATATCCGCGTTGGACTCTAGTTCAAGCAGCGCGGCTTCTACTACTCGAACAGCCACGACCTCTTGAATGTTTTTAGTTATTCTGAGCGACTGTTGATGTAAAACATATGCTTTAGCAAAATCTATAATCTGAGGGTCAAGTAATTCCTTCGAAGGATCAAATGACTTCTTACGCGAAGACACTCCAAGCTTCACAAAATCCAAGCTAACACCCATCCAGACCTTCCAACTCCACGCATCCCAATCAAGCGGTAGATCAGGCTTATTAAAACCTGTAAGCCCCTTCGCCCAAGCAATGAACTCCATAACCTGCTTTCCAGCCTCTAAACCCTCTCTCGGACGAAAAGAAATTACGTTAGTCATTTGCCAGCTCCTTTGATTTGATGGTTTCACATCGTTGTATAACGTCCTCTACTGCAAGGATTGAGCGGTCAAGAATACGCGCAATAGTCTCATCGCCTGTAATGCTTAGAGTCCGCTCACGCTCTTCATACAGATCAACCAAAACATCTTCGTGTGGAGCATCAAGCCAAGGCTGAAACTTAACGCATGTATAGCAGGCGACAGGTGCATTCGCGCTACAGAACGCGTAATTCCCACAGGAGCCTACGTTCTCACTTCCGTCTATCGAGCGTATACGGCTCGTAGGATCAACGCCCCTTGTAGCCTGAGATTCATCATGCACAATCAGACCTGCAAAGGCTTGGGCCAAGGGGGCTAATAGCTTTCCGATTTTCTGGTTCAGCCGGGTTGCGTTATCACCTGTAGACTCAACGTATACACCCGCGTTTTGGTAATCGTTGTGATCTAATGCCGCTGCGATAACGCCGACACCCGCCCCTTCACGGTTAAGATCGGTGCCTAGAGTTGAGCGAAAGCGCTTAGATGCAAGATGGATCCGCTCACCTGTGCGCTCAGAGATCGCATGAATAACAGTCTCAGCCCTTGTAAGCGGGGCATTCAAATACTCACGAGGCTGGAAGCACGATGCGTCGATTCGAGCGTTCTGTTTAATGTGTTCAATAAAAGTTTCATATTTAGGATACAGCGGTAACAGACTTAAGGAATGTGAAAACCCTTTCGAGGTCTGCTTATCGATCTCTTGTCTTCGCTGAGCCTTTAAAAGCTGTACTGCCTTATATAGATCCTCAGATATTGGAAACCTGCTAAAGCTTTCTCTAAAGCCTACACCGCGCTGTTTAGCACGTGGCTGATTTATAAAAAAAGCTCCAGCCTCTTTTAAGAAGTCATCAAACACCAATTGAGTTACCTGGGCACGGCGAAGGCCACGTTCTGTGTAGAGTTTGACCAGCACCCAATCATCTAAAAAGATTCTATCTTCCATGAAGGCATTATTCAGACCATCAATAATGGCTTCCATTTCCAATTGAGTGTACGGCCCTTTCAAAGGGTCGTGACTCAACACCGCTTGGCCTTTTACATTACCTTGGAAGGTGAGTTTTCCGATAGCCTCGATAAACTCATCGCTAATTCCATAGAGGCCTGACTTGTGCCAGTAACGCAAAAAACCACGAATAGTAGAAAGCTGATATTCACGCTCTTTACCCGCCTTCACCTTTGCTGAGAGAAAGTCACGTTCATCCAAAATATTGAAATCGACACCATGCCGAGTAGCAACCATGCTTAGATAGCTAGATATATTGTTAACTGAGTCGGCTTTGTGGCTGCCAGCATAACGAGCCAGCGCTACTCTAAAATAACGATGAGCTTCTTCTGGTAATGCCATAAGTGCACCATTAACCAAAATCTGTTTATTATTAACAGGGTCAAGAATCCATCGCTCATCAGCAGGGATAAATACCAGACCGGCCTCACTTTGATAGTCACTGGTTAAAAGTTCATCCAGCTCACTATCTTTAAGCTTCTTCGCCAGCATTATCTTTTCCCTTATTAATCGTGTTAGAACGTTCAACAGTGAATTTCCCAGCCTGCTCTAGGTCATAGGCTTTATTGTAGGTTCCTTGCATCTTACTATCGGATCCCCAACCCATGATATGGGGCCGAATAGCTTCATCTGCCGCCGCTTTTTCAGATGGGGTAGCGTCTTTGTACGCCTCATCTATCATATTGGAGATACGATAATTCATATGATGTCGCAGCTTATGTGGAGTAACACCTTTAAGCTCTGGAAGCGCTGATCTAGCCGCTTTAAACACCTCAGTGATTGCATTAAGTGTCATGGGGTTTCCCTTATTCCTCCTAAGACTAACGAATAGATATGGGTGTTTCTTTGCTGCTTTGATCGAGCCACGATGCTTCATCACATAATCATCTAAAAGCCTCGCCAAAGATTCGGGTATGGGGATTTTGCGTTCGCCGGTTTTGACATTCGGAGCCTGCTTTCGAGTCTCAAGTGGGTTGTTATGACGGCGATATATGGATATTTCAGTGTTTTGAATATCGTTCACGTAAAGGCCAGCTAGTTCGCCACGTCGCATACCCGTCTCATACAGAATTGAGAAGATCAACAAATTGCGGAGCTGGATGGATTTATCCTTCCAAGGGTTATCAGGGTGGTCTGGGAGCAATTTTTGAGTGATGCCATCAATTTGCTCATCTGATAGGGCAATGACCACATTCTTAGTGTACTTCTTGATCTTAGGCTTGTAAGAAGTAATTGTATTAGAAACCGCTTTAGCTATATCGTTTTTATCTTTACGTTGAGCCAAGCGGAGATACAAAAACGCTAGATACTCGCGAATTGCATGGATGCGCTGAGAAGCCATATCTCTCGATACTTGTTCGTAGGCCTTTGGTAATAGTCTCACACCGCTCATTAGACGTTTCTGGGTGCCTACCGTCCACGCACAGAAATCTAAAAGCTGAAGCACTTCCATCTCATTCAAATGATTATCAAGTTTGAATCGCGCCTCAAGATCGATACCCTCCGACTGACACCAGTTAAACAACATCGCAATGCTATATAAGATATTTCGCTGTCGAGAGACCGATATATGCCGCAGATTCATAGACACATAAAGCGTGGGGTAGTACATCGGAATTCCATCTTCCAACAGAAGCACACTCCGCACACCATTTTCCTGCTTTAGCTCTTCAACTTTACGATTCATAAGACACCCAATACATTACATTTAACATATTACCATACCTACGAATAAAAACAAACTATTAAATGTTACTTTTTAATGGTGCGTAAAAACCAAAAAACCCCGCTGTTGCGGGGCTTCAGGTAATTATGCAGATGCAAAACGTTACATTTCACATAAATAGTTCGCTAGAAGGGAATATCATCGTCAAAATCATCCAATCCTGGTGCTGGCTGAAGTGCTTGAGGGGCCGCTTGTGGGGCTGGTTTTTGATAATTTTGTTGCGGCGGCTGTTGAGGCTGCGGCGGTTTCTGATAATTCTGTTGTGGAGCCTGTTGTGGCTGATAATTCTGCTGTGGCGCCTGTTGTTGCGGTTGCTGATAGCCGCCCTGAGGCTGCTGATAACCACCATTGTTACCGCCATCGCCACGGCTATCGAGCATCTGCATTTCGCTCGCCACGATCTCCGTTGTGTAACGGTCTTGGCCCTGCTGATCTTGCCATTTACGGGTGCGCAACGAACCTTCAAGATAAACCTTAGAACCCTTATGCAGATATTCGCCGGCGATCTCAGCTAATCGGTTGAAAAACACCACTCGGTGCCACTCAGTTCGTTCCTGTTGCTGGCCTGTTTGCTTATCCTTCCAAGATTCAGAAGTCGCCACCGTGATGTTGGTCACCGCATTGCCGCTGGGCAAATACTTAGTTTCAGGCTCATTACCCAGATTACCAATCAGGATGACTTTGTTAACACCACGTGCCATTGATCTCTCCAATATTTTTTAACTTGTTGCAAACCTGTGCCGCATAAATTTAGCAGCTACTGCATTGAGTGAAGCATAGCATAATTATTACTCTCAGCAGCGATAAAAAATCGTCAGATCAGGTGTGGCAACACGCATAACTCTTTATACTTGAGCTTTTGCATTGGACACGGAAACAACGATGGACAAGATAGTGGTTCGCGGCGCCAGAACACACAACCTGAAAAATATCGATTTGGACATCCCGCGGGATAAACTTGTTGTTATTACCGGTTTATCCGGATCAGGAAAATCCTCGCTGGCATTCGATACGCTCTACGCTGAGGGTCAGCGCCGTTACGTTGAATCCCTGTCTACCTATGCGCGGCAATTCTTATCGATGATGGAAAAGCCCGATGTCGATCATATCGAGGGACTTTCGCCAGCGATTTCGATTGAGCAAAAATCCACCTCCCATAACCCCCGTTCGACAGTCGGCACCATCACCGAGATCTACGACTATCTACGCTTGCTGTTTGCCCGCGCCGGTGAACCTCGCTGTCCGGATCATGATCTACCGTTAGCGGCACAAACCGTCAGCCAGATGGTTGATCAGGTATTAGCCCTACCTGAAGGCTCTAAGCTGATGTTGCTGGCACCGGTGGTTCAAGGCCGCAAAGGTGAGCACTTACATACTATTAGTGAACTACGAGCACAGGGTTTTGTTCGGGTGCGCGTCAATGGCATTGTGTGCGATATCGACAGTATTCCTGAGCTAGATAAGAACAAAAAGCACAATATCGAAGCCGTAGTTGACCGCTTTAAAGTACGTGATGATCTACAGGTGCGCTTAGCCGAGTCTTTTGAAACAGCCTTGGCGATGACCGATGGTATCGCCACCATTAGCTATATGGATAACGATGGCGAAGAACTGGTGTTTTCGGCCCGCTTTGCCTGTCCTAAGTGTGGCCACAGCATTCAAGAACTCGAACCCCGCATGTTCTCCTTCAACAACCCCCACGGCGCCTGTTCTGCCTGTGATGGTTTGGGAGTAAAGCAGTTTTTTGATCCGAAAAAAGTCGTCTGCGATAACACCCTCACCCTGTCTGAAGGGGCTATCCGAGGCTGGGACCGTCGTGCGCTGTACTATTTTCAACAACTTAAAGCCGTTGCCGATCATTATGGCTTTAATATGGACACCCCCTTTAAAGATCTGACCGCCAAGCAGCAACAGATGATTCTGGAAGGCAGCGGTAAAGAAGATATCGCCTTCCGTTATCTCAACGACCGTGGCGATGTCATCAGTAAATCCCATCCGTTTGAAGGGGTGCTGAACAATCTATCACGTCGTTATCGGGAAACTGAATCCGATATGGTGCGGGATGATCTCGCTAAGTATATCAATATGCAGGAATGCCCTGCCTGTGACGGCAGCCGACTGCGCCGCGATGCGCGTCATGTGTATATCGATGAAACAACCTTGCCAGAACTGGTACGTCTATCCATTGGCGATAGCTGTGACTATTTCGACGGCCTTAAATTAAGCGGCAAGCAGGGTGAAATCGCCGATAAGATTCTGAAAGAGATCCGCCTACGCCTGCAATTCTTGGTCAACGTCGGCCTCGATTATCTATCCCTTGAGCGTAGTGCCGAAACCCTCTCGGGCGGTGAAGCACAACGTATCCGTCTGGCCAGCCAGATCGGTGCCGGTCTAGTCGGGGTGATGTATATTCTCGATGAGCCGTCTATCGGACTGCATCAGCGGGATAACGACCGTCTATTGAAAACCCTGATCCACCTCCGCGACCTAGGCAATACAGTGATTGTGGTTGAGCATGACGAAGATGCTATTCGACTAGCGGATTATGTCATCGATGTGGGCCCCGGTGCTGGCGTCCACGGTGGTGAAATCATTGCACAGGGTACTCCCGCTGAATTGATGGCTTGCAAAGAGTCGATGACCGCCGATTATCTTTCCGGTCGTCGTCGGATCGAGACGCCGACTGAGCGGCACAAATCCGATGGCCGTTGGTTGCAACTGCACGGCGCTACCGGCAACAATCTCAATAGCGTTAATCTGGATATACCCCTAGGGCTATTAACCTGCGTGACCGGGGTATCTGGCTCGGGTAAATCTACGCTGATTAACGGCACGCTTTACCCTATCGCCGCCACCGAGCTGAATGGTGCCACCACGCTGGATGCTGCGCCTTATAAGTCACTGAAAGGCATGGATATGCTCGATAAGGTGATCGATATCGATCAGAGCCCGATCGGCCGGACACCACGCTCCAACCCAGCAACCTATACCGGTATTTTCACGCCGATCCGCGAACTGTTTGCCGGCACACAGGAAGCCCGCTCACGGGGTTATAAGCCAGGACGTTTCAGTTTTAACGTTAAAGGTGGCCGCTGTGAAGCCTGCCAGGGCGATGGCGTGATCAAAGTCGAGATGCATTTCCTGCCGGATATCTATGTACCCTGTGATGTCTGTAAAGGCAAACGCTATAACCGGGAAACCTTAGAAGTTAAATATAAGGGTAAGAGTATCCATGAAGTGCTGGATATGACGGTGGAAGATGGTCGCGAATTCTTTGATGCCATCCCAGCCCTTTCCCGCCGACTGCAAACCCTGATCGATGTGGGCCTTTCCTATATCCGCCTCGGACAAGCAGCCACCACACTTTCTGGCGGTGAAGCCCAGCGGGTCAAGCTGGCGAAAGAGCTGAGCAAACGGGATACCGGTAAAACCCTTTATATTCTTGA
The DNA here is from genome assembly GCF_055808735.1 of Amphritea sp. GJ51-11. NCBI lineage: Bacteria > Pseudomonadati > Pseudomonadota > Gammaproteobacteria > Oceanospirillales > Oceanospirillaceae > Amphritea > Amphritea sp. GJ51-11. Next base: position 4,583,403 of record NZ_CM147881.1, on the reverse strand, counting down.
TGAACCGACAACCGGACTGCACTTCTATGATATTCAGCAGTTGCTCAACGTGCTCTATCGATTGCGTGACCATGGCAACACCATTGTGGTGATCGAACATAACTTGGATGTCATCAAGACGGCCGACTGGATCATCGACCTCGGCCCTGAAGGCGGCACCCGTGGTGGTTTAATCATCGCCACGGGAACACCGGAAGACGTTGCCGAAGTGCAAGGCTCTTATACCGGGGAGTTCCTCAAACCGATGCTGGACAAAAACCATAAAGCCCAAGGCTAAGGCTAAGGCTAAGCGAATAGACTGATCTAAATACAAAAAAAGGCTGATGCAAACACATCAGCCTTTTTTATAACATTTTTACTTAGCTCAACTGAGGTGTGCCATTTCATTCAAGATAAAGTTCTCTACAGCCCCTTCAACTGCCACTGAATAACGTTTTAGATTAACGTTATCCATATGTGCCACCCAAAGGTCACGGGATTCCCAGCGCTCATAGAAAAGAAACACAGCAGGATTGTTATTATCCTGATGCAGATCGTACTGCAAGCAACCGGCCTCTTCACGGGTAGGTTCAATTAAACGGATTAATTCTGTTTTCACTAAATCAATTTGATCGGATTTTGCCTCAATACGGGCAACAATTATCAGTTCAGTAGTCATCGTTATTCCTAAGCTTCAGTAACATGATTGAGCTGATTGGGGCCAGTACCACCCCGCACGTTAAAAACCTTCTAGTACAACCTTGCCGATGGTACTACCACTCTCAACAGCAGCGTGCGCTAGCTTTAGATTGGTTGCATTGATAGCACCAAAGTTGGTTCCTTGGGTGGTTTTGATCTCACCCGCATCAATTAAGTCAGCAACGGCATTCAGCAGGTCACGCTGCTTCGCCATATCATCGGTGTTAAACATTGAACGGGTATACATAAATTCCCAATGCAGTGACACAGACTTCATCTTCAACTTCATAATGTCCAATGGTGTTTCTGGGTCATCAATCAGCGCCAGCTTACCCTGAGGAGCAATGCTCTCAACGATCGCATCGAAATGCTGGTCGGTGCCGTTTAGGCTGACCACATGGGATACCGTATCCAATCCGATACGCTTAAGCTCTTCATTCAACGGCTGACGGTGATCAATAACAAAATCAGCGCCACGCTCCTTAACCCATTGCTGACTTTCTGCACGGGATGCCGTACCAATCACGACAGCATCCGTTAGTTTGGCCGCCAACTGCACAATAATGGAACCCACGCCACCGGCTGCGCCGATAACCAATACCTGCTCTGGCTTTGAAGCTGCACCATTAGCGCTCTTCTGCTGTATCCCTAGGCGATCAAATAGTAACTCCCAAGCAGTGATGGTCGTCAACGGCATCGCCGCCGCTTCGCCATCAGATAACGACTTAGGTGCATGACCGACAATACGCTCATCAACCAGGTGGTACTCAGCATTGGTACCTTGGCGAGTCAAATCACCGGCATACCAGACACGATCACCCGGCTGATAGAATTCAACCTGCTCACCGACAGCGACGACTTCACCCACTGCATCCCAGCCCAATACTTTGTATTCGCCGTTCTCAGGCTGTGCCCGCTGGCGAACTTTAGTATCCACAGGGTTAACAGAAATAGCGTTGACCTTAATAAGCAGATCGCGTCCCGCGGCATCGGGCATCGGCAGATCGATATCAACCAGTGAATCCTGTTCTGTAATTGCCTGTGACTCTAAATAACCAATAGCTTTCATTTTCGACCTCCGTAAATTGATAGAGACATTGTGAACCGATATGCCTAAACTAAAAACATGCTAATCACTCAATCAGTTTCAATATATTTTTGATAATGAATACAGACGACTTAGAATTATTTACCCGAATCGCCGACTGCAGCAGCATTACCGCATCGGCCGAACAACTGGGATTAACCCCAGCCACGGCCAGTGCGGCCCTTAAGCGACTGGAAAAACAACTTGATACCCAGCTATTCATTCGATCGACCCGACAATTACGGCTAACACCCGAGGGAGAACACTTTTTGACCTTCTGCCGCCAAGCACTCGTGGCGTTAGAAGAAGGTAAAGCATCCCTACATGCGATCAAAGGTAAAATTTCCGGTGAGCTGCGCCTATCGATGCCGTCCGATTTGGGCCGCAACTTAGTGGTACCTTGGATCGATGAGATGATGATCAAACACCCGGAACTATCACTCAAACTTAATATCGGTGATGGTCTGTCGGATTTCTATCTCGACCGGGTAGACGTGGCGCTACGTTACGGTGCGCCAGAAGATTCATCCATGATCGCCTTTCAGGTTGCCAGCATCGACCGAGTTATTATCGCCTCGCCAGAGTACACTGCCGCCTTTGGTGAACCTCAGCATCCCGAAGAGTTACGTCAGCATAACTGCTTGATCTTTCGTCTCGGCAATCGCGCCTACGATACATGGGATATGGTCAGAAACGGTGAACAGTACCGCATACCCGTAACCGGCGACCGAGAATGTGATGACGCGGAGATTGTTAGACGCTGGGCGCGGGCCGGCAGAGGCATTGCGTTTAAATCAAAACTGGATGTAAAACGTGAGCTCGATAGCGGCAAACTCCTCCGTTTGCTGCCGGAATACCAATCCAAGCCGGTTGGACTTTGGCTCGTTTGTCCAAGCCGCAAACAGGTTACACCTGCAGTACTGCTGTTACGGGATTTTTTAAGAGATAAGGTAAATGAAGAACTTAAACCCGTAGGCAGGCCGTTAAGCTAGCGTAGGGCAAAGCAAAAAGGATCACACCAAAGGCAGCAAGCCGCATTAGGGTGTCAACATACTCCATTTATGGGGTATCGATGTAAGTCGGACAATCACTCTACAGTTTTTACACATATAGATTGTCTCGTTAAAATTCTTATTTCGTTCGATATAGTCAGCCGGTACGGAAATTGGCTGTTCCTTTAGCACTTCTCGACAAACTTCGCAGCTTACTAGCTCCATTGCTCTACTTCCAAACGTCAATAATGCCTACATTATAGATTTAGTTGATGACATTTACTTAACACCAGCCCCCAAACTGAGTAGTTAAAGGCTGAACGATTAAAAGCGTGAGTTAATACATGAAAGGCTAGCAAGTACCGGAACACCATTGAATAGCGCTTAGAAGCGTAGAAAAAAACGATCAGTTGAGTGATATGACGACTTTTAGGACAAAAAAACCCGGCTTATGCCGGGTTTTTATTAAGATATGAAGAGATTAATCTTCAGAATCTTCTACCGCTACAGCATCCGCTGGACGGTCAACTAGCTCAACGTAAGCCATCGGCGCGTTATCACCCGTACGGAAGCCACATTTCAAAATACGAATGTAACCACCTGGACGACCTTCGTAGCGAGGACCAAGTTCGTTAAACAGTTTACCAACAGCTTCTTTACTGCGGGTACGAGCAAAGGCTAGACGACGGTTAGCAACCGAGTCTACTTTTGCCAGTGTGATCAGTGGCTCAGCAACACGACGCAGCTCTTTAGCTTTAGGCAGCGTGGTCTTGATGAGCTCATGTTCGAACAGGCTTACAGCCATGTTCTTGAACATTGCTTTACGGTGCGCACTTGTACGATTAAAGTGACGACCTGATTTACGATGACGCATCTTTTTATCCTTGCCAAACTGTTAGGTTTAAAACCGCAGATCAGGAAGCGACTTTATCGTCGTTTCTGATGCTCGCAGGTGGCCAATTTTCAAGGCGCATACCCAGTGACAGACCTTTAGACGCCAAAACGTCCTTGATCTCGGTCAGCGATTTCTTACCCAAGTTCGGAGTCTTAAGCAGTTCTACTTCGGTACGCTGAATCAGATCACCGATATAGTAGATCTGCTCTGCCTTCAGACAGTTGGCGGAACGTACAGTCAGCTCCAGATCATCAACCGGGCGAAGCAGAATCGGATCGATTTCTGGTTCTTCCGGTTCATCGTTAACCTGATCCTTACCACCTTCCAGATCTACAAATACAGCCAGTTGTTGCTGCAAAATAGTTGCAGCACGACGGATGCATTCTTCCGGATCGATAGTACCATTGGATTCAATGTCAATGACCAACTTATCTAAGTCAGTACGCTGTTCAACACGCGCACTTTCAACTACATACGACACCAGGCGAACCGGGCTGTAGGTAGCATCAAGTAGCAAGCGGCCGATGGTCCGAGACTCGTCTTCATCCGATACGCGCAGGTCAGCTGGCACATAGCCACGACCACGAACGATCTTCAATTGCATGTTAAGGCTTGCACCTTCGCTCAAATGAGCGATGACATGCTCTGGATTTGCGATTTCGACATCCTGATTCAACTGAATATCAGCTGCTGTAACAGGACCCGCTTCGCTCTTAGACAGAGTCAGGGTTGCTTCATCACCGTTGTGCAGCGCGACTGCAACACCTTTAAGGTTGAGCAGGATTTCAATTACGTCCTCCTGCACACCCTCGATGGTGCTGTACTCATGCAGCACACCTTCGATCTCAGCTTCAGTGATGGCACAGCCAGGCATTGAAGAGAGAAGGATACGGCGTAGCGCATTACCCAGCGTATGGCCAAAACCGCGCTCCAGTGGTTCCAAAGTAACTTTTGCACGAGTCGCACTAATTTCCTGAACGTCAATGTGACGGGGACTTAGAAACTCGTTTACTGAACGCTGCATAGTTCCACCAATTAAGAAGTCAATATTTACTTAGAGTACAGTTCGACAATCAGCTGCTCATTGATGTCAGCAGACAGTTCAGTACGCTCTGGCAGGGACTTGAAAGTACCTTCCATCTTCGCAGCATCAACATCTACCCACTCAACAGCTGTACGCTGAGAAGCCAGCTCAAGTGCGTGTTTAATACGCAGTTGAGTCTTGGACTTTTCACGAACGGCAACCACATCACCAGCTTGTACCTGGTAAGAAGGAACGTTCACGGACTGTCCGTTAACTGTAATCTGACGATGAGAAACTACTTGACGTGCTTCAGCACGAGTAGATCCAAATCCCATACGATAGACGACATTGTCTAGACGCCCTTCCAGCAACTGAAGAAGGTTAGTACCAGTCGCGCCATTGCGACGGGCAGCTTCCTTGTAGTAGCTGCGGAATTGCTTTTCAAGTACGCCGTATGTACGACGAACTTTCTGTTTTTCACGAAGCTGTAAACCGTAATCTGATAAACGACCACGACGAGCGCCATGTACACCTGGAACATTTTCAGCTTTACACTTACTGTCCAGAGCACGAACACCGCTCTTCAGGAAAAGGTCGGTACCTTCACGGCGAGACAGCTTGCATGTTGGTCCTAAATAACGAGCCATATTATTACTGTCTCCGGATTAAACGCGACGTTTCTTCGGTGGACGACAACCGTTGTGAGGAATCGGTGTCACGTCCGTGATGTTATTAACCTTGTATCCACATGCGTTCAATGCGCGCACTGCAGATTCACGGCCTGGGCCTGGGCCCTTAACAAAAACGTCTAAATTCTTTAGACCATACTCTTGAGCAGCTACACCTGCACGTTCCGCAGCAACCTGTGCCGCGAAGGGTGTACTCTTACGAGAACCACGGAAGCCGGAGCCGCCTGCGGTTGCCCAACTCAGGGTATTGCCCTGACGATCAGTAATAGTAATGATCGTGTTGTTAAATGAAGCATGGATGTGAGCGAATCCGTCAACAACCTGCTTTTTAACCTTTTTACGTGTGCGATTACCTGGCTTAGCCATACTGGAAATTCCTATCGCTTACCATTACTTACGGATTGGTTTACGTGGCCCTTTACGGGTACGCGCATTTGTCTTAGTGCGCTGACCACGAAGAGGCAAACTACGGCGATGCCGCAAACCACGGTAACAACCAAGATCCATCAAGCGTTTGATGTTCATGGATACTTCACGGCGAAGATCACCTTCAACTGTCAACTTGGCGACTGCGTCACGTACCGTATTCAGTTGTTCTTCTGACAAATCTGCAATCTTTGTGGTTTCTTGAATTCCACAATTAACGCAGAGGTCCTTCGCTGTCGTGCGGCCAATTCCGAAGATGTAAGTCAATGAAATTACCGCATGCTTATTGTCAGGAATATTGACGCCAGCTATACGGGCCATTCAATTTACTCCAACTTATTAGCATGCACCTGTGCTTTTCACAGGTACTGCAAATTCTTCTATTAATGGAAGGCGCGAGATTCTACACGTTGATCAAAAATAAATCAACCCTTCGCGCCAACCACTCCCAGACCAGGCGTTAATTAACCCTGGCGCTGCTTGTGTCGTGGTTCAACTTTGCAGATAACCCGCAGAGTACCGTTACGACGTACGATCTTGCAGTTACGGCAGATCTTCTTAACTGATGCACGTACTTTCATGATCAACTCCAAATAGCAGGGATGCTAGCGCAGCAGGCCAGCACCGCCTCCTTTAAGATTCGACTTCTTCATCAGGGATTCATACTGATGGGACATCAAATGAGATTGTACTTGAGCCATGAAATCCATCACAACAACAACCACAATCAGCAGTGACGTACCACCGAAGTAGAAAGGTACATTCCAGGCTACCACCAGGAACTGAGGCATCAGAGATACCGCAGTGATGTACAGAGCGCCAAACAGTGTCAGGCGGCCCAGTACGTTATCGATGTACTTAGCAGATTGCTCCCCTGGGCGAATACCCGGGATGAATGCACCAGACTTCTTCAGGTTATCAGCTACATCTTTTGGATTGAAAACAATCGCTGTGTAGAAGTAACAGAAGAAAATGATACATACCGAAAACAACAGGATATACAGCGGCTGACCCGGGCCCAGCGCAAGTGCGATATCCTGTAGCAGCTCCATGCCTTCAGTTTGACCAAACCATTGGCCAAGTGACGCAGGGAACAGCAGAATGCTTGAAGCGAAGATCGGCGGAATAACACCAGCCATATTCACCTTTAACGGCAAATGACTGGACTGCGCAGCATACATGCGACGACCCTGTTGGCGCTTCGCATAGTTAATGGTGATACGGCGTTGACCGCGCTCCATGAACACTACAGAAGCCGACAGTGGCAACCGCCAGCACAGCAATGGCCAGCAACGCCAGGATATTAAGATCCCCCTGACGCGCTGATTCAAAGGACTGACCGATAGCACTAGGCAAACCGGCCACAATACCAGAGAAGATCAGAATCGAAATACCGTTACCGATACCCCGCTCAGTCACCTGCTCACCCAACCACATCAAGAACACTGCACCTGCAACCAGTGTGACAACCGCTACAAAGTAGAAGTTGAAATCTGCTGCAAAGGCAACGCCTTGGTTAGCAAGGCCGACCGCCATACCGAACGACTGTACTGTCGCTAGGATAACGGTACCGTAACGTGTGTACTGATTGATCTTCCGACGACCAGCCTCACCCTCTTTCTTGAGTTGCGCAAGCGTCGGGCTGACTACCGTCATCAGCTGCATAATAATCGATGCAGAAATGTACGGCATAATACCCAAAGCAAGGATACTCATCCGTTCCAAAGCACCACCGGAGAACATGTTAAACATGCTCAAAATAGTGCCCTGATTCTGATCAAAGAGTGCAGCTAGACGATCAGGATTGATACCAGGTACCGGAATATGTGCACCGATACGGTATACAACGATCGCAATCAAAACGAACAACAAACGAGATTTAAGCTCGCCTAAGCCGTTCTGTACGCCTGCTGGTACTGGTCCTTTCTTAGCCATTTATTCCTCGACTTTTCCGCCTGCAGCTTCAATTGCAGCAAGAGCGCCTTTGGTCACTTTAAGACCTTTAACGGTAACTGCTTTGTTGATCTCACCAGAAAGAATCACGCGCGCACGCTTGATGCTGTCTTTGATGATATCCGCTTTTTTCAGTGCATCCAGATCGATTACGTCAGCATCAATCTTAGCCAGCTCGTTCAGGCGAATTTCTGCAACGAATGCAGCCTGACGAGAGGTAAAACCGAACTTAGGCAGACGACGCTGCAACGGCATTTGGCCGCCTTCGAAACCTGGTTTCACTGAACCGCCGGAGCGGGATTTCTGACCCTTATGGCCACGACCGCCGGTTTTACCCAGGCCGGAACCAATACCGCGGCCTACACGCTTAGGAGCATGTTTAGAACCTTCGGCAGGACTCAGTGTATTAAGACGCATAATGAGCTCCTTATTCGCCTTCTACACGAACCATGTAGTTAACTTTGTTGATCATACCGCGTACAGAAGGAGTGTCTTCCACTACTACGGTGTGACCGATACGGCGCAGACCCAGACCCTGGACGCACAATTTGTGCTTAGGCAGGATACCGATGGTGCTGCGAACAAGTGTTACCTTGAGAGTAGATGCCATCGTTGATTACCCCAGGATGTCTTCTACGGACTTACCACGCTTAGCAGCAACATCTTCAGGAGATGTCATGCTAGCAAGACCGTTGATTGTTGCGCGAACAACGTTGACTGGGTTTGTAGAGCCGTAGCACTTAGCCAGTACGTTGTGAACACCTGCAATTTCCAGTACAGCACGCATCGCGCCACCGGCGATTACACCAGTACCTTCAGATGCAGGCTGCATGTATACCTTAGAAGCACCGTGACGGGCTTTAATAGGGTATTGCAGAGTTGTGCCGTTTAGATCAACAGTGATCATATTACGACGCGCTTGTTCCATCGCTTTTTGAATCGCCGCAGGTACTTCACGTGCTTTACCGCGACCGAAGCCTACGCGGCCATTACCGTCGCCAACAACAGTCAAAGCGGTGAAACCGAAGATACGACCACCCTTAACTACTTTGGCAACACGGTTAACCTGTACAAGTTTCTCTTGTAGGTCACCGTCTTTCTGTTCGTGATTTGCCATTGTCAAACCCCTTAGAATTCCAGGCCGCCTTCACGGGCTGCATCTGCCAACGCTTTAACTCGTCCGTGGTATTTAAACCCAGAACGGTCGAAAGCAACCTTAGTCACGCCAGCGTCTTTTGCGCGCTGAGCGATCAGTGTGCCTACTTTAGTAGCGGCATCAGTGTTACCAGTAGTATCACTACGCAGGTCTTTTTCTACAGTTGATGCTGCAGCCAGAACCTGACCACCATCAGCAGAGATAACCTGTGCATAGATGTGACGTGGTGTACGGGTTACACACAGACGTACTGCGCCCAGTTCACGCATTTTGTAACGGGCACGGCGGGCACGGCGAATACGAGATGTTTTCTTTTCGTTCATGACCCTACCTTACTTCTTCTTAGCTTCTTTACGGCGAACGAATTCGTCAGCGTAACGTACACCCTTACCTTTGTAAGGCTCTGGTGGACGGAAAGCACGAATTTCTGCTGCAGCTTGGCCCAGCGCCTGCTTATCGGCTGATGTCAGCACGATAGTTGTCTGGCCTTCCATTGCAGCTGCAACACCTTCAGGCAGCTTATAATCGATTGGGTGAGAGAAACCCAGAGTTAGGCTCAACGTATTGCCGTTTGCAGCAGCACGATAACCAACACCCTGAAGCAATAGTTTCTTAGTGAAACCGGTGCTTACACCAACAACCATGTTATTAACCAAAGAGCGAACAGTACCGGCCAGCGCGTTAGCAGTTTTGCTGCCATTGCGTGCGGCGAACTTCAGCACGTTATCTTCTGTGGTTACTTCTACAGACGGGTGAACAGACAGACCCAGGGCACCGTTACCGCCCTTTACATTGATCTGCTGACCATCAACCTTAGCTTCAACACCTGCCGGTAGGACAACGGGACTTTTAGCAACTCGAGACATATTTCCAGCTCCTAGAATACCGTACAGATGACTTCGCCACCGATACCGGCAGCACGGGCAGCACGATCAGTCATCACACCACGAGAAGTGGATACGATAGCTACGCCTAATCCGCCAGATACTTTAGGCAGCTCATTAGCGCCTCGGTATACACGCAGACTTGGACGGCTAACTCGCTGGATAGACTCAATAACCGGCTTGCCTTCAAAGTATTTCAGTTCAACAGTCATCACTGGCTTGCCTTCACCTTCGACGGCGAAGTCAGCAATGTAACCTTCCTCTTTCAAAACTGCAGCAACAGAGGCTTTCAGCTTAGAAGCAGGCATAGTTACAGCTGATTTCTCAGCCATATGACCATTACGAATACGGGTTAGCATATCCGCAAGAGTGTCTTGCATACTCATGGTTTATTTTCCTTTGTGCAGCGCAATGCGGTAGCAGGATGGGAATCATCCTGCCCAGACCATTGTGCTTACCAACTTGCTTTTTTCAGGCCCGGCACATCACCACGCATTGCAGCTTCACGCAGTTTGATCCGACTTAGACCAAATTTACGGTAAACAGCGTGTGGACGACCTGTAACCTGACAACGACGCACCTGGCGAACCGGGTTAGCGTCACGCGGTAGCTTTTGCAGAGCTACCTGGGCATCCCAAACTTCATCTTCAGATGAAGCAGGGTTTTTAACGATTGCTTTAAGAGCGGCACGCTTTTCAGCATACTTAGCAACCATTTTTGCGCGTTTTGATTCGCGCGCTTTCATACATACCTTAGCCATTTCTCTACCCTTACTTTTTGAATGGGAAGTTGAGGGCTGCCAGCAGGGCACGACCTTCGTCGTTAGTGCGAGCAGTGGTGGTGATGGTAATATCCATACCACGCAGCTTATCTACCTTATCGTATTCGATTTCAGGGAAGATGATCTGCTCTTTCACGCCCATGCTGTAGTTACCACGACCATCAAAAGATTTCGGGTTCAGGCCACGGAAGTCACGAATACGTGGGATCGAGATATCAACCAGACGGTCAAGGAATTCCCACATACGCTCACCGCGCAGGGTTACCTTGCAACCAATTGGCCAACCTTCACGAACCTTGAAGCCTGCAATAGATTTGCGGGCCAGGGTTACAACAGGTTTTTGACCTGCAATTGCCTGCATTTCTGCAACGGCATTATCCAGCTGTTTCTTATCACCAAGCGCTTCACCAACACCCATGTTCAGGGTGATTTTGGTCAGACGTGGTACAGCCATCACGTTAGGACAGCTCAAATCGTCTTTCAACTGCTGCTTAACGGACTCGTTATAGAGTGCTTTTAATCTAGACATGGCATCAACTCCTATTACTTAGCGATAACTTCGCCGTTGGATTTGAAGATCCGGACTTTGTTGCCATCTTCCAGAACTTTGAAACCAACACGGTCACCTTTACCGGTAGCAGAGTTGAAAATAGCGATGTTAGATACTGCAATCGCTGCTTCTTTCTCTACGATACCGCCAGCTTTACCCAGCATTGGGTTAGGCTTGGTGTGTTTCTTAACCATGTTGATGCCAGACACGATCAGACGGTCATTAGCAAGAATACGCAGAACTTTGCCGCGCTTGCCTTTGTCTCTGCCTGCAATAACGATTACTTCGTCGTTACGAATTATTTTACGCATTAATTATCCATCCTTTCCTACTACCCTCTCATGCTTAAAAACGCCAAGCCCTTTCGAGCTTAGCGTTTTTGCATAAATCCTGACTTGCGAAAGCCGGGATTCTTTATAGCACTTCAGGCGCCAGGGAAATGATTTTCATAAACTTCTCTGAGCGAAGTTCACGAGTTACTGGGCCAAAGATACGAGTACCGATAGGCGCGGAGTTGGCGTTCAATAAAACCGCTGAGTTTGTGTCAAAGCGAATGATTGAACCGTCCGGGCGCCGAACACCTTTACGGGTACGTACCACAACAGCATTAAGGACCTGACCTTTTTTCACCTTACCGCGAGGAATTGCTTCCTTAACAGTAACTTTGATGATGTCACCTACACCGGCATAACGACGGTGTGAGCCACCCAGGACCTTGATACACTGTACTCGCTTGGCGCCGCTGTTATCAGCAACATCAAGCATAGATTCTGTTTGAATCATGGGTCTCTACTCCAAAATTCAGACTGTTTTCTTTGCCCTTTAGGGCCCAAAAAACAGCCTGCCAGAAGCAAAGGTGCGTTATATTACACCTTTACTGCCTGTTCTTCAATCTTAACTAGCGTCCAAGACTTACTTTTTGAAAGCGGACGGGATTCAGCAACAGTCACTGTATCTCCCATCTGACATTCATTCTGTTCGTCGTGCGCATGCAGCTTAGTGGAGCGAGTTACGAATTTCCCGTAGATCGGGTGCTTCTCTTTACGCTCTACCAGAACGGTAATAGTTTTGTCAGCTTTATTGCTGATAACTTTACCGGTCACAGTACGTGTACGTTTTTCTGCGGCCATTATTAGTTACCTGCTTTCTGATTCAGTACGGTCTTAACGCGCGCGATATCGCGACGCACCTGACCCAGCATATGATTCTGAGTCAGCTGACCAGTTGCTTTCTGCATACGCAGATTGAACTGATCCTTCAGAAGACCCAGCAAAGTTTGCTGGAGTTCTTCAGCGGATTGTTCGCGCAGTTCAGTTGCATTCATCACATCACCGTCCGTTTAACAATAGTGGTTGCCAGCGGCAGTTTCGCCGCAGCTAGGTTGAATGCTTCAGTAGCCAACTCATCAGGCACACCGCTCATTTCGAACAGTACTTTACCTGGTTTGATCTGGCATACCCAGTATTCAACACTACCCTTACCTTTACCCATCCGTACTTCAAGCGGCTTACCTGTGATTGGCTTGTCCGGGAACACGCGAATCCAGATTTTACCGCCACGCTTTACGTGACGAGTCATAGTACGACGAGCAGCTTCGATCTGGCGAGCTGTAATACGGCCACGTTCTGTCGCTTTCAGTGCAATTTCACCAAAACTAACAGTACCACCGCGCTCGGCCAGACCGCGGTTGCGGCCTTTCATAACCTTGCGGAATTTAAGTCTCTTAGGTTGCAGCATTGATAATTACCCCTACTTTGAACCTTTCTTCTTAGGTTGAGCATTTCTCTGAGCGCGTACTTCTTCAATACCACCCAGAATCTCACCTTTAAAGATCCAGACTTTAATGCCAAGCACACCGTATGTAGTGTGCGCCTCGTAAGTACCGTAATCGATGTCAGCACGCAGGGTGTGCAATGGCACACGACCTTCGCGGTACCATTCAGACCGTGCAATCTCTGCACCGCCCAGACGGCCACCAACCTGAATCTTGATACCTTCAGCACCCTGACGCATAGCATTCTGTACAGAACGCTTCATGGCACGGCGGAACATAACACGACGTTCCAGCTGGCTTGCGACACTTTGTGCAACTAGTTTGGCATCTAGATCTGGTTTACGGATCTCTTCGATGTTGATGTGAACCGGAACGCCCATCATTTTAGAACAAGCGTTACGCAGTTTTTCTACATCTTCACCTTTCTTACCAATAACAATGCCTGGACGGGCAGTGAAAATGGTAATTTTTGCATTCTGTGCAGGCCGCTCAATTTCGATGCGGCTAACAGATGCTGCTTTTAACTCGCCTTCCAGATACTCACGTACCTTAAGGTCGTTCAACAGCTTATTAGCGTATTCGTTCTTGTCTGCATACCACACCGAAGTGTGATCTTTTACAATTCCAAGTCGAATACCTGTTGGATGTACCTTCTGACCCATAGTGGTATCTCCTAGCAGTCAGCTACCTTAACGGTGATGTGGGAGGTGCGCTTCAAAATACGGTCAGCGCGACCTTTCGCACGCGGTCTTATGCGCTTCATGGTCATACCTTCATCAACGAAGATTTGTGAAACGCGTAGCTCGTCAATATCAGCACCTTCGTTATGCTCTGCGTTAGCAATAGCAGACTCAAGTACCTTCTTAACTAGCACCGCACCTTTTTGAGGGCTGAAAGCCAAAATATTCAGGGCTTCACCCACCGCCTTTCCGCGGATTTGATCGGCAACCAAACGCGCTTTCTGAGCGGAGATATGGGCGCCTTTGTGCTTAGCGGCTACTTCCATTTTCTTAACTCCCGATTAGCGTTTAGCTTTCTTATCTGCTGCATGACCCTTATACGTACGGGTAGCGGCAAACTCGCCTAATTTATGACCAACCATATCCTCGGTGACAAACACCGGTACGTGCTGACGGCCATTATGAACTGCAATCGTCAGTCCTACGAAGTTTGGAAAAACTGTAGAACGGCGAGACCAAGTTTTGATCGGACGACGATCATTGGCCTCAACTGCAGCTTCTACCTTTTTCAACAGGTGAAGGTCGATAAAAGGACCTTTCTTCAGTGAACGTGGCACAGCTGTATCCTCTGATTATTTCGCTTGACGACGGCGTACGATCATCTTATCGGTACGCTTATTCGAACGAGTTTTCTTACCTTTAGTCGGTACGCCCCATGGTGTCACAGGATGACGACCACCAGATGTACGACCTTCACCACCACCATGTGGGTGATCGACTGGGTTCATCGCCACACCACGAACGGTAGGACGAACACCACGCCAGCGCGTAGCACCAGCTTTACCTAGACGACGTAGAGAGTGCTCGGAATTACCGACCTCACCCAGTGTCGCGCAGCAGTCAACCAACACTTTACGCATTTCGCCTGAACGCAGACGCAAAGTTGCATGAGCACCTTCACGAGCAATCAACTGTGCGGAAGTACCAGCAGAACGTGCAATTTGAGCACCCTTACCTGGTTTCATCTCGATACAGTGAATAACGCTACCGACAGGGATGTTACGCAGTGGCAAACAGTTACCTGGTTTAATATCAGCATTCTGACCAGATATCAGAGAATCACCAGCCTTAACGCCTTTAGGGGCGATAATGTAGCGACGCTCACCGTCAGCGTACATCAGCAGAGCGATGTGCGCGGAGCGGTTTGGATCATATTCCAGACGCTCAACGGTAGCAGGGATATCCAGCTTGTTGCGACGGAAATCAATAACACGGTAATGTTGCTTATGACCGCCACCAATGTGACGAGTCGTAATGCGACCATAGGTGTTACGACCACCGGTTTTGCTTTTCTTTTCGACCAGAGCAGCGTGTGGCTTACCCTTGTGCAGATCAGGTGTAGTCACCTTAACTACATGACGGCGCCCAGCGGAGGTCGGTTTAGATTTAACAATAGCCATAATTCAAACCCCTCTTATTCGCCATCGATAAAGTCGATGTCGTGACCGTCTGCCAGACATACATATGCCTTACGAACGTCAGAGCGCTTACCCATACCGCGCTGAGTGCGCTTGGTTTTGCCCTTAACGTTAACAACGTTCACGCCAGTTACTTTTACGTCGAACAACTGCTCAACAGCCTTCTTGATTTCAGGCTTAGTTGCATCAGCTGAGACGCGGAATACAACCTGCTGAGAACCTTCAGCAACAATTGTTGCTTTCTCAGAGATATGCGGGCCTAGCAGTACTTGATAGATGCGTCCTTCGTTCATGCTAACGCCTCCTCAATTTTCTTGAGAGCAGCAACAGTCACAACAACCTTCTCAAAACCAACCAGGCTGACAGGATCGATGCCAGCTGCATCACGAACGTCAACGTGTGGTACGTTGCGTGCGGCTAGATACAGATTCTGCTCTACGTCTTCTGTGATCAACAGCGCGTTAGTCAGCTCAAGCTCAGCGAGCTTAGCGACGAACTGCTTAGTCTTAGGCGCGTCGACTTGGAAGTTATCAACAACAACCAAACGCTCCTGACGTACCAGCTCAGACAAGATGCAACGCATCGCAGCGCGATACATTTTCTTGTTAACTTTTTGAGCGTGGTCACGCGGCTGAGCAGCGAATGTTACGCCACCTGTACGCCACAAAGGACTACGAATAGTACCGGCACGTGCACGGCCAGTACCTTTTTGACGCCATGGCTTAGCACCACCACCGCTTACAGCGGCGCGGTTTTTCTGAGCCTTGGTGCCTTGACGACCACCGGCCAGGTATGCCGTAACAACCTGATGAACCAGTGATTCATTGAATTCTTTACCAAATGCTAGATCGGAAACTTCTACGCTTCCTCCAGCTCCTGCAAGATTCAGATTCATTTCAAACCCCCTCAGGCACCAGCTTTAACAGCTGATTTAACGATTACGTCGCCGCCAGTAGCACCAGGTACAGCACCTTTCACTAACAGCAGATTGCGCTCGGCATCGATGCGAACAACTTCTAGGGATTGAACGGTTACACGTTCAGCACCCATGTGCCCTGCCATCTTCTTACCTTTCCACACGCGACCAGGAGTTTGACACTGACCAATAGAACCAGGAGCACGATGAGAAAGAGAGTTACCGTGTGTCGCATCCTGCATGGAGAAGTTCCAGCGCTTAATACCGCCCTGAAAACCTTTACCTTTGGATTGACCGGTTACATCAATTTTCTGACCCGCTTCAAAGCGTTCAACAGTCAGTTGATCACCAACATTTACTTCTTCGTCACCTGACAGACGGAACTCCCACAAACCACGACCTGCTTCGGTCTCTGCTTTCGCAAAGTGACCTGCAGCGGCCTTAGTAACGCGGCTAGCACGACGAGAACCTACAGTTACCTGCACAGCAGAATAACCATCAGTTTCTTCGGTCTTAACCTGTGTTACGCGGTTCGGTTCCACCTCGATGACAGTGACTGGCACAGACACGCCGTCTTCAGTGAAGACACGAGTCATACCTGCTTTACGTCCGATTAAAGATACAGACATTTTATAAACCTCACATTGCCAGTTGTGTACGGGGCTAAAACCCGCTATGGCTGCCTAAAAGGCATTCCACACGTAGATTTACTCATCTACGCAATCGTCTAATTAGCCTAAGCTAATTTGCACTTCAACACCCGCAGCAAGATCTAGCTTCATCAGTGCATCAACAGTTTTTTCTGTTGGTTCAACGATGTCTAGAACGCGTTTGTGAGTACGGATCTCATATTGGTCACGTGCATCTTTGTTCACGTGAGGAGAGATCAGAACTGTAAAACGCTCTTTGCGAGTAGGAAGCGGGATCGGACCATGCACCTGAGCACCTGTCCGCTTAGCAGTCTCAACGATCTCCTGAGCGGAAGAGTCAATCAGGCGATGATCAAAAGCCTTCAGACGGATTCTGATTTTCTGGTTTTGCATTTGACCACAATTCCTAGAATTAAAAAAAGGCTTTCGCCACCTAACCCCATTTAACGGGGTAGCGCATTCTACTTACCCTATACCCCCAAGTCAAGCCTGTATTGTTTACAAATTAAACAGCCCGCCTTTAGCGACATTCAATAGCAACAGCACTTACGCAACAAAAAGCAGACATAAAATCGCCACTTAAACAAAACAATGAGGCGAAACAACCAGGAGATCATCTATTCGATCATTTGCGGGCACGAATAAGGGCATCAATCCAAGCAAAACTTCCCAAGCAAAACTTCGTTACGCCAGAATTGATGATGTAATGCTTGATATGGGCGTACAGAATCTTTTAATACTCAACCCCGGCCATATCAAAAAATAAAAAACCACAAAAAAAGGCTCCCGAAGGAGCCTTTTTTACATCAACGAAGATTATTCGATGATTTTAGCTACAACGCCAGCACCAACAGTACGGCCGCCTTCACGGATCGCGAAGCGCAGACCTTCTTCCATTGCGATTGGGTTGATCAGGGTAACATCCATTTTGATGTTATCGCCTGGCATTACCATTTCAACGCCTTCTGGAAGCTCGCAAGCACCGGTGATGTCAGTTGTACGGAAGTAGAACTGTGGACGGTAACCTTTGAAGAATGGTGTGTGACGACCGCCTTCATCTTTTGACAGTACGTATACTTCACCTTCGAAACGAGTGTGAGGAGTGATAGTACCTGGCTTAGCCAGTACTTGACCACGTTCTACGTCATCACGCTTAGTACCACGCAGCAGCGCACCAATGTTCTCACCTGCACGACCTTCGTCAAGCAGCTTACGGAACATCTCAACACCAGTACAGGTAGTTGTTTGCGTTTCGCGAATACCGATGATTTGAATCTCTTCACCTGTCTTAACGATACCACGCTCAACACGGCCTGTTACTACAGTACCACGACCAGAGATTGAGAATACGTCCTCGATAGGCATCAGGAATGGCTGATCGATAGCACGCTCCGGCTCTGGAATGTAAGAATCCAGCGCTTCAACCAGCTTACGTACAGCAGTTGTACCCAGCTCGTTGTCATCTTCGCCGTTCAGCGCCATCAGTGCAGAACCGGCAATGATTGGTGTGTCATCACCTGGGAAGTCGTAAGTATCAAGCAGCTCACGCAGCTCCATCTCAACCAGTTCCAGCATTTCAGCGTATTCTTCAGAATCAACGCCGCCGCAATCTTCAGCCAGCAAGTCTGCTTTGTTCAGGAATACGATGATGTAAGGCACACCAACCTGACGAGACAGCAGGATGTGCTCACGAGTCTGAGGCATAGGGCCATCAGTCGCGCCACAAACCAGAATAGCACCGTCCATCTGAGCAGCACCGGTGATCATGTTTTTAACATAATCGGCGTGTCCTGGGCAGTCTACGTGTGCATAGTGACGAATAGTAGAGTCATACTCAACGTGAGAAGTCGCGATAGTGATACCACGCTCACGCTCTTCTGGAGCATTATCGATACCGTCGAATGCAACAGCTTTACCACCGAAAACTTCTGCACATACACGGGTCAGTGCTGCCGTCAGAGTTGTTTTACCGTGGTCAACGTGGCCGATTGTACCAACGTTAACGTGCGGTTTATTACGTTCAAATTGTTCTTTAGCCACGATTAATTCCTCATTAATATATTGGGCAAATTATCTTGCATTGATTACCGCTTGAGCGACGTTGTCCGACGCCTCGGCATAATCAAAGAATTCCATTGAGTAGGTTGCACGACCCTGAGTAGCCGAACGCAGGTCGGTAGCATAACCAAACATCTCGCCCAGTGGAACCTGAGCATTGATTATCTTACCTGAGCTGCAATCTTCCATACCCTGAACCAGACCACGTCGACGGTTCAGGTCACCCATCACGTCACCCATGTAATCTTCGGGCGTTACAACTTCCACCTTCATCACGGGCTCAAGCAGACAAGGACTCGCATCCTGTGCAAACTTCTTAAGCGCCTGCGAGGCAGCAATTTTAAACGCCATCTCGTTAGAGTCAACTTCATGGTAAGACCCGTCATGTAGACGAGCCTTCAGGCCGATGAGCGGATAGCCGGCAATAACGCCGTTTTTCATCTGCTCTTCGATGCCCTTCTCAATCGCAGGGATGTATTCCTTAGGAATCGCACCACCAACAATCTCATTGATAAACTCCAGCCCTTCATTTTCAGAGGGACTAAACTCAATGACCACATGACCATATTGGCCACGACCACCAGACTGACGAATAAACTTATGGTTTGCATCGACAGACTGACGGATTTTCTCGCGATAGGCTACCTGCGGCTTACCAATGTTCGCTTCCACGCTAAATTCACGCTTCATGCGATCCACCAGAATATCCAGGTGCAATTCGCCCATACCAGAGATAATTGTCTGACCGGTTTCAGGATCAGTTGCCACCCGGAAAGAGGGATCTTCCTGAGCAAGCTTGCCCAGCGCGATACCCATTTTTTCCTGGTCTGCCTGAGATCGAGGCTCAACGGCCACCGAAATTACCGGCTCAGGAAACTCCATACGCTCTAGAATGATCTTATGATCTGGAGAGCACAGAGTATCTCCGGTCGTAACATCTTTCATGCCGATCAGAGCAGCGATATCGCCAGCGCGAACCTCTTTAATCTCTTCACGGTTGTTCGCGTGCATCTGCACCATCCGTCCGACGCGCTCTTTCTTCCCTTTAACAGTATTAACAACACTGTCACCGGAAGCCAGCACACCTGAATACACCCGCACAAACGTCAGGGTACCCACGAATGGATCAGTCGCAATCTTAAAGGCC
The DNA here is from genome assembly GCF_055808735.1 of Amphritea sp. GJ51-11. Lineage (NCBI taxonomy): Bacteria > Pseudomonadati > Pseudomonadota > Gammaproteobacteria > Oceanospirillales > Oceanospirillaceae > Amphritea > Amphritea sp. GJ51-11. The sequence goes on along the minus strand of NZ_CM147881.1, from coordinate 4,563,585 downwards.
AGCGCTGCAAAAGGTGCAGAATCATCCGCTTCACGAGTTTCAAGCGTCTCATCGTCATCCAGCGTACCCTCAATTGCCTTAACTTCTATCGGCGAGGGCATATACTCAATAACGGCATCAAGCATCGCCTGTACGCCCTTGTTCTTAAATGCAGAACCCGCCTGCATGAGAACAAGGTCGTTGCCGAGGGTGCGTTGACGCAGACCTGCTTTGATCTCTTCATTGGACAACTCACCTCCTTCGAGGTACTTGTCCATCAGCTCATCGGATGCTTCTGCTGCCGCTTCAATCATCTGCTCACGCAGTTCTTCAGCTTGTTCTTGCAGCTCGGCCGGGATATCGTAAAGCTCGTAAGTCATCCCCTGATCAGCTTCATTCCACATAATGGCTTTCATGCGGATCAGATCGACAACACCGTTAAAGTCTTCCTCAGCACCGATCGGAAAGTTAATCGGCACAGCGGTTGCACCCAGGCGCTCCTTCAACTGCTCTTTGACCATGAAGAAGTCGGCACCAGCGCGGTCCATCTTGTTGACGAAAACCATGCGCGGCACTTCATACTTATCCGCCTGACGCCATACGGTCTCAGTTTGAGGCTGAACACCGGACGACGCACACAACACCACAACAGCACCATCAAGCACCCGCAGAGAACGCTCAACTTCAATGGTGAAGTCAACGTGCCCCGGAGTATCGATAATATTGACGCGATGCTGCTCAAACTGTTTACTCATGCCGCTCCAGAAACAGGTTGTCGCAGCGGAGGTGATAGTAATACCACGCTCCTGTTCCTGCTCCATCCAGTCCATGGTCGCCGCGCCATCGTGTACTTCACCGATTTTATGAGACATGCCGGTATAGAACAACACACGCTCGGTGGTCGTTGTTTTACCAGCATCAACATGGGCACAGATACCGATATTACGGTATCGGTCAATAGGCGTTTTACGAGCCAAAACTCAATCCTCAGAGACTTAGAAGCGGTAGTGAGCGAATGCTTTGTTCGCTTCAGCCATGCGGTGAACGTCTTCACGTTTCTTCACAGCTGCACCACGGCCTTCTACTGCATCACCGATTTCACCGGCCAGACGCAATGCCATGGATTTTTCACCACGCTTACGAGAAGCATCAACCAACCAACGCATAGCAAGAGCCATACGACGTGATGGACGAACTTCTACAGGCACCTGATAGGTAGCACCACCCACACGGCGAGATTTAACCTCGACCATTGGCTGGATAGCCTCAAGTGCTTTGTTGAATGATTCGATTGGATCTTCACCCGTGCGCTCACTGATTTTATCCAGCGCACCGTAAACGATCTTCTCAGCAACAGATTTCTTACCACTGATCATCAGGTGGTTAGTAAATTTTGCCAGTGTAATGTTACCGAATTTAGGATCCGGCAGGATTTCACGTTTTGCCGCAACTCTTCTTCTTGGCATGATAAGCCCCTTTATCTACAGGTCTTCAGGTTATTTCAGGAATTGATACCTGACCTTACTCTTATTGCTTGCGGTCTAGCTCTAGTTGTATAGCGGACTGTTTGCACAGTCAGTGCCGGACTTCTGTCGCCGTCCCGGAAACAATTAAGACTTAGGACGCTTGGTACCGTACTTAGAACGACCTTGTTTACGGTCGTTAACGCCACTGGTATCCAGTGCGCCACGTACTGTGTGGTAACGAACACCCGGTAAGTCTTTTACACGACCGCCACGAATCAGAACAACGGAGTGCTCCTGTAGGTTATGACCTTCACCACCGATGTAGGAAGTAACCTCGAATCCGTTAGTCAAACGAACACGACATACTTTACGCAATGCTGAGTTCGGTTTCTTAGGGGTTGTTGTATAGACGCGGGTACAAACGCCGCGGCGTTGAGGACAAGCCTGCAATGCAGGTACATCACTCTTTACCACTTTACGCTTGCGCGGCTGTCGCACCAGCTGGTTAATAGTTGCCATTAAGCAAACTCCACGCTTTATTTAAGCACCAAAAAAACAGGATTTTTTTCACTCCTGTCACGAAAGGGCCGAGATTGTACTCAATCTCGGCCCATCAGGTCAATATTCGACCAGATATTAGGCAATTCTTTTTAGATCTTTATTAGCATCTAAAGGAAAATTACCCACTATGAGCTCTGATGACAGGCCTAAAACGAATTTAGCCCTGCCCACAGCTCATTATTCTGAATCAGGCATCGCTGCCTGGTTCAACGCTTCAGTCAGTGCCAATTGAACGTCTTCTGCGCTAACAGTGACGTTATCATCAACTTTCTGAGCTTTACGCTTACGCGCTTTGTGATAAGCCAAACCAGTACCGGCTGGAATCAATCGTCCAACAACAACGTTTTCCTTCAGGCCGCGCAGATAATCTTTCTTACCGCACACTGCACCTTCGGTCAGTACTCGCGTTGTTTCCTGGAACGATGCCGCAGAGATAAAGGATTCTGTGGCCAGAGAGGCTTTGGTGATACCCAGCAGTACACGATCGTACTTAGCCGGAATCTTGCCTTCTGCTTCCAGTGCTTTGTTCTCAGCGATAACCTTGTGGTATTCAGCCTGTTCACCGTTGATGAACGAACTATCACCACTCGCGGTAATATCAACCTTACGCAGCATCTGACGCACAATAACTTCGATGTGCTTATCGTTGATGCCTACACCCTGGAGACGGTAAACGTCTTGGATTTCAGAGGTAATATACTTCGCCAGTTCAGCCACACCCTTGATACGCAAGATATCATGGGAGTTAGATGGGCCATCGGAGATGACTTCACCTTTCTGTACAACTTCACCTTCAAATACGTTCAGGTTACGCCACTTAGGAATCATGATCTCAATTGGATCTGCATTCTGTGGTGAGATGACCAAACGCTTCTTACCTTTGGTTTCTTTACCGAAGGTAATGGTACCGGAGATTTCCGCCAGGATAGACGACTCTTTCGGTTTACGCGCTTCAAACAAGTCAGCAACCCGTGGCAGACCACCGGTGATATCCTTGTTCACAGAACCTTCCTGTGGAATACGCGCCAATACATCACCGATACCCACTTCTGCACCATTGCTCAGGTTCAGAATCGCTTTCGCAGGCAACAGATACTGTGCTGCCGAATCGGTACCCGGATGGAACAAGTCATCACCCGTAGCGGCATCAACCAAACGAATCATCGGACGGATATCTTTACCCGCCGCTGGACGTACTGCCGGGTCCAGAATTTCGATAGTCGACAAACCGGTCAGTTCATCAGTTTGTTGTTTAACGGTAATACCGTCATCAATACCAACAAACTCAAGCTTACCCGCCACCTCAGAGATGATTGGGTGGGTATGCGGATCCCAGTTAGCCACAATAGCGCCGGCTTCAACACGATCGCCATCTTTAACCTTAATCACAGAACCGTAAGGCAGCTTATAACGCTCACGCTCACGACCGTGCTCATCGGTTACACCCAGCTCGCCGGAACGAGAGGTGGCTACCAGTGAACCATCTGCTTTTTCAACAGATTTCAGGTTATGCATCCGGATCTCACCGGAGTTCTTAATCTGTACGCTATCGACAGCTGCTGCCCGTGATGCCGCACCACCGATGTGGAAGGTACGCATGGTCAGCTGTGTACCCGGCTCACCGATAGACTGAGCAGCAATAACACCCACTGCCTCACCAGGGTTAACCCGATGACCACGACCCAAGTCACGACCATAACACTTAGAACACAGACCGAAGGCTGTTTCACAGGTAATCGCACTACGCACAACTACTTCATCGATAGACGAGAAGCGCTGCTCATCGTCAAGACGCTTAACCCACGCCTCGTCGATCAGGGTACCGGCTTCGATCAAGACTTCTTTACCGGTTGGATCCATCACATCTTTCGCGATAGTACGACCCAGAATACGGTAGCCCAGGCCGACCACAACATCACCGCCTTCAATCAGCGGCTGCATGACCAGACCTTCTTCAGTACCACAGTCTTCTTCAGTGATAACCAGATCCTGAGAAACGTCTACGAGACGACGCGTCAGATAACCGGAGTTCGCTGTTTTCAGTGCGGTATCCGCCAAACCTTTACGCGCACCGTGAGTTGAGATGAAGTACTGAAGTACGTTCAAACCTTCACGGAAGTTTGCGGTGATTGGCGTTTCGATGATGGAGCCATCCGGCTTCGCCATCAGACCACGCATACCCGCCAACTGACGAATCTGTGCAGCACTACCCCGAGCACCGGAGTCGGCCATCATATAAACTGAGTTGAAAGAATCCTGAGCGACTAGCTCACCATCACGGTTAAGGACTTCTTCCTTCTTCAGGTTATCCATCATCTTCTTAGCAAGAATCTCGTTGGCACGAGACCAGATATCGATAACCTTGTTGTATTTCTCGCCTTGGGTAACCAGACCGTCGGCATACTGCATCTCGATCTCTTTCACTTCAGTATCAGCTGAGGTGATGATATCGACTTTCTCATCCGGGATAACGAAGTCGTTAACACCAATAGAAGAACCGGAAACAGTTGCCTGACGGAAGCCCATGTACATCACTTGGTCAGCAAAGATAACCGTATCTTTCAAACCAACGATACGGTAAGCCGTGTTGATCAGACGCGAAATCGCTTTCTTCGTCATCGCTTGGTTTACCAGTTCAAATGGCAAACCAGTTGGCACGATATCAAACAACATAGCACGACCAACGGTCGTCTCTTTGATGCTGGTGATATGTTCTTCGTTACCTTCGATGTCGCGAATTGTCTCGCTAATACGTACTTTCACCCGTGCCTGCAGATCGACCTGCTTAGCACCGTAAGCGCGCTGAACTTCTTTGATATCAGCAAAGATAGTGCCTTCACCCTGAGCGTTAATACGATCACGGGTCATCCAGTACAGACCCAAGACCACGTCCTGAGAAGGTACGATGATTGGCTCACCGTTGGCAGGTGACAGTACGTTGTTGGTTGACATCATCAGGGCGCGGGCTTCTAGCTGCGCTTCGATAGTCAACGGTACGTGTACCGCCATCTGGTCACCGTCAAAGTCGGCGTTGTAAGCAGCACAGACCAATGGGTGCAGCTGAATCGCTTTACCTTCGATCAGTACAGGTTCAAATGCCTGAATACCCAAACGGTGAAGCGTAGGTGCCCGGTTAAGCATGATCGGATGTTCGCGGATAACTTCATCCAAGATATCCCAAACTAGCGACTCTTCACGCTCAACCATCTTCTTAGCGGCTTTAATCGTGGTTGCATAACCGCGTAGCTCTAGCTTAGAGAAGATGAATGGTTTGAACAGCTCCAGCGCCATTTTCTTAGGCAGACCACACTGATGCAAACGCAAGTATGGACCAACCACGATAACCGAACGACCAGAGTAGTCGACTCGTTTACCCAGCAAGTTCTGACGGAAACGACCCTGCTTACCCTTGATCATATCAGCCAAGGATTTCAGTGGGCGCTTGTTAGAGCCGGTGATAGCACGACCGCGACGACCGTTATCTAGCAGCGCATCAACAGATTCTTGCAACATACGTTTTTCGTTACGTACGATGATATCCGGAGCACTCAGATCAAGCAGACGCTTCAAACGGTTGTTACGGTTAATCACTCGACGGTACAGATCGTTCAGATCAGATGTCGCAAAACGACCACCATCCAGCGGTACCAATGGACGCAGATCTGGCGGCAGAACCGGCAGAACTTGGAAAATCATCCACTCAGGCTTATTGCCTGACAGATGGAAACCTTCCAACAATTTAAGACGCTTAGACAGCTTCTTAATTTTAGTTTCAGAATTCGTCGCTGGCAGCTCTTCACGCATCACCTCGATCTCTTCTACAAGATCGATCGACTTCAGCAGCTCTTGGATCGCTTCAGCACCCATACGGGCATCAAAGTCATCGCCAAACTCTTCTAGCGCTTCAAAGTACTGTTCGTCATTCATCAACTGACCACGCTCAAGCGTTGTCATACCTGGATCAATAACGACAAATGATTCGAAGTACAGGACCCGCTCAATATCACGCAGGGTCATATCCAGCATCAAACCGATACGGGATGGCAGAGACTTCAAAAACCAAATGTGTGCAACAGGCGATGCCAGCTCGATGTGACCCATACGTTCACGACGAACTTTAGCCAGTGCAACTTCAACGCCACACTTCTCACAGATTACACCACGATGCTTGAGACGCTTGTACTTGCCACACAAACACTCATAGTCTTTTACTGGACCAAAGATCTTGGCACAGAACAGACCATCACGCTCAGGCTTAAACGTACGGTAGTTAATGGTTTCTGGCTTTTTAACTTCACCAAAAGACCAAGAACGAATCATCTCAGGTGATGCCAGACCGATACGGATCGAGTCAAACTCGTCGTTCTGTCCCTGGGATTTCAACAGATTTAGTAAATCTTTCATTTCTTTCAGCTCCTCGGGGGAGTTGACCACGCAGCGGTTAATCAGCTGCGCAGTAAACTATCTGTTAAAGGGTTACTCGGATTCCAGCTCGATGTCGATACCCAGCGAGCGGATCTCTTTCACCAGCACGTTAAACGACTCTGGCATGCCCGGTTCCATACGATGATCGCCATCGACGATGTTCTTATACATCTTCGTACGGCCATTCACGTCATCGGATTTAACCGTCAACATTTCCTGCAAGGTGTAAGCCGCACCGTATGCTTCCAGTGCCCACACTTCCATCTCACCGAATCGCTGACCACCGAACTGCGCCTTACCACCCAGCGGCTGCTGAGTAACCAGGCTGTAAGAGCCGGTAGAACGTGCGTGCATCTTGTCATCAACCAGGTGGTTAAGTTTCAGCATGTACATGTAACCAACGGTTACTGGACGGCTAAACTGATCACCGGAACGACCATCAAACAGGGTGAACTGGCCAGTGTCGCTCAGATCTGCCATACGCAGCAGCTCTTTAACTTCCGCTTCTTTCGCACCGTCAAATACTGCGGTTGCCAGCGGTACACCGCCTTTCAGGTTCTTCGCCAGCTCCATCACTTCGTCATCGCTCAGAGAGTCGATATCTTCGTGACGGCCTGACTTATAGCCACCCAGTTCGCTGTTGTAGATACGGTCAAGGAATTCGCGCAGCTCTTTAACGGTCTCTAGACGATCACGCTCTGCTTGCAGCATTGCATTGATCTTAACGCCCAAACCTTTGGCCGCCATACCCATATGAGTCTCAAGAACCTGACCTACGTTCATCCGTGACGGTACACCCAGAGGGTTCAAGACGATATCAACCGTCTCGCCGTTTTCATCATACGGCATATCTTCAACCGGCATGATAACGGAGATAACACCCTTGTTACCGTGACGTCCTGCCATCTTGTCACCCGGTTGTACGCGGCGCTTAGTGGCCACATAAACCTTAACAATCTTCAGTACGCCTGGTGCGAGGTCATCACCGGTTTGTAGCTTGTTCTTCTTGTCTTCGAACTTAGCATCCAACTCAACGCGGCTTTCTTCCAGCTGCTCTTGAGCTTTTTCAAGCATTTCCTGTGCTGACTCATCAGCAACACGAATCTTGAACCAGTCAGATTTCTTCAGTTCAGCCAACGCAGCAGAGGTAATCTCTTCGCCTTTCTGGAAGTTTGCACCACCTTCAGCTTTAAGACCACACAAGGCACGCTCAAGACGTTCAAAGGTTGCCTGTTCAACAATGCGGAACTCTTCGTTCAAATCCTTACGGATACGATTCAGTTCAGATTGCTCAATAGAGACAGCCCGCTCATCTTTAGGCACGCCGTCACGGGTAAATACCTGTACATCGATAACTTTACCGATGGTGCCGGTCTTAACACGCAGCGAAGTATCTTTAACGTCGGACGCTTTCTCACCGAAGATAGCACGTAGCAGCTTCTCTTCTGGCGTCAGCTGAGTTTCACCCTTAGGCGTTACTTTACCAACCAGAATGTCGCCAGGGCCTACTTCAGCACCGATGTGTACGATACCGGCTTCATCCAGTTTCGCCAGTGCAGACTCACCCACGTTTGGAATATCTGAAGTAATCTCTTCAGAACCCAACTTGGTATCACGGGCCACACAGGTCAGTTCCTGAATATGGATAGTCGTGAAGCGGTCTTCCTGTACAACACGTTCGGAGATCAAAATCGAGTCTTCGAAGTTGTAACCATTCCAAGGCATAAATGCGATACGCATATTCTGCCCCAGCGCCAGCTCACCCAAGTCAACGGACGGACCGTCAGCCATGATATCGCCACGCTGAACCTGCTCACCTTGGCTCACAATCGAGCGCTGGTTAATACAGGTGTTCTGGTTAGAACGGGTGTATTTAGTCAGGTTGTAGATATCTACACCCGCTTCACCCGCCGCGGTTTCTTCGTCATTAACACGGACAACAATACGGGCCGCATCAACGGCTTCAATCACACCGCCACGCTTAGCCGTTACACAAACACCGGAGTCACGGGCAACATAACGCTCCATACCAGTACCAACCAACGGCTTATCAGCACGTAATGTCGGTACAGCCTGACGCTGCATGTTTGATCCCATTAATGCGCGGTTCGCGTCATCGTGTTCAAGGAACGGAATCAGTGCCGCCGCAACCGATACTACCTGACGTGGAGATACATCCATGTAGGTAACTTTTTCCGGCGGCATAACGGTAAATTCATTTTCATGACGTACCGCAACCAACTCATCGGTTAGTTTGCGATTTTCATCCATACCAGCAGAAGCCTGAGCGATAACATGACGCCCTTCTTCAATCGCCGATAGGTATTCAATCTCATCAGTTACCTGACCATCGATCACTTTACGGTAGGGGCTTTCAAGGAAGCCGTAATCGTTAGTGCGGGCATAGGTTGCCAATGAGTTGATCAGACCGATGTTCGGTCCTTCAGGTGTTTCGATTGGACATACACGACCATAGTGGGTTGGGTGTACGTCACGTACTTCAAAGCCAGCACGTTCACGAGTCAGACCGCCAGGCCCCAATGCCGATACACGACGCTTGTGGGTGACTTCTGACAGCGGGTTGTTCTGGTCCATAAACTGAGACAGCTGAGATGAACCGAAGAACTCTTTCACGGCTGCAGCAACAGGCTTAGCGTTAATCAGATCCTGAGGCATCAGGTTATCGGATTCAGCCATGCTCAAACGTTCGCGTACCGCACGCTCAACACGTACCAGACCAACACGGAACTGGTTTTCGGCCATCTCACCAACAGAACGAATACGACGGTTACCCAGGTGATCGATATCATCGACAACACCCTTACCGTTACGAATATCGATCAGGGTTTTCATCACCGCGAGGATATCTTCTTTATCCAGCACACCAGAACCGACTTCGTCATCACGATTCAGACGACGGTTGAACTTCATCCGACCAACAGCTGACAGGTCGTAACGCTCTTCAGCGAAGAACAAGTTCTCGAACAGGTTCTCAGCAGATTCTTTGGTTGGCGGCTCGCCAGGGCGCATCATGCGGTAAATTTCTACCAACGCTTCCAACTGATTGCGGGTCGTATCGATACGCAAGGTATCAGATATAAATGGACCACAATCCAGCTCATTGGTGTACAGCGTTTCAAATGCTGTCACATCACGGCTGCGCATCAACTCGAGCACTTCTTCAGTGATCTCGCTGTTGCCTTCGCACAGCAATTCACCGGTCGTCGGATCGATAATATCTTTTGCTAATACTTTACCTAGCAGATATTCAACAGGCACTTCTAGCTGGGTAATATTATCTTTTTCGAGCTGACGGATATGACGTGGTGTAACACGACGGCCAGATTCAACCAGCACATTGCCGCTACTATCTTTAATATCAAAGGTAGCCGTTTCACCACGTAGGCGTGTTGGTACTAGCGTCATCAGAATATCATCTGCGCTCAGTACCCACTCCGTATTATCAAAGAAGGTTTCGAGGATCTCTTCAGTGGTATAACCCAGCGCGCGCAGTAAAATAGTGGCCGGCAGCTTACGACGACGGTCAATACGTACAAACAGGCTATCTTTAGGATCAAACTCGAAGTCCAACCATGAACCACGGTAAGGAATGACACGAGCAGAATACAGCAGCTTCCCAGAAGAGTGTGTTTTGCCCTTATCATGGTCGAAGAATACACCTGGCGAACGGTGCAGCTGAGATACGATTACACGCTCAGTACCGTTTACAACGAATGTACCGTTGTCGGTCATCAGCGGCATTTCGCCCATGTATACTTCTTGTTCTTTAATATCTTTGATCGCTTTATTTGAAGAATCGCGATCATAGATTACCAGGCGGACTCTTACGCGCAGTGGTGCCGCATAAGTAATACCACGCATCTGGCATTCTTTAACGTCAAAAACCGGCTCGCCCAGACGGTAACCTACATATTCCAATGCGGCATTTCCGGAATAGGAAACGATCGGGAATACGGAACTGAAAGCAGCATGCAGTCCGACATCTTTGCGGTCTGAAGAATCAGCACCCTGTTGCAGGAATTTGAAATAAGAATCCAACTGGATTGCCAATAGATATGGCACATCCATCGCTTCCGGCAGCTTTCCGAAGTCTTTACGGATGCGTTTCTTTTCAGTATATGAGTAAGCCATCTAAGTTCCCCAGCATCTACACCTGAAAAATTCAACCAAACCGAAGGAATTTTCTCGGTTTGTGAGCCGTTATCATTTGCTCTTACTAATAACGGAAAAAGGCCGGTGGCACTTTGCCACCAGCCGTAGATGTATCAGCTATCAAATAGTCTGATACGAAGCATAGCGCTGCTTACTTAACTTCAACAGTTGCGCCAGCTTCTTCCAGAGCTTTCTTAAGCTCTTCAGCTTCATCCTTGCTAACGCCTTCTTTAACGGTAGCAGGCGCGCCGTCAACCATACCTTTAGCTTCTTTCAAGCCCAGGCCAGTTGCTGCACGAACAGCTTTGATTACGTTTACTTTCTTGTCGCCAACAGCGGCCAGAACAACGTCAAATTCAGTTTGTTCTTCAGCAGCTGCACCAGCGTCACCGCCAGCAGCGCCGGCAACTGCAACAGCAGCAGCAGAAACACCGAATTTTTCTTCCATTGCTTCAACCAGCTCAACAACGTCCATTACAGACATTTCAGCGATTGCGTTCAAGATATCTTCTTTAGATAGAGACATGGTTCAATTCCTAAATATTCGAGCCTGAGGCTCTTAAACTCGTTACTTAAGCCGCTTTTAAAATTAAGCAGCAGCTTCTTCTTTCTGTTCGCGAACAGCCGCAATAGTACGGACCAGCTTGCCTGCTGCTGCTTCTTTCATGCAGCCCATCAGCTTGGCGATCGCTTCGTCGTATGTAGGCAGTGAAGCCAACACAGAGATTTCTACGACCTGTCCTTCGAAAGCAGCGGTCTTCAACTCAAGCTTGTCATTTCCCTTGGCGAAATCTTTCAGAATTCGCGCGCCAGCACCTGGGTGCTCGTTAGAGAATGCAATCAGGGTTGGACCTACGAACGCATCAGAGATACATTCGAAATCAGAGCCTTCTACTGCACGACGTGCAAGCGTATTACGTACGACACGCAGCCATACTCCCGCTTCACGTGCCTGCTTGCGCAGTTCAGTCATCTTCTCAACGGTTACACCGCGAGAATCTGCAACTACAGCAGAAAGAGCGCCTTTAGCAGCTTCCTGGACTTCAGCGACAATCGCTTTTTTATCTTCGAGTCCTAATGCCACGATTTACTCCTGGATTTAGTCTTATCGACTGTTTACCAATCACTTCAGCGATAAACCACTGAAGCGCCGAGTACGGTGGTTGAATTGATCCTGTTAAGGGGATCACACCGTCTGCGCAGGCTGGTAGATTAAGAGTTTGACTACGTGCGCCATTCTCACCTGCGGTCTTTGACGACCTCTGCAGCTAGACTGCAGAGACCCTCAATTTTTTCTGAAAATCGATTAAGCGCCCAAAGAGCTCTGATCGATTACCAGACCTGGCCCCATAGTGGTGGACAGGGTAATTTTCTTCAGGTACACGCCTTTAGCAGAAGAAGGCTTCAGCTTTTTCAGCTCACCTAACAATGCATCAAGGTTAGCGGCGATAGCGTCAACTTCGAAGCCAACTTTACCAACACCTGCGTGGATAATACCGTTTTTGTCAGTACGGAAACGTACTTGACCAGCCTTAGCATTATTTACCGCAGTAACAACGTCAGGTGTAACAGTACCAACCTTAGGGTTAGGCATCAGACCACGTGGGCCCAAGATTTGACCTAACTGACCAACAACACGCATCGCATCCGGAGTTGCGATAACAACGTCAAAGTTCAGGTCGCCACCTTTAATCTGTTCAGCCAGATCATCGAAACCAACAACATCAGCGCCAGCTGCTTTAGCTTTCTCAGCGTTTTCACCCTGAGCAAATACAGCAACGCGAACATCTTTACCAGTACCGCTTGGCAATACGCTAGAACCACGAACGTTCTGGTCAGATTTACGAGGATCAACACCCAGGTTAACAGCTACATCAACAGACTCTTTAAAGCCTACAGTAGATAGTTCATTCAACAGCGCAACCGCATCAGATACAGTGTACTGCTTACCTGGCTGAACTTTTTCAGCAATCGCCTTTTGGCGTTTAGTCAGCTTAGCCATCACTCAACTCCTTCCACGATAAGACCCATGCTACGTGCGCTACCAGCGATGGTGCGAACAGCCGCATCCATATCAGAAGCAGTCAAGTCAGCCATTTTAGTCGTTGCAATTTCTTCCAACTGAGCGCGAGTAACAGAACCCACTTTCTCAGTGTTAGGACGACCAGAACCGCTCTTCAGACCAGCCGCTTTCAGCAGCAGCACTGCAGCAGGCGGAGTCTTAGTGATGAAGGTAAAGCTACGATCCGCATATACAGTGATAACAACAGGAGTCGGCAGACCCGCTTCGATACCCTGAGTAGCAGCGTTAAACGCTTTACAGAATTCCATGATGTTAACACCATGCTGACCCAGCGCTGGACCTACTGGTGGACTTGGGTTCGCCTGACCGGCAGCAACCTGCAGCTTAATATAAGCCTGGATTTTCTTAGCCATGATTCACTCCTGGTGGGTAGTAACGCCTTACGGCTCCCCGGTTTTAAAGACGGAAAAACCCCAGCACTCATTCAAGCACCGAGGTTAGTTCCTAAAATTCTATTGTCAGGCTTTTTCGACCTGACCAAACTCCAATTCGACCGGAGTCGAACGCCCGAAGATCAATACTGCAACATGCAGCCTGTTCTTCTCGTAGTTTACTTCTTCAACTACACCATTAAAGTCTGCGAACGGACCGTCAACCACCCGAACCATTTCACCCGGCTCAAACAGGGTCTTAGGACGCGGCTGATCAACACCACTTTCGACACGTTGCAAAATAGCCTGCGCTTCTTTCTCGGTAATCGGGGCTGGCTTATCAGCCGTACCACCAATAAACCCAAGCACACGCGGCGTATCTTTAACTAAGTGCCAAGTGTCGTCATTCATCTCCATCTGCACTAATACATAGCCAGGATAGAACTTACGCTCAGACTTGCGTTTTTTACCTTCACGGATCTCAACAACTTCTTCTGTTGGAACAAGAATATCGCCGAAACCTTCCTGCATCTTATGCAGCTCGACACGTTCCTTCAGAGAATTCATCACACGTTTCTCGTAACCGGAGTACGCATGTACAACATACCATCGCATAGCCATGCCTCTTTCCTCTTATCCGATTACAGTCGAGACGCCAAGACTCAGCAATGAGTCAAGACCCCACAAAAGCAAACCTACAACCAACACAACAACAGTTACAATCAGAGTAGTCTGCATTGTTTCCTGACGAGTGGGCCATACGACTTTGCGAATTTCAGATCGCGCTTCTTTAAACAATGTAAAGAAAGCCAATCCTTTAGCGGTTTGCAGCGCAACAAAGCCTGCAACACCAGCAAGAACCAATAATGCAATTACGCGATACAGCAGAGACTCTTCAGAATAGACAGAGTTACCTACTACGCCGGCAGCAACAATGGCTACCACTACGACCCATTTCAGGCCATCCAGCTTTGAACCTTCGGAAGACACTTTAGAATTCACGATGGGCCTCGGTTATCGATAATTTGCTATGAACTTGTTAGACACCAACTCAGATTAGAGTTGGCAGGCCAGGAGGGACTCGAACCCCCAACCTGCGGTTTTGGAGACCGCTGCTCTGCCAATTGAGCCACTGGCCTAGTACTAACTAGGGACGCGTATATTACACGCACCCCTACTAGGAAGCAACCGTTAAGTTGCTATTAAATCAAAGATTACTCAATGATTTTTGCTACAACGCCTGCGCCAACAGTACGACCGCCTTCACGGATCGCAAAACGCAGACCTTCTTCCATTGCGATTGGGTTGATCAGGGTAACATCCATTTTGATGTTATCGCCTGGCATTACCATTTCAACGCCTTCTGGAAGTTCGCAAGCACCGGTGATATCAGTTGTACGGAAGTAGAACTGTGGACGGTAACCTTTGAAGAATGGTGTGTGACGACCGCCTTCATCTTTTGACAGTACGTATACTTCACCTTCGAAACGAGTGTGAGGAGTGATAGTACCTGGCTTAGCCAGTACTTGACCACGCTCTACGTCATCACGTTTAGTACCTCGCAGCAGCGCACCGATGTTCTCACCTGCACGACCTTCGTCAAGCAGCTTACGGAACATCTCAACACCAGTACAGGTAGTTGTTTGCGTTTCGCGAATACCGATGATTTGAATCTCTTCACCTGTCTTAACGATACCACGCTCAACACGGCCTGTTACTACAGTACCACGACCAGAGATTGAGAATACGTCCTCGATAGGCATCAGGAATGGCTGATCGATAGCACGCTCTGGCTCTGGAATGTAAGAATCCAGCGCTTCAACCAGCTTACGTACAGCAGTTGTACCCAGCTCGTTGTCATCTTCGCCGTTCAGCGCCATCAGTGCAGAACCTGCAATGATTGGTGTGTCATCACCTGGGAAGTCGTAAGTATCAAGCAGCTCACGCAGCTCCATCTCAACCAGTTCCAGCATTTCAGCGTATTCTTCAGAATCAACGCCGCCGCAATCTTCAGCCAGCAAGTCTGCTTTGTTCAGGAATACGATGATGTAAGGTACACCAACCTGACGAGACAGCAGGATGTGCTCACGAGTCTGAGGCATAGGGCCATCAGTCGCACCACAAACCAGAATAGCACCGTCCATCTGAGCAGCACCGGTGATCATGTTTTTAACATAATCGGCGTGTCCTGGGCAGTCTACGTGTGCATAGTGACGAATAGTAGAGTCATACTCAACGTGAGAAGTCGCGATAGTGATACCACGCTCACGCTCTTCTGGAGCATTATCGATACCGTCGAATGCAACAGCTTTACCACCGAAAACTTCTGCACATACACGGGTCAGTGCTGCCGTCAGAGTTGTTTTACCGTGGTCAACGTGGCCGATTGTACCAACGTTAACGTGCGGTTTATTACGTTCAAATTGTTCTTTAGCCATTGCCATTTACCTTGAGTAAAGTAAGTGTGATTAACCACGTTGCCACATACAACAAAGGGCAGACATATCGCTATATCTACCCTATGAAAATAATGGAGCTCATGGGCGGATTTGAACCGCCGACCTCACCCTTACCAAGGGTGTGCTCTACCCCTGAGCCACATGAGCACATCTAACTGGAGCGGGTAGCGGGAATCGAACCCGCATCATCAGCTTGGAAGGCTGAGGTTCTACCATTGTACCATACCCGCCTAACAGCTATTGGTGGTGGGGGGTGGATTCGAACCACCGAAGCTCGCGCGTCAGATTTACAGTCTGATCCCTTTGGCCACTCGGGAACCCCACCCTACCAATACTTCACCGCTAAAAATGGTGCCGGCACCAAGAGTCGAACTCGGGACCTACTGATTACAAGTCAGTTGCTCTACCAGCTGAGCTATACCGGCATCGGCTGTGAAGTGGCGCATATATTAATCACGCACCCCTGTGCTTGCAACCCCTTTACATAATTTTTTTTCGATTTTTATTGAAGAATCAAAAAAATCGTCTACCTCTTTGATTTTATTGCTTGTTTCTGATGAACCATCGGCCTCGATCCAAACCTCATATTGACGTATCTGGCTGACAACCTGATATTCGCCCAACTGAAACACTCCAAGTAACCCATCACGCGCCTCATTTAGCGTCTCACGCGTCGGGTAACGACCAACAATATAGACCCATCGGGACCCAAGCCTGACCGTTTCTACCCCCAACCCCTGTGCCACCAAGCGCGCTTCCAGTACTCGCTGAACATTAGCCTCGATAGGCTGATCGAGTGTCAACTCATAACCCTGAACCTGCTCAATATCCGCTGGCGCCACTAACGCCGTCAAACCTAACCGCTCCAGCCGCTCTTGCCACTGATAGGCAACCGCTTCAACCTCTATACCCCTAACCACCTGACACCAAGCCTCAGCTGGCTGATTCTCTGTCGCAGTAGACACTCGACGGGGTAGTAATAAAGAGCGATCCTCTTCACTCAACAGGCGCAGCGAAGTAACATTCGCCGGTGATACCGCTTTATGACGTTCAGGCTGCTGCATCTGCCAGCCAAGGTAAGCGCCATTAATGAGCAATAAAATCAGAAAACACCAGCGCACCGCTATGCCCCCAACGCTAACGGCAAACCATCCAAGACCAGATCGGGACATAACACCGCCCCATCCACCAACGAACAAAACAGCGCACCGTCACCACCGGTAACATAAACCGGCTGCCCTGCTGCGCTGCGCATCACTTTCTCAGCCAAAGATGCCAATAGTAGATTCAGGCCATGCTGCACTGCCTCCGAGGTATTAGTGCCCGGCGCAGCATTAAACCCTTCGATCGAGTGATCAACAAAAATCTCTGCTGTATTACTCAATAGATTACGCCCCATCAACTGCATACCCGGAATAATATAGCCCCCTAGATGCTGACCACTATGATCCAACTGTTCCACTGTAATGGCGCTACCGCAATCCACCACCCAACAAGCCTGCTGTGCCTGATGCCAGGCACTCAACATTGCCAACCAACGATCCACCCCCATCCGTGACGGATCGCTATAGCTATTTCGCACTCCACAGGCTGCTGCTTCAGTAACCGCAAACTCCGGTGACAGATGCCATTGCTGCATAACAAAATCATGCAACGCTTGATTAACCTGCTCACCAGCAACCGACGCGATCCTTACTCGACTGACAGCCTCGGGCCATTCACCCTGCGCCAACTCACTATGACGCAACCGTCCACGACACGCAGAACCGGCAAGACGCCATTTAATAAAGGTATTACCTGCATCCAGATCTAACACACTCATGCTAGCCGCACACTCACTTCGCCACCATGATATGCCTGCAACTCACCATCCATTTCCAACAGTAATGCGCCGTTTTGATCAACACCTCGACAAATACCTAACGCCTGGCGATTGCCAAGGTTCAGACTAACGACCTGATTATGATGAGCGTTAACCGCCTGCCATTCATCTTTAAAGGCAGCAAAGCCTTGCTGCGAGAACTGCTCTAGCACCGGCACTAACTCATTAATCAGTTCCGCCAATAAATGATTACGCGATGGCGCTTCGCCGAGGATCTGCTGCAAATCAATCCAAGGCTGGTCAATCACCTCGGCAGCCAGCTCCGGCATATTGACATTAATACCTACCCCAATTACCACAAAGCAATCACCAGCGGCGTCACCGCTCATCTCTAACAGCACACCGGCCAGTTTGCGCCCGCGCCATAACAGATCGTTCGGCCATTTAACCGACACCTCCTCGACACCTATCCGCTTCAACCCTCGAATCAGTGCAACACCCACCGCCAAACTGAGCCCTTCGAGGGCTGCTGCACCATTACTAAACTGCCATGTTAGGGAGAAATAGATATTACTGGCAAATGGACTGGCCCAATTTCGGCCGCGACGCCCCCGCCCGGCGGTTTGTCGTTCAGCAAGATACAGAGAACCATGACCATCTCGATAAACGGCTTCCATCGCCTTGGCATTCGTCGAGGGAATAATTAGATTCATATCGATCAGCTTAAGCTGCTGACTTACCACCGGTTCTAGGGCTGCCTCAATCACCGTCTGGTCGAGCAGGTCGAGCCCTCCGGGAATCCGATAACCTCGCCCTTTAACACTAAAGACTTCGATACCTGTCTCTTCAATACCTTTTATCTGCTTCCATATTGCACTGCGACTCACGCCGAGCGTCGCCCCCAGCGCCTGGCCTGAATGAAACTTACCATCGGCCAACACCGACAACAGTGGCTCAATCATCGCGATATCCTTTAAGAAATCCGTTTGAGAACAATGAAACTGTAATCATAGGGGTTATGCTCTGCCGCAAGAAAGTCCTCACGCCCTATTTCAGCCCAATCACCGGGATGAAATGCCGGAAAAAAAGCATCACCCTTCACCTCAGCATGAACCTGCGTGAGATACAGTCGATCCGCTAAGGGCAGCGCCTGCTCATAAATCTGCGCCCCGCCAATCACCATCGCCTCATCACAACCATTCACCATACAAATGCTCTCAGCTAGCGCTTTCGCCGCTTCAAGGCTGTGTACCACCTTTACATTTTCAGGCTGATAGGCCGTATCCCGGCTAACCACAATATTGGTACGCCCAGGCAATGGTCGGCCGATCGATTCAAACGTTTTGCGCCCCATGATAATCGGCTTACCCATCGTGACCCGCTTGAAATAGCGCAGATCCTCCGGCAGATGCCAGGGTAGATTGTTGTTAATTCCGATCACCCGATTTTCTGCCTGGGCCACAATGATCGCCAGGTTCATAAACTCTCCTTACTAATACTCGAACTAATGCTGGTATCGATGACTTGCTACTGACTGTTTGGTAACATCGTTTGCTGAATTTAACCACAGGTGTCAAGTACAAACCAATGAGACAATATCTTGATCTTTGCCAAAGACTCATCAACGAAGGCATCTGGGTGGAAAATGAACGCACCGGAAAACGCTGCCTGACCGTCATTAACGCAGATCTGACCTACGATGTCTCCGCCGGTGAATTCCCGCTGGTGACAACTCGGAAAAGTTTCTATAAATCCGCTATTGCTGAAATGCTCGGCTATCTGCGCGGTTACGACAATGCGGCACAGTTCCGCCAACTTGGCACTAAGACGTGGGATGCCAACGCCAATGATAACGCATCTTGGCTTGCCAACCCCTACCGTAAAGGCACCGATGACTGTGGTTTTATCTACGGTAAAGTCGGCAGAAACTTCCCCAAGCCCGACGGTGGCAGCATCGACCTGCTGCGCAAAATCGTCGACGACCTGACACAGGGCATCGATGATCGCGGGGAGATTTACACTTTTTATCACCCCGGTGCATTTCACATGGGCTGCCTACGCCCCTGCATGTATAGCCACCATTTTTCACTGCTAGGGGATACACTCTATCTCAACAGCACGCAGCGCAGCTGTGATGTGCCGCTTGGTCTGACCTTCAACATGGTTCAGGTCTATTTTCTGCTGGCCATTATCGCCCAGATTACCGGAAAAAAACCGGGCAAGGCTTACCATAAGATTGTTAATGCACATATTTATGAAGATCAGCTCGAGTTGATGCGTGATGTACAGTTAACACGTAAACCTCTGCCACTGCCCACCTTTAAGATCAATCCGGATATCAAGACACTGGAAGATTTGGAAACCTGGGTTAGCACCGATGACTTCGAAATCGAAGGCTACCAGTATCACGACCCCATTCAGTATCCTTTTTCCGTATAAGCGATTATTGGCACCGCCACTCACACACAGCAGATAACCGAATGACGAAACTGAAAATTGGTGGCTGGCAACAGAAGAGCCAAACGATTGCCTATGACAACCCTTGGATTCAGGTGCGTCATGAAGAGGTAATCCGCCCCAATGGCACAGAGGGAATCTATGGCGTTGTACATTTTAAATCCAGAGCGATTGGCATTATCGCCATTGATGATGACGACCAGATCTGCCTAGTCAAACAGAGCCGCTACCCCAACAATGAAACCACCATTGAGATTCCAGAGGGCGGCGCATCACTCGATGAACCACCACTGGATGCAGCCAAGCGAGAACTTCGCGAAGAGACCGGCTTAAGCGCCGCTCATTGGCAGCCCTTTATGGAGCTGAGGACATCAAACTCGGTGACCGATGAAGTTGCCTATATCTTTGTGGCAAGCCAACTTAGCCAGGGCGCACAACAGCTCGAAGATACTGAAGACATTGAACTGCTGAAACTCCCTACAGCAGAGGCCATCCGCATGGCCGTCGATGGCGAGATCACGGACGCCATGTCGGTTGCCGCGTTACTTAAACTCGCTCTAACCCGAATGGCACCCTAATCACTCATCGAGCGTACTAACCTACCTGGGTTGCGCCGTCTCGCTTATAAGCCCAGAGCACCAGCACGGCCCCTAAAACAATCATCGGTAGCGACAACAACTGCCCCATCGTCAGCCAGTCCAGCGCCACATAGCCCAGCTGAACATCCGGCTGGCGGAAGAACTCAACGCTCGAACGAAACAGACCATAACAGAGCAAGAACATGCCAGAGACCGCCATCTTGGGCCGAGGCTTAGCAGAATAGAACCAAAGCACCGTAAACAACACCACGCCCTCTAGGGCAAACTCATACAGCTGCGAAGGGTGGCGGGCTAGCGCATCACCGGCACGGGGGAAAATAACCCCCCAGCTTTGATCGGTCGGCCGCCCCCATAACTCACCACCGATAAAGTTACCGATACGTCCGGCACCCAAGCCAATGGGAATCAACGGCGCAACAAAGTCACCGATATCAAAGTAGCTCTTCTTATATTTATGGGAGAAATAACCAATCGCCGCAATCACCCCCAACAAACCACCATGGAATGACATGCCGCCTTCCCAGACCGCAAATAACCAGAGTGGATCGTCAAGGAACTGATCGAAGTTATAAAACACTACATAACCAAAGCGGCCACCGAGGACTACGCCAATTGCACCCCAGAAAATTAGATCGGAAATCTGCTCTTCGGTCCAACCAGAGCCGGGACGACGTGCACGTTTACCACCGAGATACCAGGCCGAGGCAAAGCCCACCAGATACATCAGCCCATACCAGTGAATTTTTAATGGCCCTAACGCCACCGCAATTGGATCAATATCATGCACCCACATTAAAACTGACTTCCTTTATTCTGAATCTGCCGGATAAAACCATGTTCATGGCGCATCCTACAATAGATAAATGACAAATATTGGTTTTAAATGAAACCGTGATTCATCCGCTTTAGCAATACACTGTAATATTTGTCATGATTGCCGCTTGTCTGCTAAAAAGAGAGAGCCTGCTGTGTGTCTAATCCTATTCGCTTATAATTATCACCCGGACTATAAACTAATCCTAACGGCCAATCGGGATGAGTTTTACAGCCGCCCGACCCGAGCGATGCAATACTGGCCGGAGCAACCTGAGTTACTGGCCGGCCAAGACTTAGAGCAAGGTGGCACATGGCTAGGGCTGACTCGTCACGGACGCTTCTCGGCTCTCACCAATCACCGCAACGGTTTGAGTCAACCACAGGGCCAAAGTTCCAGAGGAAATCTACCGCTGCAGTTCCTCCTCAGCGACCTTAGCTGCAACGCCTTTATTGAGGCTACCGATCCGCACCGTTTCGATGGCTTCAACCAACTGATCGATGATGGACAACAGCTCTGCTATCTCTCGAATAGAGCCACCTCCTTACAACCAGTGCCGCGCGGAATTCACGGTATTAGTAACGCCGTGTTCGACACTCCTTGGCCAAAATTAGTCACCGCCAAACAGGCCCTAAAAAACAGTATTGATAGTGACAAGTTCGATGCCGACACGCTGATAAAACTGATGCAGAACCCTGCGACCTATCCTGATGAATTACTCCCAGAAACCGGTATAGCCTTGCCACTAGAGCGTCGCCTCTCAGCCAGTTTTATTCGTTCAGAGAATTATGGCACCCGCGCCACCACCGCGATATTAATCAGACACAATGGCGTCACAGAAGTCGTCGAGCAGAATTATGATGCGGCAGGGAAAACTGAGCGTAATACCTTTCGTTTCATGGCCCCCACAACCTTGATGGCGGAGTAACGGGCCTTTAGTCAGGGATCGCAGGCCGAGTAAGCTGACCGAGTCCCAGCTCTTTCAGGCGACTATGCAAGGCGACTTGAATCTTATCGGCATCGCCCATCACGATAATTTCATTAAGCAAAGCCCGAGCCCGCTCAAAGCTGATACCCCGTAGAGCAAACTTTACCTTCGGCAGGTTAGTGGCGTTCATTGACAGCACATCGTAGCCCATCGCCATCAGCAAAATAGCCCCGCCAGGATCGGCCGCCATTTCACCACAGATACTCACCGACACATTTTCTTTGTGCGCTTCTAGCACGATAAACTGCAACGCTTTCAACACCGCTGGATGATAAGGCACATAGAGATCGGCGACCCGCGGATTATTTCGATCAACCGCTAGCAAATACTGGGTTAGGTCGTTCGAACCCACCGAAATAAAATCAACCCGACGCGCAAACCGGCGCACCTGATACACCGCCGCCGGCACCTCAATCATCACACCGATCAACGGCTGGCTGATATTGTGCCCCTCTTCACGCAAGCCTTCTACGGCCTGGGCAATCAATCGTTTCGATTCATCTACTTCACGCACACTGGTCACCATCGGCAACATGATACGCAAATTATCCAAACCCTCGGCGGCACGCAGCATGGCACGAATTTGCACGAGGAATATCTCAGGATGATCCAATGTTACCCGAATACCTCGCCAGCCAAGGAACGGATTATCTTCTTCGATCGGAAAATAGGATAGCGGCTTATCGCCACCGATATCCAGTGTACGCATCGTGACCGGACGGGGCGCAAAAGCTTCCAGCTGTTTGCGATAGGTCTCCATCTGATCCTGCTCACTGGGAAAGAAATCCCGAATCATAAAGGGAATTTCCGTCCGGTATAGGCCGATACCCTCAGCGCCTCGATCAAGTGCCCGGGCCACATCGGCAATCAAACCGGTATTGACCCACAGGGGCATACGATAACCATCGGTGGTTTCGGCCGGCAGCTCTTTCAGCCCTTCTAGCCCGGCATTAACCTCATCTTCTTCACGAATAACTTCTTGATAGCATTCAATCAGATCATCAGATGGATTAACGAACACCCGACCAGAATAACCATCAAGAATAACCTTCAGTCCCTCCACCCGGGTATAGGGCAGGTCGACCACCCCCATCAATGTTGGGATGCCCATCGAGCGGGCGAGAATGGCCGCATGAGAGTTACCGGAGCCATGTACTGAGATCAAACCCACCAGCTTTTCTGTTGGCACCTCGCCCAGCATCGCCGGCGTTAGCTCATCAGCCACCAGTATCGTGTTTTCTGGAAAGACAATTTCCGACAGCGCCGGACCGGACTCCTGCAAAAAGGTCAGCATCCGTCGACCCAAATCTTTGATATCCGTGGCCCGCTCACGCAGGTATGGGTCATCCATCATCGAGAACTGTTTCACATGCTCGCCAATAACCTGCTTCAGCGCGCCCTGTGCCCAGCTCCCCTCTTTGATGCGCGCAATAATCTCACCGGCCAGGGCATTATCATCAAGCATACGAATATAGACATCGAATAGCTCCCGCTCTTCCGAACGTAGCCGTTTGGCGAGACTGCGACCCACCCGCTTAATATCCCGCCGCACCTGTGCCAGCGCACGTTTAAACGTGGCGACTTCGCCCTTAATATCATCGACCTTACGATCCGGCACACCATCGAGATCGGCTAATGGCGTCATAACCACCGCAGGCCCGATGGCAACACCGACACAACCCGACACCCCTTCAAACTTCCGGTCAGCTTCGGTTTTAGTATGGTCGGAAATCTGCAGAATCGAGCCGGTCGCCTCAGCATGAGCGATCACCCCAGCCAACTGGGCCGACATCGTCACCATAAAGGCTTCTTCAGACTCATCAAACTTGCGAATCAGCTTCTGCTGAACAACCAAAACCCCCAACAGGGTTCGGTGATGAATAATAGGCACCCCAAGAAAAGCATGAAACTTCTTCTCGCCGGTGCCTTTAAGGTAGGTAAACGCGCTATGGGCGGCAGCATCTTCGAGGTTGATAGGCTCAGCACGCTGACCTACCATCCCGACAACCCCCTCCTCAACGGAGAGCGATACCCGACCTACCGATTTCTGATTAAGCCCCTGGGTCGCCATCAAAACATAGCGTTCACGCTGCGGGTCTAGGAGATAGATAGAACACACATCTGTACGAATCGCACGCTGCACCCGACGGACAATAACATCCAACACCGACTCAAGATCGGCGGCGGCGTTAACCTCCTGTACAATTTTGCGTAGCGTTTCCAGCATGCAGTGCTTACTCCTTTAAATACCAGCCCCCAAGAACCAGCCGTGTCAACTTAGGTGACAATTCGCGCATCGCTTTACGATACACATCCCGCTTAAATGCCACAACCTGACCGAGCGGATACCAATAACTCACCCAACGCCAGCCATCAAACTCTGGTGAGTTTGTTGAATCAATCACTACCGCGCTGTCATCACTCAACATGCGCAATAAAAACCACTTTTGTTTCTGTCCTACACAAACCGGATGGGAATGGTGCCTTATCATTCGTTTGGGTAGCCGGTAACGAAGCCAGCCTCGGGTAACAGCGATCACCTCTACATCCTCAGGTGACAGCCCAATCTCCTCTTTAAGTTCCCGATACATCGCCTGTTCCGGCGATTCTTCCACGTTAATCCCCCCTGGGGGAACTGCCATGCATTTTGCCCTATACGTCTTGCCCAAAGCACCTGACCCATCGAGTTCGCCAGAATGATACCGACATTCGGCCTGAACCCATCTGAATCTATCACGGTGAATTCCTTACAAATTCTTTTTCGCTATTGTTCCACAACTTCAGGTCTTTCAGCAAACTTAAGCGTACCCAGAAAATCAGGGATTAATAATTGCCAGCTCTGTCATGAGCCACTATTCTAAGCGCTACATTTTCAGCTGACCTTATATACACATGGAGAGACAACCTTGAGCCTGGCGATTTTCGATCTAGATAACACTTTGTTAAACGGCGATAGTGATCACGCCTGGGGCGAGTTCCTGTGCAAGAAAGGCATTGTCGATACTGAAGCCTACCGTCAGGCAAACGATTATTTCTACCAACAATATAAAGCCGGCACGCTGGATATTGGCGAATTTCTGGAGTTTGCCCTCAAGCCCCTTAGCGAGCACGAACCCGAAGTCCTCGAACAGCTGCATCAGGAGTTTATGCAAACTACCGTTGCCCCAATGATGCTGGATAAAGCCGCCACACTGCTGCAAAAGCACCGGCAACAGGGTGACTATCTGTTAATCATTACCGCCACTAACCGTTTTGTCACCGGCCCCATTGCCACCGCACTCGGCGTCGACGACACCTTAGCCACCGAGCCAGAGATGATTGATGGTCGCTATACCGGCAAAGTAGCCGGCACGCCCTGCTTTCAGGCAGGCAAAGTGGAACGCCTGAACACTTGGCTGGAGCAAACCGGCCACTCCATGGATGACAGCTATTTCTATAGTGATTCCATTAACGATAAGCCATTACTCGAACGGGTCACCCACCCCGTCGCCGTCGACCCGGATGAACTACTGAAGCAAACCGCCGAAGATAAAGGCTGGCCCATTATCAGCCTGCGGTAAACCATCGCGATTGCAGTACTCAGCTAATATCCCATCATGCTCCGCCCCACAAGGCCGGAGCATTTTTATATCCCTAGCTTGCCACTATCGATCAAATAGCCAGTACTAATTGGTGAAATCATTGTTTTGCTGCAAGACTGTGTATAAGCAACAGAGGAGATTAAGACGATGATGCTAATTCGAGATATTATGGCGGAATACGTCACACCGCTGCAGGAAACAATGTCCCTGCCTCAGGCCGTAGATCAGCTTATCAACAGTAAAATGATCGGACTTCCCGTGGTCGATACCCACAACCACCTCACCGGTTTTCTATCAGAACACGATTGTATCCCTTTCCTACTGGGGGACAGCTACCACTGCGATAGCCATGTGCTCGTCAAAGATATGATGCAGCACGAACCACTGACCGTGAAACCCAGTAACACCGTCTTGGAATTAGCCCAGATGATGGCCAGCAATAAACCCAAAATCTATCCGGTGGTCGATAACGGCCTGCTCGTTGGGTTGGTTAAACGAGGTCAAGTGATGGCGGCACTCAATGATCAATTAAAACAATGCCGCGTGGCCTAAAGCTTTGAGTAGATATAAAAAATGCGCCGTTAAAAGGCGCATTTGATCATCAAACCAGCATCGACTAAGGACAGGGATTGGAATACTGGGTACTAATCCGCTCGATCCCTTCCAATACCTCAACCGACAGCGTTATCTCGATGGAACGGATATTACTGGCTAACTGCTCCATGGTTGTCGCACCAATAACATTACTGCCGACAAATGGTTGACGGTTAACAAATGCCAGAGCCATCTGAGCCGGATCGATACCATGCTCCCGCGCTAACAACACATACTCGGCGGTCGCTTTCAGTCCTCGATCAGTAAAATAACGAGCAAACCGAGGGAACTGATTAATACGGTCATTCGGCCCAGCACTCCCATCTAGATATTTACCACTAAGGGTCCCGAACGCCAGAGGCGAATACGCCATCAGGTCTACGTTTTCCCGTAGCAACACCTCACTCAGGGCCACTTCATCTTTGCGGTTTAGCAAGTTGTAAGGGTTCTGTACCGAAGCAACCCGCGGCAACCCCAGCGCCTCAGCATAACTGAGGAACTTCATCACGCCCCAAGGCACCTCATTAGATAAACCGACATAGCGGATCAAACCTTCATCCACCAACTCTTTTAGCGCTTCGAGCGTCTCAAGTATCGGAATACCGTCTAGCTCCGGTTGATGATGATAATTCAACTGACCAAAGAAGTTAGTTGCCCGTTCAGGCCAATGCACCTGATACAGATCGATATAATCGGTTTGTAACCGCTGCAGGCTATCGGTAACCGCCTGTCGAATATTGGCTCGATTCAGGCATAGGTTTGGCCGAATATGAGATGCCATTTCGGCAGGGCCACTCACCTTAGTCGCCAGAATAATATCCTCACGATTGCCCCGCGCCTTAATCCAGCTACCAACATACTCTTCAGTACGCCCCTGCGTGGCTGGATTAGGAGGCACCGGATACATCTCCGCCATATCAAAGAAGTTAATCCCCTCGGCAACGGCATAGTCAAGCTGCTGATGCGCTTCTGCTTCAGTGTTTTGCTGGCCGAAGGTCATCGTCCCCAGACAGATACGGCTGACATTAAGATCGCTACCACCGAGTAATTTATACTCCATCATCTATGACTTCCCAAGATCGATTTAAGTGACCGGCAACAACCGGACAAAATAGGATTTAAGGTAATCCGTTTCGGGAATCGCGGGGTGGACCGGATGATCTCCCCCTTGATGCCCTTGATCAAAGATCTGCGCTTGACGATCCAACGCGCGACTTTCTGAACGGATAATATCCACCAGCCGTTCACGCTGCAGGTGCATTGAGCAAGAGGCTGACACTAAGACACCGTTTTTGGCCACTAACCGCATCGCCAACTGATTGATCCGCTTATACGCCTGTTCACCATTGCGAATATCTTTACGGCGCTGAATAAAGGCCGGTGGATCGACCACAACCACGTCAAACTTCTCACCTTCCTCCAGCAACATCTTACAACCATCGAAAGCATCACCCTGAATGCTGGTGAAACGCTCTGCGCCACCATTCAGCTGGGCATTTTCCTGGGCGATATCCAAAGCAAACTCAGAGGCATCTAAGCAGGTTACGTGCTCAGCGCCAGCTGCCAATGCCTGTACACCCCAGCCACCAATATAGCTGAACAGATCTAACACCCGCTTGCCTTCAACATGCTGCTGCATCCGCGCACGGTTTAAGCGGTGGTCATAAAACCAGCCGGTCTTCTGGCCTTTATGTACCGGCGCCAGAAATGACACGCCGTTCTCTTCAAAAGGCACCAATTCAGGTACTTCACCAAAAGCTACTTCAGAATAGCTCTCCAACCCTTCCATCTGGCGCATTTTGCCATCATTACGGAAGAGAATACCCTGTGGCTTAAAGACCTTTTCTAACGCTGCCACGATATCCTCTTTAAACAACTCCATCCCCGCCGTTGAGATCTGCACCACAAAGATATCGAAGAATCGGTCGATCACTAAACCAGACAGACCATCGCTATCACCAAACACTAGGCGGTAACAGGGCTTATCAAAACAGGCCTCGCGTAATGATAGGGCAATATTAAGACGGTGCACGATGAGCGAACGATCCAGCGGAATCTTCACGCTACGGCTCACCAGACGCCCACAGATCAGCGAATTTGGATTAACATAGGCTAAGCCGAGCGGCTTACCTGCTGAGCTCTCCACGACCACCTGCTCGCCCGGCGTAAACTGCTTCAGTGGCGTAAGCTGAGTATTCACTTCATTGCTGTAAATCCAGACATGGCCGCCGCGCAGACGCTTATCAGCGCCCGAATTCAAACGTAGTTGTTGCAAGGGGAGTTACCTTCTGTTGACGGTTATTCGGTGGACCGCTCGCAGCATATATCCTGCAGGCCCAGATAACAGAAAGCCCCGCAGTGGCAGGGCTTAGTTATTGCATGATCAGACGTTAATCAGCTTTCGGCTTCGCACAATTCCGCGTAGCCATCGGCATCCAACAGATCATCGACTTCAGTGGTATCAGACAGACGCAAGCGAACAAACCAGCCATCACCATAAGGATCGCTGTTTACTAACTCAGGGGCATCTTCTAATTCACCATTTACAGCAAGAATTTCACCGCTCAATGGTGCATAGACATCCGATGCTGCTTTAACAGATTCAACCACGCCGAGGTCATCACCGGTAGCGAATTCAGCACCTACTTCAGGCAGCTCAACAAACACTACATCACCCAGCAGATCCTGGGCATGGTCAGTAATTCCGATAGTTACAACACCATCACCCTCGTCACGGATCCATTCATGGCTGGCAACATATTTCAGATCGCTTGGGATATCGCTCATTTTCTCTTTCCTACAGTGAGAGTTTATGAATACACTTTCTCGCCATTGCGAACAAATGACGGTTTAACTACTTTTACTTCTACCAGTTTGCCACGCATATCAACATGGCAAGTATCCGCTATGTCAGCCGATACCCGGGCCATTGCAATCGAACAACCCAGTGTTGGCGAGAAAGAACCACTGGTAATTTCACCCGCTTCCTCACCGTTAATCATGACTTTCTGGTGGCTGCGAAGTACGCCTCGTGTTTCGAGTACCAGCCCAACCAACTTCTGTTTTACACCAGTCTCACGCTGTTTTTCAAGCGCTTTGCGGCCAACAAAGTCTCGTTCTGCTGGCTCCCAAGCGATAGTCCAAGCCATATTCGCCGTCAGTGGAGAGACTTTCTCATCCATATCCGAGCCATATAGATTCATGCCGGCTTCCAATCGCAAGGTATCACGGGCACCCAGCCCACAAGGAGCCACACCGGCATCCGCCAATGCTTGCCAGAAGTCTGCAACATACTCCTCTGGCACCATCACCTCAAGTCCATCTTCGCCAGTATAGCCGGTTCTCGCAAAAAACCAGCCTTCCGATTCCAACCCTTGAAACACCTTTAAACCGTCAATCAACTTAACTCGCGACTCATTTAATACCGCCGCAACTTTAGCAATCGCATTCGGCCCTTGAATCGCCACCATCGCCAATTCGGGGCGCTCGGTCAGCGCAACATTATCAAACTGAGCAGTATGATCCGCCATCCAGCGTAGATCTTTCTCACGGGTACCGCAGTTAACCACCACCCGGAACCATTCGCCGGTCACATCGGGATCGGTCATCAGGTAGACGATCAAATCATCAACCACACCGCCGGTTTCATTCAGCATACCACTGTAAAGTGCTTTGCCCTGCTCCTGTAAGCGAATGACATCATTCGCCAATAGGTAACGCAGGTATTCTTTGGCATCCGCGCCGGTGACATCCACTACTGTCATGTGAGACACATCAAACATACCCGCATCGTTGCGGACTATATGGTGCTCTTCAACCTGTGAACCGTAGTGGATCGGCATATCCCAACCACCAAAGTCGACCAGCTTGGCATTCATCTGCAAATGCTTTTCGTAAAGTGCCGTTCTCTGTCCCATAATTCTTAACTCGCTTATCCTGAGCGAATAACTGATCGCTCTGTAACTGACGCTATTAATTGTTATTCAGCAATAAATAAAGCTTAGGGCTATCTTTAAAAAGGGCAGACAATGTATATAGATTCAATCGCCAGTGCAAATTTTCCCATGGATTCTGACTGATCTTTTAGGCTAACACGCCAACGTTACTCTTTTATCGGCCGACGCGCCAAACGCGGCAACGGCCCGGCTAAACCCATCGCCTGCTGCACAATATGATTTTTAACCGGCGAACATCGATCCATCAATGACATACCGGTATTACGCAACAACCTCGGTAGTGGACCTTCGGCATTAAATAAACGTTTAAAGCCTTCCATCGTCGCCGCCATCTGTAGGTTCTCGCCCTGACGAGCACGCTGAAAACGGCGCAAATGATATTCACTATGCCAATCGACACCGTCTTTAACGCCTTCGAGAATCGTCTCCGCTAGCGCAGCCGCATCCATCAAGCCTAGGTTAACCCCCTGCCCAGCCAGTGGGTGAATGGTATGGGCGGCATCGCCAATGGCCGCAAAGCCGGCTTTAACATACTGCTTAGCATGCCGCTGACGCAGTGGAAAAGCAGCCCGAGGATCGGTGTGTGTTACGCGCCCTAAACGACCCTCAAAAGCACGTTCCAATGCCTGACAAAAATCAGCATCATTCAGCTCCATCAACAGTTTGGCATGATCCGGCGAGGTGGACCAGACAATCGAACTGAGATGCGCTTCCGCTAACGGCAGAAACGCCAAAGGACCGTCATTGGTAAAACGTTGCCAGCAGGTCGCCTGATTGGACACTTCCGTCGTGACCGTCGTGACGATCGCATGATGGCCGTAATCCCACTCCCACATCCCGATACCGGCCAATCGCCGGGTATTCGATAAAGCCCCATCCGCAGCGACCACACAGCGTGACTCTAGCGTCTCACCGTTGCTGAGGGTCAACCTGCGCGCCCCTTGCTCATCTGGCTCTGACAACTCGGTCAGTGCGACACCCATGGATGGTTGACAGTTAGGCTGAGCAGCCACCCGTTGCAGCAGTGCCGCCTGAGTGACTCGGTTTTCCACAATATGGCCTAAACAGGGTTCGTGCAGTTCGGCACAGTCAAAATGAATATGCCCTGTGCCTTCACCATCCCAAACATCCATCGCCCGATAGGGCATCAAGCGCATCTGTTCGATCTGCGGCCAAACCCCGGCAACACTCAACACCTGCTGAGAGGCCACGGTTAAGGCGCTTACCCGGGGATCATACCCCTGCTCTCGCTGAGATTGCTCCCACGTCAGTGCTTGCTCGGCATCGATATCCCGATGCTCAAGCACTCGGATACGCAAACCGCTGTCGGCCAGTAATGCGGCCAATGTCAGCCCCACCATACCGGCGCCGACGATCACCAGATCGGTCATATTATCTTGTGTCATTGGAGTCCTCACAGACAGCTGACAAAGTCCCCATGCGGGACATCATTATAAGCCAAGCCTATTAGCGCAGATCAGGCGTTGGCTGATCCAGTCCCATCGCGCTACGGGCAAATACCGTTTTCGCCATCGGACAGATATCCATTAACTGCAACCCGGCACTGCGCCCTAGTGCCAACAAGGGGTTATCATTCGAGAATAGCTTCATGGTTTTATCACTGAATCCGATAGTTTTCTGCTGATCTCGACGTACCCGCTCGGCAAATCGAGTCAGGTGATTAATATCACCCAAATTGACACCGGCTTCGCGGGCCTCGATCAGCTCAGCAGCTAAGGCAACCACACCCCGCAACGCCAAGTTGTAACCCTGACCGGCAATCGGATGCAGTGCATGGGCGGCGTTACCTAACACAATCAGCCCCTGACGTACCTGCTCATCGGCGATACTCAGCTTCAGCGGATAACTAAAGCGTTCGCCAACCTGCACAAAGACCCCAGCACGATAGCCAAAACGTTCATGCACCCGCTCGATAAACTGTTTATCAGTAAGGCCAAGAATCTCGTCTATCTGCTCATCGGGTACCGTCCAGACCAACCCCATACGATGCAAACCGGGCTGCGCGGCATCGTTAGACGCGCTTGGCGGAGCATCTTCGAGAGGTAACAGCGCGATCGGGCCGGTATCGGTAAACCGCTCATAAGCGATATAATCATGAGCCGTTTCCGGACTAATATTGGCGACCACCGCATGCTGTTGATAACTTTTCTGTTGATAACCGATGCCCAACTGCTCCCGCAGGCCAGACCGACCTCCATCCGCCATCACCACCAGTTCGGCCGTGACTTGCTGAGGGCTGTCATCAACTAACAATGACACCGTCATGAGTGCGTCGTGAGTCTGCACATCGGTGACTTCCGCGGGGCACAAGAGATCGATATGTGCAGCATCGTCTTCCATGAGTCGACTCATCAACACCTGGCCTAACCAATGGTTCTCTACGACATAACCCAGTGCGGCAACGCCCTCATCATGGGCACTCAGGCGGGAGACGCCGAAGCGTCCCTTATCAGACACGTGAATATTGGTGATCGGGCAAAGGTGCTCCCGCAGTTGCGGCCAAATACCGATCTGCTCATAAATCAACCGACTGCCATAGGATAGCGCGGTTGAGCGAGTATCGTAGCTCGGCTGATATTCGGCGCTACCAGCAGCCGGCATAGGAAAGGCTTCAACCACTGCGATCGACAACCCTAAACGCTTACCCGCCGGGATTAATGCCGCCGCCAAACTCGCGCCGACCATCCCGCCACCAATGATTAAAATATCGTAATGCTGTTTCATAACCGCCCGTGTTGTTAACACTTAAATCGCACTCATCGAATGATGATTACGCTGACATCAAGCCGAGTGCGCCATTAATGCTTCGATCTCTGCAACACTCTTAGGCGCTGCGGCACTAAGCACTTCATAACCATCCTCAGTGACCAATACATCATCCTCAATACGAATACCGATGCCGCGCCATTTCTCATCGACATGGTCGTTCTGCGGCGAGACATAGATACCCGGCTCCACGGTTAGAACCATGCCCGGCTCTAATGACCGCCATTCACCATCAATTTGATAATCACCCACATCATGAACATCCATCCCCAGCCAGTGACCAATACGATGCATATAGAAAGCTTTGTAGGCACCGCTTTCGATCAGCTCCTCTGGATCACCTTTCAGCAGACCAAGCTCGATCAGACCGTGGGTTAACACCTCCACCGACTTGTCATGGATACAGATCCAAGGAACACCGGGACGAATCGCTTCGATACAGGCTAATTGCGCGGCCAAAACCAATTCATATAAGGCTTTCTGCTCGGCACTGAATTTGCCAGAGACCGGGAAGGTTCGGGTAATATCACCGGCATAGTAATCCAATTCGCAACCGGCATCGATCAACACGAGGTCACCCTCATTGAGCACATCTTGATTCTCGGTGTAATGCAATACGCAGGCATTCTCCCCCCGCCGACAATAGAAGAGTAAGCCGGTAAGCGGCAGCCATTCATAGCAAAGTGGTGACTAATTTCAGCCTCTAACTGATACTCCGTTAAGCCTGGCTTACATACCTGCATCGCCCGCACATGGGCCTCGGCAGAGATACGTCCGGCTGCCCGCATCAGCTCCGCTTCTTCAGCGGATTTAAACAAGCGTAATTCATGCAGCAGGCGATCTAACATCACCATTTCGCCCGGGCCTGCCGCCCCCATGCGCGCCTTTTTACGAATATCATTGAGCCAGCCACGCACCTGCAGATCGAACGTATCGTTTAAACCGATGGAGTAGTAGAGCCGATCTTTGCCTTGCAGCAGATCCGGCATTCGCTGATTCAGTTCATCAATCGGATACGCATGATCGGCACCGTACTGATTACAAACACCCAGCGGCCCGGCACGATAGCCATTCCAGATCTCCATTTCAGGATCTCGATCACGGCAGAACATAATCACCTGTCCACCGTCTTGCTCAGGAATCAACACCAGCATCGCATCCGGCTCATTAAAACCGGTCAGGTAATAAAAATCACTGTCTTGCCGGAACGGATATTCCACATCCCGGTTACGGCTGACTTCACTCGCTGAGGGCACAACAGCAACACTGCCCGGACTCATTTTATCCATCAGCAGCTGACGGCGGATGGCAAAACCTGACTGACTGATTCGCATAGCTGACATCACTCCCTGTTAGTGAACTGTTGCACCCGGTGCAGGTGCAGCGTCTTGTTCCGTGGCGGCGTTAAACTCGCCAAAAATCATCATTGAAGAGATACGTACATATTCTTGCAGCTCCATCAGATCCGATTCATTCTCTTCATCGGCTTCAGGCTCTAGCTCAATCTGGGCAATCTGGGCCATATCGGCCAACGCTTCTTTCAACTCATCAGACAGGGAATCATTGGTATGCCCACCTTGCAAACCGAAGCCACTCAGGTAACCCTGACACCAACAGCCTAACGCCTCAGCCCGTTCAGCCATCGCGAGATCATCATCCGGCAGCATCAGCTGAAAACCAAAATCATGTTGTTCTAACTGCGCTACCACACCATCATAAAGATCGGTAAAGGCTAACGTGGAGGACTCATGGCGAAAATCACCGATATCGGTTAACTCCTTCACCAGCTTCAACCAGGCATCATGGCTAAACCGGGCTCCGGCGGAAAGATAACCGCACAGCAAACCGTGCAACTCGGCGGCACTACTGGTCATACTGTCTTCAGCGACCAATACATCACATATTTCATAATACTCGGGAAGAAAATCTTCAGGGGACTGGGTTTCAGGCATGGAGGCGCTACTCTGTATCGGCTTAACTTTTCAGGATTCATATCCTAGCACTTCAACTACAGCGGCACCACGAAACAGCACTCGATTACCAGCCATTTTCAGCTTATTATACGGCCTCTGATAATTGAGTCTTAAACCTATGTCTGCGCAAGCGTTCGATAAACTAGAACAACAGATCAATATGCTGATCCTACACTGCCAACAACTTGAGCAGTCTAATCAGGATCTGCAACAGCAAATTTCTGCCCTAAAAGAGGAGCGGAACCAGCGCCTGCACGTCGCCAACCAGACCGACCAGAAGCTCGAAGCGATGATTAGCCGCCTTAAAACTCTGGAGCAGCAGGCATGAGCAGTTCTCCCCGCAATATCTCCGTAACTCTGCTCGGCAAAGAGTATGTGGTCGCCTGCCCCGCCGAAGCGGAAGCCGAGTTGCTCAAAGCCGCCGCCTACCTCGATAAAAAAATGCAGGATATCCGCGCGGGTGGACGCATTATCGGGGCAGAAAAAGTCGCCGTCATGGCCGCCTTGAATATCACCTATGAGCTCCAAGCAAGCCAAGCAGCGGAACGCCAAGTCGTCAACTCGCGACTCGACCACCTCAGTTTACTGCTCGAAAAAACCTTATCCGAATAGCGTTGCCCTGCAGCGCTTTTTAAATCGCCCTTGAATTTTTTTCAACTCAACTAAATAACCTTACTTTCCATGCAATTATACGCGGCACCTTTAGGCCATTTAGCACAGTATTTTTTTATTTCAAGGCTGACTTTCCGTTCGGGAGCAGTATAATGGAATCAGCTCCCTGAGGTTATTGGTAGTTCTGGTTAGTCCCTTGAGCCGATAATCACACTTTTGGAAGCTTCTTGGTTATCTGATGTGCATGTCCGCTAGACGGAAAGCCTAATTTTAATCTGAAGCTGCCACCTTGAACCTTCGGGTTCAGGGCCGATCCAGCGCCGCAACCCTGGGGAGTCTTTTCTTTTCCTTCTGCTGTGTCCCGTCATGAACCAAGCCACTGATTTTAAAAAGAACTTGCGTCGTCAGATGCGCCAAAAGCGCCGTCGCCTGACAGCGGCAGAGCAACGTCAACACGCCCACGGTTTACTCTCGACTATTCGTCAATTAACTCAGTTTCGTCGCAGCCGCACCATCGCACTCTATCTCGCCAGCGATGGTGAAATCAGCCCCGAACAGGTAATTCAATACTGCCGCAAACTGGGTAAACGCTGTTTTCTACCAGTGCTCCACCCTATTCGCCATAACCGCCTCTGGTTTATTGAATACACCCGGGAAACGACCTTAAATGCAAACATCTATGGCATTAAAGAACCGGCTTTAATTCAGGCACCACGACGCCCGGCTTGGGCATTAGATCTAGTCTTGCTACCGCTCGTTGCATTTGATGAAGAGGGTGGCCGCTTAGGAATGGGCGGTGGTTATTATGACCGCACCTTTGCGTTTAAGCAGGGTTGGCGTCAAGGAAGGGGCACGCGCCTGATCGGACTAGCGCATGATCTGCAAAAAGTGGATCAGCTAAAAACTGAAAGCTGGGATATTCCACTAGAAGGCGTTGCTACCGAGAAACGCTTTTACCGCGCAGCCCGATAAGCGGGTTTAGTTCGTAAATACTTGGCCAACCATCGATACAAATTCGATATCAGCATGACTGACACCGGTAAACACTGTACCTAAAACAAATACAGCAACCAGTACTACAACGATATCGGGTCCTTTTTTCATTTTCACTGCTCGGAAAGTTTAATTCACTAAGTCAAAAGCGCGCATATTCTTTCATATAGTAAAAATAATACAACTATTTTTAAGACGTTATACGCACTTTATCGACAAATACTTCAATAACTTATTAAAAGACCTTAAAAAGCAGCTAAAAGTTCAACATTTTTAACGAAATTCACAAAAAATACGGAAAAATCGATAAAACTACCGGCATTAACAGCATTGAGAGCAATGTTTGGCCAGTAATGATCGCCGACATTAGCGTCGCATCCCCACCCAACTGCCGAGCCAATACATAAGCTGACGGTGCTGTCGGTAACGCACTAAACAGCAATAACACCTGAGCAACTTCAGGCGAATCAATAAATAAGATACAGATAAGCAGCATCAGAGCGGGAAAAATCATCAACTTAACGAAGCTGCTATAGATCACCGCGCCACCTGCTTTCCGTAGCGCTGTCAGATTAAGCCCCGCACCGACCGCCAATAGCGCCAACGGTAATGCGATACCACTGGCCAAGCCGGCAACCGATGCAACAACCCAAGGCAAGCCGATACCCGATAGGTTGAGAAAGATACCGATACAGCAAGCAATAATCAGTGGATTCTTAATAATAGCGCGCACAGCACTCAGGTAGCCCGCATCCCGACGGGTATAGAGACTAAAAATCAGCACGCAGAGCAAATTTAACAACGGCACCATCACCGCAATAATAACCGCCGCCACTGCAACACCTTCATCGCCAAACAGTGCTGCACTCGCCGCTAAGCCAACATAGGTATTAAAGCGTATCCCGCCCTGATAAACCGAGGTAAAGCTACTGTTTTCTAACGGCTTCAATCGCTGAATCCCCAGCATCAATAAGGTGCCGAAAAACAGTAATAACACCACAGCCAGCGCCACTTCGGGCACCGGTACCGAGCCAACATCTGCGAGACTCAGCTTATACACCAACAACATGGGGAAGAGTAAAAAATAGATCAGCTTTTCGGCTGGCTCCCAAAAACCATCACCGGGAAACCCCATCCGCCTGACGATATGGCCAATACATAGCAGTGCAAAAACCGGCCACAATGCCGTGAGAATCTCGCTCATCTGTGCTTATAATCCATTAACAACTTATACATATATACAGGGCGCGCAGCCTGTAACTCAAACCTGATAGCAGGACAGTGAGGATTATGGGATGATCCACTAAGGTTGTCAGCACTTTTTAACGATCTGGCTATATTTCAAAGACCATAGCCATACATAGCGGCAACCCTCGATAACAGACACCTATTACCATCGCTGCCAACCAAGACCGTCAGCTAGGTCTGGATACACCTTAAGGAGCAAATAATAATGACATCTCTCGTACTGACCGTTATCGCCCCGGATAAGCCCGGACTAGTAGAACTACTCTCCCAAACCATCGCCGACAATGGTGGTAACTGGCTCGAGAGTAGTATGTCCCGTCTAGCAGGCAAGTTTGCCGGTATCCTTATCGTCTCGATCACCGAAGATCAAGCTGAGCCACTGATCGACGCCCTACAAAAGCTCGAATCACAGGGCCTTAGAGTGCTTATCGCGCGCAGCCAAACACAACCAGCATCAACGGACAGCAACAGCATTACCTTGGAATTAATCGGTCATGATAAACCGGGCATCGTCCGCGAAATATCCCAGGCCCTCAGTCGTTACCATATTAATGTCGAACGTTTGTCCACCGAACTGGTGAGCGGCTCAATGTCGGCCGAAGAACTATTCAAAGCGGATGCCGAGCTAACAGTGCCGGCAGGCGTCGACCTAGATGACTTGCAACAATCGCTGGAAGCCATTGCTAACGATCTAATGGTCGATATTACCCTCAATTAAATAAGCATAAACAAAACCAAAAAACCCGCCAAACGGCGGGTTTTTATTGACCTCAATAGCTCGTTTAACGGATAGAGAACTTACTCAGCAACGCTTGCTGCTGTTTAGCGACATCCAATAACGACTGACTACTTTGTGACGCAATCACCGCACCTTGAGAGGTTTCAGCCGCAGCTGAATTAATCGCAACCAATGTCTGACTAACCTCCGCAACCGCCTGCGCCTGTTCATTCGCCGCCGTTTCAATAAAGGTGTTCAAATCGCGAATATGAGCGATCGCCTGATTCATCGACTGTAAGACTTCCTGTGACCTACCCGCCTGCTCAACACAATTCTGAGACTGCTTAAAGCTCTGATTCATCACCTCTGATACCCGTTGAATCGCATTTTGCATATTCCCGACCATCTCTTGAATATCCTGCACTGATGCTCGGGTACGACCCGCCAAGCCTCTGACCTCATCTGCTACTACCGCAAAACCACGACCCTGCTCACCGGCGCGAGCCGCTTCAATAGCCGCATTGAGCGCCAGCAGGTTGGTCTTATCAGCGATATCCTGAATGGTGGTTAAAATCATCACAATTTGCTCACCGAAAGCCGACATCTCAGCACTCACGCCAACCGCTTGATCAATACCTTTAGCCTGGGTTTCGATACTGGCAATAGTATCCAGCATTCGCTGACTGACGCTCTGACTTAACGTTTCAAACTCATGCACCGCTTGTAAGGTTGTCTTACTGTGATCCGCCACTTCGGAAACACTGTGCTCCATCTCTACTGCGGCAGATGACGTCTGCTCCAGCTTCATACTTTGCTGGTCCATCGACTGTGTTGTCTGCTGGCTGATCGCCGCATTACTGTTGGCTACCGTAGAGAGGCGTTCAGCACCTTCGGCAACTTTTTGTAAAATATTGCGCAGCTCTTCCACCACCGAATTGAGATAACGGCTCAGATCACCAAACTCATCTTCGCGCTTAACCTCAAACACAACACTCAGATCACCCTGACGGAAAGTACTCAACCCCTGATGAATATGCGCCAACGGCACCCGTATGGTTTGCACCAACACAACCGCAATAATCAAGCCCAACACCACTGAGCCCACCGCCAACGATAAGATACCCACATGGCTGAAATTCACCAACTGCTGAGCTTCATTACGTGCACCACTCGC
This sequence comes from Amphritea sp. GJ51-11, assembly GCF_055808735.1. NCBI lineage: Bacteria > Pseudomonadati > Pseudomonadota > Gammaproteobacteria > Oceanospirillales > Oceanospirillaceae > Amphritea > Amphritea sp. GJ51-11. The sequence goes on along the minus strand of NZ_CM147881.1, from coordinate 4,523,752 downwards.
CAACTGATGGTTTGCCTCAATAAAGGCAGACATTGCCTCACGGGCGCGGGAAATAAGACTATCGGTTTTGCTCAAGCTTTCAACTAAGGATTTATTCGCAGCCGCTTGCTCGGTGTAATAATCGACCAAGCCGCCATTACTGTAGAGATGGTTATTAACCGACATAATGGTTCGCTTAAGTAACTGCACATTAGGAGCCATCGGCTCAACCGCTTTGAAGGCGGCGAGTATTTCACCTTTATTTTTGGCCAAAGACGCCTTCAGCTTTTCAATATCACCGGTACGTTGATAGTCGACTATTTGAAAACGATGCATTCTGAAAGCGATATTCAGATCCTGCGCCTTATCAAGCATCTCTTGCTCGACCTGATCTTCATAGAGAGTTTGTGTCCAGAGGCTCAGAGTATTACCGAGTGACTGAAAGTCCAGTTCCGCCTGACGGGTTTGGAACTCCAGAATCAAGGCCTGCTTTCGATCAGACATCACCTTACTGGTGATCTCAAAAAACTGCTGACTAACGGTTTCCACTTCTTCAAGAGTTGCTTGGAGCTCGGGTTTCCCGGCAACTTTTTCCGCTACCTGTGCCTGTGCTTCATTAAACTTAACAATCTTCGCTTTGACCTCTTTTACCTTTTTGTTCAACTCCTTAATCCGGCTCTGTGACAAGGCCGAAAAAAGGGCGGAGTTAACCTCCTCAAGGTAAACCATCTGCTGAAAGCTACCCGACAGCGACGGAATAACGTTATCCGATACCGTGAAGAAATGGTTCGAGATAGCTCGACTTCCGAGTAAGCCTCCCGCACCAACGACAACGATCAACATCACCATTAAGGCAAATCCAGCTGTCAACTTATGTGTGACATTCAGTCTCATTCACAACTCCGGTCTATCCACCGGCCTCCAATTATTAAATCCCGTTTGGGCTTTATCATTATTATTTTTCAACGCAGGTTATCGTATCCTGCCAACCGTATACAGACACAACAACGGCCCTTTAAAGCGACCGGGTACAAACCCAAAAGGCTTATAAATTTAAAGAGTTAAAAGCAAAATTGAAAGCACAACCTCGATCACCAACCCCGTTAACGGATTGAAAAGCGTGCTAATAGCGCTTGCTGCTGTTGAGCGACATCCAACAACTGTTGGCTACTTTGTGAGGCAACCACCGCCCCCTGAGATATCTCAGCTGCTGCCGCATTAATTTCAACCAGTGTCTGGCTGACCTCAGCAACAGCATTTGCCTGTTCATTCGCGGCACTTTCAATAAACACATTCAGATCACGAATATGCGCCACCGAATCATTCATACTTTTTAGCACATTCTGCGAACGACCAGCCTGTTCAACACAATTCTGTGTTTGCTGATAGCTCTGATCCATCACTTCAGACACTCGCACAATCGCATGCTGCATATTACCCACCATCTCTTGGGTATCTTGCACTGATGCCCGAGTACGTCCAGCAAGGCCTCGAACTTCATCCGCGACCACCGCAAAGCCACGCCCTTGCTCACCCGCACGCGCAGCCTCAATCGCCGCATTCAGCGCCAATAAATTGGTCTTATCGGCAATATCTTGGATTGTGGTCAAAATCATTACAATCTGCTCACCAAAGGCCGACATCTCGGCACTCACCTGCATCGCCTGATCAATGCCCTGCGCCTGGGTTTCGATACTCGCGATCGTATCGAGCATCTGCTGACCGACGTTCTGACTCAATGATTCAAATTCATGCACCGCCTGCAAAGTCGTTTTACTGTGTTCTGCCACTTCAGACACACTGTGCTCCATCTCCACCGCCGCAGACGAGGTTTGCTCCAGCGTGGCTGTTTGCTGCGACATCGATTGCGTCGTTTGCTGACTGATCGCCGCATTACTGTTAGCCACCATTGATAAACGCTCTGCACCTTCCGCTACTTGCTGCAGAATACCCCGTAACTCTTCAACCACCGAGTTTAGGTAACGACTTAAATCACCAAACTCGTCTTCCCGTTCAACCTCAAAGACAACGCTTAAGTCACCCTGACGAAAAGCACTCAACCCCTGATGAATACGCGCCAGCGGCACCCGTATGGTTTGCACCAAAACCGCCGCCACAATCAGCGCAAAAATTACTGCACCGACCGATAAACCAATAATCCACCAACGCCCAACAAACACTTCGTCATTAGCCTGCGCCTGCGCCTGCGTGAGTATCTGATTGTTCTTAGCAATAAAGCTTTCAACCGCTAAACGGGTTTCTGCAATCAACTTATAGGTCTGCTGTAAACGCAGCGCCTGAGCCTTTTCGGCAACATCCATCGAACGTAGGTAAGCAATCAGCCCATTGTCGCCATAAAACTGCTGTTCAAATGCCTTAACATCATCCTGTTCCGTGGTAAACCGACTGTTCAGGCTGATGATCTTGGCGGCATTTTCAGAAATATCACCCTGCTTAGTTTTAAGAAACTTATCCAGCCGGGTCATACTCTTAGTCCGATTGAAATTCATCAATCGGGTGCGAAAGATTCGCATGGTCTTCGCTAGATTTTTACCCGCCTTCGCAACCGGTGTACCGGCATAATCGACCTGTAATTTACTCAACGCATCGGACAACGAACTATCCAGCTTACGCACCCGAATATCTGCATCAATAATATGCCGCTCATTGTCGAGAATATTCCGTTGCTCCACTAACACTGTATCCGCTAGCAGGAAATATTGATCCACTAATGCAGCGACCCGATCCAACTCCGCAACCAGCTCATCATCACCAGCCACCCGCTCTGCTAACCGCTGTTGATCGGCTTTGAAGGCATCCAACCGCTGCTTAAATAGATCACGCTGCTGATTCAACTCTCGCACCTGCCGCTGAGACAGAGCAACAAATAGCTCGTTATTCGCTTCTTCCAGATGCACCAACTGTCGCAACCCATCGGTCAGAGAGGGCACGACATTCTGAGTGACATTCTGAAACTTATGGGAAATTAACTGGATTACATTAAAACCACCGACCCCGACGACGATGATAAAGACCACCATCAGGACAAAGCCGACAATCATTTTATGACTGATATTAAGTTTCATCTGTACTCCAGCACGGCATATTTCATCTTACTTGTGTACCACAGGCGATCAGTTAAGCACCCTGTTCTATCAGCATCCATAACGCGCTAAGCCAAACAGCCCCTTGTAGATTAATTCAAGCTTAGACTTATCGCTCAATTTACGCTGTTCTTTAACGAGGATCTTCTCTCAGTATCCCAAGCTGGGTAGTAAAAAAGAAAAAACCCGCTATAGCAGTACCATAGCGGGTTCGAAAAAGTCGATATTTATCAGTGACGTTGCGCCAACATCTGCTCTGCACGGTCACAGGCCTGACGCACCTGATTAGGCGCAGTGCCGCCGATATGATCCCGTGCACTGACCGAACCATCGAGGGTCAACACATCAAACACATCGCCGGTAATCTGATCCGAGAACTGCTGCAGCTCTTCCAGTGTCATCTCGCCGAGGTCTTTGCTCTGCTCAATACCGTAAGCCACCGCTTTACCGACAATTTCATGGGCATCACGGAATGGAATCCCTTTACGTACCACATAATCCGCCAGATCTGTCGCGGTGGAGAACCCACGCAGAGCCGCTTCACGCATGTTGTCACGCTTCGCTTCAATCGCTGGCACCATATCGGCAAAGGCCCGCAAACAACCCTTAACCGTATCGATCGCATCAAATAACGGTTCTTTATCTTCTTGGTTATCTTTGTTGTAAGCCAGCGGCTGCGACTTCATCAACGTCAGCAGTGACATCAAGTGACCATAGACACGACCGCTCTTACCTCGCACTAATTCAGGTACGTCTGGATTTTTCTTCTGCGGCATAATAGAAGAGCCAGTGCAGAAACGGTCTGGCAGGTTAATAAAGTTAAACTGCGCCGATGCCCACATCACTAACTCTTCAGAGTAACGGGTCATATGCATCATCATGATGCTAGAGGCGGCACAAAACTCAATGGCGAAATCTCGGTCGGATACTGAATCCAGAGAGTTTTCGGTCGGTGCTGTAAAACCCAGTAGCTCAGTAGTCATATGACGATCGATCGGATAAGTCGTACCCGCTAATGCCGCAGCACCTAATGGCAGAATATTGACCCGCTTGCGGCAATCAACAAAACGCTCATAATCTCGGCTCAGCATTTCAAACCATGCCATCAGATGATGCCCAAAGGTCACCGGCTGGGCCGTTTGCAAATGCGTAAAGCCCGGCATAACCGTCTCTGCTTCTTGACGCGCCAAACCGATGATGCCCTGTTGCAGACGGGTAATCTCAGCCAGCACATTATCGATCTCTTCACGTACATAAAGACGGATATCGGTAGCGACCTGATCATTACGTGAGCGACCGGTGTGCAGTTTTTTACCCGTAATACCAATTTTTTTGGTCAGCGCCGCTTCGATGTTCATATGCACATCTTCCAGCGCAATGGACCACTCAAAGTTGCCATTTTCGATATCAGACTGAATTTCGCTCAGCCCCTGAAGAATATCGGCACATTCTGCTTCACTCAGCACGCCCACTTTAGTGAGCATCTTCGCATGTGCGACAGAGCCTTGAATATCCTGTTTATACATCCGCTGATCGAATTGTACCGATGCCGTAAAGCGTGCAACGAAGGCATCCGTTGGTTCATTAAAACGGCCACCCCATTGCTGGTTGGTTTGTTCTTCACTCATACTGAAACCTCACATCTGTCATCCGCACCGACGGCAAGCGGACCCTGTCCTAAATCAATGGCAGGCATTATACAGCAACCTACCCCCAACCGCATGCCCGATCAGCTGTTACCGGCCTGCTTATCTGTTAAAATCGGAAAATAATTTGCGTAGCTGACCGGGCAACCGCCCTCCAGGATCCTGTATGACCAATAAAGTAATCCGTATTGCCACCCGCCAAAGCCCACTTGCCCTGTGGCAGGCGGAATATGTTAAAGCCGAGTTAGAGAAGTTCCACCCGGATATCACTGTCGAACTCATTGGTTTTACCACCAAGGGTGATGTACTACTGGATTCACCACTGTCTAAAATTGGCGGCAAAGGCCTGTTTGTTAAAGAGCTGGAAGTGGCCATGCTCGCCAATGAAGCTGATATCGCCGTACATTCGATGAAAGATGTACCGATGGAGTTTCCTGAAGGACTAGGCCTAGCGGTTATCTGCCCCCGAGAAAAGCCAACCGATGCCTTTGTCTCCAATCATTATAAAACCCTGGATGAATTACCACAGGGCGCTATCGTCGGCACCTCATCCCTGCGCCGCGAAGCACAGATAAAAGCCAAGCGGCCCGATCTACAAGTCAACACCCTACGCGGCAATGTCAATACTCGACTGCGAAAGCTGGATGAAGGCCAATATGATGCGATTATTCTCGCTACCGCTGGGCTAATACGGCTCAAAATGGCTGATCGGATCGCCAGTGAAATTACACCCGAAGACAGCCTGCCGGCTGGCGGACAGGGTGCCGTTGGTATCGAGTGCCGCAGCGATGATGCCGCCACGTTAGCTCTCCTGAAACCGCTGCATGATCAACACACCGCTATCCGGGTGACCGCAGAGCGGGCCATGAACCGCCGTCTAGAAGGCGGTTGTCAGGTGCCGATCGCCTGTTTCGCCACCCTCAACGAGGCCAACGACGAACTATACCTAAGAGGTTTAGTGGCCAGCACCGATGGCACAGAAATTCTGCGGGACGAACTACGCAACCACCCGGACAATGCTGAACAGATGGGCATCGAACTCGCCGAACGCTTATTGGCAGCCGGTGCCGATAAAATTCTCGCTGAAGTGTACAAACAAAATGGCTAACCCCCGGGTACTGGTGACTCGCCCTGAACATCAAGCTCAGGGCCAAACAGCATTATTGGCCAGCATGGGTATTGACCCGATACCCTTGCCGTTATTGGACATCACACCGATTGCCGATGCGGACCCAGCCTTTCCGCTGTTAAAAAGCCACATTATGGATCTCGATCTATACCACAAGGCCATTTTCACCAGCGCTAACGCAGTGGCCACCGGCATGGAGCTGATCGATCAATACTGGCCACAACTACCCATCGGTATTGAATGGTTCGCGATTGGTCAGCAAACCGCACTTAAACTCGAAAGCTATGGCATCACGGCACAACGCTCCCCCATCGGTTATGATTCTGAGGCTTTATTATCGCTGCCGCTATTACAGAACATTAGCGAACAAAAAATATTGATCATGCGTGGCGAAGGTGGCCGAGAAACGCTTGCCGAGCAGTTACGCCAGCGGGGTGCCCGGATTGACTACGCCGATCTTTATCGTCGGAGCATGCCCCACTATACCTCTGAGCAGATCATGGGTACTATCTCAGATAAGCCTCTCGCTGCGGTCCTGCTGACCAGCGGAGAAGCGGTGAATAACCTAACTCAACTAATCGACGACCACGCACTTAAGGCGCTGAAACATACAACATTGGTTGTACCTAGTGCACGAGTCGCCCGAATCGCAGCCGAGTTAGGCTATACTCGAGTAATTACCGCCAGCGGACCCGATAATCAGGCAATGGCAGAAACAGTTTTATCGACTATCGATATGGATGACAGAACATGAAAAAAAGCGGGAATAACAATCCAGCCACTTCAGATAAACCAGAAGAAGTGCTTGAGGGAGAGCTGATCGAAAAGGATTCTGCCCCCGCCGATAAGCCTGAGACTAGCGAGAAAAAGGCAGCCTCTAAGCCATCAACGGAAAAGCCGAGCAAAGCATCCGATAAGCAAGCGGACAATCAAAAAGCGAAAACCTCTCCGCCTGAAAAAGAGACACCCAAAAAAGCCAAAGCCAGCTGGGCCGGTAGAATCGCGCTTCTATTAGCACTCATCGCTATCATCGGCGTTGTTTACCTTTATTGGCTGCAACTCCAATCCGGCACGCAAATGCAACAATCGCAGCAAACTGCCGCGACTGAACTCAACGGTGCACTGACCAAGAGCCAGCAACAGCTAAGCCAACAGATCAACGCACTGAATCAGAAGTTCTCGGCACTGCAAAGTAAGTCGGATCAAGATCAGTCGAATATTAACGAATTACAGAAACGACTGACACAAAGTATTCAGCAAGTCACTGCCGCTCAGAACAACAACCGTGAAGATTGGCTGCTAGCAGAGGTTGAATACCTGCTGCGATTAGCGAACCAACGGGTACTGATGGAACAAACACCACGCGGTGCACTGCAACTGCTACGCTCGGCCGATAAGATTCTCAGCGAAACCGACGATGTCACCATCTATGATATTCGTAAAGCGGTCGCCGCCGATATCGCGGCCCTTGAAGCCGTGCCTGAACTTGATACCGAAGGCGTTTTCCTACGCCTCGGCGCACTTAGCACTCAGGTCGATCAACTACAGGTTATCCCGCTAACTGAGCAGCACAAACTGCCGGATTTACTGGATCAGATGAAGAGCGAAGAGTTCGCCTCTAGCTGGAGCACCGATATCAAACAAGCTTGGGCAACACTGTCCGATAAAGCCAGCCAGCTGATTGTTATCCAAGATCGCAGTGAGCCGGTCGAGCCTCTGCTCTCTCCGCAGCAAAGCTATTATCTCCAGCAGAACCTGCACCTGATGCTCGAGCAAGCACAGCTCTCATTGTTGCAGCGCAAGCCTAAAAGCTATCTCAATAGCCTAACCAAAGCCCAGCAATGGGTTGGCACTTACTTTGAACAGAATGACAGCAACACCCAAGCGTTGCTCTCTGCATTGAAAGAGCTTGAGCAAGTTGAAGTTGCTCCGCAGATGCCGAACATTTCAGGCTCACTCGCGGCGCTAAAAAATTACGTGAAAGCGATGCGTAAGCTGAAAGAGGGAGCTGCCTGATGAAACGCGTATTTATCCTGCTGCTATTATTCCTCTTTGCCGGAACCTGGATCGGCCAGAAAATGATTCAGGATTCAGGCTATACCCTGTTTGCCTACGGACAAACCACCATCGAGATGAGCCTTTGGGTCTTTTTGGTGCTGATCGTGGTGCTATTTTTTGCACTTCACTGGGGTATCAACCTATTCAATCGGTCACTTAAATCAGGCACCCGACTGCGCCTCTGGAGCGGTAGTCGTAAAAGCCGTATCGCCCACGACAAAACCCTTAAAGGTTTAATCGCTCTGTCGGAAGGGAACTGGTGGAAAGCACAACGACTGCTCTCAATGTCAGCCGAAAACGCCGATCTGCCACTGATCAACTACTTGGCAGCCGCCCATGCGGCCCAAGAACAGGGCGACGAAAAAGCCTGTGATGAACTACTGCAAAAAGCCAGAACAGCCACACCCGAAGCCGAAATCGCGGTGGGCATCAATCAGGCGCAAACTCAACTGGCCCGTGGCCAATTAGAACCTAGCCTCGCCACACTGCTAAGCTTGCGTCAGAAAGCACCGAAAAACACCTATGTTATGAAACTGCTGAATAAAGTCTATATTCAGCTAAACGACTGGCAAGCGGTAAAACAACTGATTCCTCTGTTGCGTAAAAACAAAGCATTGAAGCCCGAGAAACTGCTCGAAACCGAACAACTCTGTTATCAAAAGCTATTAGAGCAGAGCATCACCGAAGGCAGTTCTCCCGAAGAGCAACGTAAAGCACTCGCAGAAACCTGGCACAATATGCCCGGCCAGCTCACTCAAGATGATGTATTGGCCCGCCATTACACTCATTTACTGGTAAGCATCGGCGCAGAAGCCAAAGCTGAACCGGTCATTCGTGATCTTATCAACCGCACCGGTGATAGCGATCTGATCAACCTCTACGGTCGCATCGAAGGTGAAAACCTGAAGAAGCAGCTGGAAAATGCCCGCAACTGGTTGAAAGATGATCCACTGAATGCCGACCTACTACTCACATTAGGACGCCTGTCACAGCGCAATCAGCACTGGGGCAAAGCCATCACCTACTTTGAGCAGAGCCTAGAGCAAAGCCCTAAGGCTGAAGCCCTAAGCGAGCTCGCTAGACTGCTGAAAAACCTTGGTGAAGCCGATAAACTGCGCCAGCTAATGGATCAGCACCTCAGTGTAATCGGTGGAGGCCTTCCCGCCTTGCCACTACCAAATACCGGCAGCAGCACTAAAATCACACCGCTTTAACGCACTGAGATAAAACGCTTATACAAGCAGCAGAAAGTACTTAGAAAAGAGAGCCGGTGGCTCTCTTTTTTTGTTTATAGGTACTGCCTCCTCTATGCCCTGTCGTTCACGACAGCTATTTATTATGAGGTATATCGCTAAGATCATAGCCTTGGCAATAATCACGTTAATTATCGACGGGAAGCATATGAAATTATTAAAAGCATGCATGATCATGATTGGGCTTTATTCAACGGCAGGACAGGCCGCATGGCTGTGTGATCCGAATGCCGGTGGCGCGGGTTGTATGGAATGCAGTGAAAGCTTCTGCGCTTACGGCAGTGATGGCACCGGGTATATCTGTCTGCACGTCGCGCCAGATCGCGGACTAGACACGAGTGTCGCCGCGGTTAATAGTGTAAATAAAGAAGCGAAGCGATTCATCCGCAGCAGTAATGCCGATATTAAAGCGTTAGCGGAGTCGTTGGTCAATCTAACCGTTAAAGATGCCAAGGTCATGGCTGATAATCATAAAAAAGGCAGCGTACAGAAAGCGATGATTTCGCCGCAAGCCAAAAAAATGGTGACACAATAATACCAAAAAGCGATAACGATATCAGGGCCATTACCTAGCGTTATTCATTGGCGAAACACCCCAGAGAACTCACTACTCTTGGTTGTTCGCCTCATCAGTCCTATTTTAAGGACCGATGTTACTTACGTGGTGCGTAAGCAAACACGTCCGAATGGATCTGCGTATCTTGCAACCCTTTCGCTTCACAGGCGTCAGCCAACGCATAAACCATCGCCGGCGAGCCGCTAGTATAAATCTCAGTCTTATCAAAATGCTCAAAGTCGGCAACGATGGCTTCCGGCAGTAATGCCATCCGACCGCTCCAGTCGGGGCTGCTTTCCGGTTCACTAATCACCAAATGCACATGCACATTGGTATGCTCTGCGGCCCATTGCAACGGCAGCTTGCGTAGATAGAAATCCGTCTCAGCCCGAGCCCCCCAATAAATATGGATAGGGTTGCTTACTTGGTTAGCCAGCAGGTGCTCTGCGATACTCTTAATCTGTGAAAAGCCGGTGCTAGCCGCCGCCAAAATAACAGTCGTATCCGCAGCCAACGCCTCGGCTTCAAGATAGCAGTCGCCCTTCGGCAACTCGATTTCGACGCTGGGGTTATGGGTCAGATGCTCAATGATAGCCAGCGACATTTCACCTTCGGGTATCCGCCGAATATGCAGCTCAATATCACTGCTAAAGTCCGGCGCACTACCGATGGAAAAAGCAGCACGGCGCTGATCCGGCAAAATAATTTCAAGATACTGCCCGGCATGAAATTCAATCGCCTGACGCCCAGTCACCGGCAGATGCAAACGCACCCGATAGACATCATGGCTAAGCTGTTCAAATGCGGCGATATCACAAACCAGTTTTTTCACGTGTAATTCTCCTGGGCGTAAGAGCCCATCAATTTCTATCTTGATATCACTGCGCGGCACCGCCGTACAAGCATAAACCTGAGCCGGCTTATCTGCGGCATGCAAACATACATCAAGGGCAGGATAACGTTGTTCAATATGGCCCTGCAGCAGGGTGGTTTTACAGATCTGACAGACCCCGTTACGGCAACTGATCCGCATGCGATAACCGGCCTGGCGTAGGCTGTCAAATATCGACAGCCCCGGTTCAGCATCAATCACATACTGCTCATTAACCGTGATACGGTAATGCTCAGTCACTAGTAATGCCTAACTGATCCCAGATCTCATCGACCCGCTGCTTCACTTCATCCGACATCACAATCGGTTCACCCCATTCGCGGGTGGTTTCACCGGGCCACTTATTGGTGGCATCCATCCCCATTTTCGAACCTAGTCCGGAAACCGGTGAAGCAAAATCGAGGTAGTCGATAGGGGTATTATCGATCAGGGTAGTATCCCGAATCGGATCCATCCGCGTAGTGATCGCCCAGATAACATCGTTCCAGTCACGGGCATTGATATCATCATCGCAGACAATCACAAACTTGGTGTACATAAACTGCCGCAGGAATGACCAAACGCCCATCATCACCCGCTTTGCATGACCCGGATACTGCTTCTTCATGGTTACAATGGCCATACGATAGGAACAGCCTTCCGGCGGCAAATAGAAATCGGTAATTTCAGGAAACTGCTTTTGCAAAATTGGCACGAAGACTTCGTTAAGTGCCAAGCCTAGCACCGCAGGTTCATCCGGTGGACGGCCGGTATAGGTACTGTGATAGATAGGATCTGGCCGGTGGGTAATCCGTTCCACGGTAAACACGGGGAAGCTATCGACCTCGTTGTAATACCCGGTATGATCGCCAAAGGGGCCTTCATCAGCCATTTCATCAGGGCTGATATAACCCTCAAGAATAAACTCAGCGCTGGCCGGCACCTGCAGATCACTACCAATACACTGGGTCACTTCGGTTTTCCCACCGCGTAACAGACCCGCAAAAGCATATTCTGACAGACTATCAGGCACCGGTGTGACCGCCCCTAAAATCGTCGCGGGGTCAGCGCCTAAGGCCACCGCTACCGGGAAATTCTCGCCCGGGTGCTGCTCTTGCCATTCGCGAAAATCCAGCGCGCCGCCACGATGCGCCAGCCAACGCATAATCAGCTTGTTCTTACCAATAACCTGTTGACGGTAAATACCCAAATTTTGCCGCGATTTATTCGGGCCTCGGGTAATGACCAAAGGCCAAGTCACCAGCGGACCTGCATCTCCGGGCCAGCAACGCTGCACCGGAAGCTTACCCAGATCGACATCATCACCTTCGATCACGTGGGTCTGGCAAGCAGCATTACGGACCTTTTTGGGTCCCATATTCAGCACTTGCTTGAAGATCGGCAGCTTTTCCCAGGCATCTTTCATCCCTTTAGGCGGCTCTGGCTCTTTCAACATCGCCAGTAGCTTGCCCACTTCACGCAGACTAGCCACATCTTCCTGTCCCATACCAAGAGCGACCCGCCGCGGCGTACCAAACAAGTTGGCCAACACGGGGTAATCATAGCCTTTAGGATTTTCAAACAGCAGCGCAGGGCCGCCAGCCTTCAGCGTGCGATCACAGATCTCTGTTATTTCCAGATTAGGATCCACTTCGGTACTAATACGTACCAATTCACCCTGCTGTTCAAGGCTGTGGATAAAATCGCGCAGGTCTTTGTATTTCAGGTTTGACATAATATTCAGCTATAAAAAAGGGCAAGCGCTAAGCTTACCCTTTGATAACAAAGATATGAATTATGAACGACGCATTGAGAGGAAGAATTCGTCGTTCGTCTTGAAGTCTTTCAGCTTATCGAGCACAAACTCGATAGCGGCAGAGTCTTCCATTGGATCGAGCAACTTGCGCAAAATCCACATCCGTTGCAACTCTTCTTCAGTGGTCAACAGATCTTCACGGCGGGTGCCTGAGCGACGGATGTTGAACGCAGGATAAACCCGTTTCTCAGCCACTTTACGATCCAGATGTACTTCAGAGTTACCGGTACCTTTAAATTCTTCGAAGATAACTTCATCCATCTTCGAACCGGTATCAACCAAGGCGGTAGCAATAATGGTCAGGCTACCACCCTCTTCGATGTTACGCGCCGCACCAAAAAAACGCTTAGGACGCTCAAGGGCATGGGCATCAACACCACCGGTAAGTACTTTACCGGACGATGGGATAACGGTGTTATAGGCACGGGCTAAACGGGTAATAGAGTCGAGCAGGATGACGACATCCTGTTTATGCTCGGTCAAGCGCTTGGCTTTTTCTAGTACCATCTCGGCGACTTGCACGTGACGTGAGGGCGGCTCATCAAAGGTAGAGGCAACCACTTCACCGCGAACGGTACGCTGCATCTCGGTCACTTCCTCTGGACGCTCATCGATCAGCAAGACGATCAGGTGAACTTCTGGGTTGTTCCGTTTGATAGAGTTGGCAATGTTCTGCAGCATCAGCGTCTTACCCGCCTTAGGCGGAGACACTAACAGTGCCCGTTGACCTTTACCCATCGGGCAAACGAGGTCGATAACACGAGCGGTCAAATCTTCGGTACTGCCGTTACCCAATTCCATTTTCAACCGTTCTTGTGCAAATAGCGGCGTCAGGTTTTCAAATAGAATTTTGTTCTTCGCATTTTCCGGCTTATCAAAGTTGATCTGATCAACCTTCAGCAGAGCAAAATAGCGTTCGCTGTCTTTTGGCGGACGGATCTTACCGGAAATGGTATCACCGGTACGCAGATTAAAGCGGCGGATCTGGCTCGGCGAAACATAGATATCATCCGGTCCGGCGAGGTATGAACCCTCTGCCGATCGCAGAAAACCGAAGCCATCTTGTAAAATTTCCAACACGCCATCGCCGTAGATATCCTCGCCACCCTTAGCATGACGCTTAAGAATCGCAAAAATAACATCTTGTTTACGGGATCGCCCCAGGTTATCAAGTCCCATCTCTTTAGCTATTTCTAGCAATTCGGGGACGCTTTTCTTTTTAAGTTCGGTAAGATTCATAGGTATATGTAGTGTAGGAAGACAGGTCAACGCCTTGAGCGGAACAGCAAAAAAGAACCATTCGGGTCAGATTGAATTGATAATGTGAAATTAGAGTTCTAAACCAGAGCTGTTTTAACGGTTCTGGGACAGAATCCGATGTTTGGAAATGACACTATAATGCGTTGGTTAAAAAGAGTCCAGTAAATCAGGGAGCAAACCATGATCCTGGTCACTCCCAACGATTTTTCCAGCTCAATCGCTTAGATACTATCTTCAATAAAAGCGGCTAGCTGAGATTTGGACAGTGCACCCACCTTAGTTGCTTCGACATTGCCGTCTTTAAACAGCATCAAGGTTGGAATACCACGAATACCAAATTTTGGTGGTGTTTCGTTATTTTCGTCGATATTCAACTTACAGACCTTCAGTTTGCCTTCATACTCTTTGGCAATCTCTTCCAGTACCGGAGCAATCATCTTACAAGGGCCACACCACTCGGCCCAGTAATCAACCAAAATAGGGCCATCAGCTTTCAATACATCATCTTCAAAGGAAGCATCTGTTACGTTAACAATATTTTCACTCATAAAAAGCCTCTGCAGTGAGATTCACTAAATATTAATAGTTACCGATCATACCACTGTCATTAAACGATTGTGAATACTGCCTAAATCGCGTTTGACCGCTATACCGACATCAACATCTGAGTTTCCAACGCTCTAATCAGTAACATATATCTGTTAAGATGGTGCCATTATCTTTTTTTTAAAGTGCATCCCTATGAATCAGGAAACCAACAGTACCAATGGGCCGTCTCTCTTGGCAGCCATCGACCTCGGCTCGAACAGTTTTCATATCGTTGTCGCTAAACTGGTTCAGGGAGAACTCCAGCCGATTGATCTGCTATCCGAAAAGGTACAACTTGCGGCAGGTCTCGATGAAAACCGTATGCTCAGCCCTGAAGCCATTCAGCGTGGCTTAGAGTGTATGGAACGCTTTGCCCAGCGCGTTCGGGACATTCCGGACCAACAGATCCGCATCGTCGGCACCAACGCCTTACGGGAAGCCGTTAACAGCGACGACTTTATTCTCGAAGCAGAAAAAATCATGGGCTGCTCAATCGAAGTGATCGCAGGGATTGAAGAGGCACGCCTGATCTACCTTGGTGTATCCCATACCCTTGCCGCCGATAACGGCCGTCGCCTGATCATCGATATTGGTGGCGGAAGTACCGAATTCATTATTGGTGAACGCTTCGATCCCCTCGAACTGGAAAGTCTAGAGATGGGCTGCGTTAGCTTTAATAACCGTTACTTCCCCGATGGCATTATCACTGAGAAAAACTTTCAGCTGGCGGTGTTTGGTGCGCTCAGAGAACTACTCAATATTAAACGCACCTACCGGCGGCTCGGCTGGGAAGACTGCGTCGGCTCATCCGGTACCATAAAAGCGGTACGCAACGCCTGTATCAATCTCGGCTATTCAACCGACAAAGTCAGCGCATCGGCGTTGCAACAATTGAAACAAAAAATTCTTAGTTATAACCACGTCGATGAGATTGATATCGATGGCTTAAAAGAGGAACGCCGGGCGGTATTTCCAGCCGGCATCGCGATTCTTTCCGCTGCATTTGAATCACTAGGCATCAAGGAGATCCGTTTCTCGGATGGTGCGTTGCGCGAGGGCTTACTCTACGACATGGCAGGCCGCCTCCGCCATGAGGATGTTCGAGAACGTAGCATCAATGCCATGATGCAGCGTTACCGAGTCGACCAAGCACAGGCGATGCGAGTCGAGCAGACCGCCTTGATCGCCCTAACACAGGTGCGTGATAGCTGGAACCTAGACAATAATGAATATCATAATATGCTCAGCTGGGCGGCACGCTGTTGTGAAACAGGCCTCACCATCGCCCGTAGCCAATACCATAAGCACAGTGCTTACCTACTGTTGAATTCGGACCTCCCCGGCTTCACTAAGCGCCAGCAGATTCAGCTGGCGGCTATCGTGCAGGGCCATCGGCGGAAATTTCCCACATCGACCTTTGAGCAGCTATTGCCCCGTGAAGCGAAGCATTTTAGCCGTCTAACGATCTTGCTGCGACTAGCCTTTGTCCTCAACCGCAGCCGCAGCCGTGAGCGGCTACCCGCATTCCACCTCACCGCAGCAGACAACACCTTGTCTCTGAGCTTCCCCGACAACTGGCTCAATCACCAGCCACTCACTCAAGCGGACCTAGAGCAAGAAGCAGGCTACCTTGCTAACGCGGGATATACCCTTAGTTTCAAATAGTACTAGGCTCTAAAACCAAAAAAGGCTCCCGAAGGAGCCTTTTTTATAACCCGACGTTTAACCCTGTGGGCCTGCCGCAATGATCGTCTCAGCTACACCGTCGAACTTTTTAAAGTTGCTAGTGAACTGACCGATCAGGTCGTTGGCGGTAGCGTCGTATGCGCCCTTATCAGCCCAAGTATTACGTGGGTTCAGCAAGGTTGAATCAACACCCGGTACAGTCGTAGGTACAGTCAGGTTGATACCGTCAAGATGTTCAGTCTGGACATCAACCAGATCGCCATTCTGAATCGCTGCGATAATACCGCGAGTCGTTGGAATGTTGAAACGAGAGCCAGTACCGAAAGAACCGCCCGTCCAGCCAGTGTTAACCAAGTATACCTGACTACCGAACTCTTCAATCCGCTTAATCAGCAGATCCGCGTATTCGCTAGCAGGGCGTGGGAAGAAAGGTGCGCCGAAGCAAGTAGAGAAGGTTGATTTAATACCTTCACCAGAACCCATTTCTGTAGAACCCACCAAAGCAGTGTAACCAGACAAGAAGTGGTATGCCGCTGCTTCTTTAGACAGGATAGACACAGGAGGCAGAACACCGGTCAAGTCACAGGTCAAGAAGACGATCGCTTTAGGCTCGCCACCTTTGTTCTCTTCTGTACGTTTTTCAACGTGCTCTAGAGGATATGCACAACGACCGTTTTGAGTCAGAGAAGTATCAGAGTAATCAGCTGTACGCTTTTCGTTCAGCGTAACGTTCTCAACAATCGCACCGAAACGGATAGCATCCCAGATAATCGGTTCGTTCTTCTGGCTCAGGTCGATAGTTTTAGCGTAGCAACCACCTTCAAGGTTAAAGACAACACCTTTACCCCAACCGTGCTCGTCATCACCAATAAGGTAACGTTCTGGGTCAGCAGACAGTGTTGTTTTACCAGTACCAGATAGACCGAAGAATAAGGTAGTGTCGCCGTCTTCGCCCACATTAGCGGAACAATGCATTGGCAGCACATCTTTTTCAGGCAGCAGGAAGTTCTGTACAGAGAACATCGCTTTCTTCATTTCGCCAGCATAGCGCATACCCGCCAGCAACACTTTGCGCTTAGCAAAGTTGATAATAACGCAGCCATCGCTGTTAGTGCCGTCACGCTCAGGATCACATTCGAAGTTGGCAGCATTGATAACTTGCCACTCTTCTTTTGACTTCGGATTGTATTCTTCTGCGCGGATAAACAGGTTTTGACCAAACAGATTTTGCCAAGCAGTTTCAGTTGTCATCAAAACCGGCAGGTAATGGTTAGCATCAGAACCCACATGAACATTAGCAACAAAGTGCTCACGAGCGGCTAAATACTCTTCAACTCGAACCCACAGAGCATCAAACTTATCGGCATCAAACGGGCGGTTGATCGGACCCCAGTGGATTGCATCAGAGGTACTGGCTTCGTCAACGATATAGCGATCCATCGGAGAACGACCTGTACGCTTACCGGTTTCAACAACCAGAGCACCTGAATCAGCGAGTACTCCCTCGCCACGCTGAATGGCTTTTTCAACTAGCTGAGCCGGGCTCAAATTTACGTGTACAGTGTTCACGGTTTCTTTGCTCATTGCTTGGTTCCCTTGGCTTCTAGCCAAAAAAATAATTTACCTGAATAAAGTGGACTGCCCCTACATCTTGCGAATTCCTGCCGGAAAACCAATGGGGTCATTATTATAAGGAGGCGTATTATGTCAAAAAAGCGCTCAAAACACCATCCGACAAAATATCTCCCAACGGCAAATTAAAATTGCTCAGCCACGCTTTACAATAAATGGTTGCCAAAAAAGCAGCAACCCATCGTTTAAACCTGCTCAGTGGACCTGATCAGAACCCTTTATATTCGAACTATCTGAGAACATCATGGCGATATCCGCCAGATCGAACTGATATAGCTCATTACAGAACTGACAGCTGACATCAACGCTGCCCTCTTCCTGCACAATCTGCTCTAATTCTTCCCGTGACATGGCGCGCAATGCATCACCGGTACGCTCACGGGAACAATCACATTTAAACTGCAAGCCATCAGGATCATAGAGACGGCAATCTTCTTGGTGGAACAAACGATGCAGTATTGTGTTGTTATCCAGTTCCAACAACTCCGCATCACTCAACGTTGCAGCAAGACTACTAAAATGTTCCCAATCTGCCGTAGGATCGCCACTGGCCGGCATGACCTGCAATAAGAAGCCGGCGGCACGCTGTTCATCTGCCGCAAGGTGAATCTGCGTTGGCAATTGCTCAGACATCCGGAAGTAAGCTTCTAAACAATCGTTCAGACGACCACCTTCAAGTGGTACAACGCCTTGATAGCGCTGACCTTGGTCCGGTTCAATCGTAATGACTAACTGGCCGCCTTTAAGTAACTCGCAAAACTCAGCCTGTTCTGGCAACTCACCATCAAAGCGGGCGATGGCGCGTAGGTCGCGCTGATGATTACACTCCGCCATCAACACCTTTACCTGATTATTACTCTGCGCCTGCAACAGTAAACGACCATCGAACTTAAGGGTGGCGCTTAACAGGCTAACCGCCGCCATCATCTCGCCGAGTAGAATATTAATCAGCTTCGGATACTGGTGTTTTGCAATCGCCTGTTGATAACTTTGTTCAAGACCGGCCAAAACACTGCGGACATCCGCATGTTCGAACATAACCCTTTGAAGCTGATCAGAACTGCTCATGATATTTCCTGAAACCTGTCTTTAATATGTCACTGACGGGGGTTGACGGAAAGACTTTCCGGCCCGATAAAAATGTCAATATTACCATAATCTGACCAAATCTAGCGATCCTTAAACTGGATAATCTTGCGCCGATTTTTTTTGTTTGGCCGGTGATCCGGTGCCACATTACCGCGCATCTCTTTACGCAGGGCTGCACCATCTTCACGCTGTTTGATGCTCTGTTCTGTTTCTTGATACAACAGCTGTGCCTCGGGTGCACCACGGCGCTGATCTGAGATCGCCATAATAATCACTGTTTTTTCATCAAGCCCCTGACGAATCACCAGTTTCGCCCCCAATTCAACATTACGGCTACACTTGGCTCGCTGTCCTTGGTAGTGAACTTTCCCCCCTTCGACGGCTTCTTTTGCCGCGCCTCGGGTTTTAAAAAACGGGCCGCCCACAGCCATTTATCCAGTCGGACTTTCTGCTCCTGAGTGCCCGCTTGATTGTGCGTTTGTTTACTCATTTATCTTTCATCAACTCATCAAAATGCTCAATTGCACTGAAATCGGTAATTTCTCGTCCCGCTTGCTGACTGTCCGGCTGAATAATACTCAGCAGATACGCAATACCATACTTCTGCGCCGATGCCAGCACCGCCAAACTATCATCAACCAATAACGTGCGCGCAGGATCAAAAGGCTCGTCCTCTTGTAGTCGATGCCAAAAGGCTTGCTGCTCTTTTGGCACGCGATAATCATGGGAACAGATAATGCTATCAACGAGTTGATCCAAGCCGGTCTCTTCCAGCTTCAGCGATAAACTGTCCCGGTGAGCGTTGGTCACAATCACCCGACGAATGCCTTCGCCTTGTAGATGGGCAAGAAAATCATGCACATGAGGCCGAAAGGCGATGCGTTCGCGGATCTCATGCTTTAACGCCTTGATATCGACATTCAGCTCCTCTGACCAGTAATCGAGACAATACCAATTAAGCGTGCCCTGTTCCTGCATAATCCGTTTATGCAACCACTGCAACGCCTCGTTATGATCCATACTATGCAGTTCGGCATAGCGGACCGGAAGATGCTCAAGCCAGAAATACGTATCAAAATGTAGGTCTAGCAGGGTGCCGTCCATATCGAGCAGCACCGTATCAATATTTTTCCAATCCATATAAAAAGTCAAAGCTGCAGGTTAGTATTGGGTTAGATTTGTCACTGAATGACGAGGAATGATCCAGTATGCCTGTAAAACCGGATATTTTGAAGGTAACCGCCACCGCCAAAAGCCGTCTATTTCAAGTAGAAGAGATTGACCTACGCTTTTCCAATGGGGTTGAAAGAACCTATGAACGACTCGCCAGTCGAGGGCTTGGCGCGGTCATGATCGCCGCCATTGATGAGCAACAGAACGTTTTGCTGATCCAGGAGTATGCGGTGGGTCTAGAGGATTATCTACTGACGCTGCCTAAAGGTCTGATCGATCCCGGCGAAGATGCACTGCAAGCCGCCAACCGCGAACTCAAAGAGGAAGCGGGGTTCGGAGCCGAACGGCTAGAGATCATAAAAGAGATGACGTCAGCGCCAAACTATATGGGCCACAAAATCACCGTGGTGCTAGCTCAAGGGCTATACCCCTGTCGTTTACCAGGTGATGAGCCTGAAGAGATGCCTGTCACCCACTGGCCTTTGTCGCAACTAGAAGAACTTTTCAGCCGGGATGATTTTTCTGAAGGCCGAGCAATTGCGGCACTCTATATGGTAAGAGATAAACTGCGGTCGATGGCGAAATAGCGGTTCATCGCCAATAGTTAGCCCTGCTGCACAGCGCCGCAGGGCTCGAACGATTACGGATTTTTACACTGCCGAGTGCCCACGCGCACAATTCCTTCAACTTTCAATTTCATGGCTGGGTCAGTCATCGTGCCCTGCATAATCCGTTCAACCTCATTATCACTAAAATGCTTATGCACATAATCTGACAGACAGCTGCACTGTGCCTCGGTGGCCGTGCCTCCAGCCATACAACCCTGTTTAAAAGGCTCCCAGGTCGTTGATGTCAGATACTGGGTTTTAACGGTAAAAACTACCAGCAAGACCGCCGCAATCCAGAGAAAAACTTTACCCATAACCTATCATCATCCTATTGTTATCATTATTAATGCAGCACTGATTCTAACAGTTCAGTAACATCTGTCAGCTTACTTTAGTCTGATGCACTCATTTAGCACACCAATTCCCCTTATTTAATAAGGCATTAACAATGCGATGAAAACCTTGAATAAGGGTGCTATGATTTGGCTTCCACGGATCAGCAGCGCTTGAATTATGCCCATCAAGACCCTATATAAACACCCTGGTTTATATAGCCATTTCACAACCTATGCTGAACCTGACACTATAAAAGGTAATTAACTATGAGCTTTGAACTGCCAGCACTGCCATTCGCCAAAGATGCACTGGAACCACACATCTCTGCCGAAACTCTAGACTTCCACCACGGCAAACACCACAACACTTATGTTGTAAAATTGAACGGCCTGCTTCCAGGTACTGAATACGAAAACAAATCTCTCGAAGAGATCATCATGTCAGCGCCTGCTGGCGGCGTATTCAACAACGCTGCTCAGATCTGGAACCACACATTCTACTGGAACTGCCTGTCACCAAACGGCGGCGGTGAGCCAACTGGTGCAATCGCCGATGCGATCAACGCTAAATGGGGTTCTTTCGCAGCATTCCAAGAAGAGCTGAATGACAAAGCGGTTAACAACTTCGGTTCTAGCTGGACTTGGTTAGTTAAAAACGCTGACGGTTCTCTGGAAATTGTTAACACTAGCAATGCAGGTACGCCAATGACTAACGGTCAAACAGCACTACTGACTGTTGACCTGTGGGAACACGCTTACTACATCGATTACCGTAACGTGCGTCCTGATTACCTGAAAGGTTTCTGGGCACTGGTAAACTGGGACTTCGTTAACCAGAACCTTGCTGGCTAATCGCTTAAATGCAAAAAAAGACACCGTTAGGTGTCTTTTTTTTGCTTCTGATTTAGCTCACAAAGGAAATAGACTACACTAAGCGGATGATACGGACTTCATCATACTGGTCACGGAACCACACACCCTTATGCAAAAAAGCTATTTCCCGCTTACCACCACGATCTGGTTATCGCTAACCCTGCTCATGGTGAGTATCAGTCTACTCTCCGATTATGACCGACTGAAAAAAAGCTCAGCAATGATGCCCACTTTGTCTACTCTTCGGTGTATGAAAAAACCTACATCAATGAAGTCCTACTACAGAACTTCACCATCTTGGTATCAGCAAGTCCCAACGATCATGATGCCATCAGACGCTTTGCCAGCGAGATACGCAAGCGCTACCCACATATAGAACGACTACAGATTCAGCAACAAAAACTGCCGTCGAACATTAGTTATAGCAGTACCAACAACTATCATCTCGATCAGGACAATAGCGATTTCAATGCTCGCTTTCCGGTCACCTTTATTGAGCCACTAAACGCCGATACTCGCTATCTACTGAACAAAGACCTACTCACCGAGCCACTGTTTACCGAAACACTGCGTTTTGCTCGCAAATACCACCAGCCGGTGACGTCACCGCCCTTTCCGATCAGTCATAACAAACAAGGCTATGGCCTATTTCTGGCGTTCTTTGAGCGTGATGCCGAGCCAACACCTAACAACCTGTATATCGCCTCTCTTGTGATCAGCACCCATGGCATGTTACCGGCCACCAGTTTTCTTTCAGAACATGCCAGTATCAGCTTGATGAATGATCAAGGCGATATTATTGACCAATACCTATCCAACTCTGACCAACCAATCTCAACATGGCTACCCACGCTGACAGAAGAGCGCACCATCAACCGCTTCGGGCAGTCGTTTACATTAAGTATTGTTCACCCCTTCGGCTTCATGGATATTAATTTAGGCATGCTGCTCACGCTGTTAGTGGCATCAATCGCCTTTTACTTCGTTTTGACCGCCTATCTACGCCAGAAGGTTCGCTCGGCCATTGAACACTCATCCGTGTATGAGACTCTGCAACATGAGCGCCAACAATTAGAGGTACGGATACACAAACGCACCCGAGAGCTGCGCGAACAACTACTCGAGAATCGCCGTTTAACCCATCAGGTCCTAGCGGTACAGGAACTTGAGCGCCGTAATCTATCCCGCGAACTCCACGATGAACTCGGCCAGTCACTGACGGCCATCCGCACCGACGCCAAGATACTCAAACGTATCCACCCTGAAGAAAGTAGTTTAGTTAACCAAACCGCGGAATCTATCGACGCCATTGCGCAGAATATCTACGATGTTACCTACGGTATGATGCGCAGCCTGCGCCCCTCAGCACTGGATGATCTCGGGCTGGTCGATGCCATCCAAGAGTGCATCATATCTAATCGTTTCAAAGAGCACGGCATCACCCTTCATACTGATTTTAGTGGCGCACTCAATGAGATGTCGGAAGTGTATAACATCACTCTATTCCGGCTGACCCAAGAAGCCTTTAGCAACATCATAAAATATGCCGCGCAGGCGCATAATGTCTGGCTGGATATTCACCGCACCTCGCTGGGACAGCGTAAAGATATCCGCGGTGATCGATTAGAATTGATGATCAGTGATGATGGCTGCGGCTTTGATATCGCCGCAGACGCCTTTAAAAAAGGCTTTGGCCTGATCGGCATGCGTGAACGGGTCCGCGCACTGGGCGGCTTTTTTCAGATCAGCCAAAACCATGATCATGGCACCCGTATCGTTGCTATTATCCCGCTGTCTAAGGCTGAGATGGAGACGGAGGAAGCAGATCCTGTAACGCCGGCCACACTTGATCAAGCAGAGCCGGTTGAGCCTTAGCAGTGGGATGCAAACCATCCGCTTGCATAAGCTCGGGTTGCAACACCACCGAGGCCATAAAAAACGGCACTAACGGCACCCCTTGCTGCTCCGCCACCCGATTAAATATTGCAGTAAACCCTTCGCTATAGCGGGGGCCATAATTGGGAGGAATCCGCATCTCTAACAACAACACTGAAGCACCTGCGGCCTTAGACTGACTCACGAGTTGATTGAGGTTACGTTCAATAACGTTAAGCGGCGCACCTCGCAAACCATCATTAGCCCCTAGCTCAAGGATAACCAATTGCGGTTGATACTGATCCAATGCCGCCGGTAGCCGCGTAATACCACCGTGAGTGGTTTCGCCGCTAATGCTCGCATTCACCACCTCATAGTCCGGATGACTCTGTGCCAACCGCTGTTCAAGCAACGTCACCCAACCCTGTTTTGCTGGGATGCCATAGGCCGCAGAAAGACTGTCACCCATGACTAAAACTGAACCACTCCATGCTAAGCTAGACAGCAGTAATAAGCCGATTCCAAATAGAGATGCCATGACGACTCCTGAATCCCGTTCTGTTTTGATTGCCACCGCACTGGCTAAAACCTTTCCAGATGAACGCGGCGGACTGAATATTTTTAATCATATCAACATCCGCGCTGATGCGGGTGAAAGTGTGGCGATTATTGGCCCATCCGGGGCCGGAAAATCAACCCTGCTGAGTATTCTGGCCGGTCTTGATGAACCCAGTGAGGGTAGCGTTGAATTACTCGGCCAACCGCTTGCTGGGCTCGATGAAGCCTCCCGCGCCGAACTGCGTGCCAATCATATCAGTTTTGTGTTTCAGTCATTTCAGTTGCTGCCAGAACTTAGCGCCCTTGATAATGTACAGCTAGCCCTCGAGATACAAGGTCACCCGAATCCAGCACAACAGGCCGGCTATTGGCTTGACCGGGTGGGCTTGAGTCACCGCCACCAGCACACCCCAGCACGACTATCCGGCGGCGAACAACAACGGGTCGCTATCGCTCGCGCCTTTGCCACCGAGCCGAGCTTGCTGTTTGCTGACGAGCCCACCGGCAACCTAGATGAAAAGACCGGCACGGAGATCATCGAGCAACTGTTTGAACTGAACCGCCAGCTGAATACCACGCTGATTTTGATCACCCACGATGCCTCCTTGGCGCAGCGCTGTCAGCGACGACTCTACCTGCATAATGGAACGCTGCAGGAGCAATAAGATGAAATCTAAACAGCTTGTTCGACTGGCCTTAAAACAGACCCGCTCTGACCTGCTCACCTTCGAATGGCGAGCCTTATTACTGGCGCTATTTCTAGCGACGGCACTATCCGGTTTTCTCACACTCCTTGGGAATCAGTTAGAAAAAGGCCTAAGCCGCCAAAGTGCCTCCATGCTCGGCGCAGACCTGAGCCTCAGCGATAGCCAGCCGATCACCGAGACGCTGCACAACGCCGCAAAACAGCTCGGCCTACAATATACCGACGTGGTGCAGTTTTCCTCGATGGTAAGCACCGATGAGCAGATGCTGCTCAGTTCGATTAGAGCCGTCGATGCTCCATACCCTCTGCGGGGCGAGGTCATCACCGAGCCTCCACAAGCATCCCAGATTCCAACCCCAGGCACCGCCTGGGCCGAGCAACAACTGTTAGAACGCTTAGGTGTGCAAGTGGGCGCGACCATTGACCTCGGTTATGCAACCTTCACCATTACTGCGGCGGTGGTCAGTTCACCCGACCGCGGCACCGGCTTTCGTAGCTTCAGCCCGCAACTGCTGATCAATCATCAAGATTTAGCGGCGACCCGCGTGATACAGCCGGGTAGTCGTATCGGCTATCGCACCCTATTCAGTGGTGCAGAAACGCCGGTGCGGGATTTTTACAGCCAATTAAACAGCCAATTAACGCCGCAACAGCGACTCTGGTCAGTCTATGCGGATCAGCCTCTAGCCACCGGCGCGCTACAAAATGCCTCTGGCTTTTTGCGCATGACCTCGCTCTTCGGTCTATTATTATGCGGCCTACTGATCACCCTAAGCCTGCGGCGTTATAGCAGTGCACAGTATCGTCGTAGCGCCCTGCTACAGTGTTTAGGCCTCCGACCGCAACACATTCTGTGCCTCTATCTCTTTAAGCTACTGCTGGGCTGGGCTATCGCGGCCTTAGCCGGCTTACTGGCTAGCGCCTTAGTGCTGCAACTCACCGGTTCACTGCTACAAACATTGCTGCCCTCCGGCTTACCTGCACCGGACTACCGCCTCTTTGCGACCGGCCCATTACTGAGTTTGGCACTGCTGATATTGATCGGCTTTTCACCGTTGCTACGAATTAGCCGCATTCCCGTGATGGGCCTATTGCGTCGGGATCAACTCAGCCATCAGGGGCTGAGCTGGCCTATCCGGCTGATCATTCTGCTGATCTCCGGTGTCGTTATCACGCTGTATCTCGGCTCGGCGCTCAACGCACTGGCGGCTATTGCTCTCACCGTGATCACCATTATGGTGGCCGGCCTGTGTGCCAGCCTATTACTGCCGCCACTCGGGCACCTATTGGCTAGGCACTTTCGACTCGGATGTCTACTCCGTTATCGTTTACGGCAACAACGTCAGTGGCATCGCATTCAGCTCGGTATTATGTGTCTCTTACTAACCTTGTTGAGCAGCCTGCTGCTGACACAATCGGAGTTGGTCAATCGCTGGCAACAACAGCTACCAGTCAACACCCCGAATCAGTTTGTTATCAATATTCAGCCGTGGGAACTACAGCCCCTCAGCCAGTTCCTGACAAAGTCCGGCATCGATACCACCCTTTATCCAATGATTCGGGGACGGGTCACACTGATTAACGATCAGCCTCCCGAAGCGGTGCTTAATCCCGAACAGATGCAGCATAACGCGTTAAAAAGAGAGCTTAATCTCAGTTGGTCGGCAACGGCCCCCGCGCACAATGAATTGCTGGCCGGTGAATGGTGGCCCGAGGATACCAAAGAGAGCTTAATTTCGATCGAGCAACAGCTCGCGAGTAGTTTAGGATTAACACTCGGAGATCGCGTTGGTTTTGAGGTAGCGGGGCAGCCTTTTAGTGCGAAAATCAGTAATATCCGTAAGGTTGAATGGCGCTCATTTCGGCCCAACTTCTATATGATTTTCAGCCCTGGGGTATTACAAAACTATCCCCAGACCTACATCACTAGCTTCCGTCTAGATGAGCAACAAACAGGGCTCAGCCGTGAACTACTGCGACAGTTTCCTTCGCTGACACTCATCGATGTCAGTCAGTGGATCGATCAGGCCAGCACTCTAATCGATCGTTTGATTCAAGCATCGACACTGATTCTCGGCCTCACTGTCTCGGCTGGCTTAGTGTTGGTTCAACTACTGGTTTATCAAGAGCTGGAACAGCGCCGACACGAGAACGCCCTACTACAAGTGCTTGGCAGCACGCCGGGACAAACACGTCAGTTGGATATTCTTGAATTCGCGATGCTAGGGTTTGCCAGTGGCTTAATGGCCGCCCTGCTAACCGAAATCATCACCGGACTGATCAGCTACCGCTTATTGGAACTACCGTCGATTCTGCACCCAAGTCTCTGGATTATGCTGCCGCTAGCGGGCGCAGGGCTGTTTACCCTCAGCACTCTCATCAGTCACCGCCAGAGTGGCTTTAGCCAACTCCAACGGCGCTAAGCCGTTAATTTAGTTCGCGCAACCCTTAAAGACCGAGGGTTGCAGCGGGCTTAGCCTGCGGATCATCCAGTGCTGGCACCGGGAAACAGCTGAACAACCGCTCACCAGCGATAGTGCTGGTCAGCTGCTGCTTTACCCGGTCAGAACGCTGCTGTGCTAAGCTCGCCAACCGTTGCTGTTCCAGTGCTGTCAGCTCTTCCGGAGTAAACGGCTTTTTCCGCTTACTATTCTCTTCTGCCAGCGCCGCTTGGATCAATACTTGATCTTGTTGCACCGCCTGACCACAAATATTCAAACGCATCCCTTTACGCTCGGCCATCATCGCCTCAATCTTCGCCAGATAACCCTGTCCATAGTCGTCTAACTCAACACTACCCGGGGCAAAGACGACCGGGTCTAGATTGATAAAGTTACCTTCGTTAACCGCACCGGCAGCCAAACTAATCAATGTTCCATAAGGCTGTAAGGATTTCAGCAGAATACTAAAAGCGGCTTTCTTCAGCCCTTTGCCTGCTAACCGCGTGACCACACTTTGCAAGCCAAAGTCAGGGTCATCAAGTGAACCACTAATAGGGATATCAAGATCGATATTGTCATCACCGTCCTGTAACACCGAGATGGCCGTCCCCAGAGGCATCGATAGCTGCTGACTGAATTTAGCCATCTGCTGCTTATCGGCAGGTTCAACACCCAGTCGGTGAATTTTAATCTCGTTTTTACCGGTGATTTTACCGCCATCCAACTGACCGGAGCTCTTCAGGGCCAACTGGCCGTTTTGCAAATAATAACCAGTGTATTCGATGCTATATGGACTTAAACGGGGTAGGTCCAACTGCTTCAGCGCGCCTTCCCAGTTGGCATTTGCACCACCGCCAGCCATATCTGTATCACCGCTAAGATCAAAGGTAGTGAAATCATTTAACTTCAGCGCCAACTCGAACTGCGCCGGTGTTTGGCTACCGCTATCCAGCCCCTGCACCCGAGCCTTATCTATCACAATCGCAGTACTAAATGGAGGTTGAGTGCCGTTATCCGTAAACATTACCTGACTGTCACCGCTCACCAGCAACTCATCAATCTGCACTCGTAAGGAGGGCTCTGCAGCCGTATCAGGAGTCGCCGTTGCACGGCTGTCATGACTATCTGCGAGACTCTCAATACCGGCCTGCAAGCGAGCCACACTGAGCGGCTGTTTCTCAGCACTCAACTGTTCTCTCACCTTTAGATTTTGTACCTCAAGTCGCGTAATACCTAGGCGTTCTCCAAGGGTAAAGTCAACATTGGTAACCTGTAAATCTAACTGAGCCAAGGTGTCATCCACTTGCGGCGACACTTCAAGCCCGGTTGCATTCAACCCACCTAAAGTGATCTTTTGCGGCAACGACAGGCCTATATCACTGAATTGAGCCTGCCCCAGATTCACCAGCACCTGATCTCCTTGCAGCGCTTTCACCCCGACACCCTGCAGCGCCAGTTGCCCTTTTTTACCCTGAATGGCTAAAGGCTGCTGTTGTAACAACAGTGACAGTGCCCCCTGCCAACCGATCAACTTCACCTGTGCTTCAAGCCGTTGTGGCTGCTGATAAAGTAATTGAGTGGCGCTCAGCTGCCCATCCAAATCCACCCGGTCAGCCCCTGAGCCATTAAAAGCCACCGTACTGTTTCCCTGCCAACCGCCATTGCTCAGCTGTACATTCATGCCATCACCCAACACACCCAGTGCCGACATAGCCAGCTTGCCATTAACCCCAATCTTGTCGATGCTACTGGCGGTAAAGTTCACATCTGTATTGCCTTGCCAATCAGCCGCCGTCAAATCAACCTGTAGCCCATCACGGGTCAAACCCAACGCTGACATCGTTAACTCACCGGCTACCGCTACCTTGTCGAGGCCATTGGCGACAAAGTTCAGATCCGTGCTGCCCTGCCAACGCCCGCCGGCCAAATTCACCTGCATCCCGTCGGCCGTTAATCCCAAATCAGCCAGATTCAAATCACCCTCAAGTTTTACCGCCTCAGGATTGCCTCCGCTCATCGTAAAATCAGTACTGCCCTTCCACGTAAGTGAACGCTGACTTACAGCCAAATTCTCTTGTTCCCAAGCAAAATTATCAAGCTGAATATCACCCCGCTGAATAATACTAATTTGTTCACCCGCAACGATCGTTAATGTCAGATCGGTCGAGAGGGTTGCCTGTAGTTGTGGCACAAAAGGGGCCGTAAAAGAGTGGACGGGTAAACGCTCAAGCTTCAGGTGTAGCTCAGACCGCTTGGTCTGCGGCAATGGCTGCCCTTCGGTATCTAGATTAAACACCGCATCATTGATGGCTCCCTGAATAGAGAGGTGGGTGATGGCCTCCTCTTGCCAAGTATAAAAGGTATCTAACGCCGCACTATCGATACGTAGTCGATGCTCGCCTTCCTTGAGTTTTGATTGCCAATTGAAATCCGAGATTCTCACCCGCGCCAAACCAAACTGCCAAGCGGACGGTTCAGTTGATGTTTCACCTGTAGATTCAGCGGAGGTGCCGGGAAGCGCTACCGGACCCAAAGAAAACTGCCGAGGCTCAGCATCCGCCTGTTCATGAAGATAGAGCGCCACCCCCTGAAGGGTTAGGTCATCGATTAAAATGCGCTGCTCCAGCAATGCCGCATAATCGAGATCCACCCATAGTTGATCTAGTCGTAAATCCGGCTGCCCAGGCGTCTTCACCTCTACACCAGAGACCTTAACCTTGCCAGTAAACCAGTTGATTGATAAGCCATAGATCTTAGCTTCACTCGCCCCTTGATCCAACAGCCACTGGACAGCCACATCTCTGCCCACCTGAAGCGCGGTATGTAATAACAAAAAAACCACTAGGACAGCGATCACACTGCCACGCAAAAAACCTTTTATACTCATAACCGGCCCATCTGTTTATCGATGCTGTTCTGTATGATATTAGCAGCTTGTAACCTATTGAAGAACAACCTCACCACCTGTCCATCAACATACGACTTAATATGTAAGCCCAAGATATGACTACCCAGACCTACCCCTTGCTGGTAGAATCGCCTCCCGAATCGTTTAAAAAAGATGTCTTTAGGCACACAGCAGTACGATTCATAACAGTTCTATCAATAACGGTGGGTGAATAATCATGGCAAACCATGACGAAAACTTCCGTGACAGCTCAGGTTCAATCTGGATTTTGATCAACCTTGGCGCTTTGGCATGGATCTGCATGCCAGCGATTATTGGCTGGAGCCATGTGTTGTAACAGCGTTGTGAGCCGTTTCGGTTAGATATAAAAAAGGCCTTCAGAGATGAAGGCCTTTTTTATTATCCGTCATTTAATGGGTAATGGTCACAACCCCATCCGGCGTACCCATCAACACCACATCGGCGCCACGACGCGCAAATAAGCCGTTAGTGACAACCCCAACAATATTATTGATCTCCGCTTCCAGCGCTGGCGGCTGTTCAATCTCAAGCCCATGCAGATCGAGAATAATATTGCCATTATCGGTCACAAAACCATCTCGGTAAACCGGCATGCAATCGAGCTGCACTAACCGACGAGCCACCTGAGAACGCGCCATCGGAATCACTTCCACTGGCAGAGGGAATGCACCCAACAGATCAACCTTCTTGGTCTCATCGACAATACAGACAAATTCTTTGGCCACATCGGCGACGATCTTTTCCCGGGTCAGTGCTCCACCGCCGCCTTTAATCAGATTCAAGCGACCATCAAACTCATCCGCACCATCAACATACACCTCCATCTGATCGACGGAGTTCATATCATAAACGTCGATACCATGGCCTCGAAGGCGTTCAGCGGTGGCCTCAGAACTGGCAACAGCGGCCTCAAACAGATGCTTAATCTTCGCCAGCTCATCGATAAAGAAGTTAGCCGTAGAACCGGTGCCAACTCCAACGATAGAGTCACGACTCAGTTTTGGCTGGATATAGGCAACCGCTGCTTGGGCAACCGCCAGCTTCATCTCATCCTGTGTCATATTGTGTGAAACCCCGTATAAATGTCGATAACTGGCAGATATTATACGCAGATTAGGCGATATCTTATAGACGAAAACAGCCTCAAGGATTACCATTTAATGCTTTATTCACACTGCCGCCCTTGTCGGACCGCAACAACACACTGAAAGCATCCCATGGCACACCGATATATAAAGAAAATTCTTGATGCCCGCGTCTATGATGCAGCCATTGAAACTCCACTGGACGAGGCGATGAGCCTCAGTAATCGACTCGGCAATCGAGTCCTGCTAAAACGAGAAGACCTGCAACCGGTATTCTCCTTCAAATTGCGAGGCGCTTATAACAAGATGTCTCAGCTGACAGAAGAAGAACGTCGGCGCGGCGTCATTGCCGCCTCTGCGGGTAACCACGCTCAGGGTTTAGCGATGTCCGCTAAAATCCTGGGCGTTAAAGCCACCATCGTCATGCCAAAAACCACTCCAGACATTAAGGTCAACAGTGTTAAGGCGCGGGGCGGTAAAGTTATTCTGCACGGCGAAACCTTTGACGAAGCGTCAAAGCACTCATTCAAACTGGTTGAAGAACAGGGTCTAACCTATGTTCATCCCTATGATGATGTAGATGTAATCGCGGGTCAGGGCACTATCGCCATGGAGCTGTTACGCCAAGAAAGCGGCCCTATTGATGCGGTCTTTGTCCCCGTTGGCGGCGGCGGCCTGATTGCCGGCATTGCGGTGTATATCAAATACCTGCGCCCTGAGACCAAAGTCATCGGCGTAGAATCTGAAGATTCAGCCTGCCTGAAAGCCGCGCTTGAGGCCGGTGAACGGGTTATCCTGCCCCAAGTGGGCATCTTTGCTGACGGCGTTGCCGTGGCTCAAATAGGCGAAAATACCTTCGACCTGTGCAAACAGTTTGTCGATGAAGTGATCACCGTCAATACCGATGAGATCTGCGCGGCCATCAAGGATATCTTTGAAGACACACGTTCTATCACCGAACCCGCTGGAGCACTAGCGGTTGCGGGTCTCAAAAAATATGTGGCGCGGGAATCAGCTAAAGGCGAAACCCTAATCGCGATCGACAGTGGCGCCAACGTCAACTTCGACCGTCTGCGCCATATCGCCGAACGCTCTGAGCTCGGTGAAAACCGGGAAGCGATTATTGCGGTTAAAATCCCTGAACGGCCCGGCAGCTTTAAAGAGTTCTGCGCCGCACTGGGTAAGCGCAATATCACCGAATTTAACTACCGCTATGCCGACGATAACGATGCGCAAATCTTCGTTGGTGTACAGCTGCAAGCCGGTCATGACGCCCGCACTGAGCTTCTTGGAGAACTCAAGTCGGAAGCCTACAAAGTTATTGATCTATCCGATAACGAAATGGCAAAACTACATGTCCGTTATATGGTCGGTGGGCGCGCACCCGCCTCGGTGACCAACGAGATCCTCTATCGATTTGAGTTTCCCGAACGCCCCGGTGCCTTAATGAAGTTTCTGAAGAAACTCGGTGGTCGCTGGAATATCTCGATGTTTCATTATCGCAATCACGGTGCTGCCTATGGCCGGGTATTAGTCGGCATGCAGGTGCCTGACGATGAGCGCTCACAGGTGACTGATTTTCTTGATGATATCGGCTACAGCTATTGGGAAGAGACTGACAACCCCGCCTATAAACTGTTTCTGGGACAATCCCTACAGAGCTAAAATCAAAAAACGCACCTCAAGGTGCGTTTTTTAATTCCGGCATTTCCGGTGAATAATCAAAGCTCTTCGACATAAAGGCTTTCAACACAAATAACACGATTGAAACACTCCCCCAGCTCAAACCAACCACCACACCGAGGTCAATAATACCCCGCCAAGGTTGATCCAACATATGCACCAGTTGAATCAACACCAAAATGCCGAGCAACAAGCAATAAGTCACAATCATCCGCTGACGCCTAATGTCAAAAAAACCCATGCAAAACAACGGTGCTAGAATCAACCGTAGCGGTGTTACATTATCCCGCAGATAAAGTAGCCGTGCCGCCACCCGAGGCGAATAAGCCCGCTGAAAACCTTTATAGCCTTCGGCAAACCCCATAAACAACACACTAATCACCAATGCCGCCCAGTGATACCAGCTTAATGAAAAGGCGAACGTGTCGATCCCTATGGTTCCAATTCGAACAATGGCGTTACCAAAAATAAAGGTAATACCGATAAGACCCCATACAACAGCAAGATAACCCAACACAGCGATACCATTAGCAATTTATAAATAGGCTGGCGATTATAATTGATTCGAGGTTTTCTGACGATAAAAAAAGGCCGCCGCTTCATAACGAAGCGGCGGCCTCACTGGCTGTTCCTCCAATCGCTGGAACAACAGCCGATAGTCCATTAACCGTTACGGTTAATCAGCGATATTAACACGCCATACTTAGTAGCCTTTCAGATGATCAATATATTCCGGTAGGAACAGTGATATCTGCGGCACATAGGTAATCAGCATCAAGAACATCAGTAGCAAGCATAACCATGGCAGACAAGCCTTGATCACCCAGATCATATTCTTCCCGGTGATACCCGCCGTGACAAACAGGTTGAGCCCCACCGGCGGTGTCAGCATCCCGATCTCCATATTCACCACCATGATGATACCTAGGTGGATGGGATCGATACCCAGCTTCATGGCGATAGGGAACAAAATAGGTGCCATGATCAACAAGATCGCAGACGGCTCCATAAAGTTACCGGCGATCAACAGCAGAATATTCACCACGATCAAGAAGCCCCACGCAGGTAAGCCCCACTGTACAATCGTTTCAGCGATATGGTGTGGAATCCGCTCAGTGGTCAACACATGCGCAAACAACATAGCATTAGCGATAATGAACAGCAGCATCAGCGATACTTTTGAGGCATCCAGCAACACTTTGCGCACTTCTGGGTGACGAACCGATTTTGGAATCGCCCACAGCATCTGCAAAGTATTCCGAATAGCAGCCGCACCAAAGGATTCATCATCATTACGCCAAGCAACCCCTTTCATCGGACCGATATCGCGATAACCTAACACCGACACCATATAGGCATACACCGCGGCGACCGCAGCAGCTTCAGTAGGGCTGGCAATACCACCATAGATCGAACCCAGTACGATGATGATCAACATCAACCCACCCAGCGCAATCAGAAAGGATTTACCCAGTTTAGCAACACCGGGGAACGGTTCTGCTGGCAGTTTC
Source organism: Amphritea sp. GJ51-11 (assembly GCF_055808735.1). Taxonomy (NCBI): domain Bacteria; kingdom Pseudomonadati; phylum Pseudomonadota; class Gammaproteobacteria; order Oceanospirillales; family Oceanospirillaceae; genus Amphritea; species Amphritea sp. GJ51-11. Next base: position 4,489,308 of record NZ_CM147881.1, on the reverse strand, counting down.
ATAATCCGCGCCGCGATATAAATCGCGATCATCAGAATACCACCCATCATCAACCCGGGAATAAAACCGGCCATGAACATCCGTGATGCAGACACTTCAGTAGCCGCCGCATACACCAACATAACGATGGAAGGCGGAATCAAAATACCCAGCGTACCGGCATTGGCGATAACACCGGCAGCAAACGATTCGGGATAACCAGAACGCACCATGCCGGCAATAACGATCGTACCAATCGCTGCCACCGTTGCCGGTGAAGAGCCCGATACCGCGGCGAACAACATACACGCCAGTACTGACGCCATCGCCAGACCGCCACGAATATGCCCGACACTATCAACCGCAAAGTTGATTAGACGCTTGGCCACGCCCCCGGTTGAGAGGAATGCAGACGATAGAATGAAGAACGGAATCGCCAACAGGGTGTAATGTTCCGAGGTGGCTTCAAACAACTTCAAAGAAATAGAGGCTAATGAATCGTTAGAAAACATCAGGATCGTTGCCACACTCGACAGACCCAGCGCTATCGCAATCGGCATGCCCATAAACATACAGGCAAACAGGATGATAAATAATGCAGCAATAGTCATGGCCGCGTCTCCTTGTTACGTGTATCGGCATCGGCACTCGCCGCTTTCGATTCGAGTTCTTGAATCTCCTTAGCGATCTCCATGCTGTCCTCAGCTTCATCACTGAAGTGAAAACCATCGATCTCTTTCGTGACCACCTTCCAGCCTAGCTGTAAAAAGCGCACGATCAGCATGACAAAACCGATCACCAAAATACTCATCGCCAGCCATTTCGGCACCGGCATATCTTCCAGTTCGATACCGATCATCTTCATTTTGCTGAGATAGATCCATGAACCGTACAGAAACAGACCGCAATAAATCAGGCAAAGCACAATCGCCAAAAGCGTAAAAAACCGCTGTGCTTTGGTCGGCAATAGCTTAACGAACACATCAACGCCGATATGTGAACCGACTTTGACACCGTAAGATGCGCCATAGAGAACAAACCAGGCTGCCATCAAAAGCGTCAGCTCTTGCGCCCAGTGGATTCCGGAATTAAAGCCAAAGCGCATAACAACCTCGGCGAACACCAGCAGCGTCATCGCTACCAGCAGCAAGGAAAGAAACGCTTCTTCCAGTTGTGTGACTAGATTACGAACCATAACGGCCCCCTTAAAACAGCAGAGACAATGAATATCGCTCTGCAATTTTTCAGTATGTGTGCTTCACAGGACAACCTTGCAGCTATTCAGCAAGACTCGCCGAGCCATCGTGACTCTCCTGTGTAACCCCACAGACAGTATTTAATCAATCGAGAGATACGGCGGCGCGAATAGTGTCCGCCGTAGCATAAGAACCTGACCCTCATTAAGGGTCAGTGATGCAGATTACTGATTAGATGCTTCAGCCGCTTCAATCAGGTCAGCACCGATATCATCGGCAAACTGAGCCCATACTGGCTTCATAGCACTTACCCACAAGGCGCGTTCTGCGGCTGTAATTTCCAGCACTTCAGAGCGTTTAGAATCAATGATCGCCTGACGATCGCTATTAGCTTTTTCAGCCGCGATGTTGTTACCAAAGGCAATCGCTTCATCCAATGCAGTTTTCAGCTCAGAACGGACATCAGCATCTAAGCCATTCCAGAACTCAGCAGAGGTAACCACCATGTAATCGAGCAAACCGTGATTAGATGCAGTGATGTAAGGCTGAACTTCGTAGAATTTCTTCGAAAAGATGTTAGACCAAGTATTTTCCTGACCATCAATGGCTTTCGTTTGCAGCAGGGTAAACACTTCTGAGAAAGGCTTTTTCAGCGGTACGGCATTAACGGCTTCAAACTGCGCCTGCAGTACATCAGAGGTCATGATGCGGAATTTTTTACCATCGACATCAGCAGGGACTTTAATTGGGTTGCTGGCAGACAACTGCTTCATACCATTGTGCAAATAGCCCAGACCAACAAGTCCTTTAGATTCCAGAGAGGTCAGCATTTTTTGACCTTCAGGCCCTTTCTGGAAACGCTCTACCGCTTCCATATCCTTAAACAGGAACGGCAGGTCAAACAGCTGCAAACTTTTAGTATATTTCTGGAACTTAGACAGCGCCGGTGCTGCCATCTGCACATCACCTAGCAGCATCGCTTCGAGCACTTTGTTATCGCCAAACAGCTGTGAGCTTGGGAAGACATTAACTTCAACCTTACCGCCTAAACGCTCGGCAACCAGCTCTGCAAATTTGTTGGCCATCTGGCCTTTTGGGGTATTTTCAGCGACGACGTGTGAGAATTTAATTTCAATCGGTGCAGCCATAGCAGACGTTGCACCAAAGGTAAGAGCCATTGCCGTAACGGCAGCAGATAAAAGACGCATATTGCTTCTCCAGTTTTGTAATTATTCAGGCGCTTTTTCGGGTCTAACAGCAGAACCCACGCTCAGTTATTAACTCAACTAGATAAAAGCAAACTTCAGGCCAATGGGTAAAAAATCAAATAATTATTTTTTAAATCCCTAAAAAAACAGTAGCTTAAAAAATACACCATCATTAACCAATACAGGTGAACCCGCCATAATGGATGGATTCTCACCCGTTACAATGAACACTAACGGGTGGATTTCCACTCATTTAACAAAAGGTACCGTCAATAACGATTCAATTTAATACTCAAAATGCTGACATAGGCAGTCGCTCCACTCATCACAGCAAGGTATATTAGGAACAAATCAGAGACGATAACCATCCGGATAATAAAACATGGCGATTCAAACAAAAGTAAACCTCAGCCTAGCATTTGTTTTTTTAATCGTGCTCATCACATCAGTATCTGTTATCTATCAAAGCGAAACGAATCTATCCTCCGATATTGCTCTGCAAAACACCCAAAACACCGCCGACGCCTATTTTGACAGCATCAACATCATGATGCTCAGCGGCGCGATGGCCAACCGACAAACACTGCAAACAAAAATTCTCAGCAATCCTGAACTCACCGAAGCGCGTATTATTCGCGGTGAGCCGGTGGCATCTATGTACGGTGAAGGCACCCCAGACTCACATATTCAGGATGACTTAGATAAACGCGCCATGGCTGGCGAGGCGATCGCCATTGAATTGGATGACGATCAAGGCCATCGAATGACTGTCGTGCGCCCAATGCGCGCCAGTTCAAACTATAAAGGCACCAACTGCCTGACCTGCCACCCGGTTGAAGAGGGCACCATTCTCGGCGCAGTGCGAGTCACCTATAGCTTCGACAAGATTGATCAGCATATATTCACCAATATTCGTAATATTGCCCTAGTCGAATTGGCACTATTTATTGCCGCACTCCTTCTGGTTGGCTGGATGATTCACCGGATCGTGCTTAAACCGATCAACAACATGAACCAGACTATCCGGGATATCGAACAAAATTCCGACCTCACTCAGCAACTACAGATTAACTCAAATGACGAGATCGGCCAGATGTCCGCCTCGTTCAACAGCATGCTTAGAACCTTCCATGACAGTATCAGCCATGTGGTGCATTCGATTGATATGCTAGGCCAATGCAGTCAGCAAGTCTGCGACGTTTCTCAACTGGCCAACGCGGGCACCGCAAAACAGATCAGCCGTGCCGAAGCCGTCACTAATGCCATGGTAGCGATGGATGGTGCGACACAAAATATTTCCGCCATCGCCGACGTCACCACTAAAGCCTCAGACCAAGCCTTGCAGGAAACCCGTGCTGGGGTCGACATCACCACCGGGACGGTGAAGAAGATTGAAGCGTTACAAAAAGAGATCCAACATGCCACCGATGTTATCGTTCAGCTAGAACAGCAAAGCTATAATATTGATGCGGTATTAAGCGTTATTCAAGATATCGCTGAACAAACCAACCTATTGGCACTCAATGCCGCCATTGAAGCCGCCCGAGCGGGCGAACAGGGCCGAGGATTCGCCGTCGTTGCGGATGAGGTTCGCACCCTTTCCTTACGCAGCCAGAACGCCACTATCGAGATCAATAATATTATTGCTTCGCTACAGCAGAATGCGAAAGGGGCTGCTCAGGTGATGGGGCAAGCGAGCATCGAAACCGAATCGAATGTTAAAGAGATACAGGAAACCTCAAAAGTTCTCTTCAATATTCAAAAAGAGATGGAGTCGATTGCCGAAACTAACCACAGCATCTCCGAATCCGTCAAACAGAGCGGTGTCGCCACACTCGAGATCGAAGGCGCGGTGAGTGAAATCAACGCTGGTAGCGAGCAAGCGAAAGAACGAGTGCTGCGCCTATCTTCCATCTCAACACAGATCAACACTCTGGCCGATGAACTCGAAAAGCGCGCTCGACAGTTTAAACTCTAAACGACTTGCCTCTCGGGTAACCACAGAACGCAAACGGCGGCCAATTGGCCGCCGTTTACTATTAGGCTCCGAGCAAAGCGCTTATTTGAAGTCGTCTTTACTCAACTCGTATTTCTTCATTTTGTCGTACAGCGTCTTACGCGGTAACCCTAACTTTTCCTGAGTCAGTTTGAGCGAGCCATTATTGCGCGACAACTCCTCCTCCAACACCAGCTTTTCAAATCGCTCCACCTGCTCCGGCAAGGTCATCTGCTTGGTCGACATCCGCTCACCCGCATCTCCCACGGCAAAATTGTACGCGGGCCCAAGCAGCACATAACGCTCAGCAATATTGCGCAATTCCCGCACATTACCCGGCCAGTGATGCGCCACTAACGCACTGAGCTTATCAACACTTAATTGAGGCACCTCTTTCTGATATTGAACCGATGCAATCAAGGCAAAATGTTGAAACAACATAGGAATATCCTCACGCCGCTCTCGTAGCGGCGGAATCTCAAGACTGACAACATTAAGGCGATAATAAAGATCGGCCCGGTAGTCACCCTGTTCACTCAAATCCTTCAGATCAACCTTGGTGGCGGCGACAATACGAATATCCAGTGGAATCAACTCATTAGAACCCAAGCGCTCGATCTGCCGCTCTTCCAGCACCCGCAGCAGCTTAACCTGCAATGATAACGGCATGCTCTCAATTTCATCGAGAAACAGCGTACCGCCATTGGCGTGCTCAAACTTACCGATACGACGGCTCTTGGCATCGGTAAAGGCGCCTTTCTCATGGCCGAACAACTCACTCTCGATTAGATGCTCTGGCACCGCACCGCAGTTAATCGCAACAAAATTTTTGTCCCGTCGGTTGCTGTGCTCATGGATATAACGCGCCACCAAATCTTTACCGGAGCCGGTTTCCGCCTGAATCAGAATATCTGCCGGGGTATCGGCAATATGTTGAATCATCGAGCGCAACTGCTGGATGCCGGGCGAGTTACCGATAATCCGCGGGCCGATACCACCCTGCTGCTCCAGCGCCTTACGCAGCACGCGGTTTTCTAGGGTTAATCGACGTTTCTCCGCGGCTCGGCGCACCACATCATTTAATAGCTCAGATGAAAATGGCTTTTCTATAAAGTCATAAGCGCCATCACGCATGGCACTCACCGCCATCGAGATATCCCCATGCCCGGTAATGAGAATAACCGGCAGATCTGCGTCGATGCTCATAATCCGCTGCATCAACTCTAAGCCATCGATCCCCGGCATATTAATATCACTCACCACCACCCCGGGCCAATCCCGATCCAACAGACTCAGAGCTTTCTCGGCACAGTCGGCGGTGACGACATCATAACCGGCCAGCTCGAGGGTTTGCCCTGCCGCCAAACGGATATGTTTTTCATCATCCACCAGGAGAATCTGATGAGGCTGTAGCACCTCAACCGGAGTATTCGCATTCATCGGCGGTTCGTTTTCCTGTCTAGTTTTAATTATTCTAACCCGACGACCGAAGCGGACGCATCCGCTGCCGGCAAATTAATGGTAAACACAGCACCACCGAGCGGGTGATTACTGACATTTAACTGCCCTCCCATCGATTCAATAATTCGATGGGAGATTGACAGCCCCAGCCCCAATCCCTGACCGGCTTTCTTGGTGGTATAGAAAGGTTCAAACACTTTACCTAGCTCAGACGCTGGAATACCCGGCCCATGATCCCGAAAAGCGATGAGTAAACGCTCCCCCTGACGCGCAATGCTGATCTCGATCCATTTCTCAGCCCCGCCTTCCATCGCCTGCAGCGCATTACTAATCAGGTTAACCACCACCTGTTCAAGCCGCAGCATATCCCCTAAAACAAACTGCTGATCGAGTCGCTCCGGCCACTCAATTTTGACATTCGCTTTATCCAGTCGGCCATACATAATAGACATTGCGCCATCACGCACCGCCTTTAAACTCACCATCGTCTGCTGACCGGAGGTCTTACGCGAAAACTCTTTCAGCGGCGCAATGATCTTTGACATCCGCTCGGTCAAACCGCTGATCTCCTGAAGATTACTGTTAACCGGATCAGTTTTGCCCAACTTCAAAAACGATAAGGCATTATCGGCATAGCTTCGAATTGCGGTTAGCGGCTGGTTCAGTTCGTGATTAATACCCGCAGACATCTGCCCAAGCACCGCCAACTTAGCCGTTTGAATCAACTCATTCTGGGTGTGTTTGTGCTCTTCAACCTCCTGCAGCAAACGGGCATTCGCTCGGGTCAGATCTTGAGTACGTTCACCCACGCGCTGCTCTAACTGATCTCGCGCCTGACGCAACTTCTCTTCATTCTCTTTTCGTTCGGTAATATCATGAATCGTGACAACAAAGCGACTGGCATTACTGTCGCTCATGCGGCCAATAATCAATTCTACTGGAAACTGTGAACCATCGGCTCTGACACAAGCCACCTCGACCATCAACTCATCCGACAGAAGCATCACTCTCCTGATGTGAAATATGCTGCCAACACACCGCCCGATCAGGCTGGCTAATCAATTTGCTAAAATACTCCCCCGCAATCAGATCGGTACGATAGCCGAACAGTTTTTCCGCGGTCGGATTAAACGACTCAATAATCCCATGATCATCAAGCGTGATCAGGCCCGCATGGGTATTGTCGATAATCGCACGAACTCTCGCCTCGCTACTTTCTAACGCCAGTGTTTGCTGTCGCTTAAAGCGGGCCCGTTCCTGCAAGATCCGCCGCCGCGCCAATACCAGCAGCACCAAAAAGACTAAGGCACTGTAAACAAACCCGGTGAGCAGAACATTGCTCAGCACCCGTCGATCGACGGGTTTGAGGTCCGCCAGAATAGACACATTAAACCCCGCATCAGGCACTGCGCGAGTCTGCTGCAAATATTGTCGTGTCTCGACGCCATCAAGCGCCTGATTATTGATCCGGTCCCCCTCGAGAAGCGTCACTACCTCGCTGCCCCCCTGAACTTTACGTTCGATAATCGGCAACGAGGTTAACTCATGATCACCATAGCGGAGACTCGAAACAATCCGCTGTAGATCCAACTGAGGCAACGGCTTTAAGGTGCGAAATTTCCACTCGGAACGGGTACTGATAAAGATGACACCATCTTCATCGGTCACAACAATATCGGTCATCGGGTCGCTCCAATCGGTCTCAATATCATTAAGATCGATCTTAACCACAATCACACCCAGAATATTGCCCCGATACTCGACCGGATATGAGAAAAAGTAACCGCGTTTATTAGATGTTGTCCCCAGTGCAAAATAACGCCCTGGGTGGCCCTTAATCGCGTCTCGAAAATAGGGCCGGAAAGAAAAATTGCGGCCCACAAAAGTGTGCTCTTTCTGCCAGTTACTGGCCGCAAGCGTTGTCCCCTTGGTATCCATCAAATACGTGTCTGACGCGCCCACTGTATCGTTTACCTTTTGCAGATAAAGGTTCGCGCGATAAACACCTTCACTCCCATCGAGTAATAACAGATTCACCAACTCAGAATGCGACGACAATAATTTGGGCAAGTCTTTATACCGATCAAGCTCCTGCTGTAGGTTCAAGATATAACGATTTAAATCCGCCGAAACACTTTGTTGCAGATCATGGGTTGCACGACTGTGGCTAATTAAGATCGTTTGAAAGATCACCACAATGAATAAGGCGACCAATGACAATAATAGTAGCGGACGTAACCGTGTTTTAGTCACCGCGCCTCCTGTAACTAAATTACAAAAAATTCATTTACACTAACAAATAAAGCTAAAAAGCAGTAGAATGCGATCCATCAAAACAATTCTTGTAATATATTTACAAGATAATATTACCCAGAGACAGCTGAACAAGCTGATCAACCGCTGGCTGATTGCTTGAAATACTATTGCCACCCGCTTATCTTGCAATAGATAACACAGTTTAAAGTCTAACAGGTAAACCCATACCGTCTACCGGATAAACACATCATGCTAAAACGTACCAAAATTGTTGCCACTTTAGGTCCATCAACGGATAAACCCGGCGTACTCGACCAAATGATCCGCGCCGGCGTCAATGTTGTGCGACTCAACTTCTCTCACGGTAGCGCTGATGATCATCGCCGCCGGGCTAACGAAGTTCGTGAAATATCTAACAGGTTGTCCATTCCGGTGGCAATCCTAGGCGACCTGCAAGGTCCGAAAATCCGTATCGCCCGCTTTAAAGACGATATGAAAATCAAACTGGCCGTGGGTGACCACTTTGCACTCGACTCCGCTTTAGACACCTACGCAGGCGATCAGACCCAGGTGGGTATCGATTATAAAGCACTACCAAAAGACAGTCGCCCCGGCGATGTACTGCTGCTAGATGATGGCCGAGTACAGTTCAAGGTTATCGATGTTCAAGGTACTCGAATCAACTGCGAAGTGATCATCGGCGGGCCGCTGTCCAATAACAAGGGCATCAACCGTCAAGGCGGCGGCCTTTCCGCCGCCGCACTCACCGAGAAAGACAAGCGTGACATTCTCGTCGCCGCTGAGATCGATATGGACTATGTCGCAGTATCTTTCCCTCGCAGCTCGTCTGATCTGCATGAAGCGCGACAACTACTCGATGCTGCCGGCAGCAATGCTGAAATTATCGCTAAAGTAGAACGTGCCGAAACGGTCAGCTCCACCGAAGCGCTCGACGATATCATCCTCGCCTGTGATGGCGTCATGGTGGCCCGAGGCGACCTCGGTGTCGAAATCGGCGATGCTGAGCTGATCGGCGTGCAAAAACACCTGATCAACCGCGCCAGAGAACTGAATCGCGTGGTTATTACCGCCACCCAAATGATGGAAACCATGATTCAAAATCCAATGCCAACACGGGCGGAGGTATTTGATGTGGCCAACGCCATTCTGGACGGCACCGATGCAGTCATGCTCTCCGCCGAAACGGCTGCAGGTGACTACCCGGTTGAAGTTGTCGAAGCGATGACCAAAATTTGTCAGGGCGCCGAAAAGCACCAGTTATCCCGTCCGGCCCCCACTGGCATCTCCCAACGCTGCGAACACTTCGATGAAACTATTGCCCGTTCAGCCATGTATACCGCTAACCACTTAGTCGGCGTAAAAGCTATTGTCTGTCTAACAGAATCAGGCTCGACCCCGCGTTGGATGTCTCGTATCCGTTCCGGCGTGCCGATCTATGCACTAACCCGCAATGAACGCTCAATGCGTCGTATGACGCTGTTCCGTGGCGTACACCCGATGTTGTTCGATGCCACCGGTATTAACAATGACGTGCTAAACGAGCAGATCCTCGAAACCCTGAAGGCAAAACAGCTGCTTGAAACGGGTGATCTGATCCTGCTAACCCGAGGCGCAATTATTGGCAGCGGTAGCGGCACCAACTCAATGCAAGTACTGCAAGTACCCTAGCCAGTAACGCCTCAAATAGGCGACACAAAAAAGGCTCGCTAACGCAGGTTAGCGAGCCTTTTTTACTATAATTAATCCCTGTTTTTTTACGGGGTTATGTTTAACGCTTGCTGCGCTATAATAGCGCTCTTTTTTCCGCTAAAAGGTACCCGGTTGTGTCAAAAGCACTGGAACAGAATCTGCAATTAATTATAGAAAAGGGTCAGATTCTGGCGCTTGACGGCATCCTTCACGGTATAGAGAAGGAAGGCCTGCGGGCTGACTCTCAGGGAGCCATCAGCCAAACAGGACACCCGGTTTCGCTCGGCTCTGCGCTGACTCACAGCCATATCACCACCGATTACTCGGAAGCCCTGCTTGAATTCATCACGCCAGCATTCGCAAAATCCGCTGATGCACTGCACTTTCTTCAGCAGTTACATTGCTACACCTATCAGCATCTAGGTGATGAAGAGCTTTGGAACGCCAGCATGCCTTGCCAGATCGACAACGAAGATGCGATCCAAATCGCCCGCTTTGGCAGCTCGAATGTTGGTCAGTTAAAATATATTTATCGAGTTGGCCTAGAGCATCGTTACGGCAAGATGATGCAGACCATCGCCGGTATCCATTACAACTTCTCTCTACCGGAAAGCCTCTGGCCCGTACTACGAGATCTGCAAGGCAGCCAAAAGAGCCTGCAGGCTTTTCGTTCGGCCGGCTATTTCAAGCTAATTCGTAATTTCCGTCGTTCATCTTGGCTACTGCTCTATCTGTTTGGTGCCTCGCCAGCGTTATCCTCTAGCTTCATGCGCGGCCGTGAACACGATCTAGAACAGTGGGATGAGAACACCCTGTATCGCCCTTATGCGACCTCTTTGCGGATGAGCGACCTCGGCTACTCAAACAAAGCCCAGTCGGCCCTCAATATCTGTTTTAACCATCTTGAAACTTACATTGAGAGTCTCACTCAGGCGATCAACACCACCTATCCGCAGTATGAAAAAATCGGTGTAAAAACGGACCAGGGCTACAAACAGCTCAACAGTAATGTGCTGCAAATCGAAAACGAATATTACAGCGACATCCGCCCTAAACGAGTCGCACTGTCCGGTGAAAAGCCGGTGCATGCCCTACGTGAACGCGGCGTAGAATATATCGAAGTGCGCAACACCGATATCAACCCTCTACTGCCCGTCGGTATTGATCAACAACAGGCCGACTTCCTTGATGCATTTCTGGTCACCTGCCTGCTGTCAGATCCAAGTGATATTGATAGTCATGAGTGCGATGTCATCAATAGCAACAACAATTTGGTGGTCAACCGAGGCCGTGAACCGGGCTTAATGCTGACAAAAAATAATCAGCCGATCTCAGTGCCCGAATGGGGCGCACTCATTCTGAGTGATATCCACAAAACCGCCGCAGTACTGGATCAAGTATCCGGTGATAACCGTTATTCCGACGCCGTCTCCTCTCAGCAAGCCAAGTTGGATAACCCACACCTGACGCCATCGGCGCAAATCCTAGATAGCATGAAAACAGCCGGGTTGGGCTATGAAGCCTTTGCGCTGCAACAAAGCCGCAAGCACCGGCAAACCATCACCGGCGAGGGACTGGATGCAGGACAGCAGCAATATCTTGACGAACTCGGCATCAGCTCAAGAGATGAGCAGCAGCAGATCGAGATGAGCGACACCTTAGATTTCGATACCTATCTCGCGAACTATCTCGCACAGTAGATCAGGTAAAGACTCAAGCCATAAAAAAAGCCCTGTCAGCAGACAGGGCTTTTTTATATTTTCGCGTCAAGCGAAGGAAGCAAACAAAACCTAAGCCTCAATTGCCCGCCAGTTACTGCAACACAAAGCTGGTAAAGAACAGGTCGGCAACATAGGCTTCCCCTTCTTCGGCTAATAACACGCCCTGCACTTTTTGTAACGCCTCTTGCGCAAGAATATGCTGTTTATCAACCGTTTTCAGCTGTTCATCCGTTTTAGAACTCAATAGCATTAGAATTTCGTGACGAATCTCCGCCTTATGATAATTCACCGCGTGGTGAGCCGCCGGACTAGTGACTTGAATGGTAATTTCACACTTCAAAAAACGCAGAGTACCCGGGCTGACAAAGTTAGCAACGAAAGGCTTCAGCTCGATGTAGTTTACATAATCCTCTACGGCAGGCTCATCAGCGGCCCAAACAGGCTGCAGCATCGCGCCTAAAAACAGTACCAGTAAAAAACGTTTCAGCATGCTTAAGTTTCCCAATCTGATATCAGAGATACACCCCTGACCTGAAAACAATGAATTAGACAAAATCATAGCGTTAACAAACAAAGCCTGTCGACATAAGCCTTTTTTCAGTCGGCCTGTTATCGGCTCGATCATAATAACAGCGCCAGACAATAACCAAACCCTTGATACGCCCTTCTGTTGTATCATCTTTCGCAAAAAATATCAGCGCCACACGACTAAGATTAGCTATCTCAGGGTGAAAAGCCCTCCGCTATTGCCTCTTTAACAACGATAGGATTAGTATTGAGACACTCAGTCAGCAAGTGCTGAACATAAAAGGAGGCCTGCTATGCTAGAAAAATGCCGTAACGCCCAGGAACGCTGGGGAGGTGTGAGCGACATTATTGATAACTGGCTCGACGGACGTCAAAAACTGATTAGTTTTTTTGTGTCTCTGCCGCAACAGAATGTTCAGGAAACACTGAATGATAAAATTCAGGAATTCTGTCAATTGATGATGGATTATATCTCTTCAGGCCATTTTGAAGTTTACGAACAACTGCTCAAGCAGGGAAGTGAGTTCAATGACGGTAGCCTGGAAAAGGCTCAAGCCCTGTTCCCTAAAATTCAGGACAGCACCGACGCCTCGCTCGACTTCAATGATATTTATTCCAACTTTGAAGGACAGACCCTGCAAGAGATGTATGAACTGATGTGTCAGCTATCATCTCTTGGTGAAGCCCTCGAAGAGCGCTTCGCTCTCGAAGATAGAATGATTGAAATTCTCCATATCGCTCACCGTGAGCGAGTATTTTCTGAACCTCAGGTATAACAACCGTATTACGCAGTTAAGGTAGGAACGCTTTATGGAGAACAGGTTTCGTGCTGCGAGTTGTGCCCTTTTGGTTACAGCTCTACTGGCCGGTTGCAGTAACAGCGATGAACCCGCTAACTATGTTGAATATGCACTTCAAGGCGCCTATTCAGCCACGCTGTCGCCGCAATCAACCTATGCCACCATTGGCTCATTTAATCATGGTGGCAGCCTGTGGAATGTGACCCAACATGAGCGACTCTATAATTGGAACCATCGCGCAGGGGAATACAGCCTCATCGCCGCCAGTGCATTCTCACCTGACGAACGTTATGCCGCCACCGCAGAACAACAGGACCTTGTGCTATGGAATCTAAGCACAGGCAAGCCTGAAGGATTCTGGAGCTCACCGGCCGAAATTCTTGCGATGGACCTGTCCCCTAATGGCGATTTCGCACTACTTGGGCTGGCAGATCATACCGCTGTCTATTTTGATATTAAGCAGGGCGGCGTTATCCAAACGTTCCGTCACGATGCCCGTGTTAAGTCTGTCGACCTGAGTGACGATGCTTTAATCGCCCTAACTGGTGATGACGCCTACAATGCCCAGCTCTGGGATATGCAAACCAATAAAGTTATCCACAGTCTGAAATTCGGCAATATTGTCGATACTGTCGCGCTCTCTCCCAACAAACAGTTGGCCTTCAGCTCAGGCACCTTAGACAGAGCCGTTATCTGGAGCACTCAGGATGGTAGTGTTCAACACACCCTCTCGGACAACCAAGATCTGTTTGGCAAGCGACTCAGTTTCCTCTCCGCCCGCTTTTCACCGGATAACAGCCAACTACTCACCGGCACCGCCTCCGGCTCAGTGCAACTATGGAGCACCAGCAGTGGTGAAATGTTACGCAGCTGGACGGTTCACAAACGTGATCCATACGGCCCCACCAGCACCGGTATATACTCCGTCGGCTTTGGCAACGGCGCCTATTATGCGATCGGCTCTAACGGCATTATCAACGAGCTGAAATAACCTTCGCGGGTCAGACCAAACCACTCTATAAATAACATCTCGCTGAATCGACCTTTGCTCGTATAAGCAATAGCATTGCTGGGTATTCAGCGAATGTATTCGCCTGCCATGCAATACCCCCCATAAACAGCTGATTCGCGCGCTCCAGCAAACAAGCGAGCTGCGACTAATTTATACGGTCTCCGACCGAAGACAACAAAAATACTTTAAAATCAATTAGTTATAAAAAACACGAGTTCTGTCGACTGATTCTAGAGACAGTTAGCCTCTACATTAAATAGAAAACAAAACATAAGCGATTGATTTATAAGATAAAATAAACATTGGCACAATGCCTGCTCTATAGAGACTATTCCGATCGACTTTGCGGCCGACGGATCGATTACCCTTAATGAAATAATCTAGGAGCTTTAATATGAACATCAAAACCTTGTGTGCCATCGCCCTGACTGCCGTTTCAGCAACCGCTTTTGCCGTAGAGATGCCTGAGTTTAAAGCAGTCGACAGCAACGCTGACGGCGTTATCAGCCAAGAAGAAGCTAAAGGCGTTGAAGGACTGGAAGCCGTTTTCATGGCCGCTGATGTTAATAAAGATGGTCAGCTGGACGAACTTGAATACACAGAAGCGTCTATCAAGTAATTCTCATTCTGGGAACTCACCACACCGGTGGTTCCCAATACGCTTTACGAGCCAATAAAAAACCGCCAATCGGCGGTTTTTTTGGATGCATTGTCTAGCGACGCAAATTAATGCTGCAAGATCTGGCTGAGGAACAACTGCGTCCGTTCATGCTGGGGATTATTAAAGAACTCATGAGGCTCGTTCTCTTCAACAATCTGCCCGCCATCCATAAAGATAACGCGATCGGCCACGGTCTTAGCAAAACCCATTTCGTGGGTCACACAAAGCATTGTCATACCTTCGGTGGCCAGCTCAATCATAACGTCGAGCACTTCCTTGATCATCTCGGGATCAAGGGCAGAGGTTGGCTCATCAAATAGCATCACATCAGGGTTCATGCAAAGTGAACGAGCAATAGCAACACGCTGCTGCTGGCCACCGGACAACTGCCCTGGGTACTTGAGAGCTTGATCAGGAATTTTCACCCGTTCAAGTAACTCCATCGCCTGAGCTTCAGCCTCTTTACGCGGCATTTTTTTCACCCAGATAGGCGCTAGTACACAGTTTTCTAACACCGTCAGGTGAGGGAACAGATTAAAGTGCTGAAACACCATCCCCACTTCCTTACGGATCGCTTCGATATTTTTAATATCTTCATTCAAGGGAATATCATTAACAATAATATCGCCCTTTTGATGCTCTTCCAGATGGTTAATACAGCGAATCATCGTTGATTTACCGGACCCAGATGGGCCACAGATAACAATCTTTTCGCCCTGTTTAACTTCCAGATTAATATTTTTCAACACATGAAACTCGCCGTACCACTTGTTTAGGTCGCGTAGTTCCACCATCAATTTATCAGTCGCTTGTGAATGGCTCATATCAAAATCTCTCTGTAATCAGGCACGGTTGCCATGGCCGGTATTTAATGCTTTTTCCAGATGCTGCGAATAACGCGACATACTGAAACAGAACACCCAGAACAACAGGGCAACAAATAAATAACTCTCGGTGGAATAACCAATCCATTTAGGATCCTGGTTTGCCGCCTGACCAATCGCCAACACATCAAACAAACCGATAATCAGTACTAAGCTGGTATCCTTAAACAGAGCAATAAACGTATTAACGATACCCGGTATCATCAATTTCAATGCCTGCGGCATAATGATCAGAATCATCTTCTGCCAGTAGCCTAAGCCTAACGCATCCGCCGCCTCATACTGCCCTTTAGGAATCGCCTGCAGGCCACCCCTGATGACTTCCGCCATATAGGCAGACTGGAACAGGGTAATACCGATCAACGCCCTCAGCAGCTTGTCAAAGCTCATCCCTTCAGGGAAGAACAATGGCAACATCACCGATGCCATAAACAGCACGGTAATCAATGGAACGCCACGCCAAATTTCGATAAAGATGACACATACCGATTTCACGATTGGCATATCCGACTGCCGTCCTAGCGCTAGCAAGATACCCAGCGGTAGTGACGCCACAATACCCACCACGGCTAATACCAGCGTCAGGCTCAGGCCGCCCCAAAGATGCGTTTCGACCGTTTCTAAGCCAAATACATTACCGTACAACAGGAAGTAAGCAATCACCGGATAAACAACTAATAGCAACGTGGCCACCAGCCCTTTTTTCGGTGTTTGCGGCATGACTAACCAGATAATGGAGCCAATCAGCAAAATAAAGGCTGCCTGTACCCGCCAATGCTCCTCTTCTGGATAGAAACCGTACAAGAACTGGTCAAGTCGATTACTAATAAACACCCAGCAGGCACCGCCGCTGGTACAGGCATCACGACTATCGCCGACCCAATCGGCATCGATAAACACCCATTGCAGTACCGGTACCAAGAAGCTAATCAGGAAATAGCCGACCACCAAGGTCGCTATTGAGTTGATAGGCCCATTAAACAGACGCTTACGCATCCAGCCGATCAGCCCGACCATATTCGCTGGCGGGGGTAGCGTGGGTTGTATTTCATATTTCATAGTGTCCCCTCCTAACGTTCGGTCAACTGAATTCTGGCGTTATACCAGTTCATAAAGAATGAGGTCAGCAAGCTCAGGGTCAGATAAACCGCCATGGTCATCGCAATCACCTCAATCGCCTGCCCCGTTTGATTCAATGTGGTGCCCGCAAACACGTTAACCAGGTCGGGATAACCAATCGCGGTAGCCAAAGAGGAGTTTTTAGTTAGATTCAAATACTGACTGGTCAACGGTGGTATAACCACTCGCAACGCCTGTGGAATAACGATTAACCGCAGGGTTTTCGCTTTAGACATACCCAACGCTGTCGCCGCTTCAGTCTGCCCGTGAGACACCGCCAGAATACCTGCTCGCACAGTTTCAGCAATGAACGCCGCAGTATAAATACTCAGTGCAAACCAAAGCGCTATCAACTCAGGAATAACAGTGATGCCGCCTTTGAAGTTAAAGCCTTTCAGTTCTGGATGGTCGAGCCCTAACGGCATGCCACTCAACAGGAACAACACCAGCGGTACACCAACGATTAAGCCTAGGCAGGTCCACAGCACAGGAAACTGTTGTCCGGTTAACTCTTGACGCTTCTTCGACCAACGGGAGATAAACCAGCTACCCACGATGGCAGCTAAGAAACCAATCATCACCAAACCAAAGCCATCTTCGGCAATCGGTGCGGGCACGATCAGACCACGGTTATTAAGGAAAGAGCCAAAGAACTCCATACTCTGACGAGGATGAGGCAGAGTTCGTAGCACCGCGTAATACCAGAAGAATATTTGTAGCAGCAACGGTATGTTACGGAAAGTTTCGATATAGATAGCAGATGCTTTAGAGATCAACCAGTTATCGGATAGTCTTGCCACACCTAATAGAAAACCAAGAATCGTCGCAGCAATAATACCCATCGCGGCAATCAAAATGGTATTCAACAAACCGACCAGAAAGGTCATGCCATAACTGGATGCTTCGGTGTAATCGACGAGGCTCATGGCAATACCAAAGCCAGCCTCACGTGTAAGAAAATCAAAGCCAGTGGTGATACCGCGCTGTTCAAGGTTGGTCAGGGTATTATCAATGATGGAATAGAAAACAAATCCCAGTGCCGATAACAATATCACCTGGAATAGTAACGACCGTTTTTTGGGGTCGTTCCAGAATTTTGGTTTGTCCAGCGGAGGAGCTTTTGGCTTGGCTGAACCGCCTTCAGGGTTGTGACCCGAATTCGAAATGTCTGAGGACATTGTTAACTCCAGAAATCAGTACAGATCTTTCTGTCCCAGGCAATACGCCTAAGGACAGAAACAAAAACGGCCAACCCTTAGGCCAGCCGTTGATCAGTATGTTTAACGCATTGGTGGAGCGTACTGCAGTCCCCCTTGGTTCCACAACGCGTTTAAGCCGCGATCCAGACCCAGTGGAGAATCTTTACCTACGTTACGCTCGTAAGCTTCACCGTAGTTACCAACCTGCTTAACGATCTGGTATGCCCAGTCATCCGCGAGGTCTAGACCTTTACCTTTAGGTCCGTCGATACCAATCAAACGCTTCACGTTTGGATCAGTGCTTTCAGCCTTCATCTTATCAATATTAGCCGAGGTCAAACCAAGCTCTTCAGCGTTCAGCATCGCATTGTGAGTCCACTTAACGATGTTAAACCACGTGTCATCACCCTGGCGTACAACCGGGCCAAGTGGCTCTTTAGAGATAACCTCTGGCAGCGCACCAACGCTTGACGGATCTTGCATACGGGTACGCAGGCCTGCCGCTTGTGACAAGTCAGTGGTGAATGAATCACAACGGCCACTATCAAATGCCTGAGCCGCCTGATCATTAGTATCGAATACGACTGGCGTATAAGAGATACCCTGTGCACGGAAGTAATCCGCCATATTCAGCTCGGTTGTTGTACCGGACTGAACACAGACCGTTGCACCATCAAGATCTTTAACACTCGACAGTCCAAGCTCTTTCTTCACAAGAAAGCCCTGACCATCGTAGTAGTTAACGCCCGCAAAGTTGATACCCAGTTGCGTATCACGCGTTTGAGTCCAGGTAGTCACACGAGACAAAACATCAATCTCACCAGACACCAGCGCGGTAAAGCGCTCTTTTGCGTTTAATGGAATAAATTTCACTTTGGTTGCATCGCCCAACACTGCAGCAGCGACGGCGCGACATAAATCAACGTCTAGGCCTTTCCAATTACCTTTATCATCTGGCACTGAGAAGCCTGGTACACCACTCGTTACGCCACACTGAACAGCACCGCGCTCTTTTACAGTTTCTAAAGTACCGGCCATAGCCGTACCTGTCATAGTAACCATCAGGACGGCAGCAGAGATCAGGGTTTTCTTCATTGGGTGCTTCCTCTTTTTTGTAACAAATAAGTGAATAATAAAAGTAGCAACGCATTAGCAACAGTGCCATACGCTTTACATAGCAAAGAGTGTTCCACTTTTTTATTCTTGTGATCCAATTGTTTAACGATAAGTGTAGCCACAATTTCTAATCTGTACAGAAACCGTTACTCCTCGTTAAGTCGCCCCTTAATAATGTTGAAATAAAACTACAAAATAACTGTCAAAAACGCTCGCAGTTAATAACAAATTCAATCAGCGGGGTATTTTACGCACCAAAAAAACCACCCAGGTGGGTGGTTTGAAGATTTTTGACCAACTTTAGGGCTTTATTCTGCTGGGTTAATTTCTAGCAGCTCAACCTCAAATACCAATGTTTCATTGGGGCCAATTGCATCACCCATACCACCGGGACCATAAGCCAGCTCAGCAGGAAGAACTAAGCGGGCTTTACCGCCAGTTTTCATCAACTGCAGACCTTCTGTCCAACCAGGAATAACGCCATTCAGAGGAAACGAAACCGGCTCGCCACGGCTATATGAACTATCAAAATCAGTACCGCTGATTAACGATCCACGATAATGAACTTTGACCGTATCTTCTGCTTTAGGACTCTCACCTTCACCGGCAGTCAGCTCTTCATATTGAAGTCCAGATTCGGTTGTTACAACACCCTCTTTTTTACCGTTTTCAGCGAGGTACTCTTGACCTTTTTTCAGGTTATCCTCGGAAATTTTAGCAAACTCAGCTTGCTGTTCAGCCATTTTAGCCTGTTGGAAGGCCATCATTGTCGCTTCAACTTCTTCTGGTTTCAACAGTGGCTCATCACCGGAATAGACAGTTTCAACAGCCCGACGCAAGGCATCAACATCCAGTTCTTCGACATCTGCTTTAAGGCGCTCACCCAGCATCAGACCTAAGCTATAACCCAACTTCTGCTGATCTGTTTCCAGCGTGTAAGGCTTTTCTGTCTGTGCTACGGCCTTCTCTTCATCAGGGCCACAACCTACCAATACGATACTTGCTACGGCCACGGCCACCAGCGTCTTCTTCATTGTCATTCCTTAAATTCAGGGGTCAGTTATGTGCTGTTAGTAAGCCATTAAACTGAAAAGTTCAGCTAATTACTACCGCACTTGTGGCTTTATCGCCTAAATGTGCTAAAAGAGCCTGCAAATCCTCGTCGTTATCAGACTCAGCCGCGGCACTTTTAGTAACGCTAGTTGCCGCAACACATAGATTACAATAACTCAATTTTTTCCAAGCATCTTCGCCAGAAGCCAGATCCGCTTCGGGGCACCGCTCTCTGAGTTCATAGAGCAGTCCAATTTCTACCTTTTCTGCCGCTAATTCTGCTTGTTTCAGTGCCTCATAACAGCAATACTCCTCCCCGGACTGTTTTGTCTCACGTAACGTAAAACGCAGCTGCCGCAGAGGCTCAAGCATCGTTTTACGCCACTGACAAACCTTTTGATCGGAAAGATCGGCAGGTAAATACCGACCCTCGTGAGCCAACCATAACCCAAAAAGTAGATAATTAACGCTCAGTTGATAGCGGTTTTGTAGCGTCAAACAAAGCGCCGCCACATCAGGCACAGAATAGATCTGCACTGCATAGTTCCAAAACACATTATTATCTGACATCTGTGATAAAATCCGCCGCCATGATTCAGTTAAACCAGCTTAGCTTACAACGTGGACCCTTGCGCCTGCTAGACAGAGCGCAATTAACGATCCACGCCAACCAGAAAGTGGGCATTGTCGGCGCCAATGGCGTCGGTAAATCCTCACTATTTAAACTTATTCTTGGCCAGCTACAACCCGACGAAGGGGATCTACAGCTACCGGGGAATCTCACCATCGCCCATATGGCGCAGGAAGTTGCCGATAGCGAACATCGCGCGATCGACTATGTGCTCGATGGTGATCATCGCTTGCGGGCGGTACAGCAAGGGCTGGCCGACGCAGAGGAATCCGGCAACCACCACCGTATAGGCGAATTACATGCGCAGTTGGATGCCATCGACGGCTATAGTGCCGAAGCCCGCGCCCACCAGCTATTAAACGGTCTGAGTTTCTCCACCGCCGATGCCCAGCGGCCCGTGAATACCTTTTCCGGCGGCTGGCGGATTCGACTCAACCTCGCGCAAGCGCTGATGAGCCACTCCGATATTCTCCTACTTGATGAGCCCACCAACCACCTCGACCTTGATGCGACGATCTGGTTGGAACAATGGTTACGTAATTATCAGGGTACGTTACTGCTGATCTCCCATGACCGAGATTTCCTCGATGCGGTCAGCACCCATATCGTGCACATGGCTCAGCAGAAAACAGAACTGTATAAAGGTGGTTACAGCGACTTTGAAAAACGTCGCGCCGAACGGCTTGCCCAGCAACAATCTCAGTTTGAAAAGCAACAGGTGCGCATCGCTGAGATTGAGAGCTTTGTTAATCGCTTTAAAGCCAAAGCCACTAAAGCCAAACAGGCCCAAAGCCGAGTTAAAGAATTAGAACGCATGGAGCTGATTGCCCCAGCCCATGTCGACAGCCCATTCAGTTTTACCTTTCAATCATCGGATAAAATATCCTTCCCGTTGATGAGCCTTAACAATGCTCAGCTCGGTTACAGCCAAGCGATTTTGAAGGATGTAAAGCTGACCCTGTCGCCCGGCGACCGTATTGGCCTACTCGGGCCGAATGGCGCAGGTAAATCGACACTGATCAAAACCCTGACCCAAGACCTCCCCCTAATTGATGGCATCTATCATGCGGGTGAGCATCTAAAAATCGGCTATTTCGCCCAGCACCAGCTCGAAGCCTTAGATCTGGAAGCCTCGCCGGCACTGCATATTCAGCGTATTTCGCCGAAAGCCAGTGACCAAGAGATTCGTAATTATTTAGGTAGCTTTGACTTTAACGGTGACCGCGCCCTAGAACCAGTAAAACGCTTCTCCGGCGGCGAAAAAGCGCGGGTAGCCCTGGCCCTCATCGCTTGGCAGCGGCCCAACCTGCTACTGCTCGATGAGCCAACCAACCACCTAGACTTAGAAGTCCGTCATGCCCTCACGTTGGCGCTGCAAAACTTCGATGGTGCCTTGATTCTCGTCTCCCACGATCGTCACTTGCTGCGTAATACCGTGGATCAGTTCTGGCTGGTTGCTAATGGTCGAGTATCACCTTTCGATGGGGATATGGATGATTATCAACAATGGCTAGCGGCGCAACGTCGGACCCAAAACCAAGCGGTCGAAGAGCCAAAAGAGAACCGTTCACTTAGCGCTGCGGAAAAGAAAGAGCAAAAACGACTTGAGGCGGAAAGACGCAATGCACTTCGGCCACTGCGCAAAGCCATTGATAAGCTTGAAGCGACGCTCGATAAGGTGACTCAGGAACTACAGCTGATAGAAACTTCACTAGCAGATGTCAGCTTGTATGAAGAAGGCAATAAAGAGCAGCTCAAACGCCAGTTGCAATTACAGGCCGAGCTGCAACAGAAGGCTGATGCCATTGAGTCGGAGTGGATGGAAAAACTCGAGGAACTGGAACAGTTAGAAAGCGAAACCACTCTCTAACAGCCAACAATAGTGACAAGTGACCCACTTAATACGCACGATTATGGCGACGTATTAAGTGGATTTATCTGCGGACTTATCTATAAAGATAGCCTAGACCACCTAAATCAAACCTTCGCGCTAGTGGCCATGCGCAATCGTATGCACTAACGCGTCCAGCTCATCTCTATTCTCGATTATCCGCGTAATAGCCTCATCCACCTGAGCCTGACTCAACTCAAGCTGCTGCAACAAGCTATCCGCAATCTCTTCGATAGGGCCGTCAGCCAAACCGTGACGACGCAGACTCCGATTGACGATATAGATCAGCTTTGCTTCATCACTGGCAACCCCGTCATAACCTAAATCATTGTGATGACGCACGGCGTCAACCACAACCTCAGGTAAGCCCCAGTTATCCAGCAACCAAGCACCTATCTGCTCTCGAGTCACATTCATAACCTGCTTCTCGACATATTCCAACGCCATATGGGGATTCGCCTCGATATAACGAGACAGCAATGAAAAATGCGGTGGAAATAGATGCGCCAAGACCAAATAACCAAAGTTTTGTAACAAACCGGCGAGATAGACCAAGCCGATCCTAGGCCGATGCTGGGCGGGAATTTTTTTGCACACCAACTCGGCTGCAGCGGCAACATACACCGATTGCCGCCAATAAGGGATACCATCTCGAGGTGTATCATCAGGCACCGACAGCGTTTTCCCCATCGCCACCCCTAACGCCAAATTCACCACAAGATCAAAACCCAGCACCCGGATTACTGCATCATCCACCGAATGAATATCACCCGGCGCTGCATAATAGGGAGACGCAGCCCAACTCATCACCTGAGCGGCGAGACTGGCATCGTTACGAATGAGTGGCACAAGATCATCGATACCCGCGGAAGGGTCTGAGCGTAGTTCAACTAAACGCTTCATCGACGCAGGCAATGGCGGTAACCCGAGGGTATCCTCGAGCCGCTGCTGAATACGCAAGGTGGTAAAGCGCTCAACCGCACGGGTGATCACCTGCTCATCATTACCACTAGGCTGATGCGTTTCGATCGTATGAGGGCTTAGCCCCAACGCACAATGGGACAGATGATCCTTAAACCAGTCTTTGTGCGCTTCAAAAGCCAATCCCGTATACGCTTCAACCACGTTAAAACGTTCGTAATCAACCAGTGATCGGTCGATAAATACCGGCAAGCGAAACAGTTTCTCTTGGCCGACCTCAACCTTCAAAGCCGCCTGACTAAAAAATTTAGTGGCATCCGAGCCCCTCACCGGTTGCAGATGCCGGCCCGAATGTTTCCAGATGCTAACCAGATTTAACAGCATATTCGCCGGCAACAAGACCAGCGCTTTGCCTTCATGGTCATTCAGCAACACCATTCTGATGGTTTTAGCATCATCATCCGCGCTAGAAATAGATTTTACCGCTATGGACAAGGTGAATCTCCAGGTTCCTAGTGAGTCTTTACCGGGATGCTATCGGCCTCAACAGCCTCATCTTTAACAGATGTTACTATAAGGCTGTTGGTTCTTAGCCAACATGGCACCGTTACTCATGCCGAGTCATCCCTGAAATACCCTGTTAATGTCGGTTGTGCTAGCCGTGAATAGCGTTCTAAACACGGATACTGCGACGACAGTGGCCGATCGATTATCAGCGGATTTTATGGCCACTAACGAACTCACCGTCTACATCAATTTAGCTCAATCAAGCTGTATTATTCAAATCTCACGTTAAAAATCTGCTTTAATATCATTTCACACCCTACCCGACTATCAGCGACAGGCGCTGCAGGACTATAGTTATGCGTACATCATCTCTCTCGGTCATCTTCGCAACCCTTGCCCTCTTTTCATCCTTAACCTACGCCATCAATGAGGATCTAGCACCGGAATCCGCTACCGGTACGCTAAACCAGAAACCCATCTTAGCGAAACATCAATTGGTAGTGTCCGCGCACCCTCTGGCCACACAGGCGGGCTATAAAGTGTTGCAGCGCGGCGGCAGTGCAGCCGATGCCGCCGTGGCGGTTCAGGCGATGCTGACACTGGTAGAGCCTCAGTCTTCAGGCATCGGTGGTGGCGCTTTTATGCTCTATTGGGATAACAGTCAGCAACAACTCACCGCCTTTGACGGTCGTGAAACAGCTCCTGCTGCTGCCGACGAAAACCTATTTTTAACCGCAGAGGGGACACCGATGAGTTGGTGGGATGCGATGGTCGGTGGCCGTTCCGTTGGCACACCCGGCGTGCTCGCCATGTTAGAACTTAGTCAGCAGCAATACGGTAAACAGCCTTGGGCCTCACTGTTCGATGAGGCAATTAAAACATCAGAATCAGGTTTCAACGTCAGCCCCAGGCTACACAAATTACTCGCATCTAATATCAACCCAGGATTAGGGCGCTACCCTGCAGCCCATGATTATTTCTTTACCTCTAAGGGAGAACCCCTGCCGGTGGGTCATCGTCTCACCAATCCGGCACTAGCAAACTCGCTGCGTCAAATTGCTCAGCAGGGCGCCTCAGCGTTATATCAAGGCCCTATTGGGGAACAGGTGATTGCCGCCGTTAAGCAAGCCACCGATAACCCCGGCAAGCTACAACTAAGTGATCTACAAAACTATCGACCGGTCGCACGGCAAGCCATCTGCCGGCCCTTTCGGCAATATCGCGTTTGCGGTTTTCCTCCGCCAACCTCCGGCGGTGTGACAACCCTACAAATTATTAAACTCATGGAACTGGCGGAATCACAGCCACAACAACCGGACAGCGTAGCTTTTTATCATCTGCTAACCCAAGCGAGTCGGCTCGCCTATGCCGATCGCGCCCGTTATCTAGCCGACAGCGACTTTGTCGATGTGCCCGTTGACGCCCTGCTAGACGAAACCTATTTGCAACAGCGTAGCCAACTGATCAGCCCACTTAAAGATATGGGTCAAGCCAGCCCCGGCGAGCTGCCAAAAACGATCAGTCAGGCCGACGACCACTCCCCTGAACTTCCCTCCACCAGCCACTTTGTCATTGTCGACAAGTGGGGCAATGCCGTATCGATCACCAGCAGTATCGAAATGGCCTTCGGCTCAACCCTGATGGCCGGTGGCTTCTTACTCAACAATCAACTGACCGACTTTTCCTTTATCGCCGAGAAAGATGGCAAACTGGTCGCCAACCGGGTGCAAGCCAATAAACGCCCCCGTAGTTCGATGTCGCCCATGATGGTGTTTGATCAGGATAACCAGTTAGTTGCCGCCCTTGGCTCTCCCGGTGGCAGCCGTATCATCAGCTATGTTGCGAAAAATCTGTACCTTAAACTCAGCACAGACCTCAGCCTACAAGAGGCCTTCAATAGCCCCCATGTGGTTAACCGCAACGGCGTGACCGAGCTGGAAGCGGGCACTCTCGCAGAAACACTCGCTGCCCCCTTACAAGCCCTAGGACACCAAATCAAAGTGAAAGACCAAAACAGCGGCCTGCATGGTTTTTTCCGACAGCCTGATGGCTCGTGGCGAAGTGCCGTCGATCCCCGCCGAGAAGGCACAGCAATGGGTGATTAATACCGCACACGGTTACGTCAGATTCTTTTCAACTAATCACTCGACCTAACACACAAAAACACCGCGATCAACGCGGTGTTTTATTGGCCAATATCACTCAACGCCAGTATTTAGTCGATCTGTGCAGCGCTCAAATCACTAACAGTCGACGCTTCAGCAACCGCTTCCTTTTCGCCCAGCTCCTCTGGCAAAAGCAAACTTAGAATAATCGCTGCCATACCGCCGGTCGTAATCGGCGAACCAAACACGCTTTGCACCATCTTCGGCAGTTGATCCAGCAGACCCGGCGTCATGCTAACACCTAACCCCATACCAAACGCTACGGCCATAATCAGCAGCTTACGGCGATCGAGGTGTTCCGATGCAATAATCTTGATCCCCGCCGCTGCCACCGTACCAAACATCACCAAGGTCGCACCGCCTAAGACGGGCTTAGGAATCTGCTGCAAGATACCGCCAATCATTGGAAACAATCCGAGCAACAACAAAATAGCGCCGATATACAGCGCAATATGCCGACTGGCAACGCCGGTTAATTGAATCACACCGTTATTCTGACTAAAGGTGGTGTTTGGAAAGGTATTAAACACCGCCGCCAACAGAGAGTTAAAGCCATCGGCAAACACGCCACCGCGAACCCGCGCAATGTAGTCGTCCCCCGCGATCGGCTGTTTGGAGACCATGCAGTTGGCGGTGATATCCCCGGTCGATTCAATGGCGGTAATCATATAGATCAACGCAATCGGTAAGAAAGCACTCCAATCAAAAGCAAAACCATACTTAAACGGTACCGGAATGCTGATCACGGGCAAGCTACTCAACGAAGCGAAACTAATTTTGCCCATAAATCCGGCAATGACCATACCGATCGCCAAGCCAATCACGATCGATGACAAACGGATCCAGCTATTACTGGAACGGTTTAGTGCGATAATACTCACCAACACAATTCCGCCAAGCATCAAGTTGGCCGGATCACCGAAATCTTTCGCTTTAAAACCACCGGCCAGATCGGTCATACCCACTTTAATTAGACTGGCACCAATAATAGTAATCACAATACCGGTAACTAACGGGGTAATAATACGTTTAAGCTTATGGATAAACTGGCTGAGAAAAATCTCAATAAACGCGCCGAGCAAACACACACCAAAAATTAGCGCTAGAATCTCTTCTGGGCCACCGCCCTGTCCTTTGGCAATAAACCCGGCCGCGAGCACCGAACTTAGAAAAGCAAAGCTAGTTCCCTGCACGCAGATCATCCCAGCGCCCATGCCTAATGGACGACGAGCCTGAATAATCGTCCCCACACCGGATACCATCAACGCCATACTAATCAGGTAAGGCACATGCTCGCCTAACCCAAGCACACCACCGATAATCAGTGTCGGTGTGATAATACCAATAAAGCTGGCCAGCACATGCTGCAACGCAGCGAAACCTGATTCTAAAACACCGGGTTTAGCGTCCAGTGCGTAGATCAAATCATTCGAGTTCTGTGTAGACATAAGACCTCCTTATGCGTTGCGGGACATGCCGCCCGCAACAATACGATGAACGATCAGAAATGCCATTTCAGCAGTAATGAAGCATTACGCTCATCGATAGTGCTACCGTATTTATTGTTCCAATAGGCATACTCAACCCCAATATAAAGAGGCGATTTCAGCCCCATATTTTTTCCAGCATTCCATTTAAGCTGCGGCGTAAAGTTCATCTCAGATTCGTTAGTGTCACTGCTCGTGCTCCAATCAAGGAAACCATCAACCAGAAACTCTTGATTGCCCGCTTCAATCGGGTATGCCCAGGTCAACGTTAGCTGCTCATCGTTATCCGACAAATCGTTATGGGCTTTATACACACTGGCGGTGAAATATCTGAACCCAGGCACATCCAAGTTAACACTCAGACCATAAAGGTTATTATCAAAACCATCACCCGCTTCCCAAGTACCCGCCAGATAAACATCTTTAATAAAACCAAAAGAAAGATCACTCCCGGTGGCATAACTCAAGCTCAAACGTGGTGAAAACTCACCATAAAAACTGCTGTCGCCGTCTTCAGGCATGGTGCGGTCAACAAAGAGGAAGGTATCACCCCAGTTATGGCCGGTAGCATTTTCCAGTGTTACCACATCCATATTACCGGTAGGGGTAAACTTGTAATCATCGCCTTTCAAGTAACTCAGGCTGGTATTGGTCCACAGCATCTCGGCGGATGCGGGAGTAGCGATAAAAGCACTTGCGGTTAGAGCGGCCAATGCGAGTTTACGTTTCATAGTGATCATCATCCCATTCTTTCATTATTTAATTATCGGACTGCGTGACAGAACCCTTTACCCTACTTCAGCAAAAAGCTGGCCAAGTGGTCAGAAAAATCAAGAAACGAAATAGATAGTGTTTTAAAACAGCGAGTTAAATAGGATAAATTTTATTCAAACGATCGTTTACAGGAAAATTTCGTGCCTCATTACAAGGCAGCGCCTTCAACCTATCTTCAAAAATGATTACTTTTAGTGCGAAAACCAACACAATAATCAATCATTATTGTATACAACTTTATTGACTATTTGAGAGCCTTAAATCACCAAGGTACTTAATTTGACACAAGGCTGAGAAAAAATGGTGCCCAACTCGGAGCAATGGCCGCAGGCCATAACAACATCGTCGCTCTTTGACGATGGCCCAAAGGGTGAGGAGCGCAGCGACGAATAATCGAACAGGTTCGTGTTCCGAACTGCGATATTCCAGACACAAAAAAGCCCTGCATTTGACTGCAAGGCTTAAAAGTATAAATGGTGCCCGGACTCGGAATCGAACCAAGGACACGAGGATTTTCAATCCTCTGCTCTACCGACTGAGCTATCCGGGCACACAAGAGAGGCGTATTAAACACGGCCAGCTAAAAAAATCAACCGAATTACTCACACACCTTAAAAATATTTCGTTATTGATCAATCAGTAATCGATCAGATGCCATATTGTGAGCGATACGCCGAAATAGCGGCTATCTGCTCGTCCATACCGCCCTTCTCATTCAGATAGGTCAGCAGGTCATTGAGCGACACAATACTGGCAACCGGCATATTATAATCACGCTCGACTTCCTGAATGGCAGACAATTCACCTTTACCCTTTTCCTGACGATTCAGTGCGATCACCGTTCCCGCGGGAGTAGCGCCGGCCTTAGCAATCAAATCCATCACTTCACGAATCGCCGTACCCGCCGTAATCACATCATCAATAATCAGTACACGGCCCTCCAAAGGAGCGCCCACCAGATTACCGCCTTCGCCGTGGGTCTTGGCTTCTTTACGGTTAAACACATAGGGCACATCCTGACCAAATTCGGTGGCCAGCGCAACACAGGTCGCCGCCGCCAAAGGAATGCCCTTGTAAGCTGGCCCAAGCATCACATCATACTCAATACCCGACTGCTGAATCGCCGCTGCATAGCATTTACCTAGACGGGCAAGAGCAGCGCCACTGTTAAATAACCCAGCATTAAAGAAATAAGGGCTAGTACGGCCCGATTTCAGGGTGAACTCGCCGAATCGCAACACCTCTTTATCAATCGCGAACTCGATAAACTCTCTCTGATAGTCCTGCATATGGGCTCTCCGCAACGCTGTTTAAAAATTGGCCGTATAATACAGGGTTTCTTCCTGCCCCTCCATTGTGAACAATATTAAACTCTGATTTACCCATCCTGAGATTAATAGTCCGCGCTTTAGATTTAAATTTCCTTAAACACCCAGTACAATGCGCCTTTCGCTACAAATTGCGTTTTTCACAGGTTTATAAGCTATGCGCGTCATTACATTCAATACTCAGGGTATTGAGCAGGCTACAGATAACGGATTCTTCCAATGGATGGTTGAACAGGATGCTGATGTAGTATGCCTTCAGGACCTGCGTGCCAAAGACTATCAACTGGATGATAAGCGCTATCATCCGGATGGCTATGAAGCTTACTTCTTCGATGCATTTGAAGATGGCTATAGCGGTGTCGCCATCTATACCCGGGTGATGCCAAAAGCCATCATGACCGGCCTTGGCTTTGAGCAATGCGACTTCCATGGCCGCTTTATACAGGCAGACTTCGACAATGTCAGTGTCGCCTCCTTCAGCGTGCCCTCTGGCCTTAAAAGTGCTGAAGCACAACAGGCTAAAGAGGAATATCTGCAGCTACTCAAGGGCCACTTTACAAAGACCCTGCGTAAACGTCGTGAATTCATTTTCTGCGGCCCGTTACTGATTGCCCATAAACCGCAAGATCTAAGCAACTGGTATGTAAACCAGAAAGTATCCGGATTTTTGCCACAAGAGCGCGAATGGGTAGAAGAGCTGTTTGGCGATATGGGTTATGTCGATGCATTCCGACAGGTCAACCGCGTTGATCAGCAGCACACCTGGTGGCCGGACTACAACAAGGCCCGCGAACTCAATGAAGGCGCCCGCCTAGATTATCAGATTACCACCGCTAACCTGCGTAAAACCATCAAGTCCGCCTCGATCTATCGCGGGCAAGTGTTTTCTGCACACGCACCGCTGATTATTGATTACGATCTCTAAGGTCGTTTAAACCGTAGCTCGATAAACAAGCATGAAAAAAGGGAGCCGAGGCTCCCTTTTTTACGCCCTAACCTATTAGGCTAGTGCTTTCTCCTGCATCTCGCACAACTCAGAGATACCTTTCTTCGCCAGTTCTAACATAGCATTCAGCTCATCCTGTGAATAAGGCTCGCCTTCAGCGGTGCCCTGCACCTCGACAAAACCACCTTTGCTGGTCATGATCACATTCATATCGGTTTCGGCAGAAGAGTCCTCAGCATAGTCCAGATCCAGCACCGGCTTACCTTTATAAACACCCACAGAGATCGCCGCCAAACCACACTTAATCGGATCGCCTTTCATCGCGCCATGCTTATCTTTCTTAAGAAAGCTGATCGCGTCACGCAGCGCCACATAGGCACCGGTAATAGACGCCGTACGCGTACCGCCATCGGCCTGAATCACATCACAATCGATAGTGATGGTATTCTCACCCAGTTTTTTAAGATCCATACAGGCCCGCAGAGAACGACCAATCAAGCGCTGAATTTCAACCGTACGACCACCTTGCTGGCCTCGCGCCGCTTCCCGGCCATTACGGCTACCGGTGGCTCGTGGCAACATACCGTATTCCGCTGTGACCCAACCAGAACCTGAGCCTCGCAGAAAGCGCGGCACGCCCCGCTCAACGGATGCGGTACAGATCACTTTAGTATCGCCAAACTCCACCAGCACTGAACCCTCCGCATGCTTAGTAAAATTCCGGGTGATACGTACCTCACGCATCTGATCCGCCTCGCGATTACTCGGACGAAAAGTCGTGACGCCAAGGTTTTGCAACTGATCTGAAATTGTTGAACTCATGAACTTAAGGATCCTGTTCGGAACCCCAGACCGACGCATAGAGGAAGCGATCGAGGGCTGTTAGAATAAAGCGTAAACTCGCCGGCACCGGTTCAGTGTCGACAACGAAACCTGCATTCTAAACGAGAACAGACAATATGACACGTAGCATGACCGCTTTTGCCCGCCAGGAAGCGCAACATGAATGGGGCAGCTTGATTTGGGAAGTCCGCTCAGTCAACCACCGCTATCTCGAGCCGCACCTGCGACTGCCGGAAAGTCTGCGTGAAATTGAAGGCCCTCTAAGGGAAGCGCTGCGTAAAAAGTTGAGTCGCGGGAAAGTTGAATGCACCCTGCGCTTTGTCGCAGAGGCCCAATCCCAGACCTTAACCGTCAATGAAGCTTTTGCCCGAGAACTGCTAGACGCCGCGCAACAAATGGAAAACCTACTGCAGGTTTCAAAACCGATCGACACCATGGACCTACTCCGCTGGCCCGGCGTACTGCAAGACACCAGCCTCGATATGGATGCCGTTAAAAAAGCCGCCCTCAGCCTTTTCCACACCGCCCTCGATGAACTGATCGAAAGCCGCGGCCGCGAAGGCGTAGAACTGGCAGCCCTTATTGATCAACGCCTCGACACTATCACCGAGATCGTCGTCGATGTGCGCAGTAAACTACCGGGCATCCTGCAGGCCCAGCGAGACAATCTAAAGGCTCGATTAGAAGAGTTTAAAGCAGACCTCGATCAAAGCCGCGTAGAACAAGAGATGGTCATCCTCGCGCAAAAAGCCGATGTCGACGAAGAGATGGATCGCCTCAATACCCATGTACAGGAAGTCAAACGCGTCCTCAAATCCAAAGGCCCGATAGGCCGTCGCTTAGACTTCCTAATGCAGGAGCTCAACCGCGAAGCCAACACCTTATCATCCAAATCCATCGTGACCGACACCACTCAGAGTGCGGTAGAGCTTAAGGTTTTAATTGAGCAGATGAGAGAACAGATTCAGAATATCGAATAGTGCCTTACATTTTTAAATATTCGGCACGATGTACCAGCAGACTACGATTCTTTCATTGACGACGAATCGCCTTTATATCGGAGGTTTTACATGCCAGAACATTTGATTCAGGAAAATATTGAATTGAGTCGAAAGGATGATTTTAAGTTTTTTCTTCTTGACGATGACAAACCTCGAAGTAACAAAGTTAACTCCTACATAAGAGCACTTGATCTAATTTGCGAAATGATAAAACGTAGGCCTGATAGGTTTAACCAGATTCAAAATCTTTGGTCGATAACGTCAACAGAACAATTAGAGCCTCTTTATAAATTTTTGATTCAAGAGTCTCATAATGAGAACTCTATTTGGGTATTTGAAGATCTACCGACAAGCTACCTAAGGGATGGATTCTGTTCCGCCGCCATTAAGCAGTACCATCTATTTTTAATTGAGCAACGTTTTGAGGATAAACTTGTTAGCGTCTATACAGAGAAAAGAGAGCTTGATTCATCTGAATTGGAACTACTGGAAAACGACTATACCGTGCCGCGTTATCTCATTGATGCTGATCAAGTACCAATAGGTACCGATACACTTCAGTTAGTAAAGCAACGCACCAATCAATCTGTCTTTAGAAACATCTTAAGGAAAAACTACAGAAACCGTTGCTGCATAACAGGGCTCAACATTTCAGCCATTAATCGAGCTAGCCACATTATCGGTTGGGCTAAAGACCCAACCAAACGGTTAGATCCGCGAAATGGGTTATACTTATCCGCTACTTACGATGCAGCATTCGATAAGCATTTAATATCACTCGATGATGATTACCGAATAATTCTATCCACTGATTTGAAAGAATTTAATACCCAAGACAGCTTCAAGCAGCACTTCTTATCGATAGAAGGGAAGCCTATTGATGTACCCAAAACTATGCCTCCACATAAAGACTACTTAGCCATTCATCGAAAAGCCGGCTCTTTTAAGTAATCTGAATTTTCGACACTCGCGATACTTCATTTACTTATCGTAAAAAGTACTACATTCACCTGCCTCGCGCTGAAAACTCGCTTTTGATGGCCCTCTACTATACCTCAGGGTTATGGCTCCACATAAATCAAAAAAATGGAATTATTATCCTATATTTAAGAATCTGAGGGAGAGTCTACAAAACCCATAACACTTAGATTTGGGTAGTAAGCTAGACTTTTATGCGCGTAAAATTGCAAAAGTCCAACCAATGCGGAAAATTCCGGAAATTCTGAGCAAAAGATTATTACACCATCGATTTAAATGGGCATTTTACAGCAGCAAATAAGTATCCCCATATCGAATAGCGGTAACAGAGTTTAAGCAATGACTCACTGCGGGACAGCTAAATCCAATTCATTCACATGTTAAATTGTGAACTGAAAGGTTTGCGTCAGCAGCGGTTGAATATCAACCTTTCTAAACGATGGATCTTCAGAGAAGCGCAGCTTCGGATCAAGCGTTACAAATCCCCAAAACTGTAAGAATCGTTCAATAAAACGAGATTCAACCTGTATGCTGAATAATTGGCCTGGCGGGAAATACTCTTCGGATGAATACTGAAGAAGTAAATCAGGGAATGCCGAGACAACCTCTTCTATCAATTGATCAACAATACCATGACTTTGCAGTCTCCATAGCATGAACAACCAGAAGGTGCGTAGATCGACATCATTTTCCCAATGATCAAAATAGCCCCAATTGTACTGAGTGGTTGCAGCTTCGAGCATGGGCAGAAAAAAGGCTTTAAGACCTTGAGTTTGATACTGTTTTTGAACCGCTTTTTTCATATGATAACGGCCACTTCTACGATAAATAACGCCGCTAATTTCAGCCAAAACACGGGTGTAATGTAGCGCGTTAAACTTATCTTCATTGCTGCCAGAGCATTCACTGACGCTGGCATGAATTTGATATTGAGAAATGACAAACTCAGGCATAAGCTCACTGGCCTGCGTCACTAACTTTGTGGGTAAGTTACCTTTGCTCGTTGCCTTAAATGCCCCTTCATTCTGCATGGCTTCATCCAGAATAAGCGCTAAATATCGCATCACAGGGCTACTAGAGAGGTCTTCTGGCGTACTGATATTAACCCACTCCAATTCATTGAACGGCGCATATAACCAGTTTGATATTTGGCTTGGTGAAAGACCACAAAAATCCACATTGGGCTGATTATTGCGCTCATGCACTCTATGCTGTGCAACCACATTGAGTTCATCTAACGTCAAGTGAGGATTCATCGCGGCAACTTGCTCAAAATCCTCAGACATCTCTGCATGCTGTTTTGATACGTTATCCATACAACAACGTTTGTATTTTTTACCGCTACCACAAGAACAAAGATCGTTTCGACCAAGCTTCATGTTGAATCACTCTACGCTATTTTATTTTTTGCTGTTGTATCATTATACCTACGCAACAAACACGACCAAACTATGGCTGTGTTGATCGCTAACATCTGCAAAAAAGCCAAAGACTAGTGATAGATAGGCTGATCTCCCCCATAGAAAAAACATCTTTTTGTGTATACTCTGAGGATGCTTTAAAGGATGATTTTTAACAGGGAATAGGCATGACAGATCCAATAATTTTACACTACCACCTGCATGCCAGCCGTTATCAAACACAGTACGATTCGGTGGCCGCCCAAGACGTACATGCCGCTTGGGCTCCCCTATTAAAAACATTAACGCCCCGCTTGGCTTTAGATATTGGCGCCGGTAGTGGCCGTGATGCGCTCTGGCTCGAACAGCAAGGCTGGCAGGTAACTGCAGTTGAACCCGCCACTAATCTACGTCAGTTAGGCCAGCATAAAACCGGCCATCGCGTTACATGGGTTAGTGCCCAACTGCCCGACTTAAATGATCTGCAATGTCCGCCACAAGGCTATGATCTGATTTTATTATCCGCCGTTTGGATGCACCTCAAGCCGGAACAACGGTCTATGGCGATGCAACGTTTATATCAGTATTTATCCCCTCAAGGCGTCATTATTATTACCCTGCGCTTTGGCCCATCAGATCCCACCCGCCCCATGTATCCTGTGAGCGTTGCTGAATTAGAAACATTAGCTCAGCAAATGCGTTTAGAAACACAAACACTCAGTGAAATCTCTACTAATGACTGCCTACAGCGTCATGACATCAGTTGGAAAACCCTCTGCCTCAGGCCGATAAACGAGCCTCATATATGAGTTCACCATCATACTTACTCACTGGCGGTGATGGCCACCAGCTGCTGCCAGCGCTACGACGCGCCTTAACCCAGGCCACCGAAATAGAGATAGCCGTTTCTTTTATTCGTTCCACGGGTTTGAATTTGATTTTTGGGGATCTCGAAGCCGCTTTACAGTCCACTACCCGTGATGTGCGCCTCACCCTATTAACCAGCGATTACCTCTGTATTACAGACCCTAGTGCGTTAAGGAAACTCATGCTACTGGCCGAGCGTGGTGCGGATGTTCGTATTTTTGAAACCGGCTCGGCAGACAGTTTTCACCTCAAAGCTTACATTTTTGCCCGTTCAAAACAGGGCAGTCTGATGAGTGCGGATGCATTTGTCGGTTCGAGTAATATCAGTGCCAAAGCGTTAACCGATGGGCTGGAATGGAACTATCATCTCGACTATCCCAATGAAGCGGATTCACTCGCAGCACAACGGCTCATTGAAGTACGACAACAATTTCAGCAACTCTTACTTCGGCCTCAAATTCACGCATTGAATTTTGACTGGATAGAAGATTACCAGCGCCGCTATGAACAGGCTCGAAAGGTGGTGCCCATGCATACCGCCAAGGTGGATGAACAAGAGCCCGTTCCTGACTCTCCATTGCCGAAGCCCCACCAAGCGACAGCATTACAGGCATTAACAACCACACGACAACGAGGCTGGCAAAAGGGACTCGTAGTTCTCGCCACGGGGATGGGGAAAACCTACCTTGCCGCCTTTGATGCGGTTCAGATAGAGGCTAAGCGAGTGCTGTTTATCGCTCATCGAGAAGAGATTCTGCTGCAAGCGGAAGCCACTTTTTTAGCCGTTCTACCCCATAAGCGGGTGGGTCGTTATACGGGTAAACAGAAAGACAGTGAATATGACTTACTGTTTGCCTCGGTGCAAACTTTAGGGCGCATGGCCAACCTTGAACGCTTCAGTCGGGATTACTTTGATTACATGGTCGTGGATGAATTCCACCATGCGGC
Organism: Amphritea sp. GJ51-11; assembly: GCF_055808735.1. Lineage (NCBI taxonomy): Bacteria > Pseudomonadati > Pseudomonadota > Gammaproteobacteria > Oceanospirillales > Oceanospirillaceae > Amphritea > Amphritea sp. GJ51-11. The sequence goes on along the minus strand of NZ_CM147881.1, from coordinate 4,452,722 downwards.
GGCAGGCAGTTATCAATCGTTGCTAACCTACTTCCAGCCTCGTTTTATGTTGGGTCTTACCGCGACACCCGACCGCACCGATGGCTCCGATATACTGCGCCTGTGTGATCATAATCTGGTCTATCGTCGCGATCTATTTGATGGTATCAACGACCAACAACTCTGCCCATTTTATTACTACGGCATCTTTGATAGCGAAGTGGATTATGAACACATTCCATGGCGTAACGGCCGCTTCGACCCAACCAAACTATCCACCCAGCTCGCCACACGAGGCCGCAGTCGTCATGTTTTAAAAGAATGGCGTAATCAATCACAGGCTCGCACCCTCGCCTTTTGCGCCTCCCGTCGCCATGCGGATTATATGGCTGATTATTTTAACCAGCAGGGTATACGTGCGGCCAGTGTGCATACGGAATCAGACCTAACACGCTCGGCAGCACTGGCGTCACTCGAGAGCGGACAACTACAGGTATTATTCTCCGTCGATCTCTTCAATGAGGGCGTTGACTTACCGCAAATCGATACGGTGATGATGTTACGTCCCACCGAGTCGAAAATACTTTTTCTGCAACAATTAGGTCGCGGTTTGCGCCTAAGCATGAGCAAAGAAAAACTGGTGGTGCTGGACTTTGTCGGGAATCATCATAGCTTCCTCAACCGCCCCGAAATGTTGTTCGGTTCCGCCTTTCCTCACAAACCCACCCGTAAGCAACTGGCCGAAGCAGCCAAACACCCCAGCGATCTGCTACCCGACGGTTGTTACGTTAATTACGACCTCGCCTTTATCGAGTATCTAGATAGCTTGGTGATGGGTAAGCTCGATCAGCAGTATGCCGGCCTAAAGCAGAACCTCAAGCGTCGACCAACCTTGAAAGAGTTTTGGCGCAGTGGCGCGAACTTAAGCCTGTTACGTCGCAACTATGGTTGTTGGTGGGAATTCATTGATGAACAGGGCGACGCCGCTGACGATGAACTTCTGGTGCTCGAAAAACATGCCCAGTGGTATCGTGATTTGACCACGACCAAAACCTCTAAGTCGTACAAACTGGTTTTGCTGCAAACCCTGCTAGAGCAGCAAGCATTGACTCAGTCGATACCTCTGCAACAGCTCGCTCACTGGAGCAAACAGTGGTATTTGCAACACCCAGTGTGGCAAGCAGACTTGCCATCAAGCCTGCAACCCTTACAGAGTACCAGTGACAGCGCATGGCTAAGCCACTGGCGTAAGATGCCCATTCATCATTGGTGTACCCCTGAACAAAGCTCCAAGATCGAATGGTTTTCGCAACAGGGGATGCTGTTTCATTACCAGCAACCCGTGGAAGCAGCAGAACTAACGATATTTAACGCCATGACCGAAGAAATTCTTGCTTGGCGCTTAAGCCTGTATGCACAAAGTAAACAGATATTGAGGCAAGCTGATATTCCTACAATATCCGCCCCATCACCCGCCGACTCCATAACTCAGTTAGCCTTCTTTCCCAATATTAAAATTGCCTGTGGTCACTTCAAAACAGGCCATGCCGATATCGAAGAGCATCTTCCTGCGCCGAGCGGCTTTGGCCATTTATCCCCCGACCGCCATTTCATCGCCCAAGCCTCAGGGAACTCGATGAACGGTGGTAAAAACCCCATCCACGATGGTGACTACCTGCTGCTGGAACAGATAACACCGCAAAGCGCCGGTAGCATCACCGATCACATCGTGGCCATCGAGCGTCAAGATAGTGCGGGCGATAATCAATATTTACTACGACGGGTACTTAAAAATACCGATGGTAGCTATACACTCCGAGCCAACAACCCCGACTACCCAGACCTAATAGCGGATGAAAGCATGGCGACTTTCGCACGGTTCAAAGGAATCATCGACCCATTAGCGTTATTCACCGATCAATAACCGCGATGTAGCGGCTTTCACTCTTGATACGCCATAACGCGCGGGGCAGCCTCACACAATGCCCCTTGAAATCTCAACCTACTCGCCGATAAAGCGATCTAGGTCATAAATCCAACTCGATTAACCGCTGCCAAGCTGCTATTTTTAGCCCTGTTGATAATGCCTCTGCTTTGGAGTGACCGTTGAAAAAAATCGGCTTGTTCAATACATAACTTGGTTCCTGGAAATATTTACCGAAGCTAAGTCCTTTGAAGCAAATCCTATCTTAGGCAACCGAACACTTAACCGCCTTGGTTTACATGTGATACGAGTTATTGTCGCGCGCACCATCACCGGCTTTCGCCGCTGGATTTTAAGCTGGAATATCAGTTCAGAACATCGACGCGCCTTTCGTAAAACAGGCTATCTACGTATCTCCAATGTTCTACCGCCTGATCAATTTAAACGCTTACAAGACGAAGCGACCAACAGTTGGCCAGACGTTCGCGAGTTTATACAGGGCGACACCACCACCCAACTACTCTTTCTTGATCAAGCCACCCTGAATACACTTCCTGCCGCTAAAGCGCTGTGTGAATCATCCCAGCTAAAACATCTCATGAATTATGTCGCTTCAACGGCAATTCGCCCTTGGCCTCACTTCCTCCGGGTCTGCAATATGGGCGGCAAAATCGATAACGATCCGCAAAAACATTTTCACGCCGATACCTTTCACCCAACGATGAAGGCTTGGCTTTTTCTTGAAGATGTCACGGCCGATAAAGGGCCATTTCAATATATTGAAGGATCTCACCGGATGACGCTGAAACGTCTGCGCTGGGAGTACCAACAGAGCATTACCGGACGAGATCTAAGCGAGCGTTACGCCGCACGAGGATCGCTTCGCATTGAAGAGGATGAACTGGCGTCATTGGCGCTCAATAAAATAAAGAAATTTGAAGTGCCAGCAAACACCCTCATCATTGCCGACACCTCAGGATTTCATCGCCGCAGTGAAGCCGCCAGCAACTCTAGTCGCAGCTCAATCTATTTTTCTTTACGATTAAACCCGTTCATTCCTTTCCCACTGCCGAATATCGACTCTATTAATCAATTTGCAGAACGATTGGTGGCGAAACATATTAAAAAAACCACTCAACGGCCTGCTGATACCGACCAGCGAGCCCCCTAACAGCAGATAGAAAGCAAACACCTCAACGCCCCAAAATAGCGCACAATACCGATCAGCTATCCTTGGATGATGGTTAAAATGCTAAGCTCTTAGGTATGCAATAAATAAAAACGTTTGTATTCATAGGGTTACATAGCTACGGCTTAATTCTTGCTTTCGCATTCCCACACTTATTTTTTTGCTAGGCAATGAAGCCTCCACTAGCCCCGTTACTCGGGCTATGGAGGCTTTTGCCTGTTTGGGAGCAATAATCGATGCTGTTAGCAACTTACCCGGTATTTCTACTACTGCATCAATTCGGTCTTAAGGGCGTTATCACGTTACTCTTAGCTGCCACCCTAATCAGCCTAGGTTGCAACCTGTTACTGGCAGAGCCGATTGTCTGGCCACTACCAATCAGTGGTTATATCGGCCTCGCTACACTTTGGTTAATACAGCGAGAAATAAATCGCCTCAGCGATAGCTGTCAGCCACAAACCAGCGAGCTGCCCAATAGTTCGCACTGGTTAGTCATGCGTCCACTGGTTCAGCATCTACAGACATTGCTTAAAGCTTCAGCGCGGCAGCAACAATGCCTGCAACAACGCTTAGATGAGATTTCTCACGCCTCACAAGAACTGGAACAAAGTGCAGTCAGTGTCACCCGTAGCGCTGAACAGCAAACCGATGCCGCAAGCACGGCAGCCTCTGCGGTGGAACAGCTCAATGCCAGTATCGATGAGGTCAGCCAGCTAGCGGATGCCTCCCGGCACACCAGCCTTGATGCTAGCAGTCAGCTTGAAGGAAGCATTCAGCAATTACGCAGGCTGGTCTCCACCGTGGCAGAGATCGCCACCCAAGCCGATGCGACCAATACCCTAATGCGAGAACTCAGCGCCAACTCGACCGAAATAAGTAAAATGTCGAGTGTTATTCAGGGGATCGCTGACCAGACCAATCTACTCTCCCTAAATGCGGCGATTGAAGCCGCCCGCGCGGGTGAAAGCGGCAAAGGCTTTGCTGTTGTCGCCAGTGAAGTACGTAACCTCGCCCATCATAGCCAAGTATCAGCCGTACAGATCACCCAAAAAATTGAATCAGTGCAACAACATATCACCTCCACCAGCGAAAAAATGTCGCATTTAACCAGCAGTGCGAATGACAGCCTACAGCGCTCAGAAGAGGTATGTTCACAACTCGACCTTGTGTATGGCAGCACCCAAGCATTAACAGGACAGGTAATACAGGTCGCGGTCAGTACAGAACAGCAAAGCCAAGCGGCTGCCGAGATCGCAGCACTGGCAGAGCAGGTCTCCCAAGGCAACGAAGCAAACCTCCGAGCCGCTGCGCAAGCCCGAGCGGTGGCTCATCATTTAGCGCATCTGACAGGAGCATCGATATGATACCAATAACCACTGCTGTAGCTCCGCAAATAGAGATGATCTGTTTGTTTATCAGTGTCTTACTGTTCTTTTTTATCCTCTACCATAGACTACGCCGGCAACAGCAAACTCAGTTGCACACGGGAATAGAACAGCTTAAGTTACTACGCTTGTTACTGGCCGACTTTCAACTCCACCGGGGATTAAGCACGGCATTATTATCCGGTGATACCAGTCTAACGAGCGACTTACATAACACCCGCCAACGATTAGAAAAGTGTATTCAGCAGGCTAGCGCGCTCGACACCGCACACCACAAACAGTGGTTTAATCTCATTCAACAATGGCAACATATTCATCAAAATAACACCGCAAAAGCCTCTAGTAATCTCCTCAGCCACCACCGCCTAATCCGCCATACTATCTACCTGATAGAGGATATTGCTCACGAGCTGAATGCCGCTAACAGCAGCCACAAACTCGATTATCTAAACTATATCTGGCACGAGGTTGTACAAACGGCGGAATGGACCGGACAAGCCCGTGCACTCGGCACCAGTATGGCAGCGAGTCAATCGAGCAGCGCGGCTCAAAGAGTCCGGTTAAGGTTCTTACATTCAAAAATCAAGCAGCTCTCATCAACGGCATTTTCGGCACTAGAAACACGCAATGCTAACCACCTTAATGTGCGGCAATCACAACAAACCGTGAACTCTTTTTTGTTATGTCTTGAGCAAGAGCTGCTGAACTGCGACTATCCACATATTGAAGCCAAGCACTACTTCGAACAAGCGACCCAGGCTATTAATGAACTGTTAGGGATGATTGATACTGCACTCAAGGATTTGCAGACTGTAACCAAGAGGATCTGACGTGCCTAATATCGCCCTAAACAGAATGCACAATAGCGCCCAACAGTCAGCCCGGCCCATGCTCCTTAATCAATATCGAGGCCACGCACTTTCGAGCCACTTTCAACCGATCTATAGCATCGCTCATCGCCGTGCAATAGGCTACGAGGGACTTATTCGCGCCACATCACAGCAAGGTTTAGCAACCCCTCCACTAGAGCTTCTATCACTACCGCAAAGCAACTTAGAAATGCTTGGGCTGGATCGCCTATGCCGTACCTTACACATTGAAAACTTCACCACTCAGAGCCACAACAATGAGTGGTTATTCGTCAACCTTGATGCTCAGTCACTGCTAAACGAAAACCCAAAAACCGGCTTTACCCATCAACTTTTAACCCAGTGCGGCTTGCCCCCTCATCGCCTAGTCGTTGAAATTCTTGAAACAGAAGTTCAAGACCACGGGGCTCTAAAACACTATATTGATCACTTACATCAACTTAACTGCCTCGTTGCGATCGATGACTTTGGCGCAGGACATTCAAACTTTGATCGTATCTGGCAACTAGAACCTGATATCGTCAAGCTGGATCGCAACCTCATACATGCAGCCGCTCAGAGTAAACGAGCGGAACGTATTCTGTCCGGTATCATCACACTACTCCATCAAGCCGGCAGCTTAGTCATCGTTGAAGGGGTCGAAACAGAGCAAGAGGCATGCATCGCAATTGCCGCCAATGCGGATATGCTGCAGGGCTTTTACTTTGCCCATCCAGCGCCTCAATTACCGGCCAACAATCAGGCGTCAGCTATTTTTGACCAATTATTGCAACGACAGCAAAGCCTACGTACTCAGCAATCACTCACGAAAGCGAACAACCTCCACCCGGTACATCCCCTGTTTCAATCGGCCCTCGATAACTTTCGTGCCCACCAAGACCTACAACAAAGCAGTAACCAGATATTCTGCACTCCTCAAGCGGTTCGCTGCTACTTATTAGATGAATCAGGCTATCAGACTCAAGGGGTGCTCAATATATTCCATCCTAGGCAACGCATTGAACTCCGCTTTGCCCCGCTTTTATGTGGCGACAAAGGTAACTGGTCCCACCGCCCCTATTATCACCTCGCCATCGAGCAACCCGGCATCACCATTATCAGCGATCCCTACCTTTCAGTTGCCGATTCACAGATGTGCATCACCCTATCACAAGCATTTAAAGTCGATGATCAATGGAAAGTTTTCTGTTGTGACCTAGACTGGCTGGATGACAATTGACATCGATAGCAACCAAAAGCGCCGGGCGGAACCTTATGATTAGACATGCAGGCCCGTCGAATCGATCGGTTTTAAGTATCTTAACTAAAGCCTGCAAGCCATATGGCCTATATATTGCTAAATCTATTAAACAATGTGTTTTCAATCATTTCGTATAATTTTTAATGCTATATTGCACAGTTATATGGCATGGTTAACTTAGCCTTACAAGGCCGCACAAGAACAGTGCAACAGGGTTCATGGAACCGAGGGTATCTACATGAGTATCGACTGGACTGAGTATTCCACCGGCAACTTTTATGATGAACTAATCGCAGATGACCGAGTTCCAAGAGAACCTGCGACCCGGCTGGTAAACTACCTTGGCTCTATGAGTACAGCTGAGATCAATAAACGCAAGAAGATGGCGGAATCCACCATCCAAGAGATGGGGGTGAGTTTTACCGTCTATACAGAAGAGGGCAATATCGACCGCGCTTGGCCTTTTGACATCATTCCACGCACCATTTCGGCCTCCCACTGGGCACAAACAGCCAAAGGCCTAAAGCAGCGTCTAAAAGCGCTGAATATGTTTATTAACGATCTATATCACGATCAACATATTATCAAAGACGGCATCATCCCCGCCGAGATTGTTCTGAAATCGAAAAACTTTCGTCCAGAATGTGTCGGAGCAACGCCTCCCCATGGTGTTTGGGCAAATATCTGCGGTACCGATCTCGTCCGCGACCTAGATGGCCAGTTCTACGTACTAGAAGATAACCTTCGCGTGCCCTCTGGTGTCTCTTATATGATTGAAAACCGGGAGATCACGAAGCGAGTATTGCCCGAGCTATTCTCCGAAGACTCCATTCTGCCGGTCAATAATTATCCCGCTCATCTATTCGATATGCTGGCATCACTCTCCCCGCGAGATATAGCCCAACCGGAGATTGTCGTCCTCACCCCAGGGATCTTTAACTCCGCCTATTTTGAGCACGCCTTTCTAGCACAACAGATGGGTGCCGAACTGGTTGAAGGCAGCGATTTGATCGTCGAAGATGATGATTGTGTCTATATGAAAACCATCAGTGGACTCGAGCGGGTCGATGTTATTTATCGCCGCATTGATGATGAGTTTCTTGACCCCGAAGCCTTTAGAGAAGATTCAATGCTCGGGGTGCCCGGCTTAATGCGCGCGTGGAAAGCGGGTAATGTCGCCCTCGCCAATGCACCAGGCGCCGGCGTAGCGGATGATAAGGTCGTATATGCTTATGTACCGGATATCATTCGTTACTACCTGAAGGAAGAACCATTACTGCCAAATGTCGAAACCTACCTCTGCTCTGACCCTGAACAACGCCAGTATGTACTGGATAACCTCGATAAGTTAGTCGTTAAACCCGCCAACGAATCCGGCGGCTACGGCATGCTGGTAGGGCCTCACTCGACCAAGAAAGAACAGGAACACTTTGCTGAGCTCATCACCAAATCACCGCGTAACTATATCGGTCAACCGACGCTTAGCCTATCAACCGCACCAACCTTGGTGGGTTCTACCCCCGAACCTCGCCACCTCGATCTACGCCCCTTTATTCTGCAGGGCAAAAAACTCTATGTCACCACCGGCGGCCTGACCCGGGTAGCCATGAAGAAAGGTTCACTCGTGGTTAACTCGTCTCAGGGCGGCGGCAGCAAGGACACCTGGATAGTTGAGGAGAAAGACTAATGCTCTCAAAAGTTGCTGAACGGATGTACTGGTTCTCCCGCTATATCGAACGGGCTGAAAATACAGCCCGAATGGTTGGTGTTTACGATAATCTACTTTTTGATCTACCCCGCACCATCAATATCAGCTGGTTCAACTTGGTAGTCATCAACTCATCTGAAGATGTATTTAACGCACGCTACACCGTCCAAGATGAGAAGAATGTCGTCAAGTTACTGCTTGCTGACAGCACAAATCCCAATTCCATGGCTTCTAGCTTACAGATGGCACGGGAAAACGTTCGCACCAGTCGGGATGTATTGCCGCTGCCTCTATGGGAGCTGATTAACGAACTGTGCATGTATGTTGCCGAGCATATTCGTGATGGCATCAACCGTACCAACCGGCATGGATTTCTCGATACCGTTATTAAAGGCTGTCAGCAGATCAACGGTCTGTTAGCGGACAATATGAGTAAGGATGCCGCTTGGCAGTTTATCCGCCTTGGACGCAACCTCGAGCGTGCAGATATGGCCAGCCGAATACTGGATGCCGGCATTACCGCACAACTGAGCACCACCGATATCGAGCAAGATATCGACCCCTCTCAGATTATTTGGGGTAACGTACTGCGCTCCTGCGATGGCGCGATGAATTATCGGCGGACGATGCGAGTCACCGTTGAAGGCACCAAAGTCTGTGATTTCTTGCTCCATGATAAACACTTTCCGCGCTCCATTAGCTTCTGTGCCGAACAGATTCAGGCTGCGGTCAGTCTGCTGCCGGTCTGTGATATCGCCGAACTAGAAAAACTAACCGCCCTCTTAGCCGAAGATAATCACGATCTGGATGAATCATTAAGCGACTATCTAAATGAGCTACAGCTCAGCTTTGCTAATCTCCATCAGGAATTTGGTCAGTGCTGGTTTGCGCTAGAATAATCCATTAGCCTCCAACCCGCTCAACAGCCGGTACAGACAACCAACGTCTAGACCGGCTAAACCTCACAAACAGACCCCGTTAAAGCTACCCGGCTAAAACCCACCCCGGCTATCGCTAGCTTCACGTAATTAAGGCACTCATTTCGGGTAATACTCTAATGCCATTGAAAGCGCTATAATCCCCCCTCAAATTTATGCCGTGAGTAACGGTAATCTGACAGCCCGAAGAAGCGAAGCAACTTATGACACAGCTAGGAACCCTGTATGTTATCTCAGCACCCTCTGGTGCTGGTAAAACCAGTCTGGTAAAAGCCCTGCTGGCACAGGACAAACAGGTTCGTGTATCGGTATCCCATACCACTCGTGCCATGCGTGCCGGAGAAATTGACGGCCAAGACTATAATTTCGTCTCGATGACGACTTTCGACAGCATGATTGGAAAAGGTCAGTTTCTCGAATACGCCGATGTCTTTACCAACAAATATGGCACCTCACGCCTCTGGGTTGAAGAACAGCTGCAGCAAGGTGTCGACGTAATCCTCGAAATTGACTGGCAAGGCGCTCAACAGATACGTAAACAGATGCCAAGCTGTACCTCTGTCTTTATTCTGCCACCTTCGACTACCGAACTTCGCAAACGCTTAACAGGGCGGGGCACTGATTCTGAAGAGGTTATCAACCACCGAATGTCCGAAGCGCTGAGTGAAATGAGTCATTACGCTGAGTATGAGTACCTACTGATCAACGATGACTTTGATGCCACCCTCGAACAGCTGCAAAGCATTTTTGCCGCTCAGCGCCTAAAACGAGCCCCTCAGCAACAAAAGCATACTGAAATACTGGCTGAGCTATTGTCAGAATAGCCTAGCTAAGGTAGACTGACCGGCTATCCAAATCAGGTCTTATAATTGACCTGAGTGACTGAATCATATAACCGAGGTCGTAAATGGCACGCGTAACTGTTGAAGATTGCCTGGAACATGTAGACAACCGTTTTGAACTGGTAATGATCGCGTCTAAGCGTGCTCGCCAGATTGCAACGGGCGGCAAAGACCCTAAAGTAGAGTGGGAAAACGACAAACCAACCGTTGTTGCCCTGCGCGAAATCGCCGAACAACATATCGACGTTAGCATCTTGGATGAACGCGAAGAAGATTAACCCTTTTTCAATCCTTCCAAATAAGGCATCATCACTATAGTTTCTGTTGTTTTGTAGTCTGGAAATCCAGATTACGTTAGAGGCATAGGAGTAATTGATGCCAACTGTTGATGCGCTTTCTGACCGCCTGACCGGATATCTTGATCTGCAACAGATCAAGCTGGTTAGGCGTGCATACTATTATGCCGAACAAGCCCATGACGGGCAGCGTCGTAAAAGTGGCGAACCCTACGTTACCCACCCCCTAGCTGTCGCTTCCATTCTAGCCGGCATGCATATGGACCATCAAAGTCTGATGGCTGCCATGCTCCATGATGTAATTGAAGACACAGCCGTATCCCGCGATGGTCTCGAAGGTCAATTTGGCCAAGTCGTAACCGATATTGTTGACGGCGTTAGTAAACTAACCCATCTAGAGTTTGAAACCCGCGCAGAAGCACAGGCTGAAAACTTCCAGAAAATGGTCTTAGCAATGGCAGTTGATATCAGAGTGATTCTGGTAAAACTCGCCGACCGACTACATAACATGCGCACCTTAGGTGCTATGCCACCAGAAAAACAGCGGCGCATCGCCAAAGAAACCCTCGATATCTATGCCCCAGTTGCCGCCCGCTTAGGCATGCGCGACCTACAACTCGAACTCGAAGACCTTGCCTTTCAGTCCTACTACCCGATGCGAGCTAAATATATTCGCCGCGCCGTGGTACAAGCACGTGGACAGCGCAAATATGTCATTAGCTCTATCGAAGAAGCCATACGCAACCGACTGAAACAAGAAGGTCTACCAGGCGCGGTATCCGGCCGAGAAAAGCACCTTTATAGCATCTACACCAAGATGAAAACCAAAGGTAAATCCTTTTCCGAAATCATGGACGTATTTGCCTTTCGTATTGTGACCGAATCCGTAGATGACTGTTATCGCGCTCTGGGTATCGTGCATAACCTATACAAACCCGTCCCCGGACGTTTTAAAGATTATGTCGCCATTCCTAAAGCCAATGGCTATCAATCACTGCACAGCGACCTATTTGGTACTCGAGACATCACCATTGAAGTCCAGATCCGCACCAAAGAGATGGATGCCGTTGCTAGCCAGGGTATTGCCGAGCATAGTCATTACAAAATTTATGGCGACTCAAGTTCAGCAATAGATGGCTATAACCGGGCACGAAAATGGGTGCAAGGACTACTAGAGATGCAAAAACGGGCCGGTAACTCCATGGAGTTTATCGAAACCGTCAAAACGGATCTATTCCCTGATGAAGTCTATGTATTCTCACCTAAAGGGCGCATCTTTGAGTTACCACAGGGCGCGACCGCCGTTGATTTCGCCTATGCCGTACATACCGATATCGGCAACTCCTGTGTCTCTTGTCGCATCAACCGACATTTAGCGCCGCTCTCCCAACCGTTACATAGCGGCCAGACCGTTGAGATTATTACCACTCCAAGTGCCCAGCCCAATATGGCGTGGTTAAACTTTGTTATTACCGGCAAAGCCCGCTCTGCCATTAGACACTTTATTAAAGTGCAGCACCGTGGCGAATCAATCGAGCTTGGCCGACGTCTATTAACTCAGTTCCTATCCAATTACGGGTCCACACTAGATGATATTGATCCGCTAGCGCTTGCCAGCCTCTTAAATGAAGCCGAGCTAAGCTCTCTGGATGAACTACTTGAAGATATTGGTATGGGCAACCGGATGGCTTATGTGGTTGCCCGCCGCCTACGACCTGTCGAACTCCAGGAAAGTGATCCTCAGGAGGCACCAGAAGCCGGCAAAGCAACGCTTGCCATACGCGGCACCGAAGGCATGGTCTTACACTATGCACGCTGCTGCGGCCCTATCCCAGGCGACAGCATCACGGGGCATATCAGTACGGGCCGCGGTTTAGTCATACATCGTACCGACTGCCGCAATATTGCTTTTATGAAGGATGATGCAGAGAAATGTGTCTATCTCGAATGGTCAAATAGCATCGATGATGAGTTTATCGTTAACCTCGACCTCAAGGTTGAGCCTGAACGCGGACTCATCGCCACCCTAGCAACAACGGCCTCCGGGGCTAGCGCCAACGTATTGAAGATAGATATTACCGAAACGGATGACGCTCTGAACACCGTACACATCGACCTAACCGTTAAGGACCGGATACACCTTGCCAAGGTCATGCGTAAGCTCAAAGCTCTCAAAGCAGTTTACAAAGTCACTCGCGTATAAACAGAACAACGCACAACCAAACGCACTTCGGTGCGTTTTTTTATGCCTGAAGCAAACAACCCATCTAAATACAATCCTTTCACGCAGCAGCGCTTGGCAGAAGCCATCAAAGGATAGCGTACTCGCTAATAGTGCAAGAAGGCATCAGTTGCTTAAAAGGGCGCCAACAGTTAACTCTTGTGCTGGCAAACAACATCTCCAAAATCTCCAAAACACTCAAAAACGAAAAAGCCCCGATCAAACTAATGATCGGGGCTGTCTCTTATTTGAAGCTTGGCGATGACCTACTCTCGCATGGGGAATCCCCACACTACCATTGGCGCTAAGACGTTTCACTTCCGAGTTCGGTAAGGGATCGGGTGGTTCCATCTCGCTATGGTCGCCAAGCAAAACTGGTTGCTCTAACGATTGAACTTAACGGTTTGTTAGTTCAAGCGTCATTAGAATCCTGTAACGGTGTTGCTTTGAGATGAGCTGTACAAGCTCCAATCCGTGTGACTTTTCAGTCGGTATCTTTCTTTATCAGCTTCCCAAACGCTTTTGGCGTTATATGGTCAAGCCTCACGAGCAATTAGTACTGGTTAGCTCAACGCCTCACAACGCTTACACACCCAGCCTATCAACGTCCTGGTCTTGAACGGCTCTTCAGGGGGCTCAAGGCCCCAGTGAGATCTCATCTTGAAGGGGGCTTCCCGCTTAGATGCTTTCAGCGGTTATCCTGTCCGAACATAGCTACCGGGCAATGCCATTGGCATGACAACCCGAACACCAGAGGTTCGTTCACTCCGGTCCTCTCGTACTAGGAGCAACTCTTCTCAAATCTCAAACGTCCACGGCAGATAGGGACCGAACTGTCTCACGACGTTCTAAACCCAGCTCGCGTACCACTTTAAATGGCGAACAGCCATACCCTTGGGACCGGCTTCAGCCCCAGGATGTGATGAGCCGACATCGAGGTGCCAAACACCGCCGTCGATGTGAACTCTTGGGCGGTATCAGCCTGTTATCCCCGGAGTACCTTTTATCCGTTGAGCGATGGCCCTTCCATACAGAACCACCGGATCACTAAGACCTACTTTCGTACCTGCTCGACGTGTCTGTCTCGCAGTCAAGCGCGCTTATGCCTTTATACTCGATGCATGATTTCCGACCATGCTGAGCGCACCTTCGTACTCCTCCGTTACTCTTTAGGAGGAGACCGCCCCAGTCAAACTACCCACCACACAATGTCCTCGATCCCGATAAGGGACCTGAGTTAGAACCTCAATAGTACCAGGCTGGTATTTCAAGATTGGCTCCATCTGAACTGGCGTCCAGATTTCAAAGCCTCCCAGCTATCCTACACAAGTAATATCAAAGTCCACTGCGAAGCTATAGTAAAGGTTCACGGGGTCTTTCCGTCTAGCCGCGGATATACGGCATCTTAACCGCAATTTCAATTTCACTGAGTCTCGGGTGGAGACAGTGTGGCCATCGTTACGCCATTCGTGCAGGTCGGAACTTACCCGACAAGGAATTTCGCTACCTTAGGACCGTTATAGTTACGGCCGCCGTTTACTTGGGCTTCGATCAAGAGCTTCGCCGAAGCTAACCCCATCAATTAACCTTCAAGCACCGGGCAGGCGTCACACCCTATACGTCCACTTTCGTGTTTGCAGAGTGCTGTGTTTTTAATAAACAGTCGCAGCCACCTAGTATCTTCGACCGACGTAAGCTTAAGGAGCAAGTCCTATCACCCACATCGGCGTACCTTCTCCCGAAGTTACGGTACCATTTTGCCTAGTTCCTTCACCCGAGTTCTCTCAAGCGCCTTGGTATTCTCTACCTGACCACCTGTGTCGGTTTGGGGTACGATTTCTTGTTATCTGAAGCTTAGAAGTTTTTCCTGGAAGCATGGCATCAACCACTTCACCCAAAAGAGGGTTCGTCATCAATTCTCAGTCTTAAAAGGACCCGGATTTTCCTAAGTCCTAAACCTACAACCTTAAACACGGACAACCAACGCCGTGCTGGCCTAGCCTTCTCCGTCACTCCGTCGCAATAACAAAAAGTACAGGAATATTAACCTGTTTCCCATCGACTACGCTCTTCAGCCTCGCCTTAGGGGTCGACTCACCCTACCCTGATTAGCATTGGATAGGAACCCTTGGTCTTCCGGCGGGGGAGTTTTTCACTCCCCTTATCGTTACTCATGTCAGCATTCGCACTTCTGATACCTCCAGGATGCCTTACAGCTTTCCCTTCAACGGCTTACAGAACGCTCCTCTACCATGCCACAAGTGGCATCCGTAGCTTCGGTGTATGGTTTGAGCCCCGTTATATCTTCCGCGCAGGCCGACTCGACTAGTGAGCTATTACGCTTTCTTTAAAGGGTGGCTGCTTCTAAGCCAACCTCCTAGCTGTCTAAGCCTTCCCACATCGTTTCCCACTTAACCATAACTTTGGGACCTTAGCTGACGGTCTGGGTTGTTTCCCTTTTCACGACGGACGTTAGCACCCGCCGTGTGTCTCCCGTGATTGCACTCATTGGTATTCGGAGTTTGCATCGGGTTGGTAAGTCGGGATGACCCCCTAGCCGAAACAGTGCTCTACCCCCAATGGTGAGACACGAGGCGCTACCTAAATAGCTTTCGAGGAGAACCAGCTATC
>NZ_CM147881.1:4432500-4435000 GCF_055808735.1 Amphritea sp. GJ51-11 | reverse complement strand
TCGTCGCCTTGGTGAGCCATTACCTCACCAACTAGCTAATCCGACGCAGACTCATCTGATAGCGCAAGGCCCGAAGGTCCCCTGCTTTCCCCCGTAGGGCGTATGCGGTATTAATCCAAATTTCTCTGGGCTATCCCCCACTACCAGGCAGATTTCTACGCGTTACTCACCCGTCCGCCGCTCGTCAGCGGGTAGCAAGCTACCCCTGTTACCGCTCGACTTGCATGTGTTAAGCCTGCCGCCAGCGTTCAATCTGAGCCATGATCAAACTCTTCAGTTTAAATCAAAGATATCGGAAAATGATATCTTGTAAATCTAGCTCAAAGCATTAAACAACTTGCATAAAAACATCTTCATGAATTTACTTATGTGTCGCTTACTTTGATAAAGCTTTTGTGCTTCATCTCAACAAGCGCCCACACGAATTATCTGATCTATCTGTTAAAGAGCGTTGCTTGAAAATGCAGGCCGAATTCTTCAGCCACTTTGCGAAAGCTATTCGCTTTCGCCGTCTCAAGCGAGGTGCGTATTCTACTCAACACCCTGATGAAGTCAACCATTTTGTTTAAGAATTTTTAACAAATCCTCAAACGAAGTCGGCGACTTCCTGTTCAATTTTTCGCTGTTAAAAGCCTGCGTTAAACGCCGTGCTTTCAATGGGTTAATCGAACAGCTCAACTTGTTTCAGTAACCGTTTCCGGTGGCTGTCTCAAGCGAGGAGGCGCATTCTACACCGGACAGGCAGGGAGTCAACAGGACCAGCACGAAAAAGTGTCAATTTGATGAAAAAGACTGAGATTTTAATAACATCTATAAAAACAACTTACCTATTCAGTTCACATTCCCTGCACAGCGTAGGCGTTTGTTAATAACAACATAAATGAATAAACAGAAGCTCCAAGCAGAACACTCGAACTATCGGCCCAGTCTTATCTAAATAAACTTGTAACATAGCAGGAAGGCCATCACCTCCGTGACATCATCGCCCATCCTGTACGAGCTTTCTTCCTGAAAGTACCTTCCATGCCATAGGCTCATCCTGAGCCTAAAAAGCAATATAGCTTTCTTCTTTTGATTTTCAAGAAATATTATTACCTAGCCAGCAACAGCCAAAAAACCAAAACAATGTAGGGTGAGGTGAGGAACCTCACCAGAGCGATAACCCAGACGACCCGCGATCCAACGCTAATCCAATGCTGATCACCGAGCCCTTATCGCCGCTGGACGCGTCTCCCACCGTGCCAGCTTGTTGTCTGTTTTTATCCGCTGGCCTAAACGTCAAAAACGAAAAAGCCCCGACCAAACTAATGATCGGGGCTGTCTCTTATTTGAAGCTTGGCGATGACCTACTCTCGCATGGGGAATCCCCACACTACCATTGGCGCTAAGACGTTTCACTTCCGAGTTCGGTAAGGGATCGGGTGGTTCCATCTCGCTATGGTCGCCAAGCAAAACTGGTTGCTCTAACGATTGAACTAAACGCTTTGTTAGTTCAAGCGTCATTAGAATCCTGTAACGGTGTTGCTTTGAGATGAGCTGTACAAGCTCTAATCCGTGTGACTTTTCAGTCGTATCTTAATCTATCAGCTTCCCAAACGCTTTTGGCGTTATATGGTCAAGCCTCACGAGCAATTAGTACTGGTTAGCTCAACGCCTCACAACGCTTACACACCCAGCCTATCAACGTCCTGGTCTTGAACGGCTCTTCAGGGGGCTCAAGGCCCCAGTGAGATCTCATCTTGAAGGGGGCTTCCCGCTTAGATGCTTTCAGCGGTTATCCTGTCCGAACGTAGCTACCGGGCAATGCCATTGGCATGACAACCCGAACACCAGAGGTTCGTTCACTCCGGTCCTCTCGTACTAGGAGCAACTCTTCTCAAATCTCAAACGTCCACGGCAGATAGGGACCGAACTGTCTCACGACGTTCTAAACCCAGCTCGCGTACCACTTTAAATGGCGAACAGCCATACCCTTGGGACCGGCTTCAGCCCCAGGATGTGATGAGCCGACATCGAGGTGCCAAACACCGCCGTCGATGTGAACTCTTGGGCGGTATCAGCCTGTTATCCCCGGAGTACCTTTTATCCGTTGAGCGATGGCCCTTCCATACAGAACCACCGGATCACTAAGACCTACTTTCGTACCTGCTCGACGTGTCTGTCTCGCAGTCAAGCGCGCTTATGCCTTTATACTCGATGCATGATTTCCGACCATGCTGAGCGCACCTTCGTACTCCTCCGTTACTCTTTAGGAGGAGACCGCCCCAGTCAAACTACCCACCACACAATGTCCTCGATCCCGATAAGGGACCTGAGTTAGAACCTCAATAGTACCAGGCTGGTATTTCAAGATTGGCTCCATCTGAACTGGCGTCCAGATTTCAAAGCCTCCCAGCTATCCTACACAAGTAATATCAAAGTCCACTGCGAAGCTATAGTAAAGGTTCACGGGGTCTTTCCGTCTAGCCGCGGATATACGGCATCTTAACCGCAATTTCAA
>NZ_CM147881.1:3325000-4427500 GCF_055808735.1 Amphritea sp. GJ51-11 | reverse complement strand
CCAAAGGCAAAGAAAATCTTCAGAACAAAATTAAGATAACTGCTGATATCCGTCATCACGGCTACATTCTCGGGCCCGACACTGGTAAAGAAACCAAAGATCAACGGAAATACGACAAAGTAAGCAAAAGCGATGCCCGAATAAAACAAAACAATACTCGATGCTAATAACGGTACCGCTAAGCGTTTCTCATGCTTATATAACCCAGGTGAGATAAACCCCCAAACTTGATGCAGAATAACCGGCATTGCCAAAAAGATAGATAACACCAAGGTTAACTTAAAAGGAGCGAAAAAGGGGGATGTCACATCGGTCGCTATCATGCTGGTACCGCTGGGCAGCAGTGCCGTTAGTGGTGCAGATACGACTTCATAAAGGTTATTGGCAAAGTAAAACAGACAGAGGAATAGAACCAGTATCGCTAATAACGCACGCATCAGTCGAGTACGCAGTTCTACAAGATGAGAGACTATTGGCTGCTCATCATCGGGCTGGTTAGGATCAATCATTGGCCTTGGTCTTTTCCTGTTCAGGCGCTACTTCGATATTTGGCTCGTTTTCTGCCTGATTCGGGCTACTGTCAAGGCTCGGCGCGCTATCGGCTTTCGAGGATTGATGAGCAACACTTTCGGCTGAAGACGGGGTACGCATTTCATTGAGCTCTCGATCAAGCTCATCTTTTTGTATCGCGACCTGCCGCCTCATTTCATCAAGGCGCAACTCTTCACTAATCTCAGACTGTATACCACTGAGGGTTCGCTTTGCTTTGCTCACCCACAGTCCAACAGTCCGAACAGCAACCGGAAGCTTTTCAGGCCCCAACACAACCAACCCTACGACCGCTATAATGAGCAGCTCAGCAAAACCGATATCAAACATTTACAGCTACCTGTCGGTTACTTGTCAGCTTTGGGCTCTTCTTTGCTCTGCTCTTTCACTGCGGCCTTATCTGACTCAGCAAAGTCGGCATCACTTTCAATCTTTTTATCGTCTTCTTTAGGCTCTTCGTTCATGGCTTTTTTGAAACCCTTTACTGCGCCACCTAAGTCTCCGCCCAGATTACGTAATTTCTTAGTACCAAATAGCAGTACAACGATTACCAACAGAATAGCCAACTGCCAAAGACTAATACCACCTAACATATTGTTGTTCTCCGTATTACGACATGGACAGCCTATACCGCCCGTTAAATTATTTCAGATTAGCCATTGATGTGTCTGCCTGGACACATCGAGCTTATGCTTGGTCAGACCTTGACGCTTTCTCTTCTAAACCGGACATATCGAAACGACGTGCCAATTCATTTATCACAGATTCGGGACGTTCACCCAAGTGGGACAAAGCAACTAGCGTATGAAACCACAAATCAGCGGTTTCATAAATGACATCATCATTATCGCCACTTACTTGGGCATCTTTCGCCGCCAGAATAGTTTCAGTGGCTTCTTCACCCACCTTTTCCAGAATTTTATTCAACCCTTTAGCATGCAGGCTCGCTACATAGGATTTTTCCGTGGTTGCTGATTTGCGTTGTTCGAGAATATCGCCCAACTGTGTCAATACATCACTCATAGCAGGCCTTACTTATTGTAAATCGTGTTTGGGTCTTTCAGAACAGGCTCAACCGCCACCCACTCGCCCTCTTTCAGGGTTTTAAAAAAGCAGTGCTCACGTCCGGTATGGCAAGCGATACCGCCTAGCTGTTCTACACTAAGCAAAATAACATCATCGTCGCAGTCAAGGCGGAGATCATGCAACTGCTGGACGTGACCGGACTCTTCGCCCTTGCGCCATAGTTTTTGCCGCGAACGGGACCAATAAATAGCTCGCTTCTCTTGCACCGTCAGCGCCAGCGCTTCACGGTTCATCCACGCAACCATCAACACCTTGCCCGAAGCATAATCCTGAGCAATCGCAGGCACAAGGCCATCACTGTTCCATTTAATCCGTTCTAACCAGGGTTCAGACATATTAGTATTCTTTATCATATAAGCAGGCAAGGATACCTGATCCCCTACAACACTACTATCCCCGAAATACGGGAGGTCGAAGGGTAATTGTTTAATGTTTCAATTCAATGACGCAGTAATAATACAGCGCCAACACCGCCCAATAACCAACTAATAGCCGGCAATTCTCGAACGGCGAATAACGGATCATCCAATGAAAAACCAGCCGCAACCGCCAGACAGATCAAGCCAACCCAGCGCCACTTATGATTGCTTTGCTGCTGTAACTCCTGCCGAGCAACGCTCATGGCAAGCATATCCCGTCGCCGACTGTCGTCCATGTTCTTTAATTGGCTCAGTGCGTCATAAGCTAACTGCGGCAAATGCGGCATCTTCTCAAGCCAGTCGGGTGCTTGCTGCTTAATAGAACGATAAGCCGCTTTTGGCCCCATTCGCTCTTTCATCCAACGCTCTAAAAATGGCTGACCAGTTTCCCATAAATCAAGCTCGGGATAGAGTTGCCGCCCCAGCCCTTCGATATTCAACAAAGTTTTCTGCAGCAGTACTAGTTGCGGCTGAACTTCCATATTGAAACGGCGGGCCGTTTGGAATAAGCCCATTAACACCATGCCAAAGGAGATATCTTTTAGCGGTTTTTCGAAGATAGGCTCGCAGACACTACGAATAGCCGTTTCAAATGACTGCACATTGGTATCCGCAGGCACCCAGCCAGAATCAATATGCAATTGCGCAACCTGACGATAGTCGCGCTGAAAAAAAGCTAAAAAGTTACGTGCCAAATAACTTTGATCTTCCGGTGACAAAGAGCCTACAATTCCAAAATCAACGGCGATATATTGTGGTGATGAAGGGTTTTCACGAGAGACAAAAATATTCCCGGGGTGCATGTCCGCATGAAAGAAACTATCCCGAAACACCTGGGTGAAAAAGATTTCCACGCCTTGTTCCGCCAGCTTTTTCATATCGGTATTCTGTGCTTTCAACTGTTCGATATCAGCAACCGGAATACCATGGATACGCTCCATCACGAGAACGTTTTGACGGGTCAGGTCCCAGTAGATTTCAGGCACGTAAAGGATAGGAGAGTTTTCAAAATTACGCCGAATCTGTGATCCATTCGCCGCTTCTTTACGCAAATCTAACTCATCAAAGATAGTATTTTCATAATCAGCAACCACCTCGACCGGTTTCAGCCTGCGACCTTCCGCCCAAAGTGTTTCAACCAGTCGCGCCAGGGTATAGAGCAGAGCCATATCTTTTTTAATGGTTTTGCCAATACCGGGGCGAATAACTTTCACCACCACCTCTTCACCGTTATAGAGCAGCGCCTCATGCACCTGCGCTACCGAAGCCGAAGCCATAGGCTCTGGATTAAACTCGGCAAAGATCTCTTCTACTGGTGCATTTAAAGCGGTCTCGATAAGCTGCTGCGAGTAGGCGCTGGCAAACGGCGGCACTTGATCCTGTAACTTTTTCAGTTCCTGAGCCAGATCATCCGACAATAGATCCCGACGAGTGGAAAGCATCTGACCAAACTTAATAAAGATCGGCCCTAGCTCCTCTAATGCCAACCGCAACCGTTCACCCTGAGAGCGAGGCCCCACGGGAATAAAGTAACGCCAGAGCATGAGCTTTAAGAGCAGACGGGCATACCAATGCAGATTGATCTGCTCGAAAAAGGTATCAAGCCGATATCGTGCAAAAACCCGGGCAATTTTGAAAATTCGGAGTAAACGTCGCACCGCTGTTATGTTCCGTGGTAGTTATTCTGGAATAAGGCAGGCATATTGCCCACTTCGGCAGCGAAGGTAAAGAGCTGCATCACACCGACAAGCAAAAGGTTAACCTAGCTCAATACGATTTCGACCCTTACGTTTTGCCGTATAGAGCGCTTTATCTGCCCGGCCAAATAGGTTATCGATCGAGTCCTCGGCTTGCACTTCTGTCAGCCCCAAAGAAAGCGTAATTTGAACCGGCTCACCGTGAAAATTAAACGGACTTTTAGCAATCGCCTGACGTATTTTATCGACTGCCATCACGGCTTGCTTAGCGGTAGTACCCGGCATCAGGATAATAAACTCTTCGCCTCCGTAACGGGCGACAAAGTCAGTCGACCGACTTTGTTGGGTAAGAATACCAGCAACGAGACGCAGCACTTTATCACCGGCTTGATGACCATAGGTATCATTGATACGCTTAAAAAGGTCAAGATCAGCGACTGCTAACGAAAAAGGCTGACCATAACGTTTCCAGCGCTCAAACTCCGCAGTCAGCTGCTCATCATAGCCAGCACGATTGGGCAGAGCCGTGAGCGAGTCAGTCATCGCCTTATGCCGCTCTGACTCAACGTGCACCTTCATCTGGTGCGTCTGCTCTTCCATCTGTTCAAAGCGATGCTGTAATTGCAAATAACGATCATACAGACGCTTTTCTCGATGCTCCTCTTTCTCTTTAAACTGAGCCACCGATTTGACAATATTCAATAACTGAGAGGACACATCACTCTTGAGCTGCTGCAGATCTTTAGACTCTTGCATCACCTGCTGAATTGTTTGCACATCCTGCTGAATGCCGTTGCTTAGCTGTATAACCTCTTCGGTTGCCAACTCATCTTTCTGACTTGCCTCAACATAAGCCTGCACTTCGGACAACTGACCAGTAAGATTTTGCAGATAGTTCTCAAATTCAGCACCATTATAGGCACTGAATCGCGCCACAAGCCCAACCAAATCCTGGACAATACTCGAAAGCCCACTGAGGGTAACGCCCCGCTCAATTCGACTAATCAATTCACGCGCCAGCGACATCTCCCCTTGAGGGATATTCAAACCCGAGATCAGGCTCAGCAGCTCAACACCTATTTTTTGGAGCAATTCTTCGTCTTCATGCCCTAGGTCTTCCAGCACACCCTGCTGACGGCCGCGGTTAAAGTCATCCGTTAAAATAGGGTCTTGAAGTTCGACCAAATCATTAATGATTTTTGACAAAGGGGAGAGAGTTCCGGTGAACGGTTCTAAACCGTCCTCTAGCTGGCTTAAGCGTTGTTTGCTTGTATCGGTCGTTAAATTCAGACGAAGCTGATAAATCCATTTATGCAGCCCGAGTAATAGCTCACTTCTATACTGCTGCTGTTCGATATCCAAGCCTCGAAGCTGCTTCTCAACCAAACGAACCGTGTCAGGCTTACCTAACGGATTAACTTTAAACTGTTCGCATAAGGTATTAAGTGAACGATCGAGCATCGCTGACTGACCATCAAGCGCAACCGCCATCTGTGAAACCAGATGCTGAATCGATTGACCTTCAAGCTGAGCCTGAAGTGTATCCATCTGCTCAGATAGTGATTTGTAACGTTCTTTCCAGTCGTCCTGTTCCATCCCTTATCCTTGCAAACCGGCCAATCGAAAAACACTTTTCTTCAATGTTATGTCAGTTACCGCCTGACAAGCCAGCCCTGAGCCACCCGTTAACGCCAAAATAAGCAAAAAAAAGCTGCACACGGCAGCTTTTTCGACACAAACTTGCGCTTACTGAGCAAGTTTCTCCTGTTCGATCAGATATTCAGCCACTTTAAGCATGCCTGCATGACCACCGGCCTTGTCCGCGGTAACACGGTATTTGCCGTTTACGATCAACGTCGGAACGCTTTGAATACCATAACCCTTCAACTTTGACGCACCCTGATTCATACGCATATTGACGGCAAAAGACTGATTCATTTTAATGAATTTATCCTTATCAACACCCAATTCAGCGTAGAAATCGGCGAGAGCTTCTAGGCTATTAAAACGACGACGTTCGTTATGCAAAGCCGTAAACGTAGCTTGATGGGTTTTATCCAGATCATTAAGAAGTTCTGATGAATAATACGCTCGCGCTAACGGCTCCCAAGACCGAGAGAAAACCACCGGCACACGGGCAAAATTTACATCAGCAGGTAACTGGTTGGTCCAGCTATGCAACATGGGCTCAAAACGAGCACAGTGAGGGCACAGATAACCAAACGCCTCAACGACTTCAACCTTAGTTTTATCTGCCGTCGGCACGGGCATGGCAATCACTTCATAGTTAACGCCGGCCTTATATTCTTCAGCTTGAGCCATGACTGCGGTCAGGGCAATAACTAACCCAATAGCGAGCTTTTTCAACATATCTGTATCCAACCTTTGAGAAATTCAGTCTTATAAGACCGGCCAATATGCGTCAAGTTCATCCTTGCCGCAAATAAATTTTGCAATAAAAAAGGCAGCTTACGCTGCCTTTCCTGACTCAGAGCTGAATTTAACTTAATTCAAACCCTGGATATAACTTGCAACAGCCTGAATTTCTTTATCGCTTAGCTTAGCGGCGATAGTACTCATCATCGCTTGAGGGTCGTTATTACGTGCCCCTACGCGGAAGTTCTTCAGCTGAGTTTCGACATATTGTGCATGCTGTCCACCCAGTTGAGGGTAACCCGCGCTCGCAATACCTTTACCTTCAACACCGTGGCATGCGGTACAAGCAGCAATACCTTTAGATGCAACGCCGGCACGATAGATTTTTTCACCCGCTTCAACCAGATCTGCTTTAGCAGCGCCAATTTGCATATTCTTCGATGCAAAATAAGCCGCAATATCGGCTAGATCCTGATCGTTCAGGTTGGTCAGAAGACCTGTCATTTCAACAACCTGACGGTTGCCAGCTTTAATATCCTGCAGTTGTTTAAGCAGGTAACGCTCATTCTGGCCTGCCAGCTTAGGAAAGTTGCCCACAGCACTATTGCCATCAGGCGCATGACATGCACCACAGACTGCTGTTTTACTTTGCCCTGCAGCAGCATCTCCCGCCGCATGTGCAACACTTATGATACTCACGCTTGCCAGTATGGCGATCAGTAGTTTATTCATCGACTAACCCAGACTCTTGCTATAGATTGCTAACGGTTTCTGCCGCAATCTGAAGCTAATCAGATTGAAACAGGGCTACCGAACCAACACCCGGACTGGTGTAATATTCCAGCCACAGGTAGAATTCCGGCGAGATTATAACCTAATATCCACACAAACTGGAACGATAAATGTCTGCATTAGCAGGCTGATAGGCAAAAAGTATATGTCTTTACCTCAAATTCAATACCATATGACCCGCTTTAACACTAGCGCCAGCAAACTCAGCCAGTGTCCTGAAGACACCGGCGCCGAGGTCGCATTTGCCGGTCGTTCCAATGCAGGCAAGTCCAGCGCCATCAATACATTAACCAATGCTAAACTGGCGCGTACCAGTAAAACCCCTGGTCGAACCCAACTGATAAACTTCTTCGATACCAATATTGAAGACGTGCGAATTGTCGATCTACCCGGCTACGGTTATGCCAAAGTGCCTATCGCCATGAAAGAGCATTGGCAGAAGCATTTGAATGATTATCTACAAAATCGTGACTGCTTACGGGGCGTGGTATTAATGGTCGATATTCGCCATCCGCTGAAAGAGTTCGATCAGATGATGATTGAATGGTGTAGCGAAGCAGAGATGCCGTTACACATTCTGTTGACTAAAGCTGATAAATTAAACCGAGGCGCAGCGCAAAATGCACTGTTAAAAATGAAGCAAGCGTTAGATGTTAAAAATAACGCGCTGCTCAGCATACAAACATTCTCGGCATTGAAAACCACCGGGGTTGATCAACTGCGCGAACATCTTAATCATTGGCTATTAGGCGACCAAGAAGACAGTTCAGAAGCGGAATAAACAAAAAGCTCAGTGCCGCATTGCGGTACTGAGCCCTCCACCACTCGGCTCAGTGAGCCTCATCCCAGTTATCACCCACACCCGCTTCCACGAGCAGTGGCACATCCAGATTAGCGGCACCCTGCATCAGCTCAACCAGTTGAGCCGATACCTCGTCCACCAGCGCCTCAGGCACTTCTAGAATCAATTCATCGTGTACCTGCATGATCATCCGCACACCGGTATCACTGTTCTGCAACCACTGATCGACAGCAACCATCGCCTTTTTAATAATATCCGCCGCCGTGCCTTGCATCGGCGCATTGATTGCCGTGCGTTCAGCAGCCTGACGGCGCATACCATTACTGGCTTTAATTTCTGGCAGATAGAGACGTCGACCAAACAAGGTTTCAACATAACCCTTCTCGGCTGCCTGTAGACGGATATCATCCATATAGCGCTGCACGCCCGGGTAGGTAGCAAAATAATGATCGATATAGGTTTGCGCTTCATTCCGTCCAATGCCCAACTGTTTGGCCAAACCAAAGGCCGACATTCCGTAGATCAGACCGAAGTTGATCGCCTTGGCGCTGCGGCGCTGATCGGTACTGACGTTTTCTAGCTCGACACCAAACACTTCCGCCGCGGTTGCCTTATGAACATCTTCACCCTGTGCAAAGGCGCTCAGTAGGCCTTTGTCCTGTGACAGATGGGCCATAATCCGCAACTCAATCTGAGAGTAATCCGCGGCCACCAGCTTATAGCCCTCAGGAGCAACAAAGGCCTGACGGATGCGCCGCCCTTCGGTTGAACGGATCGGAATGTTCTGCAAATTAGGGTCAGACGAAGACAGACGCCCCGTCGCAGTCACCGCCTGATGATAAGAGGTGTGTATACGTCCAGTAGCAGGATTGATCATCTGCGGTAGCTTATCGGTATAGGTGCTTTTCAACTTACTCAAGCTGCGATGCTCGATAATCATTTTTGGCAATGGATAATCCAGAGCCAATTCCTGCAACACCTCTTCTGCCGTAGACGGAGCCCCTTTTGGCGTTTTTTTAAGCACCGGCAGTTTTTGTTGCTCAAAGAGAATTTCTTGCAGCTGTTTTGGCGAACTTAAATTAAACGGCCCGCCCGCCAGTTCATGCGCCTTGGCTTCTAGCTCGGCCAAACGAACACCATGCTCTCGGCTCTGGATCGCTAGCTGCGTTGCATCCACCATAGCGCCCTGCTGTTCCATCCGCGCCAATACCGGAATCAGCGGTAACTCAATATCCGCAAACACCTGCTCCAACGCGGGATCCTGCGCTAATTTATCGCTGAGCTGTCGATGAAGACGCAGGGTAATATCGGCATCTTCAGCGGCATAAGGCCCGGCTTGCTCCATTTCGATCTGATTGAAGGTCAGCTGCTTCTTGCCTTTGCCGGCGATATCTTCGAATTTAACGGTCTTCACACCCAGATAGAAATCCGCCATAGCGTCCATATTGTGGCGCGTTGCCGTAGAGTTCAGCGCATAGGATTCCAGCATTGTATCGAAGGCGACCCCTTGCAGCGTAATATCGTAACGCGCCAGCACATTCATATCATATTTAATATGCTGCCCCACTTTCTTGTGAGTCTCGCTCTCGAGCAGAGGCTTGAGCTGCTGTAGCACAGCATTACGATCCAACTGAGCCGGCGCGCCCATATAATCATGTGCTACCGGCAGATAGGCGGCATGGCCCGGCTCCACTGAAAACGACACACCAATCAGGTTGGCTTCCATATAATTAAGGCTATCGGTCTCGGTATCAAACGCAAACAACTCGGCAGACTCTAACACCTTAAACCAGCGGTCAAAGCTTTCCTGATCGAGAATCGTTTCATAGACTATCTCATCCGGCAGTTGTGCTTCATTTTCCACCGCCCGCGCATCATCCGCGGCGGCTGCACCTAAGTCACTGACCCAAGTGCGAAACTCACACTGCTGAAATAACGCCTGCAGTTGCTCATTATCCGCCACCGGCAGCGGTATATCTTCGATACCGCATTCAAGTTCAAGGTCGGTTTTAATGGTCGCTAACAGGTAAGAAAGTTCGGCCGCTTCGCGGTTTTCTTCCAATTTTTTAGCCATGGTTTTAGAACCGCGAAAGCCCAGTGCGGCAATTTTATCGAGGTTGGCATACAGGTCGTTAATACCGCCAATTCCCTGCAATAACGCCAACGCCGTTTTTTCACCAACCCCAGGAACACCGGGAATGTTATCGACTTTATCGCCCATCAAGGCCAGATAATCGATAATCAGCTCCGGCGGAATGCCAAACTTCTCATTCACTCCGGCAATATCCATATGGGAATCATTCATGGTGTTGATCAAACTAACATGCGGATCCACCAGCTGCGCCATATCTTTATCACCGGTAGAGATAATCGTATTCAGCCCTTTAGCGCTCGCTTCACGGGCTAAAGTACCGATCACATCATCGGCCTCGACCCCCTCAACAGAGATCAGCGGAAAGCCCATCGCGCGGACAATTTTATGAATAGGCTCGATCTGGGTGCGTAGGTCATCGGGCATCGACGGACGCTGCGCCTTATACTCAGGATAGATCTCATCGCGAAAGGTTTTACCTTTGGCATCAAAGACTACGGCAACCGGGCTATCGGGGTACTGTTTAATCAGGCTGCGCAACATACTGGTGACCAGCCTGACGGCTCCGGTTGGAACCCCTTCAGAGGTACGCATATCGGCCTGCTGGGCAGCAAAAAAAGCCCGGTACAGGTATGAAGAGCCATCGACTAATATAATAGGGGAAGTATTTGCGGTCATGGTATTGCAGTCATTGTCCGTCAGGGGATATTGTTATCGGGTTTGGTGTCCGAAAGGCACCATCATATTAGATTAGCCTCTGACACAGAAGAGGCGACCCCAGTTCATGGAGTGGTTATGAAAAAAATAGTGTTGCTATTAACTCTGCTTTGCTCATTTTTGATGGTGCCAACAGCCAATGCAGATGTGCTGCCTGAGTTTGATGACAACGAGCCGGTTGTCACCATTCGTCACGGACAAAAAGCCACCTATTATGAATATCGCATCAACGGTAAGCTCAAAGAGATCAAAGTTAAGCCAGTGATCGGCAAAACCTATTACCTGGTCCCTCAGGATGATGGTGAGTTTCAACGCTTTGAAGACTCAACTCTGATGTTACCGAAATGGATTATATTCAGCTGGTAATTCTTTATAAGCAGTAACTAACGAAGCGTAATTATGGCTGTATACACCAATATTAGCCGGACTGACCTGGAAAACCTGTTACAGGATTTCCAGCGGGGTCAGCTGGTAGACTTTCAAGGCATAGACGGTGGTATTGAGAACACCAACTATTTTGTCACACTCCTGAATGATAGCGGCATAGAAGAGGAGTATGTACTCACTCTCTTTGAAGAGCTTAGCCAAGAAGAGATGCCCTATTTTGTCGAGCTGACCACCTGGTTGGCAGATCGAGGATGCCCGGTACCTTTTCCCTATAAAGACACCAATGGGATCGCCTTAAAAACACTACATAACCGGCCCGCGCTGCTGCAACCTCGGCTGCCTGGTCAACATGTAGAATCCCTGACGCCCGCCCATTGTCGCCAAATTGGCACCGCTCTCGGCGAGTTTCATCAAGCCGGCCGCGATTTCTACCTGCAACGGCAAGCCCATCGTGGGGTCTTCTGGTGGCGTCGAGAGTCGCAACATATCGCTAACAAACTCGCAGATGATGAGGCGACTTTATTACGTCATGAAGTCAGTCTGTTTGATCAGTTACGAGAGCAACCTTGGCAACTGCCACAGGGGGTGATTCACGGGGACTTATTCTTCGATAACGCACTATTTCAGGGTGATCAGCTCAGCGCTATTCTGGACATCTATAACGCTTGCAGCGGCTACCTGTTATTTGATCTGGCGATTGTTGCTAATGACTGGTGCGTCAATGTCGACGGCTCTATTGACGCTGAACGCGAAAACGCACTATTAAACGCCTATGCCGCCGTGCGCCCATTTGAAGACAATGAATACTTAGCCTGGCCACAACTAGTGCGCACCGCTGCTATGCGTTTCTGGCTCTCACGACTGATTCCGGCATTAGATCCAAACTCAACGCAGAAGATTAAAGATCCCCAAGCGTTTAAACGGATACTGCAATACCGCATCGACCACCCTGCCAAACTACCTTAAGGAAGACCTGACGTATGCAAAGAGAAATCAGCAGTTACCAGACCGAGTAAACATGGTTTCTCTTTCCTACGCCTCAGCCGCTTGCGGCTTTTAATAGCCACTGGCCGTTCTGGTCGCTATAATCCCACTGAATATTTATACAGCTATCTGAAGAAATCCTATGGACGTATCTCACCTACTTGATTCACTCAATGAAGCCCAGCGGGAAGCCGTCTCTGCGCCAGTCTGCAATATGCTCGTGTTGGCCGGTGCCGGTTCCGGCAAAACCCGGGTGCTGGTGCACAGAATCGCCTGGTTGGTGCAGACCGAGGGGCTTTCGCCTTATTCCATTATGGCGGTTACCTTCACCAATAAGGCAGCGAAAGAGATGCGCGGTCGGATTCAGGAGCTGATGGGGCTGAACCCCAGCGGTATGTGGGTCGGTACCTTCCATGGCTTGGCTCACCGGATACTTCGCGCCCACTGGCATGATGCGGGGCTGATGCAGAATTTCCAGATTATGGATTCTGATGACCAGTTACGTCTGATTAAACGGTTGGCCAAAGAGATGAATCTGGACGACAGCCGTTGGCCTGCCCGTCAATTTCAGTGGTACATCAACGCCCAGAAAGATGAAGGCCTGCGAGCTCGGCATATTGATGCCGGTGGAGACCCTCACGCACAGGTCATGGTGAACGTTTATGCGGCCTATGAAGACGCCTGTGATCGCGGCGGCATGGTCGATTTTGGTGAGCTATTACTACGCTCCCTCGAACTATTGCGCGATCATAACCCCTCATTGCTAGAACACTACCAAGACCGTTTTCGCTATATTCTGGTGGACGAGTTTCAAGATACCAACTCGATTCAATATGCTTGGCTAAAACTACTCTGCCAACCCCTCGACCCTCGTAAACCCAAGCCTGAAAAACTGATGGCCGTGGGCGATGATGACCAGTCCATTTATGGCTGGCGCGGCGCAAAGATTGAAAATATCCAACGCTTTAATCAGGATTTCAAAGATACGATGGTGGTTAAACTGGAGCAGAACTACCGCTCCACCAACACCATTTTGCAAGCCGCCAACGATGTTATCCGTAATAACCAAGGCCGCTTAGGCAAAGAGCTACACACCGATCAACCCGATGGTGAGCAGATCTCTCTTTATGCCGCCTTTAATGAACAAGATGAAGCTCGGTTTATCGTTGATCAGATCGACAACTGGGTTAAAAAAGGCAACTTGCGCAGCGAAAGCGCCATTCTGTATCGCTCAAACGCACAGTCACGGGTACTTGAGGAATCACTTATTCGAGCGGGCATGCCCTACCGCATCTATGGCGGCCAACGATTCTATGACCGGTTAGAGATCAAAAACGCGCTGGCCTATCTACGCTTAGTCAGCAATCGCGAAGATGATACGGCGATGGAACGGGTGATTAACGTCCCGACTCGCGGTATTGGCGGTAAAACGATCGAAGAGATTCGTCTACACGCCCGCACCGAAGGTATCTCCATGTGGCGCGCCGCCAATGAAGTGATCGAGCTAAATAAACTGACGGCACGGGCCGCCAATGCGCTGCAAGCCTTTATCGATCTGGTCAACCAGATTGCACAAGACACCGAAGGCACCGATCTGCATGAACAGACCGAGCACGCCATTCAAAAGTCAGGATTGATCGACCATCACCTCAAAGAGAAAGGTGAAAAGGCACAGGCACGCATCGAAAACCTTGAGGAATTGATCAGTGCGGCACGGCAATACCTATCCACTTGGCAACCGGATAAAGAGGGTAATGAAAACAGTACCCCACTGACCGCCTTCCTTGATGACGCAGCCTTAGACGCTGGCGAAGCGCAAGCCGAAGAACATCAAGACTCAGTACAATTAATGACCCTACACTCCGCCAAAGGATTGGAATTCCCACTGGTCTTCTTGGCCGGTATGGAAGAAGGGCTGTTTCCCCACAAGATGTCACTCGAAGAAGGCGATCGACTCGAAGAGGAACGCCGGCTCTGCTATGTGGGCATCACTCGGGCAATGCAGAAACTCTATATCACCTATGCGGAATCCCGCCGCCTCCACGGCAACGAAACCTTTAACCGCCCTTCCCGCTTTATCCGTGAGATTCCGGACAACTGCTTAGAAGAGGTGCGCTTAAATGCCAGTGTCAGCCGGCCGGTCACCGCCCGCCAGCAACAGCGACCCGCAATGTTTAATAACGCCGAAGTGCCGGATACTCAAATTGTCCTAGGCCAACGGGTATCACACGCTATTTTTGGCGACGGCATTGTGGTTAATTATGAAGGCTCAGGAGCAAAAGCCCGAGTACAGGTCAATTTCGATTCGGAAGGCAGTAAGTGGCTAGTAGTGGGATACGCTAATCTTCAAGCGATGTAAGGGACTTATCCTGATTTAAGGGACAACCGTTAATACACGGTTTAGCCTACTGCCGTTTTGCTTCCTGACCCAAGCATCGCTACTCTATTGTGAAACAGTCTGAGAGGAAGCGGAATGTTACACAGAATTTGGCTTGGATTTTTTCTGTTGGCCTTTGTCGGGGGTTTATATCAATGGCTGGTTGGCGGCGATGCTGCGGTTTTTCAACGGATGGTGCAATCAACCTTTGATATGTCCAAATTATCGGTTGAGCTGGCGCTGGGGCTGATTGGTACCTTAGCCTTCTGGCTAGGCATTATGAAACTAGCCGAAGCGGCCGGTTTAATCACCAAGCTAGCCAATGGCCTTAGTCCTCTGTTTACGCGCTTGATGCCCGAAGTTCCCAAAGGTGACCCAGCAATCGGTTCAATGACCATGAATCTGTCGGCCAATATGCTCGGACTAGATAATGCCGCCACCCCGCTCGGGCTCAAGGCGATGCAAGACCTACAGCGACTGAATCCTGATAAAAGCCGTGCCACCGATGCTCAGATTCTGTTTCTGGTACTCAACACCTCGTCGGTGACCCTGTTTCCCATCACCGTATTTCTCTATCGAGCCCAGCAAGGGGCAACCGATCCCACTTCCGTCTTTATTCCTATTCTAATCGCTACCTGTAGCTCCACACTGGCCGGTTTATTGGCGGTGGCATGGGTACAAAAAATTCGTCTCTGGGAACGAGTAACCCTGCTCTACCTTGGAGGCTTTTTTGCCCTACTGCTCGCGTTTATTGGCTATTTCGCCACCCTGACGGTGACCGAGTTGCAACAACAGTCTTCCTTGATCGGTAATCTGATGATTTTCAGCGCCATTATCTGCTTTCTCGGTGCCGCCCACCTGAAAGGGGTGAATATCTACGAAACCTTTGTGGAAGGCGCCAAGGAAGGATTCTCGGTAGCTATCATGATTATCCCCTACCTTTTGGCGATGCTGGTAGCGATCGGCGTATTTCGCGCCAGCGGCGTAATGGATGGGGCGATCTGGTTATTGCGCGAAGGGATCTCGCTGCTCGGGATCGATACCCGCTTTGTCGATGCACTACCTACCGCACTGATGAAACCGCTGAGTGGTTCGGGAGCCCGTGCGATGATGCTCGACACCATCAATACTCATGGCGTCGATTCATTTGCCGGACGGGTAGCCGCGATTATTCAAGGCTCAACGGAAACCACCTTTTACGTGCTTGCCGTTTATTTCGGCTCAGTCGGTATTCGTCATACCCGTCATGCACTCAGTTGCGGACTCACCGCCGACTTAGTGGGCATTATCAGCGCTATCTTGGTGGGTTACTGGTTCTTTGGCTAAGAAAACCGCACACCAACAACTCGAGAGGTGTCAATTAATGACCGAAGTCGAGTGCCCGAATATGCCCATGACCATCAATAGCCACCTGCACGCATTCAGTTTCAGACACTTTACGCAGGTCGCGGCCATCAGGACAACAGCCCCACACCTCAACATTGATACGTAATGAGCTAGTGCCCTGCTCTTTGATCCGGGTGTAAAAACTCAGAATAGTGCCCTCAAGCACCGGGGCCATAAAACTCATGGCACCAATAGAAACCGTTGCGACCCGCCCTTCGGCCGCTTCAGCCGCGCGAATTTCAGCCGCTAGCACCGCCTGAGATGCAACCCAGCCACCATATACATCGCCAAACATGTTAGCCGCCGCACCCGAGGCAGGGCAGCGCAGGCTTAGTTCGCCTTCGGGTTTGAGCAATGTCTTATTGGTATTCATATCAGGTCAGTTCCGGATCAGGTTATTTTTATCAGCGCGTATTTTACTATTAACTACCCGACATAGGTCTAGCTAAAATATGCCCGATTACGTTTCCGATGGCGAAAATGTTTGCCGTTGTCACATCTCTGTCACACAAGCCGCTTATATTTCCATCATCGAATTAACACTGAACGTTTTAAAAGCGAATTCAAACCATACTCTGTGGAGCTTGTAATGAAACCAATGAAGAAAATTTTTGCAGCCGTTGCCCTAGCAACAACATGCATGACTGCATCCGCATCTGACCTGCTGGATCCGAACCTGCCAACTTACACTAAAGCATCTGGCGTTTCCGGTAACCTGTCTTCTGTTGGTTCAGATACACTGGCTAACCTGATGACCATGTGGGCTGAAGAGTTCAAACGTAACTACCCTAACGTCAATGTTCAGATTCAGGCTGCAGGCTCTTCTACTGCACCACCAGCGCTGACTGAAGGCACTTCAAACATCGGTCCAATGTCTCGTAAGATGAAAGACAAAGAACTGGGCGCATTTGAAAAGAAATTTGGTTATAAGCCAACCCCTGTTGCTGTTGCTATCGATGCGCTGGCCGTTTTCGTCAACAAAGATAACGCTATCGCAGGTCTGACGATCCCTCAGGTAGATGCTATTTTCTCCTCTACCCGCAAATGTGGTCTGCCTCAAGAAGTGAACAAATGGGGTGACGTTGGTGCTACCGGTTCGATCGCCACGCAAGGCTTCCAGATCTTCGGTCGTAACTCAGTATCCGGTACTTACGGTTACTTCAAGAAGAAAGCCCTGTGTAAAGGTGATTACCGCGACAACGTTAACGAACAGCCAGGGTCAGCCTCTGTTGTACAGTCTGTTTCAACCTCACTGAACGGTATTGGTTACTCAGGTATCGGTTATAAAACATCATCTGTTCGCGCTGTACCACTGACTAAGAAAGCCGGTATGCCTTTCGTTGATGCCTCACCAGAAAACGCACTGAACGGTTCTTACCCACTGGCACGTGCTCTGTATGTTTACGTTAACAAGAAGCCTGGCCAAGATCTGGCACCACTCGAGCGTGAGTTCCTGAAAATGGTTCTGGCTAAAGTCGGTCAAGAAGTGGTTGTTAAAGACGGTTACATCCCTCTGCCAGCCTCTCTGGTTGAAAAGCAGATGAAAGACCTCGGCCTATAAAACAGTCTTGGTTCCGGGCCTAACAGTGGGCCCGCTTGAAGCCATCTAAACAGGAGTCCTTTGGGGCTCCTTTTTTATGTCTACAGGTTTTATTACAGCCCTGTAACATTTCTGTCATCAATTGCGTTTATCTTGACGCCATCACTTTTATCATTGTAGAAATTTGTCATGAGTATAGAGAACAGCTCCGTTATTCCTGATCTGGATTTTGATACCCCGGCTGCCCGCCGTGGACGCAAACTCCGGGCACTCAAGGACAAGGTGGCCAGCGTTGGCATCGGTCTAGGTGGCGTCAGTGTCATCATCGCAATCCTTTTGATCTTTTTCTATCTTCTCTATGAAGTAGTTCCGATGTTTCGTTCGGCAGAAGTTCAGCCATGGAAACATAACGATCAAGTTGTCGAACCCTATGCAGTGCCAGGCGCAGGTAAAACCCTGTATATGGCCATGGAGGAGCAAGCTGAGATCGGCCTACGGGTGACCGACCTGGGTGAGATGGTATTTTTCAGTACCACTTCCGGTGAGGTGATTAAAAACATCCCCGCCCCCCTACCGGCCAACACCAGCATTACTAGCTTTGCTATGGTCTCAGAGAACAGCCATATGTTTGCGCTAGGACTGAGTAATGGTCAAGCACTGGTCTTCAAGCACACCTACAAGTCGACCTACCCCGATGGTAAGCGCGTTATTCTGCCAAATATTACCTACCCTCTGGGTGAGCAGCCTATCGATGTGGCATCAACGGCACTGGAACAGCTCACCGTGAGCGGTAGCGAAGGTAGCTATGCACTCATCGGCGGTAATCAAGAAAACCTACAAGCGGTCTTTATCTCACAAACCGAGAATATGTTTACCGGTGATGTCGAACTAGAACAATCCACCACGAAACTGCCCGACCTCGGTATTAAGATCAAAAAGATGCTGCTTATGCCAGACCTTGCTTGGTTATTCGTGGCCGGAGAAAGCGGCAAGATGGCCGTCGTAAGCCTGCGCAATCAAGATGCCCCCATTATTACTCAGGTATTGCAAGCCTCATCTAGCAAGATCACGACCTTTGATCTGCTGCTCGGTGGGAACGCACTGCTGCTAGGTAATGCGGAAGGACACGTTTCACAATGGTTTCTGGTACGTGATGACACGGGCGAATGGCAGATGACTAAAATCCGCTCCTTCGACACCGGTAGTAGCGCCGTCATAGATCTTGCCATCGAGCACCGCCGCAAGGGTTTCGCTACCATTGATGCGGCCGGTGAACTGCGACTCTATAACACCACCGCCAACGTCAATGTACTAGCCGAGAAAGTAGCCCAAGCCAACACCTCCATGATCACCCTCGCGCCCCGCGCCAATGCGGCGCTGATCGAAGAGGATGGCAAGCTAACACTGCTGCATATCGACAACGAACATCCAGAGGTTTCTTGGAGTTCGCTGTGGGGTAAGGTCTGGTATGAAGGCTACGAAGAGCCGAAATATGTATGGCAATCTTCTGCCGCCAACAATGACTTCGAACCCAAATTCAGCTTGATGCCATTGGCCTTCGGCACCCTGAAAGCCGCCTTCTATGCGATGATTCTGGCCACCCCGCTGGCGATCTGTGGCGCTATCTATACCGCTTACTTCATGGTGCCGTCACTGCGCCGTAAGGTAAAACCGTTCATCGAATTGATGGAAGCACTGCCTACGGTCATCCTCGGCTTTTTGGCGGGCCTCTGGCTAGCACCTTTTATGGAGGAGAACCTACCCGGCATCTTTGTCACTATCTTGCTGATACCCATCGCTGTGCTGGCCTTTGCCTACGGCTGGGCACAGATGCCGAAAAAGCTTCGCTGGCTAGTACCAGACGGCTGGGATGCTCTGCTATTGATCCCGGTGATCATGCTGGCCACATGGCTGAGTATCTCCATTAGTCCCTCGATAGAACTCGCGCTCTTTGACGGCAACATGCGTCACTGGCTAACCAATGATCTCGGTATCGCCTATGACCAGCGTAATGCTCTGGTTATCGGTATCGCCATGGGCTTTGCCGTCATCCCGACGATCTTCTCTATCACCGAAGATGCCATCTTTGCAGTGCCGAAACACCTGAGCTACGGCTCACTGGCACTGGGAGCGACACCGTGGCAAACCCTGACACGAGTGGTCATGCCAACCGCCAGTCCTGGTATCTTCTCTGCCGTGATGATCGGTATGGGCCGAGCCGTTGGTGAAACCATGATCGTACTGATGGCCACCGGTAACACGCCTATTATGGATGCCAATATATTTGAAGGGATGCGTACCCTAGCGGCCAATATCGCCGTTGAAATGCCCGAGTCAGAGGTCGGCAGTACTCACTACCGCATTCTCTTCTTAGCCGCCTTTGTGCTGTTTATGTTCACCTTTGCCGTCAACACCATGGCAGAAGTGATACGTCAGCGGCTACGCAATAAATATGGCTCCCTGTAACCTGAGCTGTTGAGGAAATAACAGATATGAACATCTCAGTAAAAGAATGGTTTAAATCCGGTTCACCCTGGGTATGGATGAATGCCGGAGCGGTTGCCATCTGTCTTATTATGGTGGTCGGTCTGCTGGGGCTGATTGCCGTGCGTGGCCTAAGTCACTTCTGGCCGGCTAACATTGTTCAAGCGACTTATACCGTCGATGGCCAATCAAAAACCATCATCGGTGAGGTTGTCGAAACCAATGAAGTACTCACCAAACAGCTGATTGAAGCGGGTATTAAAATCCCGGACGACAGTGAGTTTTCGACCCGCCATCTACTGAAAGTCGGTAACCGTGATATCTACGGCTCTGATTTTAGTTGGGCGCTGGAACACTTCCTATCTGATCAATCGAAGCCGGAAATGCTATTCACCGCCGAGCGTCGCGAGTGGGGTAACCTCTATGGTTACTTACGTTCACTCAAAGAGTCCGGGGAAGAGGTTGTACGTTTCGATGGCTATGACCAATCGGCTGAATATCTCGCTCTGTGGGATGAGTTGGATAAGCGCGTTGCACGGGCGCTGCAGATTCATGAAGATATTCTCGCCATTGAGAAGCACGAAATCGGTGCGATCAACTATGAGTTAGAGCGACTGCGCCTGAAAGAGCGAGGCCTACAGCTCGATAATGTGACTGACCAAGCCCCTTACGATGTTATTAATAAGCGCCGTAAAGAGTTAGATGTGGCCTATGAAGGCATGCAACAGCGCTTGTTGGATCTGTATGCACAGATTAACCGAGACTCCTTAACCGCTGAAGTAGCCGGCGGCAAGGTGGTTGAGGTTCAATTGGCTAAGATCGTGCGAATCTTCCGTCCGAACGCCATGCATACGGGACAGAAAATCGCCCATTATGCGTCTAAGTTGTGGGAGTTTGTCAGTGATGAGCCCCGCGAAGCCAATACCGAAGGTGGCATCTTCCCGGCGATCTTCGGCACCGTAATGATGGTGTTGCTGATGTCCTTGCTAGTGACCCCATTTGGTGTGATCGCGGCGGTTTATCTGCGCGAATATGCCAAACAGGGCTTTATCACCCGACTCATCCGCATTGCGGTCAACAACCTAGCCGGCGTCCCATCAATCGTCTATGGTGTATTTGGTCTAGGCTTCTTTGTCTACTTCTTGGGTGGCAATATTGATGACCTATTTTTCGCCGCCGCCAAACCTGCGCCAACCTTTGGTACACCGGGCTTGATGTGGGCCTCACTGACCCTCGCACTACTAACCGTGCCGGTGGTCATTGTGGCAACAGAAGAGGGCCTCAGCCGTATCCCTAGAGCGCTCCGAGAAGGCAGCTTAGCGCTCGGCGCCACCAAGTTTGAAACACTGATGAAAGTGGTGTTGCCAATGGCAAGCCCTGCGATGATGACCGGTGTTATCTTGGCGATTGCCCGCGCCGCCGGTGAAGTGGCTCCGTTAATGCTGGTAGGGGTTGTGAAACTAGCACCTAGCCTACCACTGGATGGTAACTACCCATTCATCCACTTGGATCAGAAATTTATGCACCTGGGTTTCCACATCTATGATGTTGGTTTCCAGAGCCCCAATGTTGAGGCAGCACGACCGTTGGTATATGCCACCGCCATGCTACTGGTTTTGGTTATTGCGCTGCTGAATATGTCAGCTATTGCGATCCGTAACCATTTACGCGAAAAATACAAAGCGCTTGAGATGTAAGCCGAATACTAGATAGGTTTAATGATGACTATGGAAGCTAAGACCCATTCAATCGATATTTCCGCGCTGCAGCGCCAGAATCAGAGTTTGCGTCTTGAAGATGAGACCATTGCCCTGACAGTACGCGATCTCGAGCTTTTCTATGGCGAGAAGCGTGCCCTGCACGGTGTATCGATGGATATCCCTAAAAACCGAGTGACCGCCTTTATCGGCCCATCCGGTTGTGGTAAATCCACCCTGCTACGCTGCTTTAACCGGATGAACGATCTGGTTGATAGCTGTCGTATCGAAGGCCAGATGAGCCTATATGGACAAAACATCTATGAACGTGGCGTCGATGTTGCTGATCTTCGCCGGCGTGTCGGTATGGTGTTTCAAAAGCCCAATCCGTTCCCGAAAAGCATCTACGAAAATGTTGCCTACGGCTTGCGTATTCAGGGTATTAACAAAAAACGCGTCATCGATGAAACCGTTGAATGGGCATTGAAATCAGCCGCTCTGTGGGACGAGGTCAAAGACCGCCTACACGAGAGCGCCCTCGGGATGTCCGGTGGCCAGCAGCAACGTCTGGTGATCGCCCGTACTATCGCGGTGAAGCCAGAAGTATTGTTGCTCGATGAGCCGGCATCCGCACTGGACCCGATCTCCACACTGAAGATCGAAGAGCTGATCAATGAGCTGAAGAAAGACTTCACCATCGTGATCGTTACCCACAACATGCAGCAGGCGGCACGGGTATCCGATTACACCGCCTTCATGTATATGGGCGATCTGATCGAATTTGGGGTAACAGACCGTCTGTTTACCAATCCAGAAAAGAAACAAACAGAAGACTATATTACTGGTCGTTACGGTTAATTAGGGGAGAAGTATAGTGAGTTACGAACAGGACCGTCATAGCAATCACATCTCCCAGAGCTTCAATGAAGAGCTGGAGCAGATCCGCACCGAATTGCTAACCATGGGAGGCCTCGTTGAACGTCAGTTGAGCGATGCCGTCAACGCATTAGTATCGGGCGATACCGAACAGGCAGAGCAAGCCCGTAAAAGCGACCAAGCGATCAATGATATGGAGATGATGATCGATGAGCAGTGCACCTTGATCATCGCACGTCGCCAACCCGCAGCAGCCGATCTACGGCTGATTATCTCCGTCAGTAAGGCGGTTAGCGATCTAGAACGCATCGGCGACGAAACCAGTCGCATCTGTCGTTATGCGATAGAGCTGGCCAACGATGGCAAAAATGTTCGCGGTTTCCAAGAAGTCCGACATATCGGCAACTTGGTGCGTGATATGTTACAAAACTGCCTCACAGCCTTTGCTCGCAGCGACGCGGAGATGGCCTATAAGGTTGCTAAGCAGGATAAAGAGGTTGATTCAGAATATCGCACCGCGATGCGCTCGCTGATGACCTACATGATGGAAGACCCCCGTTACATCACCAGCATCATGAATGTCATGTGGATCTTGCGCAGTATTGAACGGATTGGCGATCATGCCCGCAATATGGCTGAACATCTCATCTATCTGGTAAGCGGCACGGATGTGCGCCATAGCAGCTTGAAAGAGATTAAACGTACGGTACGTGAAGTCGAGCAGAAAAAATAAATTCGACCAGACGAAAAACTAAAAAGGCAGCCGACCGGCTGCCTTTCCCTTCTACCTGCCGCTACCTGATCTGCGCTTAGTCCTCGAAGGCACATATACGCAAACCGATCTTGCCACCATGAATCGGCGCAGCGGTGAGCAACAATCCTTTTGCCTGCAGTTTACCGGTATTTTTTAACTCAGACATGACCTCAGACGGAACGCCTCCGCCACACCACCCGGGTATCAGCTGCTTCATTAAACTTAAAAAAACAGCATCTAAATCCCATAGATCACCCTTCATATCACAAACAGCTTCACCCGCTTTACGCGAATAAGGACGCTTCCCCAGCTTTCCCTGGGGTCCCCGCTTTAGATCAATTGGCACGCCTTCACCCTATACTTATTATCAATTATTCAGCGTACAACTTATCTCGCAGAGCTTTATTATTTATAACCACCGCACCTAATATCAGGTGCAGTGGCTAATTAGAAATTCTAACGTAATTGATATAGTTGTTGTACTAATAATGTGGTTATTAGCTAAGAAGAAAGTGAACCTAGTTCCGGGGCGAGAAAGATGCCCAATGAGGGCGCTGCACCCTCATCTGAAACAGCGAAAAGTAAACCAACGCAGAGACTAACAATAATCAGCAAACGGGGGAAAACGCTCGATCAGCGCCTCCCGCCCTAACGCCCTTAGACGTTTGATATTACGTTCAGGAATCTGCTCGGGGTTAGGATAGTGGGCCAATGCCCGGCTCATCTCCGCTTCTCGAATAATATGGAAGGTTGGCCAAGGTGAGC
Source organism: Amphritea sp. GJ51-11 (assembly GCF_055808735.1). Taxonomy (NCBI): domain Bacteria; kingdom Pseudomonadati; phylum Pseudomonadota; class Gammaproteobacteria; order Oceanospirillales; family Oceanospirillaceae; genus Amphritea; species Amphritea sp. GJ51-11. The sequence continues at coordinate 4,403,720 of NZ_CM147881.1, read as the reverse complement.
GGTTACTCCAATGGCTTAAGTCGTCTTCAGGCACACCGGCAAACAGATAGCCCGGATGAAAGCTCGCCAGCTGTAACACGCCTTCTAAGCCTGCCTGCTGCAATAAGTCTTCAAACAGGTGAAGATGATCTAGGTACTGATAAAAATCGCCTAGCCCCTCAGGGACGATGAACAGCGTCGTAGAAATCGTTTGCTCATCGCTCGCCTGTAGCTGTTCGACTTCAGCTAAGAAAGCCGCTACTAGCGCCTCCCCTTCCTGGGCTGCCGTTACCGCATATCGCAGCGAGTTATCTTTCACCACTGGAGCGGCGAAGGGGCAAAGGTTTAAACCGACAACCATGCTCTCAACCCACTCACGGGTCATCTGTTCTACCTGTTCTGCTGAATAACGCGGGGGCGTTTTAACCATACCTTTCATTTAATCCTGAGCCATGTGAAACCGATACTTTTACATCCTGTTAGGGTACTATACGGCCAATTTTTTTGCTGAGAAATTATCGTGCCCGTTGCTCTCAATCAAAACCGTTTTGATACTCGCTGGTATGCATTTAATCGCCCTGCAACGACCGCTGCGCCTCGTATCTGGCGTAAATGGTTACTAGACCGGGGATCATTGACACAGCATCTAATTCACGCCAGTGACGGCGATTTTAAAGTCAATGTGCTACGCCAATATTGGGGGCGTCCTAGCCGTATGGAAGCACTTGCATTAAAGATCTCCACGCGGCAGAAAGTCTTGATTCGCGAAGTGCAATTACTCGGTCATAACCACCCCTGGGTGTTTGCCCGCACGATTATCCCGGCCTCCACTCTCACCGGTAAACAGCGCAAACTTCACACCCTGGGGTCTCGGTCGTTGGGTAGCGTCTTATTTCGTGACCCCACCATGAAACGAGATCCTTTGGAGATCAGTCGCCTACAACTCAGTGATGGCGAAATAGCTTGGGCACGCCGTTCAGTGTTTTATCTGTCAAATAAGCCACTTCTGGTGGCCGAGGTTTTCCTGCCCGCCCTACAACAGGTAAACTATCAGCACAAATAACGATGGATCATTAACGATGCAACCCGGTACTCAAAACACCCGCCTCACTTGGCAGAAGCTGAAAGCCTGTGGCGACCTTATGCGAATTAGCAAACCGATCGGCAGCTTTCTGCTGCTGTGGCCGGCTCTCTGGGCTCTGTGGATTGCCGCTGAGGGGGTTCCTTCATACAGTTTGCTGTTTATTTTTATCTTGGGAACCTTCCTGATGCGTTCAGCAGGCTGTGTCATTAATGATTTTGCCGACCGCAATATTGATGCTCACGTAAAGCGTACCGCACAACGCCCGCTACCTGCCGGGCGAATCTCTGCCAAAGAAGCCTTGATACTGTTTGTTGCGCTACTGCTGGCGTCTTTTGCACTGGTGCTGTTTACCAATACCATCACTATCTATCTATCGGTAGGCGCCGTTTTCCTAGCGTTTTGCTATCCCTTTATGAAACGCTATACCCATCTACCGCAGGTGGTTTTGGGTATGGCGTTTTCGTGGGCGGTGCCCATGGCCTTTAGCGCGACCCTCGGAGAAGTACCCGTTATCAGTTGGCTGATTTATACCGCAGCGGTTATCTGGACCGTGGTCTATGACACCATGTATGCCATGGTCGATAGGGACGATGATGTTCGAATCGGGGTTAAATCCACCGCCGTCTTATTCGGTGATATGGATAAAGTGATTATCGGCATATTGCAGCTACTCACCCTCACTATTTTACTTATGCTAGGGGCGCAATTACAGCTATCGATCTGGTTTTATCTCGGAGTGATGGTGATGGCGGGACTATTTGTCTATCAACAATACCTCATCAGAGAGCGTCAGCGGGAAGCTTGTTTTACCGCCTTTCTCAACAATAATTACGCTGGGATGGCAGTTTTTATCGGTCTATTTCTGCATTATCTAACCATTTAAAAACAAATACTCTTGCCACCTAGGCGACTTTGTCATATTTCTGTAACAGTTTCATAATCTAATGACCGTCTTAATACATTATAAATAAATGAGGTGATTGGTCATGACGTCGGGTAAACGCGTTCTGATTGTTGATGACGAGGCTCCGATTCGCGAGATGATCGCTGTTGCACTCGAAATGGCTGGATACGATTGTGTCGAAGCGGATTCTGCGCAAGCCGCGCATCCAATGATCGTCGATTGTAAGCCAGATATGGTATTGCTGGATTGGATGATGCCCGGTATTAGCGGGATCGAATTCGCACGGCGACTGCGTAAAGATGAGATGACGGCGGATATTCCCATCATCATGCTGACCGCTAAAACCGATGAAGATAATAAGATCCAAGGACTGGAAACCGGCATCGATGACTATATCACCAAGCCGTTCTCTCCCCGGGAACTGGTTGCCCGGCTAAAAACCGTCCTGCGCCGCACCACGCCAAAAGGTATCGAAGAGCCGATTACGGTTGATGATCTCACCCTAGATCCGGTGTCCCATCGCGTCAGCTCCGAACTTAAACCACTGGAACTTGGGCCAACGGAATTCCGTTTACTACAGTTTTTCATGACCCATCAAGATCGCGCCTACACTCGTAGCCAACTACTTGATCTGGTGTGGGGTGGCAACGTCTATGTCGAAGAGCGTACCGTTGATGTTCATATCCGTCGGCTGCGTAAGGCGCTCAGCGAACGCCATGATTATCTAATCCAAACCGTTCGCGGCACGGGTTATCGTTTTTCATCACAGACCGCCTGAGACTGACTGATGTACAATTCCAGCCATTCAATAGCCAGCAATCTTGCGCTCACCGCAACGGTTAGCTTAGTGGTTGGCTTTGTTATCGGTTACCCAGGATGGACACTCGCAGTGGCGCTGCTAGGCTGGGGCCTCTATCAGGTTAAACAGTTTAATCGCCTACAGCAGTGGCTCATGCGCATCGACCATACCGATGTCCCCGAAAGCCGAGGTTACTGGGGCGAACTGTTCGATGAGCTGTCCAGAGACCAAAAGCGTCAGCTGTCACGGACCCAAGCGCTACGCAACGTCATCCACCGCTTCCAACAATCATCCGCCGCCCTGAGTGATGCCATCGTGATTATCGATGCGCAAAACCACTTAGAATGGTGGAACCGAGCCGCCGAAAAGCTACTCGGTATGAAAGCTCAAACCGATCGAGGCCGCTCGGTGATGAACCTATTACGCGATCCGCGTTTTGTGCGTTATTACCGTAAAAACATGTACGACGATCCGCTGCAGCTAACGTCGCCGATTCAGAAAGATATGGTGCTCGAATATCGCATTACTCGTTTCGGTGCCGGGGATCGTATACTCGTTGCTCGGGATATCACCCGCCTTAAACAGCTGGAACAAACCCGTCAAGATTTCGTCGCCAACGCCTCTCACGAGCTGCGCACACCCCTCACTGTTATCCGTGGCTATCTTGAGACCTTTCTCGATCAAGACCTACCACGCCCACTACAGCGCGGCCTGAGCCAGATGGAGAGCCAATCTCGGCGGATGGAAAACCTCGTCGCGGATCTGCTGCTGTTATCGCGCTTGGAAACTAGCGCCCATGTAGCCGATGAATTACCGATCCCTCTCCATGCTATCGTCACCCGTATTCGGGAAGATGCGCTGGCCCTCGGACAGGAGAAAGATCAATCCATCACTCTGGAGTTAGAACACAGCAGCACACTGTTAGGTCAGGAGTCCGAGGTTTATAGCGCGATCTCTAATTTGGTCTTCAATGCGGTGCGCTACACTCCGGCGAAAGGCGCGATTAAACTGCGCTGGTGGACCGATAAAGAGGGTGGCCACTTCACCGTGCAGGATAATGGCCCCGGTATCGACAGCATCCACCTGCCTCGATTACAGGAACGCTTTTACCGGGTAGATGAAAGTCGCTCATCCGACAGTGGCGGCACCGGCTTAGGCCTCGCGATCGTCAAACACGTGATGCTTAGGCATGGTGGTAAGCTCACCATTAGCAGCCAATTAGGTAAAGGCAGCACCTTCACTTGCCACTTCCCGAACGAACTGATCATTCCCGCTAATGCTGAAGCAGTTGAAACCGATTAACACTCCATTTATCTGCCAGAAACTAAAAACGCACTTCAAAATGAAGTGCGTTTTTAGTTAAAGCATCCGTCGACTTCAGCACCCAAGATAAGTGCTTCAGCCCCAGTTAAAAGCAGTCATCAACCCAACGGATTAGCGTTTACCTAATCGCTCTTGGCCCGTCAGACCACTCAGGTCTATTTCACTACCGTTGGTATATTCTTCAACCCAGAAAATAGTCGCCCCCACCACCGCCGCAGGCATAATCAGCAAGTTAAGCAGAGGGATCATCATGCCAAAAGAAACCAATCCACCGAATCCTACTGACGTTAGACGACGCTGTTTAAGGGAATCTTTCATCGCCCGAAAGCTCACTTTATTGTTATCCATTGGGTAATCGCAATACTGAATCGCCATCATCCAGCAGCCAAACAAAAATAACAAAATAGGCGCAACCATACCCAGTACGGGAATAAAGGCCAAGATAATCAAAAACAGTAACCGCGGCAGGTAATAGAGTAGCTTAGAAAGTTCTCGGGCAACCGTGCGCGGTATTAGCGCTAAGATCTCTTGCCACCCTGAGTCAGTCACGGTCACACCGCGTAGCTGTTGCTCGACCTTCTCTGACAAGATGCCATTAAACGGTGCCGCTATAATATTCGCCACCACGCTAAAGCTGTAATACACCAAGATCAGTACCAGCCCGGCAATCAATGGCCATAACAAATAGCGCAAAAACTGCAGCCAATCCCAATCCGGTAAGATCGCACTGAGCAGATAATCGATCCAATAGCCCATCTGATCAAATAACAGCCAGATCGCGCCGGTAAAAAGAAAAATATTGATTAATAAAGGGATCAGGACAAAGTGTCGAATCCCCTTTTGTGGCAACATCGCCAACCCACGCAATAAAAAGTTTGCGCCACGTAACGGATTTCCTTTCATCTTTTCCTCTATGACTTAAACATCCGAATCAGGCAAAAAAGTGGTTATAAAAACGCACAATCACCGCCAGCAACATCAATGATAAACCGATACGGTTAATCATAAACTCTCGTTTAGTAAACTTGATGGTTGCCTGCCAGAACACCAGTATCGATTTAATATCGCTGGTTCGCAGTACATAGAGTATCAGTGACACCAGAAACACACCAAGACCAACCATCATTAACAGCTGTTCCAACACCGCCAGAGTCATTTTCTTATCACCATAAATTGCTATCCGAGGCGCTAAGATTAACAGAAATAGACTGCATTAGTGGCGGCTTTAGCCTATAACTTTATGTGAATACAAAAACCTGCTGTAAGCATTGAATACCTAACACTCACCGGAGACCTTATGCATACGATATCAATACATCAGTTTGGCGGCCTTGATGAGCTTATTTACAGTAAACAATCCCGACCACAGCCCGCTTCTGGCGAAGTACTGATTAAAACAGCAGCGGCTGGCGTTAACCCAATTGACTGGAAAACCTGCTCCGGTGGCGGTGCCAGTAGTTTTATTGGGGAGTTGCCCTTTATTCCCGGCTGGGAGTTCTCGGGCGTTATCGCAGACCCTAGCGATACTGATTTCAAAGAGGGTGAAGCGGTGTTTGGCATGATCCGTTTCCCGCAACCGGCCGGCTGCTATGCCGAATATATTGCCGCCCCGGCAGAGCAGATAGCGAGGCTACCCGATGCCGTTGATCTCACAACCGCAGGAGGTTTGCCAACCGCCAGCCTAACCGCATGGCAAGCACTGTTTGATAAAGGCGACCTAAAAGCGGGCCAGCAGGTATTGATATTAGGCGCCGCCGGAGGCGTTGGCCATCTCGCAGTACAGCTGGCTAAGTGGGCTGGCGCTCATGTGTCCGGCACGGCGTCCTTACGTAATCATGAATTTCTCGCGGCACTGGGCTGCGGGCGGGCCATTGATTACCATCATCAAAGCCTGAGTGACTATACCAACAGTATGGATTTGATTATCGACTGTGTTGGCGGAGAAACGGGTATTGAAGCCCTGCCCTGTCTCAAGCCCGATGGGGTACTGGTAACCCTGCCTTCAGTCACTAAAGATCAAGTGATCGCAGCAGGCACTGCACAACGACGTCGGGTTGAACCGATCCGCTGCGAGCCGTCCGCTGAACAGTTGACTAAAATTGGGGAGCTGGTGGCCGATGAACACCTCAAGTTGCACATCGGTGAAAGTTTTCCACTGGAAAAAGCCGCCGAAGCCTTTGCCCTGAGTCAAAGCGGCCATGTGTGCGGCAAGCTGATTCTAACCTTCTAAGGTATGCTAGGCTAAGGCGGTTTACCCCGCCTTGGCACTATTGTTGAGCACTACAAAGCTGCTGTTGCTGACGCAAGATCAACCGACAACCCTTCGCTAACAAACCCTGTTCTATACAGCGGTCTTTTACCCAGGCTTTATCATCCTCAGTGGCCTTTTCGTGGTAAGGAGGGATGCCCTCGCAAACAACCGCCGAAGGCTGACTGTTTTGCCAGCAGGCTTTAAAGAAGGTACCGCCGCCAACAGTACAGCGGTATTCAGAATCATCACAATGCTCAACCCGCTGCAGAGCTTTTTCAACACAGCCCTGCTGATCGGTCTGCTCACTGGCCGCGATGCCTGCCTGACGCTGTTGATTGACCATCTCTTGATGCTCTTGGTTCCAGCCTTCTAGCCATTCAGGTGCATTCAGCCAGCTATAGAAAATACCCACAATAATGGCCAGCAACAGGCCTAACCAAAAACGTCGCATCATCGGAAAATCCTTTTATTTAGCGGCCCCGGACATATAGCCCAAACAGACAGCAACAAAAACCGGCCGCCGAAGCCAGCATGGTTAAATTAACAAACAGAGGGTTACGAGCAGCAAAAGGGACAAACGGATGTTGATGACTCATATCGCAGACAGCGGCCAAATAATCATAGGAACCTCCGGCGGATAAACAAGCATTAACCTCGCTCAGCTCCGACCAAAAAACCCCCATCAACACCACCCCCGGCAGAATCAATAGCAATAAACCCAAGCGCAGCATTATTCTTCACTGACCCCAATGTTACTAACGCCGTCATTCGCCGCAAGTTTTTTCAACTCGCTGATCAATCCCGCATTCGCATTTTTAGCGGCGCTAAGACGGTTAATCACATCTTCTTGAAAGCTCTCTTCCTGCAGCATCATATCGTGGTGGCTGATATACCGAAGCAACTCTTCATCGGACATATCCGCATCGGCAGTCACCTCAATAAAGGTAGCAACACATTCCAGTGACAAATTACCTACGTTAGCCGCTTCAGTGCGATTAGGTTCTAACAGACAGTTAATCGTGGAATACAAGGCCACCATCGCATCCAATGCCGGTGAGGCGCCATACATATCAAAGACATCAAGATCTGGCATATTGGCTTCAACATTGCTCTGCTGAACCTCAAAATTCATCGCCGCACCGGTATTACCCAGCTTATTCCACACCCCATCGAGGATGCTACGCACCTGATGACGATCACCAAAATCAAGCAAGGTTGAAAACAGCGCAAAGTTAGGAAACATGCGCTCTGTGACAGCAACCGAAAAAGCGCTCAACTGCCAACCGTCGAGTGCTTTAAGCTCATTTTCCAGTGACCATTGTGACATCAGATAAACTCCAGAACTAAATTTCTTCCTATTGTACAGCGCCGAAATCATTTTGCAGCAGTTATGCAGGATTCCCCCTCGCCAAAGGCATGGAGATTTTATTCCAACGAACAAATATTAATCCTCTGATTCAATTCGTTTTTTTATTGTATACTCACTCCTGAAAAGCAAGTTCTTAGTGGAAGACAAACCATGAATAATAAGAATCCTCTCGCGACCCTCGTCAAGGGCCTAGACTGTTTCAGCGAATGGACCGGGCGCAGTATTGCCTGGCTAACATTGCTGATGGTCCTGGTGACCTTCATCGTCGTGGTGATGCGTTATGTTTTAAATGTTGGCAACATCCCGTTACAAGAATCAATCATCTACATGCACAGCCTCGTTTTTCTGCTCGGGGCAGGCTACACCCTCAAACATGATGGACATGTTCGTGTCGATATTTTCTATCGGCCATTGGGTGAACGTGGCAAAGCAGTGATCAATATCATCGGTGTTCTCGTGCTGCTCTTGCCGGTTTCGGTGTTTATCTTCTGGATCTCCTGGGATTACGTAACGTTCTCTTGGCATACCCTCGAAGGCTCACAAGAAGCGGGGGGTATTGAAGCGGTATACCTTCTGAAAACAACCCTACTCCTCATGCCTGTACTGATGATCCTACAAGGAACCGCTGAACTCGGGCGTAATATTCTGGTACTGACCGGACAAGCACATCTGACCGAAGTGGATTCTCAGGAGCATCCAATATGATTGAATTTCTGCCATTACTGCTGTTTTTAGGCGCAATCTTTGTTTTGCTACTTGGCTACTCCGTTGCCTATTCACTCGCCGGCACCGGTCTGATCTTTGCGGCAATCGGCATTATGACCGGCCACTTTGAAGCCAGCTTCCTAGAGGCGGTACCTAACCGTCTGTTCGGCATTATGAATAACTCGGTGCTGATCGCCGTGCCACTGTTTGTCTTCATGGGCGTGATGCTAGAGAAATCTAAAATCGCAGAAGACTTACTCGATACCATGGCCACATTGTTTGGCCCTATTCGTGGCGGCTTAGGCATCTCCGTGACCGTTGTTGGCATGTTGCTCGCTGCCAGTACCGGTATTGTCGGTGCAACCGTGGTAACAATGGGGCTGCTCTCGTTGCCGACCATGCTCCGCCGTGGATATGATCCCGGTGTCGCTACCGGCACTATCTGCGCCTCTGGTACGCTTGGGCAGATAATCCCCCCTTCTATCGTGCTGGTGCTGTTAGGTGATGTTATCTCCTCGGCTTACCAACAGGCACAGCTAGAGCAAGGTATTTACTCACCCAAGACCGTTACGGTCGGCGATCTGTTCCTCGGTGCGCTGATCCCCGGCCTTTTACTGGTCTGTGCTTATATTGCGTATCTGGTCTTCAAAGCGATCTTTCACCCTGAGACCGTCCCCGCTATTCCAAAAGAAGAACGGGACAAAGTCGACAACATGTTTCAGCGAGTCATCTTTGCGCTACTGCCACCCGTGTTTCTCGTTGGCTTAGTGTTGGGATCGATTCTTGGTGGTTGGGCAACGCCAACAGAAGCCGCTTCCGTGGGGGCACTAGGTGCCATACTGCTGGCGATGGCACGACGCTGCTTTACGCTATCAATTTTAAAGCAAGTGATGCGCACCACCACTCAAGTGAGCTCCATGGTGTTTATCATCTTGGTCGGTGCTTCGATCTTTTCGCTAGTGTTCCGTGGTTTTGGCGGTGACGACCTAGTGCGTGACTTCCTAACCGACTTGCCGGGTGGCATATTTGGCGCAGTCGCACTGGTGATGTTGGTTATCTTCCTACTAGGTTTCTTCCTCGACTTTATCGAGATCACCTTCGTGGTTGTGCCTATCGTGGCTCCTATCCTGCTAGCTATGGGACTCGATCCTGTCTGGCTCGGCGTAATGATCGCGCTTAACCTGCAAACGTCATTCCTGACGCCGCCGTTTGGTTTTGCTCTGTTCTACCTCCGAGGAGTCGCACCAGAAAGCATTTCAACCATGCAGATCTACAAAGGGGTTATACCCTTTATCATGATCCAACTGGTGGCCTTGATGGCACTGGCGCAATGGCCAGCCCTCGCAACTTGGTTGCCAACGCTGGTTTACGGTTAAACCGTAAATTCAAAACCAAAAAAACCCGCAAATTGCGGGTTTTTTTATTACCTAACCTTTACCCAATAGTTACAACGTACGGGCGTTCAGGTAAGACTGCTCAGATACTGCATGCCACTTAATCGCCTGTTCACGGAACTTAACGAAAGAGTCGAATACTTTCTGTGACATCGGATCTTTAGCGGCTTCTTCAGAAACAACCTGATCAGACAGCGCTCTGATCTCTTTAAGCACGTCGTCAGGGAACTGGCGCAGTTCAACACCGTGCTCATTGACCAACTGCTGCAAGGCCTGGTTGTTCTTGGCCGTGAAGTCAGCCAGCATATCTTGGTTAGCAATCCGCAGCGCATTACGTACAATAACCTGCAGATCGGCTGGCAGTTTTTCAAAGGCTTCTTTATTAAGGAAGCACTCCAATGTGGTGCCAGGCTCATGCCAGCCAGGATAGTAGTAATACTTAGCCGCTTTGTGCAAACCGAAGGCCAAATCGTTGTAAGGGCCTACCCACTCAGTTGCATCAATCGCACCCGATTGCAGCGATGGGAAAATCTCGCCACCGGGTAGCAGTACTGGTGTACCACCAGCACGCTTAAGCACTTCGCCACCAAGACCTGGCATCCGCATTTTCAGACCTTTCAGATCTTCTACACCATTGATCTCACGGTTAAACCAGCCACCCATCTGTACCCCAGTATTACCCGCAGCACCCGGGATCAGGCCAAACTCAGCATAGACTTCTTCCCAGAGTTCCATACCCCCGCCATGATACAACCAAGAGTTCATCTCTTGAGCAGTCAGGCCGAAAGGTACCGCCGCAAAGAATTGCGCGGCACGTGTCTTACCTTTCCAATAATAGGAAGCACCGTGGCCCATCTCTGCCGTACCACGGGAAACCGCATCGAAGATTTCCAGTGCGCCCACCAGCTCTTTGGCGCCATAAACTTTAACTTTAATCCGGCCGCCACTCATCTGATCAATCAGATCAGCGAGGTAATTAGCGCCTGTTCCCAAACCTGGGAAGTTTTTCGGCCAAGTCGTTACCATTTTCCACTCAATGGTTTCCGGCTTTTCCGGTGCAGCTGACGCTGCGGGCTGAGCACAATCCGCAGCCTCCGTTTTTTTCTCTTCCGTGCACGCGGCTAGGCCTGCAGCAGCAACCCCAAGACCGAGGACTTTGACAATCTCACGACGTTTCACAAGGCTTCTCCCTATTCGTCATTGTAGCTATATAGCTGTCGATAATTATTGTATTTATATTTATAACCCTCTGAACATAGCATCAAGTGATATCTGCTGCAATTTCAAATAGTAAGCAACCCCCTGTAAATGTTTACCAAATTCAAAATGCTGTACGAATGACAACAGCATTTATTCTATTGAACGGATTTACTGATATACTCGTGCCGTTATGCCTAACCAGAAAACGGAAACCAGCTTGCAGTCGCTTAATCTACTTAAATCTATCGCTGATGCTAAATCCAGCCTGCGAAAATCAGAACAAAAAGTTGCTGATTACGTCTTGGAGAACCCTTCCGACGTTATTCATATGCGGATTGTCGATCTAGCCTCAGAAGCGAATGTGAGTGAGCCGACCGTGGTACGTTTTTGTCGTGCGCTGAATTACGACGGTTTTCAGGATTTCAAACTGACTCTGGCCCAGGGGCTTGCGAGCAACGCTAACTTTGAGCAATTCTCTCTTAATACGAAAGATACGGTCAGTGAGTTTAAGCAGAAGATTTTCGACTCGACCGTCGGCAATATGATGCGGGTCAGAGAAGAACTCGATGCGAACACCCTAGAAGAAGCTATTAACGCTATTGCCAGCACTAACCGGTTAGAACTCTACGGCTTCGGCGCCTCGGCCCCAGTCTGTAATGATGCACAACATAAGTTTCACCGATTAAAAATTGCCGCATCCGCCTATTCAGATCCACATATGCAGATGATCTCAGCCACAACACTGACCGAAAGTGATGTGGTAATCGCCATCTCCCAAACAGGTCGGACAAAAGATCTACTGCACGCGGTCAAACTCGTCAAAGATGCTGGCGTCACCGTCATCACCCTCTGCCCGAGTAACACCCCGCTGTCTGACTTAGCTAGCATCGCTATCCATATTGACCTAGAAGAAGATAAAGACCTCAGTACCCTGATGTCATCCCGCGTGGTTCATCTAGTGGTCATTGATGTGCTGGCCGTCGGTGTTGCGATGAAGCTCGGACCGGGCTTGCTGGATCACCTCAAGACCATCAAACGCAGCCTTAAAAGCCTGCGCCAGAACGATAAACGCCTGCCACTGCGCAAACCTGAAGAATAAATCGGCCCGCTTTTTCCTATTTCTGTAACAGTTGTACGGCAAAATCAGTATCCGTTAGTGCCTACCCTTAGGCCTATAATTTATTGATATTCTCTTTTCAGTGTTATAAAAAAGAGATTCCCTGTTAATCAGAATTGCTCAAAGGCCTGTTAGCCTCTTTGCTTAAACGGCTTTCAGGTAAGCTTTGCAGAAGGTGTAGGAGTCATTGCGATGCTTATACGAAAAGATCAGGACTTAAACGAAATTCAAACTAAAATCTTCGATATCATCGTCGGTATTGAAGAAACAGAGCGACAAGCTCAACAAAAAAAAGCCAGCGAAAAAAGCTTATCCGTTAGACGCGCCATCGAAGAACGCAAACAACGAAAAGAACTCGAATATCAAATTAACGACGAACGTTGGTTTGATGACCTAGGATTTGACGAGCGCTAACCTCACATAGACACGCTATAAAAAAGCCCGCAACATGAGTGCAGGCTTTTTTAAGCGCTTGAGATTTAGATCTCCGGGTAGAGAACATCTAACGGTACTGACCGGCCACTGTCGACCACCATCGCTGCATGCTTACGTTTTAGCTTGCGCGGCTCTGGCACGCCACAGGAGTGCGCGATCATCTCCAACTCTTTAACCATATTATTATGATAGTGAGTCACTCGCACCGCTTTATCTTCGGGCACTAAGCCCCGCTGCAGATCTTTATTATGGGTGGTAATCCCTGTCGGGCAGGTATTCTTATTACACTGTAATGCTTGAATACAACCGAGGGCAAACATAAAGCCTCGAGCACTGACACAGAAATCCGCGCCCATACATAGGGCCGCGGCCACATCTGTCGGGTTAATACACTTACCTGACGCGATCACTCGCACACGTTCACGCAAGCCATACTTAACCAATTTATCCACCAAAATTGGCAGACTCTCTCGTAATGGCAGACCAACACTGTCCATCAACGGCATCGGTGCCGCACCGGTGCCACCATCACTGCTATCGAGAGTGATAAAATCCGGCGCTTGCTCCAGCCCCCGGGCAACCACCCGTTGACAAAACTCATCTAACCAAGCGGTAGATCCTAGCACTAACTTAAAGCCGACCGGTTTACCGGTGACTTCGCGAATATGGCTAACCATATCCAGCAGGTCGTCGGCGGAATCAACCTCGACATGACGGTTTGGGCTGATCGAAGCGACCCCTTCGGGTATGCCGCGAATAGCACCGATTTCAGCCGTGACTTTGGCCCCCGGTAGCATTCCGCCTTTACCGGGTTTAGCGCCTTGGCTGAGCTTAATCTCAAACATCCGCACCTGCTTATAGGCGGCCTTCTCTCTGAGCTTTTCGTCGCTCAAAAAGCCTTTGTCATCACGCATACCATATTTAGCGGTACCAATCTGACAGACGATGTCACAGCCTCCTTCGAGGTGGTAAGGCGACAAGCCTCCTTCGCCGGTGTTCATCCAACAGCCGGCTTCCCGCGCGCCATTCGAAAGCGCCTGAATCGCAGGCTTAGAAATCGCCCCAAAGCTCATCCCGGAAATATTAAAAAAGGACTTGGCATCGTATGGTTCGCGACAAAAAGGCCCGATCTGCAATGGCTGGTTCTTGACGGCATCCTCTTCCAAGGTCGGAAATGGACAGTTAAGAAAGTAGTACGTTCCGGGGGTGCGCAAATCACGACTAGAACCAAAGGCGATGGTGTTATCAATATTCTTCGCCGCCCGGTAACACCAGCTGCGCTGCGCCCGATTAAATGGCATCTCTTCGCGATCCATCGCAAAGAAATACTGCCGAAAGAACTCGCCTAGATGTTCAAATACATAACGGAAACGGCCAAACAGCGGATAGTTTCGGCGGATGGTCTGCTTCGTCTGATTTTTATCAATCTGATAAATAACCAGCCCTGTAATCAGCCCTCCAACGACAATCAACAGCAGGATGCCGCCCAGAATTGCTACGAAATTAATCGCAAAGCTACTGACGGGATCAATCATGTTTGCACTCCTTGTTAGTCTCTGTCGGCATACCGAGATGCCACCGCGCCAATCCTATCCTGTTCCGCCGGCATTGCCTATGGCAGCAACGGGCATTTTCTAATGCGAACAAACGCTTGGCGCTGCCAACATCCTTACTTTATCCACATTATGTGCATGGTTTTAGCGCTTTTGCACCTTACCATCAAGATAAAGCAGTACAGCAACAGCACCCAATGCGAACAACAACCCGGTGTAACACCTAATAGACGTCCTGATCATCCGTTGGATAACCATTATGAGCCTTCAATCAACCCTACTCGGCAAGCCTAGCCAACGGCTACCCTTAAAATTGAGCCGTCAGCGTCGGCTAGCCTTAGGCTACCTTTGCTTAATGTCCCTGCCATTTTTAGCCACCTTCAGCCTGAATATGGCGCAGCAAGGGATCTATGCGACCACACTGATGGTCATCAATATGTTGGCGATGATGGCCTTTTATCTGCAATTTCCGTTAGCCAGCCGCCTAAAGCAAATAACCCTGTTTACAAATATTGACTGGAACATCTCGCGGCATAAACAGGTCGGCCAATGGCTGGGCATTATTTTTCTGCTGCATCCAATACTGATTCTGGCGCCCCGCTTTAGCCTGTCTTTCGCTGATGGCATGCACAGCCTTATTTCCGTTGTCACTGCGCCCGCCATGCTAACCGGCATTATTGCTTGGGTCGGTCTGCTTATCTGGATACTGACCGCAATCTGTAAAGATAGCCTGCAGATGCGTTACGAAACTTGGCGTTTTACCCATATGTTAGGTTTTGTGGCCATCGCCATACTCGCCACACTGCATGTAACAACCATCGGCAGTCATGGTCAGTTTCAGGCAAGTTTTAAACTTATTTGGTGGGTGCTCTGTGGTCTATCGGTGGTGATGGTATTGCACAACTATTTTATTAAACCCTTAGCACTGCGGGCTCAGCCTTTTAAACTACTTGATGTCACTCAGCTTAGCCGTACCGATTGGCAGGTCACCATCGAGAAAAAAGGTGCGGCAGATTTTAGCTTTTCCCCGGGTCAATTTGTTTGGTTAAACACCAGCCAGCACAGTGGCGGCGTCAATGAGCATCCATTTTCGATTGCTTCATGTCAGGCAGATCTCCCGAAAGTCTCCTTTATTATTCGTAATTTAGGTGACTACACCTCAAAACTGAATACCCTCAAGGTGGGCCAAGATGTCTATGTCGATGGCCCTTACGGCAGCATTAGTTTGGCAGAATCTGCTAACGCAAAAGCGATCGTATTAATCGCAGGCGGTGCGGGTATCGGTCCCATGTTAAGCCTGTTACGCGGTTTAGCCCAAGCAAACGATCCGCGACCGATTCGATTAATCTACGGCAATAACCGCCCGGATCAAATGGTGCTACAGAACGAGATCAAACGCTTAGAACAAACCATGCCTAACTTCAAACAACAGTTAGCTTGTGCCACAACAACAGGTGACGGTGATATCTACCAAGGCGTTATCGATCAGGCCTGTATTGAACAAGTCATCAATATCGCAGTGCCGCGCGACTGGGGCGTCTATTTATGCGGGCCAAAACCGATGATTACCGCGGTCAATAAGAGCCTCAAGGCATTACAGATACCCCGCGCCACTATCCATTACGAGCAGCTGTCGTTTTAACCATAGGTTTAGGAGCGCACCAATATGCCCATTAGTGAAATAGCAGGCTGCATAGGCTGTAAGACCTGTGTTCAGACCTGTCCAACCGACGTTATACAGTTCGATCATGAACAGCAAAAGGCTTACATCGCTTACCCTGAAGATTGTCAGATCTGTCATTTATGCCGCCTTTACTGCCCGGTCGATGCGATTAGCATTACACCGGAAAAATCGATCCCTGTCGTTGTTTCTTGGAGGTAATCCCGTGTCAGATACGACTCAACTTAGCCGCCGAGCATTTATCGGTATCGCCGGCACGACGCTTGGTGCTGCAGCTTTCGCGGGTAATATACCCAGCATGCCACCGCTGGAACCTCCCACCAGAAATCAGCCCAACATTGATGCCGACAGCTTTACAGAAGAGCAACTAGAAACCGATGTGTTAGTCATTGGCAGCGGTATTGCTGGGCTCTTTGCGGCGGTTAAAGCCCATGATGCCGGTGCCCGAGTGTTAATGGTTTCAAAAGGCCGTTTAGGTAGCTCAGGACTCACTCCTTTCGGTAAAGGCGTTTTTAGTTATGATAAAGATAACGCCACCATGACGCCGGATGAATACCTCGCTAAAGTAGCTGATTCAGCGATTGGTACCAATAATCCGGTCTTTACTCGTCAGCTTTTAGAACATTCAGCCGACCGGGTCGCCGAGCTAAAAGAGTGGGGCTTCTTCGACTCACCGCTATGTTTTGAAAGTTTTTCCAAACCCATGCGTGAACGCCAGATTCCAACCATGGAACGCATCATGATGACCCACCTGCACAAACAGCAGGGCCGGGTTGTTGGTGCATCCGGGTTTAGTCTGGATGAAAATAAGATTTTCACTTTTTCCGCCAAGACCATCGTGCTCTGCACCGGTTCTGGCGGTTTTAAGGCCAACGGTTTCCCTTTATGTGATCTCACCCATGATGGCACTATTATGGCTTACAACATTGGCGCGAGGATCACTGGGAAGGAGTGGAATGATGGTCACCCCGCCTCGGCTAAAAACTCAGGCTCTTCTTATGATAATTGGCATGGGCAGATAGAAGAGTTACCCAGCACCACTTCAGAACAGGTTAATCACCACCTAGGCGTCGATATGAACTACAGCGCCCATGTTAATGGTGGGCCGGTGAGTATGGGGCCAGGGAATAAATCAGAAGAAAAAACAACGAATGTTCCTGCAGGCCCATACGTACCCGAAGCCTTCCGCCAAGCAGGTCCGCCGCCTGAAGCGCCAAAAACCAGAGGCCTGTCAGCCCTATTTGGTAGTGATAAACCCAAGGGCCCGCCCGGCATGGGGAGTGAATCGGTAGGTGGCTCAACAGCAGGGATGGCGATTCACAAATCTGAAGGTCTCGTGCCGATCGATGCAACTGGCTTAAGCTCTATTCCCGGTTTATGGGCGGCAGGCGATGCCTTAGGCTCCTATATGTCCGGCGGTATCTATACGCAAATCGGTAGTTCGATGGCAGGCTCGGCTATCCAAGGGGCAATCGCGGGTGAAGCGGCGGCGAAGGCGAGTCAGTCGGTGACTCCGATATCAATACCCGCAGAAAAAATAGCACAAACCAAAGCGGAGATTCTCGCGCCGTTAAAACGCGAAACGGGCTATAGTCCTGCATGGGTCACCCAAGTACTACAAAGCGTGATGATTCCTAACTTTGTGTTGTACATTAAAAAAGAGCGCATGATGCAGGCAGCGCTGGCTTATATTGAAGAACTGAAAGAACATCACGGCCCAATGCTGATGGCCGCTGACCGACATCATCTACGCCTTGCCCATGAAACCATGAATATGATCATCACGGCGGAGATGAAGCTGAAAGCATCACTCATGCGCACCGAAAGCCGCTGTAGCCATTACCGGCTGGACTATCCTGAAATTGATAACGAGCATTGGCAAGCTTGGATCAATCTTTATAAAGACGATAAAGGTGAAATGCAGCTGGAAAAACAACACTTTGATAAATGGCCTGAATTTGCCTAATTCAGGCTAGCCATTGCTAACGGGGTTTAACGCAGACTATCAAATACATCCTCGATAAGTATTTCTATCTGCTGCTGATCCTTGTTGGCACTGCTATAAACCCGTAAGCCCATCAATTGCACTTGCAGGTAACGAGCCATACTCTCAGGGGTTTTCAAACGACTGACTTCGCCCTGAACTTGAGCCTCTCGCAATAGCGCGGCTAAAGCCGCTTCAACGCTCTGCAGCAACTGTTTTGCCTCGAGCAGCAATTCGGCGTTATCGCTGGACAGCTCCGAGATCGTTTTCGCCAACATACACATGCCGCTTGGGGCCGAGATATTACACCCGGTGACTGCATCCCGAACAAAGCGTTTCAAGCCCTCCAAGGGTGAGGATGACGCCGCAACGCACTCTTGCAGTCGCTGTCGGCTCATCTGTGCATAGTGGTGCAGAGTATCCTTAAACAAACCTTCTTTACTGCCGAAGCAGGCGTAAATGCTGCCCGGCCGCATATCGATCGCTTGCTGGATATTACGCATAGACGTGGCATGAAAACCTTTTGCCCAAAACAGATCAGTCGCTTTTTCGATAGCGTCCTGACGATCATATTTTAAGTTTGTCACCGGGGTTACGACCTCTGTTGAGTATGCTGTCGATTATAACCTGAGCGGTCGTTCAACACAATCTGAGCGATCGTTCATGGCCAGCGCGCCGTACTCGCAAATGCAACCAACTGATCAACTTCATCGAGATTATCGGACTCTCCCCACTCAAAACCAACGGTCCTTAGCGCCGCGACATCACTCAAGGGCCGTTTAACAATACCGGGGGAGCTATAGTGCTCAGGGATTAGCGCTACACCCACCCCCTCTTCCACCAGCTTTAGCGCCCGATCATCCTGATTGGTCACATAAGCAATATTCAAGCGTACACCACTGGCTTTAATCAGTTGTTGAAAAACCCGCCGATACTCACAATGAGAGCGTGCAATAAAGGGTTCATTCTCTAAATCGGCGAAGCTAATCGAAGGTGATTGGCTCAGGTGATGGTCACTCGCCATTGCCACCCGGTAAGGCTCGGAAAACAAAGCCGTCGAATACTTAAATATTGGCCGACTATCAGGCCGCTCCTGTAACAATGTCAGCGCCATATCGATACGCCCAGCCTGCGCTAACTGCTCCATCTCGACATCGGTAGCATCAAACACCGTCAATCGTAAATTGGGGTTTTGCCGGCGGTATTGTTCGATTAAACGGGCAACATGGCTGATCGATAAGGTATTCACCACACCTAATCGCAACATCCGTTGCACATCATGGTGTTTCAACTCATCTTTCGCCCGGGCACACTCCTCGACAATGCGCTTCGCCCGTTTCAACAATACATGGCCCGCCGGTGTTAACACCACATTGCGCTTATTCCGGGTAAATAACTTCAACCCCAGCTCTGCTTCTAACTTTGAAATCGAAGCGGATAGCGCCGGTTGAGACACAAAAGCCCGTTTTGCCCCACGAGTAAAACTCTCTAACTCGGCTACCGCGAGAAAACAGCGCAGCTGTTGCAGCTCCATAACATAACCTCTAATTATGATAACTATAGATATAATCGATTTTATTTATCATACGAGAACGACTAGGCTTTTACTATCCCATCATCACACTCATCAGAGGCTAACGATGACCACAACCGACAGACCTATCGCACTGATTGTGGGTGCCGGCGATCATTTAGGGTCAGCAATTGCCCGACGTTTTGCCCGAGAAGGCTTTCACCTAGTCGTGACCCGTCGTCGAGGTGATCTAAACCCTTTACTCGCCGAGCTTGAGGCTCTAGGTAGTAGCGCCACCGCATTCCATTCCGATGCCCGCGACGAGCAACAGGTTATCGCGCTCGTCGAGCAAATAGAGTCTGAACTCGGTCCAATTCGGGTTGCCGTGTTTAATGTTGGCGGTAATGTGCGTTATGGCATTACCGAAACTAGCAGCCGTATCTATCGCAAAGTGTGGGAGATGTGCGCCTTTGCTGGTTTTCTTTTCGGCCGTGAACTGGCGAAAAAAATGCTGCTCCGCCAACAGGGTACGATTCTATTCACCGGCGCATCCGCCAGCGTTCGTGGTAACAGTGGTTTTGCGGCCTTTGCCGGAGGCAAACATGCACTGCGCGCCCTCGCACAGAGTATGGCCAGAGAACTGGGGCCTCAGGGGATCCATGTCGCCCATATCATTATCGACGGCCTGATAAAAAATCCAGCCACGGCGCAATACTTGCCGGACCTCTATGCCAGTAAAGGCGATGACGGCATCATCCAACCAGATGATTTAGCAGAAATATACTGGCAACTACACAACCAACCACCTAGCGCTTGGACTTTCGAACAGGATGCCCGTCCGTTCGCTGAATCCTGGTAAGCACACTAAACTAAAAAGGCAGACAACATGACTAAAACCATCGATTTTTATTATGACTATATCAGCGTAGCCTCCTACCTTGCTTGGAGCCAGCTTGAAGGACTCTGTGAACGCACCGGCGCCCAGGTTAATTACAAGCCCATCCTCTTAGGCGGCGTCTTTAAAACCAGCGAGAATATCAGCCCAATCACTATCCCCGCTAAGTGGGCTTGGGTGAAAAAAGATATGCAACGCTATGCCGATCATTATCAGGTGCCCTATCAACTCAATCCCCATTTCCCGTTCAGCACCGTGAATGCAATGCGCGGCGCCTTCTGGGCGCTCGCCAATAACGCTATTGAAGCGTACAACCAGGCGATGTTTACCGCCGCTTGGGTGGAAGGTAAAGATTTATCCTCGAAGGAGGTGCTAGCAGAGGTATTAAGCAGCGCCGGTTTTGATGCCTCCGTCGTCATGGCTGCGATTGCCGAGCCGACATGCAAAACCGCCTTAATCGACGCCACTAGCGCAGCAACCGATCGCGGCGTCTTTGGCGCACCCAGCCTATATGTTGAAGATGAGCTGTTTTTCGGCCAAGACCGGCTGGAATGGGTCGAAAAAGCCCTCTCTTAATCGCACCACTAAACAGCGCCATTATCCCTAAGGAAGTATCATGAGCACCCAAACACAACGTATCAAAGTACTCTGTGCCGGCATCCTCGGCCTGATACTGACCATGGGGATAGGCCGCTTCTCATTTACTCCGCTGCTCCCTCTCATGCAGGAACAAGCCGGGCTTGGAATAGCGGCTGGTGGCTGGTTAGCGGCGATCAATTACTTGGGGTATCTATGTGGCGCCCTCGTCACCGCAATGATCAGCAACTTAGTGTTAAGGGATCGCCTCTACCGCATCAGCTTAGTGGTCGCCTTAATCACAACGGCGGGTATGGGCTTAACTGAAAATATCTGGCTCTGGGCGCTATTTAGGTTTATTGCCGGATTAAGTTGCGCTGGTGGCATACTCTTCAGTGCCGGACTGATCCTCAACTGGTTAATGCGTCACAATTATCGTAGCGAGCTCGGCATCCATTTTTGCGGTGTCGGTCTAGGCATCGTTCTCTGCTCAATCGCGGTCGAACTGATGCATCCCTACTTCGACTGGAGCCAGCAGTGGCTCCTGCTTACACTGATCGGCACACTGGTCATCATACCCGCATGGCTTTGGTTACCTCCTGCGGACCAAACCACGCAAACCAATAGCGGCCAAGCACTGGTCGATACACCACCTAGTCAATCATTTATGCGCATATTTCAGATCGCCTACTTTTGTGCCGGTGTTGGCTATGTGATCAGCGCGACCTTTATCGTCGCCATTATCAATCGCTTACCCGGTCTAGAAGGTCAAGGAACCTGGGCTTTCCTTGTCATAGGGCTAGCCGCAACCCCCAGCGCCATCGCCTGGGATATGCTGGCACGGCGGATCGGCATATTAAATGCGCTGGTCTGCGCCAGCATACTTCAAGTCATTGGTATATTGCTGCCCGTCATCGAAGCCAACTTACTCTTCACCATGATTGGTGCAGTGCTGTTTGGTGGCACCTTTGTCGGCATGGTCTGTCTCGTACTCACCATGGCCGGGCGCTATTACCCCACCCAACCGGCAAAAATGATGGGCAAGATGACGCTATCCTTCGGTAGTGCACAGATCATCGCCCCCGCAATGGCCGGCATCTTAGCGGAGCAAAGTGGAGACTAT
Organism: Amphritea sp. GJ51-11; assembly: GCF_055808735.1. Taxonomy (NCBI): domain Bacteria; kingdom Pseudomonadati; phylum Pseudomonadota; class Gammaproteobacteria; order Oceanospirillales; family Oceanospirillaceae; genus Amphritea; species Amphritea sp. GJ51-11. Next base: position 4,381,835 of record NZ_CM147881.1, on the reverse strand, counting down.
ACCCACGCGGTGTATTTAGCGGCACTGATTATGGCATTTGGCAGCCTACTTTTATGGATGCTCAAGACACGAGACCCCATGCAGCAGCCACAACTCAAAGTAGTTAGCTAAGATATAGAAGGAGGGAATGCAGATTTTAGTCGGATGCGTTAACGACGGTTATACCAATCCGACGGACGAAAAGATCGACTGCATTTTCTTTTGCCCCGCTGAAAATGAAAACTGATCCTGTGCGACTATTTTCTGGTTTGCTGAGATACGCTGCCACAGGGGCTCGTCATGATATAACCGAATAATTTCATCGCACCACTCTTCGGCCGTTTCAGCCAATAGCGTGGTTATATTATGCGTTAAACCTATTCCCTCGGCAGCCACGGAAGATAAGACCGTTGGCAAGCCATAAGCTAAAGACTCTAACACTTTACCTTTAATGCCTGCTCCAGATAGTAGTGGCGCGACAAAAATTCGATGCTGGTGATATAGATCATCGAGATTCTCAACAAAACCAATCAACCGAACATTAGCGCACGCCAACGGCTCAAAACCTTCTGGCATATGACTGCCATACACATAAAAAACAATATCTGGGGCTTTTTTTGCTAACAAGGGTATGACTTTTTCGACAAAGAAAGTAACGGCTTCAACATTAGGGGTATGCCGATAGCCGCCAAGAAACGCGATCCCCTGCCTGCTTGCAAAGGGTAACCCTTCACTTTTCTCTTCTAACACCCAAGGGCAGGTATGTATTTTTTGAGACTCTAAAAGGTGAGAAGTAATTACCGCATGCTCGGTATCATTATAAGACAGTATGGCATCTACTTTATCCATGACCGCTAATTCAGCATCCCGAGTTAACATTGCTTGCTGAATCTTTTGTGGGTCACTCAGGTTCAATGCTTCACGCAGCTCACGCAAAAAGTGTAGATCTGCGTTATTAAAGATAACCGGTAGTAAGGCGTTGATTCGTTTAAGCAGCGGTAGAACCTGCTCTGCCACACTATATCGAGTAATATAAACAGCACAGATATCATCCACATAATGATGGAGAACAGCTTCGAAGGTAGTGAAGAATGGACGGTAAACAACCTCCACCCCTAAACGCTGCAAAGACGATGCTTTATCATTGTAAGAGGCCGTCTTAGCAACAGCAAAGATCACCTCATAGCCTAATGACTGAATCAGCTTTATCTCTTGAACCGCAGCATAAGAGCCAGCATCTTCGTTGACTGAAGGCAGTGCATGATCAATCAATAAAACTCTTTTTTTCGCCTCCTGCTTAGAGCCCATAACAGATATTGTTTTATCTAACGGTGCAATTGATATCACCTTCGACTGAGGAATATAAGCAATATTTAAGCCCTTACTCCTCGTCGAGGATAAGCTATTAACATCCAATGATGTCAATGCACTAGTCTCATTGGACGAACAATCCGCATCAGCTAAAAGAGATGACCTCACACACCAAACGGACGTGACGTTACTGCTCATTTTACGGCGAAAACTGACCGCAGGATGGGAAAAACTAACCCGCTGTTCGGTACTCCAATATTGACCATTGATATCCAAAAAAGAGGCCGGTATTAATACATCACCAGTGGCTGAAATAGTCTGAACCGTCGTCACATCAGGCGAACTTGTTGACTGCTCAAAAGGCTCGATTAACTCATCAAGCCAAGAAGAAAGAACTTCTACAGGTTGGTTCACTATCACTGAATACTTACCACGAGCCAGACAGCCGAGGCGCGAATATAACGCACCAAATGACTTAAAATCTGTCACGCACAGGTAACTGCACTCAACCTGATGGCACGCCAAGCGATCAACGAGCACTGTTTTCTGCTTTGCAGTCGTAACAAAAATAAACTCGAATGCACATTCGCTGTATGAAAATATCATTGACGCAAGGGAGTGAAGAATACGGTCAACACTTGAACCGTCGGCAGCAACAATAAAGACACTCACGTCAATATTTGCCTGACGGGAATGGCTCAAACAGATATCAGCAACTTCACCGAGCAAGAAACGATATGCCGATAAAGCGCTATCTAAACGATTTTTGTCAGTGCTATTTTTACAGTGTAAATATAATGCTTCATGCCGCATTCGCTCGAGAAAAGAAGACGCCGATGAGTCGACGTGGGAAACGGCTGGTACATGAGATTCTATTAATGGTTCTAACCGTTTCGCCCGCCAAACCGGTGCAGGAAAGCCGGCAAGCTCTATAGAAAAACTGTCATTAAAGCCGTCAAGGACCCCTAAAGGAGCGGATAGCTGTATTGAATTGCTACCTTTACATAAAGTAACAGTCATTAGTGCAATACAGGCATCACCATAGCGAAGAGACAGTTGCGTTTCAGGGATGTCCTGTTCGCAACTAACGCGGTATTCAAAGCAGTGTGCATGCAGTGAGATAAACTCAAAAGTGACCAGGCCTCCTTGAGTAACCTGATACTCAGCACCACTCACCGGCTGATGGTTTTTATCTAATAACCGAATTAACTTACCGCTTACTTGATCATAAGTAAGTTCCAGGTCAATCGAAAAACCATGCTTACCACTCTCAAAGCCCTGATCAATAAGATCTGCACGATGGCAGTGTGCTATCGCATCGGTGACAATCTGGCCATCAACTTCAACAAAAAAAGGCTGTGGCTGTAACGGAGAAGAGGAGTCTAATACCCAACCCGATAAGATGCCCGATGTGAAATCATCGATAGCCCCTGTTATTGTTGCTTGGTGTTCCTGAGGAGAAGGCACAGGCAATATCCATATAGCGGCTGATCAAGCCCGTTATTTTGCAGGAAAGTGTTTAATCAGCACTTGCTCAATCGTTTTAACTCTCACCGAGAGCTCTGCAATACTCTGCATCGCAACCTGCAACTGCCCACTAACAGCGAAATCATCATTTTCAGCAGCATGATTAATCGCAATAACGTCCTGTTTTAACTTAGACAGTGTTGCATCAACATTATCAGTGAAGTCGGTGATTTCATCAGCAAACTTGGCTTTATGTAACGCTTCAGCAATGACATCAGGGTCTGCTGACAAGCTAAAGGGTTCAACTTTCGCTTTCTCCCCATCGATAAAGAGCCTGCACTCACACTCTGCACTTGGGAACTTATCTAAACGAGGAATAAGCGAGAAAGCATAATGGCCATCGCCGATGTTGGCATCTAAAAGGTCCTGACGAAAATCACCCGCCAAACCAGAAGCCACCACCACATCACCACAACGTGCCTCGACCTTTGCCCGGTAGTTCTGCTCACCTTCTTTAAACACCCAGCCTCGAATCTCGTCAACCGAAGCCTCATCGAGACTGACTTGATAACGCTCTAATCCGCTAGAAGCTACCTCTAAAGGAACCCCCTTGTGAACACAATGACCATCAATATACAGATCAACACTCGTCACCGATGACGAAACAGCGGATAAGTTAGGTACAATGGAAAAACCATACTGCCCAGAGCCAAAACCCGCTTGAAGAAGGTCTTCTCGAAAGGTATTTGCTTCCGCCGTCCATAAAACAGTATTTCCGGAACGCACTTCAATAGCGGGTGTATGGCTTTCGTTGCCTTGTTTAAATGCCCAGCCAGCAATAAGATCGGAACTCAGCACATCAAAGTGATAACGGTAGCCGTCAAGTCTATCTCGATTGTTGACTATTTTTTTTGCGAATTTTTTCAGCATAACAATTCCGGTCTATCCCTACCTTAAATCACTCACATAGACACTATAATATCAATAAAAGAAGAGCTTTAATAAAACTCTCTATAGTTTTACTCTTTATTTATCCAAGTACCATTTGCTGTGCACATGTACTTTGTCACTCTGCAGCATCTCATCCTGAGCAAACCAAGCATACTGATTATGCTGCTGTTGTGGCAAAGCATCGATAACAAGATCTAAGTGTAACCTGTAACCTAGTACCACATAATGTGTCGATATCGCGTCATCAAACACACAATCGTCGTAAAAATGCTCAAATGGGCCTAAAAAATCGGCTTGCTGACGCGCTAGCTCAATACCCAGCTCTTCTTGACACAGCCGGTGAAACGCACAGTCTAGGGTTTCATTCTTCAGGACGCGTCCACCAGGAACGAACCAAAACCCCTGAGCAGGCTTGTTATTACGTAACCCAAGAAGCACCTCGCCAGCCGCATTTTCCACAACTAAATCGATAGAAATTAACGGGGTAGATTCAATAATAGTCGTAAAAGTTGCTTGATCTAAATACATAACACGCCTAAGTAAACGAATACATGAGCTAGCGAGAAAACAACTAGCCGCGGAAGTTATCTTGATTATCTAAAAACCATTGATAGGCATCTGTTAAGCCATCTTCAAGGTTATAGCTATACTTCCAACCTAGGGATGCCAGACGATCAACATTCATCAGTTTACGTGGAGCACCATCAGGTTTAGTGGCGTCAAAGGTAATAGCACCACTAAAACCGGTAACCTTGGCAACAGTTTCAACCAACTCACGAATAGTACAGTCAACACCTGTTCCCACATTGATATGACTCAACATCGGCTCAGTATTCGCATCGTAGGTCGTTTTATCCAGCTCCATCACATGAATAGACGCCGCCGCCATATCATCGACATGCAAAAACTCTCGCATTGGCTTACCACTACCCCACGCAACCACTTCGCTATCACCACGCAACTTAGCTTCATGAAAACGGCGCAATAAAGCAGGAATAACATGGGAGTTTTCGGGGTGGAAATTATCTTGTGGACCATACAAATTAGTCGGCATCACACTACGATAATCAACACCATACTGACGGTTGTAGGATTCACACAACTTAATACCGGCAATTTTAGCAATAGCATAGGGTTCATTGGTTTCTTCCAAGGTGCCCGTTAGTAACGCTGTCTCGCGCATCGGTTGCTCAGCTAATTTAGGATAAATACAGCTCGACCCTAAAAACAGCAACTTCTTAACCCCAGCCTGATACGCTGAGTTAATAATATTGCACTCCATCATCAGGTTTTCATAAATAAACTCGGCAGGATAAGTGTTATTCGCATGGATACCACCCACCTTAGCCGCAGCAAGGTACACCTGATCGATACTCTCCTCGGAAAAAAACGCTGCGACATCGGCCTGAGAGGTTAAATCAAGTTCAGAACGCGTACGTGTGACCACTGTTACATCACCGCGGGCTTGTAACTGTCGAACAATGGCAGAACCGACCATACCACGATGGCCAGCGACAAATATTTTCTTCATAAAAACCTCTAAAAACGCTTATTACAGCAAAGAGTTCCACTACAACAGAATGCAAAAAAGCACATAACCTATTTAGCTATGTGCAATACCAGTGAAAACCTAATACGGAATCACTCTTTCGCTAAAGCAACATCAAATCCGTGCTTCTTAAGCAAAGCGTGCTGCTTAGCTTTACCAAGGTCATGTTGAACCATTTCAGCACACATCTCTTCAACCGTAATTTCGGGTACCCAACCAAGCTTTTCTTTTGCCTTAGTAGGGTCACCTAGCAGTGTTTCAACCTCTGCAGGACGGAAGTAACGAGGGTCAACCTTAACGATAACATCCCCAACAGTCACACCCGGCGCGTTATCGCCTGACACAGCGGTAACCGTAGCGATTTCGTCAATTCCTTCGCCAGAGAATTCAAGGGTAATACCCGCTTCAGCTGCAGACATACGCACAAATTCACGTACAGAGATCTGTTTACCGGTCGCAATAACAAAATCTTCAGGCTGATCCTGTTGTAACATCAACCATTGCATGCGGACATAGTCCTTCGCATGGCCCCAGTCACGCAGAGCATCCATGTTGCCTAAGTAGAGGCAGCTTTCGATACCTTGAGCAATATTGGCAATCGCACGGGTGATCTTACGAGTTACGAATGTTTCACCACGACGAGGAGATTCATGGTTAAACAAAATACCGTTACAGGCATAGATACCATAGGATTCACGGTAGTTAACCGCAATCCAGTAGGCATACATTTTAGCCACAGCATAAGGGGAACGAGGGTGAAAAGGCGTGGTTTCTTTCTGCGGAATTTCCTGCACTTCACCGTAAAGTTCTGAGGTAGACGCTTGATAAAACTTGGTTTTTTTCTCTAAACCTAAAAAACGAATCGCTTCTAAGAGTCGCAATGTGCCCATCGCATCGACATCAGCTGTGTACTCAGGCGCCTCAAAAGAAACGGCAACATGAGACTGCGCTCCCAGGTTATAAACCTCATCAGGCTCTACTTCACGCATAATACGAATCAGATTAGACGAATCCGTTAAATCACCGTAATGCAGCTTAAAGCGAGCATTTTCAATATGCACATCTTCGTAGATATGATCGACACGCTGCGTATTAAATGAGGAAGCACGACGCTTAATACCGTGAACCTCATAACCTTTTTCTAACAAAAGCTCCGCTAAATAGGAGCCATCCTGGCCGGTTACACCGGTAATAAGTGCTTTTTTCACTAACTTAAACTCCATAATGTTTTATTTTAATATCTGAAAATTCAAATTTTCTATCATCGTAGAAAACCTCAGATTTTTTTCCAATAGCAGTTAAACTACACGTAAATCTTTTAGTATTTTCTACTAATGTATCTAAGACAGGCAAAGAGCCATAAAAAATCCTACCGTTTTCTATCGTATTTTGATTGCCTGAAACTAGAATAGGTAGACATGTGTCAGAAATAGAAAGATGACGAAAATCATTATGTTTTTTAGATGAATCCAAATGAAGAGAGCCGATATGATTACCACTGCCACTCAATTTTAGACCACTCGCACCTGCATCCGCTCGAATTCTAACAACACCAATCTGAGCTTCAGAACATGCTATATTAACAGAAAAGTCATTTTCATTTCCACGTGTTTTAAAAGACTCAATCGTCCCTACAATTGTTTTATTAGAGCCTGAAAGTCTCACCCCAGCATTACGACCAGTATCGCCTTGCAAGAAACGAGCCTTTATTTTCGTGCTAACATCAATCGCAATATCATCAGAAGCATATGCATGGATAAAGTCAATATCACAAGCGCCTGAAAACCTTTCATCACTTAAAATATATACCCCTTTTTGTTTTGTATGAGATGTGATGACCTCCTTAATTAAGGAGTCATGTGGACCTGCAAAAACAAAACCGTTACCTTTAGCCCCTACAATTTCGAGTCTATCTATGTGTGACTCGGGAGAGTCCATATAAAAATCTTTTTTCCTCCCTGTAGAGAACATAAAGATAGAAAAGCATCACCAGGAGAGTTTATTATTGAAACATTATTGACTGAATAACATTTACCATACAACCCTATACTAGCCATTTTATATCGCGAAAACTTTAATTTATTATCAAGATCTTCTGGTGGATTCCAATCAGATAAGTCTATCGTTATATTAGAAATTGTAAAACGAACAGGTACACCATCTTCATAAAACCAGGATGCTTTATCTATATTCTCATCCAGTCTTTTAGTACGAATAAAAGGCCCAACAAACGATCCCACTACTTTTAGTATAGTTTGGTTTTTGCCTGCGCCAGAGATTTCTTCAAAACTATCAAGCTCTATTGGGCAATCAAGCACATGAGTACCTTCACCAAAATATATTTTTCTTGCATTTACATCATTAAATTTAAAATCTGTAATTTCAGGCCTACTAGTTTCCAAACTTAAACTATAATCAAAATTGTAAAAATCTGCCTTATAAATATCATTAACTAAAGCATAACATTCTCCGTTATAGTATTTTTCAATTTTAGATCCTGCTTTGGTAGGCGAAAATTTAATATCCTTTTGTGACGGAAATGGAACTTTAGCACCCAAAACCTTGATAAACTCATCAGCAATATCACTTAAATCTTCAAACTTCCCTATTCTATGAAATTTTACATTATCAATATCTAATAAAAGCGACTGTAGTTTCCAATGCTCATCATATATATAAATTGAATTTGAAAATTTAAGCCATTTAAGAAAGACTAAGAAAGAAACTACTGGATATTTCTTAATGTCTAAATTCTCCCTCCTGAAATCATCAATATCTTTATAAACCCTTGAGAAATGATCACTTTCATCTAATACCTTTCCAATTCGAGACTCTACTTTATTTAAATAAGCCGATAAAACTCTAGTATATGGATCACGTACAAAAGCGACTCGAGTATACTCATCACCTAATAAGTAAGGTTCTTTTTTACTGATATTAGACAAATAAATCAAACCACTTTTTTCTCTGTCGTGAGCAAAAGTTGATTCTAAATAATTTTCCGCCCCATTTAGTGAACGCATAATCCCTTTCCAATTGCTGCATGCCACTTTAGGAATATATGAAAATATCACTTTATTCTTTTCATTCACGATAAAATTTGAATACAAAACACTCATCAAAAATCCTCTCCACTCATCTCAATAGATGAATAATTTTCTGAAATACGCATCGCAATCTCACTAAAAGAACTCCATGAACTACCAAGCAACTTGCTGCATCTACTTAAAATAAGCACATCTGCCAGTGCGTAGATAATCTGCTCTTTTGATCGATCAAATACATTGCGTTTTAAGTATACCAGCCGATCACCATAGTATTTTTGGAATATATCATAGGTTTCTTGAAGGTCTGTGGCCACAAATAGTTGTACATCACTATCCTCTTCAATTAATTGGTCTATGCGTTTCAAAAAGGCAGAGTAGTGGCTTTTCTCACGCCAGTAGTGAAGCTTGTCATGGCCTTCTTGCGTCCAATTTTCTACTGAGTCATATGTATTATGATCAAGCCCTTCACCCGCCTCCATACGAATATGAGCGGCTATGTATCCATCAACTTCGAACTCCTCTATCAAACTTTGTACTTCTTTAGAAGGCGTCAAAGATTTAATAAATTCATTTTCTGCCTCCCAATGGCTAGCTGTATGGACAAAGGTATAGGCGGCTCTGAGATAAAGGTCTTGTCCTTGAGTTGGTGTTACCGGTTTATCTTTACAAGCTCCAGGCTCAATCTCCATATAGTTATAAACATCCATATATTGATAGGCTTCACTTGTGAAGGATTGTGAAATAACAAGGCCACTGTAGTCAAAAAGATCACTAAATTCACACTCACAATGATGATCAGCTTGCCATACAATCACTAATTCACGTCCTAATGATTTTGCAATGGCTGCTGCTGAGCCAATTGCACGAAGTCTATTCCCTAAACCATGCTGTGCATCAACATACACCATAGGCTTAGAGTGTGCATTAAAGGCTTCATTAAATTCATGTACGGTAACCGATTTAAGATTACCTAGATCAACCTCATAGCCTAGCTTATATTGATAATTAACAATCTCTTCGATTATATTAAATGGAGCTATGATCATCTCTACGTATTGCCCATAATGCCCTACTCGTTTATGTTCAAACACTGAGCCAACTGCAAACGTATAAATATTACGATGTACTTTTTCTGCTGATTTCAGCTTATCCTCTATAAACTCATCATAACTTCCGTATATTCCACTATAAAAAACACCTTTGTCAATCAGCGCATTTTCTGTGACAGAAAAATTAACTTTATTAAGATATTCTTGATAAACAAAATCTGCCAGATCAATCTGATTTGTCGATTTTGATATAATTTCAGGCTTTCGATTCCATAAATAATGTAAAGAAGCATAGTTGTTTGCATTTTCTAGTATATGAGGAGCTAGTGATATATGTTGACTAACACGACTAAGCTCATAATAAGTATCATCGACTCTATTTAACTTATAATTTTGTAGTCGATCGATATTCCAGTAGTCTGTATTTCTACCAATAAATTTATTTTTATGATTATTAAACTCCGTAGATTTTATAACACCTAAGAAATTTTCATTTATAATACTTTGATGTGCCGTACGCTCCTCCTCTTTCTGCTCTAAGTGAACAAGAGAGTTAAATTTTAGATATACTGTTTCTAACCCACACTGCGTAGACAATCTTTCATAAAGATCAGAATCATCCCAACCATAAGTTCGAATTAGTTCATTATAATAACCAATTGACTTTAAGTTATCTTTATAGGCACCAAAAGAACCATTAACATAAACTTGAGAATCAAGGCCTTCATCAATAGCAAGTTTCCAGAAGCCTCTTATATATTGATTACTTTTTATATTATTTAGCTCTAAAAAGTCAGACTGAACAGAAATATCAGCATCAAACTTATAAATCTTGGAATATTTAGCAAAGCGTAAACCAACATTAAAGCCGTAAGTTAAAATCCATTTATCTTCATCGTTTACGCGTAACACTTTGATTCTAGGATCATCGAAGTGCTTAATACTTTCGAGAACGGGTATATCTGAAGACCAATCAACAATAATTATTTCATCAACATCTAATTTAATCCAAGTTTCCAGTGACTTAACTAGATTCTCATTACGATTCATACAACAACTAACTATACTGATACCAGGCAATATTTCTTGGTGATCAACATCATAAAATTCATTTATTTTATGGTTAGTATCAGCAGGTAATATGGAAAACTCTTTTGGAATTCGACTTAATAGTGCTTGATAAAGAGCGGTAGCGCTTTGACTAAAATTTTCCGTCTTTAGACTTTGAATTTTACTATTAGCGAGCTGATAGTTCTCATCATCAATCGCTGTTTTTATTAAACTAAATTTTTTATATAACATAAACTTAACCGATACCTAAGATTGACGAAATAGTTTTATAATGAGAAGACTTAACCATATCTCTGGATAAATTATCAACTCGATCTCTTTTACTTATAACATCAGCACTTCTCCCGCTATCTCCAGTGACTTTAAAACAACTAAAAATATCTTCAAAACTATCATCGAAAGTCAAAACTAAGCGTTCAGCTATTTTTTTAGTGATGTCTTGAGGTTGCGCAACAAATTCCTCATACATAAAAATTTGATCTGATTCAAACCGCTCAAGCATAACGAGAATACGTCGGCAGTACTCATCAAAATCCCCAGGTGAAAAGTGTACCCAACCGTTTTTGATCAGTGAATTATACGAATCAATAGGATCTCGAATAGTCAATATAGACTCAACATTATAATCGTCTTCAAGCAAGCTCACTAAAGTGCTTTTCTCTGGTATCTCAACATTTGTGCAGTAATCTGCGTGAGTGTGATCTCTTAGAACCAAAACCCCGCCACGCTTTTCAACATGCTCATAAATAGTATCAATAGACTGTTTAAATAACTGACCTGCTAATTCCTTATGCTGCGGTACACCACCATAATGACTAAGTGATATTAAATCCGTTGGTGAATATTTAGGCTTTTCTTTATCAAGCCCCAATTCAGTAAAAGGGTGAACCTCACTTAACAGATACACATTTGGCAGTGCAGATAAACACTTTGAAATTAAACTTCCACCACTGCAGGCCAAATGATGAATAATGCGGATAGTGGGTTTTTCCTCCTCATATTCTTTGCATACAGCTTCACAACGGGATAATAAAGATTGAGTATCTACTAATCCTTCAAAAGAAGTAGGGACATTAATGTCATTTAGCTCAAACGTATCTGTTTGCTCTATCAGTGCCACGGCACCGTCAATTTGTTGCTTAAAAAGCTCAAAACTAGAAGGCATGTTATAACACCTCAGTATTACTTTGTGAGGCTAACAATTCCGGGTGCTCTTTTTGCAGCTGAAAGTAGTATTTAGACGCTAACGTGAGCTTTTCTTTAAGCTCCTTAACCAAGCTGATTAACTCTTGCTCTGACGTGACTTTAACCGCGTACTTTTCTCTCAGATCATCTAGGTCTATTTGGGCTTTTGCCAACATTTTCTGACCAAGACTAGCCGACCGTTTCATCTCCTTTAGATCTACTTTTAGCTCTTTACTTTCTTCTTCAAAGTTCAGTTGCGCTTGTTCTAGCTGTACCTTGAGGCTTTCGGCCAATTTTTTGTGATTTTGGTATTGCCCGGCTTGCTCATCACACTGCTGAGTGCGTTCGGCTAATTGAGCCTCCAACTGTTTAGTCTTAGCTGTTGCTTCAGTAACTTGTGCAGATAGTTCGGCTTTTTGCTTATCTGCTTCTGCCTGTTGCTGAGCTAGTTTAACTTTATCTTCTTCTAGCGCTTGTTGGCTTGTACTAAGACTTGCCGTCAACGATTCACGTTCAGCGCTCACTTGATCTAACTGGGCCTTTAAGCTTTCCGCTTGTGCCTTATGCTCTTCTCGCTGCTTGTTTTGCTCATCACGCTGCTGAATACACTTGTCTAACTCACCTTGTTTGTTGTTCAACCTAGCCTGGTTTTCTTCTAGAGCCTTTTGCGCATCAGTCAGAGCCGCTTGTACTGCTGTATGCTCAGCCTTTTGCTTTTCTAGCTCGGCTTGTAGAGTATTGAGTTGCGACTCTTTTTCTTCTAATACGGCTTGTGTTTCTTCTAGCTTACCCATTTTCTCAGCAATGGCGTTGCCGTGTTCTGATTGAACTTTTTCAAGTTGGACTTTTAGGCTTTCTGCCCACTGTTTGTTTTTCTGTTGGTATTCAGCTTGCTGGTCACGCTGTTGTGTTCGTTCGGCTAATTGGGCTTCAAACTGCTTAGCCTTAGCCGCTGCTTCAGCAACTTGTACCGACAGTTCCGCTTTATGCTTATCAGCTTCTGCTTGTTGATGCGCTAGTTTAGTTTTACTTTCTTCTAACTCTTGTTCTCTGGTATTAAGGCTGGCTACCAACGATTCACGTTCAGCGCTCACTTCCTCTAACTGAGCCTTAAAGCTTTCTGCTCGCTTCTTATACTCTTGATGATGCTTGTTTTGCTCATCACGCTGCTGAGTGCGTTCGGCTAATTGAGCTTCCAGCAGCTTAGCCTTAGCGTCTGCTTCGGCAACTTGTGCCGACAGTTCCGCATTTTGCTTATCCGCTTCCGCCTGTTGGTGATTAAGGCTAGCAGTTAGCGATTCACATTCAGCACTTACTTGGTCTAACTGGGACTTAATGCTTTCCGCTTGTGCCTTATGCTCTTGTCGCTGCTTGTTTTGCTCATCACGTTGCTGAGTGCGTTCGGCTAATTGAACTTCCAACTGCTTAGTCTTAGCTGTTGCTTCAGTAACTTGTGCCGATAGTTCCGCTTGTCGCTTCTCAGTTTCTGCCTGTTGCTGCGCCTGCTTGCCTTCACTATCTTCAAGTGTATGTTTCTGTGCTTTAAGACTGGCTACTAATGATTCACGCTCAGCACTCAACTGATCAAACTGAACTTTTAACGCTTGATTAGCACTTACCGTCTGATGAAGCTCATCTTGTATCCTAGCGGTCTGTTTTAAAAACAAATCATCTCTTTTAAATACTAAGTTTGTAAAAATTGTATTTTCTGGCTTAATATCTTCAAAATAAAAGCCTAACGGCCTCAATAAAGCTTTTAACTGCCTATCAATATGACTATCTTGTGTATATATTCCTTGAGTTTCTATTTGAATAATCAATGTAGAAAACTGAGTGATAGCTTCCACAGCCGTACTTTCTAAACATTCACGCTCTAAACCATTAATGTTTAGGATCAAGACATTATTCTCATCTTTAGACAGTTGAGTCTGTTCGATAAGGTTAGATAATCCGATTGTTTTAATTGGCTGAACCGCTTTAACTTGACTATTTTTTAATATATGCCGAAGATTTATCTCTTGCTTTAACGAACTATATTTTTCAGGCTGCATAACAGTGAAATCAGCGCTACCTGTTACTGAACTTAAAGCGGCATGTATCACTTCTACTTTTTTACCACCGTACCTTTTTTCACGTCTTTTCGCCGTGACCGCTATGGGCTCTATCAGCTTAAGTGATTTGAAATCTAAAGCCAGTAACCATTCTAATGTCGAGGCTTTACCGACACCCGCATATATAATTTGCCCGAGCGTACCGTTTAAATAAGTATTGATTAACTGTTTCACGTTAGTTGCCTCTCGTAGTGGTTAATTTTTCTACTAGCCACTCACCTAAATCTGAAAATAATCTTTGTGAATATTCACTACCATCATGTATTTCAATATTTTTATGTTTAATATATTTAATGTTATCGCTTAAACATTGCGTTAATTGCTTTATATTTTTACATTCGTAATAATTACAATCTAATCTTTTGGCTTCTCTGTTTAACCAGGTATTGGTCATTAAATATAAATTAACTTTATATGCAGCGGCCAACCATAACACGCCAGAACTCTGATACCGATAAGCTGACTCATCATAATTGAGTACTATATGAGCGGTATTAAGCCATAACTGATGCATCTCTTCAGCACTTAAGAAATGCCTATATAAAGCAACTCTACTGTCTTTTTTCTGCAGTGTTAAAAGTGCTGCATCAGCATCTGCTAGTTCTTTACTATCATTCGTAATGGTATATTGTATTACAAACTGGCTATTAGGATCAGAGATGGTTTCCATCAATTGTTTAAGTAAGTTAGGCAACACTAAAAAACCTTTATTTTGCTTTGCATCACCAATATAAATTAAGATTTTATTTTTAGTATTTCTATTATCGTTAATCTCTTCAATATATTGAGCTGATAATAAACCACAAGGATGCCAATCTATCACTTGGGCAAGCATCGCTTGATAATTTTTTGTCAGCTCATATTCAGCCGCATGTAATGACACATTAGAAAGTTTAGATAATGCGCTAAAACCAAGGTGGAATTTCAAGTATCGACTTTTATCTATATCACCATAATCACCCATAAAGGAAGGGTTATACATTAAGCAAACAATATGTTGATGATTCTGGCCACCTCTTTTTTGATATAAACCGATAGCTAAAGAAAGTGCTGAAGCATGCTCCCAATTTAGTGTGTGATATAAAAAAGTAACTGTTTTACATTCGAAACAGCACATTGCCTGATAATATTCGTTCGCTAGTGTCTTTATATAATGATTGTAATATGAAAGTTTTTCATTAGTATAAAAATAATGATAAAAGTCACTTTTAAAAAAGGGTATTATATTGACTTTATTTTTAGTCAGTCTAACGCGCAAATCTTCACCGCACTCTTGGTTCGCATATACGGTAATTTTTATATTTTTTTGTGCTATTGCAGAGGAAGACCCAAGCTCTTCTATCATGGCAGGATGATGTCCACCAAACTCTCTTAAGCCCGGATCAAGAATAACCAGTTCTTGCTTAACACTTGTATTCATCAGTATTAAGCACATTTATTTTTTAAGTGCTGGGCTAACTGAAGGCTTTGCTGTATTACTGATACACGAGGTTGAGCACTTTTGTCTCTAAACTGAGCAGTACCACTTCCTTGTAGTTTCATATAATAAAATTCGAGCTCTTCTTGCAGTTGCGCTATTTGTAGCAATCCTAGTTCATTATCTGTTTCCAGCGCAGCGTATTTATTATATAGCTGCATTAATTCATCTTGCTTTTGATCTAGCGCTGCTTTTATCTGTTCTTTTTCAATAACAAGCTCTTTATTGCTCGCCCTAACCTCTGAATCTTTAGTCACATAAACTTCTAACTCTTCTTGCAGCTGCGTTATCTGCAGCAAATCCAACTCCGTATTACTTTCCTGCTGTTGCTTCAGAATTTGCAGCTTAGTATTGTTCGCCTGTTGCTGATCGTATTGTTTTTTAAGACTCTCATACTGAGATAACAGCGACGCTTTCTCGGACAACGCTATTTCATTGATACCTTTTAGATCGACATTATTAGAAGCGATCGTTTTTAATTCTTTATCTAAACGACTGTTGTTTTCTTTTTGTTGATGAAGCTGAGTTTCAAGCTTTTCTTTTTCTGACAATAGCGCTTTATTCTGCTCTTCCAACCCTTTATTACTGACAAAGCTTATTTCCAGTTCTTCTTGTAGTTGTGTTATCTGCAACAACCCCAACTCATTATCACTTTCAAGTTGCTGCTGCAGGTCGTGAAGCTTTTTATTTTCCGTTTGTTGCTGGGCGTGTTGCTCTTTAAGGCTTTCATACTGAGATAACAGCGTGGCTTTCTCAGCCAACGCTCTTTCGTTGGCACCCTTTAATTCTGTATTACTGCTAGTGCTCGCTTCCAGCTCCTCTTGCAATTGCGCTATCTGTAATAAGCTCAATTCAGTATTACTTTTTAGCTGTTGATGCAGTGCTTGCAGCTTGGCGTTATCTTTTTCTTGTTGATCGTATTGATTTTTAAGACTTTCATACTGAGATAACAACGCTTCATTTTCAGCTAGCAGTGCTATTTTATCTCTATCTAATTCTGTTATGCGCTCAACACTTGTTTCCAACTCCTCGTGCAGCTTTGCATTTTCTTCTTGAAGAAGATGGCTTACTGCTATGTGCTCTTTATTTTTTAATAAAACATCTTCGTTTTGCTGCTGTAACTCGCCAATGAGCGCATGCAATCTAGCTTTAGGAGTTGAATCTTCAGTTTTTTTGTAGAAATCAGCCGCGGAAATTATATCTTCGTACGTTTCTTGCTGTATATCGTCATCAATCAGCAGCAAGCACTGCTCTACAAGTGCAGGCTTATCTGTAACCAAAGCAGAAAAAGCTGAAATTTCAATATCTACACTGCATTTTAAAAACTGAATAAATGAGTCTTGATCACTCAGAGCGTAGTCGAAATCAATCAAATAGCATTCTTTAGCGTTAGATAGAACATAGTCCATCTGCTCTTCTGTTTGCTCTTGCCATTCAGCTAGAAGCTCATCATCAGACTTTGGTTCAGCCACGCTGAGCTTAGACGCTAAGAGGTAGGCTTCAGGTGAGCAATAGAACACTAATTCTTTCGTTCGGGAACGTTTGTTATCACGTTCAACAACTGTAAGGCCCTGAGAACTAAAAGCTTGTGCCAGCATTTCGTAATGGAGGGTACTAATCGTGTTTAAAACCAGTTCTTTCATCTATTGCTTCCTACATTAATCAAACTAAAAGGCTTAGCTGCCTCTATACTGCCCTGTATACAAGAAAACGAAAACTGTATTTTTCATTCACATCGGCGATGATTTAACCCGACTATTGATGTCAGTAATAAACTTTACAGTAAAAGAAACACCTAACTCGTACCATGTAGCTTGGATTAAGTACGACTTTCAAAAAAGTCTGCTGCCAAAATTTAGACTATATGATGCTAATTTAAACAAAATTTAGCCACAGAAAACACAGCTATTGCTCATTAAATTGACATCTCGCTAACTTTTAGCTCTTTTGGCGTCGATTGATAAGAGCCGATAGACACTTCGGCTTAAGTCACCCTAGGTGATGGTCAGGGTGTGAAGGTGTTAGTTCATACATAAACAGATGCGTGATGACTGTCACAGGTTTTCGCTAACAAACCATCACGCTTGTTCTTACTCCACCGTTACTGACTTAGCCAAGTTACGAGGCTGATCCACATCGGTGCCTTTCAGCACGGCAACATAGTATGCCAGTAACTGTAACGGGATTGAATAGATGATCGGTGCCATGACGGTCGGAACATCCGGTAGGGTGATTAGTTCTAGGTCATTCCCCGGTTTTACCTGGGCTTTGGAATCGGCAAAGAGGAACAATTTGCCACCCCGTGCGCGTACCTCTTCTAGGTTCGCCTGCAGTTTTTCGAGTAATGAGTTATTCGGAGCTACAGCAACCACCGGCATATCTTCGTCTACCAGCGCCAGAGGGCCGTGTTTTAGCTCACCCGCAGGATAAGCTTCGGCATGAATATAGGAGATCTCTTTAAGCTTTAGAGCGCCTTCAACTGCCACAGGATAAATGGTTCCCCGCCCTAAAAACAGGGCATGGTGTTTATCGACAAAGTGCTCAGCCATCTTCTGGATCTGTCCATCTAGCGCTAGCACCTGTTCTGTCAATCCGGCCAACTGCTCCAGTTGCGTTACAAAATCGGTTTCCCCCTCTAAGCCATAGCGACGTCCCAAGACTAAGGTCGTCAGCATCAACACCACTAACTGACTGGTGAAGGCTTTGGTTGAGGCCACACCGATCTCAGGGCCCGCATTGGTCATAATCGCCAGATCGGATTCGCGCACCAAAGAGCTACCAGCAACATTACAAATAGCCAGAAAGCCAACATAATCCTGTTCTTTTGCTTCTCTTAAAGCTGACAGTGTATCGGCCGTTTCACCGGACTGGGAGATCGTAATAAATAGTGTGCCGGGCATGCAGACGGTTTTACGATAACGAAATTCACTGGCAACCTCGACCATGCAGGGAATACCGACCAATTTTTCGATCCAGTAACGCGCGACAACACCAGCGTTATAACTGGTGCCGCAAGCGACGATCTGTACCATTTTCACCTGATCAAATAATGCTGAAGCATCACTACCAAACACCTGCTCCAACACATGCCCTTGGTGGATACGCCCTTCAAGAGCATTGCGGATGACTTTAGGCTGCTCATAGATCTCTTTGAGCATATAGTGACGATATTCACCTTTATCGGCAGCGTCATGGCCGTGTTCAAAGCGCTGTATATCGCGCTGTACCACTTCACCAGCGGCATTTTCGATATCAATTTCGGAACGGCTGATAACAGCTAGATCCCCCTCTTCCAGATAGATAAAACGATCGGTCACCTGCAGCAGTGCTAAAGGGTCTGAAGCAATAAAGTTTTCCTCGACACCTACACCAATGACTAATGGGCTGCCCATACGGGTTGCCAATAATAGATCCGGTTGCTGTTGGTCAATCACTGCGAGGGCATAGGCGCCATCTAAACGAGTTAAGCTTATCTGTAACGCTTCTTTTAGCGCTTTACCAGCGGCGACTTCTCGATGAATCAGATGGGTGACCACCTCGGTATCGGTATCAGACAGAAACTCATAGCCGGCTGCACTCAGCTCATCTTTCAGTGCCGTATAGTTTTCGATAATACCGTTATGAACCACCGCGATACGATTGTCAGACAGGTGCGGGTGGGCATTGCGCTGCTCGGGTTTGCCATGAGTTGCCCAGCGAGTATGGGCTATTCCCAGATAGCCCGGCAATGATGAAGTCGCTAACGCAGCTTCCAACTGTGCAACTTTGCCCACCCGTTTGAGGTGATCGAGCTGTCCCGTTGTACTGTTTAATACCGCCATACCGGCAGAATCATAACCCCGATATTCTAGTCGTTTAAGACCTTCCAGCAGAATCGCTGAAATGTTCCGGCCAGCGATAGCCCCTACTATTCCACACATAATTCTGCTTCCTTACGCTTTTTAACCGGACGCTGCCAGTTATTCAGATTTGACTGTTTTGCCCGGGTCAGTGCCAACTGGTCAGCTTCGACCGTTTTGGTGATAGTTGATCCAGCGCCCACCGTAGCACCTGGGCCAATTTTAACTGGCGCCACTAATGCGCTATTTGAACCGATAAAAGCCCCATCGCCAATCTCGGTAATCGACTTATTCACCCCGTCATAGTTACAGGTAATCGTGCCCGCACCAATATTCACCTCGGCTCCAATTTGCGCATCACCGATATAGCTCAGATGACTCACTTTACTGCCTTCGCCGATAAAGGCTTTTTTGGTTTCAACAAAATTACCCACTTTAGCGTAATTTGCTAGCTGACTACCGGGCCGTAACCGAGCAAAAGGGCCTATATCACAGTGATCAGCAACCACCGCTTGCTCCAGCATTGAGTTCGCTTTGATATGGCTACCGGAGCCAATAATGGAATCTTTTATGATGCAGTTAGCTTCAATGGTGACGTTATCGCCAATAGCCACTTTGCCTTCGAGAATGACATTGATATCGATAGTTACATCATGGCCAACACTCACTTCACCACGCACATCAAGCCGCGCCGGATCTGCCAGAGAAACCCCTTCTAGCATTAGCGCTTCAGCCCGGCCCCGCTGGTACCAACGCTCAAGTGCAGCCTGTTGCAGGCGGTTATTAACACCTTGAACCTCTTGCTCGGTCGCCGGTTGAATCGCCTGAATGCGCACGCCTTGTTCAGCAGCCATCGCAATAATATCGGTTAGGTAGTACTCCCCTTGAGCATTATTAGAGGACAATTGAGGTATCCAGTCGTTCAGCAACGCTGCTGGTAACGCCAAAATTCCAGTATTCACTTCACGGATGGCCCGTTGTGCTTCACTGGCATCCTTATGCTCAACAATGGCAACCACATCGCCAGCATCACTGCGCACAATACGACCATAACCGGTCGGATCATCGAGATTAACTGTCAATAAACCAAACTGACCACGTTCAGCAATCTTAACTAACTCAGCCATGGTTTCTGTTTGGGTAAGCGGCACATCACCATAAAGCACCAGCACCACCCCATGATCGGTGATATTAGGCATCGCTTGAGCAACCGCATGTCCCGTGCCTAGCTGTTCTGCCTGCAAGGCAAACTGTACATTTTGACCTGACAAAGCAGTCTTAACGTGCTCTGCACCATGTCCGACCACAACATGGATGTTCGCATTATTTAGTGACCGGCTATTATCGATCACATGCTGTAACATCGACTTTCCACCAATGCTATGTAGTACTTTTGGTAAAGATGACTTCATCCGGCTACCCTGACCTGCAGCCAGAATAACGATATCAAGGGTGTTCAAAGCGGTGACTTCCCTAGTTAATTACAGCCGCAATCCAATATGATGCTCTGTAGCTGTTGACACAAAAGGTGATTTAACAGAACTTTAATCTAACTGGTCTTATATGCAATATAAAATGTCAGAGAAAAATTGACAATTATGAATGATGAACTGTTTGAATTGCTTGGTCTGAGTAAGCGCGAAATCACTCTTTACCGAGCATTGCTCTCGCTTGGGCCAAGTGCCATCCGGACAATAGCCGAAAAAGCAGGCATTAACCGAGGCACCTCCTACGACTGCCTGAAAGAGATGCAGCAGAAAGGTATTGTCACCTATCTCCCCAAAGGTAAACGTCGCTTATTCAGCGCTCGAGAGCCCGAGGTGCTATTACAATTAGCGGAAGAGCGCCGTCATTCCCTAAATTCAGCGATTGATCAGTTGAAAACCAAGGTTGTGCCTGAGTTGCATCATCTGATGCCTGACTTTAACACCGCTAATGTTAGTTATTATGAAGGCGATAGTGGTATCGAACAGGTACTCCGGGATATTCTCAATACCGTTGAAACTCAGCAACCCAAACGCTATTCCGTGTTTTCGTCAAAGCCTATTCGTAATCACCTGTACCGGCCTTTCCCTAACTTTACCTCTCAACGAATTTTGAAAGGTATCGAGGTAAAAGTGATCGCCATTGGCGAAGGTGGCGAAGACGCTGAACTGAGTGAACGAAAGTGGATTAAAACTGAGGGTAAAGTCGATGCGGCTTATATCGCTGTTTATCCGCCCAAGTGTGCGATTATTTCCCTAGCTTCAGCCAACTACCCCACTGCCGTGGTGATTGAATCCAAAGAGGTAGCCACCGCCCAAAAGATTATCTTTGATACCTTGTGGAGTCTACTTTAAGGGATAGTGCAAAATCTGTGCTTATTAACACTGTTGTATGGCGTTCAAGCGATGAGTAACGCTACTCAATTCTTGGCAAAAAAAAGCGACCCTAAGGTCGCTTTTTTATTCGAGTAGCAGTTAAGTAAGGCGGGGTTATTTACCCATCTTCTTACGAATCTGCTGAATAGTACGCAGTTGAGCTGCAGCTTCGGCCAACTGAGCAGTCGCACGGGAATAATCCAGTTCGCTACTCTTATCAGCCATCACATGTTCAGCATGTTTCTTCGCTTCTTCTGCAGCGGCTTCATTGATGTCACCCGCACGCAGTGCAACGTCCGCTAGGACAGAGACTTTGTGTGGCTGAACTTCGATGAACCCACCAGAAACGTAGAAAATCTCCTGCTCACCACCCTGTTTCCTTAGCTCTACAGGACCTGGTTTCAGTTCCGACAGAAGCGGAGCGTGACCTGGGTAAATACCCAGATCACCCAGGCTACCTGTCACTGAAACGAACTCGATAAGACCAGAGAAGATCTCTTCTTCAGCACTTACGATGTCACAATGAACAGTCATAGCCATGTTGTTATCCTTTTAAAAGGTTAACTAAGCGCATTTACATGCTCTTAGCTTTTTCAACCACTTCGTCGATTCCGCCAACCATGTAGAACGCTTGCTCTGGCAGACTATCATAGTCGCCTGCAAGGATGCCCTTGAACGCGCTGATGGTGTCTTTCAGGGAAACGTACTTACCTGGAGAACCGGTGAATACTTCAGCTACGAAGAATGGCTGAGACAGGAAGCGCTGAATCTTACGAGCGCGCGTTACTACCTGCTTATCTTCTTCAGACAGTTCGTCCATACCCAGGATCGCAATGATGTCTTTCAGCTCTTTATAGCGCTGCAGTACACCCTGAACCTGACGAGCAGTATCATAATGCTCTTGGCCGATAACCAGTGGATCCAGCTGACGTGAGGTAGAATCCAATGGATCAACCGCAGGATAGATACCCAGCTCAGCAATTTGACGAGACAGTACAACTGTTGCATCAAGGTGTGAGAACGTCGTTGCTGGTGATGGATCGGTCAAGTCATCCGCAGGTACGTATACCGCTTGGATAGACGTGATAGAACCCGTCTTAGTCGAGGTGATACGTTCCTGAAGAACACCCATCTCTTCCGCCAGTGTTGGCTGATAACCTACCGCTGAAGGCATACGACCCAGCAGTGCAGATACTTCTGTTCCTGCCAGTGTGTAACGATAGATGTTGTCAACAAACAACAGTACGTCACGACCTTCGTCACGGAATTTTTCTGCCATTGTCAGGCCTGTCAGCGCTACACGCAGACGGTTACCTGGAGGCTCATTCATCTGACCATATACCAGAGATACTTTATCCAATACGTTGGATTCTTTCATCTCGTAGTAGAAATCGTTACCTTCACGAGTACGCTCACCTACACCCGCAAATACGGAGAAGCCAGAGTGCTCGATCGCGATGTTACGGATCAGTTCCATCATGTTTACGGTTTTACCTACACCGGCACCACCAAACAGACCAACTTTACCGCCCTTCGCAAATGGGCATACCAGATCGATTACCTTGATGCCGGTTTCCAGCAGCTCGTTAGAAGCCGCTTGGTCAGCATAAGAAGGTGCCTTACGGTGAATAGGCATACGCTCTTCTTCACCAATAGGTCCACACTCATCGATTGGGTTACCCAATACATCCATGATACGACCCAGTGTTGCTGTACCAACAGGTACAGAAACTGGCGCACCAGTGTTAACTACGTCCAGACCACGGCTCACGCCTTCCGTCTGACCCATAGCGATTGCACGTACAACACCATCACCCAGCTGCTGCTGAACTTCAAGTGTGAGTCCTTTAGACTCAACAGTCAGTGCATCATAGATTTTCGGTACGCTGTCACGTGGGAATTCCACGTCGACAACTGCGCCGATAATCTGAACAATACGTCCGCTACTCATGTTCGGATCCTCTTAACATTTAAACCTGTTAACTGCCTTATACAGCAGCAGCACCACTTACGATTTCAGAGATTTCCTGAGTAATCGCCGCTTGACGAGCCTTGTTATAAACCATTTGCAGCTCATCGATTAGGTCACCGGCGTTGTCGGTTGCATTCTTCATCGCCAGCATTCGTGCTGCCTGTTCACAGGCATTGTTCTCAACCACCGCCTGATAGACCAGGGACTCAATATAACGAACCAGCAAGCCGTTCAACAACTCGCGTGCATCAGGTTCGTAGATGTAATCCCAGTGATGGTTAAGACGGTCATCATCGTCTTCTGCTTTCAGCGGAAGAATCTGCTCTACTTGTGGCTGCTGTGTCATCGTATTAACGAATTCGTTAGATACAACAAACAGCATATCCAGCTTGCCTTCGTCGTAAGCATCTAGCATCACTTTGACGGTACCAATCAGCTCAGCTATTTCAGGCTTATCACCCAATCCAGATTTCGCTGCGGTTACATTACCGCCATAGGTTTTAAAGAAGCTTACAGACTTAGAGCCCAATGCACAGATGTCCATTTCGACATTCTGGTTTTTGAACTCTTGCATCTTGGCAATCGCTGCTTTGAACGCATTAATGTTCAAGCCACCGCAGAGACCACGGTCGGTTGCTACAACAATGAAACCGACACGCTTTACTTCGCGCTGTTGCAGATACAGATGCTTATATTCAGGATTGGATTTCGCCAGGTGCTGAATTACGCTGCGGATATTCCGGGCGTAAGGACGGCTTTCCTGCATGCGATCCTGAGCTTTACGCATTTTAGATGCAGCCACCATTTCCATAGCGCTGGTAATCTTACGTGTGCCCTGAATACTGCTTATCTGCGTCTTTATCTCTTTTCCGGCTGCCATAGTTCCACCTATTAAACCTTTACTTAGTTCAGGCCTGCATAATTGCTTACACAGACCCCCACTCTAATGAGCTATTACCAAGTTTGGGTAGATTTGAACTTTTCGATACCAGCCTTGAACTGAGACGCGATCTCATCATTGTAATCGCCACTTTCGTTGATCTTACCCATTACATCAGCATACTCGCTGTTGAAATAAGCGATCAGGGACGCTTCAAAATCAAGGATCTTGTTCAGGTCGATATCGTTCAGGAAGCCTTCGTTCGCAGCGAACAGACTCAGACCCATGTCAGCAACTGACATTGGGGAGTACTGCATCTGCTTCATCAGCTCGGTTACGCGCTGACCATGCTCAAGTTGAGCACGGGTCGCATCATCCAGATCCGATGCAAACTGAGCGAATGCCGCCAGCTCACGATACTGAGCCAGAGCCAAACGAACACCACCACCCAGCTTCTTGATGATCTTAGTCTGAGCTGCACCACCTACACGGGATACAGACAGACCAGCGTTGATCGCTGGACGAACACCTGAGTTAAACAGGTCCGCTTCCAGGAAGATCTGACCATCAGTGATGGAGATAACGTTAGTTGGTACGAATGCAGATACGTCACCACCTTGTGTCTCGATTACTGGCAGTGCAGTCAAGGAACCAGTTTTGCCCTTAACTTCACCGTTGGTAAATTTCTCAACATAAGTTGGGTTAACGCGCGCAGCACGTTCCAGCAAACGGGAGTGAAGATAGAATACGTCACCTGGGTATGCTTCACGGCCTGGTGGGCGGCGCAGCAGCAGGGAGATTTGACGGTAAGCCCAAGCTTGTTTAGTCAAATCATCGTATACGATCAGAGCGTCTTCACCGCGGTCACGGTAATATTCACCCATAGAACAACCAGCATAAGGCGCCAGAAACTGCATTGCTGCAGGATCAGATGCACCAGCAGCAACAACAATGGTATGTTCCATTGCGCCGTGCTCTTCCAGCTTACGTACTACGTTGGCAATAGTGGACTGCTTCTGTCCGATCGCAACGTAGACACATTTAACACCAGTGCCTTTTTGGTTGATGATAGCGTCAATCGCGATCGCAGATTTACCAATCTGACGGTCACCGATGATCAGCTCACGCTGACCACGGCCGATTGGCACCATGGCATCAATAGATTTCAGACCAGTTTGCACTGGCTGATCAACTGATTGACGTTCGATTACACCAGGTGCAACCTTTTCTACAGGCTCAGTCAGTTTAGTTTCAATTGGGCCTTTACCGTCGATCGGGTTACCCAGGGCGTCTACTACACGACCCTGCAGTTCCGGACCAACAGGTACTTCCAGGATACGGCCAGTACAACGCGCGGTCATACCTTCTACCAGACCCTGATAGTCACCCAGTACTACAGCACCTACAGAGTCACGCTCAAGGTTGAGCGCCATACCGTAGATACCGCCAGGGAATTCGATCATTTCCCCGTACATTACGTCAGCCAGGCCGTGAATCAAGATAATACCGTCAGAAACGCTGACGATAGTACCTTCATTACGGGCTTCAGAAGAGACATCAAGTTTCTCGATGCGGCTCTTAAGAATCTCGCTGATCTCAGATGGATTCAGTTGCTGCATGTTTAATCCTCACACTCAGGAGTTCATTGCTTCGGCTAGCTTAGCCAGTCGAGCACGAATAGAGCCGTCGATAACCATATCATCGGTTCGAACGATCACACCGCCGATAATGGACTTGTCCACTTCGGAAGTCAGACTCACTTCGCGGCCCAGCTTGGAGCTCAGTGCCTGAGTTAATTTTTGTTGCTGCTGCTCGCCCAGATCAAAGGCAGTTGTCACGCTTACTTCAACAGAATGCTGTTGATTAGCTTTCAACTGTTCAAACTGCGCAGAGATCTCTGGTAACAAAGCCAAGCGCTGATTTTCGGCCAACAAAGAGATAAAGTTCTTCGTTGACTGATCCATCTGCTCTTCGCAGACAGAGTTCATTGCTTCAGCTTTCTGTTCGCTAGTAAGACCAGGGTTACCCAGAACCAGTTTCATCGTCTCATGCTGAGCGACTGCAGAAGCAGTTGCTAGCATGGTAGACCACAGGTCAAGATTACCCTTATCCACAGCGTACTCGAAAGCGGCTTTGGTATAAGGCCGAGCGACTGTATTGAGTTCAGCCATCGTAAACCTCGCTTAAAGCTCAGCAGCTAGTTTTTCAACAAGCTGTGCGTGCGCATTAGCGTCAACAGACGCTTCAAGAATTTTCTCAGCACCAGCTACTACAAGAGCAGCAACCTCAGCACGTAGAACTTCTTTGGCACGATTTGCTTCCTGATCGATTTCAGCTTGAGCAGCTGTGACAAGGCGAGCTGCCTCTTCACGTGCTTTCTCTTTAGCTTCATCAACGATCTGGTTAGCTCGCTTATTAGCCTGTTCAATGATGGCGGCTGCTTCTTCCTTGCTCTTACGCATATCAGACATGGCTTTTTCTTGAGCCAGTTCTAAATCACGTTGAGCGCGGTCGGCAGCGTCCAGACCTTCTGCAATTTTCTTCTTACGTTCTGCCAGCGCACCAGTAATTGGTGGCCAAACGTATTTCATACAAAATACAACGAAGAAGGCAAATGCAATGATCTGACCAAAGATGGTTAGATTGATATTCACGCCATTACCTCTCGCGGTTGTCTTAAAAAGTAGTTACCCATAAAGGGACGTATGTAGCTCTACTTATGCAACAGCGAACAGTACGTACAGACCCAGACCAACACCGATCATAGGTACGGCATCAACCAGACCCATTACGATGAAGAATTGAGTACGTAACAGTGGGATCAGTTCAGGCTGACGAGCAGCACCTTCAAGGAACTTACCACCTAAGATGCCGATACCTACAGCGGCGCCTACAGCCCCCAGACCCATCATCAGTGCACCAGCGATGTACAGCAATGCCATTTCCATCAGTTTTTCTCCGATTTTTAATTGCTAAAGTTTAAGTTAATATTTAAAAAGAAATCGTTTAATTATTCAGTTATTACAACTACTTAGTGGTCTTCATGCGCCATGGCCAGATAGACAATCGTCAGAACCATGAAGATGAACGCCTGCAGCGTAATTACCAGAATGTGGAAGATCGCCCATGGCACAGACAGCAGCCATTGCGCCCAGAACGGCAGCAGAGCGATCAGGATAAAGATCATCTCACCTGCATACATGTTACCGAACAGTCGCAGCGCCAGTGATACTGGCTTAGCCAACAGGCCTACGATCTCCAGGAACAAGTTGAAAGGTAGCATCCATTTACCCAGCGGCTGGAAAGCCAGTTCGCCAAGGAAACCACCTAAACCCTTCATTTTGATACTGTAGAACAGAATCAAACCGAACACTGCAATCGCCATACCTAAGGTAGCGTTGATGTCCGTAGTCGGTACGACCTTCATATAGACGTGATGTGGATCCGCGCCAAACGCTTCACCGATCTTCTGAGTCAGGAAAGGAATCCAGTCAACGGGGATCAAATCCATGGTATTCATCAGGAAGACCCAAACAAAAATAGTCAGTGCCAACGGGGCAATTAACGCATTTTTGTAGTGGAAAATACTGCTTACATTATCTTCAACGAACTCGATGATCACTTCAACGAAGTTCTGTGTGCTGCCTGGAACACCGGAGGTTACTGTTTTAGCAACTTTGCGGAACATCCAGATAAAAAACAGGCCCAAACCTACAGACCACAGCATTGTATCTACGTGAATTGCCCAAAATCCCATTTCTGCTGCTTCCTGAGCAGTATGAGCAAAGCCCAAACCACTTTCAGGGTGCACACCAAACGTCCAGTTCGTCAGGTGGTGGGAAATATAGGCTGAGGAAGTCATTTCACTAGCCATTACTATCTCTCTCATTCAAAGTTTTAAGAATCTGTTATTTAACTTCAACTGGGCGACAAAACCGGCCAGCTGAAGCCATATATAAGTGCCAAATAAGGAAAATGGATTCAGAGGTTGAATCAGGATAAACACCGCAGAGAAGAGTGCGATGGATAAGCCCATTTTCCATATTTCACTCGTATATAGCTGTGCAATAACAGCGCCAGGAGTATTTTTTGCTTGTTTCGCAATCAGTGCTCGCCAAGCGAACACATAACTGGGCAGTAAAAAAATCATACCTCCACAAAGGGATGAGTATGCTGCACTCACGCTATGCGATAGTGATACTCCAGCAATCACTATCATACTAACTACTTGAATCAAGAAGACTTTTCTAAATTGTTGCAAGGCGATACGAGCATGAACGCCAGGTTTCCGGTGCCCGTTTCTCATATCAATACAACCTCAGTTTCCGTCATCTGCAGTTCAGGGCCTTGATAGATACCCTCAACAGCCAGCGCATTATAGGGGCTTAATGCCTCTGCTTCAACACGATTCAGCTCGATTTGCACTTTTGTATTAGACCGGCAGAGACGAAGAACTAAGTAAATACCCTAATATCGGTATCTCTAGGCACAATACCGGTCAAAAAAACCTTTTTTATTTAAGGGCTTTCATGATTGCATCAAATTTTTCACGGTTTTCATAAGCGATGGTAATTTTACCTTTGCCTGCCGCGTTTTCACTGATGGAAACTTTGCTGTTCAGTCGACTCGAAAGAGAATCTGATAGGTCTTTCAGCAGAGGATCTGGTTTTTTGGGTGTTTGGGCTGGTTCGGTTTTCTTCTGCTGCAGCTTGCGCACCAGATCTTCCGTCTGCCGAACCGACATATTTTTACCAACGACTTCTTTCGCCGCCACAATTTGATCTTCGCCATCCATACCCAACAGCGCACGCGCATGACCCATTTCCAGATCACCGTACTCTAGCATCTTCTTCACCTCATCGGTGAGATGCATCAAACGTAACAGGTTAGTCACCGACGAACGGGATTTACCAACCGCATCCGCGACTTCTTGCTGGGTCAGTTCAAATTCCATTTTCAGGCGATCGAGGGCGATCGCTTCTTCCATGGGATTCAGATTTTCCCGCTGAATGTTTTCAATCAGCGCCATCGCAATCGCCGCTTCATCAGGCACATCACGAATAATCGCAGGAATCGTCTCTAAGCCAGCCATCTGACTCGCACGCCAGCGACGTTCGCCCGCAATAATTTCATAGAGGTTATCGGCGATAGGACGCACCACTATCGGCTGCATAACCCCTTGGGCACGAATAGAATTCGCCAACTCTTCCAGTGCCTGAGGTTCTAGATCGCGACGTGGTTGATATTTACCCCGCTGAATCTGATCAACCGACATCAAGCAATAACCATCGGTACCGTTCTGTGTGGCCTCTGTTACAGCTTCCTCTGCATAATTAGTACCGGTTGATAACAGAGCATCCAGCCCCCGTCCTAAACCACGCTTTTTAGCCGCCATCAATCAGTCTTCCTGTTCCTGTGTATCTGCCTGTTTTTTATCATTTTGATTCGACTTACGAATCAGTTCACCCGCCAATGCCAGATAAGCGATTGAGCCCCGCGAGTTTTTATCGTACATCAACGCCGGCAACCCATGGCTGGGGGCTTCGGCCAAGCGAACGTTACGGGGAATAACCGTGCGGTAAACCTGATCACCAAAATATTCGACCAAGTGATCAGAAACATCTTTAGTCAGACTCATCCGCGGGTCGAACATGGTGCGTAGAATGCCCTCGATTTTCAATGAGGGGTTTAAGCGTTTATTAATCTTATTGATGGTGCCGACCAACGAACTGATACCTTCCAGGGCATAATATTCACATTGCATCGGAATAATTACGCCACTCGATGCTGCCAACGCGTTAACGGTGAGTAGATTAAGCGAAGGCGGATTATCAATCAGAATAAAATCGTAATTCGCTTTAACTTTTTCTAACGCCATCTTCATTCTGAATTCACGCCGTGGTAACTGTAACAGTTCCACTTCAGCGGCCGTCAGATCGCCATTCGCGCCGACCAAGTCATAGCCGGCGGGTGCGCCCTTGATAATGGATTCTTCCATGGTCGCTTCACCGATAAGCACCTCATAAACTGAATTTTTCAGATTATGCTTATCGACACCGCTCCCCATTGTCGCGTTACCCTGAGGGTCCATATCAATCATCAGCACCCGTTTCTTGGTGACCGCTAACGAAGCGGCCAAGTTAACGCAGGTCGTCGTTTTGCCCACGCCACCTTTTTGGTTGGTGATGGTTAATATTTTGGTCACGTTCAAGTTCTCCCTAACATCAGCAGATGTCGCTCGCCTTCGGTACCCGGCACATTCAGCCGTACACTCTGACGCAGATTAATAGACTCGGGTAATAACTCGATCTCCTCAACAGGATACATCCCTTTCATTGCAAGAAAAACACCTTCACTGGCACATAGATGTGAGGTCCAATGCAGCATATCCTGCAATGACGCAAACGCCCTTGATATCACCCCGTCAAAGAGAACATCTGGCGTATATTTTTCAACCCGTTCATGAATTACATCGACATTGTCTAAACCGAGTTCGGCTTTGGCCTGAAATTGAAACCGACTTTTTTTGATATTACTGTCAAGCAGTGTAATCGGTAGATCGGGACGACAAATCGCCAACGGAATTCCCGGCAAGCCAGGTCCACTGCCAACATCAATCAAACGTTCAACATCGATATAGGGCAACACACTGAGACTATCGATCAGATGTCGGCTAATCATCTCTTCAGGTGAACGCACCGCCGTAAGGTTAAAGGTTTTATTCCATTTAACCAGCAACGCATGGTATTTCAGCAATTGCTCGTATTGCTCATCGCTGAGTTGAAGATCGATCTGTTGGCACTGTTGTTCGAGTAGATTACGGTACTGCGGCATCAATTCAGCGCCTTCTTCTGGGTCATCTGCTTTTTCTTCAAGTGAATCAATAACAACGAGATCGCTGCAGGTGTCATACCCTGAATCCGTGCTGCTTGCGCAATACTTTCGGGCCTGACTTGCTCGAGCTTGGAGGTCAACTCGTTGGACAAACCACCAACCGAGGCATAATCAAAATCGAGCGGCAACAGCGTATCTTCCTGACGCCGTACCTTTTCGATGTCCTCTTTTTGTCGATCGATGTAGCCGGCATACTTGATCTGAATCTCAACCTGCTCAGCCACTTGAGGATCCGCTACCGGTGTGCCTTTTAAACCTGCTACCGAGGTATAGTTCAGCTCTGGACGCTTAACCAAGTCTTTAAGATTATATTCACGGTTAATCGGCTGCTGTAACTTGGCATTCAACACTGCCGCTTCGGGAGTGCCTGGTTGTATCCACGTTTCCTTGAGACGCTGGTTCTCCAATTCAACCGCTTCACGCTTATCGCAGAAACGCTGCCAGCGCTCATCATTGACCAAGCCCAATTCGCGGCCTTTTTCGGTCAAGCGTAAATCCGCATTGTCTTCCCGCAGAATCAATCGATATTCCGCCCGGCTGGTAAACATAC
This sequence comes from Amphritea sp. GJ51-11, assembly GCF_055808735.1. Lineage (NCBI taxonomy): Bacteria > Pseudomonadati > Pseudomonadota > Gammaproteobacteria > Oceanospirillales > Oceanospirillaceae > Amphritea > Amphritea sp. GJ51-11. Next base: position 4,350,143 of record NZ_CM147881.1, on the reverse strand, counting down.
GATAAGGTTCTGAGGTGCCCATGGTAATCAGATCATCAACCAGCACTCCGAGATAGGCTTCATCACGTCGTGGATACCACTGATCCTTCTCCTGAGCACGCAGGGAGGCGTTAACACCCGCGAGTAACCCCTGAGCACCGGCTTCTTCATAACCGGTTGTACCGTTGATCTGACCGGCAAAATAGAGACCATTGATCACTTTGGTCTCTAAGGTGTGCTTTAGATCCTGCGGATTAAAGAAATCATATTCAATCGCATAGCCTGGTCGGGTGATAAAAGCATGTTCAAACCCTTTGATCGACCGCACCGCCGCCAGCTGAATATCAAAGGGCAAACTGGTCGATATACCATTCGGGTAAAGCTCATGGGTCGTTAAGCCTTCTGGTTCGACAAAGACCTGATGACTGGTCTTATCCGCAAAGCGAACAATCTTATCTTCGACCGAAGGACAGTAGCGTGGGCCAACACCATCGATAACACCTGTGTACATCGGTGAGCGATCTAATCCTGAACGCAGAATGTCATGGGTGCGTTCATTGGTGTGAGTAATAAAACAGCTAATCTGCCGTGGATGATCCGTCAGTGATCCCATAAACGACATAACCGGTGTGGGTGTATCGCCGGGCTGCTCTTGCAACAAACTAAAATCAACACTGCGAGCATCAATACGTGGTGGCGTTCCGGTTTTTAATCGGTCGACCCGTAAAGGCAGTTCTCGTAAACGATCTGCTAAGGCAATTGATGGTGGATCACCTGCCCGACCACCGGAGTAATTATCTAAGCCGATATGAATTTTACCACCGAGGAAGGTACCCACGGTTAAAACAATGCTTTTGGCAAAGAAACGCAGCCCCGCTTGAGTGACAACCCCTTTGACGGTATCACCTTCGACAATCAGATCATCCGCTGCTTGTTGGAACAATTGCAGATTGGGCTGATTTTCGAGAATCTCGCGAATCGCCGCTTTATACAGAATACGGTCAGCTTGAGCACGGGTCGCTCGTACGGCTGGTCCTTTACGGGAGTTAAGGGTCCGAAATTGAATGCCACCTTTGTCAGTGGCGATGGCCATCGCTCCACCTAACGCATCAATCTCTTTAACCAGATGACTTTTACCAATGCCACCAATGGCTGGATTACAAGACATCTGTCCCAGGGTTTCTATGTTGTGGGTTAACAGAAGTGTTTTAACACCTGTGCGTGCAGCTGCGAGAGCGGCCTCCGTTCCGGCATGGCCACCACCAATTACAATCACATCAAAGTGGTCAGGATAGTCCACTGCTTAACCTCATCATTTAATTAAAGAGAGCCTGAATTTTTATGCCGATAGGCAGTGGCTCAGAAAAAGGCGCTAAGTATAAACCTAAGGGGTCAATATAGAAATGGTTAAACTTTGAACACCTTTTAATCAGTTTCTTTTTTAACGCTTTTTTATATATTAATTAAATATGTTCTTAAGATATGTTTTTTATTTTTATGGTTATTATTAAGCAGGCTACTTTCAGTTGATAACCAGTATATCTATATATATTTCAAATACTTAAAGTCAATAAAACCCTGTTGTATAACTGCGATTAACCGCTGGATAGGGTGTCACAGAGCTGTGCGTAACTAGGCTCTTTATGCACAGGGGATATTATGCACAGCTTCATCAACCGGTTACTCCCCGGTAGTTATACAGATTACACACAGGGTTTAGTGGATAAAATTGAGGGGCTGTTAAATCCATCAGATCCACTGTTAACTTCTTAAGTAAGGATATCTTTGTTGCGGATAACTAATAAAGCTTCTTAAAGTTGATCAATGACATTAACTTGCCCTTTTTGAAGATAAATATCTTTAGTAACAATAGCTTACTTTAATCTAGATACTTGAATCCAGGTATCGGCACTTAGGCTTGATCGATTCAGTATAAAAAGTATTGTGAATATTGTTATTAGATAAGCACCGGATCTACACACTTTATTGACCCTTAATCCATAGGCTATCCACAGTTCGCTGTGAGTAATTATAAAGTGTTAATAAAGTGTTATATATAACTTATTGATAAATATAGATAAATAGTCAATATTCTGTTTTTTAGAACTGTTTGTAACTTTAGGGGAAGGTGCTTAGACGAGTGCCGGGATGAAGATGGCTATAAGCTGTGGGTAACTAGCCGTGTACGAAGCGAATCTGGTTGCGCCGGATTTATGGTGGATAAGTGGATTTTTTTAGGGGCGATCAAAGATCGACCCCATTTTGTATTAACCACTGTTTAAGCTGCCCTAACGGGAGTGCGCCACTGACTCTAGCGACCTCTTTACCCTGGCGAAACAGGATTAGGGTCGGGATCGAACGAATCTGTAGTTGAGCACCGATGCTTTGCTCGGCTTCGGTATCGAGTTTAACGAGCCTCAGTTTAGGTTCAAACTGCCCTGCCGCCTGTTCAAATACCGGTCCAAATTGCTGACAGGGTCCACACCAACTGGCCCAGCAATCGACTAAAACAGGGATATCATTACGGCTAATCATGCTTTGATAATTAGCGGCGGTTAGCGCCGTGGTGGCTCCTTTAAACAGCGGTTGTTTACACTTACCACATTTGGGACCATCACTGAGCCTGGCGGTGGGAACATTATTGGTGGCTGAACAGTTGGGACAGCAGATACTGGTAGTCATGGTGAGTCCTTACTAACTAAACGTACTTAGTGATCTAGCCTATCGAGCGGTTTTTCTCAATAGGTTACTCATATTAGCAATGTGCTATATAAGACTTTACTCCGAAATCACATGTCAGGGTAGCGTATTTCTTATCGATAAAGAGCCAACGTAGAAATGCTAAGCATCGGGTTCAACCGGTTTGCTTGGCATTAGTGTTAACGTTTTGGATTATTTTGTGTGAGTTTACTCTGTTTCTATCAGAGGTGGACGGGATTAGCCACCAGCTTGCATTAGCGATATGGACAGCTGAGTCTAGAGGTTATTCCCTAGTCATAGACGGCTTATGGTTAGTGATATCGGTGTCATTTGAGCTTGAGCGGCTGCATTCGACGAGTAGGTAAAAAAGGGTTTACCTGTTTTAGGCGAAATATTGTATGCGTTTCAGAGCTGATACTGTTCAGCGGTGTAGCAAGTAAAGCGCTCATTCGTGTTTGGAGCGCTTTTAATACCGAGGTCTCACTTACGTTTTAAGCTAATTCCTTTGCCCGCTGTGACGGGTGTTTCCAGTTCATTATGAGATGCTTGAATGTTATCGACAATGGCCTGGGTGACAGGTAGAAACGGTGCCGCTCGATGAAGTTCCATATTCATGTGAAGCAGTAAGGTTTCCATTGTGGCTAGTTCGTCATGGGTTTGACCATGGAATATGGTCATATAGAGACGTAATTTTTTGTTGTCACTCTCGAGCAACTGGCCTTTGATGATAAGAGGTTCACCTTCACTCACTTCCTTTAAATACTGCACCATGCTTTGTAGGGTGTAGATAGAAACCTGATGCTCTGCTCGAAAAGGTTCATCTAGGCCAATGTGAACCATAAAAGCGTCAATAGCTTGACTAAAAGCGACGACATAGTAGGCATCGTTCATATGACCGTTATAGTCTATCCAATCCGTGAGTACATCACTTTCAAATAAATTTATCAGTTGCGACATTATGATTCCTAAACAGTAAGAAGTGGGAGTTCAGTGGCCAATCATAAAATGTAATGTTAAATAGAATTGACTAAAATCGCATACTAATTGATTTTTATAGACTGAAATTAAGCTCAGTCTGTAAATACGAGGGGGCTAGGTGTTTGGTGATCGATTAAAGGCTGGGCCACAAAAAATCCATTTTTTATTGCTTCCGGGTTTTTCATTGTTTGGCCTAACCTCCATGTTAGGTCCTTTACGGCATGCGAACGGGACTAGTGATGATGATCTGTACGAATGGTTTCTCGTGTCTGAATCCGGAGGCTTGATTCGTAGCAGTGACAATATAGAGATTATGACCAATGTGAGCATTAAGGACGTCGATAAATGTGAAACGCTGATTATTTGCTCGGGACGTGATCCTTGGTTGTCGAAAACGGCGGCTTTACTCGGTTTTATTCGACAGCAGAATAACTTTGGTGCGGACATTGGCTGCCAAGATACGGGAGCTTATATTGCCGCGGCTGCGGGCGTATTAGATGGTTACCGAACCACCATACATTGGGAGAACCATGAAAGTGCATCGCAGACTTTTCCAAAAGTAACTTTTATTCAAGAGTTACTCGTCATAGATCGAAAACGCTTTTCTTGCCCTGGGGCGCTGTCTGGATTAGATATGATGCTTTATTTGGTCTCGACCCAGTATGGTAAAGCATTAGCCTCACAGGTCGCGGATGCGTTGGTCTATACCCATGAAAGAGCTCATACGGAGCCGCAGCGCCGTTCGATGCAATTACGATTAGATACTCGCAATCCTCATTTAATCGAAGCCGTGCAGCTAATGGAGCAAAATATTGAAGAGCCCCTGTTAATAACGGAGCTTGCCGACCATCTCGGCATTTCGGGCCGGGAGTTAGAGCGTCTATTTAAGAGTCATCTACAGCAGACGCCAAAGTCTTTCTATCGCAACCTAAGACTAGAAAAAGCCCGTTGGATGTTACAGCAAACCAGAAGCAGTGTGACCTCGATTGCGATGGCATGTGGCTTCATTTCGCTGTCCCATTTTACCCGTAGCTATCAACAGACCTTTTGTAAAAAACCCAGCGATGAACGCTAACGGTTTGTTCATTCACCTATTCAGCTGCTAGATCTTCGGGCTTTATCTTTAGGTGTTATTTAGCGTGTTACTTGGTCAATGCTGTTTTTTTCAGCTAAGAATCATCGTCTTTAGACAAAGTTGAACTCATTTAATCTGTAACTTTTATACCTGTTGATGGTTAGAGCGATCACAGTAGCGTCGCTTTAGTGTGTATTGAACTTATAAAAGAGCTTTGAATGATGAATCAAGACGTCATTATCACTTGCGCTATAAATGGTGCAGCGGATACCGCAGAACGTAATAAACATGTCCCTGTGACGCCTGAGCAAATAGCCAATTCTGCTATTGAAGCTTGGAATGCCGGAGCGGCTATTGCTCATATCCATGTACGAGATCCTGAGACGACTCAAGGCTCTAGACGTGTTGAGCTGTACGCCGAAGTTTGTGAGCGATTAAGAGCCTCTAGCTGCGACATCGTTATTAACTTAACGGCAGGCATGGGTGGTGATCTCTATATCGGCCCAGATGAGAACCCGACGGCTTTTACTCAGGATACTGATTTAGTCGGTGCTCATGAACGTTTGGTACATATTGAACAGTTGAAACCTGAAATTTGTACCTTAGATTGTGGTTCCTTAAATTTTGGTGATAGCAATCTAGTCTATGTGTCGACGCCCGAGATGCTGCGCATTGGTGCCGCTCGTATTCAAGAATTAGGGGTCACCGTTGAGCTAGAAATTTTTGATACCGGCAACCTTTGGTTCGCCCTACAAATGATGAAAGAAGGCCTATTGGACGACAATGCTATGTTCCAGTTGTGCCAAGGCATTCCTTGGGGAACACCACCCAACTTTGCTTTGCTAAAAGGGATGGTTGATATGCTACCGGCGAATACAAATTGGACCGCCTTTGCATTAGGCCGCAACCAATTGCCTTGGGTTGCACAATCGGCGTTATTAGGTGGCCATGTACGCGTTGGGTTAGAAGATAATTTGTATCTAGGAAAAGGCGTGCTTGCGACCAACGGTCAGTTGGTTGAACGTTCAGTCAATATTATTGAAAACATGGGTGCTCGTATTCTTAATCCGACCGAAGCTCGTGAAAAACTTGGCCTAAGTGGCATTCAATAATATTTAAAGTGTAGGAGATGAATGATGGCTCGTCCTAATCCAAACGAAGTAACAAAAGTAGGCGTCATTGGTACGGGAGTGATCGGTGGTGCGTGGGCACTGCATTACTTACGCATGGGCATGGAAGTTGTTGCTTATGATCCAGGCCCAAATTCCGAAGAAAAGCTATTAGCGATGGTTGACCATATCTGGCCTACCATCACCAAATTAGGCCTTCGAGAAGGTGCCAGCAAACAGAATTTACGCTTTGTTGATTCACTAGAAGAGCTGGCTAACAGCGTCCAAGTGATTCAAGAAAGTACGCCAGAAAAATTGGATGCGAAACGGCAATTATTCGCCGAGCTTGATCGAATTGCGCCACCGGAGGTGGTTATTATTTCGAGCACCTCGGGTTTTGCTATGACGGATATGGCGGTTAATCTTGAACTTCAACCAGAACGTTTTGTGGTTGGACACCCGTTTAACCCGCCCTACTTAGTGCCTTTTTGTGAAGTCTGTGGTGGCGAACGCACCAGTCAGGACGTCGTGGATTGGACGGCTGAATTTTATGAATTCACTGAAAAACAAGTCGCTAAAATGGATAAAGAGCTGCCGGGCTTCATTGGTAACCGCCTACAGGAAGCGTTGTGGCGAGAAGCGCTACATATGGTGGCGAATAACGAATGTTCTGTGGAAGACATCGATAAGGCGATCGCTTATGGACCTGGCTTACGTTGGGCAATCATGGGTCATTGTTTGACGTATCATCTCGGCGGTGGACAGGGGGGAATGGCACATTTATTGGATCATTTTGAAGAGTCCTTAGAAGAGCCTTGGACCCGTCTGAAAGCGCCGAAATTAACACAAAAACTTAAAGATGACATGGTTGAAGGTTGTTTAACGCAGGCAAACGGTGCCTCGATTAATGAGCTTATTCAAGAACGAGATGATTGTTTAATTCGCATTATGCAGACACTCAACGAATACCGCGAAGAAAAAGGTATTAAGCGTTAAGTTAGCGGACTTTTCCGTTATGGGATGTTTTACAAGCAAGGATGCTCTCGACAAAGGTACGTTGTTATAAACAGAAAATAAATCACAAAAAGCCTCACTATAAAAACGGAGAATACGCTTATGTCGTCTAATCTTAAATCCGGTTTTGAATCATCTGAATCAGGGGTGTTTAAATCGGATACATTAGCAAAACATGGCCTTTTTAAAGGCATGCATAAAGGTATGACAATTTCGTCTACCCTGCTAGTCCTGCTATTTGTACTGTTTACTGGAACGAATACGGAGCTAGCGGGATCGCTTTTTGGCACGATTCGAACATGGATTGAAGTGACTTTTGGTTGGTATTACATGGTAACCATCGTCTTCTTGATTGCCATGTGTGCGTTTGTTGTCTTTAGTCGTTTCGGTAGTGTTCGCTTAGGAGACGACGACAGTCGTCCAGATTTTAGTAATTTTGCTTGGTTTTCAATGTTGTTTTCAGCGGGTATCGGTATCGGTATCTTGTTTTTTGGTGTCGCTGAACCTATTTTTTACCTCGATAACAGCGGCGCTTTTGGTTATCCCAATAATCCTTATGCCGACCTAGCCGGTGCTGGGGAAATGGGTTATGAACGTGCTGTCGATGCATTAAGAGTGACATTCTTTCACTGGGGGTTCCATGGTTGGGCCGTCTATGTGATTGTTGGAATGTCGTTAGCCTACTTTGCCTACCGTAAAAAACTACCGCTCGCATTACGTTCTTCTTTGTATCCCTTTATTGGCGATCGTATTTATGGGCCCATAGGCCATGCGGTGGATATATTCGGCGTGTTAGGCTGTGTCTTTGGTGTCGCGACATCCTTGGGCTTAGGCGTCAGTCAAATGTCGGTTGGTTTAGAGCGACTGATTGGCATTGATTCTGGCTTGACCACACAGTTGGTTTTAATTGTTATCATTTCCATTATCTCGATCCTGTCTGCTTTATCGGGTGTGGGTAAAGGTATTCGCATTATTTCCCAATGGAACATTATTATCTCCCTTGTGGTGGTCGCATTCTTCTTATTCGGAGGACCAACGAGTTGGTTAGTCGGCATCTTTATGGATTCTTTGGGTGATTATTTAGTTAACTTTGTGCCTATGGGGCTTTGGTTTCCTGAAGAAGAAGGCCCAGCGAAGTGGCAAAATGGCTGGACTGTCTTTTATTGGGGCTGGTGGCTAGCTTGGGCTCCTTTTGTTGGTTTGTTTATTGCGCGTATTTCACGTGGCCGTACCATGAGAGAGTTTGTGATCGGTGTGTTGTTAGTGCCGACCGTTATTATCTTTGTCTGGTTAGGTATTTTTGGCGGCACAGCGCTCTATCAAGAGTTGGCTGCCGATAACGGTGTTGGTACCGCTGGGATTATTGATCTGGTAAATGCGTGGAACTTGCCTGCGGCTTTATTTGCTAGTTCCGATGGTATTTTCGGTGATGGATCGGTGGGTTGGCTTGTCTCAGCTATGATGGTCTTCTTGTTAATGAGCTGGTTCGTAACGTCATCAGATTCCGGTACATTGGTATTAACGACTATTCTGTCTTTAGGTAATGAAGAGCCACCCAAAGCATTCCGTATTTTTTGGGGTATCGTCATTGGTTTTGTGGCTGCTGCCTTGCTGGTGGCGGGAGGGCTAAGCGCCCTGCAAACGGCTAATATAGCGGCTGCTCTACCCTTAAGTTTTATCATCATTATCATGACGTTAGGGGTCTTAAAATCCTTACTGACTGAGCCAAAAAAACTAGTGGAATCGCAAGCTGTATTAGATTGATTGGATCGAGCTTGATCGGTTTTAGCCAATACGACACGTGATTTTCGCGTGTCGTATTTTTTGATGTGAGATAAAGGTATGGATAGTGATTCTCCAATCGCATTATCGACATTAGTGGCTGATGATGACGGTGCTTTTACATTATCGTTTTTGCTCTTACCAGAGTACGCAATGGTGTCCTTATTATCGGCGATTGAGCCGTTACGTATTGCTAACCGTTTACTCGAAAAAGAGGTTTTTCGTTGGCAATGCTTAAGTGATGATGGCGAATTAGTGACGGCCAGCAACGGTATGGCGTTGCAACCGAGTCATCATTTTCAGCAAGTTAGCGCACCCCGTAATCTGTTTGTTAATGCCAGTTTTCACCCGGAACGCCATATCAATGAGAGAACGATTCAATGGCTCAGAACGCTACAGCATCAAGGTGGCATCATTGGCGCTTTAGATACCGGTTGTTATCTATTAGCAAAGGCTAGATTGCTAGATCATCGCAAAGTCACTCTCCATTGGGAGGCGCTACCCTCGTTTCAGGAAAGGTATCCCCAAATTGAGGTAACCCATGAGTTATTTGAGATCGATGGAAATTACATGACCTGTGCGGGAGGTACGGCGGCCAGCGATATGGTGCTCTATCTTATTGCTGAATACGGCGGCTCTGATTTAGCTAAATTAGTATGCGATCAATTGATTAAGAATGGCATGCGCAACCGCTCGGATAACCAAAAAATGGATTGGATGAAAAGAATGAATATTCATCATCCAAAAGTTCTTAAGGCATTGAAACTAATGTCTGAAAATATTGAAAACCCGCTGACGACGAAAGAGATATCGATTCTTCTCTGTATTTCCAGTCGGCAGTTAGAGCGTCTGTTTATGCAATATTTTAAGTGCACCCCTGCTGCTTACTATTTAGGTTTACGTGTTGAACATGGTAAACATTTATTGTCAGACAGCAGTTTAAGCGTGACAGAAATTGCGTTGGCCACAGGTTTTAGTTCAACGGCTCACTTTAGTTGTCGTTACAAAGAGCATTACGGCATGACCGCGTCTAAATATCGTTCGATGATTAAATAATCTTCAAGGTTGAGCTCCCAGAATTGGGAACAACCTTGAAGATTGATTGCTATTAAGTGGCCGTTATTCTCTTTCTAGCACACGGATACGCGAGAGCAATTCATCGCGATCAATATAACAACCTTGCAGATGTCGGTGCCCTTTTTCTAAATTAAAGGCGTTGCGCGCGTGCAATACACGACGGTTATCAAACACAATGAGGTCACCGGCATTCAGGCGGTAAAAGAATTGAAACTGAGGGTCTCGAGTTAAGGCAATGAAGCGTCGGTAAGCTTGATAGAGAGGAACTGTTTGATGGGCAGGCACATCGATAGGGCCTCTCAAAAAGTTGGCTAAGCGGACCTCTACGACTTCATTATTACTATCTGTCACGATGGCCGTGCCTCGAAAGCGATAGTCAGTGAGCTTGTCTTTATTGTAAAACGACATCGGGAAGGTGCTCAGGCTGTGAAAGTCATCTGGGTAATGTTCTTTCATGTGTTGAGCAATTTTGAAGCCATCAATCAGAATGGACTCCCCTCCTTCAGCATCATTCACTAAGCAATGCAGAAACTGTAGGCCGGGTTGTAGTTCTCTCGTTGGTAAGTCGGTGTGCAGGGGAAGTCGTAAATCGGTATAAGCTGCACTGTTGGCATCGGCCTTTGCTTGCACATTAAAAATGGTGCCAAAATTAGTTTCACGAATAAATGAAATTCGGTTAGCCACGTTAACTAAAGAATTGGGTTCGGTTGAGACTTGTTCGACAAGCGTAAGGCCGTAATCTCTTAGCTCTCTTAACCAGTTAAGCAGCGATGGGTCATCTTCTAGGATCTCTTTGGCTTGATGCTTAGGCAGTTCTGCCTGAATACGCGCTTTGTCCCATATCTTTGGCTGCCACTGTTTGGCTTGTAGACTCGCTTCACTATAGCAATGGCTCTCGTAACCAACCAGGGTGGAAGTGGCTGATATGTGCTTGATGATCCCATGTAATAACTAACCGATGTTCATCAGATATATAGGCTTCAGCCGGTTTTATCTCTAGAGGGACATCACAGATTTCAAACATTTGCTCTCTGGTGAGTTGAGCAATGCATTTGGAGCAATGACAATTATCACGTAACCATAAATAGTGAAACTCACTCTTATGATCATCATCCCATGTAATCGTCAGTGACGCATCATTGAGGCTCACGTCGATAGGGAGTTGTTTAATATGATAGGGGGTAAAGGATGCTATTTCTAAAGTGTTATCAAGTGACTGCATTAGACTATCCTAATAAGATTCGACGTTTTTTTATGTAATCGTGGAATTATCTTATACCGAGGTAAAGCATTGTCTGTGATACGCAATCGACTTGTTTTTATATATAAACGGCGTTTTAATCGTAAGCGTAGACTGCTCACACCCTAGATCGCTTCGGTTACCTGAGAGTCATTGAGATTGATATTCCAAGGCAGCAGACTTTCAATATCTGTGGTCTTGGTATTGTTGATCCGTTTTAGCACGGCTGTCAGGTAAGCCTTTGGGTCGATACCGTTGAGCTTCGCTGTGCCCATGATGCTATAAAGCGCAGCACCATAATGCCCTCCATCCTCAGAACCGGCGAATAGGTGATTCTTCCGCCCCAGCGCTAGTGGGCGAATAGCCCGCTCAGCGGCGTTGTTGTCTATTTCTATACGGCCATCATCAAGATACCGCGTCAGGCTATCCCATTGTTTGCGAGCATAGTTGATCGCTCGTCCCAAAGCCGAGCCTTTAGAGCATTGTCGAAGGGTCTGATCTAACCAGGTATACAGATCATCCATCAAAGGTTTGGCATTTTTCTGCCTATCATATTGCCGTTCATCCGGCGGCTTACCCTTGATCTGTTTTTCAACCTGATACAACGCGTTTATTCGTTCAACGGCTTCCAGCGCAACAGGGCTTTTTGTCGATTCAGCAAGCTCGAAGAACTTTCTGCGGACATGAGCCCAGCAACCCGCTCGCGTGATGCCGGACTGAACGGCAAGGTTATAACCCGCATAAGCATCAGTCTGGATGATCCCGCGATAACCCTTCAAGTGAGCGGCAGGTTCTTTTCCTGACCGGGTGGTACTGTACTGGAACCAAACAGCAGGCGCTGCATCGCCTCCCCAGGGACGATCATCTCGTACGTAGTTCCAGTAGCGCCCCGTTAGGGTTTTGTTATTTCCGGGCTTGAGCGTTGGTGCCGTTGTATCATCCGCATGGAGTTTGTGTGCTGACATCACATGCGTGCGGATGGCCTGCACCAAGGGCTCTAACAGCGCACCGGCACGGCCAACCCAACCCGCTAACGTCGAACGATCCAGTTCGATATCTGAACGCTTGAAGCGTCCTTCCTGACGATAGAGTGGCAAGTGATCTGCGTATTTATCAACGATGACCTGAGCGATCAGTGCAGCCGAGGCGATCCCTTTATCAATGACGCGTTCTTGCGCAGGTGCTTGAGCGATCTGATCGCAAGCACTACAGCCATACTTAGGGCGAACCTGTTGCAGAACCACATACTGTTCCGGCACCACGTGCAGCATCTCAGAGAGGTCTTCCCCGATTAGTTTCATCTTCCCTCCACAGTCAGGACAGTGACAGCTTGCGGGTTCATGACGGCGCTCTTCACGCGGGAGTGATTCGCTAAAGCGTTTACGGCCGCGCGAGGTGGAAGATGACCGCGCAGACACTGTGGAGTTTGGCGATATCTGAGCGATCGCTGTTTCGGTATCTTCGATCAGAAGATCAAGCTGATCAGTACTATCCGTGCGTTCACTGGAACGGCCAAAACGGTTCCGAAGCAGCGCAGCAAGACGTAGCTCAAGATGCTCATTTCGGGTCCGCTCCACCGTCAGATTCTGCTGCATAGAAAGCACTATCTGCTTGAGCAGTTCAGGATCATTGGGCAGGGAATCAGCGGTCATTTTCATGAGGTATATTTTATCAGAATACCCTCTGAAATCCGCGTATTTATTAGATTTTCAAGCAGACAAATGTGGTCGATTAGTACGTTTGGGAGCTCTCCAGTCTATCCCTTCGAGCAGCATAGAGAGCTGCGCAGTCGATAGGTGAATAACGCCATTTTTCGCCTGAGGCCAAACGAATCGGCCCTGTTCAAGACGCTTATAAAACAGGCAGAGTCCTTGACCGTCCCACCAGAGCACTTTGATCCGGTCACCACGCCTTCCTCTGAACACAAAGAGCTGCCCTGAAAAGGGATCTTTATCAATCTGATATTGGACAACACCAGCAAGACCATCAAAGCCTTTGCGCATATCCGTATGACCGGCGATCAGCCAAACACGTGTACCTGAAGGTAACCCCATCATACCAGTGCCCTCAAGATCTGACCGAGCTGGGTATCCGTCGGATTACTCAAATTGAGCTGATGGCCTGAGTTAAACCGGATACTCATAACTGACATAGAGGGCCGTGTCGACTCTGGTGTCTGCGCACATGGTTGGTGATTTGGCGCGTGCTGATCAGTTGAATCATCAACAACAATCATAGGTATCATGGGCGAGTTTGCTTTCTTAACCCAGCGAGCCTCGTTCCGAAACTCTCTAATCCAGTTCGACAACATATTTGCGTTGATGTCATATTCACGCGCAATCGCCGCCTTAGACTCAGGGCCTGTAATCGCTTCATGAACTATCTTGAGTTTCAGTTCGGGGGAATATCGACGTCGTGGCGGTAGTGTGGATTTATGCATGTTACGTTCCCATCTATTTTTAAATGGGAACTTCGCATCTCACTTATTTTCAGGCAACGTGTGAGCAGTCGACGCTTACTTTTAATCAAAGTTACGTATTAATGCTTAATGTACTTATGCAGAAAAGCTAAGTGATGCTTTTCCCTGTTTTTAGTTGGCCACAGATAATATTGATTAGTCTATCGCTGTTAACGACCCTCTTCTTATCGATTATCAATAGAGATTCAGCTGCGCAGAGTAGATAAAAAATAACGATATTGAGTGGGTTAATAGGGTTTTTAAGTCAGAAAATCGTTGATAAGTAATATTTTTGCGTACTGCTGTTGGTCGTTATTGAAAGGTCCGTTTTTAAAGCCCAAGGCTTGTTATCGATCGTTAAAACAAGCCTTGGTTCGGTTTACTTCCCGATACAAAACGAACTGAAAATCCTACCTAAAAGGTCATCAGAGCTAAATTCGCCGGTAATCTCACTCAGATGGTGCTGAGCCTCGCGTAGATCTTCTGCTAATAACTCCCCTGCACCGCCATAGATAAGCTGCTCTTGTCCGGTTAATAATAGGCTCTCTGCGCGGTTGAGCGCATCGATATGGCGGCGTCTAGCGAGGAAGCCTCCCTCTGTCGTGCTTGCATAACCCATGCAGTCTTTGAGGTGCTGGCGTAGGTTGTTAACCCCGATATCGGCCTTGGCTGATAGTGATATCAAAGTATGTCCATCATGCTCACCGATAACTGGATCTTCTGACGTTAGGTCGCATTTATTGCGGATAACGGTGATTTTGCTTTGATTGTCTAAGCGACTGACGAACTCGGGCCAGATCTGTTGTGGATCATCGGTAGCCGTGGTACTGCCATCGACCATTAACAGTACGCGGTCGGCTTTCTGAATTTCATCCCAAGCACGGCTGATACCGATCCGCTCTACTTCATCAGGGGAATCCCGTAAACCGGCGGTATCGATGATATGCAGTGGCATACCGTCGATATGAATATGTTCGCGTAAGACATCCCGAGTGGTGCCGGCAATATCGGTGACGATGGCCGATTCTTTACCCGCTAGAGCGTTTAATAGGCTGGATTTACCCGCATTAGGCCGGCCTGCAATGACCACATTCATCCCTTCACGGATAAGACTACCTTGACGAGCTTCCTGTTTAACTTCCAATAGTTTATCGATGATCTGTTGTAGATCCCCCGCCACTTTGCCATCGGCGAGAAAATCGATCTCCTCTTCGGGAAAATCGATTGCCGCTTCAACATAGATACGCAGTTGTGTCAGCGCTTCCACAAGTTGATGAATACGCTCGGAGAAGGCTCCCTGAAGTGATTTAAGGGCACAACGGGCGGCCTGTTCTGAGCTCGAATCGATCAAATCGGCGATCGCTTCCGCCTGAGTGAGGTCGAGTTTGTCATTGAGGAAGGCACGTTCGGAAAACTCACCGGGGTTGGCTAGTCGGGCACCACATTCGACGACGCGACGGAGGATAAAATCCATAATAATCGGGCCGCCATGGCCCTGTAGTTCGAGTACATCTTCCCCCGTAAAGGAGTTAGGTCCGGGAAAATAGAGCGCTAGGCCCTGATCCAACTCATGCTTATCGGCATCATAAAATGGCCCGTAATGGGCATATCGAGGTTTGGGGATGAAGCCGACTACCTGCTCTGCAATTGTCGCGGCCAGTTTGCCTGAGACGCGCACAATACCCACGCCTCCGCGTCCGGGAGGAGTCGCCTGAGCGGCAATGGTGTCTTGGTTAATCAGCGTCATCGGAACCTCGGAAAAATGATTAAGCAGTATATTCGCAGCTAGGGATTTTAGCATATAAGCGCCCTAGCTCGAACGTCACAAAAATGTGACTTGTGTAGCTCGAAAAAGCCAGCTTAGTGGTTTGATAGCAGCAATAATCGTCAGCGACGAGCATAAAAAAAGGCCTCCGAAGAGACCTTTTCTATTTGTTAGTGAAGACTCACTTAGTGCCTTCACCTTCAATTTGCTTGTTGATTATATACTGCTGAGTGATCGACAGAATGTTGTTTACCAACCAGTACAGAACCAAACCTGCTGGGAACCATAGGAAGAAGAAGGTGAAGACGATCGGTAGCATCTTCATAATCTTCGCCTGCATAGGGTCCGGAGGCGTTGGGTTCAGCAACTGCTGAATAAACATAGTCGCCCCCATCAGGATAGGCAGCATGAAGT
Source organism: Amphritea sp. GJ51-11 (assembly GCF_055808735.1). NCBI lineage: Bacteria > Pseudomonadati > Pseudomonadota > Gammaproteobacteria > Oceanospirillales > Oceanospirillaceae > Amphritea > Amphritea sp. GJ51-11. The sequence goes on along the minus strand of NZ_CM147881.1, from coordinate 4,334,552 downwards.
AAGGGTCCATTACCGACAGGTCATTGATCCACAATGCGAATGGCGCATGACGTAGCTCAACCGATTCCATCAATACCCAATACAGAGCGATAAACACCGGCATCTGCGCCACGATAGGAAGACAGCCGCCAAGCGGGTTGATCTTCTCTTTCTTGTATAGCTCCATCATCGCCTGAGACATCTTCTGACGGTCATCACCGTGAAGCTCTTTCAGACGGGTCATCTCAGGACCAAACTTACGCATCTTCGCCATCGATTTAAAGGCTTTGGCGTTCACTTGGAACAACAGCGCTTTAACAACGATAGTGATAAAGATGATGGCGACACCCCAGTTGCCTACAAACCCATGAATGGCTTTTAGCAACCAGGCTAGCGGTGTAGCGATAAACCAGAGAATGCCATAATCAACGGTCAACTCTAGGTTAGGAGCGGCCTGTTCTAATAGGTCAGTATCTTTAGGACCGGCATAAAAGTTGGCTTTAACTGTTTTGCTTTCGCCTGGTGCAACGCTAAACTCAGGTGAAACAAAACCGGCAATATAGTTACCGTTACTAACGCGGCTACTATAGCTGTATTCAGCACCAGCATCTGGAATCCAAGCACTCAGGAAGTAATGCTGTGACATGGCGACCCAACCATCTTGGCTGACTTTCTTGATGTTGGCTTCCTGCATATCATCGAAAGTTACTTTCTCATAATGCTCATCAGCGGTTGAGAAAACAGCACCGAGGAAGGCTTGCATACCCATACTGGTAGTTTGAGAAGGGTCTTTTGAACCGTCGCGTTTGATCTGGCCAAACAGTTTTGCCTGCCAGCTTTCGCTAGAGCCGTTGGTGACCAGAAAATCCTGTTCAATCTTGTAGCTACCCGCAGTGAAACGGAAGCGCTTAGTGACCACAACGCCATCATCACCGGTATGCACCAGATCAACAACCAGTTCTTCACCATCAAGTTGATAACTGTTTTCCGCGGTAGTGTACTGTGGGCGACCCTCAGGGCTAGCATCGAGGCCATTCTTACCAATCAAGCCGCTTTGAGAAACATAGGTACGGTTACCGTTCTGCTCTAGCAAGACAAACGGTTGATCATTATCCAGCGCTGCTTTGTGTTTTGGCAGAGCCAGTTCAATGATGTCGCCACCTTTGGTATCGATCAGCAGTTCAAGCACATCGGTCTTAATAGAAACCAGTTGCTGTTGTGCTGTGGTTGCGAGCGCTTTTGCTTCGGGCAGATCAGTATTGGCAGACACTGCACTTTCTGTTGTTGGCAGATCACTGCCTTCATTACTGGCGACTGTTTCAGCTTTTGATTGGTAAGCTGAAACAGATTCGGCCTGAGCAACCGGTACAGGTTTAACCCCGTAGTCCTGGTTCCACTGAAGCACTAGCATATAAGAGATTATTGCCAGTGCTGCGATCAATATAATGCGCTGTACATCCATGGTTTCTGGACCATTCAGTTATGAGTTTGATTTTGTTTTATCGGATTTTGCCTTGGCCCGGCCAATCAGTCTGTTCCAGCTGCGTGTAATAAGCGCTTGAACTTCGCTGTTATCAATATCTCCAAGACCTGGTCTGGCCAGGATGACGATATCAACATTGGGTAGCTTATGCTGATTAAGACGGAAAGACTCGCGAATAATACGCCGAACGCGGTTACGATTAACAGCTAAACGGATATTTTTTTTGGAGAAGACAAAGCCAACGCGGGAATGCTCTAGCTCGTTTGGACGTGCAAGGATCAACAGATGCTTATCTGACACCTTGAGGCTGGCTCGGCTGAATACCTGTTTAAAATCCCCACCAGTCAAAAGTCTCAACTGGCGGGGATAGCTGAATTCATTCATTCAGAGAGCCTGACAGGCAAAAATTATGCTGACAGACGCTTACGGCCTTTTGCACGACGACGGTTAATCACAGCGCGGCCGTTTTTAGTTGCCATACGAGCACGAAAACCGTGAGTGCGTTTACGCTTAAGGTTACTTGGTTGAAATGTTCTTTTCATTGGTCAGTCCTACTAACATACAGTGTGGTGGTATCAGTAAGGTTGGCTGAATCCCACGGTCAAAAACAGACGCGAAATTATAGGGAAAACATTTCTGCATTGCAAACCATAACTGGCAATAAAGTTAAAAAAGCTGATCTAAATCGCTATTCAAGGCTAAATAGAAGTTATCTATATATAAGTAGGCATAGAGGGTTATAAGCGGCTTATGAATTTATTCAGATATGCACAATAATTTGTGATTAAGTCGATAAAATTGTTTTAAATTAAACATATAGCTTGTTGATAGGTCTGAATATTAACTGTATTTAAGATCTGGATAGTTTTTAAACGATCGCTCTGTTTCCCGCATAATATCTGGATTGTAGGCTAACTGATTGAAAAACAGACGAAAAAAGAATTAGCAACAGATTGATTCTAACTGTGGATAAGCGGGCTGTTACAAGGTATTATCTGCTGATATTTTTTACGTATTCGATCTTATTCTCGTTCACTCTCATCGGGTGAAACTAGAGAATGTTTAAGGACTAGCTATGCCGGCTGAGTTGTGGGAACAGTGTCTTCAAAATCTACAGGCTGAGTTCCCCTCACAACAATACAATACTTGGATTAGACCGCTGAAGGTGTCTTCAGAGTCTGAGACCGGTTTGGTACTGCTGGCGCCTAATCGTTTTGTTAAAGATTGGGTGAGCGATAAATACCTTAAACGGATCACTGAAGTAGTCAATGCGGTTAGTGGTGATATTGCTGGCTCGGTCAGTATTGATATTGCTGGTCGGGCCGGTGGTTTTTCACAACGACCGGTTCGCCCTGCACCGCCGCCAGCGCCAGCGCGTCGTGCTGATAGTCATTTTGCCGATGCAGAATCTTTCTCATCAGCGCCTCCGGCCCGCAATACCCGCGCGGCTCAACCGGCCAACCCTGCACCGATCGAAGAAAACCCACCCTATCAGCTGGCGATAGATGACAGCAGCTTTCAACCGATTAACCACCGTGAACCGGTTGCGCCGACGACTATGTCTGGCTCACCTTCACGTAATGTGGACGTTGAAGGCAGTGTGCGTCACCAATCAAATCTTAATCAGTCATTTACCTTTAACTCCTTTGTTCAGGGTAAGTCGAACCAGTTAGCACTGGCGGCGGCGCAACAGGTGGCGGATAACCCTGGTGGTTCTTATAACCCACTGTTTATCTACGGAGGCGTTGGTTTGGGTAAAACCCACTTGATGCATGCGGTGGGTATGGAGATGTTGCAGCGTAATCCTAAGGCGAAGATCGTTTATCTACACTCTGAACGTTTTGTTGCCGATATGGTGAAGGCGTTGCAGTTGAACGCTATCAATGACTTTAAACGTTATTACCGCTCGGTCGATGCATTATTGATCGATGATATTCAGTTCTTTGCCGGTAAAGAGCGTTCGCAAGAAGAGTTTTTCCACACCTTTAACGCACTGTTAGAGGGTGGTCAGCAGATGATCCTGACCAGTGACCGTTATCCGAAAGAGATTAACGGTGTTGAAGAACGGCTTAAATCCCGCTTTGGTTGGGGCTTAACGGTGGCGATTGAACCACCGGAGCTGGAAACCCGGGTGGCGATTTTGATGAAAAAAGCCGAAGAAGCTCAGGTGCGTTTACCGGATGATGCGGCTTTCTTCTTGGCACAAAAGATTCGCTCCAACGTGCGGGAGCTTGAAGGGGCGCTGAAGCGAGTGATTGCGAATGCTCACTTCACCGGAAACGCAATAACCACGCCTTTTATTAAAGAATCACTGAAAGACCTGCTGGCATTGCAGGATAAACAGGTTAGTATTGATAATATTCAGCGGGTTGTCGCCGATTATTATAAGATCAAAGTATCGGACCTGCTTTCGAAACGACGTAGTCGTTCTGTGGCCCGGCCAAGGCAGGTTGCTATGACCCTGTCGAAAGAGCTGACCAATCACAGTTTACCTGAGATTGGCGACGCTTTTGGTGGGCGAGATCACACAACAGTTCTGCATGGTTGTCGTAAAGTAGCTTCGCTGCGTGAGACCGATACGGATATAAGAGAGGATTATCAGAACTTATTGCGTCATCTGACGGCGTAAACAGTCTGATCAATTAAGGGTAGCAAAAGATGAAATTTGTTATTTCGCGAGAAGCGCTAATTAAGCCGTTGCAGTTGGTTGCAGGGGTTGTGGAACGTCGTCAGACTCTGCCAGTGCTTTCCAATATCCTGCTGGTCGCTGAAGGTGATCAGTTGTCGATGACCGGTACCGATCTGGAAGTTGAGCTGGTTGGCCGGGTACAGTTGGATGAGCCAGCTGAAGCGGGTTCGATCACCGTTCCAGCCCGCAAGCTGATGGATATCTGTAAATCTCTGCCAGATTCAGCCCAAATAGAGCTGACACTGACAGGCCAGAAAATGGTCATCAAGGCGGGACGCAGCCGTTTTACTCTCTCTACCCTGCCCGCGGCTGAGTTTCCGAATGTTGAGGATAGCCCTGAGTCATTCGAGCTTAATGTACTGCAAAGCCAGTTACGTCATCTGATTGACCAGACCGGCTTCTCGATGGCGCAGCAGGACGTACGTTACTACCTTAACGGTATGTTGCTAGAGATTACCGAAAATAGCCTGCGGGCGGTTTCAACCGATGGTCACCGTCTGGCGACCAGTGTGGCTGAAGTCGACACTAACGGTCCGGCGAATCATCAGTTTATCGTGCCACGTAAAGGTATCCTTGAGCTGGCTCGCCTGCTGCAGAGTGGTGATGATCAGGTAAAACTGGTGGTGGGTGCTAATCATATCCGTGCCCATGCCGGTGATTTTACCTTTACCTCTAAGCTGGTTGACGGCAAGTTTCCGGATTATCAGCGGGTTATTCCTCAAGGTGGCGACAAGTTTATGTTGGGCACCCGTCAAGAACTGCGTCAGGTTTTTAGCCGTATCGCGATTCTATCCAATGAGAAATACCGTGGTGTGCGTTTATCGCTGACCAGCGGCTACCTGCAGGTGATGGCGAATAACCCAGAACAGGAAGAAGCGGAAGAAACCGTTGCCGTCGATTATGAAGGCGATACTCTGGAAATTGGTTTTAACGTTAACTATCTGTTGGATGTGTTATCGATCGTTAGCTCTGAGGTGGTACGTTTCACCCTAGCCGACTCAAACAGCAGCGCGTTGATTGAGGGGCTCGATGATGCCAACTCTCTCTATGTTGTTATGCCGATGCGGATGTAATCCTGTCAGGGGGCCTCAGGCCCCTTCTTATACCCTCCTTATATGCCAATAACCCAACTGAATATTCGCGCGGTTCGCAACCTGAGCGAGCTTAGCCTGCGCCCGTCATCCGGTATTAATATCATTCACGGCCCCAATGGCAGCGGCAAAAGCAGTGTGCTTGAAGCGATCCATATGCTCGGGCTATGCCGCTCATTTCGTACCAATAAGCTAAACCACTTGATTCAGAGTGGTGAGCAGCAATGTACCGTGTTTGCTCAGGTGGATGCGATGGGCAGTGGTGCCAGTCAGCCGTTAGGTGTCGAACGCAATCTAGAGAGTGATTGTCGTATCCGCTATGCCGGAAATAACATCGATATCACCACCTTGGCAGAGCTATTACCGATCCAAGTGATTAACGCCGAAACCTTTATGATTTTGGAGGGTAGCCCCGCCGTTAGACGGCAGTTTTTAGACTGGGGCTCGTTCCATTCAAATCCAGAATTTATAAGGCTTTGGCGGGGATTTAGGCGGGTATTAAAACAACGAAATTCTTTGCTGAAATATGGTAAAATCGAGCAACGCATTCGGGCGGTCTGGGACCAAGAATTTATAACCTATGCCGAACAGTTAAATACGCTTCGCGAACTGTATATTGAAGCGTTAAAACCTGAATTTGATCTGATCCTTGCTGACCTGCTTGAAGGCGTCAGCATCGATCTAAGTTTTAGTCCCGGATGGGATAAAAAACGCGGCCTGGATCAGGTGTTGGATGATAATTTTGAACGCGACCTGCGTCAGGGTTATACCAGTGCCGGACCACAACGGGCTGACCTGCGTCTTAAAGTTGATGGCCACACCGCTTCAGAACGCCTCTCACGGGGCCAAAAGAAAATAGTGGTGAGCAGCCTCAAGTTGGCGCAGGGCGTTTTATTTTACAAGTTGAATAGTCGTGCCTGCATCTATCTGATTGATGACCTTCCGTCAGAGCTTGATCAGCAACATAGCCGACTGTTCTGTAATTATTTAGAAAAGACGTCGAGCCAATGTTTTATCACCAGTGTTGATAAAGATGCGCTCACCGGTTACTGGTCAGACCAGGCCGAGTTACGTTTTTTCAATATACAAGAGGGTGCGTTTAGCACTCAGTAATACAGCCAGGAGATCTGAATGAGCGGCGAAAATCAGGAATACGATTCTTCCAGTATTAAAGTCCTAAAAGGGCTGGATGCGGTTCGTAAACGCCCGGGAATGTATATAGGCGACACCGACGATGGTACTGGTCTGCATCATATGGTTTTCGAGATTGTGGATAACTCAATCGATGAAGCCCTGGCTGGCCACTGTAGCGAAATCAAAGTCGTTATCCACCCGGATAACAGTGTGACGGTTTCGGATAATGGCCGGGGTATTCCCACCGAGTTGCACGAAGAGGAAGGCGTTTCCGCTGCCGAAGTGATCATGACCGTCTTGCATGCCGGCGGTAAGTTTGATGATAATTCCTACAAAGTATCCGGTGGTTTGCACGGTGTGGGTGTATCGGTGGTTAACGCCCTCTCCGCTGAACTTAGGTTGACGATTCGCCGTCGTGGTGAAATGTTTGAACAAACCTACCGTCACGGTGTGCCAGATGAGCCGTTGAAAGTTGTTGGTCAAACCGAAACCTCCGGTACCTCAGTGCGTTTTTGGCCGTCTGAAGATACCTTCCACAACCAGTTAGAATTTAAGTTCGATATCCTCGCGAAACGCCTGCGGGAACTCTCCTTCCTCAACTCCGGTGTTGCTATTCGCTTGAAGGATGAGCGCAGCGGTGATGAAGAGCTGTTTGCCTATGAAGGCGGCCTGAGTTCATTTGTTGATTACCTGAATACCAACAAAACCCCAGCGAACAAGATGTTCCACGTTAACGTTATGCACGACAATGGTGTCGGCGTTGAAGTGGCGATGCAGTGGAATGATAGCTATCAAGAAAGTATCCACGCCTTTACCAACAATATTCCCCAACGGGATGGTGGTACTCACCTGGCGGGTTTCCGAACCGCCCTTACCCGTGCGTTGAACAACTATATTGAAGCGGAAAAGCTCAATAAAAACGGTAAAGCGTCAACCACCGGCGATGACTGCCGTGAAGGTTTGACCGCGATCGTTTCAGTAAAAGTACCCGATCCTAAGTTCTCATCGCAAACCAAGGATAAATTGGTGTCATCCGAGGTGAAAACCGCGGTTGAGCAAGCGATGTATGAGCAGTTAAACGACTACCTGCAAGAAAACCCACAGGATGCTAAAGCGGTTGTCTCGAAGATGATCGATGCCGCCCGCGCCCGTGAAGCGGCCCGTAAAGCCCGTGAAATGACCCGCCGTAAAGGCGCGCTGGATATTGCCGGCTTACCCGGAAAACTCGCCGATTGCCAAGAGAAAGACCCCGCGCTTTCTGAAATATACTTGGTGGAGGGTGACTCCGCTGGCGGTTCTGCCAAGCAAGGTCGTAACCGTAAATCTCAAGCGATTCTGCCGCTCAAAGGTAAAATCCTCAACGTCGAAAAAGCCCGCTTCGATAAGATGCTGGCGTCTGCCGAAGTTGGCACACTGATCACGGCGCTCGGCACGGGTATTGGCCGAGAAGAGTTCAATCCGGATAAGCTGCGTTATCATTCTATTATCATCATGACCGATGCCGACGTAGATGGATCACACATCCGTACCCTGCTGCTGACCTTCTTCTTCCGGCAGATGCCTGAGATCATCGAACGTGGGCATGTATTTATTGCTCAGCCACCGCTCTACAAGATCAAGAAAGGTAAGCAAGAGCAATATCTGAAAGATGATGATGCGCTGGAAAACTACCTGCTTCAGGGCGCGCTAGAAGGCGCCTCCATGCACGTCAATGCCGATGCTCCCCCCATTAGCGGTACGGGCCTTGAAGAGATCGTCAATCGCTATCGTGCCGTCGATAAGATGCTAGCGCGCTTGTCACGTCTCTATCCAGAACAGATTTTGCGTCAGATGGTTTATACCCCGCGTCTATCTTTAGCTGATCTAAGTGATGAACAAACCGTTGCCGAGTGGATCGATAAGGTCTGTGATGGCCTAGGAGACACCTTAGACGGTGGTGATGTGTTCACCTCTTCCGCCGCGGAAGATCCGGAGCGCCAAGGTATCTATCTGCCGAACGTCAACGTAGTTCAGCACGGTGTGAGCCATAACTACACCTTCGATCAGTCTTTCTTTGAATCGAAAGACTATGCTGCGCTGACTAACCTAGGTGACACGCTTGACGGTCTGCTAGAAGAAACCGCCTACTTTAAACGTGGCGAACGGACACTGGCTACCACTGAGTTCACCACCGGCCTTAACTGGCTGATGGAACAGTCCAAGCGTGGCTACTACATCCAGCGTTATAAAGGACTGGGTGAAATGAACCCGGAACAGCTTTGGGAAACCACCATGGACCCTGAGCAGCGTCGTATGCTGCGGGTTACCATCGATGATGCTATCGCCGCCGATCTACTCTTCACTACCCTGATGGGCGATGAAGTAGAACCGCGTCGTGATTTCATCGAAACCAACGCCCTGAACGTGTCTAACTTGGATATTTGATGGATGGGTTTCTGATTTAGCGTGAATAAAAAAGCAGCCAAATGGCTGCTTTTTTGTACCTGCTGTGTTTAAGGAGCTTACCGATGTCTTCTTACATCGCTAGCGACTAATTCCTAACCTAACTCTAGACCGTATGTTTATTTGTGCAACGGCTGAATATTTAGCAGTGAAACAAACATCGAGATTACGATGGTGCCAAACATAAAGCAGAAACCGCTGTGGAACAGGGTGATAAACCAGGTTAATAGATCGGCCGGTGGGAAGGCGTTGGAGAGGGTAAATTGCACACTCATTCCCTGTATCAATGCCCACAGAGGTAGACTGCGTTCGGTGTAGGCAGGTATCGCTTCAAAGGAACAGATCAGCGCATAGGCGCTAACAAAGAGGAACATGCCGGTTAGAAAGTTGACCAATCCCAGCACGATCACTCTGCCCGAGGCAGCCACCATTGTGCCTTCGGTTATCTTACAGGTGCCAAATAGAATGACGCCGAGCTCCTTGTTGATGATGCCCAAGGCTCTGAGCAGCAATAACCCCGCCGTCCACTGAGGCAATATCGGGGTTAAAATAAACAGTGCGATGGCGGCGAATAACCAGTAGACAATGTATTTTTCAGATATCAATAACCGCCAACGGCGCCACTTTTTCTGTTCTTCGCTGCCCTGCTGAAAACGGAACTCTCGCTTTTTGAGATAACTGTCGGCCCAACAATAAGGGGACAACATATAGATGCCTTGAATAATTAGCTTAGCAAGCTCTGCAAATGGCATCTTAATCGCTCTCTGGGATTGTAATTAGCTGGCCGGGCTTTAACAGTTGACTGTCTGTTGGGATCTGCTCGGCATCGAGATCATGGCCGATAATATAAGCCTGTTCGGTCAAAAAAGGTGCTACCTCATCAAGGCCTGCGTGCCAGAGATTTCCTTTGGGGCGAGCATCAAAGATTGAAACGCGACAACCCGCCACTGTTTCATATAACTCGGCGCAATAACCACTGTCGCCGGTATAGCCGATTAGCGGAGCGCCATCACGATAGATCACGAAACCATAACAGAGCTCCGAGTGCTTGGCGGTATGAAAGGTGATATCCAGTTCATCGGTCAGTGGCATCGGGGTATCGACTTGAGCCGTTAACCAGTTGGCCAGCTCGGCCGGTTGAAAAAGTTCGGCGTGTTCGGCCATACGGTGCTGTTGAAGTCTTTCTGATACCGGCGCGGCGGCGACAATATTAAGTAGTCGTTGTTGTGCCGCTTCAACTCGCAGAACCACGGGTAACTCACCGGCATGGTCGGTGTGGTTATGGGTGATAATGAGAGTGTCGGGCAGTGTGTAGCCATAGCTACTGAGTGTGCGGGTAACCCCCAAGCCTAGATCGACAAGGCAGATAGGCTGGTCATTTTTTAGAATAACAAAACTACTGCTGCAACTGCCGTTGTAAACATGGCCTGCCCCGCCGGCAACGCCTAGCACCAGTAGACTGAAACTATTCGGTGTGTTTGATCCTGATTGCTTGGTCATCTATTTTTCTGTTTATGAAATTATATGGGTGAGGCTATTAGGAAAAGAGGCACTTAGCTGCAGATCGAGGCCGCCCTAAGTCAGTCAGATCTGTACTTGATTATCGCTATCGGTGCTTTGATTGCAATAACGAACATAGATTGGTGGCTGCCGGTCCGGTTAAGTTATGACTTAATCGCTGGCAGCTATTGCTGCTATCCTTTGCTCCTGTTTGGTTTGATCTTATAAAAACAGTGACGTAACGCAAGTAGGCGTAAGTCTTCCTAATTTATCTTGTTCTCCCCTTCATGGGATATTGTTCCGCAGTGCACAAACTGCTACGTTGATGAGGTTTATATCCCCATCATTGGGTAACATTATTTTAAGGAAAAGTTATGGCTTTAGTCGCTTGTTACGAGTGCGGTAAACAGATTTCAGATGCTGCTGTTGCGTGTCCATCCTGCGGTCATCCGCTAACGGCCACTCAGGCTGTTGTTACTGAAGCGGTTAAAACAGAAAAAGCGGAGATCTTTAAAGCCGGTGGCGCTAATTTAGTGCTGGCTGAAATTGCCGCACTCTCTTGTTTAAAAACCCGTAACTGGGTTTATCTTTTAATTGGCGTACCGATACTCGCTGTGGTTGTTTATGCTTGGTTAAAGATGGAGTGGCCTTTAGCTGTTGGGGTTACCGTTGTGGGTTTCTTTGTGCTGGCCTTTATTCACACGGATGCCGGAAGAATTGCGAGCACGGGTAATGTAACAGACGTTGATGAAGATATGGATAAGGTGACTCAGCGTTATCATCAGGTCGTCGATCCTAACAAATTAGTGGTGTATCAAGGCCGCAATTTTTTCCAGGATATGCACTTCTCTATTAACCCAGTAAGGATTGCTGAGTTTAGCCAAGCGTCATATTTCAGCCATATATGGCTCTATTTAATTGGCGTCGGCGCGCTTGTGGCAGCAGATCAGTACAACGTTCCTGTACTCTATATCGTCGGAGGCGCACTGCTGTGTTTCGGCTTTTTATCTCGTAAGGCTGCACTCACCATTACGGGAGTGGGTGGTGCGAAGATGGTGCTATATACGAAAGCGGGTGATATTAAAAAGGTCATTCAGCAGCTAACTAGTGCGATTGAAAACTGCTAACATCGATTAAATGTATCTAAGCGCATACCTAGCCTAGTAGTTTGAGTATGCGTTTTTTCGTTACGCGTATGTCAGTCAGCGATTCATTTAGCTGCATTTATACCCCTCAAGTTATTCCCATCTAGTCTAAGTTCTTTATCAATTCGTTATCGGCAATCAACAAAGTGGTGGGTATAGCGCTTGTCTGCCCTGCTCTTCTCACCGAAGATGGTGCCTTCTCATGATGTAATGGCGCTCACCGATGGAAGACTTTTATTGTCAGTTATCCGGCTTTACGGATATCTCTCAGCTTGTTGATGACAGCGTCTATTGTTCTGTGCCCGATGATTGGTATGTATCAGTAGTCGATGTGCGCGGGTCAACCGAAGCGATAGAGCAAGGTAATTATCGCGATGTTAATTTTATTGGTGCGGCGGCGATTACGGCTCATCTCAATTTAGTTGATCATGACCTGCCGTTTATTTTTGGCGGTGATGGCGCGGTGGTGTTAATTAACAAAAGCCTGCGCGAGGCAACACTTAAGGTGTTGCAGTCACTGAGTTATTACGCCAAAGAGATTTTTAATTTAGAACTTCATACGGGGATGGTGTCGGTAAAAGAGCTGCGTTCGAGGGGTAAAGAGTTACAGGTTGCTAAGTATGTGTCGGGCATTGGGTTTGCACAGGCCATGTTTAAAGGGGGTGGTATTTCCTTGGCCGAGACCTTGGTGAAAACGGAGCTTGAGTTTCGTTGTGAGCCGGCAGCACGGTTTGAGAGTGCGGAGGTTTTTTCGGGTTTGACCTGTCGTTGGAAACCGATTCCTTCGGGTAAGGGGGTGACGTTGTCGATCTTGATCCAGCCGGTTGAGGACGATAATCGGGTGCTGCCTGAAGTCATTACTCAGCTTAAGCGTATTCTCGGTTCTTTTGAAAATGCGAACCCAGTACGGATGGAAAATGCCCGTTACTATTCTGTGCTAGCAAACCTAAAACGGCAGATTAAGATCTCTGATGTTGGCTTTAACCGCGCTTTTATTAAAGAGGTTTTAGCCATCTTTATGGCGGTGCCATTCTTCAATTTGGGTCTATTTAAGCTGATACCCAGCGCCAAGCAATATATCGAACACACGCCGCTGCATTGTGATTTCAAAAAGTTTGATGACACGTTGAGAATGGTGCTGAACTGTTCCATGGATGAGTATCAGGCAATAGAGCAGTATTTGCATTCGGCTAGTCTAGCAGGCCAGGTTTTCTATGGCATACAGGTGTCTGACGCTGCGCAGATGACCTGTTATGTTGAAAGTATGACTGATGGTGGCCATCTACATTTTGTTGATGGGACGGATGGTGGTTATGCCCTAGCGGCTAAGATGCTAAAGAAAGCCCTTAGCGCTAGGCTGGCTAGAGTAGCCGTTTAAAACCAATTTTTACGTTTAAAGAGCCAAACCTGAATCGCCACGGTGATTGACATAAAGCCGCTGACGATCCAGAAAGCCCAGGGGTTTTCTGCTCCGGGCATTCCTCCAACATTGATCCCCAGTAAGCCGGTGAAGAATCCCAGCGGTAGAAATACCGCTGCCACTAACGACAGCAGATACATACGACTATTCATCTGTTCCGCCAGGCGGTTGGATAGTTCTTCTTGAGCCACCGCCGCACGATCCCGAGCTGAATCGAGATCTTCGATATAGCGGATAAGCGTATCGGTGACTTCTCGTAATTGCTGTCGGTCTCCCTCGGTTATCCAGGGTACTCGAGTTTGATGCATCTGTAATAGCGCATCTCTTTGTGGTGCAAGATAGCGACGCAACGAGATGACTACTCGCCGTACAGCCGAAATTTTGTTTCTTAGGTCATAGCTACTGGAGCTAACTAGCTCTTCTTCGATGGAGTCGACGGCGTCTTCAGTGTCGTTAATCGTGTCCTGCATACGCACCATGAGCGCGGCTGAAAGCATCGCCAGAAAATCACCGGGGCTGGTTGGGCCAATGCCTGCGGCCAACGCTTCAACCATATCTTTTGCCGCCAGCATATGACGACGGCGGGTGCTGATAATGCGCTGTTTATCGATCCAGATGCGAATGCCGACCATGTCTTCAGGGTCGGAATCGGGGCTAACGTTGACTCCTCGTAACGCGATTAGCAGCCCGTCACCTACCTGTGTTGAACGTGGCCGACTCTCCTCGGTTAGCAGGGCATCAATGACCACCTGATCGAGCTGGCTGTGTTCGGTTATCCATTGTTGGGTATCCGCGTGGGTGTAATCAAAATGAAGCCATGTTAGCTGATCTGTCGGTAAGGTATCGGCCACATCTTCCGGCTTAATAACCTGGCCGCCACCCTGACCATCCAAACAATAACCATAAACTAATCCGGAACATCCCATATCTATATAGGCCCTTAACTGTGATAAAAAATCGGTTAGCCCGACCGTTAACAGCATAGCACCACCAAGGTGGTTTCAGAGAGCAGTAATATAATATTGCTTGGCTCGATCTCAGTTCTCCGAGGGCATGCCCTTCCCGCTCAGGTTAAGGGGCTTGCTAAAAATCACTATAGATGGCGACGGCATAAACGATTTCGTTATTAAAGCACCGGGTTGGTTAGGCGCTTTTTTAGGGGGCAATGCTGGGCTATGTTAGCTTGGCACTGTTGTTCGGATTGATGCATTGACTTGGTGTATGAACTGCATCGTTTCAGCAACATCACAAGCCGCTCACGTCCCATTCGGCCGTTCTCCTAGGTTCCTCGCTAACGGGTTGGGAATTGTCTGATATTCGCGTTAAAGCCATCCCAGCAAACTTGATCTCAGTGTCGACGAGTATGGCAGGCTGGTATGTTTAAGCGGTTCCTTATCGCTTAGTGCGTGATGCTTAATTACCCTTGTCTGTCAGATTGGCGAGGCGGATTGTTCAGCCATGCTCTAATGGATGAGCAGCCTATTGCGCCAATTTCATGTCTGCTTGGTGTCGATGATAACGTCCTTTATCAGTCCGTTTTTAATCAGCGTTGTGCGCACCTTTAGCGCGGTTTTCTTCAGTCGATTGAGCTCCCCGAGGGCTGGAATATGTCCGCTGTTGATCTCGGTTTCTTTTTCTTCGAGTTGGGTATCGAGAAAATCTAGCAACTTTTTCGAGCAGCCCGTGCAGGGGCCATTACATAGTTCTTCCATTGGAGTATCGAAAGGGATGCCTGCACGGATGTCCGAAATCAGTATGCGCATTGCTGTTTGAGCGTCAGGTTTGTTTGCCATATCTCAATGTTCCACGTGAAACGTTTTAGTCTGCAATGGCGTTTTTTGAGTAGATAATATGGAGTGCAGCGGCTTCCAGATCATCCACGATGATCGTGTTGTCTGGAATTCCGCCCTTGCTAATTGTGCGTTCGCCTTTGCCGGTACGTACTAAAATGGGTGGGCAGCCCGCTTCTATCGATGCCTGCAAATCGCGTAGAGAATCCCCTACCGTAAAAACATGGGCGGGGTTAATATCGGGATAGCAGCTAAGGATATGCTGATAAAGGCCAGGCTTGGGTTTGCGGCAATAGCAATTGTCTTCTGGCGAGTGCGGGCAAAACTCAATCTTAATGATGCGCCCGCCCTGCTCTTCTACTAACTGAGTCATCTTGCGATGCATCTTATGGAGCTCAGTAATATCAAAATATCCCCGGGCAAGGCCGGACTGGTTTGTGGCTATACAGACATCGAATCCGGCTTTGGTGAGTCTGGCGATAGCTTCGATGCTACCGGGAAGTGGTCGCCACTCTCCGGCTGTTTTGATGTAGTTATCGGAATCGTAGTTGATCACGCCGTCGCGATCTAAGATGACTAACTTGTTCACTGGCTGAGTAATCTCGTTGCTTAGATTGATAAATATCAGATATAAAAAAGCCGGTTTGATAACCGGCTTTTCTGGCTGCGCTAAACGATCCTTAGTGTTTAGCTAAGGGCAGATATATCGGCAACCCCGAGGAACAGATTGCGTAGCTGCTTAAGCAGAGCCAGGCGGTTATTTCTGACTGCTTCATCATCCGCCATTACCATCACTTCGTCAAAGAACTTATCGACAACGGGACGTAGCTCCGCCAGTTGCTCAAGCACTTCTTTGAAGTTGCCTTGTGCAAACAACGGCGCCAATTGAACGGTCTTTTCAGCTACGGCTTTAGCCAATGCTTTCTCGGCATCTTCCTGTAGCAGCGCATCAGACACTTTGTCAGCGACGCTAGCGTCTTGCTTGCTCAAGATGTTGGAGACGCGTTTGTTGGCGGCTGCAAGGGCGTCAGCTTCGCTTAGCGTGCGGAAGTGACTAACAGCCTGTACCCGCTGATTAAACTCTAGTGGTCGAGTTGGGCGTAGAGCATGAACGGCCAAGTAGGCTTCAATGGCGATGCCTTCATCGTCATACCAAGCACGGAAGCGTTCCAACATAAAGTCGGTGATGCGCGTGACCAGCCCTTCTTCTGCAGGCAGGTTTTGATAGTTGTTGGCGGCTACTTGAATCAGATCTTCTAGATCCAGATTTAGTTGGCGTTCGACAATAATACGCAAGACACCCAGTGATGCGCGACGCAGTGCAAAGGGGTCTTTTGATCCTGTCGGTGGTTGGTTAATACCGAACAAGCCGGTTAGCGTATCTAGGCGATCGGCTAACGCAACGGCGATGCCTGGCTCGCTTTGTGGCAGTTCGTCGCCAGCAAAGCGAGGCATATATTGCTCGTTTTGTGCCAGAGCAACGCCCTCGTCTTCGCCATCGTTTAGGGCGTAGTGATAACCCATTAACCCCTGAAGATCGGTGAACTCATAGACCATGTCGGTCATCAGATCGGTCTTCGCCAGCATCGCGGCACGTTCTGCTTTGGCTTCATCTTGCCCTAGCTGAGCGGCAATATGTTTGGCGAGCACGGCAACGCGAACCGCTTTGTCATGCAGTGTGCCAAGCTCTTTTTGGAAGACGATAGACTTCAGATCTTCGATGCGTGACTCGAGGGTGCGCTTCTTATCCGTTTCAAAGAAGAAGGCTGCGTCGGCAAGACGAGGTCGAATAACCTTCTCGTTACCCGAGATTACTTGCGCTGGATCGGTGGATTCGATGTTGGCTATGGTAATGAAGAATGGCATCAGTTGACCGTTGTTGTCGGTCAGGTGGAAATATTTTTGATGCTCTTTCATGGATGAAATCAGTGCTTCGGCGGGCACTTCTAGGAAGCGTTCGTCGAAGCGCCCTGTCAGTGCAACAGGCCACTCATTAAGCGCAGTAACTTCGTCCAGCAGGTCTTCATCAATCTGAGCGATACCGTGCACGGAGGCACCTTCTGCTTCGACTTGGGCGCGAATTTTTTCGCGACGCTCTTGGAAGTCAGCAATCACCATGCCCACGCTTTCTAGATTTTCTAGATATTCGTTGGCTTGATTGAGTTCGATTTGGTGGTTGTGATGGAAGCGATGGCCTCGAGTATTGCGATCCGCTTTGAGCCCGAGAATCTCACACTCAATTACCTGATCGCCCATGAGCATAACTAGCCATTTAACAGGGCGAACGAACTCTGTGCGTGAAGCACCCCAGCGCATCCGTTTTGGAATTGGTAGCTTGCCGAGCGCGGTTTCGATGATCGCAGGCAGTTCGTTGGCAATGGCTTTGGCCGGTAAGGATTGGCTGAAGCACATTTTGCCGTCGACCTCTTTTAGGTTTTCGACCTCAGTGCCACACTTGCGCGCGAAGCCTGACAGCGCTTTTGATGGAGCGCCCTGCTCGTCAAAGGCGATACGTGCTGGCGGCCCTTGCATCTGAAAAGTGCTGCTAGGGATTTCGTCGGCCAGGTTGTTGATCAGCAATGCAAGGCGGCGTGGTGCTGCGTAGGAATTGACTCGAGTATCGGTAAAAAGTGTTTCGGCTTGTTTGCCAAATAGCTCTTTAATGCCAGCGACCACTTCTTTTTCTAAGGCGGCTGAAAGGGTTTTCAGCGCCTTCGGTGGAAGCTCTTCGGTGCCGAGTTCGAACAGAAAGTCCTGACGGTTAACGGAATCAGTCATTACTTGCTCTCCTCTTCGCAGGCGGCTAATACTTCGTTGCGGATGCTCTCTTCGGCCAGTGGGAAACCAAGCCCTTTTCGAGTATTGAAATACGCCAGTGCAACGCCGCGTGCCAGTGTGCGTACCCGAAGGATGTAACGCTGACGTTCGGTGACTGAGATGGCGTGTCGTGCATCTAGCAGGTTAAAGGTGTGGGATGCCTTCAGTACCTGCTCATAGGCAGGCAGTGGCAGTGGTGTGTCCAGCGCCAGTAACTTATTGCATTCAGCTTCGTGGTGATCAAAGCTTTTGAATAGCTGGGGCACATCGGCGTGTTCAAAGTTGTAGGTGGATTGCTCAACTTCATTCTGATGGAAAACATCGCCGTAGGTAGCAGGCGTGCCATCAGGATTGTAAGACCAGACCAGATCGTAAACGCTTTCGACATCCTGAAGGTACATCGCGATACGTTCTAGGCCGTAAGTGATTTCGCCGGTGACTGGGTAGCATTCAATACCACCCGCCTGTTGGAAGTAAGTGAACTGTGTCACTTCCATGCCGTTGAGCCATACTTCCCAGCCTAGACCCCAAGCGCCCAGTGTTGGTGATTCCCAGTTGTCTTCGACGAAACGAACATCGTGGATATTCAGGTCCAGACCCATGCGCTCGAGCGAGCCAAGGTATAGTTCCTGGATGTTGTCGGGAGAGGGTTTCATGACTACTTGGAATTGATAGTAGTGCTGTAGTCTGTTTGGGTTTTCGCCATAGCGTCCATCGGTAGGACGGCGACTTGGTTGCACGTATGCGGAGTTCCAAGTTTCGGGACCGATAGCGCGCAGAAAAGTTGATGGATGGAAGGTGCCTGCGCCAACTTCCATATCCAGTGGTTGCACTATTACACAGCCCTGCTCTGACCAATACTCTTGCAGTGCCAGGATCAGCCCTTGAAAGGTGCTGGCATCCGGTCTCGCTTTATCTGTCACTGAGATCACCATTATGAATCTGTTTGTACAAAAATAGAGCGGAATTATACACGAAATAGCGGCAGTAGGATCGGGCGCATGTAACAATGGGGCTGTTTTTCTGCCTTATTGTGGAGTCCTCAGCGGGCCTTGAGTGAATCTTTATCTTAAGTTTGCGGGTATCTGTCTTGCGTTGCTCTCAGGGTTGGTCATTTGTCGAGGCGCTATTATATAATTGCAGCGTTAGGTGCTCTGCTTTGGGGTGTGTCTGTTGTTTTGATGTATAGAAGGGTTCCACGTGAAACATCTTAAAGGTTGGCTCTCTGTTGCTGTGTTATATCTGCTTGCTGTTCTGCCCTTCTCGTTAGCGCAAAAGATTGGTAAATGGCTGGGGCGGCGAGCCTATAGCAAGCAGGGTAAGAGTTATAAAATTACTCAAACGAATATTGATCTCTGCTTTCCTGAATTAGACAGTGCGGCTAAAAATGCTTTGGTGGAGCAGAGCCTTATCGAAACCGGTCGGCTTGCGGGTGAGATGGGAATGGCTTGGATCTGGAGCCCTGATCGTGTCATTAAGAAAATTCGTAAGATACATGATAAAGAGATTTTGACGGAGGCGTTGGCGACAGGTAAAGGCGTTATTCTGATTGCGCCTCATCTGGGTAACTGGGAAGTGCTAGGGCTTTATCTGAGCACTCAATCACCGATGACATCGATGTATCGCCCACCTAAAATTGAGTTGATGGATCGGTTGATTAAGAAGAAGCGTGCGCGGGTAGGCTCAAAGCTTGCCCCTGCCAATGTTCGTGGCGTGCGTATGGCGATGAAAGCATTAAAGGCGGGTGAGTTACTGGGCGTACTCCCAGACCAAGAAGCTGATAGCGGTAGTGGAGTATTTGCCCCCTTCTTTGGTCAAGAGGCTTACTCAATGAAATTGTTGCCGCAACTGGCAGCACAGACAGGTGCCGTTGTGATCTCGGCCTATGCTAAACGATTGCCGAATGGTGAGGGCTTCGAGATCTTTTTCCAGCGCGCCCCGGAACAGATAAATGATAAGGATCTATTGGTTTCCGCGACGGCAATGAATGCAGCTGTTGAGTCCTGTGTGCGTCAAATACCCGAGCAGTATCAGTGGGAATATAAACGCTTCCAGCATTGTGCTGATGGTTCTAGGCGCTATTGATAGAGCGTGGAGTGTAAAAAAGGGGCGTATTGAAAGCCCCTTTTTTGTTGCGTTAATTTAAGTTATCAACCGCTAACGTTTCCAGAAAGCGGGCGTGAAGAGTACGAGTAAGGTGAATACTTCTAGTCGACCCAGTAGCATGGCAAAGGTCAGCACCCACTTGGCGGGCTCATTGATATCGCCGTAATGGGTTTCTACTTCACCCAGTCCTGGGCCTAAGTTATTCAGTGTGGCGCCTACCGCTGACCATGCGGTTACCTGATCGAGACCTGTGCCGAGCAGGATGATCAGCATTAACACGAAGACTATCATATACACCGAAAAGAACCCCCATACGGCTTCAAGGATTCTATCGGGAATCGGTTCGCGGCCGAGCTTAACCGGGATCACCGCATTTGGATGTATGAGGCGGCGTATCTCTCGTTGGCCCTGTTTCAGAATCAGTAACACTCGTATTACCTTCATGCCGCCGCCGGTGGAGGCTGCACAGCCGCCCGCGAAAGCTGCCATAAAGAGTAAGAATGGTAACATGACGGGCCATTTAGCAAAGTCTGCTGTAGCAAATCCGGTGGTGGTAGCAATCGAAACAACCTCAAATATCGCTTTGCGAATTGACTCGCCGGGCGGATAAGTTTGGGTTGTTATTAACACGATGGCCGATAGGCAGGTAATGCTAAAGAGGATGGTGAGGTAGAGTTTGAACTCCGGATCTTGGAAGTAGTGACTGATCGAGCGTTGTCGCCAAGCAAAGAAATGCAGTCCGAAGTTAACTGCAGACATCACCATAAAGAAGGTACAGATAGCCTCTATTAGGGGGCTGTCAAAATAGCCGATGCTGGCATCATGGGTCGAGAAGCCTCCGATAGCGACGGTGGAGAAGCTATGGGCCACCGCATCAAACAGGGTCATACCTGCCAGCCAATATCCCAGTGCGCAAGCGACGGTAAGTGAGAGATAGATATACCAGAGCGCTTTGGCGGTTTCTGTGATCCGCGGGGTGAGCTTGCGGTCTTTTACCGGCCCCGGTGTTTCGGCACGGTAGAGCTGCATGCCGCCGATGCCGAGCATTGGCAGAATGGCCACTGCTAAGACGATAATCCCCATACCACCAAGCCACTGCAGTTGTTGGCGATAAAATAGGATCGATTTTGGCAGCGCATCAATACCGGTCATCACCGTCGCCCCGGTGGTCGTTAACCCCGAAAGTGATTCAAAGACCGAATCGACCACCGATAGCCCTGGGTCTTCCGAGAGCATAAAAGGGATCGCACCAAAGAGCCCGAGCACCACCCAGAATAATACCGTGATGAGAAAGCCGTCACGGGTTCTGAGGTCTTCTCGCACCCGATAAACCGGCGCCCAAATGATGAAGCCGGTGAGTAGTGTGATGATAAAACCGAAGATAAAGGCCGTGTGAGAGCCGTCCTGATAGCCATAAGAGATGGCTAGCGGTGGCAGCATGGTGATGCTGAATATCATCAGCAGCAGGCCGAGGATTCGGAGGATTACCCGGTAATGCATGATTGTCTCCGATCAGAAGAAGCCAAGGCCAACCTGGAACAGGCGCTCGACTTCACTAATCTTACGTTTATCAACTAGGAATAGAATCACGTGGTCGCCATTTTCAACGACAATATCGTCGTGGGCGATAAGGAACTCATCGTTACGGACGATGGCGCCGATGGTGGTGCCGGCAGGAAGATCGATTTCTTCGATCGTTTTGCCGACAACTTTTGAGGTGCGCTTATCGCCATGAGCAACCGCTTCAAGAGCCTCTGCAGCACCGCGTCGCAATGAGTGAACCGCTGCGACATCGCCTCGGCGAACGTGGGTGAGTAGGCTGCCGATGGTGGTTTGTTGGGGAGATATGGCGATATCAATAACCCCGCCCTGCACAAGGTCGACATAGGCTGGATTGTTAATCAGGGTCATGACGGTGCGTGCGCCAAGTCGTTTGGCGAGCATTGACGCCATGATGTTGGCTTCATCATCATTGGTTAGTGCGCAGAATACATCGGTGTCTTCGATATTCTCTTCCAGCAACAGCTCTTTATCAGAAGCGCTACCTTGCAGCACGATGGTGTTATCCAATCGTTTGGCTAGGCTGTTGCAACGGCGAATATCACGTTCAATGATTTTAACCTGATATTTATCTTCGATGTTTTGCGCTAACCGTGCGCCAATATTACCGCCGCCGGCAATGATGATCCGTTTATAGGGGCGATCGAGTCGGCGTAGCTCGCTCATCACGGAACGAATATCTTTCTTAGCGGCGATAAAGAAGACCTCATCATCCGCCTCAATAACGGTTTCGCCCTTCGGAATGATCGGCCTATCTTTGCGGAAGATTGCTGCTACACGGGTTTCTACGGCGGGCATATGGGAGCGAAGATAAGATATTTCCCGACCAACCAGTGGGCCACCGTAATAGGCTTTAACCGCCACGAGCTGAGCGATACCGTCGGTGAAGTCGAGCACCTGTAGTGCGCCTGGGTGTTCGATTAGGCGACGTACATGTTTGGTGACGAGTTCTTCCGGACTAATCAAAACATCGATAGGGATCGATTTGTCCGTGAAGATTGCTTTGTTTTTAAGCAGATAATCATGCTCTCGAACACGGGCTATTTTAGTCGGTGTGTTATAAAGGGTTTGGGCTATTTGGCAGGCGATCATATTGACTTCATCGCTATTGGTCACGGCGATCAGCATATCGGCATCGCGCGCCCCAGCCTGCTCAAGAATAGAGGGGTGTGAGGCTTTGCCTTCGACCGTGCGGATATCCAAGCGGTCTTGGAGTTCCCTTAGCCGGGTAAAGTCAGTATCGACAATCGTTATGTCGTTCGCTTCACTGGCAAGATTTTCGGCGAGTGTGCCGCCGACCTGCCCTGCTCCAAGAATAATAATTTTCATATATTAATAACTCTCCGATCAGATGGCAGGGATCGCCCGTCCTAATTCTGATCTTTTAACAGTACTGCATAATAAAAGCCATCATGTCCTTGCGGCTGTGGGAAAAGCTGGCGGCCAAATGGCCGCTCGGTGCCCCATTCCGCATCAATCGGAAGGTGGCGTGCATCCATGTGTATCTTGCTAAAACGTTCCACGACCCGTTCATTTTCCTGAGGAAAGACTGAGCACGTAGCATACAGTAGTCGACCGCCGGGTTTTAGTAGCTGCCAGCAGTTTTTTAAAATCGATAACTGTATCTCCGCCAGCGCTTTAATATCTTCGCTTTGACGTAAGTGCTTGATATCTGGGTTGCGACGGATGACGCCCGCTGCTGAGCAAGGGGCATCAACCAGTATGCGGTCATATTGAATCCCATCCCACCATGAATTGGTAGCAGCATCTGCAATAATCACCTGAGCATCAAGATTAAGACGGCTGAGGTTTTCTTCGATACGCGTGGCTCTGTTGGCCTCCAGTTCGATCGCAGTAACCTGTTCGAGCGATGCTTGGTGCTCAAGAATATGGCAAAGTTTCCCGCCTGGTGCGGCGCAGGCGTCTAGAACCCGTTGACCGGGTTGCAGGTCCAGCAGTGCGCTACTGAGCTGCGCGGCTTCATCCTGAACGCTGACATAGCCGTAGGCAAAGCCTGGGAGTATGGCGACATCAACCGGGCTATCCAACTGTATGCCAACCGCAGAATAAGGGGTGGCGGATGCGGTTATATCGGCATCATGCAGCTCTTGAAGATAGGCGTCGCGGCTGGTTTTCTGCTGATTAACCCTGAGCGTCATCGGTGGCTGTTGGTTATTCTGAATCAGAATATCTTGCCAATTGTCCGGCCAATTATGCTCTAGCTTGGAGATCATCCACTGGGGATGGTTGTAATGAAATTCAGGCTGCTCGGCTAATTGTTCAAAAAGCGTTTCCTGTTCCCGCTGTAGGTTGCGCAGTAGTGCATTTAGCAACCCTTTTGCCCAGCCTTTGTTGAGCTGCGCTGCGGCTTCCACGGTTTCGCTGATCGCGGCATGGGCCGGCACCCGCATCTCGAGTAGCTGATAGAAACCCAGTAATACCAACGCGTGAAGATCTTGATCTTGAGGTTTGAAAGGTTTCTTGAGCAGTTGCTGGGCGAGGCAGGATAGTCGAGGGAGTGAGCGCATTGTGCCATAACAGATCTGTTGTAGTAGCGCTCTATCGCCCTCTAAGCACTGCTGTAGTGCTCTGGGGAGTGCAGTATTCAGCGACTCTTTACGGCCGATAACAGGCCCTAGGGCGCGAGCAGCAATGGCACGGATGTTCATTCGCTGAGACCTAGCGCCGTTCCGTTACTGAAGAGTTCTTTCTTCGAGTTCAGTACAGCGCTGGTGTCCATCGCTTTACTGCCGGGTAGTTGGATCTTTAGTAGTCGTACAATGCCGTTACCGCTGGCGACCATAATCGCTTTTTTATCACAGCCAACCACTGTGCCGGGGGGCGTCGCTGGTTGCTTCACTGGTTTCGGCATACCAAACGCGCAGCGTCTCACCGTTTAGGGTGGTGAACGCAACGGGCCATGGAGAAAGCCCCTTCACCTGTCGGGCGATCTCGCTGGCCGGTTTCTGCCAGTCGATCAGCCCTTCGGCTTTTTCCAGCTTATGGGCATAGCAGGCCAGGCTATTATCCTGCACTTCATGCTCGATAGTGCGGTCAGCAATACTCGGCAGGCTTTCTAATAAAGCCTGTGCACCGATGTTGGCCAAACGGTCATGTAGTTCACCGCTGGTGTCGGTTGAATGGATTGGGCAGGTGCGTTTCAGGAGCATCGCACCGGTATCCAGTCCTTCATCCATCTGCATAATGGTGACGCCTGTTTCCTGATCGCCCGCCAAGAGTGCGCGGTGAATAGGTGCGGCGCCCCGCCAGCGCGGCAGCAATGATGCGTGTACGTTGATACAGCCTAGCGAGGGCGCTTCAAGCACTGCTTTAGGTAGTAATAGCCCGTAAGCCACAACCACCATTAGGTCGGCCTGCAATGAGGCCAGCTGTTGTCGGTCATCTTCTTGTTTGAAATTAAGTGGTTGATAAACAGGAAGATTATTTTCGAGCGCGACTTTTTTTACCGGGCTAGGGGTTAGCTTTCGGCCACGTCCGGCAGGTCGGTCGGGCTGGGTGTAGACGCCGATGACGTTATGACCGGCATCGAGTAGTGCCTGTAAACTTGACGCGGCGAAATCTGGCGTACCGGCAAACAGGATACGCAGTGGTTTGGCTGTATCTGACATACTTCAGACCTTCTGACGGTGAAGTTTATCCAGTTTGCTGCGGATTCGATTACGTTTCAAGGGAGAGAGGTAATCGACAAACAGCTTGCCTTCAAGGTGGTCTATCTCGTGTTGAATACAGACCGCCAGCAAATCATCGGCTTCGAGGGTGTATTCTTCACCGAACTCGTTCTGAGCAATCAGACGAATTTTATTAGGCCGAACAACATCTTCATAGAAGCCTGGCACTGATAGGCAGCCCTCTTGCATGCGTTCTGTTTCTTCAGCCAGCACCTCTATTTGCGGATTAATAACCACCAGAGGGTTATCTTTCTCTTCAGAGGTATCTATAGTAATGATACGCTGGTGAACGTTAACCTGCGTTGCAGCTAGGCCGATACCGGGTGCGTCATACATGGTTTCAAACATATCTTTGACCAGTATGCGCAGTTCATCGTTAAATTCGGTAACCGGCTCAGCAATTGTGCGCAGGCGTGGATCAGGAAATTCGAGTATTGGAAGTAATGACATGGTCGCTTGAAAACAAAAAGGTTGAAAAAAAGAGCGCTAGAATCAATAATCTTCCTATTATACTGATATAGATACACAATGTATTGCCGATACTGTTATAGACTTTCAAAAACATGGCGGTCTGGAGACAAGGATTAAATAATGAAACAACTGGTAGCAGGTTTTCTGGGCGCTCTGGTGGTATGTATTGCATTAGTAACCCCGGTTCAGGCCGAGGTTCGTAAAGATACCCTAGCGTTGCAGGACAATTATCCGAAAACTTATGTGGTCGTTAAGGGTGATACGCTTTGGGATATTTCAGGGATGTTCCTGAAGACTCCTTGGAAGTGGCCCCAGCTGTGGGGTTACAATCAGCAGATTGAGAATCCACACCTTATCTACCCTGGCGATGTGCTAACCCTGAAATGGGTTGATGGACAGCCCCGCCTCGTCATTAATGATGGCATCACCCGGTTGAGCCCTAAAGCTAAGGTGACCCGCCTCAAAGACGCGATTCCGGCAATTCCCCTTAAAGACATCATTAGCTTTCTGTCCGATAATATCGTGATGGATAGTGATGAGCTGACGGCGGCACCCTATATTGTGGGTGGCACAACGCAGCGTATTGTCGCCGGTGCAGGCGATCGGGTGTATGCTCGAGGAGCGCTCGTCGGTGATTATACGCGTCAGAATATTTATCGCCCAGCCAAGGAATATATCGATCCTGTGACGCAAGAGCACCTAGGATACGAGATGTTTAAAATTGGCGATGCGGTGGTGGCGAACAAGAAAGCCGACATCATCACGCTGGATCTGCGTAAAACCAGAGAAGAAGTTTCAGCATTGGATCGTGTTTACCCTAGCCCGAAAGAATCGATTCAGTCGATCTTCTACCCTAAAGCCCCTGAAGAAGATATCAATGGACGTATTCTTGCCGTGTTACGCGGTGTGCGTCAGGCGGGACAATTTGATGTGGTTGCTATTAACCAAGGGGCTCGTGAAGGGCTTTCCCCAGGCCATGTGTTAACTATTTTCCGTGCTGGTGAGGTGTTGAAAGACCCGCTCACCAAAGAGGTGATCACCCTGCCATCGGAAAAATCAGGCTTGATGATGATTTTCAAAGCGTATGACAAGGTCAGCTATGCACTGATACTGAAAGCGACCGATGTGGTCTCTATCGGTGACGAGGTTCACAGCCCAGAGTAATTCTAGGCCGTTAACATCGTAGATGTGCCGCTGGACAAGGAGTGTCCATGCAGGAATATTTTAGAGAGTGGATTGCCTTAGCAGAACTTCCCGGCGTTGGTGCCGGGGTTTTGCATCGGTTGTTACAGCAACGTACGCCTGAGTGTGCAGCAGGCGATCGCTCACTGCTGTATTGGCCGCATGAACAGCTAAGATCATTAAAATTACCCGCCAAAACCTTCCAACATATCAAAGCCTTCCAGGCAGGTGACTGGCCCGATCCTGAATATCTACAGAGCATCGATCGCTGGTTGGAGCCATCCGAAAACCACGTAATCAGTTATCGTTGTGAGAATTACCCTCAACTGCTTAAAGAGATTGCAGACCCGCCGTTACTACTTTATGTCAGCGGTGATCCAACCGTTTTACACCTTCCTCAGTTAGCAATTGTCGGCAGCCGTTCTGCTAGCCGTAATGGCATAGCGTTGAGTGGTGCTTTCGCTCGGGATTTAACCGCGGCGGGTATTACCATTACCAGTGGTCTGGCTCGGGGTATTGATGGGGCGGCCCACCAAGCGGCGGTCGATTTAGCAAAACCAACGGTGGCGGTACTCGGTTCAGGGTTAAGTAATATCTATCCACGCCAGCATCAAGCCTTAGCGATGGACCTTGTTAAGCAAGGGGGCGCACTGGTCTCAGAATACCCTTTAGAGATGCCTCCATTGGCGCATAATTTCCCCCGCCGCAATCGCATTATTAGTGGTCTGAGTGCCGGCGTGTTAGTCATTGAGGCCGCTCGTCGTAGTGGTTCGTTGATTACCGCCCGGTTGGCGCTAGAGCAAGGGCGGGAAGTATTTGCCCTTCCGGGGGCGTTGAATAACCCTCAGAGCCACGGTTGCCACGATTTAATTCGTGAAGGCGCTACGTTGGTTGAAACCAGTGCGCAGATTATTGAGCCACTGGCGAGCCTGCTAGGTAGCTACTGTTATGCTGAAAAACGGCCGGAGGCTGAGTCGATAAAATTGAATGATAGCGAGGCTAAGTTATTGGATCAAATGGGTTATCAGTTAGTGTCGCTGGAGCAGTTAATCGGTATCACGGGAATACCTGCAGCGACCCTATTACCACAGCTGGTGGCCATGGAATTAGTGGGTTATATTGAAAATACCCCTGATGGTTATCAACGGTTGATCTGAATCCCCGTTAGCTACGTAAAACCTGTCTTTTTACGTGGTTGAATGTTCTAAACTTTTAGCGTAATTTGCCACGTTTCCCGACTAATTTAATAAATTCCGAAGGTAATCATGACTAAACCATTTGTTGCTATTTTAATGGGGTCTGACTCCGATCTACCAACTATGAAGGCTGCGGCTGATGTGCTGCGTGCGCTGGAAGTTCCCTTTGAAATGAAGGTAAGCTCAGCTCACCGTACACCAATACAAACCCATGATTATGTCAAGGATGCTGATCAACGTGGCGCGGTTGCCTTTATCTGCGCTGCCGGTATGGCTGCTCACCTCGCCGGTGCGGTTGCGGCGAATACCACCAAGCCTGTTATTGGTGTGCCAATTGAATCTTCACTCGACGGTCTCGATGCGCTGTTGTCGACGGTACAGATGCCAGGTGGCATTCCCGTTGCAACCGTAGCAATCGGTAAAGCGGGCGCTAAAAATGCAGCTTATTTGGCGTCTCAGATCGTTGCGGTGCAAGATCCCGCGCTGGCCGAGCGAATTAAAGCCGATCGTCAAGCTAATACCGATGCCGTCATTGCAAAAGATAAGGCGTTGCAAGAAAGACTGGCTAACGGCGAGATCTGATCGATATGGGCTGGTGGCATATTCGTCAGGCCGTCAGGGCGATGCATCAAGGAGGTGTTATCGCCTACCCGACCGAAGCGGTTTGGGGGCTCGGTTGTGACCCTTTCAATGAGTCGGCCGTGTATCGGTTACTGGCAATTAAACGTCGGCCCGTTCAGAAAGGCTTAATTTTGGTCGCCTCTACGGTTGATCAGATTAAGCCTTTGCTGGACAATCTTACGCCAGAAGAGCACGCGCGCGTGGTGGCTTCTTGGCCTGGCCCGGTGACGTGGATTTTGCCCGACCCTGATAATCTTATTCCCTACTGGGTTAAGGGTGATCATGCCTCAGTTGCCGTGAGAGTAAGTGATCACTATCAAGTGAAAAATCTTTGTGATGCCTTCGGATCAGTTATTGTGTCGACATCGGCAAATTATTCAGATCGAGATCCTGCAAGGGATAAAATAAAAGTGAGTATTCACTTTAAAGATAAAGTGGATGTTATCGTGCCAGGTAAACTCGGTGCCCTCAGCCGGCCAACAAAGATTTTCCGTTTGGACAGCGATAAGCCCGTAAGACGTTAATTCGAGCAGCAGTAGGTGATGACTAACTCTGTTGTTAAGTAAAAGGAGAGAGTATGTCAGCACCTGATATCAGTGCGGTAAAAGAGTATCTGCTGAACCTGCAGGATAACATTTGTGCGCAGCTAGAAAAAGTCGATGGTCTGGCTAGCTTTGTCGAAGATAGTTGGCAGCGTGAAGCTGGCGGCGGTGGTCGGACACGGGTGATGGTGGATGGTGCTGTTGTTGAAAAAGGCGGTGTTAACTTCTCTCATGTGTTTGGCGATAAACTTCCCGGTTCTGCGACGGCACACCGTCCTGAATTAGCGGGTCGTACTTTTCAGGCGATGGGCGTTTCCCTCGTTATTCATCCTCATAATCCCTATGTACCAACATCACACGCTAATGTGCGCTTTTTTATTGCTGAAAAAGAGGGTGAAGAGCCGGTTTGGTGGTTTGGTGGCGGTTTTGATTTAACCCCCTATTACGGTTATAAAGAAGATTGTCGCGCTTGGCATCAGGCCGCCAAAGATGCCTGTGATCCCTTTGGCGCAGATGTTTATCCCCGTTATAAAGCATGGTGCGATGACTATTTCTATCTTAAGCACCGTGATGAGCCCCGCGGTATTGGCGGTTTATTCTTTGATGATCTGAGCGAGCCGGATTTTGACACCTGCTTTGCGTTGATGCGCTCGATTGGCGATGCTTACGCTCCTGCCTATTGTCCGATTGTCGAAAAACGTAAAAATATACCTTATGGCGAACCTCAGCGAGACTTTCAGCTGCACCGTCGGGGTCGTTATGTTGAATTCAATTTGGTCTTTGACCGCGGAACACTGTTCGGTCTGCAATCCGGTGGGCGGACGGAGTCTATTCTGATGTCGATGCCTCCCGAAGTGCGTTGGGGTTATGATTGGAAACCGGAGCCTGACTCCGAAGAAGCAGAACTCTATACCTATTACCTTAAACCGCAGAACTGGTTGGAGGATTAATATGACGGATCGTTATGCGGTATTTGGTAATCCGATCAAACACTCTAAGTCGCCACTTATCCACAAGGCTTTTGCGCAACAGCTGGATCAGGATTTAGAGTACCACTCTGTGCTGGTGCCGGAAGATGGCTTCAATCAGGCTGTGGATAACTTTTTATCACCAGAAAGTGATGGCAAAGGCTTGAATATCACCGTCCCATTTAAGGAGCAGGCTTGGCAAAAAGCCGAGTGGCATTCTGAGCGGGCCAAATTGGCGGGTGCTGTTAATACACTTTACCGTAATGCTGCTGGTCAATTGTGTGGTGATAACACTGACGGGCTTGGTTTAGTGGCGGATATCAGGCGTAATAACGGTGGCGAGATTCGTGGCAAAGACCTACTGATCCTCGGCGCTGGTGGGGCTGTACGGGGTGTCTTAGAGCCTATTCTTGCTCATCAACCCGCACGATTAGTTATCGCCAACCGCACCGTTGCCCGGGCAGAGGCATTAGCTGAACTGTTTGGCGCTCTAGGTCATATCGAGGTGTGCAGCTTTGCCGAATTACAGGGGCAGCAGTTTGATCTCGTTATTAACGGTACCGCGGCTAGCTTACAGGGTGAAGTGCCTCCGTTGCCTGATGATCTGCTACGTGATGGTGCTTGGTGCTACGATATGATGTACGGCGCGGAGATTACCCCTTTCAATCGTTGGGCTAAGGCCCATGGCGCGGCAAAAGCGATCGACGGTTTGGGGATGCTGGTAGAGCAAGCGGCCGAGTCATTTTCCATATGGCGCGGTGTACGTCCTGATACTTCCGAATTAATTCAAGAGCTTAGACATCAGCTCCTAGCGAAGTAAGTCGTATGACAATCGTTCCTTGCGCGGAGTTTCTCATCGGGTTATAACAGAGGTGTCAACTCCAGTCGCAGGAATGATCCGTTATGGAAAAAGAGACCCGCCTCTCCCCCGACCAGCTGTATCGGCACTGCAACACTGAGTTGCTGCCTTTCAAAACAACTGAAACCCTTGAACCCTATGCTGGCTTTTTTGGCCAAGAACGTGCCGTCGAAGCGATGGAGTTCGGCATCGGCATGAAGCGCCCCGGTTATAATATGTTTGTCATGGGCAATCCTCATACCGGCCGGTTTTCCTTTGCTATCGAAAGCATCCGTGCGATTGCTAAAAAAGAAGTGAAAAAAACCAGTGATTGGTGCTATCTCAATAATTTTGAAGAAAACCGTAATCCACTGGTGATTCAGCTACCTGCAGGTAAGGGTTGGATCATTAAGCGGGATATCAAACATCTTATTGAAGGTATTCTCACTGAGCTGCCTGCGGCCTTTGAAAGCCCTGCCTATCAGCGTAAGAAAAGTAAGGTCGAGCGTGATTTTAATCGTCTCTATGATCAAGCAATAGAAAAGGTCGATAGCCAAGCCCGCGAACACAGTATCGCCGTGTATCGGGATGCGGGTAGCATCGGCTTCACGCCGGTGTCTGAAGGCCAAGGGATGGATGAAGCGGCTTTTTCTCAATTGCCGGAAGATATTCGTGATGAATTTACTCGTAATATCGCCAAGCTAGAAGAATACCTCAATGAAGAGCTGGCAAGCATGCCGAAATGGCGTCGCGAAGCCGGTGATAAAATGAAGGTGTTAGACCGTGAAACTGCCCGTAATGCAGTGGCCCCTCTGATTCAGCCATTACGTGAGAAATACCATAATTTTTCTGGGGTGCCTGATTATCTAAGTCAGTTGGAATCTAATTTAGTAAAAAATGCCCTGGATATTATCGAAGAAGATAAGCCTAATGAGGCGCGCACCGATCTTGCCCGACGGCAATATATGGAAAATACCTTTGGCGTTAATATGCTGGTGGACAACCAGAAAACCAAAGGCGCTCCGGTGGTTTATGAAACCCATCCGACCTACGATAATCTGTTTGGCCGTATCGAATACAACTCTGAGATGGGGGCATTAAGCACAAACTTTCAGTTGATTCGTGCCGGTGCTCTGCACCATGCTAATGGCGGCTACCTGGTGTTGGAGTCAGAAAAACTTCTGGAACAGCCCTTTGTCTACGGGGCCCTCAAGCGGGCGTTAAAATCCCATGAGATCCGCATTGAAAACCCGATGTCAGAGATGACCGGTATGGGCACTATTACACTGGCGCCCCAGCCGATTCCTTTGAACGTTAAAGTGGTGTTGATCGGTACTCGGGAAACCTACTACCTGTTGCAGGAACTGGATCACGATTTTGAGAAAATGTTCCGGGTGGTGGTGGATTTCGATGAGGATGTAAAACGTGAACCCGCGACTATCCGTAATTATGCTCGGTTGATGAAAACCCTCGCGGATGAAGAGGGGTTGGCACCGTTGAATCGGCAGGCGGTCGCCCGCTTGGTGGAGCATAGCTCGCGATTGACTGAAGATCAGGAACTGTTATCGGCTCACGTTGGCGAGCTGGTGGACCTGCTCTGTGAGGCGGATTACAAGCGTATTCGCAATCGAGACGATATCATCAATGACCAGCACGTAGAAATGGCGTTGCAGGCGAAAGAGCGCCGTACCAGCCGTATCTCATCGAAGATTCTCGACAGCATTCTTAATAAAACGGTCTTGATCGATACTGATGGTGAGGCTTCCGGTCGCACCAACGGTTTGACGGTACTGGGCGTGGGTGATGTGTCATTCGGTTTTCCGGCGCGGATTACCGTTACCGTACATCCGGGCAATCGGGGGATTGTTGATATTGAACGGGAAGTCACGCTGGGCCAGCCGATACACTCAAAAGGAGTGCTGATTCTGTCCGGTTATTTGGGGCATAAATACGCCAAAGATTTTCCGTTAACTTTGTCTGCGAGTATCGCATTGGAACAGTCCTATGGTTATGTTGATGGCGACAGCGCTTCAATGGCCGAGGTTTGTACACTGATCTCTGCGCTTACTGATATTCCTATCAAACAACAGTTCGCCATTACCGGCTCGATCAACCAATACGGTGAAGTACAAGCCATCGGTGGTGTAAACGAGAAGATTGAGGGCTTTTTCAATCTATGTAAAACCCGAGGTCTCAGTGGTACTCAAGGGGTTATTATTCCCAAAGCCAACATTCGCAACCTGATGCTTAAGCGTGAAGTCGTTGATGCGGTGGCGGAAGGTCAATTCTGTATTCACGGGGTTGCCACGGTGGATCAATGCTTAGAACTACTTATGGGCCGCAAGGCGGGTCAATTGAAAGAAGATGGCTCTTTCACCCAGCGTTCGGTTAATGCTCAGGTGGTTAAACGCCTTCGTGAGATCGCCAAAGCTAAGGCGTAACTTCGGTAAAGGGGGCGTTGATGGCCAGCCGTCGCGCTACCCAATTCCTCGGTGTGAATGGTGTGACTAAGCAAAATAGTCCATAGCGACTTAGTTAATGAAGCCTGCGTTTTCGCGCATAAACGATGAATATCGTTCCTTAACGATGTTGTAATATTACTGTAATCAAAATAAAATCAGCCCATTATGGGTCAACTCTACGTTATTAGAATACGACCCCTCGCACATATATTCTCTAGGCTTTAACTCATGGACGTAAAGTTAAAAGGGTGGTCTTCGCATCCCGCGATTACTTTTCTTTTTATTCTGGTTTTTCCGTTTGTCATCGAATTTATCTTTGTCGAATACAGTGAAAGAGAGCTAATAAACCGTGTTGGTTGGCTAATCATGCTGTGGGCGCTGGCGTACCTGATCACTTTTCGCCTTCCGTTTATCTTATTGGGTGGTTTATTTACTCTCACCGGAATCGTTGATATTTCTTATGCTATTGAATTTAAAGGTATATTCACCACAACTTCGGTAGAGGCAATAGCCCAAACGAATGCCTCAGAAGCGTTTGAATTTATCCAGTCATACTTCTCGATCTTTTCACTGGTGATCATTCTTACTT
The DNA here is from genome assembly GCF_055808735.1 of Amphritea sp. GJ51-11. Classification (NCBI taxonomy): domain Bacteria; kingdom Pseudomonadati; phylum Pseudomonadota; class Gammaproteobacteria; order Oceanospirillales; family Oceanospirillaceae; genus Amphritea; species Amphritea sp. GJ51-11. The sequence goes on along the minus strand of NZ_CM147881.1, from coordinate 4,300,838 downwards.
ATCTGGTCATTAGTTTTTTGCTGCTAAAACATTTTATTGCTCCTGGTTTAAGCGAGAAGAAAAAACATAAGTTGCTAGCCGTTGGTTTTTTTATTCTGTTTGGCGTTTTGATTGTTGATGGCATCGTTATAAAGCATAAGTATTCTAAGCGTTTACCCGGTATTGTCGGGGCCTATCCTGAGTTTTTGAAGGGCAGTTTGTCGCTAGACAACCAAATTAAGCAGCGTGAGCAGTTAGCTAAGGATACGCCATATACCTTTACCAATAATGAAGATCTGCCGCAGACCTATGTGTTTATTATTGGCGAATCTGCTAGTCGTACCCATATGTCTCTCTATGGCTATCCAAGGGAAACAAACCCCGCGCTGGGCCGAAGAGACGATCTGCTTCTCTTCGATAATGTGGTGTCTAATTATGCCCAGACGCTGCCCTCATTAAGAATGACGCTTACCAGCGCCGATAGCTTAGATCATCAAGATTATACTGACTCTCTGAGTGTGGTTGATGCCGCAAATCTGGCTGGGTTCGAAACTTGGTGGATCTCAAACCAACAGCCCCTTAGAGGCACATACTCGGCCATTGGGCACCAGGCTAAACATACGATATTTATCAGTAATGAGTTTTATGGCAATGAAATCGACCGCTTCGATAGCCATGTATTGCCCAAGCTCGATCAGGCTATTGCGTCAAAAGCACCGAAAAAAGCCATATTTATTCATCTGATGGGTAGCCATTTAAGATATGACAAACGCTACCCTGAAGGTTTTTCCCTATTTAATAGCGCCCCCTATTTTGGCTATCAAGATGCGCTTTCTGACGCCCAGAAAGGTTATATCGACAGTTACGATAACTCCATTCTATTCAATGATTGGATTATCGATTCCGCTATCGAGAAGCTTACCGAGCAAGCACAGCTTGAGAACGGGTTTTATAGCCTGACGTACACGGCGGATCATGGTGAAGAGGTGTTCGACACTACCGACTTCAAAGGCCACGGCCCTGATAATGTCACCTCGAACATGGTGGAAGTACCGTTCGTTATATGGCTGTCAGATCATTTTAGCTCTAGCCGTAGCGGCCGAGTGAATCAGCTCAAACAGAATGAATCTGCGCCGGCAATGCTGGATAGTTTCTTTTATTTTGCCCTCGATATGATGGGCATTGAGAGTGATCTTATCGATAACACGAAAAGCCTTTTCTCTGATCAATATAAGCCTAGGCCGCGTATTATTTATGGGCTTGATTATGAACAGTTAAAAAGTGCGGCGCATCGCCCGGATCAATAAGTAGGCTAAGGCTTACAGGCGTGGCTCGAAAAAGAAAAGCAGATACCTCGCCTATCTTTTTCGAGCAAGGCAACCGAGTTACCGGTTAATACTTTTCTGCCAGATGTTTATCTTTAAGTTTTACATAGTTCCCCGCGGTATAGGTAAAGAAACTCAGCTCTTTTTCGGTGAGCGGTCTCACCTCTTTGACGGGGCGGCCAACGTACAGATGACCACTTTTGAGGGTTTTACCTGGCGGCACTAGGCTGCCCGCCCCAATGATGACCTCATCTTCGACGATCGCGCCGTCCATGACCATCGCGCCCATACCAACCAGAACACGGTTGCCGATGGTGCAGCCGTGGAGCATCGCCTGATGGCCGATGGTGACATCATCGCCAATCAGTAGCGGGAAACCATCAGGGTTAAAGGGGCCCGCATGGGTAATATGTAGCACCGAACCGTCTTGAACACTGGTGCGATCGCCGATGCGAATACGGTGCATATCTCCGCGAATCACCGTTAAGGGCCAGACTGAAACATCATCACCGAGCACGACATCCCCGAGTACGATCGCCGTTGGATCGACAAAGGTGTTATGACCCAGTTGTGGGGTGATGCCCTGATAGCTTCGGATACTCATCTGCTTCTCTCCGTCGGATGCGTTGTGTGGCTTATATAATAAACGCTGTTGAGTGATTGAAAATAGCTAATTGCTCCCCCATTTAGTAACTAGTGTTGTTATTTATATCCCTGTACAGGAGTTTTCTATGTCTAACCCGTTGCTGCAAAACCATCTGTTGCCGCCATTTTCTGAGATAAAGCCGGAACATGTTGAGCCCGCAGTCGATCAGTTATTGGCCGATTGTCGCGCGGTGGTAGCCGAGGTGTTGGACAATCAGGGCGCACCCGATTGGAATAATTTAGTGGTGCCATTGGAAGAAAGCCATGATCGGCTGGCTAAAGCGTGGTCGCCGGTGTCCCATTTGAATGCGGTGGTCAACAGTGATGAGCTGCGTGACGCTTACAATGCCTGTTTGCCGAAGCTATCTCAGTTCTGGACCGAAATGGGTCAGCATCAGGGGCTATTTGAAGCCTATGAAGCCCTAGCGAACAGTGATGCGTATGGTGATTTGGATGAGGCTCAACGCAAGGTTATCGACAATACTCTGAGGGACTTTCGTCTGTCGGGTATCGCGCTTGGCGCGGACGAGAAGCAGCGGTATGGCGAGTTGCAGCAAAAACTGTCCGAGCTGACCACGAAGTTCTCTGAAAACGTCATGGATGCTACCGATGGCTGGAGTAAATTGATCAGTGATGAGACAGAGTTGGCCGGATTACCCGATAGTGCCTTAGCGGCGGCTAAGCAGTTAGCCCAGACGAAAGGTGAAGAGGGTTGGTTGGTCACTTTAGATTTCCCCTCCTATTTTGCCGTGATTACCTACGCGGATAACCGTGAGCTGCGCCGTGAGTTGTATGAAGCCTTCGCCACCCGCGCATCTGACAGAGGGCCCAATGCGGGTCAGTGGGATAATAGCCAGATAATGACGGACATTTTGGCATTGCGGGCTGAGCTGGCCCAGTTGCTTGGTTTTGATAACTATGCAGCTTACAGCCTGGCAACCAAAATGGCCGATACGCCGGAACAGGTGGTTAGCTTCTTGAATGATCTTGCTCAGATGAGTAAACCGCAGGCGGAAAAAGAGTATCAAGAACTACAGGATTTTGCCCTAGAAGAGTTCGGTGAACCGGAGCTGCAATCTTGGGATCTTACCTACTATGGCGAGAAGCTAAAACAGGCCCGTTATGCGATTTCGCAGGAGGAGTTGCGTCCCTACTTCCCGATGCCGAAGGTGCTAGAAGGGCTGTTCCAGATCACTGGTAAATTGTTTGATATCGAGATTGAAGAAGTAACAGAGTTTGACCGTTGGCATAAAGATGCTCGCTTATTCAGTGTGAGTCGTGCAGGTGAGGTGATCGCTCGTTTCTTCTTGGATCCATTCGCCCGGGCGAAAAAGCGCGGTGGTGCTTGGATGGATGATTGCCGTGTGCGGCGGATCGATCAGGGTGTCTTACAGCTGCCGGCCGCTTATCTGGTATGTAACTTCAATCCACCGGTGGGTGATGAGCCAGCACTGTTAACGCATAATGAGGTGACTACCCTCTTCCACGAGTTTGGTCATGGTTTGCACCATATGCTTACCCGCATCGAGTACGCCGATGTGAGCGGTATTAATGGGGTTGCTTGGGATGCGGTCGAGCTGCCTAGTCAGTTCCTCGAAAACTGGTGTTATGAGCCTGAAGCGTTGGCGTTAATTTCCGGGCATTATAAGACCGGCGACACCCTACCTAAGGTCCTGTTGGATAAAATGCTGGCCGCGAAAAACTTTCAATCGGGCATGATGATGGTCCGACAGCTTGAACTGTCACTGTTTGATTTTGAGCTACACCGGGAATATAAAGCGGGTGTCACTAAAGTTCAGACCGTACTCGATCGTATTCGCCGCCAAGTGGCGGTGGTGACACCGCCTGAATTTAATCGCTTCCAGCATAGCTTTAGCCATATCTTTGCCGGTGGTTATGCGGCGGGCTACTACAGTTATAAATGGGCGGAGGTTTTGTCTGCCGATGCGTTCTCTCGCTTTGAGGAAGAAGGGGTCTTTAACCCGCAAACGGGTCAGTCATTCCGTGAAAACATTCTCGAAATGGGCGGCTCTAAAGAACCAATGGCGCTATTTGTCGCCTTCCGTGGGCGCGAGCCTAGTGTCGAGGCGTTGTTGCGTCATTCGGGCATTACCGCTTAGATCCGTGAACCATAAATGGGTTGTGAGTGCACTTGGCTGACGCTGCTGTCGTTTAGGGTATAATCAAGGCCATAATGCAAGGCATAGGGGCGTCCCTATGCCTTTGTGCTAAGCCAGTCTGTGAGAAAGATATGACGATTGTAAAACGCTTTATTGCCGGTGCGGTTTGTCCCCGTTGTGGCAAGATGGATACGCTGAAAATGTATCGCGATGACAGCCATGAATACCGTGAATGTGTACAGTGTGATTTTAGCGATACGATGGCACTGGATGGGTCCGATCAGCCGAAAGGTGAGTTGGATACCCGGGTTAATCGGGGTGGTAAGGTTGAGCTTGAACCTGCACAACCGCTAAATTTCGTATCGAACCCGAGTTCCACTAAACATTAAATCGTTTGTTATTAGCTAAGGAGGTGGGTATGTGTCACCGCTGTGCATGGGCAACATCCACCGAGTTAGAAAAACATTATCATGATGAAGTCTGGGGTGTGCCACAGACCGATGATCAGTCGTTGTTTGAGTTTTTGGTGCTCGAAGGCGCACAGGCGGGTTTAAGCTGGCGCACCATTCTACAAAAACGTGAGGGTTATAGTCGTCAGTATGAGGGCTTTGATCCCGCTACGGTGGCGGCATTTTCCGCGGCGAAGATCGACCAGATGTTGCTCGATCCTAGTATTGTACGTAATCGCTTGAAGGTTGAGGCTTCTATCAAAAGCGCGCAGGTGTTTGTTGAACTGGTCGCCAAGCATGGCAGTTTTGCCAATTACATTTGGCAGTTTGTTGACGGCAAACCGCTGCAGAACAGCTGGCGCAGTCATGCCGAGGTGCCCGCAGAAACTGACCAGTCACGCGCGATGAGCAAAGCGCTAAAAAAAGCGGGTATGAAATTTGTTGGGCCGACGATCTGTTATGCCTATATGCAGGCGACCGGGATGGTCAATGACCATGAGGTCGACTGCTTACGTTATCAGCCTTGCCGCGAGCTAGCGGAAGGCTTTTCACTCTAAAATTGAGACTCATTCGGGTTGATATTTGACCCGGTAGATCACCCCGGCAGCATCATCTGAAATCAATAGACTGCCGTCTCGATCGGTCAGAACATCGACCGGTCGCCCCCAAGCCTGCTCTCCGTTTAGCCAACCATCAATAAAGACCTGTTGAGTGGGCGGTGTCACCGATGTATCCACTTTTATCACTCGGTAACCGACTTTTTGGCTACGGTTCCATGAGCCGTGTTGTGCGATAAATAGAGTATTCTGATCGCTATTTGGAAATTGATCGCCTTGGTAGAATGTCAAACCAAGGGGCGCAACATGTGCCCCGAGCTTTAATGCTGGCGGCTGAAAAGCACTGAATGATTGTTGCTGATAGAGGTCAGGGTCGGGAATGTCTCCCGCATGGATAAAGGGGTAGCCAAAATGCTGCCCAAGTGCGGTCAGCCGATTCAGCTCATCATCCGGGCGGTCATCTCCGAGATTATCTCGACCATTGTCAGTAAACCAGAGTTCCTGGGTATCAGGGTGCCAAGCAAAACCAACCGAATTACGCACGCCATGGGCGACGATAGCTTGAGTGTTGTTACTGAGGTTAAGTTTCATAATGGAGGCAAAGCGCGGATCGTCACTGAGACAGATATTACAGGGGGCGCCCAGATTGAAGTAGAGATCGCCGTCAGGGCCAAACTTGAGGTATTTCCAGCCGTGATGGCTAATGTTGGGTAATTGATTAGTGATCAGCTCGGTGTTGGCCGTTTGCGCCGTGACGCGATCGGCATTATTTAAGCGTAATAACTGGTTAACCGCGGCAATGTACAAGCGACTGTCACGATAAGCGATGCCGCTGGGCATATTTAAGCCCTGCAGCAGAACGTCTCGTTGCTCATAGATGCCATCCCCATCGGTATCACGCAGCCGGTAAACCTTGCCCGCTCGGCGACTGCCTACAAATAGACTGCCAGGCTCTCCCAGTGCCATCTGACGTGCGTTACTTATCTTTGCAACGACCGACAGCTGATAGCCTTCGGCGAGCTTGAGGCGGTCGAGAGGAAGTGCAGTGCTGGGTGCAGAGAGCGTTAGGCTGAGTATTAGACTGCCTAGTGAGACGAGCTGACGCATGGTATGAGTCCTTGAAGGTTTAATCCATCAAAGAAAACATAGCCGTGGATTAGGGCGTTAGCCATCTTTATCAGAGTCGTAAAGGCAGATGGCCAACATCTTCCTATTAGAAAGATCATTTTTATCATTCCGTTCTTCAGGTCGAATGTTTACCTTTGTTACTCGGTGGTATTAGAAGAACGGGATAGAAGGAGGTATATCTAATGTATGACAGGTATCGAGCGGTTCAGCCTTTCATTATTTATCCTCAGGTTTAAACTCTTTTAAAAAGACATAGCCACCGGTTACGCCTCTGGCCACAAATAAGCTTAGAAACGCCAGCCATAGGCCATTATTGCCCCAAGATTGAGAGAAGTACCAGACCGGTGCGAATACCAGAAACACAGAGATTAACATGGTATTTTGCATTGCTTTAACCTGAGTGGTGCCGACAAATACACCATCGATCAGAAAGCTCCATACTGCGACCAAGGGGAGTATGATCACCCAGGGTAGGTAGATGGCGGCTGTTTGCCTAACCTCTGGAATATCCGTTAGTAAGGCGATAATAAAATTGCCGCCGACCCAAAAGAACAGCGTGAACAGTAGCGCCGTGATCAGTGACCAGCTAAGGGTCGCCGAGATAATCCGGTGAAAGCCGCGGTTATCTTTGGCGCCATAAAACTTACCGCTGAGCGCTTCGGCTGCGTGGGCAAAGCCATCCAGCCCATTCGAAATAAGCATAAAGAAGTTCAGTAATACCGCGTTAGCTGAGAGTATGGTGCTGCCCTGCTTAGCGCCTTGAGAGGTAAAGAACGCTAAAGTTAATAACAGTGCTAGCGTCCGTACAAAAAGATAGCGATTAAGGCTGATAAGGCGATAGTAATTGCTAACAAACTTGAGCTTTAGCCAAGGTGTTTTGCCGGGCAATCGGGCCTGCATTCGCAGCATAAAAAAGCAGCCTAGCAGTAGACTGGCATATTCAGAGATAACCGTGGCCAAGGCGACCCCATCGGTATGCATATCAAGTCCGTAGACGGCAACCAGATCCAACAACATATTGAGCAGATTGGTGATGACGAGCAGTATTAACGGGATGCGGGTGTTTTGATTGCCTAAAAACCAGCCTAATAAGGCGTAATTAGCCAGAACAGCGGGCGCACCGAAGATTCTGATTTCAGCATAGAGACGGGCTTCTACGGTGACTGCAGGTTCTGCGCCGATTAGATTAAGGGCAATTTCCAGCAGCGGGTATTGCAGGATGAAAATGGTTAGGCCGATTAGGCCTGCGAGCACCAGCGATTGAGCCAATACTAGCCGGCTTTGATCATGTGCTTCATTACCTAGAGCCTGAGCGGTAAGCCCCGTGGTGCCCATGCGTAGGAAACCGAATGACCAGTAAAGAATCGAGAAGATCATCGCTCCAACGGCCACGGCGGCGAGATATTTCGGATCGGGTAGATGGCCGATCACGGCGGTATCTACTAACCCAAGCAAGGGAACGGTAATGTTGGACAGAATCATTGGCCAGGCAAGTGCCCACACCTGTTGATGATCCTGTTTGCGTGCCCGTTGTAGGTAGTGAATCATACGGTACGGCGAAAAGGTAACGAATACAGCAGCAGAAACTGAATCAGTGCTGCGACTACCACTGAGGGGCCTGCTGGGGTATCAAATTGATAAGACGCGTATAGCCCCAGCACCACGGCAACCATCCCTAGCAAGCTGGCAATGATGGCCATCTGTTCCGGAGAGTTAGCTAGCCGTCTGGCGCTCGCCGCCGGAATAATCAGCAACGATGTGATCAGCAGAATCCCGACGACCTTCATGGCGATAGCAATGACGACGCCGATTAGGAGCATCAAGGTCAGCCGTACGCGTGCTACGGGAACCCCCTCGACCTGAGCGAGCTCTTCATTGATGGTGATGGCTAAGAGTGAGTTCCAGAGTCGCCAGATCAGCAATAATACGATACAGCCCCCGCCGTAGATCCAGTACAGATCGGTCGGTGAAATGGCGAGCAAGTCACCAAACAGATAGTCCATCAGGTCCACTCGCACATCATCCAACAATGCAATCGCCACTAAACCGAGAGATAGGCTGCTGTGGGCCATAATACCCAGCAGGGTATCGGTGGCCACTAGATGCTGTCGTTGCAGGCTGACAAGAATCAAGGCTAGCAGCAGGCAGCAACTGACCACGGCAAGGTTCACATTAAGATCAAATAGAACGCCCATGGCAACGCCGAGCAGTGCGGAATGCGCCAAGGTATCGCCGAAATAGGCCATCCTGCGCCAAACCACAAATGCGCCGAGGGGGCCGGCAATCATAGCCACACCTAGGCCGCCAACGAGAGCAAAGAGCAGAAAATCAGGCATCAGTGATCACCTCCGCAGTGGCTCGAATGGTTTTCTCCGGGTATTTCTGAGATGTCGGTTTTAGCATTAATGATTTCACCGCGTCGATCATGCTGGTGGTTATGGTGATGGCTATAAAACGCTAAATTTTCAGCGCCGGGGATGCCAAATAACTCAATATAGGAGGGGTCGTTACTGACCTGAGCCGGGTGGCCTGAACAGCAGATATGATGATTGAGGCAGACCACTTGATCGGTGGCTGCCATAACCAAATGCAGGTCGTGGGAGATCATCAGCACGGCACAGCCATACCGATCACGGATCTGAGCGATTAGGTTATATAGCTCTATCTGCCCGTTAACATCGACACCCTGTGCGGGTTCGTCGAGTACGAGTAGGTCTGGCTTGCGTAGCAGTGAGCGGGCCAACATGACACGTTGAGTTTCTCCGCCGGACAGGCTGTGTACCGATTGTTTTAGTAACTTCTCTGCACCGACCGCTTCTAGGGCTTGTAAACGGTCTTGAGTGCTGGAAAACGCGGCGGTTTTCAAGAAGCGTTCTACTGTTAACGGAAAGGTTGGGTCGATATGTAGCTTCTGGGGCATATAACCGATCTGCAAACTTTCGGAACGGGTAATCTGACCTGAACTCGGGGTAATTAATCCCAAAATAGCTTTGATTAAGGTGGTTTTACCGGCGCCGTTAGGGCCGATCAAGGTGGTGATCTCGCCACGCCTTAGCTGCATGGAAACATTGCTAACAACGCTATTCTCGCCGTAGATAATACTGAGGTTGTTGACATCAACCAGACTCATGCGGACTCCTGACAGTTGGGGCAGCGCCCTAAAATTTCGACCTGTTCTTGTTCTACTGAAAAACCAGCCGCGTTAGCGCAGTGCAGAATACTACTCTGTAACTCTTGGGATTCCATTTCAGCGGTATTGCCACATAGGGAACAGATGAGGAAGTAACCATGATGCTGCTGACCTGGGTGAGTACAGCCGATAAAGCTGTTCAATGATGCTAGCCGGTGAACCAACCCCTGCTCCTGTAGAAAATCGAGGGCACGGTAAACCGTGGGTGGTGCAGAGTTAAAGCCCGCTTTGGCCAGTGCCGGCAAAAGGTCATATGCCCCCAGAGGCTTGTGGCTTTGCCAGATTAGTTTCAGCACCAGTTCACGAATTTTTGTCAGCCGTTGACCATTGTTCTTACACACCTGCTGGGCGTGTTCGAGGGCTGTTGTGATGCAGTGGTTATGGTCATGATTGGTTTGATAGGCAACATTGGGGCTGTGTTGAGACGCCATAAAAAATACCAGTTGATCTATTAATTGTTATATTATAACTTTGCGCTCATTAAATGACAGCTTAATTTTATAACCGGAATGCATTCACATGGCCTCTTTGTTTAGCCGATTAGCTCGCTATAGCTCACTCTTTTTATTCAGTTTTTTAATTGGTTGGATGCCTGCCCTACAGGCCGAGCCAGTCAAGGTACTCGCCAGCATTAAACCGATTCAGTTAATTGCCGTGGATATGTTAGGCGATTTGGCTGAAGTTGGTGTGCTCTTGCCACCGGGTAGTTCACCACATCACTACTCTTTAAAACCCTCTTCCGTCTCCGATATCCATGAGGCTGATCTCTTTATCTGGGGTGGTGAAGATCTGGAGTTGTTTTTAACCAAAACCGTTAGTCAGCTTGAACGCCCTGCCCTCGCATTGCTAGAACCGAGTGAGCATGATGAACATGGGAAAGAGCACGAACATGAGGAGGGTGACGAGCACGATGATGACCACGATCTTATGGCCGAGCATGAACACGAAGACAGCCATGACGATGCTCATGAGCATGAAGGTGAGCACGCTGATGAGCATGAACATCATCATGATGGTGATCCGCATTTCTGGATGACACCGGAGTTGGCCTTGGAAGCGGCGGAAAAAATTAAAGATCGATTAGCTGTGCTGTATCCACAGAAAGCGGAGCTGTTTGAGCAGGCTTATCAGGATTTTGCCGCCCGTCTGGCGCAGGCTGATGAGCAATTACAGCAGCAGCTTAAGCCCGTTCATAACGCTGGTTTCTATGTTTTTCATGATGCCTTTTCGGGGTTCGTCGAGCACTATGATCTGAACCAATTAGGCTATTTTACCGTTGATCCTGGTCGTAAGCCCGGTGCTCGGCGGTTGGCGGAGATTCGCTCAGCGTTGGAAACAGACAAAGGCCGTTGTATTTTTGTTGAGCCGCAGTTTAAAGCCCCCGTGGTGGATAGCCTGATTCGTGGCTTGGATATTCGTGTAGGTCGTCTCGATCCTTTGGCGATAGATATTGAAGTACAGCATGGTGGATACATCGATTACCTGCATTCATTAGCGGATAGCTTCTCTAACTGCCTGTCAGAGCAATAAAAACATAAAAAAGTGGGGTTGAGCACTTCACAAATGAAAAAGGCATCTTTATAATGCGCTCCTCTTTCGGAGCAGATGTGGTGGAATTGGTAGACACGCTAGCTTCAGGTGCTAGTGCTCGCAAGGGCGTGGGAGTTCGAGTCTCCCCATCTGCACCAATTGCTTTGGGCAGTTGAGCTTCGAAAGAGATCGCTATACACATAGCAAGAGGGCGCTCTTATACGTAGTAAGTTGATTTGCAGATGTGGTGGAATTGGTAGACACGCTAGCTTCAGGTGCTAGTGCTCGAAAGGGCGTGGGAGTTCGAGTCTCCCCATCTGCACCAACGTATGACCTGACCTTATGTTGTTCCTTTTATCTTTCAATCGTTCTTCATCCAGTCATTAAAGACATATCTGCTATACGTTATTAATGCTATCTCTATTTCTGTCTTGCCCCCTTGGCGTTAACGTGCCTAAGGCGCACATAATCGCGATGTGTACAACGCTATTGCTCTGTTGTTAGCTGATGGCTTATTGCTGCTCGCGCTGGTTTTGCGTAAGTGCCTCGATAGGAGGTGATCGTAATTTACGATTGGATTCGATCAGATTGAGGGGCTATTTGGCAGGCATAAAAAAAGGCCACATAAAGTGGCCCCAAAGGAGTCTCGTTTAGACCTAGACGGTCCCGAATGAACGAGTGCTGTTAAAACTCTTTTGCTGACGCGCTGGCTTCAGGCTTTTTAGCCAAGTAGTCAAAGCGTTCATACGCTCAGCAATGTATTCATTGCGAGCATCACGACCCTGCTGGATGTAGTATGCAGTATCGACATCACCTAATGTATCAACTTTAAAACCGTATTCTGTCGTCTTCATATTATCACCAATAAAATTCATTTATGTGTCACCTTGGTGACTCGATTTTCCAACCTTGGACATTGTTGAATAGGCTTTCGTATTTATCCGTATTCAATGTATATAGTGTGTTGCGGTTGGATCATCATTGCGTTGATGGTTATACTAAGGTCGCAGTGACCAAAGAACAAACGACAGTTTTTCAGCTTAAGTGTGAATTAAATTCACCTATTGAGGTGCCTATCAGACGCTTGCCCCCTTTAAATGCTTTACGTAGTTTTGAGTCTGCCGCGCGTTTAGGCAGTTTTAATAAGGCTGCTGATGAGTTATTTGTCACGCCATCGGCGGTTAGTCATCAGATAAAATCCTTAGAAGAGTTTCTTGGATTAAAGCTGTTTCAGCGTGAAAAACGTCAGGTACAGATTACGGTTGCCGGTGAGAAATATTTGGTCGCCGTGTCCCACGCATTGGATGAATTGGATGCCGCCACCCGACGCTTAATCTCGGCGCCGAATACCAGTTCGCTCACCTTTGAAGCCCCGCCGGCCTTTTTAAGCCGTTGGTTGATGCCCCGTATTAAGGACTTTCAAGCCCTTTACCCCGACGTAGAGTTGCGCCTGAGTACCGGCGCGGTTAACCGTATCGATTTTGACCATACCGATCTGGATATGGCGGTCTACTTTGGTGATCCACCGGATGATGACGATATTGAAGTTCATCTAGTACATCGCTCGATTGTGGTGCCGGTCTGTAGTCCTCGAAAGTTGGAAGAGCATCAGATAGAGACCCTCGCGGATTTGAAAAAGCAGACCCTGATTCATGTGACCAGTCGCAGGAATGAGTGGCAGCGCCTATTGCAGAAGGCCGGTATTGCCATGACTGGGGAGGAGAAAGGCTTGTCATTCTCCAGTACTCAGCTAGCTCTCGGCGCGGCGTTGGAAGGATTAGGCATTGCCTTGTCGGATAAGGCGTTGATCACCCGTGAACTGCAGTATGGCCAGCTAGTGGCGCCGGTGGATATTGAATTATTGACTGGTAAGGCGTTTTATCTGGTATATCCGAAAGATCGTCAATTAACCTATGGAATGCGGATGTTTCGCGAATGGTTACTTGAGGTGATGGAGCTAACCGAGGACGCCTTCTAAAAGTAGGGGCCGGCTCTAAAAGCCCGGTGCTGATGTCACCGGGCGATAGGTTGATTAATAATGTTTAGAAGCTTGTGGATAACACTAAGTTCAGTGTATCGATATCGTCACCGGCGTAATCCTCTTCTTTAACCAACTCGACAATCAGTTCGGCATTCTCGTGTAGCTCGCGGGATGCGCCCAAGGTCACTCTTGATTGGGCAAAGAGGGCGTCCCCTCCGTCGGTCAATAGCTCGGCATCGTCTGTTTTACTGTACCCCAATGATAGATTACCCGGCGCACCGAATATATGAGTGCCATAATCGGCACTGAGGTGCCAAACAGCCACCTGTGGGCGCCCTGCTAGCTCTTTAAAACTCTCAGTTTTTAGGTATTCAGCAGACAGCGCTAAGGTTTCGATTTCATAACTTAGGTTAATACGTGAAGCGCTGACTTTGTCGCCATCGGTTAAGCTATCTGCTTGGAACGGGTCGGTGTTGCGGATATTGTTCAGGTAGCCCACACCCACGGCAAGGCCGTTATCGAGTGTTAGGGCGGCGTTTAGGCCTAGGTTCTCGACATTGCTTTCATCACTCTGCCCTTTAAACAGATAGCCGCCGGCACTGAAAATACCTTGACCGAAGCCAATATAAAGCAAATCGTCAGTGTTGTCGGTCAGATCATCTGTCAGCGGGTCTGTCCAAGCATTGCCGTTGACTACGGCGAATGGGGTGGCGGTACGTCCTGCGATCAGTGACCAAGGGTTATCGGCAGTGCTGATGGAGATAATCGCTTCATCGACAAAAAAATCCTGATCTTCACCGTCATCTTCATACTTCAGGGTGGTAGACAAGGTCATATATTCATTCACTGCCGCATTGATGGTCAGTTCGACACTGTCGACATCCAGATCACTTTCGGTACTGTCATCAGGCAGGTTAGAGCCGGTGGCGAGAAACTCGGCGCTTCCGCTGACCGTGATAGGGCTGTCGCTAGCTTGCTGGACGGTTTTTTTGACCGTCGCTTGCTCGGCCATGGTGTTACTCAATTGGGATTCCAGTTGAGCAATACGTTGTTTCAGTATGGCTAGTTCCGCCTGCATATCATCGGCCTGTGCGTTGGGAGCCGTGGCGATTGCGACGGTGATTAGTGAGGCTAGTAATGTCTTTTTCATGGTGTTTCCTTTATTCAGCGCGCTAAAAGGCACCCGCAGACAGACACAGAAGCTGAGTTCTGGTCTGTTTGCAGGCGTTAGTTGGGTTTGTTTAGCTAGTGCTGGAGCGTCAGAGCTGCACGGTCGTCAGGTGATTATCCCAAGCGGTCTTGAGGGTCTGTGGCATACGGGTGGTACTCCCGGTTTCAAGGTTATGGCGGATGCAGCGGCCGGTACCCGCACTGATAATGAACTCAGCCGGGTTGGTGGTAGCGGTCAGACCACAACCATCTCGACTCTTGACCGAGGAGATAAATGTTTGTTGATCTAGATCCCAGAATGAAATCAGATCGCCCCGTGGCGCGGATACCGCCGCATAACGACCGCTAAGATCACAGCGGACGCTGCCACAGTAGCCTTTCATCGCTATATTGATCGCGTCCGGTGCTTGCAGCAGAGTTATGGGTTGGTTCGGATGATGAATCGCCACCAACGCTGGGTTATCGCCGATATTACCTTGATATTGCAGCGCAATGGCGGTGCTTCCCTGTGCCGTGGTATCGATATGGCGGATACTCAATTGATGCTGCTGGGCTGGTAACATCTGTTGTTCCAGTAATTCGCCGGTATTGAGGTTTAGGCGCACGAGTGAGGGCTGCATGCTGTCGAGATTAAGCTTTTCTCGGCCATGATCCGGGTGGGTCAAGATGCCGCCGTTGGCAACGACCAATACCGAGCTGCCAGGTTGCTGAACGAGTTCATGGGGGCCGATTCCGTGGCTGGGATAGTCGGCAATCACGGCATAATCGCCTACTAAAGAGCGGATCACCACCCTACCCTGTCCTGTACTTAGCTCGTTCTCGGTGGTGATTAACCAGCGGCCATCTTCTGAGAAAATACCGTGGCCGAAAAAGTGTCGACCCTCTTCTGCCAGAATACGTTTTACCAAGCGCTGCTGTTGATAATCGATAATATCGATAAAGCGGCCGGGGCGACGGGCGATACTGGCCAGCAAAGGCTGATTCGGGTGTGCTTCGGTATGGTGTGCACGTCCCGGTAGCAGATGGTCGAATAGCACTTCGCCCTGCTCGCTTATCAGATAAAGATGATATTCACCGGCACGGTCTTGTGCCGCTGAGGCGAACAGTGGTTTGGCCGTTGGCGCAGCATTACCGGCCAGCGCCGCGGCCGGTAGTAGTGACGGCAATAACAGCGCACTGCCGAGCAGTTGGCAGAAACGACGACGATTAGTCTCCATCACGGCTATTGAATCCCAGTTGAATATCGAGTGTTTGCATAGCGGCATTCAGCTCTGCATCCAGTTGTTTCAAAGCGGTGCTGATCTGTTGCAGCTGGGTGACGGTTTCCGCTTGGTAAAGGCTGGTGGCTAAAGGCCCCTTAACGTTCTTCAGTTGGCCGATGATATGGCTAAATAGTGCGCTAATCTGGTCGGCTTGTGCGGCGGCACCCTGTTCGCGCAATAAGCTATCGACGCTATGGGAGTTACCCGCATAGAGATTTTGCAGGCTAGCCATATTCAGCTGAATATTGCGTATTGAACGTTCACTGCGCCAAGATTCACTGCGGCGGGGACGCACTTTTTCGCCGTTATCCAGTGGCCGAAGTATTTTCTGGTCGCGGATCGCTTCAACCGGCTCAACCAATGATTTGAGCATATCAACGGCGGCTTCTTGATGGTTGTCATAGTAGCTGTCTTCACTGCCGGCATTAAACACCGAAGCACTGTACTCTTGTTGCCATTCGGTCACTGTCGCGGCGCTATTTTCTGCGACATAGGCGGCAATGGTGCTGGTCAACTGACAGCGATAACTGTTGTTCTCAAGCTCACTCAGTTGGCCCGTAAAGAGTAAGCGTTCCAGTGCCGGAAGCCCCTTAACACCGATACTGGCTTTGTATAGGGCATCGGTTTTCAGAGTGGCTGGATCTTGCTCGGCGAGGAGTATGTTTAACTGTTTGCCGATCAGGTTTTTCTTATCCGGCCAGAACTGCATACTGAAATTACGCATCAGGTTTTCTATCGGGCCAAATTGAATATGTTGTACAGCTTGCCAATCATCCATGGTGTGATGAAAGGCTTGTTGTGCGGCGTTGAGGTGCGCTTGATCCGGTTGTTGGCACAGTTGCTCAGTACGGGTGGCCAGTGCTGCGCTGCTCTCTGCGAGGTGTTGATAACGAGGGATAATATGCTCATCGACTAGCGCATGGTTAACCGTTTGCCACTGTTGCTCGGTCGGTGCCGCGTGCAGTACGCCGGTAAATGTTAGCAAAACGGCAGCACCTAAAAGGGTTGGCCACAAAGGAGAAGAGGCTTGGTTCATAATGACTCCAAAAAAGTGATAAGCGCATGTCGCTCTGATGTTGCTAAATTAATGACCTGCTGTCGCGCGGGGCTGGCTTCACCGCCGTGCCAAAGAATGGCCTCCAGCAGTGACCGGGCGCGGCCGTCATGGAGCAGGAAGCGATGGCCATTGACGGCTTTTGTCAGTCCTAGGCCCCATAAAGGCGGGGTTTTCCATTCTTGTCCGGTGGCTTTATATTCCGGTCGGTGATCGGCTAAACCTTCACCCATATCGTGTAACAGTAGGTCGGTGTAAGGCCAGATAAGCTGATTAGATTGTTCTTGAAGATCGCTTCGATGGCCGGTATTAAAGTGAGGCTGGTGACAGCTGCTGCAGCCGCTACGTTGAAAGATCGCTTTTCCCCTGAGTATTTCAGGCTGTTTGGCCGTAGGGCGAACCGGTGGTGCGAGGTTACGGGTGTAGAACACCAAGTGTTGTACCAGTTCGGCTGAGGCTTCGCTATTATCCTGCTGTGGAGTATTACCATCGGCCTGTTGCAAGCACCGGCTTTGATGCTGTGTGCAGTCGCCGAAGGGGGATGGTCGATAGGGCGTGGCAATGCCGATATCACCGCTCAAGGCGCTAACGGTTTGTTGCAGTACACTTGGGTTACCTGCTTTCCAGCCAAATCGACCGATAACCGTTTGCTGTTGTTGTTCATCCCAGACCCAGTTGGGGCGCCCGGAGATACCATCATCGTTTAGATCATCAGGGTCACTGTTGGCGAGGATGGCACTGGCAGGAATCGCTTCCAGTAGCCCTAAACCAAGCATCGGCGGGGCTAATCTAGGCGACAACATTACCTGTGGATGCAGTGGCCCATAGCTCAGTTCATCGATACTATAGCTGGGCTGCCGCAGGTTAACCTGTGTTCCGTCTGCTAGGGTAACGGTGGTTTCGTGATAGCTAATCTGCATATGCCCTTCGCCATCGAGTCCGTTGATCGCTCGGTTTTGTAATTGCTCGCCGTAGTTAGGCTCGGGGATAACTCCGAGTGTGCCCTGTGCGAGTTGTTGGCGTTGCTCCGGGGTTTGCGGGGGAATGCTTAAGCGTAGAAACAGCGATACTGCGTGTTCTTGCGGCCAGTTGGCGCTGGGAGGAAGTCCACGTCCGTCGCGTCGGTGACATTGATCGCATGAGCGAGCGTTATAGAGTGGCCCAAGGCCGTCGCTGGCGGTGGTGGATGATGGGGAAGGCACCCAGACCTTATCGAACAGGCTATCCCCGAGGCCAAAGTTTAACCGCTGGGCAAAGCTCATATTAGCTGAAGGTTGACTAAAAGCGTGACGGTTACGGGGCTTGTTATGGCTGGTGTCCCCACCGGGACGCTCCTCTCCTGGGCTATAAACTGCCGGCTGCTCGGTTGCTGTGCCTGCGTTAGCCGTTGCTGCGACAGCTAGTAAAGCCGTCGTTAGCATTGGTATTATCAGCGCAGCGGTGATTAGCCGGCGTCGAGGAAAGGCTGTCCCCATCGACTTATTCCATTACCTTTTCAGGGTTGTCTAGGCTATCCGATCCTTCCAGTTCAATATCATCGAGTTCTAACACGGCGATGATGTTTTCAATGGCCTTGGTCTCATCGGTCAGCGAATCGACGAAGTCTTGCACCAGTTGATTACCTTGTGGATTATTTTCTCCAATCAGCACATCAAAGGTTTGTCCTTGGCTGGCGGCATCGACCATCGCTTGGGCGGCGGCTTCGGTGGCGGCTAATTTGTTTTGCATATTTTGATCGGCAACCGCGGCGGTGGCGGCAACATAGTCTGACAGGCTTGGACCGGAAACCACCGAGCCGTCGATACGGGAGTATTGACCCTGATAGACGTTGCGAATCCCTTTGGCATCATAAAAATGAGACCAGTGAGTGTTATCTGAGAAGCAATCATGCTCCTCTTCCGGGTCATGGAGCATCAATCCTAGCTTGGTACGCTCGCCGGCCAGTTCGCCATAAGCGAGACTGCCAATGCCGGTGAGAATGGTGGCGATGGCGGCATTATCTTCTTTGGTTGCCAGTTCTTGACGCGCTGCGCCATTGGCTTGCCAGTTGTCGACCATCTCTTGCAGGTCGGTAATCAAAAGGTCCGTGGCAGCTTGTAGGTAGTCGCGGCGTCTATCGCAATGCCCGCCGGTACAGTTGTCTAGGCTATAGTCGCTGGCTGGCCGATTACCTGCGCCGGGGTTTGTGCCATTTAGATCTTGGCCCCAGAGTAAAAACTCAATCGCATGGTAACCACTGGCAACATTGGCTTCGATGCCATCGGCTTCATGCAGGGTTTCAGCAATAAATTTGGGCGTGATATGGGTGGCATCAATATCAACGCCGGCGACACGTAACGAGGTATTGGCGATGACATTGGCTCGGAATTGCTCATTTTCATCGGATTCGCTGCCGTATTTGCTGGTATCGACATAGTCGATTAACCCTTCATCCAGTGGCCAAGCATTGACCCGGCCTTCCCAGTCATCGACGATGCTATTACCAAAACGGAACGCCTCTGATTGTTGATAAGGTACGCGCGCAGCAACCCAAGCGGTGCGGGCGTCTGCTAGGCTAGCAGGCGTAGGGTCTTTCAGCAGAGCATTGATGCGCTGTTTTAGGTTTTGGGCACTGTACAACGCGTCTTCATAGGTAGCGAGGGCAATATCTGCATAGTTGTTAATGATGGCTGCGGGTGCAGGCGCGGCAGAAAAGGCGATCGGGGAATACAGCGTCCCGGCGACGATAGCGGCAGAGATAAAAGATTTAAGGTGCATGACGTTACTCCGTTACGTGATGCGGGGATGCTAATGCAAATAAGAATGATTCGCAATAGTAAGTTGGCGTGCGCGATAATAAATTTTAAATAAAGAGCAAAAAAGCCGGCATTCACCGGCTTTTAACCTTAGGTATATGGGGTTTAATTACGCGAAGTATTGTTCCAGCTCATCGGCCCCGCCGATACGTTGGCCATCAATAAATATTTGCGGTGTCGTTCCCTGACCGCTGATGGCGGCTAATGAACTGTAGCTCAGACCGTGGCTACCGAGTTCTACTTCCTCATAGTGGAAGCCTTTTTCTTGCAAGAGCTTTTTCGCGCGGATGCAGTGTGGGCATCCCGGTTTGGTCAATACACTCACCCGTTTTGGCTGTTCTGCGGTTGGGTTGATGTAGTTAAGCATGGTGTCGGCATCGGATACGGTGAACGGATCGCCGGGCAGATCGGGTTCGATAAACTGTTTTTCCACGACGCCGTCAACGACTAGCATCGAATAGCGCCAGCTGCGTTTGCCAAAGCCTATCTCTTCTTTATCGACCAGCATATCCATACCGGCAGCAAACTCACCATTACCGTCTGGAATAAAGGTAATATTTTCAGCACCTTGGTCGGCCTGCCATGCATTCATAACAAAGGTGTCGTTGACTGAGATACAGATAATGCTGTCGATACCCTGCTGCTTAAATACTGGAAGCAGCTCGTTATAACGGGGTAAGTGTGTGGTTGAGCAAGTCGGGGTAAAGGCACCCGGCAGTGCAAAAATAATGACTTTTTTACCGGCGAACAATTCGTCAGTGGTGACATCTACCCACTGATTGTTCTGCTGGGTGTGGAACGTAACCTGAGGGATTTTCTGGCCTTCTTTATTGGTTAGCATGTGTTTCATTCCTCTAATGGGGTAGTAATTTTCAATAGGGTGATAATGCCAAATGACGTTCAGTTAATAAAATTAATTAATTTTAGAGAGCTGATAGTTAAAAGCTAATTGTCGTAGCGTTCACACGTTAAGCGACAGGTAATATAAGCCGATAGCTGCTTTCTGTCATGGCGATTCACTGTACGGCTGATTTAAGCTATATCCACAAAATTTAGATGGACATGGGAGAGCAGCAGGTCTTCGTCATGCTGCTATAGATTTATGCACAGTTTACGCTCTTTTCTACCGGCGGTTTACAGCAACTTTTTGGGTAATTCACCAGAATGGTATAAAAATTTAATCGTTATTTTTCTCTTCATTAATCCATTGATTAATGAGCTGATGGGGCCGGCCGTCAGTGGCTGGGTGCTAATTTTTGAATTTATTTTTACGCTAACCATGGCGCTTAGGTGTTACCCCCTGCAGCCGGGAGGGTTGTTGGCGCTAGAAGCGGTGGTGATACACCTATCAGAGCCTGCCCATGTGTACCGGGAGATCAGCGCTAATCTACCAGTTATTTTGTTGTTGATGTTTATGGTGGCAGGCATCTATTTTATGAAAGGGATGCTGCTGTTTGTGTTTACTAAGTTGTTGCTGAATGTACGCAATAAAACGTCTTTGGCGCTGTTATTTACCCTGATGGGTGCTGCACTGTCAGCCTTTCTGGACGCGCTCACCGTAACTGCCGTGCTGATTAGTTCGGCGGTGGGTTTTTATGCTATCTACCATCGGGTTGTCTCTGGTTGCCATCCCGGTATGGAGTGCGATCGATCGAACGATGATGCTTTGCATGAAGAGCATCGCTTAGAACTTGATGAGTTTCGGGCGTTTCTGCGTAGCCTGTTAATGCATGGTGCCGTGGGTACAGCGCTGGGAGGCGTCAGCACCTTGGTGGGTGAGCCACAGAATCTGTTGATTGGGGAGAAGATGGGTTGGTACTTCAACGAATTCTTCATTAATGTGGCGCCTGTTTCGATGCCAGTTCTGTTTTGCGGCTTACTTACGACTGTCATATTAGAAAAGACCGGCTGGTTTGGTTACGGTGGACGGATTCCCCAGCCGGTGTTCGATATTTTGAAACAGTATGATCATGAGGCCCATGCCCGTTGGGGGATGAAAGAGCGAGCGGCACTCTATATGCAGTTTGCGGTCGCTATCTTTCTGATTGTAGCGCTAGCCTTCCATTTGGCGGAGGTGGGGGTAATTGGCTTAACGGTGATTGTTTTGCTCACCAGTCTTAATGGTATTACGGAAGAGCATCAGTTGGGGCACGCTTTTGAAGAGTCGTTGCCCTTTACCGCATTGCTGGTGGTGTTTTTTACCATTGTGTCGGTGATTCACGATCAGCACTTGTTTACGCCGGTGATTGAAGCCGTATTAGCCCAAGACTTGCGTTATCAACCGGTGATGTTTTTTATTGCGAATGGGTTGCTGTCGGCGATTAGCGATAATGTTTTTGTCGCTACGGTTTATATCAATGAGGTGGCGGATGCCTTTGCTGCAGGGCGTATCAGCCAGGCACATTTTAATTCGTTGGCAGTGGCGATTAATACCGGCACCAACCTACCAAGTGTCGCCACTCCGAATGGGCAGGCGGCGTTTCTGTTTCTGTTAACCTCGGCGGTTGCGCCGCTGATTAGGTTGTCTTATATGCGAATGGTCATCATGGCCCTGCCCTACACTATTGTGTTGAGTGTGACCGGGCTGTTGGCGGTGTGGTATCTGCTCTGAATAACTTACGCCACAGTCGCTGCAGCCGAGAGGATTGATCCACCGGTACGCTGTGAGATTGGTTACGCTGTAGACGTCGATGTTCTCTACGCTCGAAGGCCGCATTGGCTTTTGCGGCAAAATTTGCCTGCTGATGACCGTTTAACTGTATGGGTCTCAACGTGGTGTTGCTATGGCTTTGGTGACTGGCTTTGGGTGAGCTGCACATGGGGCTATCCTCCGACATTATGTCACCATTATCGAATGATTAGCTGAAATCAGCCTGAAAGCCTGTGCACAAGTGGAAAATCGTCTTGTTGCACAGGCTAGCGACTGTTTTATCTCTCTATGTTTTGGCCGAAGAGGGTTTGAACAGGCGCAGTCGGTTGGCATTACTCACTACGGTGACGGATGAGAAGGCCATAGCGGCCCCAGCGATAACCGGGCTGAGCAGCAAACCCGTAAAGGGGAATAAAATACCGGCGGCGATAGGAATGCCTAGAGTGTTGTAGATAAAGGCACCAAACAGGTTTTGACGAATATTACCCAGGGTCGCCCGAGAGAGCTCAATGGCATCGGCTACCGAGTGTAGGCTATTGCGAAGCAGTACCATATCGGCGCTTTCTATCGCGACATCGGTGCCATTACCGATCGCAAAGCCAACATCAGCCCGTGCTAAAGCGGGCGCATCGTTGATACCATCGCCGCACATGCCCACGGTATTATCGTTTTGCTGTAGTTTCTCAATCTCGATGGCCTTATCTTGTGGCAAAACGCCAGCAATAAAGTTATCCACACCTACTTGTCGGGCTACCGCTGCGGCAGTATGCGGATTATCGCCAGTGAGCATAATGACTTTCAACCCGGCTTTTTTTAGGCGAGCAATGGCGGCAATAGAATCCTTTCTTAATGGGTCGGCAATGGCTAAGAGTCCCGCGATCTGTCCATCAAGAGCAACGTACACCGGTGTTTTTGCTTGTTCCGCGAAAGCCGTTGCTTGCTGCTCGTAGCTGGCACAGCCGATGTCCTGTTGGTGCATCCAAGCCTGATTGCCGAGGCTGACGCTAATACCATTGATATCGGCGATCGCTCCCCGACCGCTGGTGGCTTGAAAGTTATCCACCGCTAATAGGGGGATCTGTTGCTCGTTGGCGTGGCGTACAATCGCCTCCGCTAGCGGATGCTCTGATGTGCTTTCCAATGACGCGGCTAGCTGCAGCATATCGGCTCGGTCGGTCAGAATATCGGTCACCTGCGGTGCGCCTTCGGTAATGGTGCCGGTTTTATCCAGCACCAGCGTATCCAGTTGGGAAGCGCTCTGCAGGGCCTGTCCATTGCGGATGAGAATACCGTATTCAGCAGCCTTCCCTACTCCGACCATGACCGACATCGGTGTCGCCAAACCCAAAGCACAGGGACAGGCGATAATGAGTACGGTCATCGAGGTGACCAACATATAGGCTAGAGGGGGTTGTGGGCCCCAGATATACCAGATAAGCGCGGTGGCGAGGCTGCAGAGTATCACCACCGGCACAAAGATCGATGCCACGGTGTCTGCGAGTCGGGATATTGCCGGTTTACTCGCCTGAGCCTGTTTTACCATCTCAATAATGCGGCTTAAGGCGGTGTCGCTGCCGACTTTCTCTGCTTTGACAATGAGCGCGCCGGATTTATTTAACGTGCCGGCACTGACCTGATCGCCGTTGGATTTGCTTACCGGTAGCGGTTCTCCGCTGAGCATGGATTCATCAATCAGGCTACTGCCCTCCTCTACAATGGCATCGACGGGGATCTGCTCACCGGGGCGGATACGCAGCCGGTCGCCACTTTCGACCAGTTCTAACGGTAGATCTATCTCTTTTTCGTTACGGATAACTCGGGCCGTTTTGGGCTGTAGGTTGAGCAGCCGCTCGACCGCTTCAGAGGTTTTGCCCCGGGCGCGTATTTCCATCGCCAAGCCGAAATTGATCAAGCCAATAATCATGGCGCTGGCTTCGTAATACAGATGGCGTGAACCCTCTGGAAACATCTCGGGTAGCAGCACCACGGCGGTTGAGAATAACCAGGCAGAGCCGATACCGAGTGCGATCAGGCTGTCCATGGTGGCCGAGGCGTTTTTCAGAGAGTGCCACGCGCCAGTAAAGAAATGTCGGCCAGGAAACAGTAAAATCATCAGCGTTAGTAGCCCGACAACGCCCCAAATCAGTTGATCTTGAAGGGTTCGGACACTCATTTCATCCATTAACAAACCGGCGACCATTAGCGGAACCCCAAGCCCTAATGCCAATAGCGTATTGCGGATATACTGCTTATATTGCGCCGCTTGTTGGGCTTTTTGACGGGCCCTGTCATCCGCGTCATTGCTGGCGAGTCGGCCACGATAGCCGATGTCAGACAGCACCTCGATCAGTTGCGGGCCGCTGATACTGCCTTCGACATTTAGGCGGCGTTGGGGAAAGTCGACGCTGGCTTGTTCGACGTTAGGAAGTGCATTGATGCCTTTTTCAATTTTTTTAACGCACCCGGCACAGGTGACGTTCTCTAATAACAGTGTTGTCGTCATGATGTTCTCTCATCACAGTGTTTACCTAACATTAAGGTTAGAGCTTCCAGTCACTGTAAGGTCAACCGGAAGTTGCATTTTTTATAAGAACGCGCGAATCTGTATTTTAAATTCATGATATCTGGATAAACACCGGTCTGTATTGATGATCTATCGAGCGTTCATAATTCTGTTGTTCAGTGTGCTGGTCTTTAATCAGACGGGCTCAACGGCGTCCGTGTGGATGGTCGCTGAAGCATCAGCGGATTGTCATATGTCTGTCGAGATGGATGAGCAAAGCCGCCACGATGAACAAGATTGTGGCATGCATGAGCTGAGCTGTTGTGAACCACTGTCACACTGCTGTGGCGCATTTTCGGCTGCAGTGTTTGTTTTGCCCACTGAACTGCCTCGCTTTATGACCGCGGTGCCTGTCTGGGCACCAGAGGTCTACTTTTCCGCTATTTCTCCTCCGCCCTACCATCCTCCCCGCGCGATGCTTTTACCTGCTTGATACACCGTAAGGTTAATCGTTTTTGGTTAAATATCGTTGGAGTGCATTATGAATATTTCTCAGGCAGCCGAGGCAACGGGGCTGACCAGTAAAACCATCCGTTTTTACGAACAACAGGGGGTTATTCCTCCCGCTGCGCGTGCCGCGAACGGCTATCGTATCTATAGTGAGCAGCAACTGGATATGCTCCGTTTTATCAAGCGATCTCGGGATTTGGGGTTCTCACTCGATGAGAGTCGCGCGCTGTTTGCGCTGTCTCAAGATCCCACTCGCACCAGTGCTAGCGTTAAGCAGAAAGCTGAGCAGCAGATCCAGCGGATCGATCAGCAGATTGAGTCATTGCAGCAGATGCGGGCTTTATTGAAAACTGCTGTTAGTGAGTGTCGTGGCGATGAACAAGCGGAATGTCCGATTCTGAATCAATTGAATGGTATGACGGACGAGCCTGTCTGTGGGGGTAAAGCATGAACTATATGCAATGGGCCTTGGTTGGTTTTCTGGGATTGTCTGTTCATGCTTATGGGGCTGATCCGGTATGGCTGAAGGATAAAACCGAGCAGTCTTATTCTATTAACGTCTATCGTAGTGCCAGTTGTGGTTGCTGCAAGGGCTGGATTAGTCATTTAAAAGCGCACAATTTTACCGCCAATGATGTGGTTGTCAGTAATGTGACTCCCCATAAACAACGTTTAGGGGTGCCCGCCAATGGCGCCTCCTGTCATACCGCCGAAGTGAATGGCAAGGTGATTGAGGGGCATGTGCCTGCACAGGATATTAAACGTTTGCTGGCGACGGAGAATCATATTCGCCTATTAACAGTGCCGGGAATGCCGTCGGGAGGTCCCGGTATGGATAGTGATGGAGCGCGTAAAGATGCCTTTACAGTTTACGCTATTGATGAGCAAAACCGGGCCGGGAGTTATCATGAATATGCCGATTACTAATAGAACCGTGGCCGCTTTGCTGTTGAGTATGGCGTTGTTGACCGGTTGTGGTGAAACGGAAGCCACCGTTGATGGACGCTGGTATAGCCCGTCACAGGTCGCAACTGGCAAAGCATTATTTGCCGATAATTGCGCCGAATGTCATGGCGCTAGCGCCCAGGGCACGCAGAACTGGCAGACACTCGGTGCGGATGGCACCTACCCGCCTCCGCCGTTAAATGGTTTGGGGCATGCGTGGCATCATCCTCTTAAAGGTCTAAAACGCTCTATTCAGCAAGGCGGTGTGCCGTTGGGCGGTTCGATGCCCGGCTTTGCAGGCCAGCTGTCAGATGCGGATATTGAAGCGTTGATTAGCTTCTTCCAGAGTCAATGGCCGACAACGACCTATCAGGCATGGCTTGATCGTGGTGGGTTGAGGTAACACTATTCTGCAGGGCCATCTCAATGGCCCCTGCTTTTTACATAAAAACGCCCTGTTGATCTTGCGTGGACTGGTCAGAATACGTACAGTAGCGGGTCTTGCCGACAATTCGGTACTTTTAACGGGTGCTTTGATAGGCCTGTATACATAGGTCCGTATCGGCCGGTAAATGGAATAAAGAGATGGTTGAAAAAGTATATCTGAGCGCACAGGATCTGCTTGAAGATTCTTTCCGGTTGGCTCTGGAGGTCTATAATAGTGGCTTCCGTCCTGATTTTATTGTGGGTGTTTGGCGCGGAGGTACTCCGGTCGGTATCGCAGTACAGGAACTGTTAGATCATCTGGGTGTCGATACCGATCATATCGCTATTCGTACTTCTTCATATTCGGGTATTGGTACCCGGGAAAAAGAGGTGCGGGTGCATGGGTTGGATTATCTAGTGCGTAACATCAATCAATCAGATTCATTGCTGATTGTTGATGATGTGTTCGATACAGGCCTGAGTATTAAAGCGGTTATCGATACGCTAAAAGACAAGGCCCGTCTGAATGCACCCCATGATATTCGGATTGCGACACCTTGGTTCAAGCCAGTTAATAATCGAACCGATTTAGAACCCGATTATTATCTGCATAAATCAGACCGTTGGCTGGTTTTCCCCCATGAACTTAAGGGGTTGGACAAGGAAGAGATACTGGCCAATAAGCCGGGTCTGAAAGAGATTTATGAGGAATACGGCATCTGACAGCCTTTGCTGTGAAGAGAGTATCCGTATGCCCAAAAATAAACCCTGAGCGTTGATATCACAGCGAGGATTATTCTTTGCTTAAAATATCTACAAATGCCAATGATATGCGGTATAATGCCGCGCATTTTACGCCCCTAACATTCGAGTGAAGAAATGTCTGACTTATCACACTACCGTAACATCGGTATTTTCGCCCACGTAGACGCGGGTAAAACTACTACGACCGAACGTATCCTGAAGCTGACAGGTAAAATCCATAAGACAGGTGAGGTTCACGATGGTGAGTCCACGACTGACTTCATGGAACAAGAAGCTGAGCGGGGGATTACTATCCAGTCAGCGGCGATCACCACTTTCTGGAAAGATCACCGCATGAACATCATCGATACCCCAGGGCACGTTGACTTCACGGTTGAAGTATATCGTTCACTGAAAGTTCTGGATGGCGGCATCGGCGTATTCTGTGGTTCTGGTGGTGTTGAGCCTCAATCAGAAACTAACTGGCGTTATGCTGATGAATCGGGCGTTTCCCGTATCATCTTCGTTAACAAGCTAGACCGTATGGGCGCTGACTTCCATAAAGTTGTCGACCAGGTTGAAAATGTATTGGCGGCTAAGCCACTGATCATGGTTCTGCCTATTGGCCGTGAAGAAGACTTCGTGGGTGTGGTTGACCTGCTAACACGTAAAGCTTACGTTTGGGATGATACTGGCCTGCCAGAGAACTTCGAAGTTACTGACGTACCTGCCGACATGGTAGAAGATGTTGAAATGTACCGTGAACAGTTAATCGAAACGGCTGTAGAGCAAGACGATGACCTGATGATGGCTTACATGGACGGCGAAGAGCCTGCTATGGAAGATATCAAGCGTTGCATCCGTACCGGTACTCGTGAACTGGCGTTCTTCCCAACTTACTGTGGTTCTGCATTCAAGAACAAAGGTATCCAGCTGATTCTGGATGCGGTTGTTGATTACCTGCCGAGCCCAACTGACGTTATTCCACAAGATCTGACCGATGAGTTCGGTGAGCCAACAGGTGAAGTTGCGACTGTTTCTGTTGATGAGCCTTTCCGCGCACTGGCATTCAAAATCATGGATGACCGTTTCGGTGCTCTGACCTTTATTCGTATTTACTCTGGTAAATTGAAGAAAGGCGACACCATACTGAACTCGTTCACAGGTAAAACTGAACGTGTTGGTCGTATGTGTGAAATGGAAGCCGATGAGCGTAAAGAACTTGATTCTGCTCAAGCCGGTGACATCATCGCGATTGTTGGTATGAAAAACGTACAGACAGGCCACACACTGTGTGATCCTAAGCACGAATGTACACTTGAAGCGATGGTCTTCCCTGAGCCAGTAATCTCTATCGCAGTAACACCTAAAGATAAAGGTGGTGCTGAGAAGATGGGTATCGCGATCGGTAAAATGGTTGCAGAAGATCCTACCTTCATCGTTGAAACTGACGAAGACTCTGGCGAAACCATCCTGAAAGGTATGGGCGAGCTGCACTTGGATATCAAAGTTGATATCCTGAAGCGTACATACGGCGTTGAACTGATCGTAGGTCAGCCACAGGTTGCTTACCGCGAGACTATCACTCAGGCGATCGAAGACAGCTACACGCACAAGAAACAGTCTGGTGGTTCAGGTCAATACGGTAAGATTGATTACCGCATCAAGCCGGGCGAGCAGAACACTGGCTTCACCTTCGCATCGACTGTTGTGGGTGGTAACGTACCAAAAGAATTCTTCCCGGCTATCGAGAAGGGCTTCAAGAGTATGATGGAAACAGGCCCACTGGCTGGTTTCCCTGTGTTGGACGTTGAAATCGAACTGTATGACGGTGGCTTCCACGCGGTTGACTCCTCTGCGATTGCCTTTGAAATCGCCGCTAAAGGTGCTTTCCGTCAGTCTATGCCTAAAGCGGGTCCACAGTTGCTGGAACCTGTCATGAAGGTTGACGTGTTCACTCCTGAAGATCACGTAGGTGATGTTATCGGTGACCTTAACCGTCGTCGCGGCATGATCTCTGGTCAAGAAGCAGCGGGTTCAGGCGTACGTATTAAAGCTGACGTGCCTCTGTCTGAGATGTTCGGTTATATCGGACACCTGCGTACTATGACTTCTGGTCGTGGTCAGTTCTCTATGGAGTTCGCGCACTACTCAGCTTGCCCAGCATCTGTTGCTGATAAGGTTATCGCTGAAGAGAAAGAGCGCAAAGCTAACAAGTAATTGTTGCTGAGCGTTATATGAGAAGGCCCGCATTGTGCGGGCCTTTTTTGTGTCTGCGATATCTGAAATACGGTAAAAATAAGCGATCTGCTTGCTTCTCTAAACCCGCCGTGGCGGGTTTTTTTGTTAGCTGATGTGAGTGGCTGGAAGACTTAAAGGCTGGTCCTCGGCGGCCATCAGCTGCGTCTCATGACTGCTGATGACAATAATACGGTTGGCCCAGCGCGGTCGGAGTCGCTGCAGAATTCGACGACTGCGCGCGCTATCAATCCCGGCGGTCGGTTCATCTAGTAACAGCACCTGCGGATCAAGCAAGATCAAACGGGCCAGCCCCAAACGTTTTAATTCACCCCCGGAAGGCAGCTGAGCGCCTGTACCTAACCAGGTATCTAATTTATCTGGCAATTGTTCGGCCCAGCTATCCAGTTCCACAAGTTGCAGCGCCTGCCATAGTGCCGCTTCACTAAAGTCATGGTGTAGGCAAAGATTAAAGCGCAGTGAGCCTTGTAGCAGACTTATCTGTTGCGGCATTAAACCGACCTGCTCAGGAGCTAAGCCGGTATAGAGGAGTTCCCCCTGTTGTGGCTGTAGCTGCCCTGCTAGCAGCTGCAATAGGGTGGTTTTACCATGCCCGCTAGGACTCGTCAGCCAATACCAATTATTTGCCTTCAGCGTGGTGTTAAGCCCCGATAGAGTGGCAGTTTGGCGTGATGGGTAGCGGTATTCTAATGCTGTTACTGCGATGCTCTTTTGCGTGCTTTGGGGCTCAACGAACTGACGTTGGTCGGCCTGGGGCGTACTTGGACTGAGTTGGCCGATCCGTTGCAAGGCTTTATAACCCAGTGCAAAGGCTGCCAGCGCGCTGCTACCGGTGACGAGGACTTCTTGTAGGCCAAGAGTCAGTAACAGCAGCATAAACACCAGTGCCCCCTCTAATTGCCCAGCGGCTAAGCCGATGAGTCCCTGCCATAAAACTAATAACAGCATAGCTGCATGGACTAACTGGTTGATAACCAGAACTTGCTGTCGGGCATGGCTGGTTTGCTGCTCAGTGGTATCGGCAATATGAGCGCTGTGGGTTAGCGCCTCGCCCTGATGGGAGAGCCGATCAAATAGAATGAGGGTCCGCAGATTGCTAAACAGCGAGTGAGCATCGCTCCATTGCTGATTGCGTTGCTGATGTAGGCTGTTTTGTGGCTGCAACACTCGGCGTAGATAGAGCAGCGGCACTAGCACGACTGAGACCAGCAGTGGCAGGGTTAGCCAGAGCGCTAATGTGGGTAAAAAGAGCATAATGGTGGCCAGATAAAGCAAACTGCTGAGCAGCATCACTAGTCCCGGCACTAATGCTGAGAGATAGAGTGCTTCGGCATGACGAATATCGTCTAGTAGTCGACCGCTGGCCTCATGACTGTTGAGTGGCTGTTCTTGCCAGTTATGCTGAGCCAGAGTGGCGAACATATCGCTACGTAAGTGCGAAATAACCCGAAAAGTGGCCTCATGGGTGGCCAATCGTTCACCGTAGCGACCAAAGGTGCGGCTAATCGATAAGCCGCGCACGACAGCTCCGGGGGCAAAATAGTTAAAACCATGGGCGGCGGTTAGCGATAAGCCGGCTAAAGCGGTGGCGCTGATAAACCAGCCGGATACCGCTAGTAAGGCGATTCCCGAGAGGGCGGTAACGGTCGCTAGTAGCAGCCCCAGCGAAGCCATGCCGCGCTGTTGCCATAGCAACTGAAAGTAACGGTTGACGAGTTTAGGCATGGGTTGCCTCCGGAGTTGCTGTCAGACTGATGATTTGATCAAACTGCGCCGCTGCATCCCGGTGGCTACTGATAAGAACGATGCCACCGTTATCAGTGAATTGACGCAAGCCAGCCATAAAGACGACGGCGTTGTCATGATCGAGATTCGCGGTGGGTTCGTCTAGCAGTAAGAGGTCAGGTTGATGTAGAAAGACCCGTGCAAGGGCAATCCGCTGTGCTTGTCCGCCAGAGAGGAAACCACCGCTGTCACTGATTTGGTAATCTAGTTGTGTTGCTAGGGCCGTCACTAGATGCTCGGCACGGGCCTGCCTAAGGGCCGTGAACAGCTGTTCGTCGGTAAAGCGTCGGCCTAGGCAGAGGTTGTTGCGAATGCTGTCAAACAGCAGCTCAGGCTGTTGGGTCATATAGCCGATGTGCTGTTGCCAGTGACGGTTGTTGAAAATATTGAGCGCCTTGTGGTTCACCTCTAGCTGCCCGCTAATTGCAGGTTGCAAGCCCGCAAGGGTGTCCAAGAGCGTGCTTTTACCCACCCCGGATGGCCCGTTTAAGAGCGTCATCTGTCCCCGTTTAAGGCTAAAGCTGTGGCTGCCAATAACAATATCACCGTAGCCAACGTGCAGCTGTTTAAGATCGATCTGATCGATCGTTTCGCTGGGTAAGGTGCTTATGTCGTTAGGCTGGGCTGGCGGTTGCAGTTGCATCAGTCTGAGTAGATGGTCGGCAACACTGCTGGCATCGGCGCGGGCATGATAGAGCGCGCCGAGACGACGTAGCGGTAGATAAAATTCCGGCGCTAACATCAGTAAGAAGATGCCGTGGCTAAGGTTGAGATTGTCTTGCCACATGCCGATTTGGTATTTATCGAGATAAAGTAATCCGAGATACACCGCTACCATAGCGATGCTGATCGCGCTGAAGAATTCTAATAGTGTGCCGGAGAGGAATGCTAGCCGCAGTACTTGCATGGTTGAGCGACGAAACTGTTCTGACTGGCGAAAGAGGTTGTGCTGCTCTTCTGGGCAGCGATTGGCGAGTTGTAACGCAGAAATACCTTTGATGCGGTCTGAGAGTAAATTACCGAGCCGGGTCAGCTCTGTCAGGTTGCGACGGCTGGCATCGGCGGCTTTGTGGCCCACAATAATCATGAACAGGGGAATCAAAGGGGCGGAAAGCGCTAACAATAACGGCACGAGCCAGCCACTCCAAAAGCAGGCCAGTATAATCATGATGGGTGCCAGCATTGCCAGCCGTTGCTGGGGCAAAAATTCAGCAAAATAATCCCGGGTACTGTCGATCTCATTGCTCAATAGATTGCTGAGTTCGGCATGACTGAAGTGTTGCTCAACATGCAGCTGTAAGCTCTCACAGTGCTGCAATACGAGGCCGCGTAATTGGTTGCGCACATTAATGCTGGCGCGATCCGCTAAGCGGGTTTGCCAGAGCGGCAGCAGTGCCCGTAGCGTTAATAACAGTGCCAGTGATAGCCATGCCTGAGGTTGCCAAGTGATAGGCTCGGCGGCATAGACGGCACTGTTGATCAGCAGGGCTACCAGGGCGGTGATGCCGATGGTAGTGGCGGTTTGCAGCATGCCTAATAGAGTTAAACCACGGTTCTCTCGGCGGCTGATTTTTCCGGCCAGTCGCAGTAGCTGCTGACCATCGCTACACTGCTGTAGCATTGAGATATTGATCTGGCTCATCAATGGCGGCCTCTGTTACGAAGGAGCTGGTATTGTGTGAAGGTGCTTGTCATTATTGGCATATTTTAGCCATAATTGACGGAAAAGGAGTATAGCGATGACCAAAGCGAGTTGGTTGAGGACCATGCGTAATGTGTTGGATAGCTACAGTTCTCCTGCGGTTTTGATCGATGCCGATTACAATGTGGTGGCGACCAATACCAGCTATGACTTTCGTTTTGGTAGTTTGAACGGTCGTAGCTCCGCCAAATGTTTTTTTCTTTCCCATGGCTATCAACGGCCCTGTGATTTGGAAGGTGAAACCTGTCCGATGCAGGAAGCCCGTGACAGCGGTCACCGGGCCAGTGTACTGCATATTCATAACACGCCGCAGGGCAAAGAGCATGTCGGCATTGAAACCATTCCGATCACCGATGATGAGGAGCAAGCCTACTTTATCGAGTTGATGACGCCCATTCGGGAAGTGAGCGCGGAACCGATTGCCAATAAAATGATTGGCCGGAGCCGGGCATTTAACGAGCTGGTGGATTTGATTCAGCGGGTTGGTAAGACCGATACCAATGTGCTGCTGATGGGCTCTTCCGGGGCAGGTAAAGAGCTGGCCGCTCAGGCGCTGCATGCGTCGAGTCCAAGGGCGAGCAAGCCATTTGTCACCGTGGAGTGTTCTGGTCTCACCGACAGCCTGTTTGAAAGCGAGCTGTTTGGTCATATGAAAGGGGCGTTTACGGGGGCGATCCATTCGCGTACCGGATTGGTTCAATCGGCCCACGGTGGCACCCTGTTTCTCGATGAGGTCGGCGATGTACCGTTGCATCAGCAGGTTAAATTGCTGCGCCTGATCGAGACAAAAACCTTCCGTCCTGTGGGTGATAGTAAGGCCGTTGCTGCCGATTTCCGGCTGGTGTGCGCTACTCATAAAGATCTGCAATTGATGGTCGAGCGAGGCGAGTTTCGGGAGGATCTGTTTCATCGTATTAGTACCTTTCCGATTCGTTTGCCATCGCTGTCTGAACGCCGCGAAGATTTGCCGTTGTTGGTGGAAAGTATTCTCTTGCGTATCGAGGATAAAACCCCGCTGCGGCTCACTGATGAGGCTTTGCAGTTGCTGGCGCAGCAGCCCTTTAAGGGCAATATACGTGAGCTGAAAAACATCCTCGAACGGGCCGTTGTCTTGCGTCATGATGACCTGATCGGGGTTGATGTGATTCAGCGTAGTCTGAATTTAATGGTGGTTTCTGAGGCAACCTCGCATAAATCCGAAGGGCTGACTCAACTGGCATTAAAGGGTCTTAGTATTGAGCAAGTTGAACAACAATATCTTAAAACCTTGCTGCAAACCTATCCGGATAAGAGCCGGGTTGCTGAGATTGCGGGTTGTAGTTTACGAACCTTATATCGCAAACTGGAGCAGTGATGTCACTGCCCCAGTCATGACGTTTATGACGCTGACTGATCAGGATGATTCTTCAGTGTCGTCTTGGTGTTCTAGCCACATCGCATTAATGATGCCGAAGCTGCAGGCCAGAAGAACACCGAGAATCCAGGCGAAATACCACATATTATTCTCCGTTAAGACTAGTAGTTAGAAACATTGTTCTGCTCAATAAACTCAGGTTCTACTCGACGCCACATTTTGACATAACACCAAGTGGTGTAGATCAGAATGATGGGGACGAAGAACAGTGCTACCCAGAGCATAATTTCCAGTGTTAGCTTGCTTGATGTTGCATCCCAGAGGGTCAAGCTGCTTGCCATGTCGGTAGACGATGGCATAACAAACGGAAACATTGTTACCCCGGCTAATAGAATGATCGCCGAGATACCCAGTGAGCTACTCAGGAAGGCCACACCAAAGCGTCCACCACGGGCCAGCATACTAGTCACTAAAGGCAGCAGTACGGCCGCCAATGGTAAGCACCACAGCAGTGGGTACTGGGCAAAATTACCGAACCAGTTGGCACTTTGTACAACGGTTTTACTCAATGGATTTGAGCTAGCATCACCGATCACTTCGCTGCTAATGCTAAAGCCTGGGATCGCGGTGTATAACCAGAAACCGGCAACTAACAGTAGAACGCTGAGGAGCACGCCCGATAGCGCTGCAACGGATTGGCTACGCTGCTGAACAGCGCCACCCGCGCGCATTTGCAACCAGACCGCACCGTGTTGTACTAGCATCACAACACTCACCAAACCACAGACGATGGCAAAGGGATTCAGCAAGGCCCAAAACGAGCCGGTATAGGTGGAGCGGGTCAACTCGTCAAAGCTGAACGGTACACCTTGGAACAGGTTGCCGAAAGCGACACCAAAGACCAATGCGGGTACGAAGGAGCCCAAGCAGATACCTAGATCCCAGTTATTGCGCCACCGAGCACTCGGCATTTTGCTTCGGTACTCAAAACCGACAGGGCGAAAGAACAGGGCGAACAATACTAATAACATCGCCCAGTAAAAGCCGGAGAAGGCAGTTGCATAGACCAGTGGCCAAGCGGCAAAAATGGCACCACCTGCGGTGATGAGCCAAACTTGATTACCATCCCAGTGTGGTCCAATGGTGTTGATAATCACCCGTCGTTCAGTATCGCTTTTACCTAAGAATGGCAGCAGCATCGCTACCCCAAGATCAAACCCATCGGTGACGGCAAAACCGATCAGCAGGATGCCAACTAAAAGCCACCAGACTAGGCGCAAAGTTTCATAATCAAACATGCTGAGTTTCTCCTAGTTGTTCATGATGATAGCGGCCAGTTTCCAAGGAACTCGGGCCTTTGCGTATATATTTGATCATCAGGAAAACTTCAATACAAAGGAAGAAGGTGTAAAGTGCTGCAAAGCCAGCGATGCTAAGCCATAGATCTGTTTCACTGAGTGTTGATGTCGCAACATAGGTGGGTAGAATCTCACCAATAGCCCAAGGCTGACGGCCAAATTCGGCAATAAACCAGCCGGTTTCCACGCCGATCCACGGCAGCGGTAGGCAGAACAGTGCCAGTTTAAGCAGCCAGCGAGTTTTATACTCACGACGGCGGGCGGTGTAGTAGAAGGCCGCGGCAAAGGTGAACAGCATAATAACGCCGGCTGCCACCATAATACGGAAGGTCCAGAACATCGGTGCAACCTGTGGGATGGTATCCCGTGCAGCAGCTTTGATCTGTTCTTCTGTAGCGTCACTGACATTCGGGGTAAAGCGAGTCAGTAATAGACCATAGCCGAGATCATCACTGATGGCGCTGAAGGCTTCCCGGTTAGCCGGAGTATCATTACCGTTACGCAGCTCTTGCAGCAAGTCGTAAGCGTCCATGCCGCTACGGATACGTGTTTCATTCATCGCTATCAGGTCTTTTATCCCGGTGACCTCTTCGTCCAATGAGCGGGTGGCGATCAGGCCGAGTACCCAAGGGATGCGTATCGCATAATCAGTGACTTGTTCTTCCTGATTAGGCAGGCCAATCAGAGTGAACGGGGCAGGGGCTGGATGAGTGTCCCACTCGGCTTCGATAGCCGCCAGTTTAACCTGCTGTACTTCACCGACTTCATAACCACTTTCGTCACCCAGAAGGATCACTGACAAAATGGAGGCTAAGCCGAATGCAGACGCGATGGCAAAAGAGCGGCGGGCAAAGCCGACATCACGGTTGCGCAGTAGGTAGAGTGCGCTGATCGAGAGGACGAACATGGCTCCAGTAACATAACCGGCAGACACGGTGTGGACGAACTTAACCTGGGCGACGGGGTTGAAGATAACATCAGCAAAGCTGTCCATCTCCATGCGCATGGTTTCAAAGTTAAAGTAGGCTCCCACAGGGTTTTGCATCCAGCCGTTGGCGATCAAAATCCATAGGGCGGAGAAGTTTGAACCGATCGCGACCAGCCAAGTAACCCCCAAGTGTTGAACCTTGTTGAGTCGATCCCAGCCGAAGAAAAACAGGCCGATAAAGGTAGACTCAAGAAAGAAAGCCATCAGCCCCTCAATGGCCAGTGGTGCACCGAAGATATCGCCGACATAATGGGAGTAATAGGCCCAGTTGGTGCCAAACTGAAACTCCATTGTGAGTCCGGTGGTAACGCCCAGCGCAAAGTTGATACCAAACAACTTGCCCCAGAAGCGCGTCATGTCTTTATAGACCTGTTTACCGGTCATAACATAGACCGACTCCATGATCGCAAGCATGAATGAGAGCCCCAGTGTTAGGGGTACAAAGAGGAAGTGATACATCGCGGTGAGGGCGAATTGCCAGCGCGATAGTTCGACAACTGTTTCAGAAACCATAGTGTTAATACCTTCATCAGTTCGGCATCCCGGCCGAATAGAGCGTTAAGTGTCCTGGACATCAGGTCAGGGCCTAAGCGCTCAAGCTATAGCGTCAATTACAGCAAAAGCTGTACCAAGTGACTAAAAATAAATTAACATATTGTTTTGTATGTTTTTATTATGAAGGGGCCAACTATTGCAGAGGCCTGTTTACGCAACTTTTGTCATTATGTCGCAAAAAATGACAAAAAAGACTGTGGCATAGCGTCGCAGGTTGCTTTAAGACAAATATGACAGTGAATGTTTTATCAGCGGCCTTCAATGAGGAGAAAGCGACGCTGAGAATCTGCCTTAATGTTTCATATATAGCATAAAGAACCCTAAAGCAGTATGCCTATAGACACTTTTTAGGCCTTGATAAAGGAACTGCTTCAATTTGTCACAGGGCATGACTTTATTGTCATTTTGACGTGGGTTCTTATGCTTCGGCGCTATTTTGCTTTTCCATCAGTTGGATAAGCTCATCTAACGGTAGCGGCCGGCTAAAGAGAAACCCCTGTACCTGATCACAGTTATATTGGGTCACAAAGGCTAGCTGCTCTTCCGTTTCGACCCCCTCTGCAACGACTTTCAGATTAAGGTTATGGGCCATATCGATAATGGTTTTAACGATCATCTCATCGTCTTGGTCACTGCCGATATCGCGAATGAAAGAGCGATCTATTTTAAGGGTGTTCAGGGGTAGCCGCTTTAATCGGCTGAGGGAGGAGTACGCGATGCCAAAGTCATCGATGGAGATCTCTATTCCAAGGGTGCGAATCTGATCGAGTTGTTCGAGCAGCGAATCATTCTCTGTCGCCATCACGGTTTCGGTCACTTCAAGATCCAGTGCCGTGCCGGGAAAGCCGGTGTTGCTTAGAACGTTAGCAATACGGTTGTATAGATCGCGGCGGATAAAGTGGGCTGGAGAGAAGTTAACCGATAGCTGAATCTCTTTACCGAAGCGCTGCCGTAACTGCAGAATATCCTCACAGGATCTATTCATCACCCATTGATCCACCTGACCGATCAGCCCCTGATCTTCGGCTAACGGAATAAACTCTTCGGGCGAGATCGCGCCTTCTTCTGCATCGAACCAGCGAATCAGTGCCTCGACCCCGACAATCGCCGAGCGTCGAGTACACCATTTGGGCTGGTAGTAAACCTTAAACAGCTTGTTATCGATGGCGTGTCTGAGTTTTTGCGCCAACTGTATGCGTCGTTCAGAGCGAATATTCATCTGCTTATCGAAGAAGCTAAACTGGTTTCGGCCAGCGGCCTTGGATGAATACATAGCGGTATCGGCATGCTTTACAAGGGTGGTTGCATCCCGACCGTCTTGTGGATAAATACTGACCCCGATACTGGTGGTGACCTGTAGGTTTAAACCATCAATCACAACCGGTTCTTTGATCTCTTCGATAAGCTTGGCGGCAATATCCGCGGCATGGTTTTGTGAAGTGTTAAGGGTCAGTACTGCAAATTCATCGCCGCCAAAGCGGGCGAGAGTGTCGCTGCCTCGCAGGCATTTTTTCAGTCGTGATGACAGCTCTATTAATAGCTGGTCGCCCATATCGTGGCCGAGGGTGTCATTAATATCCTTAAAACGATCGAGATCGAGAAACATGACCGCCAGTTGTTCATCTTGACGGTTGGCATAACTAATCGCCGTGTTGAGCTTGTCATCGAAGGTTGAACGGTTAGGTAGGCCGGTCAGGTTGTCGTGAAATGCTTGGTGTTCCAGCTGTTCTGTGAGCCGCAGTAGTTCGGCGGTACGTTGGCGGACTTTATTTTCTAAGAGTTGCCGGGCATCTTGGAGCTCGTTCTCCCGTGATTGAATCTGCTCCAGCATACGGTTGAAGTCGGTGGCGAGACTGCCTATCTCGTCTTCTGAGCGGTTACGGACTCGAAGCTTATAGTTTCGCGTACGGGTGATTTTGCGTGCGGTACTGGCGAGCTCGGTAATCGGTCGGGTGATGATATTTTGTGCCACGCTGGAAAGCAGCAAGGCGACGATCAGGGATAATAGGAAGACCACAAAGGCGATGCCGATCTGGTCAAATTGCCGATTTTTTAGATAGCTAAGATCGGTTAGTAGTAGGGTGAAGCCGACCGTTTCCTGATCGAGGCTGACTGGGCGAATAATGTAAAGTGCGCCGTCGATGTCACCTTCGAGGTCGTCCGGCAGAGCCGGGATCGGTGCATTATTGGGCGAGTATTGGGCAAATATCTGTTTATCAGCATCGTAGACGACGGCCAGCACGATACTTTTGACATTCTCCAGTGACTCAAGGGTCATCCGAACGGAATCGGAGTCTCCGAAAGTGAGCGCCGCGGTGGAGTTATTACTGATGATATCGGCTTGCGAGCGGAGATTTTCGATTACCTGCCGCTTGGAATCATACCAATCATTGATGGCGAAGCCCGCCGTGGCAAGGGTGAGTACGGTACTACTGATTAACAGTAATAGTAAAATCAGCTTTTTACGCAGTGGGAGGGTTTTAAAGAATGGCACCGTTATTACCGCCTAACTTTGGCTAATTTAAGTACTTCGGAGCTGATGGTCAGCCCGCTACGTTGTAATTCAGGTAGAAAGATATCGAGACTTATCCGTGCATCTTGGCGGATTAGGTTGACCGCCGCCGTTGATGTGACCACTTGGCTGGCACTGACCTCTGTGAGGTCGGCAACGGTGAGTACCGGGAGCGCTGAATGGTGCGCCTGATCGACAGAAAAGCTACTCAGTTGATGCCAAGGAATAAAGAGAATAGCACAGCCTTGAACTTGATCTAATGACTCGATGTGTCGTTCGGCGAAGTGACGATGTTGAACAGGCTTGCCGATCAGGGCCGATGATGCTGAGGCGAGCGTGTTCTCATGATAATGGCATAGGGTCAGTGCCGTTGAATTTGGGTCGCCGAGAGTCGGTTCAGGCCAGCGGACAAAGCGGGCGATATTGAACAGGATAGCCGCTTTAACCTGCTGTAACCGCGGGTCGCTAGGGGCGGCGGTTAGGTCGGGCGACAATAAACAGGTGAACAGTAGCGTCGCCGACAGCGCGTAGCGGGGATTGAGCCTGAGTCTTAGGAGTGCGTTGATCATAAGAGGTCGTGATTCCATTGGAGACGAATCCAAAGCTCTCTTTCGCTTCGCTCAGTGTTGTAATGGCCGCCGAAGTCGGCTGCAGGGTCCATAATGTGCTTGTTAAACAGATTATCGATGCCCAGTGAATAATCTAGTTGGTGGGTCAGCCGTCCAGAGCCAAACAGGTTAACCGTGGTAAAGCTCTGGGCATTATCCGCAAAGCCATTCGTATCGCTACGGCTGCTGCTATAGATCATGCTGGCGCCGATAAGATGGTTAGGTGTTAATTGATAATCGGCCTGTAGGCTGCCACTCCAACTGGCTAAATAGGGTAATGAACCGTCGTCGATGTCAGTTTCGAGATAGCTGAGACCTAAGCGGGTATTGAGTTTATGGCTTGGACGTAGGTTGAGAAGCCATTCCACGCCCTGCATTCGGTAAACCGAGCTGCTGTTGATAAAGTACTCATCGAAAGTGTCCGGGGTGGGTTCCTCCTGAATAAAATCATCGATATGGCTTTTGAACAGATTGATATTTAAGCTGGCCTGATCCCACTGATAGAGATAACCCAGTTCTGTTTGTGTGATACGTTCGGCATTGAGTGCCGGAGGCTTAAAGTTGGTGTGCTCCAAGACTTTGAGGTATTCGCGGAACCCCGGCGTGCGGATCGCCGTGCCGTATTGAAACTTCCAAGTATGCTGGTTGTCGCTGTAGACCAAGGCTTCCCGGTGATTAACATAACCACCAAATCTTTCGAAGTAATCATATCGCACGCCGGCGGTTAGGCTGAGGTTGGGGTGGATAGTCCAGATATCTTGGATAAATAGAGCGCCATCATTATTGGTGATGCCGGGTTCAGAGAGCAGGTTGTTGTTTTCAGGTAAGGCGAGAAAATAGCTGCTGTAATGAAAACGTCGGGCGTAATCGGTGCGCTCTGCTTTCTCATACTGCCAGCTGATGCCGCCAGCGAGGGTGTGAGGCT
Organism: Amphritea sp. GJ51-11; assembly: GCF_055808735.1. Taxonomy (NCBI): domain Bacteria; kingdom Pseudomonadati; phylum Pseudomonadota; class Gammaproteobacteria; order Oceanospirillales; family Oceanospirillaceae; genus Amphritea; species Amphritea sp. GJ51-11. The sequence continues at coordinate 4,259,829 of NZ_CM147881.1, read as the reverse complement.
CAAACTGCTGGAGTAGCGTCAGGGATGCGCCCGCCATGGTGGCGTTTTGATATTCCTCATATCCCAGCGTTTGTGTTTGTCTCTCCTGTTCGTATTCTCGGGCGTTATTCTGTTGATAGTAAAAGGTGCTTTGCAGCTGCCCCTCATCTAGTGAGCCCATTTCATAATGCGCCGAGAGACTGAGGTTATCGCTATCGATAAATGCATTCTGACTGTTGGGTATAAAGAGAAAGGGGGTTTCACTACGGTTGTAATCCAGTTGCAGGGTTAATCCCGCGAAGGGCTGCGCTTTGATATGAATATTCGTGTAATCCTCATCGAGCGGCTGCAGTGAATCCTCACCAATAAAGGTTTTTCTGTCGGCACTAAAGGGCGCATCTTGTTGTAGCTGGCTAGCGAATATCTGTAGATTGTTGCTGTTATAGAGTACGCCACCTTTACGCCGTTGATGGTTGCCAACTTCGACACCCGCCTCGAGGTATTCCGTGTCACTGAACTCACGGGTGGTTACCGAGATAATTCCCGCGAAGGCGTTGGCTCCGTAGAGGCTAGAGGCCGGGCCGAGAATGATTTCAACCGAGTCGATGTAATCGAGAGGGAGGTTGTCACCCAGACTGAAATCGTTGTAATAGAGGTGGCGTTTTCTGACGCCATCAACCATCAGTACCATCTTGTCGTTATAGCGATTCAGCACGCCTCGGGTCCAGATGGAACGATGGCGTTTACGATACTGGTTAAGCTGTAACCCCGGCACAAACTGCAAGAGGTCATCTAAACGACGAACCCCAAAGCGGCGGAAATCATCCCGGTTAAAGTTGTATACCGTTCCCGGGGCTTTGCTGGCCTGAGTAGGTACTAGTGAGGCTGAGGTGAAAACATCCATTGCCATCAGCTCCTTTAGTGACATGTCACTAAAGTCTTGCGCAGCTGCAGAGGCAGGATTGGGGATCAAAAATGCTGAGTAAATAAGCAGTGGTATCGCACTGTTTCTCGACATGTATACTTCCGGACAGGCAGCCAGCTTCAAGCGGTGGCAATATTATTATTTTAAGGTAGCTGGTTGATCGTGAGACTCCTTTCTCGTGAAACTGTCAGAACACATCATGACAATGTCAATCTGATGGTGCAGGTACCGTTACGAACCGCTATACCAATATTATTTCTGCACTTAGATTTCAATTATCCGTTAGGTCAGCCCAACTCTCTCGTTTGAAGTTGATGGGCTGCAAGCTACATATATTTATATGTCTTTATGATTCTATAACTATACACAGATATATCTTTTATGTGTCGCCTTTTTGTCTCTTTGTTTTAGAATTTTTTATATCATTTTATCCATTAAAAACAGATGGTTATGTTGGCTTATGATTATTATTAACTTTTGCGAATAATTCTTATTAACTTTAAATGCTGCTCTGGCACGTTGTTAATGGGGCTCTTTACGCCATATTTTTAGTGGCGAGAGGAGAGATGTAAATATCGATAGCCTAGGGGTCAATAGTCTTAGTCTTGATCTCCTTAACGGGTTCAAGTAGCGCGTTTTTGTACATCGCGCCATTTTCTCAGAGGCCCTCACTGAAGAGGGTGATGAATATGAATTGAAGATCTTGCACATCACTTATGGGGCAACAAAGAAAATGGCGTAACAAGAGCTAAAATTGAAGATCTTGCACATCACTTATGGGGCTTGCTTAGGAGAGCCGTATGGGCCACGTTTATGAGCGGCTTCCGATCACGATATTCTTCTCTGTGAGCGTTTATCGCTCTTAATGGGTTATTCAAGTACCATTTAAGGCGTGTTTTATACATTGCTCGAGTGTGGTTCCATTCTTGCTTAAGTGTTTTATTAATAAAAATAATAGTGTTCAGACAACAGGCAACTCATTTGAGTGATAATCATTTTTCGATCCGCCATATCGGGTCACAGGACAGTAGTGGCAGTGCCGATGACCTGCCACATCCGGGCACGTCCAAAAACCGTCTGGCGACTAAATATCTCTGGTTGTCATTGCTGGTGGCGTTGGTTCCCCTTGTTGGTTTTGCCGGTCTATATGACGCCTACTTTTCACAGTTGGTGACACGATTAACAGAAGAGCAGCTATCCACACCGATTGCCGCGAAGCAAAACGAATTTCGAGTCTTCTTGCGCGAACGTAAGTTTGAACTACAGGCGTTGGCCGACCAGTTTGATAATCCTGAATTTTATACCCTTGATGGCCGACACTCGATTTCGGCTGAGCTAGAGGGGTTATTGCGCCTGCAGGTTGATACAGGAAGTGTTTACGGTGTGGTGTTTTTTGATCCTCAGGGGCGGATCGCTTGGACGTTTCCTGAAGAGCAGCGGGTGATGCAAGCCTCATTGAAGCATGTAAATAAGTTCGAAGACGTCGAGTTGGTTGGGCCATCGGCTTACTCTATTGAACGGCCCTCGGCGGTGATTCTTCGTCAGCCAAGTAATGCCGACCGACAGACAAAAAACCAAGGCAGTATCGGCCTGATGCTGCGTTTCAATTCACTGACTGAGGTGTTTCGCGGCTTGGGGCAGGGCAGTTCGGTACGGGTGCTGCTGCAGGCGGGTAATCATCAGGTCTACGACGTGGTGGGTCAGCCGGTATCGATAACCCATCGTTCGACACAGCAACGGACACTCTTGCCCGGCTGGATTCTGCATGTCATAGAAGATCCTGAGCTAGTGATGACGCCAATGGAGGGTATGCGCTATTGGTTGCTGCTGTTGATGGCGTGCACTGTGGCCGGGCTCCTGTGGTTGCATATGAGTATCTCCCGCCGCTTGAATCGACAGGTTGAAAGTCTGATTGATAGCGTTGAAAAAGTGGCACGAGGGAATCTAGAAACCCCAGTAACAATTGTTAAAGGGGTTGAGATGCAGCGTCTGACGCAGGCTATCGAGCGAATGCGGCTTCAGTTGAAGGCGTTTATTCGCTCGACACTGGCCATCGAACGTCAAGCGACACTGGGCCAGTTAGCGGCGGGTCTTGCCCACGATATTCGCAACCCGCTAACCACTATTCGTACCACTATTGCAGCGTTGTCTCGGCGTGAAAAAGACCCTGAAAATCAAGAGATGATGGCGCTCGTCGAGGAGGAAATCGACAGAGTTAATGATGTGTTGGAGAATCTGTTGAATTTTGCCCGCCCCCGAGATCCATTAGCGAGTCGCATCGACACGGCAGAACTGCTCAATAGTATTGTTATTCTGGTTGGCGCCTCGGCCCGTAATCAGGGTATCCAATTAACCGTTGACTGCCCTGAAGGGCTGGCTGTTTGGGCCGATGAAGGCCATATCCGTCAGGTATTGATGAACCTTATTATCAATGCCCTAGAGGCGATGTCGGTGAAGGGGAGCGCGATCCAGTTGCGAGCGCTGCGACTAGCCAATGAGGTTGCATTATCTGTTAGTGATGATGGCCAGGGAATGCCAGAAGAGATTCAGGCACATATTATGGAGCCTTTTTATACGACCAAACCCGCCGGCACCGGCTTAGGTTTAGCGATCTGTGCAACTTTAGCTAAAAGTAATGGTGGGCGAATGACCATCGAAAGTCTTGATACCAGTGGCACCACGGTGACGGTGTTTCTGCCCACGGCATCTTCTGAGGAGAAGTACGAATGAACAATGCGATTTCGGTTCTGGTAATCGATGATGAGCGAAACTTGGTGCGCAGCATTGGCTTTTCATTACGGGATGAAGGGATGGTTGTCACCGGAGCGTACAGTGGCAGTGAAGGGCTTGAACAGGCAAAAATCTTGGGGCCAGATGTGGTGTTGCTGGATCTGGGGTTGCCGGATATTTCCGGTATTAAAGTGCTGGTGCAGTTAAAAGCACAGTATCCCGATTTGCCGGTGATCATGATCTCTGCCCACGGTGATACCCGCTCGGCGGTTAAGGCCGTTAAAGAGGGGGCGATTGATTACATTACCAAGCCGTTTGATGTTGATGAGTTGGTGTTGCTGATCCGTCGAAGCACCGAGCGCATTCGGATGTTGCGTGAGATTCGCTTTCTGCGAGAGCGTAATACTGAAACTGGCCCACTGGTAGGTAGCAGTAAAGAGATGACGCTATTGCGCACGGCTATCGAGCGGGTGGGCCAGAGTTCGGGTAAAACCGTGTTGATTACCGGTCCCTCTGGCACCGGCAAAGCGCTGGTTGCCCGGGCACTGCATGATATTCGTTTCACTAACGCGCCCTTTATTGAGGTGAACTGTGCGGCGTTGCCGGAACAGCTGATCGAAGCGGAGCTATTTGGCGCCGAACGGGGAGCTTATACCGGGGCGAATCAGCGCCGAGCTGGATTAATCGATCTAGCTGATGGCGGCACGTTGTTTTTGGATGAAATCGGGGAGATTCCTCTGCATCTACAGGCTAAGTTGCTGAGTTTTCTTGAGAACCGAAACTATCGGCCCGTGGGGGCTGGGCGCGAACGCCAAGCGAATGTGTTTGTGGTGGCGGCGACCAATCGCAATCTCAAGGAGGATGTCGATGATGGGCATTTTCGTGCGGATCTATTTTACCGGCTTAATGTACTGCCGGTGGATATTCCCGGGCTGTCACAGCGGGATCGGGACGTTACTTTGCTGGTTACGCACTTTAGCGAGCTGTTTGCCCAGCAGGAGGGCTGCGAGCCGATTCAGTTGGATGAGTCGGTGTTAGGCTTGCTAGAAAAGTATGATTGGCCCGGCAATATTCGCGAACTGAAGAATTTGATGGAGCGTTTAACGATTCTCTATCCAGGCAAACGGATCGATGTGGAGATGTTGCCGGTGGAGTTTCATGGCGGGCAGCGGGGGATTCAACATGTTAAAGAGGATTATCGAGAAGCTGTCGAAGATCATGAGCGACAGTTGATCTTAGATGCACTGAAAGAGTCTGACTGGCGCAAAGGACTCGCCGCCGAGAAGCTGGGGATCTCTCGGCATGCATTGAAGCGGCGGATACAACGGCTCAATCTGGAGAATGAGGCATGATCGTTCGGCTGCTAATGTTGCTGTTACTCAGTGCCACGGTTGATGCCGCCGAGTTATCGGTTGGGGCGTCCGAAGCTGAGGCGCAGGAAACCGTTGGCTGTCTGTTTCCTATGAGTGGCCGAGGGGGGTTATATGGTCGGGATAGTGTCACCGGCATTGAGTTGGCGTTTGAGCATCTACAGCAGCAACCATATGCGAGTCCACCTCTGCGGGTGCTGTTTTCCGATACTAGCTCGAAGGCATCTAAAGCGGCGCGGCAAGTGAAAAATTTTGTCCGTCAGAATAAGGTGCGGTTTATCTGTGGGGTGGTTAACTCATCGATTGCCTTGCAGGTGGCACAAGTCGCACAGGAGGAAGGGGTTTTCTTTATTGGGACGGATCATGCCTCATCGCGATTGACCGAGGGCGAGCAGAACCGATTTTACTTTCGGGTAAATAATAACACCGCACAATCGATGCGGGCGGGGGCGAACTATATCCGCAAAACGTTTGGCCGGGGAAGCGCCAAAAGACCGATACGTTTAGCCTATATCGGCCCAGATTATGATTATGGTTATCAGGCGTGGAAAGATCTGCGTTTATGGCTGGATAAGGAAAGGGTGCGTTACCGCGTTGAAACGGTGCTCTGGCCGAAGCTGTATGAATCGGATTATTCTCATTATCTTGAAGCACTGGTCGAAAAAAAGGTCGATTTAGTGGTGAACTCCCTTTGGGGCGGGGATCTTGTGGCGTTTATCCAGCAAGCTAATCAGACCTCGCTTTTTAAACATGCTCGTTTTGCCAATTTTGATACTGGTGGTAATTATGAGGTGTTGTCAGCGCTGGGGGAAAATATGCCCGCCGGTCTGATTCTATCCTCCCGCCATCACAATAACTGGCCAGAGACAGAGCATAATCGTTGGTTTGTGAAGCGTTTTTATGAACTGACGGGGCGTTACCCCTCTTATGCAGCCGAGGGGGCTTACTCCGGTATTCTGGCGATCTCAGAAGCGTTACGTTTGGCCGGTCCCGATGCCAGCGATGATGTGGTGCGAGAAAAACTAACCCAACTGACTCTTAGTTTGCCGGAAGATCCGGCAGGGTTTAGCTCGTTTATGAATCCGGACAACCATCAATTACAACAGGTTATTGCTATCGGCGAAACCGTCCCCGATGATCGCTATCCCCCCGCTCGGATGATGTTGGGTAAGTGGGTCATCTATCGTCCAGAGAGTGTTGATTAGGCGGGGTTTGCCCTCCAAACCATTATTACCTACATCAGGGCAGTCTTCGCGGGCCTGATGAGTGTTGCCTGATAGCGCTATATCAACTCTCCCACTTAACGTTTGTCTCCTCAGCGTGATACTTCAATGAAACGTCTGAACGGCTTTTTAAGGCGCTCTTAATACAGTCTTCTACACCTCATTTATGTGCCCTTGGCGTGGATCGGCCGTTGATCGGTTCCAGCTCAACAGCTGCGCTCACGTTGGAGCGGCATTCGATCATCGTTTGATAGAGTGTTAATTGAGTGTGTAAAAAATTCAATTAAAACAGTGTGTTATAGAAATAAATTCTCTTGGCATATGGCTTGCTATCTATGGTTAGGGCGAGACAACGAATCTGTGCAGGCAGCGCTCATGACCCTTTCTTTGATGGTCTGTACAGAGCCCTTACTGAAATTGATAAAAACAAGAGAAGGCGAAACTCAATGATCACATCCTTTGTTAAAAAGTCCACGCTGGCAGGATTAATTGTCGCGTCGGCTATGGCTCAGCCGGTGTTAGCGGCTGATGAATATAAGTTAGGTCTGGTGACCTTCCTGTCGGGCGGTGCTGCGGGGCCGTTCGGGGTCCCGGCGAAGAATGCGGCGGATCTGTTGTTAGAAACGCTGAATGCGGGTCAGTTACCGGCGCCTTACAACCTCAAGGGCATCAACGGTCGTGCGATCGCACCGGTGTATGTCGATGAAGCGGGCGGAGCCACCAAACAAGCCTCTGAACTGCGTAACTTAGTTGAGCGCCAAGGCGTTGAATCGGTTATCGGGTATATCTCCTCTGGCGATTGCTTGGCGGTGCCGGCAGTGGCGGAAGAGTTAAAAACGTTAACCGTGTTATTCGATTGTGGTACCCCACGGGTATTTGAAGAGAACAGTTACAAATATGTGTTCCGTACCGGGCCGACCGCGACGATGGATAACGTGGCTGCCTCGCTCTATATCAAAGAGATGTATCCGGAGCTGAGTAGTGTTTCTGGGATCAATCAGAACTATTCATTTGGTCATGAATCATGGGCCGATTTTAATGGTTCATTGAATAAGCTAATCCCCGGCGTTGAAGTGAGTACCAAGCAGTTTCCGAAAATTTATGCCGGCCAGTATGGTGCAGAAATTTCCGCCTTGATGGTTAATTCTGCCGAGGTGATTCACTCCTCTTTCTGGGGCGGTGATATGGAAGCCTTCTTACTGCAAGGCTCGGCACGGGGGCTGTTTGAAGATCAGACCGCACTGCTGACCACCGGTGAAAGCGCTATGTATCGTCTGGCGGATCAGATTCCGGACGGCACTATTTTGGGTGGTCGTGGACCATTCGGCATTTATGCGCCAGATACGGCGTTGAATCGTTGGTTCCGTGAGGCGTATATCGCGCGCTTTAACACCGCGCCGACCTATCCGGCTTACAAAATGGTGCAGGGTATTCTGGGCCTTAAGCTAGCGACCGAGAAAGCGGCAGAAAAGGCGCAGGGTAAACCGACAACGGAACAGGTCGTGTCGGCTTTTGAATACCTCGAATATGAAGGTCCGGGCGGCACTGTCTCTATGAATCTGGGTAAGGGTCATCAGGCTACCATGGAGATGGTATATGGACGCTATATGCAGAAAGACGGTCAACCTGCGGTAACGGATGTTCGTCATTATGCGGCTAGCTGTGTGAATCCACCGGAAGGTGAGTCTTCGATTGAATGGATCGAAAAAGGAATGCCTGGCGCTCAGTGTGACTGAGTTTCTTATGACCCGGCAGCGTTGTGCTGTTGGGTCACTTTTCTTGTTCTTTTCGTAAATCAGGAGCGATATCCATGAAACTGGTAATTGCGATGTTGATGGATGGCGTTATCTACGCCTCCTGGCTTTTTGTAATCGCAGCAGGCCTTACGCTCATCTATGGTGTGATGCGAATTCTTAATATGGCCCATGGTAGTTTTTATGCCATCGGTGCCTATGCTGGCGCTTCTTTAGTCGGCTTCTATTTAGCCGGTGGCTATCCCCCTTGGGGCGCTTATTTAATGCTGCTCGGCGCTGCCATTGTCAGCGGTATGCTGGTGGGCATTCTTATTGAACGGGGTTTACTGCGCATTATGTATGGTCGGGATGAAGTGGTCATGATTCTGGTGACTTACGCCATTCTGCTGGTGTTGGAAGATGTGATTAAGCTGATTTGGGGCGTCGATGCTTACTTTGCCTATCAACCTTATACGTTGTTGGGACGCACCAAAATGGCGGGTATCTCATTCGCAAATTATGACATTGCCCTGATCGTTGTTTCCGCTTCTATCGGTTTCCTATTGTGGTGGGGGTTAAATCAAACCCGTCAGGGAAAACTGTTAAAAGCCGTCATCCATGACCGCGATACCGCTGCTTTTCTCGGCATTAATGTGACCCGTATGTTTTCCGTTACCTTTGTGATCGGTGCCGTGCTGGGTGCACTGGCCGGCTCTCTTACCGCGCCAGGTATTTCAGTCATGCCGGGTATTGGTGTCGAGGTCATTATTTTAGCCTTTGCCGTGGTGGTTATTGGTGGTTTAGGCAGTATCGGCGGCGCGTTGCTCGGCGCATTGATTGTCGGACTGGCCCGTTCTGCGGCGGTTCACCTGTATCCCGATGCGGAGTTGTTCGTTATCTACGGTGTTATGGGCTTAGTGCTTGCCTTCCGGCCTCAAGGCTTATTTGCCATCGCGACTGCAAGGAAAATTTAACATGAGAAATTCAACGTTGCTTGTGCTGGGTGTCAGTGCTGCGGCTTTAGCTGCGGGCATGTTTATGCCCGGCTGGCTGACTTTTTTGCTCACCCTCGCATTAGCTAAAGGGTTGGTGGTGCTGGGTTTACTACTGCTAATGAAGGCGGGACTAGTGTCCTTTGGACAGGGGCTTTATTACTGCCTCGGCGCTTACTGTGTCGGTATCGCAGGAGAGTATCTGGAAACGCAAAATGCCCTGTTTCTGATGATCATTGCGGTCATCGTTTGTGTCGCCTTAGCGGCGGTGATCGGCCTGCTACTGTGCCGTTATCGGGATATTTTCTTTGCCATGTTTTCGATGGCGTTCTCAATGATTCTCTATGGGGTGCTGGTTAAGAGCTCGGCATTTGGATCCTCAGATGGTTTCAACGTGAAGCCGCCTTTGTTATTTGGCTGGACGCCGACCGGTGAGAGTGGACCCTTGATGGCCTACGGCTTGGCCGTGGTTGCGGTGACCATTGTTGGCGTGTTTGTGTGGAACTACCTGCGTTCACCTATGGGTTATGTCGGTGAGGCGGTGCGTGAGAATGAGATCCGGGTTGAATATCTGGGCGCATCGGTTAAACGCATTATCTATATCAAATACCTGCTCGCTGCCGCCATGGCGGGGTTAGGAGGTGCGATCACCGCACTGGCGGCCGGTCATATCGATCCTGAAATGGCCTATTGGACCACCTCGGGTGAGTTTGTCTTTATCGCGCTGATGGGTGGCACCGGACATGTTGCCGGGCCCGTACTGGGGGCGGTGCTGTTTGAGCTGATTCGCACCTATGCGTTCCAGATATCGCCGTATACCTGGCAGATGATTCTGGGTATCGCGCTGTTGGCGATCATTCTTTATTTGCCTAAGGGTGTTTGGTCACTGATTGAACGGGTGACGAAGGGGAAAACCTCATGAGTGCTTTATTAGAAACACGCTCCTTGGCGCGTAACTTCGGTGCGGTAACGGCTGCGGCGGATATTGATGTCAGTATCAACCCCGGTGAAATTGTCGGTGTTATCGGCTCTAACGGGGCGGGTAAAACGACCTTTATTAACATGGTGACCGGTTATTTGCAGCCTAGCAGTGGCGACATCCTGTTTAAGGGCAAAAGCATCGTCGGTAAAAATCCTCGACAGGTGATGCGAGCGGGTATCTGCCGTTCGTTTCAGGTGGCGCAGTTGTTCCCTGAATTGACAGTGCTGGATAACGTCTTGATCGCTTACGGCATTATGCAGCATCCGGTACTGCCGATGATTCGGCCATTGGCGACGACACAAAACATTCAACAGGCACAAGTGTTGCTGCAGGAATATGGCATTGCCGATTATCTGAGCGAAAAGGTTGTCACTCTTCCCCAAGGGGTTCGCAAGTTGCTGGATATCGCGTTGGCGATGCTGCGAGAGCCGCAAGTGCTGCTGTTGGATGAACCGACCTCCGGGGTGGCGATCGACGACAAGTTCGACCTGATGGACACCGTTATGCGTGCGGTACGCAAGTCCGGCGCGGCGGTGCTGTTTGTCGAGCACGATATGGAGGTCATCGCGCGTTATTCGACCCGTTTAATCGCGTTTTATGATGGTCGAGTGCTGGCAGATGGGCCGGTGGTCGAGGTGATGGACGATGCCAAAGTGCAAGAACTGGTCACTGGGCATCATCTGGAAATCGATTATCAGCGGGAGGTCTCCCATGCTTAAGCTCTCATCTATCAATACCTATATTGCCGGCACACCGATCTTACGTGATGTGAGCCTGGCGATAGAACCTGGTGTTCTCGTTGGCCTGATTGGCCGCAATGGTGCCGGTAAAACGACGTTGATGCGAACGGTGATGGGGCTGCTGCAGCCGTCTTCCGGCAGCATCACCATTGCGGGTCAGGATATGACCTCGTTGGCACCGCATTTTCGCGCTCGTTCCAAAGTGGGCTATATGCCCGAAGATCGCCAGCTAGTGCCGACTCTGACGGTTGAAGAAAATATCCTTATCCCTGCTTGGGCCAACCAACTACCAGAAGCACAAGCCCGCCTGGCTTGGGTGTATGAGCTGATGCCCGAAGTCGAAGCTTTTGCGGATCGCAAAGCGCTGCAGCTTTCGGGTGGACAGCAGAAGCTGGTGGCGTTAGCGCGGGCGATGATGAGCGGTAGTCATCTGTTGCTCTTAGATGAGCCCTTTGAAGGGGTTGCGCCGGCGTTATCTCGGCGTTTAGCCAGTGTTTTACACACCCTCAAAGATGAAGGGCTGACGGTGTTGCTTTCCGAATCAGATTACAGCCATTCGGCAGATCTAGTGGATCAGGTTTACACCATTGAACGGGGTGCCGTGTCAGCACCGAAACAGGTTAAAGGAGCGGTCGCATGAATAGTTTTGTGTTTAATTTTCCTAAGCAGTTTATTTGCCAACCGGGTGCCGCGAGCGAGTTAGGCGAAATCTGCCAACGGGTGATTGGTGCGCGCGTGTTGGTGGTGACGGATCAGGGCATTGTTAATGCGGGTTTGTTGCAGCCGGTGATCGACACTCTTAAAAGTGCCGGGGTTGAGCCGGTTATTTTCGCTGAGGTGGAAGCTGATCCGGCTGAATCGATTGTCTTGGCGGCGACTGCTCAGGCCGTGGCGGCCGGTGTTGATGGGGTGATTGGGTTAGGTGGTGGCTCATCTATGGACGTCGCTAAATTGGTGGCCCTGTTGGCTAAAGGCGAGGAAGAGCTAGCGGCTATTTATGGGGTTAACCTCGTGAAGGGGCGTCGCTTACCGCTGATCCAGATTCCGACCACGGCGGGCACGGGTTCTGAAGTGACTGCGGTGGCCATTATTACTGTGGGTGAAGGCCAGAAGAAGGGAGTTGTATCGGATCAACTGTTGCCTGATCTAGCGTTGCTGGATGCGGAGCTAACGCTCGGCTTACCGCCTATCGTGACGGCGACCACTGGCGTGGATGCGATGGTGCATGCAATAGAAGCTTATACCTCACATAACCCCAACCATAACTTGATTTCCGATGCGCTGGCGAAAGAGGCGTTGATCTTATTGGGCGGTAATATCCAAGCGGCGGTGAGTGATGGCCGTAATCTTGAGGTCCGTTCCAATATGTTGCTGGGCTCGATGCTGGCCGGTCAGGCATTTGCTAACTCGCCGGTGGCAGCGGTACATGCTCTGGCGTATCCGTTGGGCGGGATCTATCACCTCTCTCACGGGCTGACCAATGCGCTGGTGTTACCTCACGTGATGCGCTTTAACCAGACGGTATGCGCGGATCTTTATGCGACCTTGGCGCCACTCGTGTTCCCTGCTCTAGGGGCGATAGAAGACGGTGTGGCTAGAAGCAATGCCTTTATCGATGCACTGACTGAGTTAAATCGCTCGCTGGGTATTAAGGATCGTTTGCGAGATTACGATATTCCACAAACGGCCTTGTCTCAATTAGCCGAGGACGCAATGAAGCAGACCCGCTTACTGGTCAATAATCCACGTAATGTCAGCATCGATGATGCCTTGGCGATTTATCAAGCGGCTTGGTAGGAGCACATAACATGTCTGATTTAACGAAGTTAGAAAGCCGTAGTGATTATCCACATATGATTACCATTCCGACTCGCTGGATGGATAACGATGTCTACGGTCATGTAAACAATGTGCAGTATTACAGTTATTTCGATACGGCGGTGAATAAATATCTGATCGATCAAGGGGTCTTGGATATCTACCATAGCGAGGTTATTGGCCTAGTGGTGGAAACTCAGTGTAACTATTTTAGCAGTGTGGCGTTTCCCGCCGATGTGATTGCCGGGGTGGCGGTGACTCGGTTGGGGAATAGCTCTGTGCGTTATGAGATCGGTCTGTTTCTTGAGGGGCAGGATAAACCATCGGCTCAGGGACACTTTATTCATGTGTATGTTGATCGCGCCAGCCAACGGCCTGTCGCGTTGCCGGCTCCGCTGCGGGCAGCGTTAGAAAAAATTTCAGTTTAGGGTGGTTTTATGCAATTAAATAACGCTGATTTACTGCAACATCAATCGTTTATCAATGGACAGTGGTGTGATGCCCAGCGAGGCAGACAGTTCACCGTTTACAATCCGGCCAGTGGTGAAGCGATTGCCGCTGTGGCGGATTTGGATGCTGAGGATGTTGCCGAGGCGATTGGGGCGGCGAATAATGCTTGGGCGGATTGGCGTGCTCGAACCGGCAAAGAGCGTAGCGCCGTGTTGCGTCGTTGGTTTGATCTGATCATTGCCGCACAAGATGATCTCGCCACACTGATGACCACCGAACAGGGGAAACCCCTCAGCGAAGCCCGTGGTGAAGTGGTGTATGGGGCATCGTTTGTTGAGTGGTTTGCCGAAGAAGCCAAGCGGCTCTATGGCGATATAATTCCCGGTCATGGGCGAGATAAACGTTTATTGGTAGTTAAGCAGTCGATTGGTGTCGCAGCCGCGATCACCCCGTGGAATTTTCCGATCGCCATGATTACCCGTAAGGTCGCGCCAGCACTAGCGGCCGGCTGCCCAGTGGTGATTAAACCGTCCGAACTAACCCCATTATCGGCGTTAGCGCTGGCTAAATTAGCACAACTTGCGGGTTTTCCCGATGGCGTGTTCAATGTTGTTACCTCGACCGATGCACCGGCGGTGGGGCGGGTTTTGTGTGCCGACTCGCGGGTGCGTAAGCTTTCATTTACCGGCTCGACACCGGTCGGAAAACTGTTAGCTGAACAGTGTGCCGCGAATGTTAAAAAGGTCTCTCTTGAATTAGGTGGCAATGCACCCTTTATTGTCTTTGATGATGCCGATCTAGATGCCGCCGTGGTGGGCGCTATTGTGTCGAAGTTTCGCAATGCCGGACAAACCTGTGTCTGTACCAACCGCATCTTTGTACAGGCGGGTGTTTATGATGCCTTTGTGGAAAAGTTTGCCTTGGCTGTTGATGCGCTAACGGTTGGCGATGGTTTTGCTGAGGGAGTACTAATTGGTCCGTTAATCGACGCTCGGGCGCTTAATAAAGTGCAGGACTTAGTTGCCGATGCGCTGGCAAATGGGGCTAAAGTGGTGACCGGTGGTGAGCCGTTTGCTGGTGTCGCTAATGGTTATCGACCTACCATACTGAGCCATGTGGATAACTCGATGAGGATTGCTCAGGAAGAGATCTTTGGCCCCGTGGCCACGCTGATTCCGTTTACTTTAGAAAGCGAAGTGATTGAGATGGCGAACGATACACCCTTTGGCTTGGCGGCATATTTTTATGCCCGCGATATCGGCCGAATCTGGCGCGTATCTGAAGCGTTGGAGTATGGCATGGTTGGGATAAACGAAGGCCTGATTTCAACTGAAGTAGCGCCGTTTGGCGGCGTTAAAGAGTCGGGTTTAGGGCGTGAAGGCTCGAAGTACGGTATCGATGACTATGTCGAACTGAAGTATCTCTGTATGGGCGGTAATTGAGCAGGCTTTAATGGTTGCTTGACGTTGTTGGACCTATTAGCCCCTGTGACAGGGGCTTTTTATGCTTCCGACTCAGTTAAGACTGAGAAGCTTGCTGCGCATTGATACTCATGGCGATCGCTTCGGCGATTTTGATACCATCGATGGCTGCCGACATAATGCCGCCGGCATAACCTGCTCCTTCACCGGCTGGGTATAAGCCTCGGGTGTTAATACTTTGCATATCGTAGCCGCGTTTAATGGATACGGGCGAGGAGGTGCGGGTTTCGACGCCGGTCAGTAGGGCATCATCCTTGGCGAAGCCTTTAATCTGTTTATTAAACTCGGGGATCGCTTCGCGAATGGCTTCGATACAGAAGTCCGGCAGTGCCTTTGATAGGTCGGTCAATTTTATGCCGGGCTTGAATGAGGGCAGCACATCACCGAGCGCTTCTGAGGATTTCCCTTTGAGGAAATCGCCTACTTTTTGCGCTGGGGCATCGTAATTTTCGCCGCCCATTAGATAGGCATTACTTTCTAGTTGCCGCTGAAAATCCATGCCGGCTAATGGGTTGCCGGGATAATCTGACGGGTCGATACCGACCACAATGGCGCTGTTGGCATTACGTTCTTGGCGAGAATATTGGCTCATGCCGTTGGTTACTACGCGGCCCTCTTCAGAAGAGGCTGCGACTACGGTCCCCCCTGGGCACATACAGAAACTATAGACCGAACGGCCGCTCTTACAGTGATGTACCAGCTTGTAATCCGCCGCTCCTAAAATGGGGTGGCCGGCGTTTTTGCCGAAGCGGGCGCGGTCGATCAGTGATTGTTCGTGCTCGATACGAAAGCCCACCGAGAACGGTTTGGCTTCCATATAGACACCCTTATCGAGCAGCATCTGAAAAGTATCTCGGGCGCTATGGCCGATCGCGAGGGCGACATGTTTTGAATGGATGACTTCACCGTTGGCGAGGGTGACACCGGTTAGCTGTCCGTCTTCGATATGGAGATCATCCACCCGGGCGCTGAAGCGGATCTCGCCGCCCATCTCGATGATCTTGGCGCGCATTTTTTCGACCATGGATACTAGTCGAAAAGTACCGATATGGGGTTTACTAACATACATGATCTCTTCTGGCGCACCGGCTTCAACGAACTCGGTTAGCACTTTGCGGCCATACTGCTTGGGGTCTTTAATCTGTGTCGATAGTTTGCCATCGGAAAAGGTGCCTGCTCCGCCCTCACCAAACTGGACGTTGGATTCAGGGTTGAGTTTCTTCTGTCGCCAGAAGCCAAAGGTATCTTTGGTGCGCTCGCGTACTGCTTTGCCTCGCTCAATAATCAATGGCTTATAGCCCATCTGAGCCAATACCAGTCCGGTTAGCAGACCACAGGGACCAAAGCCGATCACCAGTGGCCGCTCTTGTAGGTCGGTGGGCGCCTGAGCAACAAACTTGTACTCCATATCCGGCGTTAGACGGATTGATTGATTGCCTACATGCTTAGCCAGTAACGCATCGTTAATGGTGGTGTCGATATCTAGAGTATAGATCAGAAAGATGGTGTTCTTTTTACGTGCATCGTAACCACGCCGGCGGATCTCAACGGCAGTCAATTGGTCAGCGGTAATATCGAGGGTCGTTAAAATGGCATTGGTGAGGGCCTGCTCATCATGATCAAGGGGCAGTTTAATATTTGAAACACGTATCATTTGATAAAAATCCGGTATTAACGAGCGCGGCAAACGGCTCAGGGTTACTTAGCTATAGTAAAGCCGGCATTTTACTGTATTTTTAGCGCCGTTGCCGAACAGTTTGATAGGGCGAGTTGCGTGTCGGGATGACGGGCCTCGGGATAGCTATCCGTCTGCAAGTATCGCGCGGTTGGTTTATTCCAAGCCTTCGATCACACCGTTGTCACGTAGACGCATATTATTGGCGGCGGGTATTTTCGGTAATCCAGGCATACGCAGGATATCACCGGTTAGAATCACCAAGAAACCGGCACCGGCATTGATCTGAATAGCCCGGACGGTGACTTCAAAGTCCCGTGGTCGGCCTCGCAGGCTAGGATCGTCAGATAAGGAACTCGGGGCTTTAGCAATACAGATCGGTAGATGGCTCAGTCCTAGCTGTTGCACTAGTTGGAGGTCTTTTGCCGCCTCTTTGGTGAAAGCGACGTCATCGGCACCATACATCTGCCGGCAGACTATGCGCACTTTTTCCATTACGCTGAGATCGAGAGAATAGAGGGGTTTAAAGGGCTTGTTCTGTGGCACTGAGGCGATGACTGCTTGGGCTAGCTCAAGCGCTCCTTGACCACCATCGGCATGGTGAGTGGTGACGGCAAATGTGACCCCGAGTGTCGTACAGCGGGTGCGTATAATCTCGATTTCCCGATCAGTATCGGTGGCAAAGCGGTTGAGTGCCACAACCGGCTTTTTATTGAAAATTGCGACACTCTCGATATGTTTATCTAGATTACTTAATCCTTTTTTTACTGCGCTAAGATCTTCGCTTGCCAGTTGGTCTTTGGCTTTACCGCCATGCATTTTTAACGCTCTGACCGTGGTGACCAATACGACTGCATCTGGGTCGAGATTCGCAGCGCGGCATTTGATATCGAAAAATTTCTCGGCCCCTAGGTCAAAACCAAAACCGGCTTCGGTGATTGTCCAGTCGGCGTATTGCATCGCCATGCGGGTGGCGATCAGGCTGTTACAACCATGGGCGATATTGGCAAACGGACCGCCATGGACAAAGGCCGGGGTGCCTTCAAAACTCTGCACTAGATTTGGTTGGAGTGCATCTCTTAGTAGCGCCATCATGGCACCGGTAATGTGGAGTTGTCGGGCATAGACCGGTTCGCCAGTATAGGTATAAGCAATCAGGGTACGGTCGAGCCGTTGTTGCAGGTCAGCGGCATCTTCGGCCAGGCAAAGCATGGCCATGACTTCGGAGGCGGCGGTAATATCGAAGCCGCCTTCTCGGGGGATTCCTTGAAGTTTTCCGCCGAGACCCAAAACGATATTGCGCAGGCTACGATCGTTCATGTCCATTACCCGTCGCCAGACAATCTGCCTAGGATCGATGGTTAGCTCATTACCTTGATAGATATGGTTATCCAGCG
The DNA here is from genome assembly GCF_055808735.1 of Amphritea sp. GJ51-11. Lineage (NCBI taxonomy): Bacteria > Pseudomonadati > Pseudomonadota > Gammaproteobacteria > Oceanospirillales > Oceanospirillaceae > Amphritea > Amphritea sp. GJ51-11. The sequence continues at coordinate 4,242,334 of NZ_CM147881.1, read as the reverse complement.
CGGCAGATAAGAGATTGTTGGCGCTGGTGATAGCATGAAAATCGCCAGTAAAGTGTAAATTGATTCTATCGGCCGGCATGATTTGGCTATAACCACCGCCGGTGGCACCGCCTTTCATCCCTAAACATGGGCCTAGGGATGGCTCACGTAAGGCCATGCAGACGGATTCATTTAGTAGCGTAAATGCCTGCGCTAGGCCGATGGTTGTGGTGGTTTTGCCTTCGCCGGACGGGGTGGGTGTGGTGGCCGAGACCAGTATCAGTTTGCCGGGTTGGCGGTTGTTATGGGTGAGCGCCTGCAGGTCGATTTTGGCAATATCGCGGCCATAAGGATAAAGGTGATGCGGATCAATACCTAGTTTAGCGCTAATGTCAGCAATCGGCTGAGGGGTGAACTGAAGTGCAATCTCAACATCGCTCGTCATAGAGCCTCCTAGGTTATCCTGTGGACACTTATTAAAGATGGTTCTAAAGACTAATGACGTCAATATTTGCGCATAATAACGGGATAACTTACGGCTTCAGTATTTCGATTTAATCTGAGATCATCCGAGTTAATGGCTAACTGGTTAATGTGATCTAATCTTAATGATGACAGACGTGTAGTCGGGCCTGTTGATATCTAAGGATAGACTAGGCATTTTTATCGTGTAATTAAAGGGCGCGCAGCCTGCCCCGGAGTCAGTATCTATGCCAGAAGCCTATTCAGCGAAATACGGCATCAGTATTCGTCAGTTTTTAGAACACCGGCCAACGATTGCTTGGGTGGTTTTGGCGATCTCATTGATCTTGACGGGGCTGGCTTGGTACGTCTCCAATAGTGCTATTGAGCAACGGGTGGGTGAACGTTTCAAGTTTCAGACTTTGGATGTACGTAAAGCGATAGAGCAGCGCATGAATGAGTATGTGGTGGCGCTGCGTGGTGGTATCGGTTTATTTAATGCTTCCAGTGATGTGAGTCGAGAAGACTGGCACACCTTTACCAATACGCTTAATTTACAGGATCACTTTCCCGGTATCCAAGGGCTAGGGTATGCGCGGATGGTTGCGCCGGAGGAACTGCTTTCGCATGAGGCTGAAATCCAAGCGGAAGGTTTTCCTGATTATCACATCAGGCCTTTAGGCGAGCGAGATCTCTATAGTGCGATCGTTTATCTAGAGCCATTTGATTGGCGTAATCAGCGCGCTTTTGGCTTTGATATGTACTCGGAGCCGACCCGTCGTTCGGCAATGAATATTGCCCGGGATACCAGTAAAGCGGCGGTATCAGGTCGTGTGACGCTGGTGCAGGAAACCGATAAAGACGTTCAGTATGGCTTTCTGATGTATTACCCGCTGTACCGTCGAGATGCTCCGGTGGGAACGATAGAGCAGCGTCGTAGTGCCTTGCTGGGTTATGTCTACAGTGCTTTTCGTATGGGTGATTTGATGCGCGGTGTGCTGGGGTCTAATCAGGAAGGTATCGATTTTGAAATCTATGACGGACAAGAAGCTTCGGCAGAGCATATTCTTTACAACAACGCTCCCTATGCTAAACCCCTATACGGGACACCGGGACATGACCCCGCCTTCAGTGATCTCTATGTGCTGGATGTGGGCGGGCATCATTGGAGTATTTATCTCTATAGCCGTTCGGGTTATCTCTCCAGCGTTGGAGCCAGTCAGCCCACGATTGTTTTAGTCTGTGGTTTGGTGGTCAGTTTATTACTGTTTTTTATTGTGGCGAACCTTTCGTTTTCACAAAAAGCGGCGCAGCGCCTGGCGCGGGAGATGACCGATGAGCTGAGTGTGAGTGAAGAACGCCACCGTTTGCTATTCAGTAATGCGGGAGTCGCCATGCTGTTGAGTGATCCGCAAGATGGCACAATCTTTGATGCTAATTTAGCGGCGCGAGAATTTTATGGTTATGACATCGATACCTTCAAAGGTATGACGTTGGCGGGTTTGAGCTCGCAGCGAATGGATACTCATGGCGGGCATAAAAAATTGATACGCCAGACCCACCGGTTAGCGAACGGTGAAAAGCGTATTGTTGAGCTTCGTAACGGCAAGATAGACATGGCGCATCGGACTCTGATCATGTCGATTATTATCGATATCACCCGGCGTCAGCAGGCTGAAGAGGCGTTGAAAGCCAGTGAACGCCGCTATCACGAAGTGTTTGAGTTAGCGCCGGTGCCGATGATGTTGCTGGATCGAGCCAGCGGCCGCTTTTTAATGATCAATCATGCGGCTGAGATCCACTATGGTTATGCGCGGGAAGCGTTTTTGCGTCTGAAACTCACCGATCTGGTGACAGATGGCAGTACCTTGCAATCCCTAAGTGCGTCGCATTTCTCGCGTGAGTCAATCCATCGTAAAAAAGATGGTAGTGAGATTCGTGTCGAGCTGACCGCCCGTCCCATCATCTATCAGGATAAAGAGGTGATTATCGTCGCGGTGGTGGATGTGACTGAGCGAGCGAAAGCCTCTGAAATACTCGAAGAGGCACGCCGCCAAGCGGAAGCGGTGAGTTTGGCGAAGAGTGAATTTGTTGCCAATATGAGCCATGAAATTCGCACCCCGATGAACGCTATAGTCGGCCTGAGTCAGCTGTTGACTGAGTTTGATCTGCCGGATACTGCGCGGGATTATATTATGCGTATGTTTAATGCGTCCCGAGCACTACTGAGCCTGCTTAACGATATTCTTGATTATTCTAAAATGGATGCCGACCGGCTTGAGCTAGAGCATGTCGAGTTCTCCTTAGAAGAGGTGGTGAGCCGCTCTATTGATCTATTTGCCATCGATGCTCACGAACAGGGCTTGCGTCTCTATCTTGATATGCCGGCGCACTTGCCTGCCCGGGTGATTGGCGATCCTTTGAGGCTGGGACAGATACTCAATAACCTGGTTGGTAATGCGGTCAAGTTTACCGAGCAGGGGGAGATTGTGGTGGCGGTTGAGGCTGTCAGCGAGGTAGATCAGATTCGGTTGCGTTTCCGAGTCAGCGACACAGGCCTTGGGATGCCGGAAGGTCAGATCCACTCACTGTTTGAATCGTTCTCACAGCTGGATGCGTCAACCACACGTAAATATGGCGGTACGGGTTTAGGTTTGGCGATTTGTCGTTCGTTGGCGGAGCTGATGGGGGGTAGCATTGAGGCGAGCAGCACGTTTGGGCAGGGCAGTGAATTTAGCTTTAGCGCTTTGGTAGGGCTTGTTGCTGAGAGTGAGCGCTTACTTGAAGGTGATTTGGCTAAGGTGTCCGTGCTATTAGTCGATGCGCAACCAACCGGTCAGAGGGTCACAGGGGCACTGCTCACATCGCTGGGGGCATCGGTTACTGCCGTTAGTAGCGAGGAGGAAGGGTTGAGTTCACCTGAGTTGCGACAAGCCGACCTGATTATCTTTGATAGCAGCAGTCGCAGCCATTGGCCAGCGTTGTCCGCTGAACTCGCGCAACGGGGCGAGCGACATCATGTCTTGCTTATGATCAATGCGAATGAGAGCGCCGCCGAGCTGATTGGTAATACGACCCAGCCGGATGCCGTATTGATTAAACCGGTAACCCCACGGCGTCTTTATAATGCGGTGCAGCGTAGTTTACGTGGTGAGCCTCAACATCTGGTTAAACAGCCCTTAACCACGTTGGTCCTGAAGGGTAAAAAGGTTTTGCTGGTGGACGATCAGGCATCCAATCGCATGGTAGCCAAGGCTCTATTACAAAAGCTGGGCGTCGAGGTTTTACTGGCAAATAATGGTGAGGAAGCATTGAGGCTAATAGCGGCGCAGCCGTTGGATCTGGTCTTGATGGATCTACAGATGCCGCATATCAATGGTTTTGAGGCGACTAAGCGTTATCGTGCGACAGAGCCCGACGGGCAGCACCTCCCTATTATAGCGATGACCGCCGCGGTGCTGGATGAGGACAAGAGAGCTTCTCAAGAGGCGGGGATGGATGGTTATATCGTTAAACCGATTGAGTTAAAAAAACTGGAAGCCATGCTGCGACGTTATCTCTATGCAGGTGAGCCGGCTACGATGGCTGAAGGCCTAGGTGAGCAAACATCGAGTGATGACGGCACTACTCCATGGATTGATCTTGCTAAACTGCAGCAGCGCTTGGGCGGCGATCAAGCATCGTTTCAGCGGTTGTTACAAGCGTTCAACGATGACTTGCGTAAGCTGGATGCCCAGCTATTACCCTCAGTGGTCGCAGGAACCTCATTAAGTTTGTTACAGCAGACACTGCATTCCTTAAAGGGCATTGCCGCCAATGTTGAGGCGTTGCCGCTGCATCAAGAGGCCGCTAGGCTTGAGCAGCAGGTGCAGAATCAGAACCGTGCGGATGCGGCTGAGTTAGAACAGTTACAACAAGCGATCAACGCGACTCTTGAGTGTTTGCAGCCCTACCTGAAACAATCTGAAGTGAAGCAGGCCTGTCTCCTGAATGAGGCGGATGCCGCGGAGTTAGAACAGTCATTATTGCAGGTTGTTGACCTGGTCGAGCGGCACCGACTGGTGTCTTCTGAGTTGATGACTAAACTAGAGTCATATAAACATTTTAGTGATGTCGACTGGCTATCAGGATTGATCCGGGCAATTGACGGCTTTGATTATCCTGCAGCGCAGAAAATTCTTAAACAGCATTGGTCTAAAGGCGATACTGAGAAGAGAAAGGACGCTTAACGAAGTCATGCTAAATCAATCGCTTGGTAAACAGAATGGGGCCTGATAAAGTGGGCATTTCACGTCGAATTGTTATTCTAAAGTCACACCTTTGCAGCGAATTGGTTGAGTAATTACATGGTCAAAGCTTTTATTCAGGCAGGGTATCAACAGCAAAGCCGGGGAGACTCTCCCGCTAAAGTATTGGTCGTCGATGATGAATTGACAAACCTAAGGCTGATGGGCGACTTGTTGGCGCCTCACTATGAAGTATTGATCGCTCGAAATGTCGCTGAGGCAAGGGAAGTGTTACGTAAGCAGATTCCCGATATTCTGCTATTGGATGTGATGATGCCTGAGGTTGACGGCTTCAGCTTTTGTCGTGAAATTAAGGAGAACAATGAAACCCGCAATATTCCGGTGATCTTTGTGACGGCCTTAAGTGATGAAGTCGATGAATTAAAAGGGCTTAAGCTAGGAGCGGTAGATTTTATCCACAAACCGATCTCGGCGCCCATTTTGTTGGCCCGGGTGCATACTCATCTTGAGCTAAAACGGCGCACCGATATGCTCGAACAGCGTACCCTTATTGACGCCCTTACCGGCGTTGGTAATCGTCGCGCCTATGACTTAATTCTTGAAGCGGAGTGGCGGCGGCTACAACGTAAAGGTAGTTGTTTATCCATGCTGATCGTAGATATCGATCAATTCAAATTGTACAACGATTTTTTTGGCCACCGGGAAGGAGACGATTGTCTGCAACGTATAGCCATGAGGTTAAACCAAGTGATTGGTCGTGCCTCGGATCAACTGACTCGTTATGGCGGAGAAGAGTTCGCGCTATTGCTTCCTGAAACTCCGTTGCAAGGGGCAATGGAGCTGGCGGAAAAAGTGATGACGCATATTCGTGAGCTGAATATTCCACACGCACCGGATGCTCTGCGTGATAGAGTCACTGTGAGTATTGGTGTTGCATGTGTTTATCCCCATAAAAACCAGCCTCCAGAATCGCTGTTTATGCTGGCTGATAAACAGCTGTATAAAGCTAAAGAGACCGGTCGAGACCGGGTTTGCTTCACTGAAGAGACAAGGGAGTCCCAATGAGTAGCCGATGCTCGAGCGCAAAGCCTTTATTGCTGATGGTTGATGACGTCCCTAGCAATATCCATGTATTGGCTCAATCCCTCAAGGATGACTTCGATATTATGATTGCCACCGATGGCCCGTCAGCGTTGTCATTGGTGCATGAGAAAGAAAGACCCGATCTGATTTTACTGGATGTCATGATGCCCGGTATGGACGGTTATGAAGTGTGCAAGCTACTTCAGAGTCATAGCTCAACCAGCAGTATTCCGGTTATCTTTGTCACGGCTAAAAGCGATGTGACGGCAGAGGAATATGGCTTAAAACTGGGGGCTGTGGATTACATTACTAAACCTTTTACCACCTCGGTGGTGAGAGCTCGGGTGAATACGCACCTGAAGCTAAAAAGCTTGGTCAGACAGTTAGAAGAGGCCAACCAGCGGTTGAGTGACAAGCTTTCATTGTTGCAACAGCAACATGAGAAGATGCTAACGTATTCCACTGAATTAGCTGAGGTGCGAGAACGTCAGAAGCTGTTCTCTCAGGTATTTGAAAGCACCAATGATGGTGTAATGATTACCGACATCAAGGGCGATATTATCGCCGTCAACAATGCTTTTACGCAGGTGTCTGGGTATAGCGAAGCTGAAGTCATCGGGCTGCCTCCCCGGATGTTGCGCTCTGGCCGGCATGATCAGACTTTCTATAGCGAGATGTGGAAGTCCATTAAAAGCACCGGCCATTGGACGGGCGAGGTCTGGAACAAGAAGAAAAGTGGTGAGTTATTTCTGGAATTACTGACTATCAGTGCCGTGCTTGATGATGATGGCCGGATCAAGTGTTATATCGGCGTGTTTAGTGATATTACCCAGTTGCGGGAAGTGCAGCAGCGGATGGATTTTCTGACCTGGCATGACCCGTTAACTTCGCTGCCAAACCGTCTATTGTTTACCGATCGTTTGTCGCAATTAATGGGCAGTACCAGTCGTCAAGAAGGTTTAGGCTCGTTGCTTGTGTTTGGTTTGCAGCGGTTTAGCGATCTCTGCGTCACCCGAGGTTCGGCGCTGGGCGATAAAATCTTGCATGACCTATCTAAAGAGCTACAGGACTATATAACCGATGGTAACTCTCTAGCCCGTCTCGAAGGTGATCAGTTTGCGTTGCTGCTGCCTCAGGTGCACAGCAGCTCGGCGTTAGCCATTGATGCGGCACATCAGCAGGCGGATGGGATTCAGCAATTGGTGGTGCGTTTTTCCAGTGCTATTGAAAATGATCTATTCCAGTTACGTGCGGCGGTTGGTGTAGCGATCTATCCGGATGCGCCTGATGAAGCGGTAACATCGGTGATTAGTCGGGCTGAAACCGCTTATTTTCGGGCGAAAAATGCGGGCAGTGATGGTGGTCCGGCGGTTTTCTTTGAATCCAGTATGGGGGAGCGAATTGAGCAACGGCTTACCGACGAACATCGCTTACGTCTGGGGATTCAAAATGATCAGCTGCGAGTCTATCTACAATCACAGGTATGCTCCGATGGCCGCTTACATGGCGCAGAAGCCCTGGTGCGCTGGGAACATCCTGACGATGGTTTGATCAGTCCGGCGATGTTTATTCCGCTGGCAGAAGGGTCTGATCTCATTGTACAGATCGACCGTTGGATGATCGACCAAGTATCGGCGCTGTTAGGCGGGCTTCGGGATAGTCATCCCGCCCTGAAAATGTCGGTTAATGTCAGCTCGCGGTGCTTTCAGTGTGATGATTTTGTTGATTACACACAGCAGTGTTTGCAGCGCTATAACGCCAACCCGGCTCAGTTAGTGATTGAAGTTACTGAGAGCACCATGTTGGATAATATCGATCGAGTGGTTGGTAAGATGATTGCGCTAGCCGATTCGGGAGTCAGTTTTTCTATCGACGACTTCGGCACCGGTTATTCCAGCCTCTTTTACCTGAAAAGCCTGCCGTTAGCTGAACTCAAGATTGATCGGAGCTTTATCCGCGATATGCTCAATGATGCGGGTGATGCCGAGCTGGTTAATGTCATCCAGCAAATTGCTTCGCGCTTTGACCTAAGCGTTGTCGCCGAAGGGGTGGAAACCGAAGAGCAAGCGGAATATCTCCGTCAGCACGGCAGGCCGTTGATGCAGGGGTATCTATTTTCGATACCTGAGCCAGCAAGCGAATGGCTTAAGCGCATTGAACCCTGCTTAGAAAAGGATAAACATTGAAGAAGTTTGAACTCCATCTGGACGCGTTGATCGTGATTACGCTGCTGTTTGTATTATCACTGGGGGTTAATTTTACCCTGTATCGTCTTTATTCAAGCGAAGCCAAAGCCAATGTTAAAATGCAGATTCAGAGTCAGGTGGATCAGCTTAATTTAGCCTCAATGGAGGCCTATATTAAAAAGATCGAAACGGCTAACAAGTAGATGGAATCTGGCGATGTTGTGGCGGTCTTGCATGATATTCGCTCTCAGTTAAGCGGGTTGTTAAAAACGACTGAGCTGGCTGGGCCGGGGCTCAAAGCCGCCGAAGTGATCCGTCAGCGGCTGGCAGAGCAGGGAGTGCTATCCCTACCATCTATGCACATTTCACCGCAGGTTGAACTGTATGATTTACGTCACCAGCTTGGTGCCACTATTCCTCAGTTGCCACCTCAGCTGCGCTCGTTAGCTCAAGCGTGCTTTTCGCTCGCTGATCTTCTGTTTTGGTTTCAGCGTTCCTCCCCGCAGCATCCTGACTTTATGGCCGGTCATATCAATGCCGAGATTATTGGCCCTCGCGGACTTGAGAGGCGAGATGATATAACGGTTGGGATCAGTTTAATGCGACCGGGTCTAACTTATCCCAATCACCACCATCTGCCGGAAGAGATCTATCTCGTCTTGAGCCACGGTCTTTGGCGTCAAGCAGATGATTTCTGGTGGTCGCCGGGCATCGGTGGCTATGTTTACAACCCATCCCATATTGTTCATGCGATGCGCTCAGTCGATACGCCGCTCTTGGCGCTCTGGTGCTTGAAGCACTAAACGCTCATTTTGCTTAATCGTTAGTCAGGGGCGTGGATGATTTCATTCGAGATGAGGTTAATAATCTGTTCACGTAGCCATTGATGGGCCTTGGAATGGTGAGTTATTTTATTCCAGTAAAGGCAAACTTCAAAATCGCTCTTAAAGGGTGGGTCTTTGAGCGCCATTGAGTCACCGATGAGTTGCGCTAAGCGTTCCGGTAGTGTCAGTAGTAGGTCGGTATTGGCGATGATAGACACAATATTAGCGACACTCGGTAGGCCAAGGGCAATGTTCAACGTAGCCCCCTGCAACTCGGGTGTATTTAGATAAAAGGGTTTCCAGCCCCCCTCATAACGAATTTCTACATGCTTAGCCTCGAGATAATCTGCCCTCGTCAGTGATGGCTGAGCCAATGGATGTGTGGTGGACATTAAGCACACATAACGATCTTTAAATAGCACCCGCCGATAGAGTGCTTCGTAATCCCGTACCACCGGGGATAGCAGCAGGTCGCACTGACCACGTTGCAGTTGCTGATGGCCATTTACCTGCGATTGAATAAATGTCATACGAATATTCGGCGCTATTCGATTTAACCGTTGGACGAGACGAGGCACGATGACCTGTAGTTCATATTGGTTACAGGAGATAGTGACTTCTAGTGAGGCGTCGGCGGGATCAAAGTCTTTTTGCTGCAATAGCGCCGTCATCCCGCTGAGTAAGTGCTCAACCTCCGGCATGATCTGGTGACAGCGTTGGGTGGGCGCTACCCCACGGCCTGAACGGACAAATAGCGGGTCCTGCAGTGCGACACGCAGCTGTTCCAGCGTATAGCTTACGGTGGGTTGGTTCTGTCCTAACTCTATGGCTGCGGCGGTGAGAGAGCCTTGCTCATAAATCTGCTTGAGAGTGTTAAGGCTTTTGAAACTTAGCGAGCTATAATCAAATTTTTCCATAATAGATATCAAGTTTATCGACTTAATCAATACTAATGATAACGCTATAGTCGGATCAACAATAACTATAAGAGGAAACCGACATGATAGAGCGAAACCTAAGTGCAGAAGAGATCCGCCAGTATCAACAGGAGGGGGTGGTGTGTGTTCGTAATGCAGTTGACCCGGAATGGATTACCCAGCTGCTCGCCTTCGGCCAACAGCAACTCGAAAACCCCGGCAAACTCTGTAACGATGCTAACCCCGGAGCCGAAAAAGGGCGGATGTTTACCGACCGTTACCTGTGGCGCTCCCATGATCTTATCTATCAATATGCCAAAGATTCCGGTTGCGCCCGTCTTGCGGCCCAAGCGATGCAGAGCCAGAGCGCTCGTTTCTATTTTGATCATCTACTGATTAAGAAAGCTGAAACAGCGATTCCGACGCCTTGGCATCAGGACGTACCTTACTGGCCGTTTAGAGGTAAGCAGATCGCCTCGATATGGTTAGCGCTAACGCCGGTGACGGTAGCGGGCAGTGGTTTAGAGTTTGTTCGAGGCTCGCAACAAAACGACCTATTTTATCTGCCGCAAGCTTTCGGTACCTCAGGTGCAGATAAGAACAGCTGGACCGGTACCGGTGAGGGTGTTCCATGTCCCGATATCGAAGCGGCCCGGGATGATTTCGATATTATCGGCTTTGATCTTCAGCCCGGGGATGCCTTGCTATTCTCCGCCTGGACCCTGCATGGCGCACCGGGTAACCAATCGACTACTCAGGATCGCATGGCCCTCTCAACCCGCTGGTTGGGCGATGATGCTATCTGGGATCCAAGACCCGGCACCGATCCGAGTGTTAATCCTGAGGAGGTTCGCGTGAGTCCCGGTAGCTATCCTGCGGATAATGCGATCTTTCCTGAGTTCTATAAGGCCTAGGATGCGGCGGTCGAAGATAAGTAAGTTGTTTTATCTGTCTTCGACAAGAAGCTTGCTCCCCTAGTAAGGTTGTTTCGTTTTTTCGACTTTAAGACTCTGTCGTCCTTCTGATGAAGGAAGGCACATGCTCTTTTGAGGTATCGATCATTAACGAACAGACCAAGCGATCAATTGCTCTATAGTGTTAGTAGGTACAGTGGGAGCTGCTTCCAGTAGCGATATGGGGTATCAGGTGGCACCGAAAGCAGCAATGATTATCGCTTTTCTCGGTATCTTCTGTGGAGAGATGCTCTTCGTTATCGCGGACGGTGCATTACCACTCTTTGGCGATGTCTGCTGCGGGGATGTCGGTTCTGCTCTCTATGCCTATCATCTCCATGGTCTGTTTCACAAAATCTGGTGCGATTATGTGTAACCTTTTTCCAATATAAATGGGTGCTTTTTAGATAAAACCCTGACGATCATTCTTAGCTCTATTGGTCATGGTAAATCTTCTGAAAAGCAGTTCAGGGTTCTTTTAAAGTAAACATGTCCGCCGCTAGCAAATAATCAATTACCACCCGCGTTCGTTGTGGAATCTGGCGGCGCGAGGGGTATACCAGAGCCAATGTAAGCGTGTCACTTCTTACCGATGGCATCACATTAATCAGCTGTTTATTATTTACTTCCTGCTGCACCATCGATGGAAACAGTGCGCAAATCCCCATGCCGTTGGCTACCATTTGCTGCATCATCAGCGGTGCATTGCAGCGGTAAAAATCCTTCGGTCTTATTTCCAACGGCGCACCATTTTCCCACAGGCGTAATGAACCATTAAAGTTGGTTTGCATGAGAGTCACCCAGCGGCAGTTTTCCAGATCCTCTACTGTGACTGGTGTCCCTGCCTGCGCCAGATAAGACGAGCTGGCGAACAAGGCCAGCTTTTCTTCGTGAAGGGGGCGGGCAATAAGTGAATCATCTATTGTGGTACCAATCCGAATACCCAGATCAATCTGGTCATCAATAAAGTCTAAGGTGTCATCGCTTAGAATAAAATCCAGATATACCTCAGGGTACTGTGCCTGAAAATCCGCCAGCACCGGTAAAATATACTTATGTGCTGTGTCGTGATTCATCGTAATGGCGACGCGCCCGCTAGGGATTTCGGTGTGGGTTATGGATTCCACTTTTTGTAGAATATCCGGCAGTAGTTGTGCCTGCTCATAAACATTACGACCCTCGGATGTGACCGTGAGTTTGCGGGTTGAGCGCTGTAAGAGCCGCACGGCTAGCACTGTTTCCAGACTGGCGATCTGTTCACTCACTCTTGAGCGGCTGGTGTTGAGTTTACGAGCCGCTGCGGCAAAGCTGCCTAGCTCGACAACAGTGGCAAACACAGCCAGCAGGCGCAAGTTGGTGAAATCAATTGTACTCATAATCAGACCAATCCATTCTAAATTAGTGAGCTTATCGGTTCTGGTAGTTTGCGTCATACTCGCCCTACTTTCTACATCAATTAAGAGAATTAAGAGGGGAAATGATGAACCATACAGGTAAGAAGTTTGCTTCAGCGATTGCAATAATATTAGCCACTCCTTCATTAGTGCTGGCACAAGGCTTTTATGCGACGGCACAACTCGGCACCAATCAACAGGCGAATGACTCAACACCCTACGGAAACAATGTTGCCTCTGATGCTGATTTTCCTGGATCATTTGATGCAGGCAGCGGTATAGCAGGCGAGGTGGGTATCGGTTATCAGTTCAATGAGCAGCTGCGTGTTGAAGGGCGTATCGGCTACCACGAAAGTGACTTTGACGACAGGAAGGTCGGCACCGGTAGTCGCGCTGGTGAAGAATATATACTCAACGGTGACGTCAAAAGCACAACCCTTACTGTAGAAGTTTTTTATGACTTCTCTAATGAATCTCAGTTCACGCCTTACGTTAAAGCTGGCGTGGGCGTATCTAAGAACCGCTACTCAGCACGTCTTGGCGGAGCGGGTGTTGCTGCATTCGATCCGTTTGATGGTGTAGCCGATGGTTATTATGATAACTATAAAAATGGTGATAACACTGAATTCACCTGGAATGTGGGTGTAGGTGGCAGTTATGCATTAACCAAACAGGCTTCCATTTATGGTGAATACCAATATGCCACATTCGGCGATGTAAGCACTGGGCAGGATTCATTTACTGACGGTTTTAAGATCGATGATCTCGCAAGTCATGAAGTTGCCGTGGGTGTACGTGTAAATTTCTAAGATAGATAACGATGACTATTAAGACATAAGGGCTATTTAAATTAGCCTTTAGAGATTATTCCCGGGTTGGCGGCTCTGTGGTTAATATCCAGTTACCCGATAAGCTAATTTATTGCAGCGCAACTTACTTTTATCGTATGCCCGTATTCTCTATATTGATCCGCCCCAGCATTTTGAACACCGAGTTAAACGAGTAAAATCGCTTAGCTCGGTGAACAATGACATCCAGGGGCAAACGTCGGCAATACGCTCCATCGTTCAAGTCAGAAGCTCTAAAGCTCGCAGCCAAAAGCAGTGTCGTTCAGCAGCCAAAGCGCTCGGTATTGATGAGTCGCAGCTTTATAACTGGCGGGCAGCATTCAAAAAGACCAGTGTTGAGCGCCTAAGTTTAAAGTCACGACCGATAGCGGTCACAAGTTGCCTGTCAGGTCCACTCTACTTAAGCAAAACGTTGAGCGCTAGAGCCTAGCGAGAAGTTTCCCCATGGGGATTATTGTTCATAGTTATGAAGGGGCGTAGCAACGAATAATCGAACTTGGTTCGCGTTCCGAGCTGCGGTAGTCCAGACGTAAAAAAGCCCCAGCTCTCTTTTTACAAGATGAGTGAGGCTCTTTTAACTAAATAAATGGTGCCCGGACTCGGAATCGAACCAAGGACACGAGGATTTTCAATCCTCTGCTCTACCGACTGAGCTATCCGGGCAAACAAGAGGTGCGTATTAAACTGATTTCAGGCTGCGCTGTCAATCATCCTGCAGCATAAAAGTGGTTATTTTTGCAGTTTTAGTGTGATTGGTTATTTTCTGTACTTATTTCGACGGTGGAACGTAGCCTTCGGCCTTTTCGTAGTCATCGCCATCCATAAACTTCTGCATCTCTTGTTGCAGGAATTCACGGGTTGATGGGTCCATTAAGCTGAGGTGTTTTTCGTTGATCAGCATGGTCTGGTGGTTGGTCCACTCGGTCCAGGCTTTTTTCGATACGGTATCGAAGATCAATTGGCCCTTGGCACCCGGATAAGGGGGCTTATCGAGTCCTTCCAGTTCCTCTTTGTATTTGCGGCACATTACGGTGCGGGTCATGGTGTTCTCCAAGGTTAGTCTGATCGTTTACTCTGAGACCGGTGTGTAGCTGGTTTTTAGTTTGCCCAGTAGCTTTTTTACCGGGGCGGCCAGACCGATCTTCTGTGGCTGGCGTAAGTTATACCAGAGAGTGGCGGGCTGTTCCATGACACTGTTTGTAAGGTCATTATCCCGCAGTTCAATGTGCACCGGGGTGATATCGAGATGGAAATGGCTAAAGGTGTGACGCACAGGCGACAGGGCTGAGGCGCTATCAGCATCGATAGGCAGGCCAGTTTCCTGTTCGGCATCACGTAGGTCAGATGTTTCAGGAAGGCTCCATAGACCGCCCCAGATGCCGCTAGGGGGACGCTGGCGGAGCAATATCTGTCCCTCTTCATTCCGAATCAACAGCATCATGGTCTGTTTAATCGGAATGGTTTTTTTTGGCTTAGCGATAGGAAGCTGATTCTCGCGCCCCTGTTGATGGGCCTGACAGCCTGTTACCAATGGGCAGAGAAGACAGGCTGGTTTGCTGCGCGTACAAAGGGTTGCGCCCATATCCATCATTGCTTGGGTGTAATCGGCAACTCGCTGGTGAGGGGTGTTGTGTTCGGCAAATAGCCACAGTTGCTTTATGTTTTCGGTGGTGCCGGGCCAGCCTTCAATGGCGTAGTAACGGGCCAATACCCGTTTGACGTTGCCATCGAGAATTGCAGCTCGCTTGCCGGTAGAGATCGATAGAATCGCCCCAGCGGTGGAGCGTCCTATGCCGGGGAGTTGCTCGAGCGCTTCGATGCTATCGGGAAACTGACCGCCAAAATCATCACTGATGATCTTAGCGGTTTTATGCAGATTACGGGCGCGGGCATAGTAGCCAAGGCCGGTCCACAGGTGCAGTACTTCATCTTGCTCTGCTGCCGCAAGATCCTCCACCGTGGGAAACTGCTCTCGAAAACGCTCGAAATAGGGGATCACCGTGCTGACTTGAGTTTGTTGTAGCATGATCTCAGATAGCCAGGTGAAATAGGCTGTTTTGTCGGCCTGCCAAGGCAGGTCGTGACGACCGTGCTGGTCAAACCAATCCAGCACGGCGGTGGAGAACTGATCGGCTGTCATTAGCTTCCAAACAATCCTTTGAGTAGTTTCTTAGCGCCTTCGGCCTTGCTGCCTTCTTCGCCACCCAGTTTTTCCATCAGTTTGCCTTCCAGCTGTTTTTTCGCTTTCTGTTTTAACAGCTCTTTGAGCACGCTGGCATCGGGACGACAGAGTTTAGCCGGCTCGGTGTCGAAGCTGCCCTTACAGTTGACTGGCCACTCAACCCCTTCGAGGCTGTTATTGACAGAGCAGGTTTTCTTAAACAGATTTTCTTCAATGGTTAAGCCGAGGCGGTAATCTAAGTTTTGCGCCGGCAGGCTAACGCTGCCTTTGCCGCGCAACGTGATGGCATCGAGTTTAGTAATTAAATCCTGATTGCTAACGACGCCGTTGGTGAATTTAAAGTTACTGCTAAGATCGGCAAAGGGGGTGGAGCGATCGACCTGTTCGGTATCGATGCCCAAGGAGGTTACATTGTTGAAGCCTTGGCAGATTGTCTGGGCAATATCGATCCCTTTGACCGCGCCATCGGGCATGGTGATTTTAGAGTTACCGTTGAGGCTGTTAACGATGGCATGCACTGAGTCGCCTTGAGCGGTGATTTTAGTTTGGGTGTTAAAGGTACCGGTTAGGCGATCAACCTCAGCCATATCCATCAGCAGGTCGCCGATCTGGATATTACTGATGTTTTTATTAACCGTCAGTTTAGTCGGTGATTTGCGTACATCGACAATCACTGAGTTACGCAGCGTACCGCTGTACATATCCGCGTTGAGTTTGCTTATATTCACTAAACCGCCGTGGGCACTGGTGGCAAGCTCGAGGTTGGTCAGAGTCAGTTTGTTGATTAGTAATTTTTTCAGCCCCAAATCAACATCCATATTCAGCCCTTTGAGTAGCTCAACAGGAATGATAGGCTCTTTAGAGTATCCTGTAGATTTTGCTTTGCTGTCGGATGATGCTTGTGCGGGTTGTTCTGATGCGGGGGGCAGG
The DNA here is from genome assembly GCF_055808735.1 of Amphritea sp. GJ51-11. Taxonomy (NCBI): domain Bacteria; kingdom Pseudomonadati; phylum Pseudomonadota; class Gammaproteobacteria; order Oceanospirillales; family Oceanospirillaceae; genus Amphritea; species Amphritea sp. GJ51-11. Next base: position 4,226,329 of record NZ_CM147881.1, on the reverse strand, counting down.
TAGCGGTCGGCATTCAGTTCATCGCCTTTCATATTGAAGGCGATTGAGCCGGTGGCCAGATTCATCGCGAAGCTGCCATTGAAGTTGGTGTCATCCAATTTCAGACTCATTTTATTCAGCCCGAGGGTGTTGGCGGCACCGCCGAGTTGAGCATTGAAACTGATGGCTTTGAGTACATCGGGATCGGTGGTTTCGATTGCCGGTTGACCCAGTGCTGCTAGTAACTCTTGCAAGCTAAATTGAGCAACATTGAGATTGCCGCTGATAACGGGCTTGCTGAAGCTAGCGACTGAGACATCGCCTTTAGCAGCCACGTTGGCGGCGCTCAAGCTCATACCTTTCAGCGTGGCGGTTTCGTTGGCCAAGTTAGCTTCGATGTCACTGTTCAGCTTTACCTGTACGGTTTTGTCGTTGAAGGCTACACCACTGAGGCCTAAGGTGCTTGCTAGTCCCTTGATATTGTATTGCTGGTTAGCTAAATCGAGGAAAAATTCAGCGGTTAGGGCTGCGTCGAGGGTTAGCTGTTTTTGATCTGCTTGATATTGTTCCGCTTGAAAGCTGAGTTCGGCAGGGAAGTAGGCACCGGTGGTGACTTTGCCCGAGGTCATGGAGAAGTTTTTCAATAGCACTTTGCTGTCGGTGGTCGTATTGGTATAGCTGATATTACCGTTGGTGATCGCGATGCTTTCGATATCCAGCGCAATGGCTGCGCCACCGCTGCTTTCGGCGGCAGTCTCTGGGGTACTTTCGGTGGATGGTTGCGCTGTGCCAGCGACAGCCCAGTTACTACCCTGTTTGCTTTGTTCAAGGTTTAGCGTCAGGCCATCCAACAAAATGCTGCTCATTTTTACATTGCCGGAAAGCAGTGCAGGGAGTTCAACCGAGACCTGTGCTTGATTCAGCTCAGCCAGTTGAGGTTTGCCGGGATAGTTCACTTTAATCTGATTGATTTCGATGCCGAGCCATGGGAAGACTGACCAGCCTAGATCACCGTTGATCTGTAACTGAACACCGCCTTTTTCAAGGGCTAGTTTTTGGATTTCAGGTTTGTATTCGTTGGGATCAAAAAACATCCCCAGTAGGACTCCGCCTGCAACCACTACCACCAGTAGTAGTGCAATCAGGCCCCCAAAAATCTTTAACAGCGTTTTCATGTCTTCTCCTTGGATCATGCATCGGTAACAGATATATCAATACAGCAGATCTGTTAGTAAAACATGCCATTTGTGTCACATGTTTTTGTAAAGTTGATTATTAACAGCATAGTAGCAGATCGATTTTACAGACCCTAGATTAACCGTAAATGAAAACAGCAAGTTGGCCGGGGCTTTTTACGCTGCTAATCGGCCCGAGTGCTACGCATTAAGGTGTTATTGGTTGTATAATAGCGGCTTATTTTTACGAATGTTTTTACAAACAGTTCTGTTAACTCATCGCGGAGAAGATCATGGCCGAACGGAAAGCCACCGTCACCCGTAATACCCTGGAAACCCAGATTACTGTTTCTGTGAATCTGGATGGCAGCGGTAAGCTGAATGCTGACACCGGCGTCCCTTTTCTTGAGCACATGCTTGATCAGATTGCTCGTCATGGCCTGATTGATTTGGACATTGTTGCCAAGGGCGACAATCACATCGATGATCACCATACGGTCGAAGATATCGGTATCACGCTCGGCCAAGCATTTGCGCAGGCGGTTGGGGATAAAAAAGGTATTTTGCGTTATGGCCATGCCTATTGCCCACTGGATGAGGCGTTGTCTCGTGTGGTGATCGACTTTTCCGGTCGCCCAGGGTTGGATATGAATGTTGAATTTACCCGTGGCAATATTGGCCGATTTGATACTCAGCTGTTTTGGGAGTTTTTCCAAGGATTTGTCAATCATGCGGGCGTGACGCTGCATATCGACAACCTGAAAGGCTTTAATGCCCACCACCAAGCCGAGACTATCTTTAAAGCTTTCGGTCGGGCGGTGCGGGGCGCGTTGACGATTGATCAACGGGCTGCAGATCAGATGCCATCGACTAAAGGGTCGCTATAAATGAGTAGTGTGGCAGTCATTGATTATGGTATGGGCAACCTGCACTCGGTTGCTAAAGCATTAGAACATGTAATGCCCGATGTTGAGGTGTTGGTCACCGCCGATCCTGAGCAGGTGCGTAATGCCGACCGGGTATTGTTGCCGGGTGTGGGCGCGATTCGCGACTGTATGGCTGAGATTCGCCGGCTGGGGGTTGACCGTGAAGTGGCAGAAGCGATCAGTTCGGGTAAGCCTTTCTTGGGTATCTGTGTGGGTTATCAGGCTTTAATGCAGCGCTCTGAAGAAAATGGTGGCGTTGATTGCCTTGGGCATTTCGACGGCACCGTGCGCTTCTTTGGCGATGACCTTAAAGAGACCGATGGCGAGCGCCTTAAAGTGCCACACATGGGTTGGAACGAGGTGCATCAGCGCTTCGATCACCCGCTTTGGCACGGTATTGATGATGCTAGCCGGTTCTACTTTGTCCACAGTTATTACGTGGATGCGGTGGATAAGCCGTTGGTCGCGGCCGGTTGCCACTACGGTGTTGATATCGATGTGGCCATTGCCCGAGATAATGTTTTTGCTACACAGTTTCACCCCGAGAAGAGTCATACGGTGGGGCTGCAGCTGCTGAAAAACTTCCTTAACTGGGATGGCAAACGCTAATCTGTTTAATAGTCGTATATGAGTTGTTATAGGTAAAAATCATGGCACTGGCAAAACGTATTATCCCCTGTCTGGATGTAGAGAACGGCCGCGTTGTAAAAGGGGTGCAGTTTGTCGATATCCGCGACGCCGGTGACCCGGTTGAAGTGGCCAAGCGCTACGACGAACAGGGTGCCGATGAGATCACCTTTCTTGATATTACCGCGACCCATGAGGGGCGGGATACTATGGTGCATACGGTTGAGCGAATGGCCTCTCAGGTGTTTATTCCACTGACGGTGGGTGGTGGTATTCGTACGGTGGATGATATTCGCACTATGCTGAATGCCGGTGCGGATAAAGTGTCGATTAACAGTGCAGCGGTGTTTAATCCGGACTTTGTTCGCGAAGCGGCCGATAAGTTTGGCTCTCAGTGTATCGTGGTGGCTATCGATGCCAAAAAAGTCTCTCAGCCAGGCGAAACCGATCGTTGGGAAATTTTCACCCACGGTGGACGTAAGCCAACCGGGCTGGATGCGGTTGAGTGGGCGAAAAAGATGGTGCAGTTGGGAGCCGGTGAAATTTTGCTGACCTCAATGGATCAAGACGGGGTTAAAAACGGCTACGATCTTGGTGTTACTCGGGCGATCAGTGATGCGGTGAATGTGCCGGTGATTGCCTCAGGTGGCGTGGGTAATTTGGATCATTTAGTGGCGGGCTGCATTGAAGGTAAGGCGGATGCGGTGTTGGCGGCGTCTATCTTCCACTTTAATGAATACAGTATCCCCGAAGCGAAGCAGTATATGAAAGAACGGGGCATTGAAGTTCGCCTTTAAGGCGTTATCTTTTACATTTGAGCCGTATTAGCGGCTGGCCTTATGAATCCGCTATCAGCTTCTGGTAGCGGATTTTTTATTTCAGTCGTTAGTTAAGGGGGTTTTTAGGACTGAAGCTTGTTCCAGCCTTGATTGATGGCGCTTTGTCAGCATCGGGCTAAGCAGCTGAACGGTGATCGCCGCCGCGATAACTAAGGCCATCCCTAGCAAGCTCAACTGATCGGCCTCGGCCGAAAATATCACCTCACTGAAGAGCCCATAGGCGACACAAACCTCCGAGAGTATAAAGGTAACCACCGGTGTCATGGCTACGCAGGCGCTCACCTGTACCGTTTGCCAGTAGCGCATTGCTTGAGCGAATGCGCCGTAGGCGACAACGGTGTTAACACAGCAAAACAGCGCCACCCAGTAATCTTGGCTATTCAGTTCTAATAAACTTGTGGGGTGGGCAAAAGGCAGCATGATGATCAGCGCATAAAGGTAGATGCTCAACAGAATGTTAGAGGGCGAGAGCACTTTAAATAATGATTTTTGGATCAGTGCGTAGGCGGTCCAGCCGAGGGCCGAGACCTGAACAATTAAAAAGCCGATACCGGTGAGTCCGGTACTGCTTTCAATCGCGGGGTGAAAAAACAGCAGCATGCCGCTCGCCATTAGTGCAAAGCAGGTCCAGTGTTGCCAAAACACCCGCTCTTTAAGAAACCACCAACCGCCCAGCGTTAGAAACAGTGGCGCTAACTGAAAGCTAAGTTGTGCCGCACCGGGGTGAAGATAGCTTAATCCCCAGACCATAAAGGTGTAGTTTACTATCAACATGGTGCCAGCGATGAGCAGGCTGATGATGTGGCTTCTGGATAGGTGGCGAAATTCGGCCAGCTTGCCTCTATTTAGCTGCCATAAGAGCATCACGATACCGGCAAAGGTAAACCGTAACCAAGTGAGGGTGATCGGGTCGATAAATCCTGTCGAAAGCTTTAGCGCAATTGGTAACATGCCCCAAAACATCAGCGTGATGCAGCAAAAAAACAGTCCATATAAAAAGCGGCTACGATCCAGTGTCATATGAGTGCTCGTTAGTGAAAAAGCAGAGCCTCTAGCATGGCGTTTATTCTATTTCGTTACCAATGCATAATAGTTCATATCATTATGCAGAAATCGGGTAAGACTTAAGGGATTAGTTGGGGTGGATCGAATGAGGAGGCGCGGATGAATAGTTTGGTCTTACCAGGGCAGTTCCAACAGTTAGATATTAAGAGCCTCACGGGGCTGCTCTATCTGCTTGAGGAGCGTAATGTCGGGCGGGCCGCAGACCGCCTGTTTATTAGTCAGTCGGCTATGAGTCGAGTCTTGCAGCGTTTGCGACAAGCCTTTGATGATCCATTATTTGTCCGTACGGCCAGAGGAATGATTCCGACCTCAAAGGCGCTGGCGCTGGAAAACCCCGTGCGGCAAATGTTGGAGCAGATCGCCAATGTTATGTCGGCGCCACCGTTTGAACCACAGCTGAGCGATCGGACTTTCCGTTTGCAAACAACCCATTATCAGGCTCAGGTATATGTGCCGAGTATCGCCGAACGTTTTTATCGAGAAGCACCGAATGCGTCCCTAGATACAACCACAGTGACGGAAACCAGTTTATTGGAGGAGCTTGATCAGGTCTGTGATATGACGCTATGTAGTAGCTTTATCCGGGTGCCTCATCACTTTGAGCGGTTATTGCTTGGACGAGAGAAATATGTCCTGATTATGGCCAAAAATCACCCTTTGGCGGCACAGCCGGAGGTATCCATCAAGGATTATCTGGCTTACTCTCATGTGTTGGTTAATTTGGGCGGGCGGGCAAAACTGCCCGGTAATGACCCTTTGGGTAAGCTGGCGAGAGAAAAACATTTTGCGCTGCGAACCCCCTATTTTATGGCGGCTTTAGAGGCGGTAGGGCGAACACAGTTGTTGTTTAGTTCCAGCGGTTTGCTGGCATCCCGCTATGCCGAACGGTTTGGCTTAACGATTAAGCCGCTTCCCTTTGAATCAAAAGATATCGACTATTATTTAGTTTGGCCAAAAGCGGTCGATCAAGATTCGGGCAGTATCTGGCTGCGTAATTTATGTCGTGATGTGGTGAAAGCACAGATCCCTTTTCCCACCAATTAAGTGTGTTGATATATGGATTGATCATGCTGTTAACAGCTCACGTCGGCGACTTGCTTTTCAAGGGGACTGTCTGAGGCTGCGGAATCTGCAGGCCACAATAGTTCGGTTTGGTTGACCCCAAGGCTACGGGCGCGCCCTTGTGTTTTCGCGGTATACATCCGGTGATCTGCCAGTTCGATCAAGGCTTTCCAATCATTAACGGCATCGGCCTGAACTTCTGCGACACCAATGCTGGCAGTCACAGGCGCACCATCAGGACGTAGCCCGAGTCCGGCATGCATCAAGCGTCTAATGACATCATCGGCTTCACCGGATTCTGCGGTGGGTAGAATGATGATGAACTCTTCGCCGCCCCAACGAATCACGCTATCTCCTTTACGTACCAGAGTGTTGAGTTGTTGTGCGGCGGTTCTGAGTACAACATCGCCGGCATCATGCCCATACACATCGTTGACGGTTTTAAAGTGGTCGAGATCAAGATAAAGAATCGATAGATTGGCGCCACTCATGGCAGATAAGCGAAATTGCAGATCCAGCATTTCGATGCCTGCTCGACGGGTCAGCAAGCCTGTTAACACATCATAACTGGCGCGGTTGACCTGCGAGAGCATATAACGCAGTTGATTCAGGGAGGCGAACATAGCGACACCGAGAATCAAAGAGAAGAGCCAGATAGTGGAAACCGCCTGGGGAATGTCACTGTTAACTTGAGGCAACGATGAGATCACCACCACGGCCAACATCGGTGTGGCGAATAGCAGTAGCTCTTTTAGGGTTAGTGGAAACAGGGTTAATCCAGCAATCATAACAAAGGGCAGCAGGGCGTAGAGTTCGGCGATGACCTGTTCGGTGCCGCTCAACTCATAGGCTTGTAACCAGTGATCGGAAACCAGATAAAACAGCGGCGTGATCGATAGCATCCCTGCGAGTAACCAGCGGGCGCGCTGTAAATCCGGCTCTTTGCGGGCTTGCCAAGCCAGTAACGTAAATGCGGCGGCCGAGAGCACGCGGATTAATAGCAGTTCGCCCCACAGTGCGCTGGGTAAAAAGAGTAGATCGATCAATGACCAGGTTGGCACTAAAACGGCAAAAATAGCACAGAAGAAGAAAATTCGACTCTGCATGATCGCGGCCCGATGACGGGAGATCGGCATACTGTGCTGTTTGTTAGTGAACAGCTCATAGAGCTGGTCCGGTGTATAAATGCCCAGCGATTCACTTAATGAGATATACATAGCGCTTAAGTACTTCATCCTGTTGCTTCCGGTTTTGATCACAGATCAGCTTGAACAATATAGGTGTATCGTCAGGAATCACGACTTCTTTTAAATAACTGTTGCTGAGCTGATATAGGTCAAAAAATTTACAGCAGTCTTTGCCTGTCGAGACTGTTTTAGTGTTGGGCAGGCCATGTGTGAACGCTAACGCTGAAGTTAGCACCGAGCTGGTTATCGGGCGCTGTTATGGCCGTAATGGTACAGATTAGGCTAACTGTTCTTTGAGTTGGTCAATCAATAAGGGTTCAGAGAAGAGAAAGCCCTGGGCAAAATCACAGCCGAGGCTGGTCACTGCGTACTGCTGTTCGATCGTTTCGATACCCTCACATACGGTTAAGAGATCCATGGTTTCAGCCAGCGCGAGAATCGCTTCGATTACCGGCTTTGAATGATCCAAATCCTGAATAAAACTGCGATCGATTTTCACCCCATCGATGGGTAGTCGGGCGAGGTAGCTGAGAGATGAGTAGCCGGTTCCAAAGTCATCGATCCAGATACGGTAACCCGCGGCTTTCCACTGCATGAGCAGCGGCAGGGTGTTATCGATATCCTTCATTAAGCTGGTTTCAGTGATCTCTAAGCAGAGCTGGTGCGGGCTGTGACTGACTCTGAGTAGAGCTTCATTTACCAGCCGAGCCAGTTCTGGCTTGTTGAGTATGGCGGACGAGATATTGATCGACAGCTTGGCACTTTGCTGGCACGGGAGCGCAGCGAGTTCGGCGGCGGCCGTTTCGATCAGCCACACGGTTAGTGCGCCGATTTGGTCGGATTCTTCAATAATGGGAATAAAGGTTTCAGGCCCTAATCGGCCCCGTTGCGGGTGGTTCCAACGTATCAAAGTCTCTGCCCCAATCAGCTTATGCAGTTGTAGATCGACAATGGGTTGATACTCAAGAAAGAGCTGGTTAGTGGCAATAGCGGTGCTGATGCCCTGCTGAATCATGACCCGTTCTTCCACCTCACGGTGCATCGCCGGGAGGAAATAGCGGGCCCGATTACGGCCTGCGTGTTTGGCCTCGTACATGGCGATATCAGCGTGTTTTAGCATCCGTTCGGCGCTATTAGCATCATCTGGGTAGAGAGTGATACCAATACTGCAGGACAGGTTGAACGTTTTGTCGTTGACATGATAGGGCTGTTGCAGGGCTTCGATAATTCGGCCACTGAGTTGCTCGGTTTCATCGACATGCAGAATATCGGGAAGCATCACCGCAAACTGATCGCCACCGGGGCGTGAGATCAGTAGCTCCTCAGGGAAAGGAAGCTGCTGCTTCTGGGTTTGCGCTTTGATCACATCGAGCAGCCGTTGGGCGATGATTTGCAGCACTTGATCGCCATAGGCATGGCTGGATGACGCATTGATCTGTTTGAAGTGATCGAGGTCGATATACAGCAGCGCCATCCGGCTCTCCTGTTTACGCGCCCAGCGAATCAGTTTACTTAATTCCTGATGCAGCCCGAAGCGGTTGTTGAGGCCAGTTAAGGTGTCCCGGTAGGTCATCCGTTGCAACTGAATATCACTGTCACTGAGGTGTTCCTGCATCACTTGCAGGGCTGTACTGAGTTCACTAAATTCGGTATCGCTGTGTAGTTCAAAGTCCACTGGTGGGCCTTGGCGGTTGTAAGTCCGGGTTTTTTCGGTGAGCTGATGCAGTGGTTGCAGCAGCTTTTTGCTCAGTTGTTTAGCAAGTATCAGCGTCGGCATGAGCAGCAGGAGAAAACCCGCTAGCCACAGGCCTAACAGGTTTAATGGGTTATCGCTGTGTAGCCAAAGCTCAACAATGGAGACGTGATGCACGATGTTAAGCAGATAACCACCAAGCAACAACAGGCTGATGGTTAGTACAAGAGACAGAAATGTAATGATAAGGCCGATACGGCGAGAGAGTGAGTGAGCCATTAGTCGCTCTGAACTGCCAAGATTAAACTGAGGCAATAGGCCCATTTGACTGACAACATAACCTTACTCACTACCCGCTAACGTATTTTGGGCGCCAATCATAACAGCGATCAAGAAAGTTGCAGCACCTTATTTACTAGCTTGTTGATACCGCTGGCGGCTTCACTAATACTACCGGCGAGCATATAGGCTGGGGTTGTCACTAGGTTGAATTTCTCATCAAAGACGATGTTGCCAACCTCGCAGTCCTGATGTTGACCTCCCATCGCTTCAATCGCTGTGGCAGTTGCTTGGTCATTACCAATGGTGCAGGTGGCGCCTTCGCCAAATAGCAGCGGGGTCATGGCTGGGGCGATGCAGATCAAGCCTACCGGTTTGCCGCTGGCGTGGATCGCTTGGGTGAAGGCCAGTAGAGCGGGGTTAACTGTTGCTGCGGCACCCGCAACGGCGAAATCGCTGAGGTTTTTGGCTGCGCCAAAGCCGCCGGGGATGATCAGAGCGTCATAGTCGGCTGGGTTTGCGTCGGCGAGATCGATAATCTCTCCGCGGGCAAGACGTGCGGCTTCGGTTAGGACATTACGCTGCTCGTCGGCCATCTCTTCACCGCTACGGTGGTTGATGACATGCATCTGATCAATATTCGGGGCCATGCACTGGTAGCTGGCACCGCCCTGCTCAATCGCTAGCAAGGTCAATACGGATTCATAGATCTCTGAACCATCATAGACACCGCATCCTGACAATATCACGGCTACTTTTTTCATTATGGGTACTCCCTTTAAGGTGAAGATTGAAAGCGGCTGAACCTTACCGCACAGCGGTTGGACCAGCGATTCCCCTCGATGTTTCGTGGTGTTTAAAATACTTAGATTTGCCGTTGAGTATCATAACGACGGAGCTGAGAGTGTTAATCATTCATTATTTCAGCCATTTATAATCTAGGTCACTAAGTATAATGCTTTATCTATAGTCGTCACTCCGTGGCTTCTGTCATAATAATGTCATTGTTTTCCGGTCAAATACCCGCTTCTAAAAGGAGTTTTCTGTGTCATTTACTAATAGTCAGCGTTTTTTCCCTGAAACCCGCATGCGTCGTATGCGTGCTGATGATTTTTCCCGTCGTCTGATGCGTGAAAACGTTTTGACGCCCGATGATCTGATCTATCCCGTGTTTGTTATCGAAGGCACGAACCAGCGTGAAGCGATTGCCTCAATGCCGGGTATCGAGCGGATGAGTATCGATCTATTGGTTAAAGAGGCCCGTGAACTGGTGTCTTTAGGGGTGCCTGCGGTGGCGCTTTTCCCGGTAACGCCTGCGAGTGCTAAGTCTGAACTGGCTGAAGAAGCTTATAATCCCGATGGTTTGGCTCAGCGTGCAGTCAAAGCGCTGAAAGATGCCTGCCCAGAGTTGGGTGTGATTACTGATGTGGCGCTGGACCCGTTCACGACCCATGGCCAAGATGGCATTATCGATACCAATGGCTATGTTTTAAATGATCGTACAGTGGATACACTGGTACGTCAGGCACTGTCCCATGCTGAAGCGGGGGCCGATATTGTTGCGCCTAGCGATATGATGGATGGGCGTATTGGCTGCATCCGTGAAGAGCTGGAACTGAATACCCGAGTGAACACCCGTATTATGGCTTATTCTGCTAAGTATGCGAGTGCCTACTACGGTCCTTTCCGTGATGCTGTCGGCTCATCTGCTAACCTAGGTAAGGGTAATAAGTTTAATTACCAGATGGATCCCGCCAACAGTAATGAAGCCTTGCATGAGGTGGCACTGGATCTGGCTGAGGGTGCCGATATGGTCATGGTGAAGCCTGGTATGCCTTATCTGGATATTGTGCGTCGAGTTAAAGATGAATTAAAAGTCCCCACCTTTGTCTATCAGGTGAGTGGTGAATATGCGATGCATATGGCGGCCTTCCAGAATGGTTGGTTGGATGAGCGAAGTGTGATGATGGAATCGCTGACCTGTATTAAACGAGCCGGTTGCGATGGTATTTTGACCTACTTCGCTAAACGGGCTGCACAAGTACTGAATGAGTAATATCCCGGGGTAACGGGAACAATACAAAAACAGAGGGGCATACATGAGCGAGCAGATTAACGAGCCGGCGACTGAGCAGGTCGACGAGCTGACTGATGAACAGGTAGCGTTGTCAGATGCCGAACAGGTGGAACTAGCGGATCAAAGCGAGGCGGCCAATGAGGCCTCTATCGCATTGGTGGAAAGCCGGGAAGCGATCGCGGTTACTGAACCGGTTGAAGAGCTGCCGCTGGATCTGAAAGCCCCCGAACTCTATATCAACCGTGAACTGAGTCATCTACAGTTTAATATCCGGGTGCTGGAGCAGGCCTTGGATGAGACCCATCCGCTGATGGAGCGGTTGATGTTTTTGCTGATATTCTCCAGCAACCTCGACGAATTCTTCGAAATTCGAGTCGCTGAGTTGATGGCACAGTTGAAGTATGGCCGTGAATCGGTGGGTCCCGATGCGATGCATCCTCAGGTCGTGATGAACCGCATCGGCGAGATCTGTAGTGCGCAGGTTGAACGGCAGTACAAAATTCTTAATGAGACCATCTTTCCACAGCTAGAAAAAGAGAACATCCACTTTCAACGTCGGCGTGACTGGAGCGATGAGCAGAAAGAGTGGATTCGTATCTTTTTTGAAGAGAAAGTGCAGCCGGTAGTGAGTCCTATTGGGCTGGATCCCTCTCATCCATTTCCCCGTTTGGTGAATAAAAGCCTTAACTTTATCGTTGAGTTGGATGGTAAAGATGCCTTCGGTCGGGAAAGTGGCTTGGCAATCATTCCCGCGCCTCGCTCACTGCCGCGCTTGATTCGTCTGCCGGATAATCTCTGTGATGGTGGCGATAATCTGATTTTCTTGTCGTCGATCATCCATGAATTTGCTGATGAGCTGTTTCCTGGAATGACAGTTGAAGGGTGTTATCAGTTCCGTATCACCCGGAATGCCGATTTAACTTTTGATTCTGAAGAAGTGGAAGATCTGGCCCGTACTCTGTTGGGTGAGCTGCATTCCCGTAAATATGGCGCGGCGGTGCGGCTTGAGGTAGATCAGCGTACCCCTGAGGTGTTGATCCGCTTCCTACTGCGCGAATTTAATCTCGACGAAGCGCATACCTATCGGGTCGATGGCCCGGTTAACCTGACTCGTATGATGGCCTTGCGCGATCTGGTTGATTGCAAACAGTTGTGCTGGAAGCCCTTTACGCCGGGTATGTCAGGGCGCTACAAACAGAAAAATATTTTTGATGTGTTGCGTCATAAAGATCAGCTGCTACATCATCCATTTCAGTCGTTTTCACCGGTAGTCGACCTACTGCGACAAGCGGCGAAAGACCCTAAGGTGCTGGCGATCAAGCAGACGCTTTACCGTACCGGGGTAAACTCCGATATTGTCGATGCGTTAGTGGATGCTGCCCGCAGTGGTAAAGAGGTGACCGTGGTGATCGAGCTGCGGGCACGTTTCGATGAAGAATCGAACTTACAGCTCGCAGGGCGATTGCAAGAAGCGGGCGCGCTGGTGGTGTATGGCGTGGTTGATTTTAAAACCCACGCCAAAATGATGCTGGTGGTACGCCGTGAAGATGGCAAACTAGTGCGCTATGCCCACCTTGGCACTGGTAACTACCATTCCGGTACGGCACGGCTTTATACCGACTACAGCTATATGACCAGTGATGCCGATGTTGGTGAAGATGTGCACAAAATTTTCCATCAGTTAACCGGTATGGGCAAAATTCTACGCTTGAAAAAGCTGCATAATGCGCCTTTTACACTGCACGCGCGCATGCTGGAAATGATCGAGCGAGAAGCAAAGCATGGCAAGCAGGGTCATATTATCGTTAAGATTAACGGTTTAACCGAACCGCAATTGATCCGCGCGCTATATCAGGCGTCTCAGCGTGGGGTTAAAATTGAGTTGATTGTGCGCGGCATGTGTCGTCTGAGGCCGGGCATTGTCGGGATTTCAGAAAATATCTCGGTGCGCTCGATCATCGGCCGTTTTCTTGAACATACCCGGGTCTATTATTTCGGTAATAAGGGTAAGTCGGAAGTGCTCTGTTCCAGTGCCGACTGGATGGAGCGCAATATGCTTAATCGTGTCGAAACGGGCTTTCCGTTGACCGGCAAGTTAGCCGATCGAGTGAAGAGTGATTTGGATCTCTACTTAGCGGATAATTGCCGTAGTTGGGCGATGCATTCTGATGGTAGTTATACGCTTAATAAACCCCTAGAAGGGGAAGAACCGGTGAGCGCTCAGGAAGCGCTGCTCAGTCAGTTCAGTAGTTAAAATATTGTCGATAAATGTGGATTAAAAGTGGCCTTTCGGGGCCATTTTTCGTTTTTAGCCCTGTTTTTACCCGTTGTCTGCGGCCCTGTGTTCTATTTTTGTTTGCTTCCGAGGGCGTTTTGTGGAAAATTGTCTGATTGTAGAAGTTTCTGATAAGAAACATCTGGATAGCAGCAGACGATCCTGCCGGCCTATACGTTACTGTGCTTGACGCAATAGGCGCTATCCTTCACGTTATTTAGCCGTTATCAGCGGAATAATAAATACCAGATGGAAGCCTGATCATGGCGAATGCCCCAACAGCCCTGCTGCTGAACGATATTCATAAGTCCTACGGTGACCTTGCCGTCCTCAAAGGTGTCTCACTCACCGCTTATGATGGTGATGTTATCTCTATTCTGGGTTCCAGTGGCTCCGGTAAAAGTACCCTGCTGCGTTGTATTAATCTGCTGGAAAACCCGAGCCAGGGCGAAATTACCGTGGGTAATGAGCGACTGGAGTTGAAACCGGGTAAAGATGGCAATCTGGTGGCGGCCAATCGCAAACAGCTGGAACAGATGCGTGCGCGCATTGGTTTTGTGTTTCAAAGCTTTAACCTCTGGCCACATAAAACCATCCTCGAAAATATTATCGAAGCACCGACTCAGGTGTTGAAACAGTCGAAAGCAGAGGCCACCGTGCGGGCCGAGCAGTTATTGGAAAAAGTCGGTCTTGCGGATAAACGCAATGCTTACCCCGATAATCTGTCCGGTGGACAAAAGCAGCGAGTGGCAATAGCGCGTACATTGGCAATGGATCCACAGGTGCTACTGTTTGATGAGCCGACGTCAGCGCTCGACCCTGAATTAGTCAATGAAGTGTTAGCGGTCATGAAAGAGTTGGCGGAAGAGGGCAGAACGATGTTGATCGTGACCCATGAGATGCGCTTTGCAAAAGACGTGTCCAGCCAAGTGGTCTTTTTACATGAGGGTCAGATCGAAGAGATCGGGCCACCAGAGCAAGTGTTTAATAGTCCAAAATCTAAGCGTGTGCAGGAATTCATGGCCAGTCACAGTTAGGCTTTTTTGAATAAGAAAATTAAGATTAGAAGGATGTTGATGATGAATATACGTAAATTGTTTGCCACCGTAGCATTAGTTGCCGGAGGTCTTGTGGCCGCTCAGACAGCGACGGCAGGGGATACTATCCGTATCGCTACCGAAGGCGCCTATTCGCCTTTTAATATGGTTGATTCTAGCGGTGAGCTGATTGGCTTTGATGTTGAAATTGCTAAAGCACTGTGTGCTCAGATGCAGGCTGATTGCGAGATCGTGGCACAGGATTGGGATGGTATTATTCCCGGCCTGCGGTCAAAGAAATATGATGCCATTATCGCCTCTATGTCGATTACCGAAGAGCGTATGCGGGTTGTCGACTTCTCAGAAAAATATTATTCCAATGTGTTGGCCTTCGTTACATCTGAAGGTAGCGATATTGAAGTGACAAAAGCGGGTCTGAAGGGTAAAACCGTTGGCGCACAGCGAGCGACCATTGCCGGTCAGTATCTGGAAGATAACCTCGGTGATGTCGTTGATGTAAAACTGTATGACACTCAGGATAACGCCTACTTGGATCTGACTTCGGGTCGTCTGGATGCATTGTTGTCGGATAAATTTCCTGCTTATGACTGGTTGCGTTCAGAAGAAGGTAAGGGCTTTGATTTCCAAGGTGAAGATATCGATATTAACGATAAGATCGGTATAGCTGTTCGTAAGGGCGATGCGCTGAAAGATAAGTTTAGCGCTGCGATCAAGGCGATTGTTGCCGATGGTACCTACGATAAAATCAACAAAAAGTATTTCCCATTCTCCATCTATTAATGGTGTGAATAACCATTTTTATCACTGAGGCCGGCGTTGACCGGCCCGTTTTTTAGGGTATTTCATGGACCTGCAAGGCTTTGGTCAACTCCTCATATCCGGTACTTGGGTCACCATTCAGCTAGCACTGTCTAGTTTATTGGTGGGGCTGGTGTTTGGTTTGGCAGGCGCAGCGGCAAAACTGTCGAAAAACCGTTTCGCTCGCTGGTTCGCAACCGGCTATACCACGCTGGTGCGTGGCTTGCCGGAACTGTTGTTAGTGCTAACGATCTATTTCGGTGGCTCGCAATTGCTAATGTGGATCGCCAGTGGCTTTGGCTACGACGAGTATATCGAGATCGGCCCTTTTGTGGCCGGTGTTGCCGCCTTGTCGATTGCGTTTGGCGCCTATGCGACCGAAGTGTTTCGGATGGCGATGATGGAAATTCCGGACGGCCAGTGGGAGTCGGGGCTTGCCTGTGGCATGAGTCCTCGGCGAACCTTCTTCCGGATTATCCTGCCGCAGGTGTGGCGTCTGGCGATTCCCGGTTTGGGTAATCTGTTTCAGGTGTTGCTCAAGGATACTGCGTTGGTCTCGGTGGTGGGACTGAACGATATTATGCGTCAGTCACAGGTGGCTATCAGCGCCACGAAAGAGCCCTTTACCTTCTTTATGGTTGCCGCTTGCATCTATTTACTGCTGACGGCCGCGACCACAGGATTTACCATGTTTATGGAACGGGTGGCTAACCCTGCGGGCCGGGAGAATCGAGGATGACCTGGGAATGGGGTGTTATCTGGCAGTATTTGCCTCGCTTGTTGGAAGGCGCTTGGCTAACCATGGAGTTAGTCTTGATCTCGGGCCTGATTGGTATTGCGATGGCGATACCGCTCGCCTTGATGCGGGCCTCTAGCCGACCTTGGGTGCGGGTGTTGCCCTTTATCTATATCTATTTTTTCCGTGGGACGCCGCTGCTGGTGCAGATTTTCCTAGTCTACTATGGCGCATCGCAGTTTGAATATGTGCGTGATTCGTTCCTTTGGCCGATTCTTAAACAGCCCTATTGGTGCGCGATTATCGCCTTCAGTTTGAATACCGCGGCCTACAGTGCCGAGCTGTTCCGTAGTGCGATTCAGGCCATTCCGAATGGTGAAATCGAAGCGGCAGAAGCGATGGGTATGAGTAAGCCGGTGCAGATTCGCCGGATTATTATTCCCCGCGCCTTCGGTATCGCTTTGCCTGCGTATGGCAACGAAGTAATTCTGATGCTTAAGGGGAGTGCGCTAGCCAGTACCATTACGCTGCTCGATCTGACCGGTATGGCGCGGACCATTATTGCCCGCACCTATACACCGCTGGAGATGTTCTTAGCCGCAGGTATGGTGTATCTAGCGATCAGTGCGGTGATTATTGCTCTGTTCCGTTTTATGGAGTATCGCTTTAATCGGTATCAATATTACCATCATACCGATACCCCGAAAGATCTGGATCCGTTGTTGCGCGATCCCCATATCGATCAAAAGTAATCCCTGCGATTATTGGCGAAAAGCCTCGATTAATTCAGGATATCCGCTCTGATAGTCCGGGTATTTGAATTGATAACCTGATGCTTTTAATACTGTATTACGGCAGCGCTTGCTGCCAATGGTACGCCGCGCTGACCTTTCCGTTATCTCGACCTTAAGTTGTTTAGCCAGCCAGTCACTGACCTCGTGTAATGGCGCGGGGGCATCATCGCTGGCTAGATAGAGCGGCGGCAGTGCTTGTTGATGGGAGAGTTGGTAAAGGTGTTCCAGCACGCCGACACAATCGTCACGGTGAATCCGGTTGCTATAGCGTGACGGCGTATCAGGGTAGCCTATGCCGCGATTAACCTGCCCTAGCATATAGTTGCGTCCGGGCCCGTAAATCCCGCTGAAACGCACCACCGTCGCCGCTAGGCCGCTTTGAAGTGCGATCGCCTCCGCCGCCAGCATGATTTGGCCGGAAAAATTGTCTGGCTCGGTGGGGGACTGTTCATCTATCCATTCATCATGGTGTTGATGGTAGACTGCCGTACTGGAGATAAAGAAAAGTTGTCGTGGCCGAATCGACTGTTGTTCTAGGGCATTCAGTAGATTGCTTAGGCCTTGGGGATACGCTTGTTGATAGACGGTTGCATCCCGCTGGCCAGCAGCAACGATATAGAACAGTGTATCAAGCGGTTGTGGCAGGCCCTGAAGCGTGTCAGGCTGACTTAGATCAGCGGCGATCCCTTGGATACCCGCGGGCAGCTGGTTTATATTACGGCGCAGGCCGAACACTTGATGTCCTTGGGCGGCGAGGTTCAGTCCTAGCTGACTGCCGACATCACCGCAACCGGCGATTAGAATCTGATCCCTGTTTAACATATGCTTCACAGTACTTATCCTGTCTCAGGTTGAGTCCGTATCATAACAAAGGAAAGCCGCGTATGACTCTTACCGAGTTACGTTACATCGTTACCCTGGCCCAAGAACAACATTTTGGTCGTGCCGCCGAGCGCTGTTTTGTCAGCCAGCCCACCTTGAGTATTGCGGTTAAAAAACTTGAAGACGAATTGGGCACCGCACTGTTCGAGCGTAGTAAGCATGCGGTGAGGGTAACACCGGTAGGGCAGAAAGTGGTGCGTCAGGCGCAAACGGTGCTGGAGCAGGCTGAGTCGATCAAAGATCTAGCTCAAGAGGGTAAGGATCAATTGGCCAGCCCATTGCGGGTCGGTGCGATCTATACCATCGGACCATACCTATTTCCGCAACTGGTGCCCGAACTACAAAAGCGGGCGCCGAAGATGCCGCTCTATATCGAAGAAAATTTCACCGAAAACCTGCGTCCTAAAATTCGTAATGGTGAGTTGGATGCCATTATCGTGGCGTTGCCGTTTGATGAACCCGATATCCTCACCCGGCCGCTCTATGATGAGCCCTTTATGATGTTGCTGCCTAAGGATCACCCTTTAGCCAGTAAAGATCAGATCGATAGCCAGACGTTACATGAGCAAGATCTATTGCTGCTTGGCGAAGGCCATTGCTTTCGCGACCAGGTCTTGGAAGCCTGTCCGACCCTCTCCCATGGCTCTGATAAGCACACCATCACCGAGGGGAGTTCGTTGGAAACTATCCGTATGATGGTGGCTTCAGGGCTAGGAGCCAGTGTAATTCCTAAGTCGGCGACCGGCGGTTATTATCAGTCGGATATGGTGGTGACTAAACCCTTTAAGTCGCCACCACCGGTGCGCACCGTAGGGCTTGCTTGGCGGGCTAGTTTCCCTCGGCCACAGGCGATCGATCTATTGATTGACGCACTGAATAGCTGTGCCGTCGCGGAAAATAAACACTGATATGCATACCGCCCTCGCGCAACTGCCGGTGACAGAGCTGAAAGGCGTCGGGGCGGCGTTGCAGCAGAAACTCGAAAAGCTGGATATTCGTACCCTGCAAGATCTGCTGTTTCACTTACCGCTGCGCTATCAGGATCGCACTCGCATTATGCCTATTGGCGGCCTGCGGCCCGGCGATGAAGGGGTCGTTGAAGGTGAAGTTAAAGGGGCCGATATTGCCATGGGACGGCGGCGCAGCCTCGTGTGTCGCCTACAAGATGGTACGGGCACCATTACACTGCGTTTTTTCCATTTTTCAGCGGCACAGAAAAACAATCTTAAACCGGGCACCCGGTTGCGTTGCTTCGGCGAAGTGCGTACTGGTGCTAGCGGTTTGGAAATCTATCATCCGGAATACCGACGGGTCGATGATACGGTGATTACGCCAGTAGAAGAGAGTTTGACGCCGATCTATCCTACCACCGAAGGGATGAATCAAGCCCGCTTGCGCGCCTTAACCGATGGCGCCCTGTCCTATCTCGCCAAAGGCTCGTTGACCGAGTTGATACCCGAGCATCTGCGACAGCAGTGGCGCTTACCCTCTCTCAATGAGGCGATCAGCTATCTGCACCGTCCGCCGGTGGATGCTGACCAAGAACAGTTACTCGATGGTTATCACCCAGCGCAGCGGCGATTGGCATTTGAAGAACTGTTGGCGCACCATCTTTCACTGATTAAGTTACGTCAGCGCGCCCGGCAATCAGGCGCTCCGGAGCTGCGGGCCAATCGGCAGTATCAGGATGCTTTTTTACAACAACTACCCTTTCCCTTGACGGGGGCTCAGCAGCGGGTCAGCCAAGAGATTAGCGCCGACCTAGCTCAGCCCTATCCGATGCTGCGGCTGGTGCAGGGTGATGTGGGCTCGGGTAAAACCGTGGTGGCCGCTTTGGCGGCACTGCAAGCGGTTGAGGGTGGCTTTCAGGCGGCGATCATGGCGCCCACTGAGATTCTGGCCGAGCAGCACTTTATTAGTTTTACCCATTGGCTCGAGCCGTTGGGGCTGAAAGTAGCTTGGTTGGCGGGTAAATTAAAAGGTAAAAAACGTCAGGCCCAGCTAGAAGTGATCAGTGATGGTTCGGCACAGGTGGTGGTGGGCACCCATGCACTATTTCAGGATGAGGTTCACTTTGCTAATCTTGGGTTGGTCGTGGTTGATGAGCAGCACCGCTTCGGTGTGCATCAGCGCCTAGCCTTGCGTGAGAAAGGTCGAACTGATCATCGGGCACCTCATCAATTGATTATGACGGCTACACCGATTCCCCGTACCTTGACCATGAGCGCCTATGCCGATCTGGATTGCTCTGTGATCGATGAGCTGCCGCCGGGGCGCACACCGGTGAATACGGTGGTAATTTCGGATCAGCGTCGTCCAGAGGTTGTCGAACGGGTGCGTGATGCCTGTGGTCAGGGGCGGCAAGTCTACTGGGTCTGCACTCTGATTGAAGAATCTGAGGCGTTGCAGTGCCAGGCCGCCGAAGTGACCGCCGAAGCGCTGCGCGAGGCATTGCCGGAGCTGCGCATCGGTTTGATTCACGGCCGCATGAAACCGGCTGAAAAGGCCGCCATTATGGCCAGTTACAAAGCCGCCGAACTCGATCTGCTGGTGGCTACCACCGTGATTGAGGTGGGTGTGGATGTTCCGAACGCCTCGGTGATGATTATTGAAAATCCCGAGCGGTTAGGGTTGGCGCAGTTACATCAGTTACGCGGCCGCGTGGGCCGTGGTTCGGTCGAGAGTTTCTGTTTGCTGATGTATCATGCGCCCCTGTCACAGCAGGGGCGCGAGCGTTTAGCCGTCATGCGTGAAACCACCGATGGTTTTAAAATTGCAGAGAAAGACCTCGAATTACGTGGGCCGGGAGAAGTACTCGGTACCCGTCAGACCGGTATGATGTCCTTCAAAGTGGCCGATCTACAACGGGATGCGGATCTGTTGACTCGAGTGAAACAAGTGGCTGGACAGATTATGGCTGATCCGCAGTTGAGTGATGCGATTATTCAGCGATGGCTCGGACGTGATGAGCAATATGCCAGTGTTTAAACGGCTTTAAATCTCGGTTTTTATCGACCCGATCACCCGCTGTTTCGGGCGCAGCATAGGCGTTAGCCATCGTCTATTAGTAAAAGGTTATGATGACTCTATGACTGTACCACCGTGCCGATTTTCGATCGCCGCATCTGATGCGCCCATTGAGCTGTTACCCCGCGACCTGAACGGCTGGCGGCAGGGTAATTGTGGTGTTGATTATGTTCATCGTTTTGATTCGGGCCGCGAAGGGCCAGAGCTGGTGATCCAAGCGCTCACCCATGGTAACGAAATCTGCGGTGCGAATGCCTTACTGTGGTTGTTGGAAAATAATATCCGCCCAATGTGTGGCGCGATGACACTGATTTTTGCCAATGTCGATGCTTATCAGACATTTGATCTACAACGGCCGTTTGCCAGCCGCTGTCTTGATGAAGATATGAACCGCATCTGGCTACCGGAGCGGTTGAGCTGCCCCGATAGTCACGAAACCCGCCGCGCCGTTGAGTTACTACCCTATATTGAGAACGCCGATAGTGTGTTGGATCTGCACTCCACCACCTTTGCGGTCGCACCGATGTTGATTTATCCACAGACTTCAGGGAATACCGCCTTTGCCGACCGCTTGCAGTTTCCTTTCCCTCATCTGCTGTATGATCCCGGCAGTTATCATCAAGGCATTTTGATTTCCGAGCATCAGCGTCACGCCGACAAAGGTGTTTCCTTAGTGGCGGAGTGTGGACAGCATTTTGCTGCCTCGACCAGTCAGCAGGCATTAGCGGTGACCCTGCGATTTATCGCTCAGCATGGCATGTTGGATAGTTGCGTCGAGATACCCGCATGGGGGTATGCTGCGGATGATACGGCAGGGCATTATCGTATTGACCGGGTGCTTAATGCGCAAACGGAACAGTTTCGTTTCGCGATCCCGGTTAAAGGCTTTGAGCAGTATTGCAAAGGCGAGCTGATCGCCACCGATGATCAAGAGCTTATTGCCGCCCCCTTTGATAATTGTGCCTTGATTATGCCCGCCCGAGTGCCAGTTGCCGGTGAAGAAGTGGTGACACTGGCAGAACGTTTAGAATCCACACAAGTATAATATGCAGAACAGGAACAACTATGGCCGCCTCTGAACAGCAGCTTGAACTCATTGAACGGCAGCTAGGGCGTGAGCCCCGTGGACTGGTTGATATCGCTTGGCAGAGCCCTCAGGGCGTGCCTGGGGTATTACAAATGCGTTCGCTGGTGGATGATCAGCCTTTCCCGACGCTCTATTGGCTTAGCTCGAAAGATCTCTATCAGGCGATCGCTGAGATTGAAACCTCGGGCGAAGTGAAGCGTATTGAGCAACAGCTGGAAACCGATGATGACTTGCGGGCTGCGCATTTGGCGGATCAGCAACGTTATGTTGATCTACGTTGGCAGATGATGGCGGATAGTGATCGACAGCGTATTGCCGAATTGGGTTTTACTGAACTGTTTGATAGCTATGGTATCGGTGGTATTCGTCACTGGGATAAAGTGCGTTGTCTACATATGCAGTATGCCTATCATCTTGCGGTAGGAGGTACTGCGATCGGCAGCTTGTTGGATCAGCGTTATGGGGTGGACCAAACGCCATTAGCGTTGTGAGCGTAGTTAAGTAAAAGGTGCCGTAAATTGCAGGCATAAAAAAGCAGGCGAGTGCCTGCTTTTATTGGTTATGACGGAGTCTTAACCGCTGGAGCGTCGATAAGCGCGGCTTGTAAGCGCTTATTAACCGGTCAGCTTGTGGTATTTCTCCATCAGCTGCTCTTCGTTCTCAACGTGATCTGGATCCTTAGGAATACAGTCTACGGGACATACTTCGACACACTGTGGTGTGTCATAGTGACCGACACATTCAGTACATTTGTTCGGATCGATCTCGTATATTTCATCACCGGGAGCAATCGCCTCATTAGGACATTCCGGCTCACATACGTCACAGTTAATGCATTCATCTGTGATAATTAATGCCATGGTGGCTACCTCACTGACTCGTATTGACTTAAATATTAGTGGCCGAAATGATCTTTCAGCACTTTATGGACTGATGGGTGCACAAATTGTTCTACATCACCACCAAGACTCGCAATTTCACGTATCAGGGTCGATGAAATAAAAGATAAGTGCTCTGCCGGCGTCAGAAAAATACTTTCCGTCTTCGGCGCTAGCTTGCGGTTCATATTGGCGAGCTGAAACTCATACTCAAAGTCAGAAACAGCACGTAGGCCGCGCAGGATAATATTAGCATTTTGCTGGCTGACCAGATCAGCCAACAAACAATCAAAGCCAACCACTTCAATATTATCGAGGTGCGATGTTACTGTTTCCACCAAGCGAACCCGCTCTTCCAGCCGCAACAGTGGTTCTTTATTAGGGCTAGATGCAATGGCTACAACAACCTTATCAAACAGCTTAGATGCCCGTTCAACCAGGTCGGCGTGTCCATTTGTTATAGGGTCAAATGTACCCGGGTATACTGCAATGTTCATTATGAGTTCACGTCTACTCTGCTTGAATGAATATTAGCAAATCCGCAAGGGCGCGATATTAGCTGAATTGCTAGGCTATCACAAATACAATAATGGAATGTATAGATCTTTAGTGGTTATAAGAAAAAATATTTTTATTACAATAAAGAATATATAGGTTAGCCAGGATGATTAAAAGGTGATCGGATGAAGATAAGACAACGTTTAGCTCCATTTTTTATGATATTTAGTGTTGCGCTGCTCAGTGGTTGCTCGACGTTACAGAGCATCGATAAAGGTCTGTATAACGTTGCGGAATCGATAACGGAAACCGATAGGGTCACAGGCGAGCGTACTCTGAGTGCTGCCGACCGTAGTGCCCAGATACAGCAGGGTAATGCCGCGGTAGAACAGCTATTGGCGGACGAGAAAAAAGCCGGTCGCAAGGTTGATGCGGCGTTGGATCGACAGCAATATCAGCGCTTGGTGCGTATCTTTGATCGGGTTCATCAGGTCAGTCATCTGAGTCAAGAGCGCTGGCAGCCGATATTGATCGATCGGGATTCGTTTAATGCCTTTACCACCGGCGGCACCTATATCGTGGTGCATCAGGGGTTAATGCAGCAGTTAAACGATGACGAGGTAGCGGCCGTGATCGGTCATGAAATTGCCCACACCGTGGCTAATCATGTGGGTGAGCGGCAAACATCTCAGCAAATTAGCTTGCTGGCATCGAAAACAGCCCGGCAAGAGGGCTATCAAGCGGCGTACACCCATGAGTTAGAACGGGAAGCCGACCGTATCGGTGTACTTTACAGTGCGCTAGCTGGCTATGACCCTTATGCCGCTACTCAGATTTGGCAGCGACAATATCAGCAGCAGGGTAATGCGCGTAGCTTATTTGCCCATGATCACCCGGTTAATGCCGAACGCGCCGCCGAAACTAAAGCGCTGGCGGATAAGGTAAAACAGTATTACCAAGCTGGACGCATCAACCCTAATGCAGCGACGTTGCGTGACGATAATAGTCTCTGGCAGAAGCGCGATAATAATGATCAAGAAACCGCCGGAGAAGGCGGTGGCGTATCGGCCATTTTATCCACAGCCCTTGGCGCTTATGTAGATCATCAACAAGCTAAGCAGGAGGCGGTGCGGCAGGCGCAATATGCACAATTTGTGCAGGCGGTGGAAAGTTATATGAAACTGGAGCAGCAGCGCCGTGCCAGTAATACGAGTTGGACAACTCAATGGTATTATAGCGGCAATAGGGCCTTGAAAGGCGTAGTGATGGGCTTTATGGCACAAGACAGTGCAGGCAAGTTACATCGCTATGTGGCTCACCAGCCGGGCATTGTGCGCCCCGGTCAGCGTTTTAGCCTGACCTTTAAAACCAATGACGGGGTATCGTTGCAACAGATCGAGCAGATGAAGGCGCGGTATTACGTCGATGATGCGTTGCCGTATTAGTCAGCACCCAGAGAGGCCCCTTTTTAGGGGCGATGCTCAATCGACGTATCGATGAAAAGAGCGTAGTGAGCAAGAGTGCAGGCTATACGGTTAGATGCCGTAGTCGCGTTCAACTTTTGCAATGCGTACCTTGAAAGAGGAATACCAGTGCTGATGGCCCTTTTGTTGCGCTGCTAGATGTTCGGTATGTGCTTTCCAGCGCTTGATTGAGTCTAAATCTGCCCAATAGGATACGCTGATACCCACCCCTTCCCTTGCGGATTCTATGCCGAGAAAGCCCGGTTGTTGTTCCGCTAGTTCGACCATTCTCTCGGCGGTTTCGGCATATCCATGATCGCCATCAGTACGTGTCGATGTGAAAATAACGGCATAGTAGGGTGGCTTCGGTGTTTTGGCGATGTCTGACAAGGTATGTCCCTCGATAATGAATACCACTTTTGATGCACAGCTGACCTAGGCTCTTTCAAGTTCTTTTATAAAGCCGATAGGTGACTTGGCCGGCGGTTTTTTCGCGATGGAGTTGCCAGTTGTCGGGCACTAGCGGGTTGGTGAGTTCTTTTTCGGTTTCTAGATAGATCATGGCATTGCTGGTGAGTAGGTTGTTCTGTTCTAGCAATTGGCAGCAGATGGCTGATAGGTCTTGGTGGAATGGGGGATCGAGAAAGACCACATCGAACTGTACTTCTAAATCGCCACTGCGGGTTTCCAGCCATTCGGTAGCGGAGCCGGTGATCAGTTCCGCATGTTGGGTTTTTAGATCTTGAATATTTTGCCGTAGCTGACGAATCACCACGGATGAGTTGTCGATCATGGTGACATGGGCCGCACCCCGGGATAGGGCTTCAAAACCTAATGCGCCGCTGCCGCTGAATAGGTCGAGACAGCGCCCGCCGGGGATATAAACCGATAACCAGTTGAACAGCGTCTCTCTTACCCGGTCAGGGGTGGGTCTTAGCCCTTCAACTTCAGGAAAGCTTAGCTTGCGGCCGCGCCAGTCTCCGCCAATAATTCGCAGTTGCTGGTTTCCAGAACTGATTTTTTGAGAGGTGCGCTGTGGGCGACGTCTGGCCATGTTAATTCCTTAAAAGTTGAACGCTGCATTAAATCAATAGGCGGGTAGCGTGAGCTGATAACGGCCTGGACTGGTTAGAAACAGCGTGATCTGCTTTTTGACCTCGGCATTATCAACCTGATTTAGCTTCTCCTCGAAGTTATTCAGGTAGTCTAGCGGCAATTGATAGAATGCAATGGTGTTGAGCAGGCTCAGCTGAGGTTCGATCGCTTCCATCTGAATCTGGTAGTTATTCTGCAGCATGTCTCGGGTGTCGTTGATCAATCGGTCATCGAGTTTTGCGAGCAGTGTTTGCATAAGAGGGCCTAGGTCATCATTGGCGTTGATTTTCGAGCCCTGCAGAATCATAGCGACAAAACCCTGCTTGTCCAGTGATTTCCAGACCAATCGAGCGTTCATCTGAGACTGCTGTTGCAGCAGCTGTTGTAGGGTGCTAACCGCTAACAGTTCAGTGGCAAATTGAGGCTGTTGTCGTCCAGGAAGTGCCAAGCCCAATAGGCGATAGGTTTGATTGTCCTGCGGTGACAGTCGCTGACGGCTGAGGCTCAGGGGCTGGTTGATACTGTGATTGTCGCTAGAGGGCGCTCTTAAGAGTGAACTGAGGCGCTCTGCCAGTGATGCGGTATCAGGCCCTTTCAGGGTGAGGGTGACGGCGTCCGGGCGAACGCTGTGATGAAAAAACTCAGCAAAACGTTGTAAGGGGTGTATCGACGCTGGACTGCTGATGAGATTGCCAAAGGTGCTCAGCAGGCGGTTTTCTGGATCTTTTAGGTTTAAATACTGCGCGGCTTCCAAGTGTGTCCATCGCTGTTCTAGATCCGTGCCGGGGTGATAAGCTCTTAATCGTTGTAGCAGTTGTTCCGCCATCGTTTTTATCGCGTCGGCTTTGGCTTGCTTGGCCGGTAAGGTGATCGATATTTGCAGTTTGTCGGCGGAAATTCCGGCACTGAGAGCCGCGTTGAGTGTGTTAAAGGGCGGCTGCTTGGTTAACTCGGCTAGTTGCTGTTCGGCCTGCTGCAGCAGGAGTTGTTGCAATAGTTGTTGTTCACTATTAATGGCGGCCCCGGTGCGAAACAGCAAGCTGAGTTGCACCGTTGTGTCGTCGTGATCGACATAGTACAGCGGAAGATCTGGGTGTTTGTTGATGCGGATAAAGTCTGAGCTGCTGTTCTGCCCGGCGGTGAGTAAGACGATGGCGACGGCGACGATCCAGACAATAATCTTCAGATACATGCGGTTAAATAGCGGCGATTTAGCATCCGACATCAGTTATTCCTGGTCATTTTGTGGCCTGTTTGCAGTGCCCTAGCTGGGCTTTACTATGGTAAGATATCCGGCCTAAATGAAACATACAGGACGACTCGCGGATGGAACAGGGATTACCCTGTTTTTTTGCACCTTTAGCGCCTGACATCGGACAGTAATCAAGCATGTTTAAGAAGCTTAAATCAATTTTCAAGTCTGAGAAAGATGATACTCAGAAAGGTTCAGTTGAGGCGGTCGATCTGCCAGCTGAAAGTGCCGATCAAGTGGTTGTTGCAGCCGACGTGGCTGCAACGGAGACGGTTGCCGCCGCACCGCCGCAGCCGGTAACGCCGGACGCGCCTACCGACGCTGCTGAAACACCGGTCGCTGAACAAGCAACCGTGGTAGAGCCTGAACCCCTACTTAGCCCTGCAGCAGAAGCCGACGTTGTAGCGCCGGCACCTGCCGAGCTGGCTGAAACGGTTGAGCCCGTTATCGTCGCAGAAGTGGCTGCAGCGGAAGTGATTGCCGAGCCTGAGCCCATTGCAGACATCGCGCCGACCCCAGAGCCAAAACAGAAAACCGGTTTTTTCGGCCGCATTAAAGCGGGTTTGAGTCGCACTAAAGGTAACTTGACCGAAGGTTTGGGTAATCTATTTCTCGGTGCCAAAGAGATCGATGATGATCTCTTTGAAGAGATTGAAACCCAACTGTTACTGGCCGATGTTGGCGTTGAGGCAACGACGGAGATCATCGACAAACTGACAGCCCGAGTGAGCCGCAAGCAGTTAGCTAATGCTGATGCGCTTTATACCGCGTTAAAAGAAGAGCTGGCGGGATTGTTGGATCAGGTAGAGCAACCGATCGACTTCAACCAGAGTAAAGGCCCCTTTGTCTTACTGATGGTTGGGGTTAATGGGGTGGGTAAAACTACCACTATTGGCAAGTTGGCGAAAAAATATCAGGCGGAAGGTAAATCTGTGATGCTGGCGGCGGGTGATACGTTTCGGGCGGCGGCCGTTGAGCAACTGCAGGTTTGGGGCGATCGCAATAATGTGCCAGTGGTCGCGCAGCATACCGGGGCCGACTCGGCATCCGTGATCTACGATGCGTTGCAATCCGCTCAAGCTAAAAATGTGGATGTGTTGATCGCCGATACCGCGGGCCGTCTTCAGAATAAAGATCATCTGATGCAAGAGTTGGAAAAAGTTGTGCGGGTGATGAAAAAGTTAGACCCTGATGCTCCCCATGAAGTGATGTTGGTGCTGGATGCCGGCACCGGTCAGAATGCAATGAGCCAAGCGAAGCTGTTTAAAGAGGCGGTGGGCGTGAGTGGTATCAGCTTAACCAAGCTAGATGGCACGGCTAAAGGCGGAATTATCTTTGCTATTGCGAAACAACTGGATCTGCCGATTCGTTATATTGGTGTCGGTGAACAGGTTGATGATCTACGCCCCTTCAAGGCAAAGGAATTTGTCTCGGCACTGTTTGACTAGTCGACTTTCAGCAACGGTTTAACGGCATGTATCGAATATATCAATGATCAGTTTCGACAACGTCACCAAGCGTTACCCCAATGGTTATGATGCCCTGAGTCAGGTTAACTTTAGCCTTGCCAGTGGCGAAATGGCCTTTTTGACCGGCCATTCTGGCGCGGGCAAGAGTACCCTGCTGAAACTGCTGATGCTGATGGAGCGACCCTCGAATGGTCGGGTGTTAGTGGGCAATCAGGATCTGGCGACCTTGAGTAACCGGCAGATTCCCTATCACCGTCGTCGTGTCGGGGTGGTGTTTCAGAATCATCAATTATTATTCGACCGATCGGTATTTGAAAATATTGTCTTGCCGCTACGGATCTGTGGCTTCGATCCTGCTGATGCTGCTCGTCGGGCGCGTGCAGCGCTGGATAAAGTTGGCTTGCTGGAAAAAGAGAAACTTAATCCGGTGGTGCTGTCCGGTGGTGAGCAACAGCGAGTGGGTATTGCTCGAGCGATTGTACATAAACCTCAGGTGCTGTTGGCGGATGAGCCGACCGGCAACCTTGATCCCAAACTGTCTGAAGAGGTGATGCGCCTGTTTCAGCAGTTTAATCAGGTGGGGACTACCGTGCTGATTGCCAGCCACGATCTAGGCTTGATTGCGCGGATGCCGCATCGGGTGATTACTCTCAATCGGGGTAGGTTGGTCAGTGATGGAAAATAATCAACGTCGTAAAGGTGCCGTTCGGGTTGAACCGAACCCTAAACGGGATGCCAAGATACACCGTGGTGCCGAACACCATCAGCTCAATATCAGTGATAAAGGGCGTAGTTATGTGCGGCATAACGTTGAAGTGGCTCGGCAATCCTATTATTCCTTGTTGGCACAACCGCTAACCACCTTCATGACCCTAGCGGTACTTGCGATTGCTTTAGCCTTGCCTGGTGCCCTGTATGCAGGGCTAAAAAACTTACAACAGCTAGGTGATGGCTGGCAGGGCGATCCACGGGTTGCCCTTTATCTGCAATTGAGTGTCTCGGACGACGATGCCGAGCGCTTAAGCCGCGAGCTATTGCTGCGGAATGATGTGGCAGGCACCGAATTGATCACCGCCCAGCAGGGGATGTTAGAGTTTCAGGCGATGTCCGGTTTTGGTGATGTATTCGACTTTCTGGAGAGCAATCCGTTACCGGCCGTGGTGATGGTGATGCCGCGTGATCTATCGGTGGCGTCGGTGCCATTATTACAGGCTAAATTACAAGCGCTGCCGCAGGTTGATGAAGCGGTGGTGGATATGGAGTGGGTGCAACGGTTGGCCGGCTTTGTAAGCTTGGCTGAGCGGGCAGTCTGGGTGCTGACGGCGCTGTTTGTTATGGCGGTCTTACTGGTGGTGGGCAATACTATTCGGCTATCGATCGAGAGTCGCCGGGATGAAATCATCATTGCTAAGCTAGTAGGGGCGACGGATGCCTATGTTCGCCGGCCATTTCTTTATGATGGCATTTGGTTCGGTATTGCCGGCGGCGTCTGTGCTTGGATTCTGATTCAGTTGAGTCTATTGCTGCTCAGTAACCCGGTTGAACATCTGGTAACGCTCTATAATAGTCAATTTGAATTAGCTGGTTTAGGTTTCGTCGAAACACTGCTGTTACTACTGATCAGTATTCTACTGGGCTTATCCGGTGCTTGGCTGGCAGTGGGCCGGCACCTTCGAGAGATCCAACCGCAGTAATTTTCGATGGTCTATTCCGCTGATAGCGGTTAAATGTTGCGCTGCATCAAACCCGAGTGCTGCATTAAGTGTAAATATAGGTAAAGTGACTAAGGCGTTACACTTGCCATCTGCTAGTGTTGTGGTTATCTTTGTGGGTCTGCTGGGTACCGGTTGATCGACGTGACTATAAACGGTACCGGATAGCGGGTTGTAAATAGCTGGAACTAATCTGGCTGAAGAGTGTCATAGCGTTAACTTATATTGATACTCTTTGAAATGAATAAGTAATGAGGTTGAGAAATGGGCAAGAGCCTACGGGTCATTGAAGTATTATCTCCAGGTCAGAATCTGGAGGCATATATACGTCAGGTGACTGCGATTCCTGTTCTCACAGTAGAAGAGGAACGCGGACTGGCACAGCGACTGTATTTTGAGAATGATCTTGAAGCAGCGCGTCAGTTAGTATTATCTCATATGCGATTTGTGGTGCATGTTGCTAAGTCTTACTCCGGTTATGGCCTTTCTCAGGCCGACCTGATTCAAGAAGGCAATGTGGGCCTGATGAAAGCGGTTAAACGCTTCGACCCTACCATGGGGGTTCGTCTGGTATCTTTTGCGGTGCATTGGATCAAGGCGGAGATGCATGAATTTATTTTGCGTAACTGGCGTATCGTGAAAGTCGCGACCACTAAAGCTCAGCGTAAGTTGTTCTTTAACCTGCGCAGTAAAAAGAAAAACCTGGGTTGGTTAACTAACGCTGAAGTCACCGCAATGGCGGGTGATCTGGGTGTTGATGAACATGTTGTCCGGGAGATGGAAGGCCGGATGAGCAGCGCCGATATGGCTTTTGATGCTCCCGTGGGCGATGACGATGAGCGGGCTTATCAATCACCGGCTTATTTCCTTGAAGACCACAGCCAAGATCCTGCTAGTCAGGTGGAAGATTCTAACTGGGAAGCCGATTCTAATCAGCGTCTGAGTCAAGCGATGGAACAGCTGGATGAGCGAAGCCGCGATATTCTGGTACAGCGTTGGTTGGGTGAAGAGAAAGCGACCCTACACGAACTGGCGGCACGTTATGAAGTGTCTGCCGAGCGAATTCGTCAGCTTGAAAAGAACGCGATGAAGAAGATTAAAACTGCGATGCTGGAAGCCTGATCCTTTAGGTTTTTGTTGCTCGGATAAAAAAAGCCGCCCTCGAATGAGTGCGGCTTTTTTTATTGCTTATCGAGACCGCTTAGCTTTGTTAGAATAGCCACTCTTATTGCCCGGTACCGTTTATGTCTGCTCGTTTTGTTATTTTTTTCACCGCGCTGAGTGGTTTTATTACTGTGGGTCTCGGTGCCTTTGCTTCACATATGCTGCGCACGCAATTGAGCGAGCGGTTGTATGAGGTGTTGCACACCGGTATCCAATATCAGATGTTCCATACCCTAGCGCTGTTTGGTATCGGTCTATTGATGCTGCGTCAGCCTGATAAAGGTTGGAATCAAACGGCGGTACTCTTTATCGCGGGCATTGTGTTTTTTAGCGGCAGCCTCTATGCGCTGGCGTTGAGTGGACAGTCTTGGTTAGGCGCAATAACCCCGGTGGGTGGGATGTTGTTTCTGGCCGGCTGGTTGAATCTTGGCCGGGTTGCATTTCGGCAGTTAAGTTAATAGAAGTGGATCAAGCTCAATGTTGATACAGGTAAATGGTGACAATCTAGACGTTCAAGAAGGCGCCAGTGTGGCTGATCTGATTATGCAGCTAGAACTGGGAGAGCGCCGGGTGGCCGTCGAGCTGAATCTGGAGATCGTTCCTCGCAGCCGACACGCTGAAACAGTGCTGCATCAAGGCGACCGGGTCGAAGTGGTTCATGCGATTGGTGGCGGCTGAGTCATCGCTGCTCTGACGTATGCTTGAGATAACATGACAGAATTTAACGGGATAGAACACAATGTCTGAACAACATAACGATCCACTGATTATCGCCGGCCGTAGCTTCCAGTCGCGTCTTTTGATTGGCACGGGTAAATATCGTGATCTGGAAGAAACCCGTCTGGCGATTGAAGCCAGTGGTGCTGAAATCGTGACCGTAGCGGTACGCCGTACCAATATTGGCCAGAACCCAGATGAGCCAAACTTACTGGATGTTATCTCACCGGATAAATATACCATTTTGCCGAATACTGCTGGTTGCTTTAATGCTGAAGACGCCGTGCGCACCTGTATGCTGGCCCGCGAGTTGATGGATGGCCATGATCTGGTGAAGCTGGAAGTGTTAGGCGATCAGAAAACCCTCTACCCTAATGTGGTCGAAACGATCAAAGCTGCTGACGTGTTAGTGCGGGATGGTTTTAAGGTCATGGTTTATACCAGTGATGACCCAATTGTCGCTAAAGAACTCGAATCACTGGGTTGTGTATCTATTATGCCGTTGGGATCGATGATCGGTTCTGGATTGGGGATTCTCAATCCTCACAATATCAATGTGATTATGGAAGATTGCAAAGTGCCGGTGTTAGTGGATGCCGGTGTCGGTACCGCTTCTGAAGCGGCCTTTGCCATGGAAATGGGCTGTGAAGCGGTATTGATGAACTCGGCGATTGCCGGCGCCCGCAATCCTATGTTGATGGCCTCTGCGATGCGTAAAGCGATTGAAGCGGGTCGTGAGGCATTCCTAGCCGGACGGATGCCGCGGAAGAAATACGCCAGCGCATCTTCGCCAATGGAAGGTACCATAGTCGCTAAGTAATAAAGTCTAACCTGCGTTATTAACGTATTGATTTATATGCAAAGGTGGCCTTTCGGGTCGCCTGATTAAACCAACGATTGTAGCAGCCTGATCCACAGATCAGGCTGTTTTGTTTTAATAAGAGTCCAGATCGATGTCAGAAGATAACAAAACTGAACAGCAGACCCCGGAAGATTCCGTCGGGGAGAAGTATATGCGTACCGTTAAGAGCTTTGTGCTGCGTGCTGGTCGCATGACCGAAGGCCAGCAGAAGGCGATGGAAACGGTATGGCCGCAGATGGGCCTAGAACTGAGTCAGGGGATGCTGGATCTGAATCAAGTGTTTGGTCGCGAGGCACCTGTGGTGCTAGAGATCGGCTTTGGTATGGGTGATTCGTTGATCGAGATGGCCAAGGATCAGCCCGAAAAGAACTATATCGGCATTGAGGTGCACCGTCCCGGCGTGGGGCGCTTGCTGAGCAATGTTGAGAAAGAAGGCCTGACTAATATCCGGGTGTTTTGTGATGATGCAATTGAAGTGTTGGCCCAATGTATTCCGGATGAAAGCCTGAGTACATTACAGCTGTTCTTTCCTGATCCATGGCATAAGAAAAAGCATCACAAGCGCCGTATCGTACAGCTTTCATTTGCCGAAACTATTCG
The DNA here is from genome assembly GCF_055808735.1 of Amphritea sp. GJ51-11. Taxonomy (NCBI): domain Bacteria; kingdom Pseudomonadati; phylum Pseudomonadota; class Gammaproteobacteria; order Oceanospirillales; family Oceanospirillaceae; genus Amphritea; species Amphritea sp. GJ51-11. Next base: position 4,193,053 of record NZ_CM147881.1, on the reverse strand, counting down.
CAAGAAACTTAAAGTGGGCGGTCAATTGCACATGGCCACTGACTGGGAAAACTACGCTGAACATATGATGGAAATCATGAGTGCGGCACCGGGTTATCGGAATGTGGCGGGTGATCAGGCTTATTCGCCGCAGCCCGAGTGGCGTCCGGTGACCAAATTCCAGAAGCGCGGAGAACGGCTAGGACATGGCGTGTGGGATCTTATGTTTGAGCGAACCGCTGATTAAGGCTAACGGCCGTAGGCCGAAAACAGGGTTGCTATGGCGTGCTATCACGGCCTAAAAGGATGTGTTTCAGTGTTAGGCTGAGATGCATCTTAGACTTTGTTTTTCTCATCCATGACCACATGGTAAAATAAGCGTTCAGTACTTTATTCTATTCCCGGATATCCAGCTACCATGCCGAATTCATCGGAAGAAATCGTTATTAACAAACCTCGTCGTCGTTCTCGCATTCGCGAAGCCCACGAGAATACAATTTTGCGTGCAGCAGAACAGCTGTTCTCGCAAAATGGCTATCATGGCACTGCGCTCGAAACGATTGCAGAAAAAGCCGGAATGTCGAAGCAAAATTTGATCTATTACTTCTCTTCTAAAGAGCTACTATACCAACGCGTGTTGCGAAATATCCTCGATATTTTGATCGAGAAGATGACTTTGATGGATCAGTTAGGCGACTCTCCCAGAGAGATACTCACTAACTATATCAAGAGTAAAATTGAGATTTCGCGGCACTATCCGAACGCATCTAAAGTATTTGCTATTGAAATTATCAATGGCGCACCCTATCTGAAAAAATATCTTCAGACCCACCTGACACCGGCCTTAGATGATGATGTGAAGCTGGTTGAAAAATGGATTGCGGAGGGCGTTATGGATAGAGTCGACCCCTACCACCTGTTTTTCATGATATGGTCATCGACCCAGACCTATGCGGATTTCTCCTCCCAGGTAAGCCTCTCTCTTGGTAAAGAGAAGCTAGAGGATAATGATTTCGATCGTGCTACTGAATTTTTGACACATCTCGTTATTAAAGGCTTAGGAATGAAGTAAATCTATCGATGATTACTTTGTACTAAGTTGTCTATTTAAACAGCCAGATAAGCTTCTTCGCAGAATGTTATCTGGCTTTTTTACGCCTCGATAATACCTCTAGCGGTGCTTGATGGCCGTGATAAAGACGCTGCTTATTGGGTTTTTCTCGCCACATATTTTATCAATTGTACTCTTTCGACTATCTCTTTTCTCAGTAAATACGCCCGATATGTTTTTATAATTAAGATATTAATTATATATAAATCAATATAATTCAATATAATTCAATTAGTTATATTGTTTATTTGTGGGTTTTAATTACCTCTCAATAAAAGCTTGACCATATGGTAAAAGTTAGTCTAGTATTATTTTACCGTTTGGTAAAAAGTTTGTGGATGCAAACCTCTACCGAGAATAAGAATAAATAAGAAGTGGTGATACTGATGTCTATTCAGACCCTCTCAATTCAACAGCGGCTGATTTTTAAAACAGCCTTTTTAGTCATTAGCGTGGTTTTCGCTTCTGTCGTTTACATTGCTGTTTGTCACCTTCGTTCCGCTATTCATTCTTTTCTCTGCAAGGTTGGTTCAATGCTGAGTCGTGTTAATAACGTTAATCAGCGTCAGCACCCCACGTCTTTTCTTAGGTGTCATTGAATTTAAAATTAAGGAAAGAAATATGAATGCTCCGAGTATTTTAAGTTTGGATAACAGCGTGTCAGTGCAACATAAACTGCTGATGCAGTTGGATGGTATTAATGTCCACATCCGCGACATACTGGTCTCTGTTATAGAGGGGACTGAGCTCTCAGAACCCGATGCCGTCACCCTATTTAGTGCTACTGGTGCCGAGCTTGATGGGTTGATCGCAACAGCAGATTATCTGCGCCAACAGACAGTGGGCAACCAAGCGAGTTTTGTTATTACCCGCAACATTAACTTTACCAATGTTTGCTATATGGGCTGTAAATTTTGTGGCTTTGCCAAGCGTAAAGAGGAAGCCACTGCCGAGTTGCTGAGTTTTGAAGAGGTGGCCGATAGAGCCGAAGAGGCTTGGGCACGGGGAGCCACTGAAGTTTGTATTCAGGGCGGTTTACATCCCGATATTGAGGGTAGCCACTACCGTGAAATCCTCAAGGCTATCAAGACGCGTGTACCGGCGATGCATATCCATGCCTTCTCGCCTTTTGAAATCTGGTTTGGCGCATTAAAGAGCAAGATGTCTATTGCTGAGTTTATTCAAGATTTAATCGATCATGGTTTAGGCTCGATGCCGGGTACCGCCGCTGAGATTCTGGATGTTGAAATTCGTCAACAACTGACGCGGGATAAATTGACCACTGAGCAGTGGATTGAAATCATCACAACGGCTCATCAGTTAGGTTTACCGACGACCGCTACCATTATGTATGGCCATATCGATAGCCCAGAACATTGGGCTTCGCACATCGGCAAAATACGCACTATCCAAAAGCAAACAGGTGGTTTTACTGAATTCGTTCCACTGGGATTTATTCACTACGAATCCCCGCTATATATGAATATTCCCAATGTTAGACCGGGCCCAACAGTAGACGAAAACATTCGTATGCATGCAGTATCTCGGCTGATGTTGCACGGTTGGGTCGATAATATTCAGGCCTCTTGGGTGAAGCTGGGGCCAGAATATGCACAGCAGATGCTACAGGCCGGCGCGAATGATCTGGGCGGCACGCTGATGAATGAAAGTATCTCGCGGGCCGCAGGTGGTAAGAATGAGCAGGAGATTGTGCCGGAAGATATGATTCGCATGATCAGTGGTGCGGGGCGCGATCCAGTACGGCGTAACACGCTCTATAGCGTAGTTGAAACCTTTGCACGTCAACCCACTGAAATAGCTAGCCGAGAAGGCTTTCAGCTTATCGCGACCACAAACGCTAGCGTGCGGGTGGCCTCATGAGCTCGCCGTTGAAGGTTGTGCTGCTGAGCGGCGGTGTGGGCGGTGCCAAGATGGCCGAAGGTTTTGCTTTTAGCCGGTTTGCGGCGCAGTTCAGCGTGATTGGTAACGTGGCTGATGATCAGGCGTTTCACGGATTATGGGTGTCTCCCGATATTGATACCCTGACCTATACCCTAGCCGACGAGATCGATACCACCAAAGGTTGGGGGCTGAAGGATGAAAGCAACCAAGTGTTGGATCAGCTAAAACGCTTGGGATCAGATGCCTGGATGTATTTGGGGGATAAAGATTTCGCCACCCATATCTACCGTACCGAGCAGCGTCAGCAGGGGGTTAGACCCAGTGAGATTGCTGCTAATATCGCCCGCTCTTATGGTGTTAGCACACCGATTCTATTGCCTACCGATGACTGTATTCAAAATAAAGTGAAGATTGAAAGTGGCTGGATCGACTTTCAGGATTACTTTGTCAAACACGCCTGCCAACCGGCAATACTGGATTTTCATATTGTCGGTATTGAGACCGCCACGGCGACTCCAGAAGCCCTGAGTGCTATTGCTGAAGCCGATTTGATTGTGATTGCGCCGAGTAATCCGATTGTCAGTATTAAACCTATTTTGTCGGTGCCGGGCATCGCTGATGCGCTGCAGCAGTCCTCTGCATTTAAGGTAGCGGTCTCTCCACTAGTGAATGGCCAAACGGTGAAAGGTCCGGCGGATAAGATGATGACGGCTGCAGGCTATCGCTGTGATGTGATCGGGGTGGCGGATGTCTATAACGGCTTGATCGACGGCATGATTATCGATCAGCAGGATCGCGACATGATGTCTGAGCTATCAGCCAAGATCGAATACGTATTGGCGACCGATACGCTGATGTTTAACCGACAACAGAAAGTCAGCCTAGCGGAAACCATTGTTCATTTTTATCAGGCGGGTAATGGGAAGGTCGCTGCTGCCTCTGCGCCGCTCCATGATTCTACCCGTGAATCTGTGCCTCGCCTTGCGGTGTAACTAGGAGCTGGCTATGACGTTATCAATTGTTATTCCGATGAAAAGCCCTGAGCGTTCTAAAAGCCGTTTGGCTAAGGTGTTGAGCCGTAGTCAGCGGAAAAAGCTAACGCTGACTTTATTTGAAAAGAACCTCGGTTTTTTGCGTCAACGATATCCACAGCACAATGTGTTGGTGGTGACGGAATCGAAGCGTATTGAAGATATTTCCCGCAGTTTTGGCGCCGATGTGTTGTTGGAAGAGCAGAAACTGGCTGGTTTGAATGCTGCTGTCACCTTAGCCGCTGAGTATAACGCCCAGCGTGGAATTGAGACTCAATTGGTGATTCCCGGCGATATCGAAACGCTGGATTATCAGGAGATTGAATGTCTGCTAAACCATCGGGAAGCACGCCCGTCGGTGGTGGTTTGCCCCTCATATGATGGTGGAACCAACGCCATTATGACCACCCCGCCGAATGTGATGCCATTCAACTTTGGGCCAAACTCCTGCCAGATCCACCTGTTGTCGGCCTTTGAAGCGGGGCTGCATACGCAGCGGTTGTTTCTTGAAAATCTATCCTTCGATGTCGATTGCCCCGATGACCTAAACCGAGCCGAAATCTGGTTTGAAAAAATATCCGCATAGGACGTTCTTATGAATAGTAATGCACATAACCAAGTCAGTATTCATGCGCTCGATGGCATTCCGGATATTCACCCCGGTGATGATCTGTCTGGCTTGATCCTTGCGGCGCTCGATAGCAACCAATGCTCGCTTGATGACGGCGACATTATCGTGATTGCCCATAAAGTAGTGTCCAAACAGGAAGGTCAAATTATTGATCTGAATGACATTAGCCCAACCGCCGAAGCGCAGACGTTGGGCCGTGAGCTGAATAAAGATCCACGCAAGGTGCAGGTGGTGTTATCGGAATCTAAACGTTTAGTCCGGACATCAAAACGCCCTGAACAGGATGAAGGCACTATTATCGCCGAACATCGATTGGGCTTTATCTGCGCCAATGCCGCGGTGGATGAGTCCAATGTGGATGCGGTCGGTAAGGTGATTCTCCTTCCCCATGACCCCGATCAGAGTGCCCGAGGCATTTGCCAAGACTTAGAGCGGGCCAGTGGTAAATCATTAGGTGTTGTTATTACCGATACCTTTGGTCGCCCTTGGCGGATGGGCTTAGTAAATGTAGCCGTTGGTCTCGCCAATGTGCCGGCTAAAGTGGATCTCGCAGGAGATATGGATGCCTATGGCCGCGTGCTGTCGGTCACCGTTCCCGCGTTAGCAGATGAAATTGCAGCGGCTTCCGGCTTGCTGATGAGTAAAAACGGTAAAAAGCCGGTTTTGATATTTAAAGGCGTTGACTGGCAGCGATGTGACAGCTCTGCCCGTGACCTAGTGCGCCCACAACAAGAGGATCTATTTCGATGAAAATTGCTATTTTGGGTGGAACAGGCCCGCAAGGGAAAGGATTGGCGCTGCGTTTTGCTGCGGCGGGTATTGATGTTGCACTAGGCTCTCGCGATGGTGAGCGGGCGGCTGAGATTGCGCAACAGTTGAACGAAAAACAGCCTGAGGCAACGGGTGTTATCAGTGGTGCCGATAACCGAGAAGCGACCGCGGCGGCTGATGAAATTGTGATTTTGGCGGTGCCTTTTGCTGCCCATAACGCCACGCTAAACGCGATTAAGCCTGATCTGAGCAATAAGATCCTAGTGGATATTGTTGTGCCACTGGCCGATGGCGATCCGAAAGCGGTGGATATGCCTGCTGAAGGTTCGGCCACAGAAGCCGCGCAAGCCTTATTAGGCGATGACATTGCTGTGGTCGGTGCGTTGCATAACGTCTCTGCCGCTACGTTGAACAACCTTGGTCAGCCGATTAACTGCGATATTTTAGTATGCGGTAACAACCTGCAGGCAAAAGAAGCGGTGATGGAATTGATTTCCAGCCTTGGTGTGAATGCCTATAACGCCGGCCCTGCCGTGAATGCTCGCTGTATTGAAGCGATTACCCCGATTCTAATTCGTCTGAATATTTCGAAAAAGGTGCCGTTCTCCCATGCGGGAGTGAAGATCTGGGCCCCTGATCATTAAGCATCATCACTGATACGCAACAAATTCTTACTAGGAGAATAATTATGGATTTCGGTATTACTTTTAAAGGTTTTATTAGCCCTGAACGCGCCCGTAATTTGGCTAAACAAGCGGAAGAAGCCGGTTTTACACATTGCTGGTTTTACGATTCTCACGTTCTGTGGCGTGAATCATATCCGGCCATGGCAATGTGTATGGAGCATACCTCTAAGATCAGTTTTGGTCCCTGTGTAACTCATCCTAATGCCCGTGATTGGTCCCAGGCGGCGAGTCTTTTCGGTAGCTTGGCGTTACAAAGTAATGGCCGTTTTCATATTGGCCTTGGTCGTGGTGACAGCGGTGTGCGGGTGTTGGGTAAAAAACCGGCCAACCTTGCCCGGGTAGCCGAGTTTACAACCAAGGTTAAGGCTTTGGTTCGAGGTGAAGAGGTGATGTATGACGATTGCCCGGCACCGGTAAAATTCCCTTGGGCGCAGGGCTATGAACTGCCTGTTTATATTGGTGCGTACGGTCCGAAAGCGTTGCAAACAGCGGGTGAAGTTGGTGATGGCGTAGTTTTGCAGATTGGCTCTCCGACACTGGTGGAATGGTTTAAGGATCAGGCGATCAATGCCGGTAAAGCGGCGGGACGTGATATGAGTAACTATCAGGTTATTGCGTCTGCCCCCGCTTATTTTGGTACCAAAGAGCGCTGCCTTGAAGCAACCAAGTGGTTCCCGGCGATGGTGGGTAACCATGTGGCCGATATCGTTGAAAAGTATGGTGATAGCAGCGGTCAGGTGCCAGAAAGTTTGACCTCTTATATCAAAAACCGTCAGGGTTATGATTATTCTAAACATGGTCAGAGTGATAACCCGTTCTTGGATTTCATTACTCCAGATATTGTTGATGAGTTCTGTGTTTTGGGATCGGTTGATGAACATATCACTAAACTCAAAGCCCTTGAAGCCGCCGGTACGACTCAGTTCAATATCTATCTGGATAACGGTGATGAGGAGAATATCGTCGAGAAATACGGTAAGCATATTATTCCTCAGTTTAGCTAAGCAGACCTCAGTGCTCAGGCCTTTCGAGGCCTGAGCCGGTTATGTTGAAGTACTTCGATGCATTCTTGTTCGAGGTGCTAGAGGCAACGGTTTAGCAAGGTTCTACACGGAGATAGCTATGTCGACAGAGGCTTATTTAGCAGCGCTGAACGACGCGGTGAGTGTGCGTATGCCGACCGCCTATGGCGAATTTTTGATGACGGCGTTTACCGATCCTGATGATGGTAAAGAGCACATTGTCTTGGTCATGGGGCAGCCTCATTTGGCATCGGCAGCGATCGTGAGAATTCATTCCGAGTGTGCCACTGGTGATCTGTTTGCCTCCTGCCGTTGTGATTGCGGTGAACAACTGGATCGTTCATTGAGTATTATTGGCGAGGCTGGTTGTGGCGTATTGATCTATCTGCGTCAGGAAGGACGAGGCATTGGCTTAAAGAATAAACTGCGCGCATACCAATTGCAGGATCAAGGGTTGGATACGGTTGAGGCGAACCTACAGCTTGGCTTACCCGTCGATGGCCGTTGCTATGGGATCGCCGCCGCAGTACTCCATGCGCTGAATATTTCGACGCTGCGTTTGCTAACCAATAACCCGCATAAAATCAGCAGTTTAGAGACATTAGGTTTTGTCGTGAGCCGGTTACCGATACAGGTCGATTATCAACCATATAATTTGCCTTATATGCAGGCAAAACAGCGCAAAATGGGTCATCTGGTTAGCTTATAACTGCACGCTAGACGAGCGAGGATGACGAGTTAAGACAGCACGGGATCGATTCTTGATCCATTTTTACCCAATCGAATGAACGAAAAAATAAAAAGAATATATATCTAAAAGGGCGTCTCGAAAATTAATTTGACCACATGGTAAAATTAAACTAGTTTTACTCTATGGGAAATCATTTGTAGTCCTTTATTGTCGCCCTTTAACGGGCATTGCCAATAGCGTTAATTAGGAGCCTTTATCGATGAAAAACATAAAAACCAATGAACAGCGACTTTGGGACAGCCTGATGGAGATGGGCGAAATCGGAGGTACTGAAAAGGGTGGCTGTTGCCGTCTGGCGCTGACCGATCTAGATAAGCAGGCCCGAGATCTATTCACTCAGTGGTGTGAAGCTGCAGGCTGTACTGTCCGGGTTGATAAAATCGGCAATGTTTTTGCTCGCCGTCCGGGTAAGAATAATGATCTGCCACCAGTGGTGATGGGGAGTCATATCGATACTCAGCCAACCGGTGGTAAGTTTGATGGTGTGTATGGCGTGCTGTCTGGGTTGGAAGTGATTCGCACCCTGAATGATAACAACATCGAAACCGACCATCCGATTGAAGCGTCCATCTGGACCAACGAAGAGGGTTCTCGCTTTGCTCCCGCAATGGTGGCATCGGGCGTTTTTGCCGGGGTCTTTGATCTAGAGTACGGTTTAAGTCGGGCTGATCTTGATGGTAAGACGATGGGTGAAGAGTTACAGCGCATTGGCTATGCTGGTGAACATGAAGTCGGCAGCCAGGTTAAGGCGTTTTTCGAAGCGCATATCGAGCAGGGGCCCATTCTTGAAGAGGAGGAGACCTCTATTGGGGTGGTCACCGATGCTCAAGGACAGCGTTGGTATGAAGTGACCTTAACCGGTCAGGAAGCTCATGCGGGCCCAACACCGATGTTACGCCGTAAAGATGCCTTGCTGGGGGCTTCTAAAATCGTCCAAGAGGTGAATAATATTGGCTTGGCGAATCAGCCGAATGCCTGTTCGACGGTTGGCTTGCTACAGGTCTTCCCGAACTCACGTAATGTTATTCCTGGTGAAGTCTTTTTCACCATCGATTTCCGTCATCCGAATGATGATGTGCTGTCGAAAATGGATCAACAGCTGCGTGATGTGTGCGCCAAGATTGCCGATGAAATGGGCTTGGAGATGAAGTTCGAGCAGATCTGGTATTCTCCACCGGTGCCATTCAATACCAGCTGTGTTGATTCAGTACGTCAGGCCGCTGAAGACGCAGGCTATAGTCATCGTGATATTGTTAGTGGTGCTGGCCATGATGCCTGTTATATCGCGCGTGTTGCGCCTACAGGGATGGTTTTTGTGCCCTGCGAAAACGGTATCAGCCATAACGAAGAAGAAAATGCTAAACCCGAAGACCTCCATGCCGGGTGCAATGTGTTGTTACAAGCGGTGCTTAATCAAGCTTGTCTCTAATCACTGCAGCACACTCTAAGAATAAATCTAACAAAAACTAAGTCCGCTTCCGGACACTTTCTCTCATACTCGATGCCTGCGCGTGTTTTACACGCGTATAGGCGTCCTGTTGTCTGAAATAAGAGGTGGCTTGGGGAGTATAGGTATGAAAATTGGTCTAGCAAAAGAGCCCTTGGCGAACGAATTAAGGGTTGCCTTAACACCAGAGAATATCACCCATTTATCAGCCACCGGTGCCACCTTCGTGGTTGAAGCCGGAGCGGGGCTGGCGGCAGGTTTTAGTGATCAGGATTATCGGGATGTGGGGGCGCAGATAAATTCCTCGGCGCAGGCTGTGTATCAGCAAGCGGATATTCTGTTGCGGGTGAATCTGTCTGGGGCGATGTTGAATCAAGCGGCAGCTTGGCTGGAAAATAGCCCGTTACTGATCGGCATGATGGACCCATTCACCAAACCTGAACGTTTTACGGCCTTAGCGGAACAGGGTATCAGCAGTATCGCGATGGAACTGATTCCGCGTATTAGCCGTGCTCAGAGTATGGATGTGTTGACCTCGATGGCAACCTTAGCCGGTTATAAGGCGGTACTATTGGCCGCCAATGTAGCCCCGAGAATCTACCCGATGATGATGACTGCGGCGGGTAACCTTAGTCCGGCGAGGGTCTTTATTATGGGGGCCGGCGTCGCCGGTTTACAGGCGGCGGCCACCGCTAAACGTATGGGCGCCGTGGTTGAGGCTTATGATGTGCGGCCTGCCGCGCGGGAGCAGATTATTTCGGTCGGGGCCAAACCGGTCGAGTTGGCGTTAGAGGCGGACTCCACCGAAGGGCAGGGAGGCTATGCCAAACAGCGGGGGAGGACTTTCTGCAGCGCCAGCGTGAATTGATGACCGCCGTGCTGAGCGAACAAGATATTGTTATTACGACCGCTGCTATTCCCGGTGTTCGTTCACCGGTATTGATTACCGCTGAGATGGTTGGTCAGATGAAACCTGGTGCGGTGATTGTCGATTTAGCCTCAGAGCGGGGCGGCAACTGTGAATTGACCCAACATGGTGAGGTAGTGGTTGAACAGGGCGTGACGATCATTGGTCCGGATAATATCGTGGCTACGGTGGCGCACCATGCGAGTCAGATGTACGGCAATAATATTGAGAACCTGTTACACCATCTACTCAATGAGCAGGGTGATTGTGAGTTGGATTTTGATGATGAAATTATCCAGCAGGCGGTGGTTACCCACGGTGGCGAGATCATCAATAACGGTCTACGCGAGAGATTAGATCTGCCGCCGTTAGCTTCAACGCCACTGTTAGAGGAGGTTGCATAATGGAAGCCTTCATTGTCTTGTTATCGCTGTTTGCGTTGGCTGTGATCCTTGGGGTTGAGCTAATTACCAAGGTGCCGCCGACCCTGCATACCCCATTAATGTCCGGTAGTAATGCGATCTCGGGTATCACCATTGTCGGCGCGATTTTGGCGGCGGGTTCCGGTGATGAGTCCAGCACTGTGGTGCCATTGTTAGGTTTCGTGGCGATTGTTTTTGCCACGATCAATGTGGTGGCCGGTTTTATGGTCACTAATCGGATGCTTAAAATGTTCAAGCGGAGGGGCTAATGATGAATAGCATAATGATTAACCTCTTCTATCTGCTCGCGGCATTACTGTTTGTTATGGGTATTAAGGGCTTAACGCGGCCAAAAACCGCCGTGCGAGGCAATCGTTTAGCGGCGCTGGGTATGTTGCTGGCCATTGTGATTACCCTGCTGGATCGGCAGGTCATTCACTATGAAATTGTGTTTGCCGGATTGGCGGTGGGCACATTGATTGGTGTTTTGATGGCGGTTAAGGTGCAGATGACCTCAATGCCACAGATGGTGGCGATTCTGAATGGCCTTGGTGGCGGAGCATCGCTGGGGGTGGCCGCGGCCAGTTATTTCTCGATGTTAGCGAGCGGCACCGAACTGAGCGGGGCAACACTGGTTATCGCCAATAGTGCGATCATGCTGGCGGTGCTGATTGGCACGGTCACCTTTTCTGGCAGTGCGGTGGCATTTGGCAAACTTCAGGAGGTTCTACCGGGCCAAGCGATCGGCTTTAGCGGCATGAAGTTTATTAACCTGGGGTTGTTGTTGGCCTCTGTCGCGGTTATTTTCCTGCTGGTGAATAACCAGCTGGGTAGCGGCGGTTTCTTGCTGCTGGTGGGTTTAGCACTATTGCTGGGGGTCACTCTCGTTATGCCGATAGGGGGGGCGGATATGCCGGTGGTGATTGCCTTGCTCAATGCTTATTCGGGCATTGCGGCGGCGGCTGCGGGCTTTATTATGGGCAATAACGTGCTAATTATCTCTGGCGCGCTGGTGGGTGCTTCCGGTCTTATTTTGACGCAGATTATGTGTGTCGCGATGAACCGCTCATTACTGAATGTCTTGTTCGGTAAAATGGTGGCGAGTGATGGCCCAACTATCGACGCCGATGAGGTCTATCAGGGCAAGGTAACATCCGCCTCACCGGATGAGGTGAGCATGATGCTGGAAGATGCACAGCGGGTGGTTATTGTACCCGGCTTTGGTCTCGCGATGGCGCAGGCTCAGCATGCGGTGCGTGAGTTGGCGGATACCTTAGTGGGCCGTGGGGCTATTGTGGAATTTGCCATTCATCCGGTTGCCGGGCGTATGCCGGGGCATATGAATGTACTCTTGGCCGAGGCCGAGGTCGACTATGAGGCGATGAAAACCATGGAACAATCTAATCCTAACTTCAGTAAAACTGACGTGGTGCTGGTGATTGGTGCCAATGATGTGACCAATCCGATGGCCCGTGAAGATAAAGGTAGCCCTATCTATGGTATGCCTATTCTGAATGTTGATGAGGCGAAGAGTGTTGTCATTATTAAACGCAGCTTGAGTCCGGGCTTTGCTGGCTTACCTAATCCGTTATTCGCAATGGATAATGCGGTGATGCTGTTTGGTGATGGCAAGCAGGCGATCATGGATCTGACCGCGGCCCTGCATGAAGCGGCTTAAGCGGTTGGTAGACGGTTTCTTAACGTCAACTTCTAAGCCTTAAGCTCCGTAAGCTAAAGCTCTAGTAAACTAAAGCAAGGATAAAAGAATGCCCGGCTGTTAAATAACAGACCGGGCTTTATTATTTTTATACTGTCTGCTGCGTTACTCCCCTTGAGTCGCCAGTTTACCGAGGTCTACTGTTTGTTTACGGGCGCAGAACCAATAAGTGATACCGCCAAGAATCGAACCGGTGAACCAGCCATACTGATAAAACCAGCTCAGTTGATCGGTCATCAGTGAGTACAGCGTTAGGGCAACAGGAATGGCAAAGGCGATAAAGCCATTGATGTTAAAGCCGCTGTAGATGCCGTGGGTTTTATACAGGTCCGGCAGGTTAAGCTGCTGGCGTTTAATCACGAAGTAATCCACGATCATAATGCCGGCAATGGGGCCTAACAGTGATGAATAACCGAGCAACCAACCGCTGTACATCGCTTCAACGCTGACATCGGACTCAATCAGTCCCAGCTTTTTCAGCAGTTCCCAAGACATCAGCAACACACCAATCAGGCCGGTGAGCAGTACGCCACGGGTTTGGTTGATTTTCTTCGGTGCGATATTTTGGAAATCATTGGTGGGGGAGACGATATTGGCCGCAGTATTAGTGGAGAGTGTGGCGATAATAATCATGATCATTGCGATCACCACCCAGAAAGGGCTATCAATCTTACCGATCAACGATACCGGATCGGAAATGGTTTCACCGACCAGTGTGGTGGATGCCGCCGTCAACACGACACCCAAAGCGGCGAAGAAGAACATCGTCAGTGGCAGGCCGATAATCTGTCCCGCGATCTGATCTTTTTGCGAGCGCACATAGCGGCTGAAATCCGGGATGTTAAGGGACAGGGTGGCCCAGAAACCCACCATCGCGGTTACCCCAGCAAAGAAGTATCCCCAGAATGAGGCACCTTCAGGGCGGCTCGGTGGAATAGCTAATAGCGCTTCATAAGAGATTTTAGGGCTAGCCCACATCATCAAACCGATACCAACGGCGAGCAGCAAAGGTGCCGCCATGGTTTCTAGAATCTTAATCGATTCGGCCCCTTTAATAACGATATAGAGGTTGATCACCAGAAAGGTGAAAAAGCCGATGACTTCACCGGTACCGCCCAGGGATTCCCATCCAGGCAGCAGGTTTGACAACATGATATGAATGGCAAGCCCACCGAACATGGTCTGTATACCAAACCAGCCACAGGCGACCATCGCCCGGATTAAACAGGGGATGTTAGAGCCGATCATACCAAAGGGAGAGCGCAGTAAAACGGGAAAGGGGATGCCGAACTTAGTTCCCGGAAAAGCATTCAGAGTCAGTGGAATTAGCACGATAATATTGGCTACTAGAATAGCCATCAGGGCTTCCATCACGGACAAACCGAAATAAGCAGTTAATACACCACCGAGGGTGTAGGTAGGGACACAGATAGCCATACCGACCCAAAGGGCGGCGACATTCCAGACATTCCAGGTCCGTTCTTTTACCTGAGTTGGGGCAATGTCTTCGTTGTAGTGGGCACTGTTGGAGACATCAGAGCGGGTTTCAAGTTCGTAGAACTCACCTACTTTAATGGCGGCTGATGCGCCTGACGTATGTCTACTCATTATTTTTCCTCTTGTTGAGCCAGTAAGGTTCTTAGTAAGAGGATTGCAGATAATATGCCAGTATTTTACCAAATGTAAAAAATATAAATTATTTTATAAAGCTATTAAATATCAAATAGTTACGAGTATTAATGGTAGGCGAGAGAAGCGGGTTAATCTTTTTGAGCTGCAATGCTGCCGTGTTTTGGTGCGGGCTGCGCTGTTGCTGTGCGTTTTATGAGCAAAGAACTAGAGGGTAAAGCGTGGGAGAGGGCCTACTGTGCGGCCCTCGTGGATAGCTTTAGAATTTGCGGACGAGAATAATACCGGCAGCGATCAAGATAACCCCGAAAATTCTCCAAGGGTTGATCTCATGGACGTTAAAGCCCAGTGCGCCGAAGTGATCGAGTAGCAATGAGGCAATGATCTGACCAGCAATAATCAGGGCCAGTAGGGTGGTGGCTCCTAGCTTAGGGGCGAAAAAAGCCATACAGGTCACAAAAAAGGCACCCATTAGACCTCCGCTCCAAGCCCATAACGGAGCGGCTTTCAGCTCATGGAGAGCTGGCCAAGGTAAACGGAGACTGCTGTAAACCACCATTAAGGTCAGAGTGCCCACCAGAAAGGAGATACCCGATGCCCAGAGTGCGCTGCCACCGGCTCGGGCTAGTTGTGCGTTCACCCCTGCTTGAAGTGGCAACATGCTACCGGCGAGCAGTACGATTAGCATACTTATCCAAACGATCATGATATCTCTCTATTCATGCTGGCTGAGTCGGCAACAGGATTCATCCGCCCCGACTTATGTTGCCCTATTATTTACGTTTCACGGCCACCGGTGCGTGATGTTCGGCTTGCTTAGCCAGCGCTTCAAACACGGGATTAAAGGCGGGGCGGTTGATATAGCGCCCGCTACCGGGTTCGACATTGAGCTGACCATTGGCCCAGACTACTTTGCCTCGGCTAATGGTGTGGGTTGGAATCCCGTTAACTGTTTTACCTTCAAAAATGTTGAAATCGACATTCTGGTGATGGGTCTTGGCGGAAATCGTGCGGCTGCCTGCTGGATCCCATACCACGATATCGGCATCTGCGCCGACCGCGATAGCGCCTTTTTGCGGGTAGATATTAAAGATCTTGGCCGCATTAGTCGAGGTGACAGCGACAAACTCATTCATGGTTAGCTTGCCACTGTTAACTCCCTCATGCCAAAGTACTGCCATACGGTCTTCGACCCCGGCGGTGCCGTTGGGTATTTTGGTAAAGTCGTCCTTGCCTGCAGCTTTCTGATCGGCACAAAAAGAGCAGTGGTCGGTAGCCGTAGTATGTAGGTTGCCTCCTTGAAGTCCTTTCCAGAGCGCGTTTTGGTGCTCACTCGAACGGAATGGTGGGCTCATCACATGAGCGGCGGCAAACTCGAAACTTTCATTGCGATAAACACTATCATCGATAGCTAGATGCCCCGCTAAGCACTCCCCATATACGCGCTGGCCTTCGCTGCGGGCGCGGGTGATTGCTTCAAGGGACTCTTTACAGGACACATGGACGATATAGATTGGCACATCCATCACCTGGGCGATTTGAATGGCCCGGTTAGCGGCTTCGCCTTCGACCACGGGGGGACGAGAAAGCGGATGGGCTTCTGGCCCGGTGATGCCTTTATTCAGTAGTTCTTGTTGCAGTTGGAAAACCAGTTCGCCATTTTCGGCGTGTACCGTCGGTATAGCTCCCAGCTCCATGCAGCGACGGAAGCTTTTTACGAGGGTTTCGTCATTGGCCATGATGGCATTTTTATAGGCCATGAAGTGTTTGAAACTGTTAACGCCATACTCTTTGACCAGTGTTTCCATATCTGCCGCGACGGAGTCGTCCCACCAAGTAATGGCAACATGAAAGCTATAGTCGGAGGCGGATTTTTCAGCCCATTCACGCCACTTTTTATAGGCATCGAGTAACGATTCCTGCGGTGCGGGGATGACAAAATCGATAATGGTGGTGTTACCACCGGCGAGACCTGCTGCCGTGCCGGTATAGAAATCATCGGAAGCGACAGTGCCCATAAACGGTAGTTGCATATGGGTATGAGGGTCGATACCGCCGGGCATAATATATTGCCCCGTGGCATCAATAGTTTCCGCATCGGCGGGCACGTCGAGATCGGTGCCGATGGCGACGATTTTCCCCTCTTCACAATAGATATCTGCACTAAACGTCTGGTCGGCGTTAACGACAGTGCCATTTCGGATGATGATAGACATAGGCACAACTCCTCAGTGTATTGCTGTATGGCAGAATTAATTTCTGCCGCTAAAAATCGGTAAAACCAAGCCCCTACGACAGCGCAGGGGGTTATTGTTAGTCGTTTTGAGTGACGAGATCGGCAGCATTAACGGTCTGATTACGGGCGCAGAACCAATAAGTGATACCGCCGAGAATCGAACCGGTGAACCAGCCATACTGATAGAACCAGCTCAGTTGATCGGTCATCAGTGAATACAGCGTTAGGGCAACAGGAATGGCAAAGGCGATAAAGCCATTGATGTTAAAGCCGCTGTAGATGCCGTGGGTTTTATACAGGTCCGGCAAGTTAAGCTGCTGACGTTTAATCACGAAGTAATCCACGATCATAATGCCGGCAATGGGGCCTAACAGTGATGAATAACCGAGCAACCAACCGCTGTACATCGCTTCAACGCTGACATCGGACTCAATCAGTCCCAGCTTTTTCAGCAGTTCCCAAGACATCAGTAACACACCAATCAGGCCGGTGAGCAGTACGCCACGGGTTTGGTTGATTTTCTTCGGTGCGATATTTTGAAAATCATTGGTGGGTGAAACGATATTGGCAGCAGTATTCGTGGAGAGTGTAGCGATAATAATCATGATCATCGCGATCACCACCCAGAAAGGGCTATCAATTTTACCGATCAACGATACCGGATCGGAAATAGTTTCACCGACCAGTGTGGTGGATGCCGCCGTCAACACGACACCCAAAGCGGCGAAGAAGAACATCGTCAGTGGCAGACCGATAATCTGTCCCGCGATCTGATCTTTTTGCGAGCGCACATAGCGGCTGAAATCCGGGATGTTAAGGGACAGGGTGGCCCAGAAACCCACCATCGCGGTTACTCCAGCGAAGAAGTATCCCCAGAATGAGGCACCTTCAGGGCGGCTCGGTGGAATAGCTAATAGCGCTTCATAAGAGATTTTAGGGCTAGCCCACATCATCAAACCGATACCAACGGCGAGCAGCAAAGGTGCCGCCATGGTTTCTAGAATCTTAATTGACTCGGCCCCTTTAATAACGATATAGAGGTTGATCACCAGAAAGGTGAAAAAGCCGATGACTTCACCGGTACCGCCCAGGGATTCCCATCCAGGCAGCAGGTTTGACAACATGATATGAATGGCAAGCCCACCGAACATGGTCTGTATACCAAACCAGCCACAGGCGACCATCGCCCGGATTAAACAGGGGATGTTAGAGCCGATCATACCAAAGGGAGAGCGCAGTAAAACGGGAAAGGGGATGCCGAACTTAGTTCCCGGAAAAGCATTCAGTGTCAGTGGAATTAGCACGATAATATTGGCTACTAGAATAGCCATCAGCGCTTCCATCACGGACAAACCGAAATAAGCAGTTAATACACCACCGAGGGTGTAGGTAGGGACACAGATAGCCATACCGACCCAAAGGGCGGCGACATTCCAGACATTCCAGGTCCGTTCTTTTACCTGAGTCGGGGCAATGTCTTCGTTGTAGTGGGCACTGTTGGAGACATCAGAGCGGGTTTCAAGCTCGTAGAACTCACCGACTTTGATGGCGGATGAAGAGTCAGCTGATGCGTTCTTCATGGGTCTTCCTCTTATTTTTATTTTTAAAGTTCTTAATGAACTTTTATGTTGTAAAGAGTGTTTACGGCAATCAAAAATTTACCGCTTGGTAAATATAGATTTTATTGAGATGCTTAGCAAATTTATTTGTCCGCTTGGTAAAAATAGTATTTTTATTAATTAAGTGACTGATATATTTAGGTTAATTCTATAAGTTCTGTGGCTTGTCTGGATTAATTAGCCGCTAAGCTGATTTTATTTCAGCATTATTTTCTGCCGCGGGTGAATCAATGAGTTGATGTAACCTGTCCATAAAGCAGGAGAGAATTAAGTTTGGCGCAAGGTCTTTTCGGGCGATCGCAGCGTAGGGGGTTAAGCTATTAAAATGTTTTTTGAGCAGCGGTTTCATTAAGCCTTTTTCTACCCAAGGGTGGGCGAAATGCGCCGGAAGATAACCGAGATAACAACCGGTTAGAATAAGAAAAGCCGTGCCTTCTCGATCCGATGCCCGGGCGCTTTTATTAAATTGTTTTAGATGCTTTTTGATTTCTGCCGGATGTTGATAAGAGGGGCAAACCATATCGTGGCTGGCAATATGTTCCGTTTGTAGGCTGTTCTCGGGAATATGAAACAGTGGATGCTCATGACTGCAGTATAAATAAGATTCCTCATCATAGAGGTGAACATACTTGAGACTGAGGTTTTTACTGAACACCGGTGCAACGCCAATCTGTATCTGCCCATCGAGTAAACTCTTTATAACTTGATTAGCGGGTACCATCTCAATATTGATATTAACGTTCGGAGCCTGTTGCTTCAGAGCCTTAAGTGAATCGGTTATATACATTCTCGGCAGTGTTATCAGGCAATCGGTAATGCCGATGGCGAGATCGCCTTTAAGTTCGGAATGAATACTATTGATCCGTTGCTGAAACTCCTGATGGGAAGACAGTAGTGTTAGGGCGGCAAGGTAAACTTGCTCGCCTTCATCGGTAAGCGAGAAACCGCTTCTGCCGCGATTACAGAGTTTAAGTGACAGTCGCTGTTCTAGGTCAGACATAGCAATGCTAATCGCCGCCCGGCTGATATTAAGCTCTGATTCTGCCGCTGAAAAACCACCGCATTTAACCACCGCTTTAAAGATTTTTATCATCCTGATATCGGCACCGGCAATATGGCCTATTATATTTTTCTGTGTCATATCCACCTCACTGCAGGCTTGACTGAAGATTGATCAATGGTTATACAATATACATAAGTTTTACCATATGGTAAGTATTTAGTTGACTGAAGGTAAATTCTTTTGGATTTAACCAACCTTCGAGCCAGTAGATGATGGGATAACTGAAGCGGCGTGGTTTCAAGTAACACAGCACGGTGTCTGAGGCATAACCTGAAAATAAAAACCTTAACGAGGTGATGAATATGCATGAATTTGATCCTAGCAAAGCCGCGAGTATGACTCGCGAGCAGCTCGAAGCTTACTGGATGCCCTATACCGCCAATCGCCAGTTTAAAAATGATCCCCGGATGTTTGTAGAAGCCAAAGGGGCTTACCTGACCGACACCAGCGGCCGGAAGGTTTTTGATGGTCTGTCGGGATTGTGGACCTGTGGTGCAGGGCACTGTCGGCCAGAGATCGCGGAGGCGGTGGCGCATCAGCTGACACAGTTAGATTATGCTCCGGCTTTCCAGTATGGCCATCCCAAGGCGTTTGAATTGGCTAACCGAATCAAAGAGCTAACCCCTGATGGATTAGATTATGTGTTCTTCACGGGCTCTGGATCTGAAAGCGCGGATACCTCACTGAAATTTGCTCGGGCTTACTGGCGTAAGAAAGGCATGGGCACTAAAACCAAGCTGATCGGCCGAGCTAAAGGCTATCACGGGGTTAACTTTGGTGGCTTTAGTGTGGGTGGCATCGGCGCTAACCGCACTCTCTATGGTCTGGGTGTGGATGCCGATCACCTGCCACATACGCTGCTGCCAGAAAATGCTTTCACCAAAGGCATGCCCGAGAACGGTGTTGAAAAAGCGAATGAACTGCTTGAGCTGATCGCGCTGCATGATGCGTCTAATATCGCCGCAGTGATTGTTGAGCCGATGGCCGGCTCTGCCGGTGTTATTCCACCACCGAAAGGTTACCTGCAACGATTGCGTGAGATCTGTGATCAACACAATATCCTGTTGATTTTTGATGAGGTTATTACTGGCTTTGGCCGCATGGGTTCGTATACAGGTGCCGAAGAGTTTGGTGTGGTACCGGACATGATCAATGTGGCTAAGCAGCTCACTAATGGTGCCGTTCCGATGGGTGCCGTTATTGCTAAAGCTGAAATTTATCAAACATTTATGGATAACGGTGGCCCGGAATACATGATGGAAATTCCACATGGTTATACCTATTCAGGTCACCCTGTGGCGTGTGCTGCGGCGTTAGCATCACTGGATGTGTTAAAGAATGACAAGCTGATTCCTCGGGTGAATGAGATTAGCCCGATTTTTGAACAGGCGCTGCACAGCCTTAAGGGCACAAAGTATATCAACGACATTCGTAACTATGGCTTGGCCGGCGGAATTACCATTGCGTCTGCGCCTGGTGAACCGGGTTTGCGTCCTTATCAGATCGCCATGAAGTGTTGGGAGAAGGGCTTTTATGTTCGTTATGGCGGCGACACTATTCAGTTGGGCCTGCCGTTTATTACTGAGCGGGAAGAGATCGACAACGTTATTAACGCGATTGGTGAATCCATTATGGAGCTGGATTAATCGCTGCCGTTGAATGCATGTTGTACCGATAAAAAATATAACTATTGATGAGGCTATTATGCAAACGTTAGGTCATTTGATTAATGGCGAGATGCGCACAGATGCGGCTCGCACACAGGCAGTATTTAACCCGTCGACGGGTGAAGAGAGCAAGCAGGTTGCACTGGCATCTGTAGCCACCGTTGAAGAGGCGATTGCCGCTGCGGAGCAAGCGTTCCCCGCATGGCGTAATACGCCACCGGCGAAACGTGCCCAAGTAATGTTTCGTTTTAAAGTGTTGTTAGAAGAAAACGCTACTAAAATCTGTGAAATGATCGGTGAAGAACACGGTAAAATTTCCCATGATGCCGCCGGTGAGTTGCAGCGCGGGATTGAAAATGTTGAGTATGCTTGTGGTGCGCCAGAACTGTTAAAAGGCGAGCACAGCCGCAATGTTGGCCCCGGTATCGATTCTTGGAGTGAATTTCAGCCACTAGGTGTGGTGGCGGGTATTACGCCGTTTAACTTCCCCGCGATGGTGCCACTGTGGATGTATCCCATGGCGATTGTTTGCGGTAACACCTTTATCCTCAAACCGTCTGAACGTGATCCATCATCCACGCTGTTTATCGCTCAGTTGCTGCAAGAAGCGGGTCTGCCTAAAGGCGTGATCAACGTGGTTAACGGTGATAAAGAAGCGGTGGATGTACTGCTGACAGATAGCCGTGTTAAAGCCGTGAGCTTTGTCGGTTCTACGCCGATTGCGGAATATATCTACAGCACGGCCAATGCCAACGGTAAGCGTTGTCAGGCACTGGGTGGCGCGAAAAACCATGCCATCGTTATGCCCGATGCGGATATGGATAACGCCGTTAACCAGCTGTTAGGCGCGGCCTTTGGTTCTTCCGGTGAGCGTTGCATGGCGCTGTCCGTTGCGGTTGCCGTTGGTGATGCGGCGGCAGATACCTTGGTCGCGAAAATGAAAGCGGCAATGGAACCACTGAAAGTGGGTGCCTACAGCAACAGCGAAAACGACTTTGGCCCCGTTATTACCCGTGCTCATCAGTTAAAGGTGAACGGTTTTATCGATAGCGCCGAAGCGGATGGTGCGACGGTTGTGGTCGATGGTCGCAATCCGGTCGTTGATGGTTTTGACAATGGTTTCTTTGTCGGCGCGACGCTGATTGATAATGTAACCCCGAGCATGTCCAGCTATGAAGCGGAGATCTTCGGCCCAGTATTGCAGGTGGTCCGTGCAAATACCATGGAAGAAGCGATGCAGCTGATCAATGACCATGAATATGGCAATGGTACCTGTATCTTCACCCGCGACGGTGAAGCGGCGCGTTACTTCTCAGACAATATTCAAGTGGGTATGGTCGGTATTAACGTACCGTTACCAGTACCGGTGGCGTACCACAGCTTTGGTGGTTGGAAGCGTTCATTGTTTGGTGATCTACACGCTTATGGTCCAGATGCCGTGCGCTTCTACACCAAACGTAAAACTATCACTCAGCGCTGGCCTTCCAGTGGTGTACGTGAAGGTGTTTCATTCGCCTTCCCAAGCTAACGATACCGTTAACCGAGGCTGATCTCTGCAGATTAGCCTTTCCGGTTGCAACGCAGGCTTGGTCGGTTTAACGCTGGCGAGCCTGCCTATCTATTTCGATTGATGATTGTCCTACCTACTAGCAAGACACCGTTTTCTTATAACAACAAAGGTGATCCCATGCGACGTAAGCAAATTTTGATTATTGATGCCAGGCCTCTATGTCGAGAAGGCTTGAAGAGCGTGCTGAACTTAACACTTGATGCTATCGATTTTACTGATGCCGGGAGTGATTACGCCTTTGTTCAGGGGTTACGGCAACAGAAAGAGTTCGACCTTATCTTGGTGCATGAAAGCTTTCTCTCTATTGGCGATCATGGGCTGATTTTATCCCATCTGTATAAAACGCAGAATCCGATTGCGGTTATTTGTGATCAGGTCAGTGAAAAGCTGCAAGTAAAGCTGAAATTTTTCAATATTTCGGGCGTGATTCAACAGACTGAGCCGGTCGATATTATCGCCAAGCGCATCGCTGATTTACTGACCGATGTCGATAGTGGCTTAAATCGAAGCTGCTCGATTAGTCCTTATCCGACCGGTTTTTCTGCGCCACACCTCCCCTTGGAAGATGTTGGTGTTAAAACAAAACTCGATTATTTAACCGGCCGGCAACGGGATGTGCTCGACTATCTGAAAGTTGGCTTGATGAATAAAGAGATCGCTTTTGAGATGGGGATTTGTGAGTCGACAGTTAAGCGGCATGTGTCAGATATCTTTAAAAAACTTCGAGTACAAAACAGAACTCAGTTAGCTGTTAGCTTAAGTTATTGAAAATAATAGAATAATTGTTTTTATAATAAAATTGACCAAGTGGTAAAATTATTCTATATTGAAGTTACTTATTGTTTAGCGGCGTTGTCATCTCGCCTGATTATAAATAAAAAAATAAACCGGGAGACGTTCAAATGATCTCTGTTGAGCAAGCATATAACCTTGAACATGCTGATAGTCACCAGATTCAGTTACTCAGAAATCAGGCATCCGCGTTACGTGATCTGCATTGGGGAGATGTTGTTACCTATTCCCGAAAAGTGTTTGTGCCTTTGACGAATATGTGTCGCGATACTTGCGGTTACTGCACCTTTGTCAAAGCACCAGGCTCGCCTGAAGCGAATATTATGACGCCGGAAGAGGTCATGGAAGTGGTCTATCAGGGTGAAAAAATGGGCTGCAAAGAGGTGTTGTTTAGCCTAGGTGAAAAGCCGGAAAAAACCTATCCAGAAGCACGTAAATTTCTCGCGGAGCGGGGCTATAACACCATTATCGATTATCTCTATGATATGTGCCTGATGGTGATTGAGAACACCAGTATGCTACCGCATGTGAATGCTGGCACCCTATCCGAGCAGGACGTTATCAAGCTGCGCTCGGTGTCGGCCAGTATGGGGATGATGCTCGAAAATGTTAGCCGTCGCCTGATGGAGCAGGGAGAAGCGCACTACGCCTGTCCTGATAAAGTGCCGCTGCAGCGGTTGCGCACCCTCGAATTGACCGGCAAGCATAATGTACCATTCACAACCGGGATTCTGATCGGTATCGGCGAAACTTGGCAGGAACGCATTGATAGCTTAGTTGCGATTAATGAGATCCATAAAAAGTATGGTCATATTCAAGAAGTAATTATTCAGAACTTTAAAGCGAAGCCCGGAACGGCGATGGCGGATGCACCAGAGCCGAGCCATGAGGATATGTTGAAAACCCTCGCGGTCGCTCGATTAATTCTTGATCATACGATTAGTATTCAGGCACCGCCAAATCTTCAGGAATATTATCGGGACTATCTCCACTCTGGTATTAATGACTGGGGAGGTGTGTCTCCGGTAACCATTGACCATATTAACCCGGAAAGAGCATGGCCGAAGATCCAATCTTTGGAGTTTAAATCCTCTGAATGTGGCTACCGACTTAAAGAGCGATTGGCAATCTATCCACAATATAAAAACTTGCCAGAAAAATATCTTTCTTCAGTCATCGCTGGTCGGGTCGATGATCTTGATGCTGCCGCTTAGTTAATAAATCACCTGCTTGTTTACATCATAATTGCCTGGATATATCCAGGCTTTTTTTTGCTTAACCTTAAGTGCGTTAGTTAAGTAATTAGGTAGGTTTTTGGTTATAAAGATGTATTTACCGGTCGGTAAAAAAACCTCTAGTATCGATGCTTCGATGTGTAAATTGACGCATAAAAATAAAGATAGAGGTCATAGATGAAAATTAAAATAATGTGCACGTTATGCTGTGCTTTAGTTTCAACCGGGGTATCCGCTAAACAGCAGTGGAGCGACTTTAGTCTGAGCTATGTAAAAGGAAATAACTTTGAAGTGGTTGATCCGGATCAGCAGACCATTACTGTCGAACATGCCAGCGGCCATGATTGGGGTGATACCTTTTTCTTCGTCGACCGTCAGAAATCCGATGATGGTGATACATCCACCTATTTTGAGTTGTCACCCCGTTTAAGCCTTGGTTATGTAACAGGTGCAGATCTCTCGTTTGGCTTGGTCAATGATGTCTATCTTGCTGGTACTTGGGAGAGTGGTGAAGGTTTCGATAATTATATGGCAGGCCTGGGTGTAGGTTTAGATCTGCCCGGCTTCCAGTATGCCAACGCGAATATCTATCAAGTGAATAATGAAAATACTGACGACGATATTATGGTCACCCTGACATGGGGCGTGCCGTTTAGCATCGGCAATGCGGATTTTCTCTACGATGGTTTTATCGACTGGTCTAGCGAAGAAGATGATCACGCATCAGAAACCAACTTTACTTCACAGTTGAAATGGAATGCGGGAAAGTTGATCGGTACAGCGTCGCCGGTTTATGTGGGTATCGAGTATTCTCATTGGAGCAACAAGTATGGTATTGATGGTGCCGATGAGCGGAACCCTGCACTATTGCTGAAGTGGCATTTCTGAGCGTCTGCGGCTGATTAATAGCAACTGTTAACCGAGACATCCCCTTCTGTTCTCGGTGTTACGGGCTTAATGATAATAGACTCCCGATATCCCTTAAAGTGGATATCGGGAGTGTTAGTTAGGATACTTGTTTCTGGATTTTAAGAGTGTGCAGTGAGGTGTATTCGGCGAGGCCATGATGGCCAAACTCAACGCCGAATCCCGATTGCTTTGTCCCACCAAAGGGCGCATCCGGTTGTACTGCACCGTGGGTGTTAACCCAAGACGTGCCGCACTCTAACTGCTGTGCTATCGCCTCGGCTTGTTGAATATCGGCAGACCAGACCGAGCCACCTAAACCATTTGGATTATCATTGGCCAGGGCAATGGCGCTGTCGATATCGGTGTATTTAATCACCGGTAGAATCGGCCCAAATTGTTCCTCATCCACCAGTTCATCACCATTGCTCAGCCCAGCCACAATGGTTGGCTCAAAGAAAAACCCTTGAGTACCGATACGTTTGCCGCCAGCGAGAATCTGTCCGCCAGCTTTGGTGGCACTTGCAGCAAGCTTAACAACAATGTTGAGTTGCTCTTCGTTCTGTAGCGGGCCTAATTGACTGTCAGCATTGAGTGCATCGCCAACCACCACGGCTTTTGCCTGTTCTGCTAATGCCTGACAGACCTCATCATAGATGGATTCATGCACATAAAGCCGCTTTAGGCAGGCGCAGGTTTGGCCGTTGTTGTGGAAGGCCGCGCCAAACAGCTGTGGCACTACGCTATTAATATCGATATCTGGCAGCACGATAGCCGCATCGTTACCGCCGAGTTCGAGGGTGAGTCGTTTTAGGCTAGTGGCCGCTGATGCCATAATGGCTTTGCCCGTTGGTGTCGAGCCGGTGAAAATGATCTTATTCACCTCAGGATGTGCGACCAGTGCGCCACCCACATCCCCATAACCGGTCACGATATTCAGAACGCCTTTGGGTAGCACTGTATTGGCCAGTTCGACGAAGCGCAAGGTGGCTAATGGCGTTTTCTCCGATGGTTTGATCACGACGGTGTTGCCGGCCCGCAGAGCGGGGATAACATGCCAAATGGCAATCATCAGCGGCCAATTCCAAGGGGTTATCGAAGCGACCACACCTAGTGGCTTGCGATAGGCTTTGACGAACAGTTCGTCGTCATCCTGAATGATCTCATCGGCTAAGGTGATATCAGCGGTGACGTGGGTCCAGCCAATCGAGCCCATCAGTTCCATCGTTGCGCCAACAAAATTCAGGCCGCCACGGGGTTTGCCGGTTTCCTGACAGATGAGCGTTTCCAGCTCTTCTTGATGTTGTTCCAATAACTGCCCTAACTGATGGATTAGCCCGCTGCGGGCTTCATCTGAGGTGGCGCTCCACTGAGGAAAAGCGCGTCGGGCAGCATTGACGGCTTGATCGACTAACGCGGGGTTAGCTAGTGGGCATTGGGCAAAAGGTTCGCCGTTTGATGGGTTAATCACATCGAGTGTTTCGCCGGTGTTGATGGCAGCACCATCGATGGTGAGATTGAATTCGGACATAGGGCTTCCTTACGTATTTTTTTGTTTCATCATTGGCCAGTAACACCGGGACGTCAACTGATTAACGCCCAAGTGCTGAAGGTCACCGTGTCAGCGTTGTGGCTGGGATAGTCGTTGTTGCATGTGGATAAACTCCCAAGGAGAGGTCTCTTCACCCCGTTCACATACGACTTCGATCAGAGCCGGTGCGTTGTTATTGATGCATTTTTCTAGCACGGGCTTTAATTCTGCCGGAGAAGTCACGCGGTAGGCGTTCACATGGCAGCTTTCAGCCAGTTTAATAAAGTCGGGGGTGAGTAACTCGGAGCCGCTGTAACGGCTGTTATAGTGCATATCCTGATCGCGGCGCACATTGCCATAGGCATTGTTGTTGAAGACCAAGGTGACCAGACCGATATTATGTTCGGCGGCGGTAATCAGTTCTTGTACACCAAACATAAAACCGCCATCACCACAGACAGACACAACGGCTTTATCCGGGTTGGCGACCTTTACTCCCAGCGCAGTGGGGAAGCCATATCCAAGGGTGCCCTGAAAGCCGCCTTCGATGTAGGTGCGTGGTGCGAGTACCGGCAAGCCACCAATCCAGGTGGTGAAACCCATTTGTGACAGTTCCGGCACATAGAATCCATCGCGTGGCAGCACATCTCGGATAACCGAGAGGTAGGACATCTGTGGCTGCACCTTTTGTATCGCCTGCCAAGCCACGGCTTTGGCGGTGGCGATCTCATCTATGCGTTTGCTATCCGGTGATACCTGCGAGGCGAGTTGGTCGGTTAAGAGGCGACAGGCGGCGGCTGAATCGGCAATGACACCGACGTCTGGGGTAAAAATGTCCATCTGGGCGGGGTCGATATCGATACGAATCAGCTTGGGGCCGGAAGTTGGCACTTGCTGATATTCCATATAGTTGCCCCAGCGCATATAGGGCATCTCTAGGCGGGAGCCGATGCCGATAAGCAGGTCGGTATCATCCCAGAGTTCGCGGGCGGCAACCGGCGGGACACCTAACGGGTGGTCTTCAGCGACGATGCCTCGGCCACTGCGAAAACCGGTGACTGGAGCATTCAAGAGTTCGGCTAGTGCCAATACCTCGGCGGCGGCGTGTTGCGTGCCCGCCCCGCACATGATCATCGGTTTTTTGGCAGCGCGAATCAGTTTGACGGCGGCACTAATCTCATCCGGATTGATGGATGGGCTGTCCGCGGCTTCCGGTGTATGGATGGTAGCATCCTGTTGCTCAGCCATCACATCCCAGCACATCTCAACGGTCACGGGGCCGGGACGGCCATTGCGGGAGGTGGCAAAGGCCTGATTGACCTTGTCGGACACATTATTCTGCTGATGGATGGTGATCGCATCTTTGATAATCGTTTTGAGTGTACCCGCTTGGTCTGACAGTTCATGCAGATGACCACGTCCCTGTCCCATAAATGAGCTAGGCACCTGACCGGTCAGGCCGACAATAGAGCTACAGTTACCCATGGCGGTACATAATGCCGCCGTGGTGTTGAGAATGCCTGGCCCCGGTACCACCGAGAAGACGCCGGTTTTGCCGGTCGATTTGGCATAACCCATGGCCATATAAGCGGCGCTCTGCTCATGGCGGGGAACGATCAGATCAATGGAGCTGTTATAGATGCCATCAAACATCGGGTAGATCTGCGCGCCAGGAATGCCAAAAATAGTCTCTGTTCCGTTGGCTGCAGCAGCGGCAATGATCGCTTCACCGCCGCTCATTCGAATTGTATCTGTCGCGTTGCTCATGGGTACCACTGCTTTTATTAGTTGCTTTAGACCTATACTAGAAAAGCACTGGTTATAATAAAACTATAGATAATGTTTATAGGCTATAATTAATTCGTTATAGGTAAGGCGTTTAGTTGTCGTTATTAGCCGGTGTAAAACCGATCTTGGGGCCGTTATGAATATTAAACAGCTGCAGTATTTCCTCAAAGTGGCAGAGATGAAAAGTATCGCGGCGGCGGCTCGACAACTGAATATCGCCCAACCAGCGTTAAGCTTGCAGATCTCTAAGTTAGAACATGAAGTGAAATCGCAGCTTTTTTCTCGCGGCATTAAAGGGGTGCAGCTCACGGAGTCGGGCCTGTTATTTGAAAAACATGTGCAGATAGTGGTGGGGCAGCTAAATCGAGCGATCAGCGATATTTCAGAGCTTGAGGGCAGCCCCAAAGGCAAACTGGTTATCGTGATGAATCAGGCTGGGGTTAACCTGCTGGCGATGCCGGTGTCTCAGGTGATTGAGAACGCCTTCCCCAATGTTGAGCTAGATCTGCGCATGGGATTGTCTTATCAGGTGGTTGAACAGCTTGCCAGTGGTGAAGCGGATCTGGCGATCACCTATGAGGAGGGGGCGGATAATAAGAGTATCTCCCGCGAACTCTTGATCCGTGAAGACCTTTATTTCACTACCCAGCTGAATGATCAAAACCGAGATCTCGATACGATTCGTTTTAAAGATCTGGTCGATTATGAAATAGTCACTACCTCGGAAAAAGAATCCCTGGGGCGTAAGATTCGCGAGTATGAAAAGCGTGAAGGAATCGAGCTAAAGAAAAAAATGCCCTATGGGCAGTTACTCACCAGCCTGCGGTTTGTCTGTGAGGGGCACTGCAATATGATTTTGCCATCCTCGGCTTTTTTTCATCTAGAGCAGGCCGGACAATTGAAAGCATTAAAAATTATTGAACCGGCAATGACCCGCAATGTGTATCTGGCCATTAATCATGAGCGCCCGGTGCGAAATATCACCCTCAAAGTGATTGAGCTGATTAAAGCCTGTGCGTACCAAGAGCACCTGACGGGGAATTGGCGCGGGGAGATGAACCGGGCCTCCATTGAGCAGAAGAGTTAAGCTGTTTTATCTATATTTTAACTGCCGATATGGTTTGACTGTTAAAAAATAATATAGATTTTAATTAAGGGGTCATGGAAGCTATCTACTGCTATAGGTCGTCGAACTTTATTTTGTAATAGAATGTTCATATGAATTAATTTTTAAATTATTCCTTGATATGTTTTCAGAAATGGCTTGAATAATATTTTTTGATCGTACTTGAACCATCACTAAAAATTAGATGTATTTCAAGAATATCCGAGTGGATTTTATATTTTATTTTGGTGTCAAGTTTATGATTTCTCCACCTGCCATCAGTGGTTCCCCATAGTACTGAATTGTTATTAACTTTACATTTTTGAGACCAATTAGTTCCATCCATACTTCTTGTGTATGATACATGTATTACATCACCACTTTTTCCGTCGTAGTTGATTATAGATACTGGCCTTCCCATCATTGCTGAAATTGTTGATTTACATATATTAATATCTGAAAAGTTATTCTTGGAATTTCTATTATAATCATCCCTGCCGTTTGATGTGAAAATGTTAATAAAGATGGTTGCTAGCAATAGTAGAAAGAAACCTGCTGATATTATCAGCAAGATAAGAGATACTAAGTATCTTATGGGGTATGCGTACCCATCGGCGTATATGGATAAACCAAACTCTGTTCGCCCAAGACCAGTTCCCTTCTTGTCAGTATGAAGAAATGAAAAGATAGACTCTCTGTGAGGCTTAGTATTAGAACATTCTAGTGGTTTTTTATTATCTCTTGAATTTGGTTTTAAATATTCTTTTTGGTCATTAACGTCATCATCGATTAGCTCGAACTCTTCAGTTATAGCTGCAGGGCTGTTAATGTTGTTTGAATTGCTTTTATCTAGGATTATTGTTTTTTGTTTTTCGAATTCTTCTTTGGGTAAATAACCTTTTTCATATAATGCTGCAAGTCGATCAAGCTGATCAATTAAATTAGAGTTGTCTGTGCTCGGCGCTTCTTTTCTTTTTTGTCTTAGGTTATTTATCAGTTCTCTGATAGCTTCAGAGGTTTTTTTGAACATTATTGATGAAAAACTCCTCTTTTGCTGTGCTTATGAAAAAATCACTAAATAAAATTCCATTTTTTATTCGACAGGAGGTAATGGTTTCTAGAGGGATCTCTGTAATTTCTGACTTTCTTAAAAAAGTACTTTTAAAAATAAAAATTATGCGAATGTTCGTTACAATTAAGAGTGCTTCATTTCCTTTTCTCGTCCCATTTGTGATTGATTTTGGTATTTCATCTTCCATTAATAGATTAATGACGTTTGATTTCTTTAAAGTTTTTAATGAATCTTTATTTGAAGTTAATGGGATAATGTTTTTTTCGAATTTATCAAGAGACATTCTAACATCCATTTAATTGACCTCTTTTTATTCCACTATAAAATTTCCACTATGTGGTATCTTAAAGCATACAGATCTCTCGTCTGATTTTTATCTTCACTCACCAGCGATGTAGGTTTAATTAAATCACTCATGATAAGAATACTCTACCTAAAAAAGTATAAAATTCTTTTACTGGCAGTACTAATACACGCATGAAACTAAGTTTAAAGTGAGTAGCCGTAACGTAATATAGTACCAGTGTAATAACATAACAACAGGAGAGAGCAGCGATGGCGATTTATGAATTTGACGGTCAGCAGCCGCAAGTGGATGCGGATACCTATGTGGCCGATCAGGCGACGGTTATTGGTAATGTCACCTTAGAGGCGGGGGCGAGTATTTGGCCGCAGGCGGTATTGCGAGGGGATAACGAACCGATCGTGATCAGTCAGGGGAGCAACGTGCAGGAAGGTGCGGTGCTGCATACCGATCCGGGTTATCCGTTGATGGTTGAAGAACGGGTGACCATTGGCCATCAGGCGATGTTGCACGGTTGTCATATCGGAACGGGGTCGTTGATCGGGATTCAGGCGGTTGTGCTAAACGGCGCGGTGATTGGCAAAAACTGCTTGGTCGGAGCCGGTGCGGTTGTGACCGAAGGCAAGGTCTTTCCTGATAATTCACTGATTCTGGGTGTGCCGGCGAAGGTGGTTAAAGAGCTGAGTGCCGATGCTATCGCGAATATGCATAATAATGCGGATAAGTATGTTGAGAATGGCCGCAAACATAAGTCATCGCTAAAAAAATTAAGTTAAACCGGATTCTGCCGGTTTAACGTTTACGGCCTAGACTTTTACGCCTTAGATGAGCGGCGATGATTGACCAGATGGTAGGTCACGGGAATCAAAACGAGGCTGACCAGCATTGAGAAACTGAGCCCCCAGATGACGGTGATCGCCAAGGGTTGCAACATCTCGGCACCATCACCCCAGCCGAGAGCAAGGGGCAACATGCCGGCAACGGTACTCAGGGTGGTCATAATAATTGGCCGCAACCGGAGTCTGGCCGCTTCGAGAATCGCTGCAGAGAGATCGCTGCCTTTATCGCGGGCGATCTCGACATATTCCACCAACAGAATCGCGTTATTCACCACGATACCGGTTAGCATAATCATACCTAGCCAGACCGGCATCGACAGGGGAATGGCGGTTAGCCAAAGCCCGCCGGCCACGCCGATAGCAGCAAAGGGCACGCCAAAGATAATGATCAACGGGTTGCGCAGTGATTCATACTGAATCGCCATCACCACAAACACCAAAAACAGCGCTAATCCCAGCAACATCGTAGTGAGTTTGCTCTGCTCTGCTAGCACCTTTTCTGAACCACCATCATAGACGGTATAGCCCTCAGGCAGGGACAGTTCATCACGCACGCTTTTAATTGCGCTCAAGGCCTCCCCGAGGGTCATATTCGGCGCGAGGGAGGCGGATATCTCAACGATACGCATCTGGTTATCCCGCTGAATACTGGCTGGCGACTCAATCAGTTGAATGCTGGCAACATCCGACAGATGTACCGGGGGTGATGCACCGTTGCCGGGAAACAGCAGTAGGGTTTCCATCGATTGTGGGGTATTGAAATGCTGCTCTGCCAGACGCAGGCGGATATCGTAGGCGTGATCGTTGGTAATGTATTCGCTGATGATTTTGCCCTGCAGTGCGATCTGGGTCGCCTCTATAAGATCCGCCAGGTCTATGCCGAGCTGATTCGCACGTACTCGGTCTAGACTAATGGATAGTTCGTTCAGTCGGTCTTCTGCCGAGTGACTCAGGTTACGCAGTTGAGGTAGTGACTTGAGTTCGGCGGTTAATTCATCCGCTAGACTGATCAGCGTTTTATTATCCGGTCCTTGCAATCGCAGGCTGATATCTTCGCTACCACTGTTAGTACGGATACCGCGGATACCGCGTTGGGTCATTCTCACGGTAAACCCGGCCAGTTGTAGGGCGGCTATTTGCCGCTGTAGCTTCTCTATCCACTGATGGCTCGATAGTTGGCGTTCAGCTACCGATTTGAGTTGTACTACCACTGTTGAGCGGTTGGATTGCTCCCGTTGCGAGCGGCCAAATACCGAGCCGCCGACCAGAGTAAACACCGTTTCAGTTTCGGGTTGCTGGGCAAAAAGCGCTTCCAGTTGACTGACCTTGGCGTCCATTTCGCTTAGGGATATACCAGTATCGGCGGTGATCCTGATGGTAATTCGGCCATCATCGAGTGGCGGTAGAAAGATCTGTTTGCCACTGGTGAAAACCGGCATGGAGAGAAACAGCGCCAGAATAAAAGCGAACAGGGTGAGCAGCCGGTGCTGTAAAAAACGTTTGAGGATGGCGCTATAAATTCGTTGTAGGCCTTTTACCGCGCGGTCGGTTAACTGACGGATGCCGCCACTTCGAGAAGGCTTGGTCGCGGCGGCGAGTGCCGGCACGAGGGTCAGGGCGATCACCATCGAGGCAAAAATAGCCGCAGAGATAGTGATAATCAGTTCTTGAAACAGTAAGCCTGTTAGCCCGCCGATAAACAGGAAGGGCAGTATGGCGCAGAGGTTGGTGGAGGTTGAGGCGATAATCGCACTATTAACCTCGGTGGCGGCATTGTTGGCCGCCGCGAGTGGGTGCTCATGATTTTGCTGATGGCGGCTGATGTTTTCCAGCATCACGATGGTGTTATCCACCAACATGCCGATACCTAATGCCAACCCTCCGAGGGTCATGATATTAAGCGTTAGGCCGCCAAGCCCCATCAATATACAGGTAAACATAATCGCAATCGGGATCGCACTACCGATAATTAGTGTATGGCGCAGGTTACCTAAGAACAGGTAGACCACGGCCATCGCCAGTAGCGCCCCGCTGATTGCTGCTGTGGTGGCATTATTGAGGGACTGTTTAACATAGATGGATTGATCGGATACTTGGGTGACGCTGATATCGTCGGGAATAATCT
Source organism: Amphritea sp. GJ51-11 (assembly GCF_055808735.1). Taxonomy (NCBI): domain Bacteria; kingdom Pseudomonadati; phylum Pseudomonadota; class Gammaproteobacteria; order Oceanospirillales; family Oceanospirillaceae; genus Amphritea; species Amphritea sp. GJ51-11. Next base: position 4,159,195 of record NZ_CM147881.1, on the reverse strand, counting down.
GCTGTTGCTTGAGCCATGCTAAGCGCTCTTTGACTTGATCGGCCACATAAGTGGTGTTGGCGGCAGGCTGTTTTTGAATCGATAGCTTGATGCCCTGCACACCGTCGGCCCGGATCAGGATGCGCTCATCTTCGGTGCTGAACTCGACACTGGCGAGGTCTGCTAGGGTTAGACTGGTATCCCCCCGGCGGGCAACGGGTAGTTGGCGTAGTTGTTCGAGCGAGATGAGCCGGCCACTGATGCGGCTATTGAGTTCATTGCCAGGCATCGTGATGCGCCCGGCCGCTTGATCGCCGTTGCCCTCTGTTACCGCATCGGTCAGGGTACTATAGCTGATATCGTAGGCGGCCATCCGTTGTTGATCCGGAATAATGTGCACCTCGCGCACCACCCCACCGCCCACTTCGGCGGCTGCCACCCCAGGCAAGTTGATCAACCATTTGGCGATCACATCATCGGCCCACTGCCGTAGTGCCGCACTATCAAGAATCTGAGAACTGATAACAAATTCCATCACCGGAATTTGGGCGGGGTCAAGTTTATAGATCACGGGGGAGTCGATCGAGTCTGGCAGGGTACGCCGCGCGCGATCAAGTCGAGTGCTGGCATCCCGCAGGGCGATATCAATATCTTTACCATATTCAAAGGCTAGATCGACGGTGGTGGTGCCTTGAGTGGTGGTTGATTGCACATGGATGGCATCTTCGGTGATCGCCAACTGCTCTTCTAATTTACGGGTGACCCGGTCTTCCATCACCGTGGGTGGGACGCCACTGTCTAGCACTCTGACACGAATCTCAGGGTAGATAATATGGGGTAATAGATCGACCGATAGACGGTTGAGGGCAAAAGAGCCGATCACAATCACGGATAGAGCCAGCATGATCACCCCAACGGGGTGGCGGATAGACCAGTTGGCTAACCCTTTGGAGTGTCTCATGGGTTAGCCTCAGTCCGTTGTCCGGTTAACGATAGTCACCGGCATCCCCGGTTTGAGGTTGGTGAAGCCCCGGGTAATGACCCGCTCTCCTGGCTGAAGTCCGGCGATAATTTCGATCTGTTCGCCGGTTTTTAGACCGGTTTCGAGTGGCCGTATCTGCACCTTATTCTCGCTGTCGGTTATGAAGACATAACTGCCGTTGGTGGATTGTCGCAGGCTGCCGAAAGGTAACAGCAGCACCTGTTGGCGGGCGATACTGAATTTGACTCGTGCAAACTGGCCCGGGCGTGCGCCCTCTGGTGCAGGATTCAGGCTGATTTCAAGGGTGCCACTGCGGGTCGCCGGATCGATGGTGGGGTAGACTCGGCTGATTTTACCGGGCACCGCAAAGGGCTGCCGTTGTTGGCTTGTTTGTAGAGCATCGATCTGAATGTCGACCGGCATACCGATCGTTAGTTGATTGATGAGCAGTTCAGAGACATCGACCTTCAGCCTTAGACTATTGATATCAGCAACGGTTAATAGGTGAGAGGACTGCTCCGCCAGATTTCCCGGTTCGGTATGTCGGCCAGTGATGACACCGTCAATGGGAGAGCGTATACGGGTATAGCCAAGCCGCGTGGCGATCACTTTTTCATCGGCTTGGGCAACGGCGAGATCGGTTTCTCGGCTGGTGAGCTCTGAACGGGCAGTGAGGTTGCGCTTAATAAGCCCTTTGATACGGGCTAATTCGGTCTCGGCCTGCTGGCGAACAGCTCGGGCCCGTTGTAACTGCGCCTTGAGTAGCTGATCATCCAATGTGACTAACAGCTGATCGCGTGTCACCCGGTCGCCTTCACGGGGCAATATCTGTTTGACGATACCCTCTTCTTGGGTATAGATATTGATGGTTTGAAAGGCTTCAAGGGTGCCGGTTCGAATCCGCTCTAGTTCAATATCGGCGGGGGCTGCCTGCATGACCTCAACCAGGTGAGGCTTCGCTTGACGCGCTTTTCCACTAGGCTGTTGTTCGCACCCGGAGAGTAATATGAAGGTTGTGCATAACAGGGTAACAATTTTGCCGGACATATAACGCCGCTGTCTATGTGAATGATGAATAATATCTATACCACAGATAGATGAAATGTCGACAGCGGTTTCGGTTAAAACTGATACATAGATTGTGCTACAGATTTAGTGCTTTTTTAAACGTGTCGAGGAGTAAATCAAACACCCCCGGCTTTACTTTTTTATGGTATTCCAAACGTAGCTGATCCACCTCTTTTAGTTGGCCTTGTAGCTCAGCAAGGTTGGCATCGGTGGCTGTTGGTAGGCTGCTAACTATGTTTTGTACCTTATTAAGGCCTTCCAGTGATAGTTCTTTGCGCTCGGGTGAAAATTTGTATGCCCGAGCGGTTTGCAACTCGGTTAAAAATAGTGCGATTTTAGCGTTAAAAATAGTTGGATCTTGAGTGTCGACGGCTTGCTTATAATGCAGGCGCATCTCTTTCATGGTGGGCTTGAGCGGCCCGGCGCTAACGGTGTTAATCAATAGCAGGCTGATGAGTAATACGAATATAGGAGTTTTATACAGCTTTTTGAACAACATATTAGCTTCCACAATGGCCGGAGCAGCCCGCGCTACCCAGGCAGGGAGGGGCTTCGGGGTCGTTAAGGGTTTTATGACGAATGACACCACCGGTATTAAGTAGTTTGGTGATGGCGGCATTAATGGGGGTATTACCCTCGTCAAAGCCGCCGATATCACATAGATCAGCCCAGGTTGAGAGCTTGAGTGCCATTGGGTGGCGCACCGTAAAAATCTCGCCGGTTGTTTCGCAGCGATAATCATAAGTTGGCATAATCTCTTTCCTTGTCGTTTCTGCCTTTCCGAGGCCGAACCTTAGCATGGTTTTTCGGCGGAGGTAATCAATATACACGACGTTAGCGGATAGGTGTTTATACTGACTCATCGATGTTTAATTTTTGGAGTGGCCTATGCACCAGTCGAGTGGTTTAAAAACACGTCATTGTCTTCCCTACCAAGGGTTAGCTGAGCTGAGTCCAGAAGAGGCGCAGCAGCGCTTAGGGCAACTAGCGTCTGGCTGGTCTATCGGTGATGGGGCTAAAGTTATCCACAAACTATTCCAGTTTAACGATTTTCATCACACGATGGCATTCGTCAATGCATTGGCGTGGATCGCCCAGCGAGAAAACCATCATCCCGATCTCGAGGTGAGTTATGCCCGCTGCCGGGTACGTTACACCACTCATGTTCTGGGTGGTTTGTCTGAAAATGATTTTATTTGCGCGGCAATGATCGATGCGCTGGATGCTGAATAATCCGATACTAGCGGCATGTTCGGTTGGTATTCAGCGACGATTGGGCACAATGCCCACTTAATCAAAAGAGGGAGCGATGTACATGATAAGGCGATCGTTAGTGGTCTTGCTAAGTGTGGGGTTGGCAAGCTGTGCCACGCTCGATAAAGATGATTGTTTGTCGGCGGATTGGCAATTGATTGGCTTTAATGATGGTGCGGCAGGATATGAAACTAAGCGTTTAGAGCAGCATCGAGACGCCTGTGCTGAATATGGTGTGGTGCCACAGATCGATGATTATTTGCAAGGCTACGATCGCGGAGTGATACGCTACTGCACTGCTGTTAATGGCTATGCAACCGCCCGCGCAGGGAAGGTGTTCAATGCCGTTTGTAGTGGTGACCTGCGTCCAGCGTTTGCGTATGGTTTTGAGCTAGGTGTCGAGGCTCATCGGCAAGTAGAGCGGTTGGCCGATGCTAAGGAGCGGTTAACGGCGTTGAAAGCTGCGCAACATGCCGATAGACATCAGCTTAACCAAGCTCGGGATGCATTATTGGCGGATAAACTTGAGCCTAGCAGGCGTGCTTTGTTACTTAATGAGGTTCGAGGGTTGGACCGAGCCATTCATTTGCGTGCCTTACATATTATGCAACAACAGCATGAGGTGGATAGGGAAGCGCGTTATCTCACCACATTGGAAGCCGATCTACGTTCACAGCTATGAGCTAAGTTGTTTTGTAAGACAAAAAAAGCCCTGCACAAGGGCAGGGTAAGAAGCCTGTTTAAAGGCGATGGTGAATAGCGATAAATCGATGTAACGGGGTTTAGGTGGGCCGGCTGGAGCCTGAATCAGCCGACCCGATCAACGGGGTTGAATCGATATTAGTCGTCGTGACGGGGTTTTTTATCACCGTGACGTGGTTTGTCTGGGCGCATCTCCATAAATTTCTCCTGTTGCTCAGGAGTAAGGATCGCGAATAGCTCTTTTTTCTGTTCGGCACGCATGGTGATCATCTTAGCTGTATTTTCCTGTGCGGTAGCGACAAGGTCAGCGACCTGCTGATCATAATCGGCGGCATTGACATCCAGATCCCGCATCGCGGTATACATCTCTTTCATTTGATCACGCTGATCACGCATCTCGTCGCGACGATCTTTGAACAGTTCTTTCACCTGCGTTTCTTGCGCTTCGCTCAGGTCTAATTTTTTGACCATAGCGTGCAGACGTTTGCCGGCATGCTTACCGTCTTCCATCTGTTCATGTTTGCCGTGATGGCCTTCTTCACGATCACCGCAACGGTCTTTATCGTGAGCTGAAGCGATACCTGCGGTAAGTGCACCTGCACCAATGATAGCAGCGGTAATTCCTATAATGATTTGTTTACGCATGGTCGTTCTCCGAAAGCGTTGTTTGTTTTGATGGATACAGTATGTCCTGCCCCCCTGCTAAGTTGGGTAAAGGAGGTGTAAAGTTTGGTAAAGGGTGTTTAAGACAGATGAAATTACTCGGTGGCTTGATTACTCTGGCATTATCTTGAAGTGGTTCATATTGAAGCGGTTCATCCAGAAAGAGATCTATTTATGAGTGAGAACGTGAAGCTACTATTAGTCGATGACGATCAGGAACTTTGTGAACTGATGGGACAGTACCTCCAGTCCGAAGGCTTTGAGGTCAGTTTTGCCCACAGTGTTGAGCAAGCATTACCGTTACTACAGCAAGATGGCCGTTACGACCTGCTGATTTTTGACATTATGATGCCGGGGCAGACGGGCCTCGAACTGTTACAACAGGTACGGCCTCGAATTAAAACCCCGGTGATAATGCTCACCGGGCGGGGCGATGATATCGATCGGATTATCGGTTTAGAAATGGGCGCCGATGATTATTTGGGCAAGCCTTGCAACCCCCGTGAATTAGTGGCTCGTATTCGTGCGGTATTACGGCGCAGTGTTCACTCCCCAGAACCGGAAGACAGTCGTTCGGATATGCTGAGCCTACACAATATCCAGTTGGATCCCGGCAAGCGCCGCGTGCTGGTGGCTGGCAGCGAGATCGAATTAACCAGTGCCGAGTTTAATGTCTTGGCTGAGTTGATGCGTGGCGTAGGCTCTATTATCAGTAAAGATGAGCTGACCGAGAAAGTGTTACACCGTAAGTTGACCGCTTATGATCGGGCGATCGATGTCCACGTGAGCCGGGTACGCCAAAAACTGGCGGCGGCGATCCCCGGTAGTGAACTGATTAAAACCGTACGTGGTGCGGGCTATATGTTGGTCAACGAATAACGTCTCGTACAGAGCAAAATTAAGGCAGGTAGTAGGTTAATGGCGATTCGCTGGTATAAACGATTGTTTCTGAAAATATTTGTGACCGTGTGGGTTACCAGTTTTCTGGTGATTACACTGACGGCCTTTGTTATTGGGCATCTTTCAGAGCAAGAGCGTGATCGTGATGTGCTGAGTGCCAAAGCATTGGGGCAGGCGGAGCTATTGATTGATCGTTATGAACGAAATGGTCGACTACCTTCGATAAAGGAATGGCGACGAATTCATGATGATCACAAAGAAAAGCGGCCGTTTCCGGTTCAAATTCAAATTGCTGAGTTGCCCAACGGCAAGGTTATTTTTGGCCGTAGTGATCTACGAAAATTCCGTGAGCCTATGATTTTTAAGGTTATTTCTGATAGTAATCGTGAATATAGGGTAGTGGCTGAAACCCACCTACCACCTGATTTAGTTGGCAAACTGTTTGGTTTCTTTCTCTCGGTTCAAGTGGCGCTGTTAATGGTAGTGGCGGGTATTGCCGCGTTGTTGATTAGTCTGATGGTGGTGCGTCCGGTGAACCGTTTACGGCAGTATGCCCGTGATCTGTATAACGGCGACTTGAGCGCCCGCACCGATGATCGTCTCAGTCGCCGAGGCGATGAGATTGGTGAACTGAGTCGTGAATTCAATCAGATGGCGGAATATGTTGAGCAAACGCTGCAATCGAATACCCATTTATTACAGGATGTCTCTCATGAGCTGCGAGCGCCTTTAGCAAGGCTGCAGATGGCAGCGGGGTTGGCCGGGCAGAAGATGTCGGATGCGGATCAGCAATATATTGAGCGGATTAATCAGGAATGTGATCGTATTAATCGGTTGATCGATGAGATTCTGCGCTTATCTCGGCTGGAGCAAATGGAGCTGTCAGATCAGCCCTTTGCGCTTAATAGCGTGATCGATACCTTGGTGGACGATTTTAGCTTTAGTGCGCCACAGCACCCGCTGCAATGGCAGCCTGTGGATTACCGGATAAAAGGTAACCCAGTGCTATTGGAGCGGGCCTTGAGTAATATTCTCGGTAATGCGGTGAAACACACGCCAACGGGGACGCAGATTCGTATTTCAGCTGAGTTAGTGGCCGGCAAGGTGTTAATTCGGGTAGCCGATAAAGGTCCTGGCCTCAATGAGGAGCAGTTAGCACGGATGTTTAAACCCTTTGTACGCTTTACCGGGCAGCAGAACGGTTATGGCCTCGGCTTGAGTATTGCGCAGCGTGCAACTCAGTTGTTAGGCGGCACGCTTACCGCGCGCAGCCCTACGGGGGAGGGGCTCGAGTTGATTCTGAGTTTCCCCAAAGCTTGAGGTATACGGGCTGACAGGTTATGAGTGATCTGCGAGGTCGCTTAAAGAGTTATGAAGTGGTTGAGCTCGTCTGCGGACTTTGCTGCAAGATAGTATCGATCGGCACTGGGCGGCTAATGGCATAGCCCTGTGCATAATCGACCCCGATACTCTTAAGGCGAGCCATCATCTCATCGGTTTCGACAAACTCAGCGATAGTCTTCATTCCCATAATATGACCCACCTCGTTAATGGAGCGGACCATCGCTTCATCAATGGGGTCGGTCAGTATATTGCGCACGAACATACCGTCGATTTTCAGGAGGTCGACCGGCAAGTTTTTCAGGTAGGCAAAGGACGACAGGCCGCTACCAAAGTCATCGAGGGCAAAGCGGCAGCCAAGGTTTTTCAACGAGCGGATAAATATTTGCGCATTTTTAAGGTTAGCAATCGCTGCGGTTTCGGTGATTTCGAACTTGATCATGTTCGCCGGCACAGGGCCTTGCTGAATACTGCGGATAATGAATCCCAATAAAGAATCGTCCCCGAGAGATTGACCGGATAGGTTGATCGCTAAACTGGAAATATGATCTAGGTTATCAATATTGTTCGCCATCCACTGCAAGCTATTACGAATGACCCAACGATCGATTTGAGGGGCGATATTGTAACGTTCAGCGGCGGGTAGAAAGGCATCCGGAGCGATGATCTTCCCGGTGTCAGATTGCAGTCGGAGCAAAATTTCATAACCAATTTTCTGGTCGCTTTGTAGCGGCACTATCGGCTGTGCATAGAGCTTAAAGGCGTTTTCTTCTAGGGCGCGATGGATCTCTGTGGCCCACTGAATATAGCCCTTACGAATCAGTTGCTGTTCATCATGGTCATTGTAAATATGGATACGATTACGGCCGGCATCTTTGGCGGTATAACAGGCCGTATCAACATCTTGAAGGGCCGCAACAGCGCTGTTCGTATGATGGTCAACGATCGTGATACCTGCGCTGATTTCGACCTTAAAGGTGTGTTCTTCCCACTGGAAACGGAACTGTTTAAGGTCGGCCATAATCATCTGGATGACATGTTCTCCTCTGGCTAGGCTGGCGTTTTCTAGTAGCAAGAGGAATTCATCGCCACCGGGGCGGGCCAAGGTATCGCGGCTGCGTAGTTTATCGCGAATGAGGTTGCTGACCTGTCGTAGCATGTCATCCCCGGCCATATGGCCGCAGGTATCATTGATGATCTTAAATTGATCAATATCGATAAAGCAGAGTACATGGTGGGAGAGGTATTTATGGGCATGTTCGATGGTTTGGGTGAGTTCATTTTCAAACTGTTGTCGATTGAGCAAACCGGTTAGTGAATCATGGGTGGTTTGGAAATCGATCTGGTCGTTGATCTTACGGACTTCGGTAATATCATCCTGTAGGGCCACGAAATGGGTAATTTCGCCGAGGTTATTGGTAATAGGTGAAATGATCTCTTCGGCCCAATATAGCTCGCCGTTCTTCTTTTTATTATGAAACACACCGCGCCATTCTTGGCCGGATAACAGGGTTTTCCACAGGTCATGGTAGACCTCTTTGGAGGTTTCGCCGGAATTGAGTAAACGAGAATTCTTGCCCATGACCTCATCGGCCGAATAGCCAGTAATGTCGGTGAAACGCGGGTTAATATACTCGATATTGCCGCTAAGGTCGGTGATGACCACCATATTGGGGCTTTGTTCGACCGCCCGTGATAATTTCTTCAGGGTGCTGGTGGCCGCCTGCTGTTCAGTAATGTCATTAAATACGCCTACGCCACCATTCACTGCGCCGGTATGGTCTCGTAGGGGAACAAACTCAGCCATCAGGTACATGGAACGATGGCCCATAATGGACACATAGGGGCCTTCGAAATAACCAATATTACCTTCCAGTGCTTCGTTTAACGCGGCGATAACCTGCTGGTTAGTCAGTTTTTCACGTAAATTAAGGCCAACAATGGCTGAGCTAGGGGAGCCGATAATATCGGTAAAACGCTGATTGATCATGGTGATATTACTCGCCTGATCATAGTGAAAAATGCCCACCGGTGAGTGCTCGACAATTGAGGAGAGGCGTGCTTCACTGTTATGCAACTCTTCGGTGCGTTCTTTGACACTGCACTCAAGCTCTCTCGCCCAGCGACGTTGAGCGGCAGAGAAGGTGAACAGGATCGGTAATAAAAAGAGTAAAAAGATCGTTGCGATCGTTATCTGTTGTATGAGGTATTGGGTTAACAGTGAATGAATGTGGCTGATTTCGATATCAGCCGCGGTGACAAACAGGCGGCCATCAGAGGAGAGTTGCGGGATAAATACGCTACGAAAGTGCCCCCAGGCGTCCGTTATTTCGAAGAACTGTTGTGTTCTTTCGGTGAAGACCTGATCTATACGAGGGTCGGCATCGTCATAGGGTAAAAAATAATTGTAGAGGTATTTGCCTGATTGAAGCTCATCATTAGTGCTGCCAGAACTGGTAAAAAATATCGTATCCTCCTGCTTTATTAGCGTATAGACGTAGATAACATCTATATTTCGGGTAAAACGCGATAGTTTTATGGTGTTATTTAGATCAGTGGCGTGGTCAATATCGCCGGGCTTCATGTCTTTATGATGAAAATCCGGCGGTAATATTAATGGTGCGGTTCTGGCACTGAGGACTAGATCGGTATCAATCTGTTGGTAAATTCGGTCATGTTCCTGTGAATAACCCCAAACGACGTAGATCGCAACCCAGATAATATAGATCAGGACGGCGAGATATACTTTGTTAGTCGTTTTAAATGTCATAGTGAGAGTATAGGTAGAATTGCAACAAAAGTTATTACTCCTATACCTGAAACGAGTACAAATGCGGCAAGGCGAGGATTTCTGTGAGTTGCTCCAGTGCGGTGCAGATCTCATTCGCTAGATGAGGGTCGGCAAGGTCTTCCGGTGCTAATTGATCCCGGTAGTGACGGTTAATCCAGTTTTTCAACTGCTGATATAGCGGTTCATTGAGTAATACTGGGGAATGAACGGCGGCCAGTTCTGTTTCACTCATCGGCACGCGTAAGCGCAGACAGGCAGGTCCTCCACCGTTATTCATGCTTTGTGTCAGGTCGATATACTCTACCGCATTAACCGGATTAGGGCCGTCAATTAACTGATCTATGGCGTTTTGTGCCTGAGGCGATGCGAGACAGTTGGCGGGGGCGAGTAACAGCATAGTTTGATCTGCAAGGCTAATTAGTTGGCTATTAAATAAGTAGCTATCGACGGCATTCTTAACGCTTAGATCTTGACGGTTGATTTGATGAATAATCAGCGGCGTATCGCTTTCTAGGCGTTGCCACTGCTGCTGTAAGCGATACAAGAGGGATGCCTGATTAACCCAAGCGTCTTGGTGTAGCAATAATAGGTTACGCTGTCCGACACCGATAACATCATGATGAAAAACGCCCTGATCGATCACCTTTGGGTTTTGCTGTGCCAGTAATACATGGGATGTAGATAAGTTATGCTGCCGAATCAACGCTTCACAGGCGGCCTGGGTTTGCCGCGCCGGAAAGCGTTGAGGTGTGGCGGTCTGATTGCCGCGGCCATAAACCAGCAATGTCAGGCCCGGATGGCTGTGAGTTGGGCAAAGGCGGGTGTGATTGGCAGCGCCTTCATCGGCAAAGTGGCTTTGTGCAGGTAGTGATGGATGATGGCAGAAATGTTTCGGGTTGGGAAAAATGCGTTGTAATAGCGTGCCGCTGGAGGTTGTTTCAATGGCACGGTGGAAGGTGGTTATCAGGTTGGCCGGGGTAAAATGTATGCGTTTGTCTGGGTTATCAAGACTGCTGGATACGGTTGCCGCATTTGCCGCCCACATCGAAGAGGCGGAATAACAAGCCGCTAATAGATGTGGTGCCTGACGGTGGGCTTGGCTGAGAACCTGTTCGCTGTTGCCGTGAAAGCCTAGACGTCTAAGAGTATCAAAATCTGGGCGGCAAGCGGGTGGCAATACGCCTTGGGTTTGCCCCAACTGCACTAAACGCCACATTTTCTCCAGCCCCTGAAGGGCCGCCTGACGGGGCGAAGCGATTTGACCTTTATGCTGGTTAGATGCGAGGTTGCCAGGCGATAGCCCCGCATAGTTATGACTAGGGCCAATTAAGCCATCAAAGTTAACTTCCTGATACGGCATACAACCTCCATGAGTCGCTATAGGGTTAAGCCTGGGCTGAGATTCGCCGGTAGCTTGGGTTCGCTGCTTTCGATGGAAGCCACCGCATAGGCGCAGTAATCCGCCGCATAGTAGGCTGAAGGGCGGTGGTTGCCACTGCTACCGCAGCCGCCAAAAGGGAGTGCACTGCTGGCACCGGTGAGCGGACGGTTCCAATTGATAATGCCGGCACGAATATGGCGTTGAAAATATGCATATTGCACAGGATCATCACTGAATAAGCCAGCTGATAGGCCGTAAGCGGTGTGATTCGCCAGAGTGATGGCCGTGGTAAAATGGTCGTAGCGGATTACTTGTAAGAGTGGTCCGAAATACTCTTCATCCGGTCTCTGAGTCATCGCCGTGGTGTCGATAATGGCGGGTGACAGCAGAGTGCCGCTGTCATTCAACAGCTGTGCTTCGAGTAGTATGCTAGCCCCGTGCTGATGTAAGTGATGTTGTGCATCAAGGATATTATCGGCCGCAGCTTGATTGATTAGGCTACCCATAAAGGGCTGCGGATCGGCATTGTATAAACCGACCTTGAGTTTGCGACAGGCGTGGATTAACTGTTCAAGGAAACGATCCCCCCAAGGGGATGCGGGTAGCAGTAAGCGTCGGGCGCAGGTACAGCGTTGCCCGGCGCTGATAAAAGCGGACATAATCGTGTCATGCAGGGCGGCTTTCAAGTTCTCGACGGGGGTGATTACCAAGGGGTTATTGCCACCCATTTCCAGTGCTAGGATCTTTTCGGGATGTCCGCCAAACTGACGGTGCAACAGTTGGCCGGTGGTAGCACTGCCCGTAAAAAAGAGTCCGTCGATGTCCGCTGAGGCGGCGAGTGCTTTACCGGTTTCGCTATCACCTTGAATTAGGTTGAGCACACCATCGGGAAGCGCCGCTTTTTGCCATAGATGAACCATGAGTTCAGCGCATCGAGGAGTTAATTCGCTGGGCTTAAATACTACGGTATTGCCCGCCAATAGCGCGGGAATGATATGCCCATTGGGTAGATGCATGGGAAAATTGTAGGGGCCGAATATCGCCACGACCCCGTGGGGTTTATGCCGTAATACCTGCTCCCCCTGTGGCCCTTGTTCGCGCCGTGTGGGGCAGCGCTCGGCATACGCCTGAAAGGAGATCTCGGTTTTACTGATCATTGCGCTAACTTCAGTGCGGCTTTCCCACAGGGGTTTACCGGTTTCCTGCCCGATGCTGTCTGCGAGTAACTCTGAGTGCTGTTGCAGTAGCTCTGTAAAGCGGAGGATATAGTGTTGTCGTTGCGACAGTGTGAGTTCGCGCCAATGCAATGAGGCGGCTCGGGCAGCGTTTACGGCATTATTCACCTGTGAGACTGAGGCACCGCGGCCCTGCCAGAGCGGTTCATCGGAAGTGGGGCTGTTAGAGGTTAACAATGGCCCGTCACCGGCTATCCAGCGCCCGCCGATATAGAGTGATGCCTGGGTTTTCATGGTTCAACTCCTGCGCTTGAGAGGCACAACCCGAACTTGGTCGCCTTGGGCGACCTGTAGTTGCTGGGCTAGTGTTGTTGGGAGGGGGATTTTGCCGGCAACTGGGGTGCTATAAACGATGGCGCAGCGAAAGGCTTGCCGGGATGTATTACTGATTAGGTAGGGCGTGTTACCGGCATGATAGGAATCGCTAGCGACCTCGGCATAATGGCTTTTGCGGATCACTCTTATATCTTTTGGTTTGCAGGCAAGCGTCGGCCCCGCATCAAAAATATCGATATATTCCTCGTAGCGAAAACCTTCACTTTCTAGCATTTTACGCGCGGGCACGGTGTTCTCGTGTACCTCACCAATCACCTTACGGGCGTTCTCTGGCAGCAGGTGAATATAGATAGAATGCTTGGGCATCAGCTCGGCTATAAAGACCTTATTACCGATGCCAGTGAGATAGTCAGCCTCAGAGAATGCCATGCTGAAAAAGTGTTGCCCTAATCCTTCCCAAAAAGGCGAGCGCCCCTGAGGATCGCTAACGCCGCGCATTTCAGCGATTACCTTTGCCGCAAAGCGCTCTTTAAATTGAGCGATAAAGAGGAAGCGGCAGCGAGACAGTAAGGCGCCGTTATTATCCTGTCGGTATTGTGGCTCTAAATAAAGGGTGCAGACCTCGGTGCAGCCGGTGTAGTCATTGCATAGATAGAGAGTTTTAAAGCTATTATGCACGCCGAGTTCGCGCGATGCATGAACCACGGTGCCGATGCGGTAGTGATAGAAAGGTTCTCGTAAACCCACGGCCGACTCAATACCGCAAACACCGATGACTCGCTGCTGCGAACAGTCTTCTAGGACAAACAGATAGCTGTCACCGAGAGGGTCAGCGACGGGTTGTTGAAAGGATTTTTCTGAGGCTAGAATTTTGGCTTCCAAGAGGTCTCGGTTAGCGGGTAGTGAGGTGAACCCCGGACCGCTGTTGTTGGCCATTTCATAGAGGCGATCCAGATCTGATCGTCTGATCGGGCGAATTATATTGATATCGTTCATCCCTACTCTCCTCATGATTGATTTAATGGCACGGCGGAATCCTTTTTAGTGGATAGGTTAGCGTGTTCTACGCCAGCGTTCGGCCTGCTCTGCCAGTGTTAGTAATATCAGCGTACTGAGTTGGGCGCGGGTGACGAGGCTGCTGATATTGATAAACTCCTTGTCACTATGAATATTGCCGCCGAGCGCGCCGAGGGTATCGACATTGGGTAATCCGGCTGTGGATAAGTTATTACCATCGCAGCACCCGCCGGTGGCCTGCCACTGCAGCGGTATGCCAAGTTGCGCCGAACAGGTGGATACCAGTTGATAAAGGGCGAGATGCGCCGTATCTAATGATTTAGGGCTGCGGCCAAAGTGGCCGTGCAAGCTAAGGGATATCCCCTCTTTTTGATTAATTTTGGCTTCAATCTCTGTTAGCTTTTGTTGGCACCAGTGTTCATCTGCTGTGATTCGGGTACGAATATTAAAGCGACAGCGGGCCTGATCCGGTACTTGATTGGTGGTCACGCCACCGTCCATCACGCCGACATTCACCGTGACACCTTCACGCACACCATTTAGCTGATCGACGGCGGTGATGAATTCCGCCATTGCGCAGATTGCATTACGACCGAGGTGATGCTCTCGTCCGGCATGGGCGGCGACACCCTGAATAATAGCGGTGAAGTTGCCGCTGCCTTTACGTTCGCCAGCGAGTTGGCCATCGGGTAGGGCGGGTTCGTAGATCATGCCCAGATCATGTTGTGCGGCCTGCTCTGCCAGTAAAGCGGCAGAACTGGGGGAGCCTATCTCTTCGTCGGGGTTAAGTATGACGGTCCAACCGACCTGTTGGGCTTGAGGAGATTGCTCAAAAGTGCTCAAGGCCGTCAACATCACCAGTAGACCTCCCTTCATATCACTTACCCCGGGGCCATTTAGGGTGTGATCATCTAGCCAACGGCATTGTTGGAACCCTGAATCAACGGGGAATACGGTGTCCAGATGGCCGGTGAGCAATAGTTGTAGTGGCGCATCGGGGCGTTTCTTGAAAAGTTGAAGATGACCCAAAGGGTGTTCCATGACGCTGCCATCGGTGCGGTAGAGCTGATAGGGCGGCAGGCTAATCTGCTGATGGTCGCAATCTAATTGTTGGCAGAAGCGTTGACTCAATAGCTGCCCAACTTGGTCCACTCCGGCAGGGTTAAGGGTGTGAGAATTGATCTGCGCCAGCTCAATGAGCGACGCGGTTAATGCCGGTTGCTGTTGTGTTAATGGCTGTATCAGAGAGCTGAGTCGGGTATTCATCATCGTTACCTGATCGGGGCTGTCAGTGAGTCGGTTTAATAACCTACTTTCATGGCTAGCATTGCTTGGGCCAATTGTTTTAGGCCGTTGCTGATATCGGGATAGGGAATGATAAGCGAAGGGGTTAGCCGCACCACATTAGGCCCAGCGGTGAGGATAAGCACTCCTTGCTCTTCTGCGAGTGTTAGCAAATCCCGGGCTCTACCATGCCAAGTTTGTTTCAGCTCACAACCGATGAGTAAGCCTTCTGCGCGAATATCTTGGAACAGCCCGATTTTGTTATTCAACTGCTGCAGGCCATTAGCAAATAGTTGCTGTCGTTGCTTTACCCCCTCTAACAGGGTGGGGTTATTAATGAGCTCCAATGCTTTAGACGCGACGGCGCAGGCCAGCGGGTTACCGCCATAGGTGCTTCCATGGGTACCAACGGTAAAACTGGCGGCGATTTCTCGGGTGGTGAGCATCGCCGCGATAGGGAAGCCGGCGCCTAATGCTTTGGCAGAGGTGAGGATGTCGGGTGTAACGTTATAACCCTGATAGGCAAATAGTTCGCCAGTACGGCCCATGCCGGTTTGAATCTCATCAAAAATCAACAGCGCGTTATGTTGGGAGCAGAGTGTCCGTAAGCCTTCGAGAAAAGCCGGCTGAGCCCGGATAATTCCACCTTCACCTTGAATCGGTTCGACAATCACGGCGCAGGTTTTTTCTGATATGTGGGCATTAAGTGCGGCGAGGCCATTGAAGGGGAGGTGGGTAATATCCCCCGGGAGAGGCTCGAAGCCTTCGGTATATTTCGCTTGTCCCCCAGCGGTGACGGTAAACAGAGTGCGACCGTGAAAGCTGTTGTCGAATGCAATGATGTTGGTTTTATCGCGACTAAAGTGCTGTTTGGCGTAGATGCGGGCCAATTTTAGCGCGGCTTCATTGGCTTCCGCCCCTGAGTTGGCAAATAGAATCTGCTCGGCGAAGGTAGCATCGCATAGCTGCTGGGCGAGTGTTAGTGCGGGTTCATTGGTCCATACATTGCTCAGGTGCCAGAGAGCTTGGCCCTGCTGTTGTAATGTTTTCACTATTTCCGGGTGGCAATGGCCTAACGCGTTAACTGCGATACCGCCGGCGAAATCGATGTACTCTTTGCCGGCTTGGTCCCAAACCCGTGAACCGACGCCTTTAACCGGAATCATCTGGCTTGGCGAATAGTTGGGCACCATCACATCAGCAAACATTTTACGGTTAATCATTGTATCCATCCCCCTCGCTTGTCAGAGACTTGCCTTTCAGTTTAGACGCTGGCGGCGAATGGGGCGGAAATTTTATTTTTCAGACGTAAAAAAGGCACTCAATGAGTGCCTTTAAAAAATCATATTATCGGGTGGTTTAAAGCGCGTCAGTACCGGTTTCACCTGTACGGATACGGATCGCTTGCTCAAGAGGTGTGACAAAAATTTTGCCATCACCAATTTTGCCGGTATTGGCGGTTGAGGCGATCGCTTCAATTACTTGATCAACCAAGTCATCCGCGATAGCCGCTTCAATTTTCACTTTAGGGAGAAAATCTACAACGTACTCTGCGCCGCGGTAAAGCTCGGTATGCCCCTTTTGACGTCCAAAGCCTTTTACTTCTGTGACAGTGACACCCTGAATGCCAATTTCTGACAGGGCTTCACGTACATCATCCAGTTTGAACGGTTTTATTACCGCACTTACCAGTTTCATCATTTATATCCTCGCTTGGATCTGTTGTTCTGACAGGGTATTCCTGCAGGCCTCAGACGGTTGGAGATCAATCTTGGGCCTAGTATACCCAGAATCAATAAGTTAATAAAACGTCAGAAGGGGAGCCGAGGCTCCCCTTATACCGTATTGTTTTTATTTTCGACCGTCGGTTTTATTTACCGTTGGTAAATTCAGGGTAAGCTTCCATACCGCATTCAGCGATATCGACACCTTCATACTCTTCTTCTTCAGTCACACGCAGACCGATAACCGCTTTAATGATGGCCCAAACGATCAGGCTGGTACCGAATACCCAGGCAAAGATAGTGGCTGCGCCGATCAACTGACCGCTGAAGCTTGAATCACCATTGGTGACAGGTACTAGCAGCAGACCCAGTAGACCACAAACACCGTGAACAGAGATGGCACCTACAGGATCATCGATGCGCAGTTTATCCAGAGTAATGATAGCGAACACAACCAGTACACCACCGATCGCGCCAAACAGCGTTGCTTGCAGTGCGGTTGGGGTAGAAGGCTCAGCAGTGATAGCCACCAAACCGGCTAACGCGCCGTTCAGTAGCATGGTCAAATCTGCTTTACCGAACAGTAGGCGAGCGGTAATCAGTGCTGCAATAGCACCACCGGCAGCAGCAGTATTGGTGTTAAGGAATACCATGGCAACAGAGTGTGCACTAGCGACATCACCGAGTTTCAGTACAGAACCACCGTTGAAACCGAACCAACCCATCCACAAGATGAATGTACCCAGTGTCGCTAATGGTAGGTTGGCACCAGGGATAGCACTCACGCCGTTAGCAGTATATTTGCCTTTACGAGCGCCTAGCAGTAGTACACCAGCAAGCGCTGCAGCAGCACCGGCCATGTGAACGATACCAGAACCGGCAAAGTCAGAGAAACCAAGGTCACCTAGGTTGTACATGCCGAAAACGTCATCGCCGTTCCAAGTCCATGCACCTTCCATAGGGTAGATGACACCGGTCATGACCACTGCGAATGCGAGGAAAGCCCAGAGCTTCATACGCTCGGCAACCGCACCAGAGACAATCGACATTGCGGTAGCAACAAATACCACCTGGAAGAAGAAGTCAGAAGCACTGGAGTATACTGCGCCGCCATCAAAACCTTCTTCAGCTGAGTCAGCTAATACTTGAGTGACATCAACTTCTTCAATGCCGCTCAGGAAGATACCGCCGCCGTACATCAGTTCATAACCGCAGACCAAGTACATGATACAAGCGATAGCAAACAAGGCTACGTTTTTGGTAAGGATCTCAGTGGTGTTCTTCGAACGTACTAGACCGGCTTCGAGCATGGCGAAACCTGCCGCCATCCACATAACTAATGCACCACACACCAAGAAATAAAAGGTGTCCATTGCATATTGTAATTCAAAAATTTGGTTTTCCATCACTTCCCCCTGAAGCCTATGCTTAGAGTTGTTTTCGGTTGTAAAAAGGTTGCTTACAGAGCGCTGTTGCCTGTTTCACCGGTACGAATCCGGATCACTTCTTCAACTGGCATAACGAAAATCTTACCGTCGCCGATTTTTCCGGTTTGCGCCGTTTTGCTAATCGCTTCAACTACCTGATCAACGATGCCGTCCTCCACAGCCGCGTCGACCTTTACTTTGGGCAGAAAATCGACAACATATTCTGCGCCACGGTAGAGTTCTGTATGACCTTTCTGACGGCCGAAGCCTTTCACCTCGGTGACAGTAATACCCTGTACGCCGATTTCGGAAAGTGCTTCACGCACGTCATCCAGTTTGAATGGTTTGATAATTGCTGAGATGAGTTTCATGGGATCTGATCTCCACTAAATAAAACTGTTGTAAAGTGCCACGTTGGTTATCAACGTAGCGATAAACGGTATGGCTGATACAAAGCACTGCACGTGCCATAAATTTAAATACCTATGTAAAACAATGTATTAGTTGTTATTTGTTTGAGTCTGGCCGGTTTTTCCGGAGGAATGTAGTATTTATTGAGGAGGTGCTGGTGCACAATTGTTGTGCAGGCCCTGTTTTGGTGCGTAAGTGCGAAAAATCAATCTTTAGAAAGCGGAGAGTCGGCTAATTTTCCGTTTATTGTTATAGTGTTATGACGATAATCAGCAGATACTATGTGGACATATAAAATATGATTAATCATAAAATACTGGAAGGTATCAGTGAGCAGATCGGGCAGTTATTCGAGCAAACCCGACAAAGTTCCGCTGAATCAGAACGGCAGCAACAGCTTCATGCGCTATTGCAGGGCGCGTTCAACCGGATGGACCTGGTCACCCGTGAAGAGTTTGACGCCCAAAGTGCGGTGTTAGCTCGAAGTCGCGCTAAACTAGAGCAGTTACAGTCAGAGATTGAGCGACTGGAACAGCAGTTAAATCAAGCCGGCGGTTAAATCCACTCGTCTCAATCACATACGTTTAAGCCACTATATTATCGCGCCGCTTTAAGGAGTCTTTATGCATCTGCCCATGTATGCCTGCATCTTGCCTGATCTCAGTTATCAGTTTGCTACTCAGGAATACACCGGCATGGTGGGGTGGCAGGGAGAGCTGAATGGCGTTCCCTTGGCTCGAGTGCATGGGGAAGAAAGCCTCTTTGAACTCCAGCATGGCATGATGTTGGCGCGTTCTCAAGGCACGGCCACACTCTCGTGGCAGCCGTTTGTTGAAGATGCTGGGTTATGGTTACAGCTAGAAATTTGCTGGAACTCGGTGGCTGAGCTGTTTATCGTTAATGCGATGCGCACGGGTCAAGCCGCCGGGCGGATGTTTGCTCAGCACCCGGAACAGGGGTTGTTCGACTATACCCCGCAGGCGGTTATGCTGCTGGATGAAGATAACCGTATCTATCGCGTGAATGCGAGCTTTTCTGAAATTAGCGGCTACGCCTTTGAGGATGTTGTTGGTCAAGGCCCTGGTATTGTCACGAACCGGAATATCGCCGCAGAAATGTTTGACCATCTGTGGCAGCAACTGATGTTGAAAGGTTATTGGGAAGGTGAGTTATGGAACCGCCACAAAGATGGTCATAGCTATCCCGCTTGGTACAGTCTGATGGCCCAGCGAGATGAAAGTGGTGAGATCGATGGTTTTGTGGCTCAGTTTTCCGATATCAGTAGCGCTTATGGTGATCAAAGCCGCTTTAGTCATGTTAGTTATGATTCTCTGACCGGCTTGCCAGATGAATATATGTTGCTTGAACGGCTTAATCAGCAGTTATTGCGCGATAGTCTGGGGCATCGAGGGCGAGGCATTATCCTCTTACAACTGCAGGTGGCCGAGGAGGACCGCGAATCGTTGACGGCGGCGATTGCGGCTAAGTTGAGCGCTCAGGTGCGAGAGGGCGATCTGTTGGCGATAGATCAGGAGCGCAACTTTGTGTTTGTGCTGGATGATTGCTCGGATGAAATGGTGCTTGAGCAGTTTGCGGAACGTATGTCGGGAGTGCTGCTCGAACGAGTTGATGAAACAGAACAACCGGCATTGGCAGATTACGCTATGGGTGGTGTCTTGGCGGAGGGCGGCAGTCTGAGTGCTGAATTAATGCTTGATCGGGCGCGATTGGTATTACGTACCCCCGATAGCCATAACGGCTTTCGGATGTATGATGCCACCTTGGGCAGTGGTACGGTGTTCAGTCGGGAGACCCTGAGCCAGGGAGTGGCCGATGGTTGGTTGCAACTGCGCTTTAATCCGTTTTATTCGCTTCAGGGGCATCACCTTGTGGCCGCCGATGTTGCGCTAACGATGAATCATCCGACGCAGGGTATTTTGACCCCCGAGCAGTTTATCCCGCAGTTGTCCCGCTATGGTTTGTTACATGATTACCATGAACAGCTAGAACAGCAGTTGTTACCCTTGATCAGCCTTTGGCATCGTTTTGAACCCTTTAATCATCTCTGTCTTCGGTTGCAAGATGAAGAACTCTTTTCAGCTGATGTTATCGCCCAGATCATTCGCCAGATGGTCAAAGCAGAGATTCCACCCCAGCGGCTGATGATCAGCTTAAGTTATGAACAGTTACAACTCTTTCCCGAAGAGGTGGACGAGTTTAAAGCGCTGGGGGTGTTGATTTTACTCGACCCGCAGCAGCACCCGCTCGATCGATTGCCTGCCCGGCTATTGCCCGATATGTTGTTAATGAACGCCGCGCTGGTGGAACAGCAGATGCGTGATGATGATGCCATCCGCGCCGTAAGTAAGCTGTTGACCATAGCCCAAGAGAACGATCTTGGGGTGATGGCTGAAGGAGTACGCACAACTGGCCAGATGGCTCGGCTTACTCAGCAAGGCTGCCTGCGGATGAGCGGTAAATATGTTGGCTCGGACCTGAGTATTAAGCAACTAATCGAGCGATTAGAGCTGGAGAACTGATCACGCTATGAGCTGTCTTGATCTGGCCTGAGCTTCCACGTTCGCACGGTTTCGGGAAGCGAGACGGTTTTATTGTGAATAATGGCACAGAAACTCTTTGTGCCGGTTTATGGTTAGTCTGAGTAATATTGCCGAATAGGCTATGCTTAATAGCGTTTAAAATTCCTATTATCAAACAGATCCAGGGATGGATTATGGCGTTAGCAATCGTACACACCCGGGCTCAACTGGGTATCCAATCTCCGCTGGTGGCGGTAGAGGTCCACCTTTCGGGCGGTCTGCCCAGTTTTTCTATCGTAGGTATGCCGGAAACCGGTGTAAAAGAAAGCCGTGAACGGGTGCGTAGCTCGTTGCTGAATTGCGGCTTTGAGTTTCCTGCGCGACGGATTACGGTGAATCTGGCACCGGCGGATCTGCCTAAAGAAGGGGGGCGATATGATCTGGCGATTGCGGTGGGCATTCTAATTGCCAGCGGTCAGCTGCCGCAACAATGTGCCGAGGGGTATGAGTTTCTGGCTGAGCTTGCGTTGTCGGGAGAGTTGCGCGCGGTTGCTGGGGTTTTACCGGTCGCCCTGAGTTGCCGTAAGGCTGGTCGGAGTCTCTGGCTAGCGGCAGATAATGTACAAGAAGCGGGATTAGTCACGGGGTTGAATTTATGGGCAGCGAGATCTCTACTGGAAGTAAGTAATCACTTGGCCGGTGCGAGCTTGTTATCCCCTGCAACAGTGCCTGAGCGAGCGGTTGATGGCTTTGTCGGTGCAGATATGGCGGATGTCCGGGGGCAGTATCAGGCAAAAAGGGCGCTCGAGATCGCTGCAGGAGGGGGACATAATTTACTGCTCTGTGGGCCACCGGGCAGCGGTAAAAGCATGTTGGCGAGTCGGTTGCCGGGTATTTTGCCGCCACTGGTGTCGGATGAGCTATTGGATGTTGCCGCTATCTATTCCATTGCTGGAGTGAAAGATAACCGCTTATTTGCCGGTATTCGGCCCTTTCGCACGCCACACCATACTGCCTCGGCGGTTGCGTTGGTCGGCGGTGGTAGTAATCCCCGTCCCGGGGAAATTTCATTGGCCCATCAAGGGGTGTTGTTTCTCGATGAGCTGCCGGAGTACAGCCGGCAAGTGTTGGAGGTGATGCGTGAACCGCTGGAGTCCGGCGTGATTAATATCTCTCGGGCGGCTCTACAGACCTGTTTTCCAGCACGCTTTCAATTAGTTGCAGCAATGAACCCTTGTCCCTGTGGTTATCGTGGGGATCAGAGTGGTCGTTGTCGCTGTACACCGGATCAGGTGCAGCGTTATCAGGCGCGGATCTCCGGCCCGCTGTTAGATCGTATCGATCTTCAGAGCTGGGTGCCGGGGTTGACGCCGGAGCAGTTGATGGGGCCGGCTGAAAGCAGTGAAACTAGCGCGCAGATTCGGGCACGGGTCATCAGTGCTAGAGCCATTCAACAGCAGCGACAGGGCTGTATTAATGATCAGCTGAATGTCACCGGCTTGGAGCAATACTGCTCGCTGGGGGCGGAGCAAGAGCAGTTACTGATGCAGGCGATGAGTCAGATGGGCTTATCTGCTAGGGCCACACACCGGGTATTAAAAGTCTCTAGAACCATCGCTGATTTGCAAGGAGAGGAGAGTATTAGTAGTGCCGCTCTGCTGGAAGCTATAGGGTTGCGGCGCTCTCCACTTTGAGCTCATAGCCATGCTTTAGCATGTATTCAAACTCTTCGTAGGTGATTGGTTTGCTGTAAAGATATCCCTGCGCCTGATGACAGCCATAGCTGGCAAGGAAGTTAAGCTGTTGGATTGTCTCGACGCCTTCGGCGATGACTTCTTTGTTGAGGCTGTGGGCGAGGCGAATCAATGCCTTGACGATCTCTCGATCATCGGCGTTTTTGGTGACCCCAGAAACAAAGGAACGGTCGATTTTTAGGCTGCTGATAGGCAGTTTCTGTAATAACGAGAATGATGAATAGCCGGTGCCGAAGTCGTCTAGCGAGAAATTGATACCGAGGGTGTGTAACTCCTCAATGCCCTCGCGGACATGTAATTCATTGTTGAACAGGGCTGATTCGGTTAGCTCAAACTCGAGAATCGAGGTATCGATGGCATATTTGTTAATCAATCGCTGGATAGTCCGGCACAGATAGCTGTCCTGGAACTGCCTGAACGAAAGGTTGATACTTAGATTTTTGACGCTCAGTCCACTGGCTTTGATGCGCTGTATATCTAGCCCGGCTTGTTGAATAACCCAATAACCGATGGGCACAATTAAGCCGGTTCGTTCGGCGGTTGGAATAAATTCGTCTGGGTAGATCAACCCTTTATCGGGGTGTCGCCAGCGAATGAGTCCTTCTGCACCGATCACTTCGCCTGACATAATATCAACCCGCGGCTGATAAAAGAGTTCGAACTCGTTACGGCGGATAGCATTAATCAACTCAGGCTCGATGGCCATATGAGGTTGGTTGGTAAATTGGTTTTTTTGGTCAAACACCACATAGCTACAGCAACTTTTTTCTTTCGCCTTTATTCTTGCTTGTGTTGCCTGATTGATCAGGGTATCCGCTTCGCAACTGTGCTTTGGGGCGAGCGCTACACCGATACTGCAGGGGAGGATAACTTCCAAATCATGGTATCTGTAGGGTTCGGTTAGGCTATGGATAATCTGGTTACAAAGTGCGGTGGTATGTTCGGTGAGGTCGTTATTGGCGGGAATTTCTTGCAACATGATAAACTCATCGTTTCCCTGTCGAGAGATAAGTCCGGGAGACAGTTTAGCAAGCCGCTTGCTCATCTTTTTTACAATGATGTCGCCCGCAGAATAGCCATTGAGATTGTTGAACCGTCTAAAGCCATCCAAGTCGACACTGATTAGTGCGAAGTGTTTGGCCGGTTGGGACTTTTTTAGCGGTGAGAGTTGTTCCCCCAGCTCTTTATAAAACTGCTGCCGGTTCATTGTGCCGGTTAATGGGTCGAGCAGATTAAGCCTATCGAGCTCAGTACGATACTGGTGGACTTTGAGGTTGTAACGGAGAACCCGCTTCAGTATCTCATCGGTACATTGAGAGATAGAGATAAAGTCATTGGCGCGCCAGAGCATCGATTCATTGATCCGTTCAGCGTCTATATGGTCATCAAATAGGATGATTGGGATCATGGAGCATTGCTGACGCAGGTAATGTAGCTCGGAGAGGGCGTTAGTGTCGGTATAACAGGTATGCAAAAAAATCAGCTGAAAATCGTGCTGTGCCAATCGCTCAGACGCTTGATCAAAGTTACATTGTTGGAGTTTGCACTGATGCCGTTCGAGTAAATTGACAATCCCGGAGGTATCAATACCACAGCTATCAATGATCAGGCATTCTGGGTTGTTGGGAGCTACAGACAACATATCAAATACACTAGAGAGTAAACCGCCATGTCCATTCCCTCTGTTTTCTACTGATAAGACAATTCATTCCATGCGATAATTGTCCCCCTGTAAGCCAATCAAGAGTAGCATGCAAAATTTTATAGTTAAACATCTGTTTGATGAATTATTGCTTAAAAAACAATAAATTATCGTGTTTTTGTGGTGTTTTATAGGAACGTTAACAATACGCTATCGGCTGCTTGCAGGTAAAACTTTAGCCTTAAGAGTTAGTATTTTAAAATGTCGAGACTTAATCCGAAGCAGCGCGAGGCTGTCGATTACATCAGCGGACCATTATTGGTTCTGGCCGGAGCGGGTTCCGGTAAGACCAGTGTGATTACCCGCAAGATCGCCTATCTGATTGAGGCTTGTGGCATCAAAGCCCACAATATTGCAGCGGTAACCTTTACCAATAAAGCATCCCGGGAAATGAAAGAGCGGGTCAATGCGTTGGTGAAAGGTAAGGCGACCCGTGGACTAACGGTCTCTACATTTCATAACCTTGGGCTCACTATTATCCGCAAAGAGCACAAAACATTGGGCTTTAAAGCGGGTTTTTCGCTGTTTGATGATCAGGATAGTAAAGCGTTACTAAAAAGCTTACTGCTGCATCAAGAAGAAGAAACTGATCAGGTCGATTTTATTCAACATACGATCTCAAATTGGAAGAACGATATGTTGGTGCCTGAGCAGGCGTTAGCCAGTGCTGAGGGGCCTGCCGAAGTGCTGGCGGCCAGAGCTTATGAGGCTTATCAAAAGAGCCTCAAGGCTTATAATGCGGTCGATTTTGATGATCTGATTTTGTTGCCGGTGCAGCTATTTATTCAGCATGATGAGATTTTAGAGCGTTGGCAAAATAAGATCCGTTATCTGCTCGTTGATGAGTATCAGGACACCAACGTGACACAATACCTACTGGTTAAGATGCTGGTGGGTACGCGAGGAATGTTGACGGTGGTCGGGGATGATGATCAGTCGATCTATTCTTGGCGGGGTGCTCGACCGGAAAACTTAGTGCAGTTACAGGAAGATTTTCCTTCGTTAAAAGTCGTGAAGCTGGAGCAAAATTATCGTTCCACCGGGCGTATCCTAAAGGCGGCCAATACGGTGATCGCCAATAACCCCCACGTGTTTGATAAAACGCTATGGAGTGACATGGGGTTTGGTGATCCATTGAGGGTGGTATTTACCCGCAACGAAGATGGCGAGTGTGAACGGATTGCTACCGAGATATTGGATCTGCATCTGCGTAAGCGGTACCAGTTTAAGGATTTCGCCATTCTTTACCGGGGTAACCATCAGGCGCGCCTGTTAGAACTTAAGCTACAAAGTTATCAAGTGCCCTATAAGCTCAACGGGGGTACTTCGTTTTTTGCCCGCGCCGAGATCAAAGACATCATGTCGTATATGAAAGTGTTGGTGAACCCCGATGATGATAATGCCTTCTTGCGGATCATTAACTTACCTCGCCGAGAGATCGGTCATACAACCTTGCAAGGGTTAGGGGAGTACGCCTCGGAGCGGCATACCAGCTTATTTAATGCCTGTAGTGAGTTAGGGCTCGAGCAGATTTTAAAACCCGCTCAGGTTGAGCGTTTGCGGCGCTTTAAAAATTGGTTGGAAGGAATTTATCAGCAGTGCGAGCAGGGTGACCCGATCGATGCCGTGCGTAAAATGATTGAGGATATCGATTTTGCGGGCTGGATAGCGCAAAACAGTTCCAGTGATACGGTCGCAGATCGGCGTATGCAAAATGTTTGGATTTTGGTTGATTCGTTACGTAATACGCTGGAGCGATTACAGGAGGATGACCCTGATGCGGGCATTCGGGAGGCGATTGCGCGGTTGATTCTGATGGATATTATGGAGCGGCAGGAGGAGGAAGATGATTCTGACCGAGTGCAATTGATGACGCTACATGCATCCAAAGGGCTGGAGTTTGATCATGTTTATCTGATGGGGATGGAGGAAGAGATCCTGCCGCATCGTAACAGTATCGAAAATGGCGATATTGAAGAGGAGCGACGGTTGGCCTATGTTGGCATCACGCGGGCAAAAAAGACATTAACCATGACGTTAGCGCGCAAGCGAAAGCAGTTTGGTGAATTGATTGATTGTCAGCCCAGCCGCTTTTTGGATGAGTTGCCAGAAGATGATCTCGAGTATGAAGGGCGAGGCGAGGTCTGTGAGGCAACCAATAAAGCCCGTGGTAACGCCACGTTGAGTGGTTTGCGTGGCTTATTAGATGATCTATAGTGGCGAAATTTAAGGCATAAAAAAGGCCGCATCAGCGGCCTTTTTTGCGACAGCTCAACTATTATTTAGCGCTGTCGAGCATGTATTGTACAGCGGCTTGGATTTCATCGTCAGAACAGGTAGCGCAAGTGCCACGAGGAGGCATTGCATTAAGGCCATTCAGTGCGCTTTGCATCAGTGTTTCTAAGCCTTTGGTGCCCCGGTCAGTCCAATCGCTAGTACCAAACTTAGGTGCGCCCAATACGCCAGATGCGTGACAAGCAGTACAGCTAGCGTTGTAAACGTCTGATCCAGAACGTGCACCGGCTGAGGCTGAAGGCGCGGGAGCACTAGCACAGTCATCGCCTTCGACGCAGACGGAACCAACTTTTTGGATACGTTCGATAATGGCGTCATTATCAGTGTTGGCCATTGTTGAAGTGGCCAGAAATCCCAGTGCTACAGCAAACAGGGTAGAAATAGCTTTGGCAGCAAATTTACTCACAGTCACGACCTCATCATCGCTAATTTTAAAAACGGGTAGCTGCAGGGATGTCTCTAATGGACCTGATACAGCGTCTGTAAATTCTTTTCGGCGGGCATTATAGCGGTAATTACCCACAACGAAAATGGGTGTTGCTCTTATCGGGACTAAATAATTAGTGATAGAGGGCTAAAAAGAGACAAAAGATGAATAAAGAGGCGTTTTAGGTGGCTAGAATACGGTTTTTGGTGTTTTATTAAGGGGGTGTTGTCTTTATTATTATCTCGTGTTCTGCAGGGCTGCAATGTCAGCTAGATGTCGCGTTACTTACATACCGTAAAAGGACTTATAATGGTAACGGGTTTTGTTTTTTCACTAGTGCTCCTTTTCCTTGCCACTGCTCTATGCCGTCATAGTCGATCTAGCGGGATATTCTGATGAGCTCGCGACCTTTTGTGTCTGTTACCCGCAGGCTGCATCGTTTATTTGTCACCTCTGTTGCCGTGGTATTATTGATCACTGGTTTTGTCGTAATGAGTTTTGAGCTTTATAACAACCGAAATCTTTTGATCGATCGGGCCCATGTTTTTTCCGAACTCACCTCTCCCCACCTTGCTAACGTCTTGATGACCGATTCATCGCCGGTCTTGGCGACGCTATTATTGGATAGTTATTTCTCTGAGCCTGATCTGTTAGGTGTCTATGTTTATCGAACGGATGGTTCTGAATTTATTCGTGCGGTGAAAAATGAGCTTGAGCAGCCGCTGCCAAAACCCTCATTTAAACTCCGTGCGCAGCTCAAAGAGTTTCATCAGATCAGTTTTGATCTGTTTGAATACAGTGTGCCGATTCGATATGACGGGAAGTTAGTGGGGCAGTTGTATCTCCAATATGGGCTGGCCGCGATTGAGCGGCAGATGCTGTTTTATCTATTGTTTGGTCTAATGATTTATTGCTTGTCTCTGCTAGGAGTCTCTTTGCTATCTAGGCGGATTCAGAGGGGTATTTCTGAGCCGGTTGATCTGATTTTAGAGGCTATGGAAAAGGTCACCGTTCAGAAGAACTATGCTTTAAAAATTCCGGTCAGGGATCATCACGGAGAGCTTCACGAGCTGATCACCGGTTTTAATCGGATGTTAGAGCAGATTAATAAAAACGCATCGGAACTGAAGAGTCACCAGAAGACGATAGAACAGCATGTTTACTTTGACCCACTGACCGGCTTAGCGAATCGCCGTTTGCTGATCCAGCGTATGGAACAGGAGGTGGTGCGGGCTAAGCGCTCAGGGCAGATCGGAGCGCTGGTGTATCTCGATTTGGATCATTTTAAAACCATTAATGACTCACTGGGCCACAATGTTGGTGATGACGTATTAAATAGCGTCTCTGCCCGCATACGAAAATCAGTCAGAGAGGCAGATATACCGGCTCGCCTGGGTGGTGATGAGTTTGTCGTATTACTGCCGGAACTAGGGCGGACTGAGTCTTCAGCCACCCATAATGCCCTCAGTATTGCTGAAAAAATTCGATATGCGATCTCAACAGCGCATGAAATCGGTGGGCGGATTTTACATGTTACGCCGAGTATCGGTATCGCCTTGTTCGATGGTAAAAATAACCAACTTGAAAACCTGTTGATGCAGGCTGATTTAGCTATGTATCGGGCCAAAGAAGAGGGGCGTAACCGAGTACAGTTCTTTCTTGAGCAGATGCAGGAGCATGCCGATCATCGTCAGCAGTTGGAAGAAAATTTACGTCAAGCTATCAAGGACGAGAAGCTTTTCATTTGTTATCAACCGTTAGTGCGCAGTGATGGCTCTATTGTTGGCGCAGAGGCGTTGGTTCGTTGGGCGGATGATGAGAAGGGGTTGATCAACCCTGCATCATTTATACCGATTGCTGAGATGACAGATTTAATCTGTCATTTAGGTCGCTGGGTGTTAACTCACGTCTGCAAGCAGATGGCCGCGTGGGAGGAGCGAGGTAAAAAGCTGGTTGTATCGGTTAATATTAGTCCGAGAGAGTTCCAGCAGAATGATTTTGTCGAACAGGTACAGGATATCGTCTTGGGAACCGGTGTAAGGGCTGAATACCTAGTATTTGAATTGACGGAAGGTATCCTTTTAACCAATATCGACGGTGTTAGGAAGAAGATGAAGCGCCTTTCCCAGTTGGGCATTCGCTTCTCATTGGATGACTTTGGCACCGGCTATTCTTCGCTGCAATATTTAAGACAGCTGCCATTGGATACCTTAAAGATCGATCAGTCTTTTGTGCGTGATATCACCACAGATAGTAATGATGCCGCTATTGTTTCCACCATCATAGCGATGGCGCGAACATTGGGGATCAATGTGGTTGCTGAGGGCGTCGAAAAAAGCGAAGAGCTGGAATATCTTGAAGAGTGGGGCTGTAAGCTGTTTCAGGGGTTTTACTTTAGCCATGCGGTGCGGGCAAAGCGGATGGGGGCACTCATTCCTGATGCGGGTGAAAATCAGCTACGTGAAGTACCTATCATTAAATTTGAAAAGCATCAGTTTACCGATTAAACAGTTCTGCAATGGTGTTGATTTAAAACATCAATTTTTGTCGTACAGAATGCTCGAAAAATATGTTTTAGCGATAGACAGTACTTCGCTAGATCGGTAATATACACGCCCTCATCTTTACTGATGAATTGCGCGCCTGTAGCTCAGCTGGATAGAGTAGCAGGTTCCGATCCTGTTGGTCGGGGGTTCGAATCCCTCCAGGCGCGCCACAATTTATTAAAGACTACAGATTATGTGTTTATCGGTAGTTTTTAATAAGGCATTGTCCGCCTGGCGGGTGAGAGCCCTCGATGGGGTTTGAGCCGAGCGCAGCGAGACAACATGCCGTAGGCATAGCCCGAAGGGTACGGCGTAGCCGTATAATCCCTCCAGGCGCGCCACAATTTATTGAGCACTATAGATTGCGAGTTAATCCATAGTCTTTAATAAAGAGCCTAAAGAGTTTAACTCTTTAGGCAAATCCAGTGCCGCTATAGCTCAGCTGGTAGAGCAACTGACTTGTAATCAGTAGGTCCCGAGTTCGACTCTTGGTGGCGGCACCATTTATCTGGTTTCTTAATTGAAGCCAAACCATTGCCTAATGGTAGTTTGGTTAGTATGTCTGTCACTCTTGTGGGAGTGATGGTCGCGGGTTTGACTCCCGTACAGTAAGCCACTGCGGAGTGGTAGTTCAGTTGGTTAGAATACCTGCCTGTCACGCAGGGGGTCGCGGGTTCGAGTCCCGTCCATTCCGCCACTTTTCAGAGAGACTGTTAGTCTGATTAACGGTTATCTCATCCGGTTAACGATTGTTAGCCGTCTGTTAAGCCGCTATAGCTCAGCTGGTAGAGCAACTGACTTGTAATCAGTAGGTCCCGAGTTCGACTCTTGGTGGCGGCACCATTTCTTTTCTGGTTTTATCTTTCTCTTTCTGGCTGTCTTATCTTTTTCTCATTGAGTGCTGCTCGATGCTGAATTGGATTGACTTGATTCCCAATAAGCGAAGACTTTCACTCTTTGTTAAATATCGATTGTTTAATCTAATCTATTAGGCTTGAATGAAGTTGGCAGCCTTTATTGTGTTAATCGATAATGAACTCTGCGAATGAGAATGATTCTTTAATCCTTGGAAACAGCGTAGACTGACTTATACTGTTTTTACTGACTATTTATGGATATTGGAAAAAGCCATCATGCTCATAGGCATTAGATGAAGGTTAAAACGGGAAATAACTCAGGTCTCATCGCCTCTTCACTCACAGCGCTTTTGTTGGTCGGTTTGGCTGCAATGTTAAGGTTGTGGCCACTATCGGGCTTAGCATCAGAGCTGTCTTGGCTGACATTTTACCCCGCAGTGGTTGTTGCGGGTTTCTATGCAGGCCTTTCGGCGGGTTTAATGACTACGGCGCTGGCTTGTCTAGCAGTTACCTTGCTCTGGCCTTCACTGCTGCTTGATTCCTCTATTGAAAATCGATTTGGCCTGCTGGAAATGGTTTTGTTTGTTATTGTCAGTGGTTTTAGCCTTTACCTTATTGATCTTGTGCGGCGGACTCGCAAGGCGCTGAGTCAGGCTGAACTTGACGCGCAGGGGAGTCGTGAGCGGGAGGCGTTTACTCGTTCGGTGATTAACTCGGTGCCAAGTATGATCGGCTATTGGGGGCGTGACTTACGCTGTCGAGAAGCGAACGACGCTTATCATGAATGGTTTGGCAAAGGTCCTGAGGACATCATTGGTCTCGCTTTTGAGGACTTGGTGGGCGAGCAGCTCTTTACACTAAATGAGCCTTATATCCGCAGAGTATTGGCCGGCGAGCCGCAACGCTTTGAGCGAACGCTGGGCAAAATCGACGGTAGTGAAGGGCATATTATCGGGCATTACATCCCAGACTTTGATACCGATGGTAGGGTTAAAGGTTTTTCTATCTTGGCAAGTGAGGTCACCGTACTTAAGGAGACGGCCGAAAAGCTTAAGCTTGCCGCTTGCGTGTTTGATAACACACTGGATGGTGTACTGATTACCGATACCGACGGGATTATTTTATCGGTTAACCCGGCCTTTACAGAAATTACGGGTTATACCGCGGAAGAGGCCGTCGGTCAGACCCCTCGCTTATTGCAATCTAACCGGCATGATAAGGCCTTTTATAAGGCGATGTGGGAAGATATAACCACTAACAGTCGCTGGAACGGTGAGATTTGGAATCGCCGCAAAGATGGTGATCTTTATTTAGAGCGTATGACCATCAGTATGGTGCGTGACTTGGATGGCGAACCGGTGCGTTATGTGTCGGTCTTTAGTGATATTACTGCATTGAGACGTAAAGATGAGCATATAAAGCATCTAGCCTTTCATGATGCCCTTACCGACTTGCCAAATCGTACCCTGTTGATGGATCGGATCAATCAGAAACTTATCAATTCGAGTCGTGAGACCTGTAATTTAGCGCTGATGTTTCTCGATTTAGATGGATTTAAGCTGGTTAACGATCGATTTGGTCATAATGTCGGTGACTATCTGTTAAAAGAGGTCGCAAAGCGACTCAAGGCGTTGGTGCGTGAGTCAGATACTGTGGCTCGCTTAGGAGGTGATGAGTTCATGTTTATTCTGAGTAACTCACAAGGTAAAGAGGAAATTTTAGATATTGCTAAGCGGGTTATTCATTCTATTAATGAGCCAATTGAGGTGTGTGGTGAAGTGCTTCATATCGGCGCGTCCATCGGTATCTCGATGTATCCTACCGACGGGCAGACGGCGACAGATCTAATTAAAAATGCGGATACGGCGATGTACGCTGCGAAGAACCAAGGGCGGAATAATATTCACTTCTTTACCGCGACGGATTTTTCACCACCAGCCTAAATGAACAAAGGTTTAGTTTAGCTCACTTCTGTGGTTATTTAGGCGATCTCTGCTATTGCCGAATAGAGCCAGATGGCGGCAAAACCCACCGTCAGCATGGTTGGGCTGTAGTAACGATTAAATTTCATCAATGTTAGGGATGAAATGCCGTAACGGGACTGCAGGCTTAGCTGCACGCCGGAGAATGGTGAGACACCCACACCAATTGACCAGCTCAACAGCAAGGTAATCGCTAAAAGGTTAGGATCGCTGACGCTGGGCATCAGAATACTACCGGCGAGTACAGCGGTGGTGACCGGGTGCATGCCTATCAGGGCGAGGCCCACTAAGGCGAGCAGTGTTAGGCAGGCTTCCGGGGCGGTGAAGTGCTCGGGGGCAAGGCGTATTTGTAGTGACTCCAACAGGGCGGCAACGCCTGCAGCCATTACGGCGGCGGCCAGAAATAGGGTGATCTCGCTCCCCAGTTTTGGCAAGCCCTCGTTGATATGCTGGGTTAGTAGACGGACACCGTTACTTCTCTGTTTAGTGGCAAGGTAGGTTAAGACAAAGAGGACTGAAATCAGTGTGACTAAGGTCATTACCGGCAGGGTTGGCCAGCGCCAATGTGCCAACATAACGAGGATGGCCAGTAATAGGGGCATCCATAGGGCTTTAAAGTGCATTGGATAGCCCTGCGTTGTCGTTACCTCCGGATGGCGAGCCAGTTGCCAGCTACTCAGTAATAAACCGATTAGCGCGACGGGCAAGCCAAATAACATAAGGGTGCCGAGCTGAGAACCGGGGGCACTAATGAGAATAACCCCCATCGAAGCAAAGAAAGGTGACCAAACAGCGCAAAGGCTGAACGCGCGTAGCAGGGTGAGCCCTTGTAATGGCGTTAGTGGTTGCTTGCTGCTGAGTCGGTCGCCGACGATCATGACCGTTGACATATTGATCACGGCACTAATGAGATGACTACCGAAAAGAGTGTGTAGCATTGCTTTGCGGCCCAAAGGGAGTTGTTCGTTACAGCGGATATTATTGGCGGCAACAAGGCGAAGAAAGCTAACCCCAATGAGCATCGCGATCACCAGTTGGTTCGCCTCAAGCGCTTTTAAGAGGTAACGGTGATCGACACCGCTGAACAAGCCGATGATAAGACCCAACACGCCGATGATGAAGAGTATGGCGCTCTGAATCATCTGATTACGTTTCTGTTGTCGGCAGAGCACGGCAGCAGCGGCCCACGCTGGAATGCCCGCAATATAACCGGGGATCGCTTGGGTGAGTGCTGCGATTAGTGCCAGTACTAATAGGCTCAGTAATATCCAACCGGTGACGGAGGTGGCTGGCGATGACAGAGGG
This sequence comes from Amphritea sp. GJ51-11, assembly GCF_055808735.1. Classification (NCBI taxonomy): domain Bacteria; kingdom Pseudomonadati; phylum Pseudomonadota; class Gammaproteobacteria; order Oceanospirillales; family Oceanospirillaceae; genus Amphritea; species Amphritea sp. GJ51-11. Next base: position 4,125,352 of record NZ_CM147881.1, on the reverse strand, counting down.
GTGGCGGGTTGATTCATTGTCGATCCAGTTAGGGCAGCGTTGGCAGGCCGATGTGTTTTATAGCGTTCGCAGGCGGGGAATGATACAACTTAGTGATAAAGCTGTCCTCAGGTGAGGTGAATTTGTCGCGCTGATATTTGCGACTGAAGGTCTGCCTAGACGGACGGGGTAAGTTCTTCTCGCCCGCAGCGTAAATGACTGTCGCTGGCCTGCTTATTGCTCTACCTTATAGATTGAATCAGTCGTCACTGTTTTATGCGCTGTTTAAGGGCGGTGTGTTCGAAGGCGGTGATGTTTTTGGGTTTTTGGATGGCTTGTTTGCGTTGTTTTGGTGCAGTTAACGCCGAGCGCAGGTCATCAGAGTGCCATGAGATCAGCTACTTTTTTGGCTGAGCTATTAATATTCAAGGGAAGCACTATGCTGTAAATCAACATAGTTTGTCATAGTGAATGGCGATGATAGGGTTCAGGTCTGTCTAATAAGTACTTAAGCGACAGTCGTTGAATCCAGTCTTATTTTATTTGTTTTATTCAGCATTGGTTTTATATCGATCTACGGGGTACCGAATGGCTATACGAACCGCAATCCATCATATTACCGAGTATCGCTTCGACAAGGCGGTTGAAATGTCTCCGCATACGATCCGGTTGCGACCGGCGGCGCACAGCCGTACGCCGATTAAGGCTTATTCGTTGAAGGTGAGCCCGGAAAATCACTTTATAAACTGGCAACAGGATCCCTTTGGTAATTTCTTGGCGCGGATCGTTTTCCCCGAGAAAAGTGACCATTTGCGGGTTGAGGTTGAAGTTATCGCCGATATGACGGTGATTAATCCGTTTGACTTTTTCTTAGAAGAGTACGCTGAAAAATTCCCCTTTAAGTATGAAAAAGAACTGCATTCTGAACTCAAGCCCTACCTAGAAGTTGCCGATCAAGGCCCGTTGGTGAGTGAATGGGTTCGTTCGGTGCCCCGTGAGCCGATGCCGACCAATGATTTCTTGGTTTATTTGAACCAGCGTCTAGAGCAAGAGATCGATTACAACATCCGGATGGAACCGGGGGTGCAGAGCGCAGAAGAGACGCTAGAGCTTAAACGGGGTTCCTGCCGTGATACCGCTTGGTTGTTAGTGCAGATTCTGCGTCATTTAGGCTTGGCGGCACGGTTTGCTTCCGGTTATCTGGTGCAGCTGGTAGCGGATGTTAAAGCGTTGGATGGGCCATCGGGAACCGAGGTCGATTTTACCGATTTGCATGCGTGGTGTGAGGTATTTATTCCCGGTGCTGGCTGGATCGGGCTAGATCCGACCTCTGGATTGTTCGCTGGCGAAGGCCACATTCCGTTGGCCTGTACTCCATCCCCTCGTTCAGCGGCGCCCATTGCCGGTGGTATTGATCCTTGTGAAGTCGAGTTCTCATTCAGTAATGAAGTTATTCGCATACATGAAGATCCGCGGGTGACGAAACCCTACAGCGAGGAGCAATGGGCCTATATTGAAGCGCTCGGCGAGGCGGTCGATCAGAAGCTGATTGACCAAGATGTACGTTTGACCATGGGTGGTGAACCGACCTTTGTGTCTATCGACGATATGGATGGCGCTCAGTGGAATACGGAAGCGCTAGGCGATGAAAAACTGAGCCTCGCGAAAGATCTGCTGTTCCGCTTGCGAGAAAAGTTTGCTCCCGGTGGACTGCTGCATTACGGCCAAGGGAAGTGGTATCCCGGAGAAGAGGTACCTCGATGGGCGTTAGGCTGTTTCTGGCGCACCGATGGCCAGCCGTTGTGGCGTGAACCTAAGCTGTTGGCGCGGGTTGATAAAGATTATGGTGTTACGCGTAAGATAGCGAAAAAGTTTGCGAAAAGTTTGGCAAAAAAAGCGGGTTTACCGACTTCGCGGGTCATGCCTGCTTATGAAGATACGCTTTATTACCTGTGGAAAGAGCAGAGCTTGCCGGATAATGTTGATCCTCTTAAGGCGGATTTGAAAGATGACCTAGAGCGCAAGAAGCTGGCGCAACTATTATCTCAAGGGTTAGAAAAACCGGTGGGCTTCTGTCTGCCATTAGGTTGGGATTATAGTGCCCAGCATTGGCGTTCTAGTCCTTGGCCTCTGCGTCGGGATACCTTGACGCTGATTCCCGGTGACTCACCGATCGGTTTGCGTTTGCCGCTTAATTCATTGCCGGTGATGACCGATGAAGAGCTGCATCGAGATCAGGCGCGAGACCCCTTTGCGCCTGCTGAAGAACTTCCTGAGTCGGGGCAAAGTTCAACGATGGCCTGTGTGGACGAGTCTGAGGATAGAGTAACTCAACCTGTAGAAGTGGTGCGCACCACGCTGTGTATTGAGCCACGTAATGGTTGTTTATATCTCTTCTTACCGCCGTTGGAACATTTAGAGCATTATATTGCGCTGATCGAGCTGATTGAAGATACTGCGGCGGAGTTAGAGCTGCCGGTTGTTATTGAGGGCTATGAAGCCCCGAAAGATGATCGTTTACGTTGCTTTAAGGTCACTCCTGATCCGGGTGTTATTGAGGTGAATATTCATCCATCGGATAACTGGCGTGATCTTTCTGATAATACGCAGATGTTGTATGAAGAGGCACGCTTATCTCGACTCGGGGCTGAAAAATTCATGCTTGATGGCCGACATACTGGCACCGGTGGTGGTAACCATATCACCTTGGGTGCGGCGACTGCGGCCGATAGTCCATTCCTGCGGCGGCCCGATCTGCTGCGCAGCTTTGTCACCTATTGGCAGCATCATCCGGGGCTGTCATATCTATTCTCCGGCATGTTCATCGGCCCTACCAGTCAGGCACCCCGTGTGGATGAAGGCCGTGAAGAGATGCTTTACGAGCTGGAAACCGCTTTTGACCTGATGCCCGACGGTATTGTTGATCAGCCATGGCTAATCGATCGGTTGATGCGTAACCTGTTGGTTGATATTACCGGTAACACTCACCGTTCAGAATTCTGTATCGATAAACTCTATTCGCCGGGACTATCATCCGGACGACAGGGGTTGCTCGAGTTTCGTGGTTTCGAGATGCCGCCGCATCCGCAGATGGCATTGGTACAAGCGTTATTAATTCGTTGTTTGATGACACGCTTCTGGCAAGAACCGTATAAAAAACCATTGGTTCGCTGGGGCACCGAACTGCACGATCGCTTTATGATGCCGCACTATGTTTGGGCGGACATTCGTGAAGTAGTTAAGGATTTGCAAGATCACGGGATTCCTTTTCAGCAAGAGTGGTTGGCACCCTTTGAAGAGTTCCGCTTCCCTCATTACGGCAGCGTGAATATTGATGATGTGCGAATCGAACTGCGCTGGGCGATTGAGCCTTGGCATGTTTTGGGTGAAGAGGTGGGTAGTTTTGGCACCGCCCGATTTGTCGACTCATCGGTGGAACGTCTACAGGTTAAAGTCGAGGGGCTGACGCCGGATCGTTATGTGCTAGCCTGTAATGGGCGTCGCTTGCCGCTGCGGTCAACTGGGCGGCAGGGTGAATTTGTAGCGGCGGTGCGTTATAAAGCTTGGGCGCCACAATCGGCATTGCATCCGACCATTGGCGTGCATTCACCACTGATCTTCGATCTGATCGATACTTGGAATGGACAAACCATTGGTGGTTGTAGCTATCATGTGGTGCATCCTGGTGGCCGTAGCTACGAAACTTTCCCGGTAAATGCATTTGAGGCTGAATCTCGCCGAATTAATCGTTTTGGCAATACTGAGCATACGCCGACCCTTGATACTAAGCTGCATATGCCTGAATTCAATGGGTTACGTGAGTTCTTTGCCAATCATGCGCCACCACGGCCGATGGCACCGCCGCAGGAGATGCCTACAAATGAGTACCCACATACCCTTGATTTGCGTAGACAGATGGAAACCTAGCGCAGTCATGGCATACTATGCAGCCGAAATAATGTTGGTATAGATACTTAATGGAAACTCGAGCCGCAGAAAGCCCTGACGGGTTGCACTATAAAGCCGTCGGCTCTGGATACGATGAGGTCTATGGTAGCCAGTCTGAAATCCAGCCGCATTGGCAATATTTGCTGGACGGTCTGAAAACCTTGGGTGCCCAAGGGATTCATGAGCGCCAGCAAAAGGCTGAGCGTATTCTGCGGGATGATGGTGCAACCTATAATAGCGGTTTCCCATCGAGTGCCACTTGGCAGCTTGATCCCGTACCTGCGCTGATCGTGAGTGAAGAGTGGGCCGATATCGAATCGGGTCTGCAGGAACGTGCCGAGCTGTTAGATCTGGTATTAAAGGATCTCTATGGCGGTCGCGAGCTGATTCGCCACGGGGTCTTACCGCCGGAACTGCTATTCAGTCATGGTGGTTTTCTACGCGCCTGTGATGGCCTGTCATTACCCGGTGAACATCAACTGGTGATGCATGCCACCGATATGGTGCGAGATCATAAAGGCAATATGCTGGTGATTGGTGACCGTACTCAAGCACCCAGTGGCTCCGGCTATGCGTTAGAAAACCGCACGGTGATGTCGCGGGTGCTGCCTTCGTTATTTCGCGATAGTCATGTACATCGTTTATCGTTATTTTTTCAGTCGTTACGGCTAAAACTCAACAGCTTAGCGAGCCAAATTACGCAAGAACAGCCGCGTATTGTGATTTTGACGCCGGGCTCTTATAACGAAACCTATTTCGAACATACCTATCTGGCTAATTACCTCGGGTTTCCTCTGGTTCAGGGGAGCGACCTGCGGGTGAGCAAAGGCTATCTGTGGATGAAATCCCTCGGTGGTCTGGAGCGGGTCGATGTCGTGTTGCGTCGGGTGGATGATTTTTACTGTGATCCGGTCGAGCTTAAAAGCGATTCCCGTTTAGGGGTGCCCGGTTTACTGGAAGTGGTGCGTTCGGGACGAGTAATCGTTGCTAACCCGATGGGTTCCGGCTTCTTGGAAAATCCCGCGTTATTACGCTATCTACCGCAAGTGGCTAATCACTTTCTCGGACGCGAAGCACAGCTCTCATCCGTCAAAACCTATTGGTGTGGTGATCCTCAGGATCTAACCTACGTGATCGAGCATATTGATCAGCTAGTGATTAAAAAGTGTTTTCGTCGGCCTTCGGAACACAGTATTTTTGGCTCCGAGCTTGATGAGCCTAAACGCTTGGCGTTGATTAACAAAATACGCCAAGAGCCGCTGTATTATACCGCTCAAGAATATATCCGCCCATCGACGACACCGTCGTGGAAAGACAGTCAGTTGCTACCGCGTCCATCGATATTGCGGGGCTTCTCTGTCGCGATGGACTCCTCTTATCACGTGATGCCAGGTGGATTAACGCGGGTGGGCAGTCAGTCGGATAGCCTAAACCTGAGTAATCTTCGAGGCGCGACCAGTAAAGATACTTGGATCTTGGCTTCAGAACCTGAAAGACAAGTCTCGTTACTCGAGTCACAACCGTTGCCGGTACCGACGCCTACGCAACCACGTATCGCGTTCCCCTGTCGGGTTGTGGAAAACCTATATTGGCTGGGGCGTTATGCGGTGCGGGCTGAAGCGGCGCTACGGTTGTTACGGACCGTTTTTGTTCAGATCAACAGTACCTATCATATGCCGAAAGAGACCGAGCAGGTGCTGTTACAAACCGTGACGCAACTGACCACCACCTATCCTGGTTTTACCTTGTCAGGGTCACCTATATCGGCACAGCCTGAAGCTGAGTTGTTATCGGTCGTACTCGATGGCAAGCGTGCGGGTAGTGTTACGGCCAACTTGAATGCCCTATTGGAGTGTTCCGATCAGGTGCGTGAGATGCTGTCGGCGGATACCCAGCGAGTCATTAACGACCTGCGGGACGAGCTTGGTGGTTTGGCCGACTCCCTGAAGCAGGGCCTTACCGCTGCACCTGAAGAGGCGTTGGATCCACTCGTCACCACACTGTTAGCGCTGTCGGGTCTCTGGCAGGAAAGCATGGTCCGTGGATTAGGCTGGCGCTTTATTGATATGGGGCTGCGGGTTGAGAAAGCATTGCAGGCAGTGTCTTTGATTCGCGCTTCGTTGGTGCCTGTCTTGCCGAAATATCAGCAACAGCAGGTCTTAGAATCTGTGCTGCTCAGCTCTGAAGTGTTGATCACCTTCCGTCGTCGCGATCGTTCCGGCAGCGATATGGCGCAAGGCTTAGGACTGTTGTTATCAGACAGCAGTAATCCTCGTTCTGTGTTCTATCAGGTTGATCAATTACGTAAACATTTGGCTGAGCTGCCATCGGCAACAAATGGTTCGGGCTTAGCAGATGAAGATCGCTATATGTTGGAAGCCTCTTCTGCGATTCAGTTGAGTCAATTGGAAGAGCTAGTGGCCGAAGATGAGGATGCGGGCACACGGGTAGGGCTCGATCAGTTATTGTCTCGTTTGCAGCATCTCCTGCATGAGACATCGAACCAAATTAGTACTAAATACTTTGATCAGATTAAGGTGCATCAACAGTTGGTACGGACCGATTGGGATGAAGAACTATGAACTACCGTATTCGTCATATCACCCATTATGAATATGAGAAGCCGGTAACGCTGTGTTACAACCGCGCCTATTTGCTACCCCGCAATACCAGTTATCAGAGCTGTACCGAGAGTCGCATTGAGATCTACCCTGCGCATACACTGGGTCAGCAGCGGACTGATTATTTTGGTAATAAAGCGTACTTTTTTTCCTTGGAACAGCCTCATAAAGAGCTGAAAATCGATGTTGTCAGCGACATTCAGGTACATGATAGTAAGTATATTCATGAGTGTGAGCTAGACCTCGACCTTGGTAATACCTGTGGCCAGGCGCTGGTCGCGTTGCAGCAAAGCCGAGAATTGCCGGTATTAGAAGCTCGGGAGTTTGTGCTGAACTCGCCGATGATTAAAACGGCGACCTCATTGAGAGAGTATGCACGGCCCTCTTTTGCGAGCAACCGGCCGTTATTATCTGCCGTACGAGAGCTGACCCACAGGATCTACACCGACTTTACCTATGATCCTGAGTCCACCAGCATTGCGACACCGCTCGATGAGGTATTACGTAATAAGCGTGGTGTATGTCAGGATTTTGCCCATTTGGCGATAGGCTGTCTACGTTCGCTAGGGTTTCCGGCGCGGTATATCAGCGGTTACTTGGAAACATTGCCGCCGCCGGGACAAGAAAAGCTGGTGGGGAGTGATGCGTCCCATGCTTGGTTTGCGGTTTTCTCCCCGGGTGAGGGCTGGTTTGAGTTTGATCCAACCAATAACAATATGCCGGCAGAACACCACATTACGACCGCTTGGGGAAGGGATTATGGCGACGTATCGCCGCTAAAAGGTGTCTTCTTCGACGGTGGTAAAGGGCAAAAATTAAGTGTTTCTGTTGATGTTAGAAGGTTACCCACTCCGGCTTAATAGTTTACTGTCCTGTGCTTGAGCCATCGCTCAAGGGCGGGTGATTGATCTGCGAAGGTTTCGCTAATACAACCGCAAGGATGGACTTATGTGGTTACAAACGAGCTGTGATCTTGTCTTTGATATTTCTGTGCCGACACCTTTTGTGTTGATGCTGCGTCCCCGCAGTGGTGCGCTGCAATGGATCGCCCGGGAAGAGTATAAAATTGAGCCCAGTGTACCGGTGTTTGAATTTACCGATAGCTATGGCAATCTGTGTCAGCGCATGGTGGCCCCGGAAGGGCATTTCTCTATTCACACCTCTTCTCGGGTTATGATTGCGGACACCCTAGACCGTGCCCCCGGCGCCCCTTTTGTTGAAGTGCAATGGCTACCGGATGCGGTGCTGAGCTATTTACTGCCTAGCCGTTATTGTGAATCAGATCGATTTGGCCAGATGGCCAGCCAGATAACCGCCGACTGTTTACCGGGTTATGATCAGGTCGCTGCTATTGAGACTTGGTTACGCACGACGTTTCGTTATGAGCCGGGTGTCAGTGATCTGCTGTTATCGGCTCAGGAAGTGAATCAACAGCCTGCCGGTGTGTGTCGTGATTTGGCTCATTTGGGTATCGCCCTCTGTCGCAGCTTATGCATTCCCGCCCGGATGGTAGTGGGCTATCTTCATGATCTATATCCGATGGATCTACATGCTTGGTTTGAGGCCTATATTGATGGTCGCTGGTATACCTTCGATGCGACCCAGCACGAGCTATACGACACCTACCGTAAAGGTGGCTACGTCACCATTGGTTATGGCCGTGATGCGGCGGATGTGGCTATTTTTAATCAGTATGGCCCGGCGGTTGTCCCGATTGAACAGCGGGTTAGTGTGCAGCGCTTCAATACCTAAGTGGGCTAAATTGATAACCACAGTATTGCTGAATATGCCTGAGAACCTCAGGCTTTTTGCTGTGCTGTTAAACTAAATACCTCACTCTATTTGCCCCAAGACAATGTATTGGTTTGTTTTTCTGATGATCTGCTATTTGCGTATTAGGAGCATGGTTGCGCCTGAAATTAACGCCTATTCTGTGTGTAGAGCTGCTTTATGAGAGAACATATGGATGAGTAGTTTTGACAAACTTAATTTGAGTGAGCTGCTAGAGCAGTTGCCTGATCCGGCCTTTGTAATGACCCGTAGTGGGCTTTATGCGGCGATTTATGGTGGGCGGGATGAACGTTATTACCACGATGGACGAGATCTTATCGGCAAGCGTCTTAATGATGTACTGGTACCGGATAAAGCCGAGTGGTTTCTGAAAGAGATCGCTAGGGTGTTGAACCGCAATAGCATGCAGGTGATCGAGTATGAGCTGTCGAATAGCGATATAAAAGGGCTTGAAAGCAGCGATGGGCCGAATGAAACCATCTGGTTTGAAGGGCGAGTGAGTTCGCTGAGCTTTAAGGTGAATGATGAAGATGCGGTGCTCTGGGTGGCAACGAATCGGACTAAGCAGCACTTACTGCAGGAGCGGCTACGTGCACTGAGCATGACCGATCCATTAACTCAGTTGCCGAATCGGCGTCAGTTGAATCAACTACTAACGGAGTATCTCGATCGTGTGAAACGCTATTCTGAGATAGTGACCGTGTTGATCTGGGATATTGATCGTTTCAAGCGGGTTAACGATACCTTTGGTCATGTTAAGGGTGATGAGGTATTGGTGGCTATGACCCGGTTATGCCGACGACATTTACGGCGCACTGATTGGCTGATTCGTATCGGCGGCGATGAGTTTGTTGTGTTGATGCCCTATACCAAAAAGAAGCAGGCGATACTGTTTTATGAACGCTTTCGTGCCGAAGTTGCCGCGTTGGCCGTCGATCTGAAAATTGACGGGCTGGAGGTGGGTGTAACGGCGGGCATGACGACTATTCGGCCCGATGATGTTAACAAACAGGTAGTGAACCGGGCAGATCAAGCGCTGTATCAGGCGAAAGGGCTTGGCCGAAATCAATTAGTGACAAGTTGAGTGATTAATCTCGTTTTGTCACATGTGCCGGAGCGCTAGGGATGAGGAATCTTAGTCTTACTTCTCTGGTTGGCTGCTGAAAGGGTGCTTGAAGCCTAGTCTTGCGCCGGTTGCCCAGATAACGAAGTAGACTGCCCAGAATGCAAAGACAACATCACTGAGAAAGTGTCCCCCCTGCACAATACGGGTAATACCCAGTGCAACGCCTACCATAAAACCGCCCCAGAAGGCTCGGCGTGAAGAGAATAACCAGCCGAGAATCATGAAGTAGAATCCCATGGCTGCGTGGCCACTGACAAACGAGCAGTTTGTACGACAGGCGCCTGAATAGACGAAAGCAGCTGTGAATTGCTGCTCGCCCCCGAAGTTTTCCACATGTACCGGTCTTGGTCGGCCGATAGAGTTGTTTTTTATCACGGTGTTAACCAGCAAGCCCGGCCCGATTATAAGAGCGATGAGCAGGAAGGTAACGCTCCACTTTTTATAGTGTTTGAAGTTCAGTTTTTTAAACTTGATCAGTAGTCCGGCAACGATCAGCCCAAGTAGCAGAGGGATATGGATAACGGCAAACAGGCGATAGAAAAATTGAATCAGCAGGTGGTCATTGTGAATGAAACTGTGGGTCTTAGGGTCGTAAAACAGGCCTGCGACCAACAAATCGATCTGTGGAAAGCCGATAAACAGGACCATGCAGAGCAGGAACAGGATCAATGAGCGAAAGCCGCGCAACCGTGCAAATCGGGATGAGTTATTCATGATTTTGCTGTGTTGCCTCTTGCGGGATGCCTTTAAAACCGCTGACTTTATAGAGTCGTGCTGTGCGGGAGAAGTTGCTATATAGAGGGTAAACCTGTTCGGTGAGCAAGGTAACGTCACTGAAATAGCGCATCAATTTTGCTTGTGCATCATGTTCGCTGACGAAGAGAAATTGTTTCGCCGGACTATTAGACAATGGATACTGAAGCTCGTAGTGGTTTTCGATGTAGCTATCGTCACTCAACGCCACCCCTTTGAAATCTTGTGGGGTAATGTAATAGCCAAAATACGCCAACAGCTTGCGTGAGTCACTCGCCAGTTTATAGTCTGGATATTCATCAAACCAAGGCTGAAACTGATGCACAAATTCGGGCCAGCCAAGCAGACGTTTATAGGGATCTGTTCCCGCTTTTCGTTCGATACCAAGGGCGTCGGTTACAACGCCATAATGATAGAAGGACATGGATAGCAGCAGGTTAGCGAATAGGCCGATCAGCAGCAGGCGATAACCTTTAACCTGACTGAGGTAATAACCCGTGAGTAGCGAAGCGCCGACATATGCAGGCCCTGCCCAGTTGACGTTAGCCTTCGCCATAAGCGCCTGTATGGATAGCACCGCAAAGGTGGGCCAGAAGAGGCTCCAAAGCAACTTTTCAGTTTCACTACGAGGCTGGCGGCGCTTGCCTCGTAGTAGCATATAGACCAGTAATACGGGGCTAAAGACAAATAATTGCCCGCCCCAAAACTCCAATAATCGAGAGAGGCTTATTGAACTGCTATTTTGGTGCGAGATCTGAGCGGTATGCTGAAAGCTGATGAAGTCGTGCTGATAATTCCAGTAAAGGTTAGGCAGTAGAAAGCTAAGCGCTAATAGGCAGGTGAACCAAAACCGAGGGTTAAGTAGCAATTGCCGCCCGACGGGGCTTAAGGCGGCATAAAGCAGAAAGGTGCTGGGGAGTATAATAAAAGTATATTTCGATAATAGTCCGAGGCCGCCGGCAACCCCTGCCAGTAGCCACCAAAGACCGTTATTGGTGTCTTTAGCCTGAAGAAAGGCATAGAAGCATAGGCACCAGAAAAAGATAAGTGGCGCATCGGTGGTGATAAACAGACTATTAAATCCGACCAGTGGCATTAAGAGAAAAACGGCGCCGCTAATCAGGGCAGCCCGGCTTCCTGATAGATATTCTGCGGTGCGATAGATAATGATAGCCGCGCCGCTGTAGAGTACCGGTGCTGCGAGCTTAACTGCCCACTCAGCATTGCCAAATAGCGAAGTGGTGAGCGCAATGAGCCACCCCACCATCGGTGGTTTGGAGTAGTAGCCCCAGTCGAGTGTTTGCGCCCAGCCTAGATAGTAAGCTTCATCATAAAATAGCGTAATAGGGGTGCTGATAACGATCCACTCACGATAGAAAAACAGCACGGCTAATAGCGCTAGAAACCAACGGAATGGATGGGCAGTAAAGAGTGATGAGGACGCTGAAACGGAAGACGCAGAGGGCATTCTTTATTTCCGGACTGACGGGTTGAATGTCCGGCAATCGGCCGGTACGTGATTGGGCCTAAGTTTAACAGAAGCCTATAGGCAAAGAAATGTCAGGATTTTACTCGACTAGCGGGCACTGGTTACCGTCTTTTGGATTGCTCTTAATGATCCAACATGGTGTGAATCTCATCATTGTTCGATAGAGTCAGCTTGAGACTCAGCTGTCGGGAAGTATGCGCGTCGTTTCGCGTACAGGCTTAGACAACAAAAAATTTGGGGGATGGTTTTGGCTCTTGTTGTTCGTCCTCGATCAAATGCCATTGATGAGGTACATGGGTGAGGCGAAGTAAGCTGTGACAGTTATTGCATTCAAATAACGTATCGTTATAGACGTGATTTATTTCCACCAGATGTGGGTGTGCGAATGTTCGTTTGTTCTGCACCAGCATAAAACAATCGCTGCAAATCCTTTGCTTTTCCATTGACGAATAACCTCCATGTATTCAAACAACTGTTTGAGGATTATATCTGCCGCCGGAATAAAATTGAATCCTCGAACTAGAATTTAGGCCATTATTTTAATGGAATAGGTGGCAGGTGCCTTCTCGAAGGATGATCTGCATGACAACGGGTTCAATGGCGGGAAACCATTCGAGGATAACCTGAGTGTCCGAGGTTGCGGAGTTTACTGTGCGGGTATTGGACAGTTCATAACGTTTCTCGATGTTACGGTCATCAGTTGTTAGGGCTTCTGCATAGCAGGTTATTTTAGCGGTTTCGGAGGTGTTATTGCGCTCGGTCAACCGAAGTTTGAACATTAACTGGCAGAGTTCATACCCTTGGGTCTGTAGGTTTTTACGGCAAGTTTTGCTAACTGAGTGAATGATTAGCGGTTGGCTATTGGTCAGGGGTGTCGATGCTGGTATGTGGGAGTCGACGAGGGTGGTGCTTGTCGTTTGCGTCGCTTGATCCGGTTCTGTGGTTGTTGATAATGCTATTTCAGCCTCGGTGGGGCTTCTCGAGAGAATGTTGACATAGTGAATAGAGATAAAACCGCGATTATCTTCAAGGAGGACCCAGTCTCGTTCATCCGTGGTAATTACCGAAAGGCGTTCACCTTTATGGAGTATGCCCACGACAGGGCTATCTGTTGAACGGGATTGTCTGATGTTGAGAACGGTTGAGCGAATCTCGACATCGAGCCGCTCGGCTGATAATACTGTTTGAGGCAGTCCAATACTTAGCAACAACAAACAGAGCATAATAAATGGTTTCAGTGGCATAGCGTCTTTTTGTCAAAAATATTAGGCGCAATCCCTAGCTGGATGGGTTTAGTGCAAAACTTGGGTATAAAATTTAGCATTTCCGTTTAAACCACCTATCAGACTATGGCTGATAGGTGGTTGGGTCAATATAATCAGTACCTAAATTGGGAGATGAAAAATGCCCCCGCATGGGTTAAATGGTATAAACAGTTAATAGTTTTTTTACCGGTACCTCTTACCCCGTAAAAGGTTGAGTTATACTGGGGTAATATCTGATCAGGGGATAATTTGTGAGTATTGCGCTAGATGATGATGTATTGGCTGACGGCTCTGTTCTGTTAGCTCGCCAGCCTATTTTCAATAAAGGTCAGGATGTGCAAGCCTACAGCCTGCTATATCGCTCCGATAATGGCACGATGCCCTTAGAGTTTTCCGATGAGCAGGCCACTGCATCCGTTATTCTTAATAACTATGCGGTTGCTTCAAATGGTGGAAAAACTAAGCGCTTGCCGCTGTTCGTGAAGTTAACCCAGAGTATGTTACTTTCGGATATGTTGCCGAACCTGCCCCGTGACAGTGTCATCTTCGAACTATTGCGTGAGGATGGCATATCTAAAGAGCTGTTGGCGGTGTTACGCAAACGCAAAGAGCAAGGCTATAAGTTTGCCCTGACGCACTTTACTGGTGATAAAGCTCAGACACCGCTACTGGATCTGATGCATGTGGTAAAGATCGACCTGCAACGCCATGATGATGCCGAACTGAAACAGCTCGTCACTTTTTGTAAACCATATCGGGTTCATCTCCTGGCGGATAAAGTCGAGAGCCAAGAGGATTTTCGCCGGGCTATCGGGTTAGGGTTTAATCTGTATCAGGGCTATTTTCTCTGCCGCCCTGTTTCCATTAAAGGTAAGAGCTTTGGCAGCTCGAAGGTTTTGATTCTAGAGTTGCTCTCTGAGCTGAATAATCCTGCTGCGACGGCTGAGTCGGTCGAGCAGATTGTTATCAATGATCCGGCAATGACCTATAAGATCTTGCGACTGGTTAATTCGGCTGCGTTCCGAACACCTAAACAGATTGAGTCGATCTCCCACGCCATATCGTTGATTGGCATGGATCAGGTGAAGAAATGGGCCACTCTGTTCCTGCTAAGCGGTCAATCCGATAAGCCGGTAGAGTTAACACGCGTGATGTTGATTCGTGGGCGTATGTGCGAACTGTTGGCGGAGATGCTGAGTTATCCACAGACAATCAATTTCTTTATGGTCGGACTGTTATCGCAGCTTGATGCGATGATGGATACCGATATGCGTGTGCTGTTGGATCAGATCCCACTGGATGATTCTATCAAGGATGCGATCTTGTCGCAGATTAACCAGAAAGGTGAGATTTTAACGGAAGTGCAGCATTACGAGCGAGGCGAGTGGGATGATATGCGTAACCTGCTCGATCGACCGTTTTACGAAGTTGCTTATCGCCACAGTATGCAATGGGCCGATCAGGTATTGGCCTCATTAGAAGAAAAGTGAGCCGCGTTAGGTGATGCGCAATGGCAGATAAACGCACGGTAATGACCGTGCGTTTTAGGTTTTAGTGCGGTGTTAATCATGACACTGGTTGGGTGTCTCTTCTGATTTACTGATTAATAGCTGTTTGAGGAATAATTGTGATCGGGTTGCCAGATCTTATGGGTGTCGATACGGCACTGTTACTCATTCTTACCAGTACCCTTACCTCAATGTTGACGGCCGCCATGGGGATTGGTGGTGGAGTGCTGTTACTCGCCGTGATGGCCACTATTGTGCCACCGGCGGCGCTTATTCCGGTGCATGGCTTAGTGCAGTTAGGCTCGAATGGTAATCGAGCCATACTCACCCGGGAACATATCGATTGGTCACTGCTTCGTTTGTTTTTCGCGGGTGCCGTTATTGGTGCGGTGATCGCCTACTTTGTGGTTGTGCAGCTACCGGTTGAGGTGATTCAGCTTTGCGTGGCGGGTTTTATTTTATTCTTGGTCTGGGGGCCGAAATTGGGCAAGCAAGAGATGCCCCCGGCAGGTTTGCTGCTGGCCGGTGCAGGAACGACATTAATAACCATGTTTGTCGGCGCCACGGGGCCATTAGTAGCGGCCTTTGTTCATCGCTTAGGATATGAGAAATATCGCGTTGTAGCGACTTTTGCAGCCTGTATGACGGCCCAGCATCTGTTGAAGATGTTTGTCTTTGGTTTGATCGGTTTTGCCTTTAGCGATTGGCTACTGCTGATTATCTTGATGATCGCTGGCGGTTTTGCAGGAACTTGGATTGGCTTGCATATCTTGAAGAAAGTACCTGCTGAGCGGTTTCAGCTGATTTTTCGGTTGTTGGTGACCGCGCTGGCGCTACGGTTGGTTTGGCAAGTTTATAGCGGCGTTTAATGACGCCCTGTGGATACTAAAAAGCAGCCGAGATGGCTGCTTTTTTGATCCAAGGTATTAACCTTTTTGGCTTAGTCTAGCTTGCTGAGGTCGCGCACGGCGCCCTTGTCTGCTGAAGTTGCTAGCAGCGCATAGGCTTTCAGTGCTGCAGATACCTTGCGAGGACGGAACTCGACGGGCTTCCAACCAATGGCATCCTGTTCAGCACGGCGTTGTGCCAGTTCTTCATCGGACAGCAATACATCGATGGTTCGGTTAGGGATATCGATACGGATACGGTCACCATTACGGACTAAGCCGATCGCGCCGCCAGCTGCTGCTTCAGGAGACACATGGCCGATAGATAGACCAGAAGTGCCGCCGGAGAAACGACCATCGGTGAGTAGGGCACACTCTTTACCCAAGCCTTTAGACTTGATGTAAGAGGTTGGGTAAAGCATTTCTTGCATACCCGGACCACCTTTAGGGCCTTCGTAGCGCACGATAACCACATCACCCGCTTTAACTTTATCGTCAAGAATATTGGCAACCGCCTCATCCTGAGATTCAGTAATATGGGCTGGGCCTTCAAAGACCAGAATAGATTCATCGACACCGGCAGACTTGACTACGCAGCCATCGACCGCAATGTTGCCGTGTAATACCGCTAAGCCTCCCTCTAGTGAATAGGCGTTCTCGATAGAGCGGATACAGCCATGCTCACGATCGCCATCCAGTGTTGGCCAGCGCGTCGCTTGACTAAAGGCTACTTGAGTTGGAATGCCGGCAGGGCCTGCTTTATAGAACTCCATCACTTCAGGTGATGGGTTGCGCATAATATCCCATTTATCCAGCGCATCTTTCATTGTCGGTGCGTGAACGGTTGGGGTATCTGTGTGCAGTTTGCCAGCCCGGTCGAGTTCACCGAGAATCGCCATGATGCCGCCCGCACGGTGTACGTCTTCAACATGATATTTCGGCGTATTCGGGGCTACCTTACACAGCTGAGGTACAGTGCGTGAGAGGCGGTCAATATCGCTCATGGTGAAGTCGATATTGGCTTCTTGCGCAATCGCCAATAGGTGCAGAATGGTGTTGGTTGAGCCACCCATAGCAATATCGAGGGTCATCGCGTTTTCAAACGCTTTGAAGCCCATTGAGCGAGGCAGTAGCGAGTCGTCATCCTGCTCGTAATAGCGTTTCGCCATCTCAACGATGCTACGGCCCGCTTCCAAGAACAGTCGTTCTCGGTCGGCATGGGTCGCCACAACGGTGCCATTACCCGGCAGGGCAAGGCCCAAGGCCTCGGCAAGACAGTTCATTGAGTTAGCGGTAAACATACCAGAGCATGAACCACAGGTTGGGCAGGCTGAACGTTCAACTGCATCGACCATTTCGTCAGTGCTGTTTGGATCAACCGCTAGCACCATGGCATCAACCAGATCCAGCTTGTGCTCGGATAGTTTGGTTTTGCCCGCTTCCATTGGGCCACCCGAGACAAAAATGACCGGAATATTGAGGCGCATAGCAGCCATCAGCATCCCCGGTGTGATTTTGTCGCAGTTGGAGATACACACCAGTGCGTCGGCACAGTGGGCATTGACCATATATTCAACGGAATCTGCAATGATATCTCGGGATGGCAGAGAATAGAGCATGCCATCATGACCCATGGCGATACCATCATCGATGGCGATGGTATTAAACTCTTTCGCGACCCCGCCCGCCTTTTCGATTTCACGGGCGACCAGCTGACCCATATCTTTCAGGTGAACGTGGCCCGGAACAAACTGCGTGAATGAGTTGGCGATAGCGATAATGGGCTTTTGAAAATCGTCATCCTTCATCCCCGTGGCGCGCCAAAGTGCGCGGGCACCGGCCATATTACGACCTGCGGTGGAGGTCTTGGAGCGATATTGTGGCATGCACAGATCCTCTGCGGTTGAAGTGGGTATGTCTATAAGACCGCCGATTATAGCAAAACTCTGCGCGGTAATACCTAACAATCCTGACAATAAGTGCGTCTGTTTCAGGAAAATGGATCTGATTAGCCCATATCCGGCCGGGTTGATTGAATCGGGTGGCGAGTATCCGGATCGACTATGGGGCTATTGGGCGGCAGCGATTCTTTAGTCTGAAGCATGAATACAAGCCTAAGCAGTACTATTGTTTCGCTTTATAACATCGTATTCTTAACGGATTAACATCCGTGGAGGCAATAATGGAAATCGATAGAAAACAGATACGTTCTGACCGTTGGCTGAAGAGGATGATGCGAACTGGGGTTCCCGTGGCGATAGTCAGCATTTTGTGCCTGTGGTTGGGGCAGCTGATGGCATCTCCGGCACTGGGTAGCGTATTTTTAGTGACGATGCCTATCGCGCTGGTGATTGGTTTTAGTTACAACATTCGTTATGTAATGTTGGCGGTGCGGGCACGACGTCAAGCGGTGGATAAGTCGACCGAGCATGAATGATGTTAGCCAACTAACGGCATCGTTTCCGCTCTTAGAACAGCTAGACGATGCCGGGGTTAAGATTCTGAGCCAAGCAAAGCGGGTGGATCTCCCCGCCGGTCAGGTGGTGTTTCAGCAGGGTAATGCTTGTCATCACTTTATTATCGTAACCTCGGGTGTGGTGAAGGTCTTGGGGCGTAATGCCAATGGCCGGGAGTTGATCCTGTACCGTATCGAAAATCAGGGTACCTGTGTGTTAACCACGTCCTGCTTACTTGGTGGTGAAGCCTATCCTGCTGAAGGCATTACTGAAACAGATGTGACGGCGTTTTTAATGCCCTTGTCTGATTTTCAGCGAGCAATGACGGATTCTTCCGGGCTGCGGCAATTTATCTTTGATTCCTATGGAGAGCGGTTGGCTAAACTGATTACCCTCGTACAGGAGATCGCTTTCGAGCGAATAGAGAAGCGGTTGGCTCGTTATCTGATTGAGCATGTGGGTCCAGGGTCCGTGTTATTACGTTCTCATCAAGAGATCGCGGACGAGCTGGGTACCGCTCGGGAGGTCATCAGTCGACAGCTAAAAGCGTTTGAACAGAAAGAGTGGGTCGCGCTAGGGCGTAATCAGGTACTGTTTCTTAATAAAGGTGCGCTGCGAAATACTGCCCTAGATCATTAAAGTGACACAATCATCGGGCTGTGTGACTTTGTCACAGACTTTAAGCGTAGGACTGACCATACTTTATCCAAACCTGATTGATGAGAGGATAGGAAAATGGATAAGAATATAGGATCTGTGGATAAAGTCGTACGCATTGTCGTAGGTCTCATCCTGATTGCGTTGGTATTTGTTGGTCCTCAAACCCCGTGGGGTTGGATCGGTGTGCCTATCATCGCGATTGCACTGTTTGGCTGGTGTCCGTTATACCGTGTTTTAGGAATCAGCAGCTGCAAAAAATGTGACTCTAAATAATATTTAGATACGGCGTGGATAACACGCGAATGAAGAAAACCGGCTCACAAAGTCGGTTTTTTTCGCCTGAGTTTTTGTCTTTACAGGTTAGGCTTAAGTTATTTAATCAGATAATCGTTTCAGTGCTGAAGATAAATTCATTGTGATTCAATAGGTTATATTTATAGTGTTTGTAAAGATAGGTAAAGCCCCACACCTGTAAATCTAGTTCAGGATCGGTTCAGTCCTATGACACGACAATGGAAGCCAGACTCCAGTCATAGAGAAGGAGAGTAATCATGAAAAAGATAATTGCATGCAGCCTGATGGCCCTTGGGCTTTTTGCCACCTCAGTGGAGGCCGACTCTCGTTATAAAGAGAACCGCCATCACCAGGATTATGCTCAGGTCATCAAGGTGAAGCCCATCGTGGTGCAATCTGAACGGCGCACTCCTCGGCGGGAATGCTGGGAAGAAGAGGTACGTTATGAAACCCCTCGGCATCAGCGAAAATCCTACACCGCACCGATACTTGGCGGTATTATCGGCGGAGCCATCGGTAATGGCTTAGGTCATGGGCAGGACAATAAAAAGGTGGGGGCTGTCGTCGGCGCGGTGCTCGGTGCATCGATTGGCAATGATATCTCTCATAACCAGCCACGCGGCAATAATGTGAGCTATCGTACGGAAACCCGGTGCAACGTGCAGCACGATGTGGAATATTATGAAACGGTCACCGGTTATAACGTGACATACCGCTATAATGGCCGCACCTATAATACTCGTATGGATCATCATCCGGGTAAGCGGATTCCTGTGCGGGTTAATGTAAGTCCAGTTTCTTAAGAAGCGATCAATCTACGTTGTAAATAATGGGTGATAATAATGTTCAGAGCGTTCTCATATACACTCTTAGCACTGCTGCTGACGATGACGGCAGGCGGTATTGCAACGGCAGGAGTGGCTGAGATAAAGCCTGAATTCAGCGTTGCCTCGATGATGCTGGCCGGCAATATTGTGTCGTTACAGCAAGCGGCAAAGATGGCAAAGCAGAATCACGGGGGCAAAGTGGTAAAGGCGGAAACACAAAACCGTAATGGCCGATTAGTGCATCATATCCGGTTGATTAATAGTGGCCGTGTTAAAACAGTGCTGATTGATGCAAATACTGGTCAGGAGATATCCCCATAGGGTGGCCTCACCCTCGGTGGACATGGAGTAAATGAATGAAAATACTGGTTATAGAAGATGATAGTGATCTGCGTCGGCAGTTGGTTACAGCGCTGCAGGACAGTGGGTACACCGTTGAAGAAGCCGAAGATGGAGAAGAGGGGCTCTATCTGGGGAGTGAGTTTCCTTATGATCTCGCTGTAGTGGATATCGGTTTGCCGAAAATGTCTGGGGTTGATGTTATTCGCCGTTGGCGTAAGGGCAGTATTAACTTCCCTGTCATTATTTTAACGGCTCGGGGTGACTGGCAAGATAAGGTCGAAGGTTTAGAGGCGGGAGCTGATGACTATCTCGTTAAGCCGTTTCATATCGAAGAGCTTATGGCGCGTTTGAATGCGCTGCTGCGTCGGGCGGCGGGGCATGCGAAACCGATGCTCGAGTTTGGCCCTTTAAAGCTCGATAGCAGTGGTCGTAATGTTTATCTCAATGAAGTTACGGTTAAGCTCACCAGCTATGAATATCGTACCCTCGAATATTTGATGCTGAATGCCGGAAAAGTGATCTCCAAGAGTGAGTTGACTGAGCATCTGTATCATCAGGATTTTGACCGGGACAGTAATGTTTTAGAGGTTTTTATTCGCCGTTTGCGACAGAAACTTGATCCACAGCAGTCTTTGCAACCGATTGCGACTGTGCGTGGGCTTGGCTATCGCTTCGATCTTCCCGCTGGAGCTGTTGACACCGTATGATGCCTAGAGCGCTTCGCGCCCGTCTAATGCTGGCCTCTTTGCTGTTACTTCCGGTGTTTTTTGGACTCACTGGTTTTGCTTTGCAGCAGGCGTTTCACCATAGCTTAGAGGCGGCGGAAGAGGAGCGACTAAAGCTACAGGTCTATTTGATTCTGGGGGCCGCCGAGTTGCGAGGGGATCGGATTATGATCCCTGACGATTTGCAGGAGCCGCGCTATAACCAAGTTGAGTCGGGGCTCTATGGTTTTCTGAATGACGGCAATGACATGCTGGTGTGGTATTCCGAATCGGCCAAGCTCATCACCGACGCGTTGCTTGAGAAGCTTGATGCCGAAGGCTTGAGTACTGGTGAGTCACGCTTCTATCGATTGCCCGAGCACAATATGTTTGTCTATCAGTTTGCATTGTTATGGGAGATCGCCGGGCGCGAACATAACTATGTATTCACCGTGCTGGAATCCGATAGCGCCGTCAAAACGGAACAACATGCCTTCAATACCCGCTTATGGGGCTGGCTCAGTGCTGCGATTTTCCTTTTTTTACTGGTGGAAACGGCACTTATTCGTTGGGGGCTTAAGCCTTTAACTCGCTTGGCTGGGGATCTTAAGCGCATTGAGCTTGGGCAGAGTGATAAGCTCACCGGCGAATATCCCAGCGAAGTACAGGCGGTTACCGATAACCTTAACCTGTTGATTGTTAATGAGCGGCTGCAACGAGAACGCTATCGCAATACTTTAGGTGATTTGGCCCACAGTCTTAAAACGCCATTAGCGGTTATCCGGGGCGCTAGTCAAGAGAAGCTGAGCTTTGATGACTATCAGGCCTTAGTGACTGAACAAGCCGACCGGATGGATCAAATTGTTCAATATCAACTTTCCCGAGCGGTTAAGAGCCAGGGACGAACCTTGGCGCAAAAAACGCCGGTCGCGCCCTTGATTGAGCGCATGACGGCGGCTTTGAATAAGGTCTATCGTGATAAGCAGATCGAGATAACACTTCAGCTCGAGGGCGATTACCAGCTACCGGCGGATGAGCGTGACCTGATGGAGTTGCTGGGCAATATTCTCGAGAACGCCTTTAAGTATGGGCATCATCAAGTGGCTGTTAGCTTCAGTAACGGCGGCGGGATGCTGCAGATCGATATTGCCGATGATGGCGAGGGAGTCTCCCCGGAACTGCGCCAAACGATTCTTAAGCGGGGCGAGCGGGCGGATACCTCCGCACCGGGACAAGGGATTGGTTTATCGGTGGCGGTGGATATTCTCAGTAGCTACGACGGCGAGCTGGCAATAGGTGAATCAATATTAGGTGGCGCGTTGTTTTCGATCAGAATGCCATTAAATTAGCGTTTCGCCCCTGAATAGCCGCTTTGGATGATGATTAAAGCGGCTTAGAGAACGCTTTAGAGTTGCGCTGAAAGTTATACATCTCTTGTTTGCGGTTGGGCAGGCTGCTGATCTCGGTTGGCTCAAAGCCGCGTTCGATAAACCAGTGGGCGGTCCGGGTTGTTAAGACAAACAAGCGGTTAAGCTGTTGTGCCCGAGCAGCCGCTTCGATCGCGTGTAGTAGGGATTCTCCGCGTTCACCACCCCGATACTCCGGCGATATCGCAACGCAGGCCAGTTCTCCTATCTGTTCCTCATGAAATGGATAGAGGGCGGCGCAGCCGACAATGGCGCCATCGAGGGCGACCACGGTAAATTGATTGATCTCTGCTTCCAGTAATTCCCGAGAGCGACGAACCAGAATGCCGGCTTCCTCCATGGGGCGGATAAGTTCCAAAATACCGCCCACATCTTCAATGGTGGCAGGCCTTACTTGTTCGTAAGACTGCTCGATCACCATGGTGCCGATACCGTTACGGCTGAACAGTTCTGATACTAATGCGCCGTCTTCACGATAACTAATTAAGTGGCTGCGGGCGACACCGTGGCGGGAGGCTTTAACCGCCGCCTGAAGGTGACGACAAAGTTCTGAGGGGACTTGATCCGGAGCGCTATGTTTAGTCATATACTGGCTTACCAGCCGTTCTGCCGTATCGGCCAGTAGCTCTGATCGCAGGACTTCAGTGCTGTCACGTACCCCACCATTTTCGCCGAACAGGATTAGCTTATCAGCATCAAGGCTGATGGCTACTTGAGTCGCTACATCTTCAACGGCTAGATTGAAAATCTCCCCGGTGGGTGAATAGCCGAGATGTGACAACAGCACGATATTATTCATGCTGAGTTGCTGGCGGATCGCTTCTTGATCAATCCGTCGCACTTCGCCGGTATGGCAAAGGTCAACACCGTTATAGACCCCAAATGGGCGCGCGGTGACGAAATTGCCGCTACAAACACGAATCTTTGCACCATGCATCGGCGAATTAGCAAGGCCCATGGAGAGCTTGGCTTCTATTTCGGTACGCAGGCTGGCGGCTGATTCGATGACATAACGTAAGGTCTCAGTATCGGTGACGCGCAGGTGGTGATGAACTCGGTCGACTATGTTTTGCTCTTCTAGGCGCGCCCCGATTTGAGGTCGTGAACCATGGATCAAAACTAGCTTGACCCCGAGGCTGTTGAGCAGAGCGATATCGTGAATGATGTTGGCAAAATTAGGATCGGCGAGCGCTTCTCCTCCTAACATCAGAACGAAAGTTTTCCCCCGGTGAGCGTTGATATAGGGGGAGCTGTGACGGAACCAGTTTACGTATTGGTTGCTATCATTATTCACGATTAAAAACAGTACCTTGCAATCAGTTGTTCTAATACCGCTACTGTAGGCTTAATCTGATCAAAAGCCAAATATTCATCCGGCTGGTGGGCTTGATCGATTGAACCGGGCCCCATCACAATGGTATCCATGCCTAAATCCTGCATAAACGGCGCTTCCGTGCCGAAAGCCACTGCCTCAGCCTGATAGCCAGTTAACTTTTCAGCGCTACGAACCAGCTCCGAATGTTTATCGTTGCTAAACGGGCGCACTTCGGGGAACAAAGGATAGGTCGAAATAGAGACGCCAAACTGGTTTTCCAGCGGTTGTAAGCGTTGACTAATGGCTTCTCGTAACAGATCGGAAGACATGCCGGGTAATGGGCGCAGATCAAATTCGAGTTCGCAGGCACCGCAGATACGATTGGGGTTATCACCGCCATGAATGCAGCCGAGATTGAGGGTCGGTACCGATACTTTGAAATCGCTGTTTTGATAATCTCGCTGGAGTTCCTGCCGAAAGCTGATTAATTGGCCCAGCACCGAATGCATCGCTTCGAGTGCACTGGCGCCCAATGCCGGATCGGATGAGTGACCGGCGGTGCCTTTTATTTTAACCTGCTCCATCATAATGCCTTTATGCATATAGATCGGTCGTAAGCTGGTGGGTTCGCCAATCACGGCATAGCGTGCTTTAGGACGGCCAGCTTCGGCTAGCGCTCGTGCGCCATTCATGGAGCTTTCTTCATCGGCGGTCGCCAAGATGATGAGAGGGTGTTGCAGTGTTTGATCAACGAATTTGCGTGCGGCTTCAATAGCGATGGGAAAGAACCCTTTCATGTCACAGGTACCGAGGCCGTAGAAACGATTGTTTTTTTCAGTCAGTTTAAAGGGATCGCTGCTCCATCGTTCCGCATTAAATGGCACGGTATCGGTATGCCCTGCTAGCACTAAACCACCGGGGCCGCTGCCGAGGGTGGCGATAAGATTCGCTTTTTCGGGGTGTCCGGGGAGCGGCATAATTTCGGTGTGAAATCCTAAGCCTGACAACCATTGCTCGAGCTTTTCAATCACGGCCAAATTGCTCTGATCCCAATGTGCCGCCGTACAGCTCACAGAGGGGGTAGCGATCAGTTCGGTCAGCATGGTGAGCAACTCGGGCGTGGCAGGGCGCATGGCAATATCCGTTTATTATTAAGTTATGCGGTTATTGTGCAGCTTTTAAGGGCAATATAAAAGACGGTAATATCGGTGGACTTTTAAAAAGAAAACCCCGCAATTTGCGGGGTTTGTACGTTTGTCTAACTGGATGGTTTTAGGTAACCGAGGTTATCGAGCGGGTTTGCTGCAACCAGATTGTCCCTCATCGACAGACACGAATTAGATCCGTGTTAGCCAGCCATGCTTATCTTCAGCTTTGCCCCACTGGATGTCGTTCAGGGCTTGGCGCAATTTAACCGTTGTCGCACCAATGCCGCCGTCACCCACGGGATAGTCTTTGCCATTATGAATCAGTGTACCAACAGGCGTCAGTACGGCGGCGGTGCCGGACAGTGCTGCTTCACAACCGGGCTTAGCGGCCCGCTCAAGCAATTCATCGATGGTGAGTTGGCGTTCTTGAACGTCCATGCCGAGATCCCGAGCAAGAGTCAAGATTGAATCACGAGTTACGCCGTGCAAAAAGCTTTCGTCCAGTGCTTTGGTAATGACCTGATTGCCATCAATTAACAGGAAGTTGGCGGCACCGGTTTCCTGTACATCACCATTGGGGCAGAACAGCACCTGATCCGCATTGAACTCTTGTTTGGCTTTCATGATGGGACGCAGAGCACTGGCGTAGTTGCCGCCACTCTTGATCATACCCATATGGGCCGCGCAACGAGCGCCATTTTCTTCCAGCAACAGGCGTAGGGTGGTATCGCCCCCTGCAAAGTAATCGCCAACCGGGGACAATAAAATATATTGGCACGAGGTCACGGATGGGGAGGCTGCTTTACCAATAGCCGGCTCGGTACCGAAGTGAGTCGGACGGATATACATCGAACCTGGAGGCTCGGGCACTTCGTCTTTATAGCGGCTTACGATATCGATGATCATCTGTTCCGTTGCCGCTTTGTCGATTGCCGGCAGTGCCAGTAGCTCACTGCTTTGTGTGAATCGCGCGATATTACGGTCCATACGGAAGATATTGATCGATCCGTCTGCATGACGGAATGCTTTAAGGCCCTCAAAGCAGGTGCTGGAATAGTGCAGTACATGAGCCCCAGGGTGCAGTTGTAGGCTTTCGCTACTGACGATCTCTGATTTGCTCCAGCTATTGCCGTCAAACCAGGAGATTGCCATTTCCGGTACAAACACAGTTCCAAAAGCTGCCATTGGTTACCTCGAACATATAAAAATTGATGGGTCTGAGTAGATTGATCTGTTGCACGCAGCGTGATTCAGAGAATTTTCAGGCTAACGATTGTAATCAGCAAACGCGAAAAAGGGAATCGGCTACCCAATAATAAAATCAGTGAAAGGGCAGAAAAGTTACTCTATGTTGATATAAATGAGGCGATTCTGCTGTCTGCGGGTGCTAAGTGAAAGCAGCCGATGGGTGACGTGTTAACGAGAAATGCTATACTGCGCCTTTATAAAATATCCTCTTTGGCCGACAGGGATCCCTTGAAAGTTCTGATTGTGAAAACCTCATCCATGGGGGATGTTATCCACACGCTGCCCGCATTGACCGATGCCGTCAAGGCGATTCCGGGAATCCGTTTTGATTGGGTGGTGGAAGAAGCCTTTGCGGAAATTCCGAGCTGGCATGCGGCGGTCGATCGCGTTATTCCGGTGGCTATTCGCCGTTGGCGTAAAAATCTTTGGCAAACCTTTACCAGCGGTGAGTGGCAACGCTATCGTCAGTCGCTATCGGCGATAAACTACGATTTGGTGATTGATGCGCAAGGGTTGTTAAAAAGTGCGGTGTTGGTGACTCGCTATAGTCGAGGTGTGAGCTGTGGTTATGATAAAGCTTCGGTGAGAGAGTTGCTGGCCGCCCATTTTTATCAGCGTCGCTATCATGTTGATAAACAGCAGCATGCGGTGGAGCGCACTCGGCAGTTATTTGCGCAAGCATTGGGTTATGAACTTGAAGGTCGTGGTGATTTTGCGATTCGTCAGCACTTTATGGCTGATCAGCATGACGGGACGAATTATCTGGTGTTTTTACATAGCACTACCCGTTTTGATAAGCACTGGCCAGAAGCGTATTGGTTGGAACTGATCGCTAAAGCGACTGCGGCTGGTTGGATTGTTAAGTTACCTTGGGGTAATGCTAACGAGAAGGCGCGGGCAGAAAGGCTGGCCCAAGGTCAAAGTGGCGTTGAGGTGTTAGATAAACTTAATCTTGCTCAGGTGACTCAGGTATTAGCCGGCGCGGCGGCCTGTGTTTCTGTAGATACGGGCTTATCCCACATGGCCGCGGCTCTTGATCGCCCCAATGTGATCCTATTTGGTCCTACCGATCCTGGGCTTGTTGGCGGCTATGGTAAAGATCAAATTTGCCTCGAAGCGTCCCAGCAACAGTCGAGCGGTCGAATGGTTGAGCCCGCTGTGTTTGCCGACCTTACGCCAGATATTGTGTGGCAGACGCTGACCTCACAATGTTTTTACTCTGAGGATTAGTCTGTGCCCTGCTCTGTGTATTTCGTCTCTACTCTGTTGCACCTGTTTACCGCGACCGCCATTGCCGGCGAGCGTAAAAATGAAACAGCGGTCTTGGTGTTTATTGATCAGCCCGAAGGAGCAACGCCGCAAATTGTGACGCTAGTTCAACAATGGAAACTATCCCCTTTTGCTGAACAACACCTGTTTTTTGGCCGTCTAAAAGGAGGACTGAGTAAGCTTAAAAAGCGACGGCGTCTTTTTCATAATCTTAAAGCGTTGATTGAACGTTTAGCGCCGGATCATCTTTTTGTTGGTAATGATCGTCGCATCGAGTTTCAGTACGCCATGCATATTGCTAGCTCACAGGGTAAAACGGTGACCGGGCATTATATGGATGAGGGTACTTTTACCTATGTTGGTCGAGAAGCCTCTAGTGGCGTGGGTGATGTTATAGTCGATAACCTACTGAAAAAAATGTTTTATGGTCTGTGGTGGCGGAATCCCGTTACGGTAGGGGCTTCCGGTTGGATAAACGAGATCCATGTGGCTTTTCCCGAGCTAATAGATAGCCGTCTTTACGCCAAAGAAAAGCATTGTCTTTCCGCCGCGAGCTTTCAAGCGGATGCGCTGCAGCAGTTATCACAGATGATGTTACAGGTGAACGGTGTTACTAAAGAACAGATTTACGGGCTGGATGTGCTAATCACGCTTCCTCATGAATCGTTGTTTGAAAAAAACACCGGTTACAGAGACAAGATTTTAGCGCTTATTGATGGTCTAGAAGGTAGCATTGCCGTTAAGTATCACCCTCGTAATAGTGGTGAAGATGCGCTTAATTTGCAGCCCTTGGGCATACAGTTGTTACCGTCATCAATTAGTTATGAAGCGATTCTGCCTTTATTAAGTAGTGACGTTACGGTGGTGGGTGATGTTTCCTCAACCCTGTTGTTAACTCGGTGGTTGAGGCCGGAGATTAAGACTGTCTCCTATCGTAATGGCACCGAGAACAAGAAGTTTGAACAGTTGTTCCATGATCTTAATATTGAAGTGCTTTAATCCGTGAGGCTGGCACTCTTTATACGGCATGAAGGTTATAGTGAGCTTGTTAGAAATTATGAGAGCATAATATGATTGTTATTGGTTTTTATACAACGGATCCCGTCTATAGCTCAGCTTATAAATTACTGGCTCGTTCATTGGATCGGCTAGGGCATAAGTACGATTTTCATAGTTTCCCACCAAGCGAGTGGAAAGCGATGACTGATTTGAAACCAAGAATCATATTGGAAAGTCTTAACAAGTATAAAGAGCCTGTTTTGTATATCGATGCTGATGCTTTTGTGCATGAAAACCTTGATGAGCACTTCAGTAGCATGGCGTGTGATATGGCGGTTAACTTTATCGATAAAAAAGAAGGGGGTGAAGAGCTTCTCTCCGGCACAATTTATTTCGATTACAATGATAAAGTTATTGAATTTATTGAATTGTGGATTAGCTTGATTGAGCGTAATCCTGAACTTATCGATCAGCAAAACTTACAGAAAGCGGTTGAGGATTATGATCACGGTTTAAAAATTCATCGTATGTCTTCTGCATATACCTATATATTTGACCGGCAGTACGATGAGGTAGATAAACCTATTATTGAACACCTTCAGGCGAGTCGAGAAATATATTGCCGCAATGAAATGGGTGGTTTTAAAAACAAACTTAAGAAATTTTTCGGTCTAAAAGTTAGTAAAGAAGAGTTGCTGAAACGACGCCATGTACGCTTAGCTGAACTTGAAAAAATAATTGCCGAACAATAACCAAAGCTGCTTAAACTAATAAGTCAGAGAACTGATAGGCTATTCTGATAATACTTATTGTTCTTCCATCGGCCTTGCTGCATAGAAGTTATATGATGATAAAGAAAATACTCGTGGTAAAAATGTCCTCTTTGGGAGATCTGCTGCATACGATGCCTGCGGTGAGTGATGCTTTAGAGAATGTCGATGGTTTGCAGATTGATTGGCTTTGTGAAGAACCTTTTGTTGATATTGCCCGGTTGCACCCTGGCGTGAGGGTTGTCCCTCATGGCCGATTGCGTTGGAAGAAACGTCGCTTGGCTTTTGCAACTCTGAAAGAGCAGTGGTTGTTTTATAAGTCATTGAGACAGCAGCGTTATGATCTTGTGATCGATGCTCAGGGGCGAATTAAGTCTGCACGAGTAGCTTGGTTATCCGGTGCTCCGGTTTACGGGCCCGATAAAAATAGTGCCACCGATTCAGAAACAAGAATGTTTTATAAGCAGGGGGTGGCAACTCAATCGGTTGATAATGCGGTTGATAAAGTCCGTCTGCTTTTTGCTAAGTCTTTAGGTTATGAGCTCTCTGGCCCCGCTCAATTCGGCATTGATGCTGAGAAGCTCGCTCCATGCCCTGAGCAATGGCAGGGGCAGTATATTTTCTTACATGGCACTACCTGGCAATCAAAGCATTGGCCAGAGAGCGAATGGATTCGTCTTCTTGAGCTTGCAAGAGATAAGCGTCAGGGGGTGTTGTTACCCTGGGCGAACGAAGAAGAAAAAAGTCGTGCCGAGAGAGTTGTTCGTCAGGCTCGCTGGGGTGAAGTATTGCCCAAAATGCCGCTATGGGAACTATGCGGTATTATTGCAAGAAGTCGCGGGGCTGTTGGTGTTGATACTGGCTTAATGCATGTCGCAGCGGCAATGGAGGTTCCAACCGTGTCGATCTTTGGAAGTACCAGCGTTGCTCTGACCGGTGCACAGGGGAAAAACGTGACAAATTTACAAGCTAAGTTTGAGTGCTCTCCTTGTAGAGAGAAAGTTTGTCCTCGTCCTGAAAATGGTGTTCCCCCTTGTTACGGCAGTTTACCGGGTGATGTTATTTGGCAGGCATTGCAGACGTTAATTAGCAGTAGTGGCCGCTAATTTCATTAACTAAAAATAGTGTAGAAAGGTCGTCAGATATAGGTTAGGTCGAATGTGACAAAGTGTCTAATTATCGATGGTTTTTCTGAGAATTTGTATGGTTTTTTTGATGGAGTTGGTATGGTTATTGTTCGTTTGATTGGAGGTCTTGGTAACCAACTCTTTCAGTATGCGTATGCGTTGTCTTTAGTTAAGAAGGGCTACGATGTAAAGTTGGATACATCAGCATTTGATACCTATACATTGCATGGTGGCTACAGTCTTAACCATTATAATAAGCTGGTTGATAATGCCTCTTCGGAAGAGGTGACAGCAATGACTCATATCGGCTTTGGTAAAAAAGTTGATGCGACAGTTGCAAGGCAAGAAGAGCCGGCCTGTTACCAAGGAAGCAAACTCCGCATTTGATGAGAAAATGCTATCTCCTGAGGATAATCATTATTTGGTTGGTTATTTTCAGAGTGAGAGATACTTTCAAAAAATAAGAGGTGAGTTATTAGAGTCTCTGGTGTTACAGGAATCTCTTTCAGATTACACAAAACAAACACTTGATAGTATAAATAAATCTGAAGTTAGTGTGTCTGTTCATATTCGTCGAGGTGATTATGTTACTAACGCTGAAGCACTTAAAACCCATGGTGTATGTTCTTTAGATTATTATCAACAGGCGGTAGCGTTAGTTAATGCTAAGTTTGATAATGTCTCATATTATATTTTTTCTGATGATATTGATTGGGTTAAAAACAATCTTATTATTGATAATGCTTTCTATATTGACTCAGAAGAAGAACGTTTTTCCGGTGAAGATGTGTTTTTGATGAGTCAGTGCGATCATAATGTGATAGCGAATAGCTCTTTTAGTTGGTGGGGCGCTTGGCTCAACACGCATGTAGATAAACTCATCGTGGCACCCAAAAATTGGTATGCCGATGAACAGAAACAGTATTTAAGTAAAATGATGATTCCTCGTGACTGGGTTCAGGTTTAGGTAATGAATATGGTAAGTTCTCCTCTAGTGTCAGTGATAATTCCTGTCTATAACGGCGCCGCGTATATTGCTGAAGCGGTAGAGTCTATACTGAGTCAGACGTATGAAAATATAGAAATCATTATCATTAATGATGGCTCTACTGATAATAGTCTCGATATTGTTAAGGGTTTCTGTTCGGATAAGATTAAAATTATTGTCAATGAATGTAATATCGGTCTTGCTGCTACAAGAAATAGAGGATTAAAAGCGGCTGAGGGGAAATATATTGCCTTGATGGATGGTGACGATGTGAGCTTTCCTAATCGGTTATCCGCACAGGTTAACCTCTTAGAAAAGCATCCTGATGTTGGCTTGGTTAGCTCTCATTTCATCACCTTTGAAGAGGATCTGAAGACGGGCAAGCAGAGCGTTAAAAAGGTTCCTCTCGACTCCGATTACATCGCTGCCCGGTTGCCATTTCAAAGTGTTATCTGCTGCCCTTCAGCGATGATGCGTACCGCTGTTTTGAATGACCATAACCTACTCTTCAATGAAACACTCAAAGTGAGTGAGGACTGGGATCTTTGGTATCGAATGAGCCAAGTCGCTAAAGTCTCAAATGTGGATGAAATTCTGCTTTATTATCGCAAGCATGGGAACAACCTTTCTAAAAAGCGTGAAGAGATGTATAGACATAAAATTATGCTTATTCAGATGAGCTTTCTTGATAATGGTTTTGATATAAAAGATCTTTTTGATGTCGGCTATCGCTTTAAAGGGCTTGCTGAATTTAAAATTTTTATATCTATTGTTAGTCAGTTGCTCGAGAAAAATAGCACTACGGGCAAGTTTGTTGAGGAGCATTTTATCTCCTCATGTGCCTATGTCTTATATGAACTGTATAAGCTGAATTTAGGTAAGCTAGGCTACGTTGCTTATGATGAGTTACGATCATCATCTTTATTTAGCCATATGGATATTGTACTTAAATATCGAGTTAAAAATTATATCTTGGGTAAATGGGCTAGATTGAACGATTAAGTTTAGTGTTAAATACCAAAAGTGTGTGTTAATAAAGCCCATGTTAAGAATGCATAGGGCTTATTGGCTGATGCGGTTATCTATTTTGATCTTTTGTAAATATTATCACCACGAACCGGCGCTGTTTTAAAACGCTTATGAACCCACATATATTGTGATGGGGCTTTTCGTATGCCTGCTTCAATGGCTTCGTTAATTAAAGCGGCATCAACTTCTTCAGAGCCCGACGGGAATCCTGCAACCTCGCTACATTCGAGAATATAACCTGAGTTGTCTGGTTTTCGCCAGCAGTCGAGTTTAATCAAGGGTGATCCATTCAAGCTATGCATCTTTGTCGTCGCCAGCGTTGTGGCGGCAGGTTGACCAAAAAAGGGTGCAAAAGTAGCGTTTCTTCGTCCTAAGTCTTGATCGGGTGCATACCAGATACAGTGATTATTGCGCATGGCCCGCAGCATTTGCCGGGTTTTCTTCCGCTCAACCGGGAAGCTGAAGCGTTGTCGGCCTCGGGTGAAGAACCACTCGAGCATGGGGTTATCATGCTTTCTGTAAAGGGTACTGCAGGGGGTTCCATGCAGCGAGAAAAGCAGCCCCGCAAGGTCAAGGCAGGAGAAATGCCAGCCCATCAATATGACGCCGTTACCTTTCGCCAGTTGTTGATCTAATAGTTCAAAGTTACGAAATTCTGTTCGTTGGCGAAAAAAATCCACATCTTTCCAATAGGCCCAACCGGTTTCAATAAGTCCTATGCCATTGTTTTCAAAAACCTCGATAACTCGTTGATTCTGTTGTTCTGGCGAGAGTTCTGGAAAACAGAGGCGTATATTGACTTCGGTGATGTGTCTGCGGGTCTTCATAAGACGGTATAACAAACGACCAATTTTTTCCCCAACCCGAGTCCCCAAGGGAATGGCAGCGCAGAAAAAAACGTAAAAGGCCGATACTAACCCAAATAAGCCAGTACTTAGGCGCTAGAAAATCAGACCAGGACGGCGTGTTTTTACTTGAATTCAAGAGTGCTCCTAAAGTGATCTTGTCTCAATGCTGAACAATGATAGGCTCTTAAGCTCTTAGCAGAGCACATAGTTGCTGGCACTTATTGGCGAGCCTTCGTTTTAGTGTTCTTTTGTACGGTCGGAGTTCTATATCGACCTGTGGGCTAGACGGTGAGTTTGCTGAACGCTCTATCTCTTTGACAATATTTGCTGCTGGGTTGTATTTATTAAGTACTAAATTTCGAGCTTCAATTATCGCGGGCAGTCTTTTTTCCCATTCATTGCTTTCGATTGCTTTTTGAATGATGTCTAAGGCTTCTTCAGGTTTGTTGATATCGATAAGTATGTAAGATTCAGCAGGGAAGTAACTATCAATATTTGTGCAACCGTAATAAATGGGCAAAGTATAAGCAAGAAAGCAATCGGCTAGTTTTTCAGTCCAGTAATCATCTTGAGATTCGTTTTCTACGGCTAAAGAGTATCGATGGCCTACTAATGCATCCCATTTGTCCTCGATATATTGAATACCGGAACCAAAAAGTGAGAGTTCTAAGTTTGATGCCCTGATGAAATCAAGAAACTCAAGTCTGCGCTTATGTCCTGGATAACTGCTTTTCGTGCTGGTTATCCATGAGATATCATTGGCTTTTTCAGGTATTTCCATTGAGCTGAGTTCATCGTAGGTTTTATCCACATGCCAGGTTAGCATTGGATAGGACCTGACATATTTTGCTGCATCGTTGGTCAAGTAATGCGTGTAGACGCGGCTGTACTGCTCTTGGTTATCAATCATCCAATCATGGCTATGGAAAACGAAAGGCTCTTGAGTAACCTGCCAGACATTTTCTTTCGCACAATGAATATAGCGGCTTTTTTTACCCACTCGGTTAAATACTATCGCATAGTCACAGGGGCCATCTTCTTCACATATGAAGGTGTGTTCGTTCCAGTTCCCGGTGTTTGTTGTAGACGAACGCTGGTAGCTAGGAAGGTGCTTTAGTAAGTTTAAGTTACCTTCGTTTTGAAATATGCGAATCGTTGCCATGAGATACTCTGATCATTTAACGTTGGGTTCGGTAACCTTAGCTCATCTTAGCTGGGCGTTATGCTTTGATGAACCATAATATTCTTCAGCCTCTATCGATTGATATCTTTATGGCGGCGCTAGCCACACCTACAAAGACATCTTTATATCCCAAATGTATCCAGATACTGTAAAATCAGGCAATTATAATGTTCGTGCTCAAGGAACACTAGCATCTAGTCAGATCAGCTTTACTGGTTGTGAGGCTTGATGGTGTTTGTTTCGGGGGTGATAGTGAATCAATAAGAGCTTTCTTATTTGTGAAAAAAGATAACAGCGTACAGGTTTATCTACGCCTGCTGCAGTATGTCAAAAAGTATTGGGCGCCCTTTCTGGTCAGTGTGGTCGGTTTCGCTATTTATGCCGGCTCACAGACAGCTTCGGCTAAGTGGCTTGAGGCGTTTGTTGACACCGTTGGCTCGGGACAGTTAGACAACCGCGGCGTGCTGGCGTTGGCGGTGTTAGGGATCTTCTTTATTCGGGGCTTAGGCACCTTCTTAGGCAACTATGGCCTGTCCTATGTTGCCCGGTTTGTAGTGCATGATTTACGCACCGATCTGTTCAAACATCTATTACTTCTACCTAGCAGTTACTTCCATCAGCACTCCAGTGGTGAATTACTGGCTAAACTGACCTACAACGTTGAGCAGGTGACAGGGGCGGCAACCAATGCGCTTAAAGTGGCGATCCGTGAAGGTTTTACGGTACTTGGCTTGTTTGGCTATATGCTTTACCTCAATTGGAAATTAACCCTATTGTTCTTGGTGATCGGGCCTGTGGTGGGAGTGGTGGTGGGTTTTGCTGCCCGCCGTATGCGTGGTATTAGCGGACATGTACAGAAAAGCGTGGGGGATATTACCTCGTCGGCTTCAGAAGCGATCAAAGGCTATCAGGTTGTACGGATCTTTGGTGCGACGGACCTAGAAATTGATCGCTTTACGAAAGTCAGTCAGCAGAATCGTCGCCAAGTGATGAAAATGGTGGTGACTCAGTCAGTCACTACGCCGGTAGTGCAAATGATGGTGGCGGGTGTCATTGCGCTAATGACCTTTTTAGCGATGGACCCTGAGTTGATCAAAGAGATGTCCACTGGGCAGTTTATTGCCTTTATCTCAGCGGCGGCATTGATGGCAAAACCGGTGCGCTCATTAACCGAGATCAGCAGTATGGTGCAGCAGGGGCTCGCGGCCTCTGAAAGTGTCTTTGAGGTTGTCGATACTCCGCCGGAAAAAGATACTGGGTTACATGATCCTGATAGCGTTAAGGGTGCGCTGGAAATAAGAGATCTAGGGTTTAGTTACGAGGCCGATGGCCAGAAAGTACTCGATAATATTAATCTGAATATTCAACCGGGTGAAACCATTGCCTTGGTAGGCAAGTCCGGCAGTGGCAAGTCGACTCTGGCCGGGTTATTGCCGCGCTTTTATGATGTTACTGAGGGGGAAATCCTCCTCGATGGGCAAAATATACAAGAGTATAAATTGACCAGTTTACGGCGTCAGATCGCGCTAGTGAATCAGCAGGTGATTTTGTTTAATGGCACCATCGCCGAAAATATTGCCTACGGCAGCATGGCTGGCTGCTCCCGAGATATGATTGAAGCGGCAGCAGAGGCCGCCCACGTGGCGGAGTTTGTGCAACAGCTGCCGGATGGCTTGGACACCATGGTCGGTGAGAATGGCGTGTTATTGTCCGGTGGACAACGACAGCGAATTGCGATCGCCCGTGCGATTCTTAAAGATGCACCGATTTTAATTCTCGATGAGGCTACTTCAGCGCTGGATACCGAATCTGAGCGTCATATTCAGGATGCCTTGGAAAATGTGATGCAGGGGCGTACCACCTTGGTGATCGCTCACCGCTTGTCGACCATTGAGAATGCTGACCGTATTTTGGTGATGGAAGCGGGCCGGATTGTCGAGCAAGGTTCGCATGCCGAGTTATTGCTGCAACAAGGCATCTATGCCAATTTGCACCGGTTACAGTTTTCTGAAGCCGCTGTAGTCACCGACACAGAGATAGAACAATCTTCCGATCAGGAGCCCGCACAATGAAATTGGTAATGCCTCGATTAAATACAGCACAGGTGTTGGTGGTGGGCGATCTGATGCTGGACCGCTATTGGCACGGACCGACATCGCGCATCTCTCCGGAAGCGCCAGTGCCGGTGGTAAAAGTCGATCAACGGGAGGATCGTCCAGGCGGCGCGGCCAACGTGGCATTGAATATCACCGCCCTCGGTGGTGGTGTGTCATTAGTAGGTATTGTGGGAGAGGATGAAGCCGGGCAGGCATTACAGCAGCAGCTAGAGTCGGCGCGGGTGAATTGCCAGTTCTGTCATAGCCAGCAAGAGCCTACGATCACTAAATTGCGGGTGCTGAGTCGCCATCAACAATTGATTCGGCTGGATTTTGAAGAGCGCTTTAGTGCCGATCATGGAGCGTTAGTACAGCAGCAGGTCGAAGCGTTGTTAGGGAACGTCGGCGTGTTAGTATTATCCGATTACGATAAGGGCACACTCAGTGATTCTCAAAGCCTGATCCATGCTGCCCGCAAGGTCGGTGTGCCGGTGCTAGTCGATCCTAAGGGAACCGATTTTGAGCGCTACCGTGGGGCGACATTGTTGACGCCGAATATGGGTGAGTTCGAAGCGGTGGTTGGAGTCTGTCAATCGGAACAGGAATTGGTCGAAAAGGCTCAGTTGTTGGTGCAACAGCTTGGGCTCGAGGCCATACTGGTGACGCGCAGTGAGAAGGGTATGACCCTGATTAAACCGGGCCAGAATGAAATCCATTTTCCTGCCCATGCCCGTGAGGTCTTTGATGTTACCGGTGCAGGCGATACGGTGATCTCTACGTTGGCCACCGCGCTGGCGGCCGGTGAAAGCCTTGAGATAGCAACCGGTTTGGCCAATATTGCCGCGGCTATTGTGGTGGGTAAGTTGGGAACGGCGGCGATCAGTGGGCCGGAACTACGGCGGGCCGTGAATCAGGCGCAGGGCTCCGAACGGGGTGTTGTGACCGACGAACAACTCTTAATTGCGTTGGCTGATGCCCGAGCGGCCGGTGAAAAGATCGTTTTCACCAATGGTTGTTTTGATATCTTACATGCTGGGCATGTCGGCTATCTTGAGCAGGCAAGGGCTCAGGGAGATCGGCTGGTATTAGCGATTAACGATGATGAGTCGGTGCGACGACTGAAAGGGGAAGGTCGTCCGATTAATCCCGTCGAGCGCCGTAAAGCGGTGCTAGCGGGGCTTGAAGCGGTCGATTGGGTGGTCAGCTTTGCTGAGGATACCCCCGAGCGTTTACTGGAGCAGGTCCGTCCAGAAATTCTGGTGAAGGGCGGCGACTATGGTCTTGATGGCGTGGTCGGTGGCGAGTTTGTGCGCAGCTATGGCGGCGAGGTGAAAGTATTGTCCTTCCTCGATAACTGTTCCACCACGGCGATCGTTGAGAAGATTCAAGGCCACTAAACCAACACTGTGCCCTGTCTTGTTTGCTTAAACTAAACGGTGTGGCGGGCTAGGCAGTCAGCCACGGCGCTGACATTAGCCCGCAGATGATCTGGGTTTATAGTGCCGATAATGGCACTG
This sequence comes from Amphritea sp. GJ51-11, assembly GCF_055808735.1. Classification (NCBI taxonomy): domain Bacteria; kingdom Pseudomonadati; phylum Pseudomonadota; class Gammaproteobacteria; order Oceanospirillales; family Oceanospirillaceae; genus Amphritea; species Amphritea sp. GJ51-11. Next base: position 4,087,738 of record NZ_CM147881.1, on the reverse strand, counting down.
CTTACGCCGGGGTGTCCTAGCACTAAATCAAAGCTGGCGCGCACCGGATCTGTTGTTAGCCCCTGAGTGATATGTCCTGAGGCCAGCGCTTTTTTGATAAAAATCCCTTTTTGTTGTGCTAAGGCATAGTCGATAACCGGCAGCTCTTCTTGCTGATTTAAGTTGTAAGTGATCATCGCGATATCCGACTGTTTTAGGGTTTCAATCCCTCCCTCTACCGTCTTGGTCGACATTCCCCCCGCCCGAATTTTGCCCTCAGCTTTGAGTTGTTCAAGCTGTTGCAGCACGCCGTCCTGCTGAATAAGTTTTAGATCGTTGCCGTCAGAATGCACTAACAGGATATCGATCACATCGGTGTTGAGTCGTTGTAGGCTTCGCTCGACGCTGAAACGGATATGTTCTGGGCTAAAGTCAAAGTGTGACTGGCCTGTATGCGGGTCAAACTCCTCCCCCACCTTGCTGCAGATGAGCCAATCATGACGCTGATTTTTTAATAGTTTACCCAGCCGTATCTCGCTATTGCCGTAAGCCGGGGCAGTATCCAGCAGGTTGATGCCAAGCGCTTTGCTGATATCCAGTAGATAACGTGCGGCAGTGTCATCGGGAATAGTAAACTGATCTGGATATTTAACGCCTTTATCACGCCCGAGTTTGACCGTGCCAAGTCCAATGGGGCTGACCTGTAAGTCGGTGCCGGCAATCTGTTTAAGGCTTAGCAAAATAGCGTCTCCCAGACCGGCTGTGCGATAGCGGGACGAGGCAGTTGCTCAAGTATGGCGGTATTGGCGCAGTACTGAGGGGTAATCTGCTGCTGGTTCAGCATGGCAAGAATCTGATCGGCAAGATCGGGGGCCAGAGCCAGTTTAGTAGGCCAACTGACAATGCAGTTTTCTCTCGCTTGGGCAAAGGCAGAATCGGGGCGGGTGAGGGATGATTGCTTGGGTTCTGCTCGGTTAATATGGAAACTAGCCCAGCGAGGGTTTTTCAATTTTATCCAAGGGAGTAGTTCTGCGATTAACTTCTCGGCTTTTTGAATCTGTTGTGCCGCTGGCAGGTTAACCCCGGTTTCCGCGATATCGCCCCCGAGATACCATACCTGTTCACCATTGTTTGTCGGGTGTGTGGTGATAGTGACCACTGGCTTACTACCGCTGCTGATACAGTGGGCAAAGGTGGGCAGCGGGCTTTCATGACGTACCATCACCATGTGTAACGGTCGGCGCTGCATCTGCGGTTGGTCTATCTGTAACTGCTGCAGGAGCGCCTCGGTGCCTTCTCCGGCGGTGGTGATATAGCGTTGGGCTTCGATACGTAACTGTGGCAGTTGGAGCGCTTGGATACCGCAATCTGTCGAGTCAAACTGAATATCCTCAGCCGTGACTTTGATAATACGTTGCAACAGTGGTTTTGCCAGCGCGTCGATGACCGATGGCACATCCAGCACAATCTCATTCAGCTTATAGAGGTTGCCGCGAAACTTAGGGTCCTTGAAAACCAGCGGGCGTTCATCGGCGCTGATGGTTTCCACCCGACCTTTTAGGGCCTTGCTGGCAAAGAAAGTAGTCATTTTTGAGCCTAAGGAGGCTTTAGACCACATATAATGCGCTTCAGAGAGAATCTTGGCGGCACTTAGATCCAGCTCTCCTTGTCCGTCAATACAGGCGCGCCAACGGGAGGGCATATCGGCAATACTGCTGGAGGCTTGAGTCAGCACGCCATTGAGCGCATATTTTGTACCGCCATGAATAATACCTTGGGAACGAACCGACTGAGCGCCGCCGAGGTCGCCGGTTTCCAGCAATAGCGCGTCAAATCCCTGTTGCTGAGCGCGGTTGAGTAGCCACAGGCCAGCGATACCGCCCCCCAGAATGACTAGATCTGTCTTTATCGTTTGCATGAAATATTCCGCCGGTTAACAGCGGTCATTATACCTTCGGTATCACAGGCTGATAATGGTAAACTGATGTTTTATGTCTGGAATTCGTTTATCTCCATGGCCCGATTGTTATATTCGCTATTATTTTACTGCCTGACACCGCTTATCTTGTTGAAGCTTTGGCAGCGTGGACGTCAGAGTCCGGCTTATCGTCGTCGCTGGAGGGAGCGATTTGGCTTTGTGCCCCGTTGCATCGGCGAACGGCCGATCTGGGTCCATGCGGTGTCCTTTGGCGAAACCATGGCGATTATTCCGCTAGTTGAAAGGCTACTGGCGGAGAATCCACAGATACCGGTCTTTATCACCAGTATGACGCCCACCGGTAGTGAGTGTGTCACGACTCATTTTGGCGATCGGGTCGGCCATGCATATTGTCCCTATGATCTGCCTGATGCGCTAAGTCGCTTTCATCGTCGTGTCCAACCCCGCAGTTGTGTGATTGTCGAAACCGAACTCTGGCCCAATCTTATCCACAGTTGTGCAACACGAGCGGTGCCGGTGTTGGTGACTAATGCGCGCTTATCGGCGCGCTCGGCGGCGGGTTATCAGCGCTTTAAATGGCTGACCAAACCCATGCTGCAAGAGATCAGCGTGATTGCGGTGCAAAATCAGACCGATAGTGCGCGTTTTATGGCGCTGGGTGTTGCCGATAAAGCATTGCAGGTGACCGGCAGTATTAAGTTTGATATCGCTGTGCCGGAGCATATGGATGAGGCGGAAACACTACGGGCTGCTTGGGGAGCTGATCGACCGGTGATCATTGGCGCTAGCACCCATGAGGATGAAGAGGCTCAGTTGCTCGAGGTTTTTACTAACCTACAGTCCCGTTATCATAATCTGTTATTAATTTTGGTGCCCCGTCATCCCGAGCGTTTTACGACGATCTATGATCAGAGTGTTAAAGCGGGTTTTCGCACCTATCGGCGCAGTGTGTCGGCGCCTAGTGTTGATTGCGAGGTCTATTTGGGCGATACCATGGGCGAGTTAATGATGCTCTATAGTGCCGCGGATATCGTATTTGTCGGTGGTAGTTTGATCGAGCGAGGCGGCCATAATCCACTGGAACCTGCCGTGTTAGCTAAGCCGGTGCTGATGGGGCCGCACGTGTATAATTTCCAGCATATCGTTGCGACTATGGAGCAAGAGTTAGCGCTACAGGTAGTTAACGACGCGCAAGGGTTGCAACAGGTGTTGGCCGAACTGCTGGATCACCCGGAACATGCCCGGGCGATGGGGGTGCGAGGGCGCAACTATATTGATGCTAATCGCGGGGCGCTGGATCAGCAATTGGCCTTGCTTAAGCAACAAGCGGGGATTCAGTGAGCGGCCACGTTTAAATCATTAGTTTGCTTTCTGCTAGGCTTGGTTTAAGCAGCTTTCGTTTAAGTAACTCTCGTTTAGCTATGTTGCGCTAATATCGTGTCAACAAGCTCAGCCTAATCGGTACTGAGTAGTCTATCCATCTCTTCACAGAGCCAGTGGCCAACAAAGATATGGGCTTCCTGAATTCTTGCCGTTTCGCTGCTAGGCGCCTTAATCAGATGATCCGCGATGGCGTTTAATTGGCCACCACTCTCGCCGGTCCAAGCCCAGCAAGTGGCACCGATTTTTTGTGCCGCTTCGATAGCGTTGATCACATTCGCGCTATTGCCTGAGGTGGACAGGCCAATAACCAGATCCTTTGGCTGACAGAGGGCTTCGATCTGCCGAGTAAACACCGAATCGAAACTGTAGTCATTTGAATGGGCGGTCAGTATTGAGCTATCCACCGTTAGTGCGATAGCGGGCAGCGCGCGCCGTTCCGCTTTATAGCGCACCACAAATTCGGCCGCTAGATGCTGACTGTCGGCGGCACTACCGCCGTTACCCATAAACAGTAGTTTACCGCCGGCGGTGAAGGTTGCCGCGACTTGGTCGGCTAGGGTTTGCATATCGGCTTGGATTTCCGGCATGCGGTTAAACGTTTGCATATGACGTTGCAGCGCGCTTTCAAATGACATGATTTAGATCCTTACAGGTCAAAGCTGAATTGTTCGCCAGCTTGTTCTGAGAAAATAGTGGTTAGCACATCATTCAGCAGTGCGCCGTCACTGTCGCGGGCCCAAGTTTCACCATTGAAGTCGAAGTGAAAACCACCGCTGCGAGCCGCTAGCCAGAGCTGTTTAACCGGTGTTTGGCGGGTGAAAATGACTTGGGTTTTGTTTTCACAGACAACCGTGAGCACGCCGCCGTTATTCATAAAATCGATATCGGTTTCCGCCGTATCTAAAACCTCTTCAATCTGTTCGAGGGTGTCATCAACTTTCTGGCTAAATTCAGATTCGTTCACAGTGTTGTACTCTTAGGCGAAATTTATCATTAGGACAGAGTATATAGCAGTTCGTTCAGGTACTCATCAAGGCAACAGCGCTGTATAATCGGACGATTAACTTAAGATCAGGAATAAACACCGTGAAAGCCTGTTGGATTGCCATTTTTTTCAGTGCTTTGTTAATCAGTGGTTGCGGCCAGAAAGGTAAGCTTTATCTGCCCGATCAAGCGCCAACACAGGCGCAGCAGTAACGGCTATTACGTTACTTCAGTCACAGTCCCATCATCGGGGTGTTATGACTGCGGTTATAACGCTGTTAAAACAGGCTCAGCACTGCTGAGCAGTAACCCTATTTAATGCAGATAGTAGACAATGGATAATTTTCAATACCTGAACGGCCATCTATGTGCCGAAGAAGTCCTGGTAAGCCGCATTGCCGAACAGTATGGGACACCCACTTACATCTATTCTCGGGATGCGCTGGAACGTGCCTATTTGGATTATGCACAAGCGCTGGAAGGGCGCGATGCATTGGTCTGCTATGCGGTTAAGGCGAACGCGAATATTGGCGTACTCAATGTGCTGGCCCGCCTAGGTGCCGGCTTTGATATTGTTTCGCTCGGTGAATTGGAGCGGGTCATTAAGGCCGGTGGCGACCCTAAAAAAGTTGTTTTTTCGGGTGTCGCGAAACGTGAAGATGAGATGCGTCGTGCATTAGAACTGGGTATCCACTGCTTTAACGTCGAATCCGAAGCGGAGCTGGATCGACTGAATAAAGTCGCTAGCGAGCTGGATAAAGTCGCTGCGATCTCGTTACGGGTTAATCCCGATGTGGATGCCGGTACGCACCCGTATATCTCCACAGGCCTGAAGGATAATAAATTTGGTGTGGCCATTGATGATGCCGCACGAATCTATACCTATGCCTATAGCCTGAGCCATCTTGATGTGCAGGGTGTTGATTGCCATATCGGCTCACAGCTAACTGAAATTGCGCCGTTTCTCGACGCCTTAGACCGTTTACTGCTGTTGATTGATAACCTTGCCGAGCAAGGCATTACCATTAAACACCTCGATTTGGGTGGCGGCTTGGGTGTTTGCTACACCGATGAAGTGCCACCAACCCCTCAGGCTTATATTGCGGCGGTGATTGATAAGCTGGGTGACCGTCCACTGAAGTTGATTTTTGAGCCGGGTCGCTCAATTGCGGCCAATGCAGGTATTCTGATCACCCGAGTCGAGTTTTTGAAATGCACTGAGCACAAAAACTTTGCCATTATTGATGGGGCGATGAATGATTTGATCCGTCCAGCGCTTTATAGTGCTTATATGGACATTATTCCGGTGGATGTGCGTGAGGAAGGCGAGGCCCGTCGTTTTGATCTGGTTGGACCGGTCTGCGAATCGGGGGATTTTCTGGGTAAAGATCGCGCCTTAAATATTGAAGCCGGTGATCTGCTGGCGGTTTGTTCCGCCGGTGCGTATGGTTTTGGTATGAGCTCAAACTACAACACCCGTAACCGGGCCGCCGAAGTGATGGTCGACGATAATCAGATTCACCTAATTCGTAAGCGAGAGACCATTGTTGATCAGCTTCGCGGTGAAGCGGTTTTACCGGGCTAATTCTCAGGTCTTAACCGGTTAACGGATAAGATCAGCTGAGCAGCCCGACAGATGAGGCAAAGCACTGTCCGAACAGTGCGCCTGACGAGATGAATATGCTAGTTAGATTTACAAAAATGCATGGCCTGGGCAATGACTTTCTGGTGCTCGATACGGTGACCCAGAAAGTGAAGGTGAACTCAGCGATCGTGAGCCGTTTGGCCGACCGTAATTTTGGCGTGGGTTTTGATCAGCTCTTGCTGGTCGAGCCGCCTACCAATCCGGATATGGATTTCCGTTACCGCATCTTCAATGCCGATGGCAGTGAAGTTGAACATTGTGGCAACGGTGCCCGCTGTTTTGCTAAGTTTGTCCGGGATAAGCGCCTGACAGCTAAAGCAACCGTGGCGGTGGAAACTCAGAAAGGGCCGATCTATCTCACCATCACCGATGATAAGCAGGTGGTTGTGGATATGGGCGTGCCAGTGCTTGAGCCACAGGCTATTCCGTTTAACGCGGACCAGCGGGCGGTAACTTATCCCATCGACGTTGACGGCCAAACTGTGCAGGTAAGCGCGGTATCCATGGGCAACCCGCACGGCGTGCTGGTGGTCGATGCGGTGGATAAAGCGCCGGTTGAATCCTGGGGGCCGGTACTGGAGTCAGATCCACACTTTCCTGCAAAAGCGAATATCGGTTTTATGGAAGTAATTAGCGGTGCCGAGATCCGTCTACGGGTTTATGAACGAGGTGCGGGTGAAACCAAAGCCTGCGGTACGGGAGCCTGTGCGGCGGTTGTTGCAGGCCGTTTGCGTGGCTTGTTAGATGATAAAGTGACCGTCCACCTACCCGGTGGCACACTTCAGATTGAGTGGGCCGGTGAAGGTGAACCGCTATTGATGACCGGCCCGGCAACAACGGTATATGAAGGACAGATTTTCATATGAGCGACTCTAACTCTGTCGAGCCTAAGCTCGATCAAGCGACCGATGTTAATGCTTCGGCAATCACTGCCGAGCAGGTGGCGGACTATTTAAAGCAACACCCTGATTTTTTTAGTGGTAATGAATACCTACTCGAAAAACTCTATGTGCCCCATCAGCGGGGTTCGACGGTGTCATTGGTTGAACGTCAGACCAGCCTGTTGCGGGAGAAAAATCGGGAGTTACACGATTATCTCGGCGATATGCTCGGCGTTGCCCGGGAAAACGATATTCAATTCAGTAAAACCAAAAAGATGATTTTGACGCTGATGGATGCGGAAACCCTCGATGATGTCGCGGTGGCGATCGATGAAAGCCTCTGTCAGGATTTCAATAGTGATACCACGGCATTGGTGCTGTTCAGCGAGCAACGGGAAGAGCAGAACAACCTGCGCCTACTACCGCGCGCTGACGCAGCGGCGATCGATGCTCTATTAGATCAATCACAGACCCGCTGTGGCAATCTGACCGAACTGCAAAACCAGTTTCTGTTTCGTGATCAGGCGTTCCGAGTGAAATCGGCGGCAGCGGTACCTCTGGTGAAAGGCGAAACGCTGGGAATCTTAGCGATCGGCAGTTACGATGCCAGCTATTTCCAGAGTAATCAGGGTACTCTGTTTCTGGATTATATTGGCCAAGCGCTAAATCGTGTCGTCTCGCCGCTGTTGCAAGGACGAAAGGCCTGATCCATGAGTTCAGGTAACGCTGACTTAGATGGGTTTTATACCTATCTGAGCAGCGAACGGCAGTACTCGCGCCACACTCTCAGCAATTATCAGCGCGATCTAGCGCGTCTGCTGGATTATCTGCAACACAGCACTATGTTTCCTGATGGCCGGGTCGACTGGGCCCGCATCGAGGCTAAACATATTCGCAACTTTGTCGCCTGGGTTCATCGTGAAGGGCTTGGCGGCAAAAGTATTCAGCGGCTACTCTCGGCGATTCGCAGTTTCTATAAATACCTCCATCGTGAAGGGCGTGTACAGCAAAACCCTGCATTGGGTATTCAAGCCCCGAAAAGTCCGCGTCGATTACCACAAACATTGGATGTTGATCAGCTTAATCATCTGCTGGAAAGTGATACGGATAGCACTGATCCGTTGGCCTGCAGAGATCAGGCGATGCTGGAGTTACTGTACTCATCAGGGCTGCGTTTATCCGAACTAGTCAGTCTGGATCTGCACAGCATCGATTGGCAGGATGCGAGTTTGCGGGTGGTGGGTAAGGGCTCGAAAGAGCGACTGCTACCGATTGGTCGTCAAGCGATGCAGGCGCTGGATCGTTGGCTTGATCTGCGTGACAACATGGCCCACCCGGAAGAGATGGCATTGTTTGTGAGTAAGCGAGGCAGCCGTATTAGCAGCCGCAGTGTGCAACTGCGCATCGACCAGCGGGCAAAACAGCAACATACCCAAGGTAAGGTTTATCCACACCGTTTACGCCACTCCTTTGCTAGCCATATGTTGGAATCCAGTGGTGATCTGCGCGCGGTGCAGGAACTATTGGGGCATGCCGATATCTCAACCACGCAGATCTATACCCATCTTGATTTTAGACACCTAATGGATGTTTACGATAAGGCCCATCCTAGGGCGCATAAACAGTCAACAAAGAAGGCGCAACAAGACGATGATTAAATGCATAACCTTCGACCTGGATGACACCCTATGGGCGGTTGATCCGGTTATTGTGGAAGCCAATAAAACACTGTATCAGTGGCTGGCTGAACACGCAGAACTGTTCGTTAAATGCTATCAGTTGAGCGATTTCGAGCAGCTAAAGCATAGGGCCTTAGAGGTGTTTCCCGACATCAGCCACAGTGTGACTCAGATACGGTTAAAACAGCTTGAGATTGGTCTAATAGAGGCCGGCTATAGCGCCGAACAAGCGGTGGCGCTATCCCATCAGGCCTTTGAGGTTTTTATCGAAGCGCGGAATCAGGTTGAGTTGTTTGAACATGCCCGCTCGATGCTGGAGCAGTTAAAAGCGAGTGGTTATCTGATCGGGGCACTGAGCAATGGTAATGCCGATGTTAATCGGGTCGGCTTAGGGGACATCTTCGATTTTGCGCTCAATGCCGATGGCGTTGGTAAAGAGAAGCCACACCCTTTGATGTTTGAGCAGATGCTGCATCAACAGCAACTGCGTCCAGAGCAAGTGATTCACATTGGTGATAACCCACATCACGATATTGTTGGCGCAAAAAACGCTGGGCTTTGGACGATCTGGGTTAACCTGACTCAGCGAGTCTGGCCCGAGGCCGATCCGGCGGATGGTGATGTCACCTGTTTACGGGATATTCCTGAGTGTATCGCTCAGATTGCCGCTAACGCCCATCATCGAGCAACCCTATAGGAGCCTATATGACCGACTCTAGCCAGACGACGCCGGTGACGCAGAATCAGATAAATCTGAGCTACAACTCCGTCGAAGATCGGATTTTGATTCGCGCACATGAAAATGGCAAAGAGTATCGGGCTTGGTGGACGCGCCGTCTGGCGTTACGGATTCATAACTTATTCAATGAGCATACTTTTCCCACGGAAAATAGCGCTAGCCATCTGCAGCCGGAGCAGCGCCAGAACCTCGGTGATATTGAAAAGCATGGTGCGGTTCAGCAGGCGGATTTTTCGACGCCGTTCCAGTCCGATGCTGCCGATTATCCCCTCGGTGAAAACGGTATTTTGGTGCAGCGCATCGATATTAAAACGGTCGATAAGTTAGTGATGTTAGTGATGCTTCCAGCGGAAGGTGAGGGTATGACCCTCAGCTTGCCGCCAGGACAACGCTATTCATTCGAGCATATGTTGCAACGGGTCATGGTGGCTGCTAACTGGGTGCCGGATAAGCCCGACGATAGTGCGGGCGTACCGGAAAAACCGATTCAAGCCCACTGAGAATAAGCATTATGGTTGGCTGCGGCGATATCCGGCAATCAATGAACCGATCACGATTGCTAGGCAGGACAGCACTAAGGTGATATCCGCTGGGGCGAGTCCAGCGAGCACTAGTAGTAGCGCCGAGATCAGCGGCGCCGAATAGGCTAATACCCCGAGCAACTGCAAGTTGCCATGTTTGATACCGTAATCCCAAGTAAAGAATGCGATGCCTACCGGGCCGACCCCTAACCCTATGACACCGACCCATTGGCTTGTCGATGCCGGCCAAACCGTCGTTTCCCAGAGCCAATGACAGAGCAATGCCAGCAGTGCGGTGGCGGCGCAGAACCAGCCAGCGGCATCGGTGGATACCTGTTTGACCAAGCGGCTGAGTACCGAATAACCCGACCATATGAAGGCACAGGTCAGGGCCAATAGATAGCCACCAAGATATTGCGGGTTAAAGCCACCAGCACCCTGGCCGATGAGTAACCAACAGCCGAAAAGCGCAATGACTGCGCCGATCATATGCCGTTTGAGCAGGTTTTCACCGGGCAGTAGTCCCGCCAGTAACACGATCAGTAACGGCCATAGGTAGGCAAGCAGACTAACGCTCACCGCAGGTGCTTTGGTCATGGCGAGGAAATAGCAAAAGTGATATCCAAAATAGCCGCCCACACCTAAGACCCACGCCAATACAGGCTGTCGTAGGTGGCGCAGTCCAACATGGCCTTGACGCCACCAATTAGCGGACATCAGTAGAAATGCCAAGGTAAAGGTCATCGCCATTAATTGAAAAGGCGGTATTCGGCCTTCGGTTAAACGGGTCAATAGGGCAAGGGTACCCCAGAGGAAAATGGAGATTGAGCCAATAAGGGTGGCACGTATCGTTTTGCTTTGCATAAGGAACACTCAGTAAAGGATGACACTAGCATAGCGGCTTCGTTGGTGAGAGGCTTTGTTCGGATGGCGTTTTTATTTGCCGAAACGGCGGAAGTAGCTCGGCGGGATATCGAAGTGCTTGCGAAACCGGTCGCTAAAGGCTGCGAGATTGCTATAACCGGTGGCATCGGCGACCTGTTGGATACTGAGGCTTTGTTGTTCCAGCAGTTGCCACGCCCGTTGCATCCGTTTTTCGATCAGGTATTGCGTCGGCGTCATGCCCAATTGTTGTCGAAACAATTGGCTTAACTGACGTGGACTAAGGTTTGCGATGCTCGCTAACTGGGCCAAACTGACGGCTTCACAATAGTGTTCATCTAGATAGCGGCGTGCGGTGGTGATACGTCGGTCAAGGTTGAGTGGTTCGTTCTGTTGCTCATGCAATAACTGTATCAATAGGAGCAACATCTGCCGTTGGCTGGTGGCGGAGTTCGATTGTTGTAATTGCAGCTGCAGGAAACCTACATATTGGATTAACGCCGGTGTGAGGTGAATAAAGGCGGGCAAGCGTTCCAGCTCAGGCGCTAAGGCCGCAGGAATATCCGCGACCACAAAGCAGTTATCATCCGAGGCCGCAAAGCCATGATCCTCTCCCGCCGCAATAATCGCAGCAGACTGGGACGAAACCTTGCCAGCTCGGTGACCAACGGTCATTTCCAACAACCCCGCAACCGGTAGCACCAACTGATGGTAATCATGCTGGTGGCAGTTAGTCTCAGCGCTGTAACTGCGTAGGTCCAGCGTAAGGTGTTTATTCGACGATATCATGCGCGAATTGTAACAGCCTTACAGCTGAGCGGAACGCCTTAATTTAGTGGTTTGAGGTTAGCTCATATACTCGCCGCCATTGACCGAGAGATTCGTCCCGGTGATATAGCCAGCTTCCTCAGCGGTTAAAAATGCCACCGCGCGGGAAATCTCTTCCGGCTGTCCAAGACGACCGACAGGGATGCCAGCGACAATAGACTCTAATACATTTGCCGGAATTTGGCGCACCATCGGAGTATCGATAAAGCCCGGTGATACCGCGTTAACGGTAACGCCTTTGCGGGCACCTTCTTTGGCAATTGCCTTGGTGAAGCCGTAGATACCTGCTTTAGCGGCAGAATAGTTTGCTTGACCGAACTGACCCTGTTCACCGTTAAGCGATGAGATATTGACGATACGACCAAAACCGCGGTTGCACATGGCGTCAAACACCGGCTGACACATGTTGTACATGGAATCGAGATTGGTGCGCAATACTGCCTGCCATTGCTCTGGCTGCATACGTTTGAGCGGAGCATCACGGGTGATACCGGCGTTGTTCACCAGAATATCGATCGGTCCAAGTTCGCGTTCCACCTGCGCGACAAAATTGCAGCAGCTATCGTAATCGGTGACATCAACGGGATAGATTGTGATGTCATAGCCCGCTGTCTGCATCGCTTGTTGCCAAGTTTTGGCGTCACTATCGGTGCCCGGTAAGTAGCTTCCCACTACTTTATGGCCCTGATCGGACATCGCTTTACACATGGCTTCGCCTAAACCACCGTTGGCTCCGGTGACGACTGCTATACGTTGGGTCATGTTGTTCTCCTATCGATATTATATTTATTGGTTATGGCTGCGTATTGAGGTTATCGCTTGAGTCTTGATTTCAGGTTCTGAGCCAGTGCGACCGAACCTTGCTGGTTGTAATCCTGACTGCGCGATTCAATATGCGGTAATTGGTAGAGATAATTGACCATGATGCCGCCGGATTGCTGTAAGCCTTTTGCAGAGGAATCAGCCAGCCAGTTCAGCTGGGCGATCTGAGCACCATTGGTCAGATGAAAATGGGCCACAGGATCAGCACTGAAGTGGCCTCGTTTTTTGGCTTGGCTAAGGTAATAGCAGGCCAGATTCAACAAAGGTTCGCGGGCTTCAGCGGGTGGTTCATCAACGGTGATATCGAGATCGGTGCTGAGCTGTAGCCATTGTTTACCGCCGGGCAGATGTTCGAGTTCGGCGCTATCCTGTTTAGCTAGCCAACGACAGAAGCCGGGCATAGGTGAGAGGGTTGAAAACTGTGTTAGCTGAGGATATTCCTGTTGCAGTCTGGCAACTACTCGCTTGATCAGAAAGTTGCCAAAGCTGATACCGGCTAATCCCTGTTGAGCATTCGAGATAGAGTAGAAAATCGCGGTGTCGGCCTGCTGTATATCCTGTAAAGGCGCGCTTTCATCTAATAATGTTTGAATGTTATCGGCTAAGCCTTGCACCAGTGCAACCTCAACGAAGATCAGTGGCTCGTTGGGCATGTTGGGGTGAAAGAATGCAAAGCAGCGACGGTCGGAATCGAGTCGGTTTTTCAGGTCATCCCAGCTTTGAATTTCGTGTACCGCTTCATAGGCGATCAGTTTTTCTAGCCGTTCGGCACTGGATTGCCAGTTAATTTCCTCTAGCTGCAGTAAACCAATATCAAACCAGCCGATCAGTAAGCGTTTTAGATCGCCTTCTAATTCGGCTAGCTGTGGATAAGTTTTTTTCAGCGTCAGGAGTTCGGCGCGCATATCCACCAGAAATTTAACCCCCTCTGGTAAACCATTAAACTGGGTTAGTAGGCGTAATCGAGGTGGGTCCAGTGACTCTCTTAATTGTTGCACGGCTTCGGCACGTTGTTCTGCCGGTGCGTTTTGCCACTGTTGGAAACAGGTTTCGACCTGTTCGTTATTGATTCCGTAGTGCTCGGCGAGGAGCAGTAAAAAGCGACTGCGGCCCTGTTGGTTAAGCCTTAGGTAGCTGCGCCCAAGGATGACGGCACGGCTGCGGGCGGTGATCTCATTGCACTCTTGGCGAAGGCAACTATCCATCCATTGAATTAGCTGTTCAGAGTCGCCCGGCTCTAATGCGGGACTGAGTTGTAGCTCATCAGCGAGGGCGTTACTCGAGGAGGTTCGCCAAATGCGTCGCAGGTGGCCAATAGTGCGTCCCAGCAATGATGGAGCTTCCTCTGAGGTGAGCGTGGTCTGGGTCATTATCGTTTTCTCCCGGCGCTAATATTGTTAAGGGCGCTGTGTTTTTAACGGTGAATCAGGGTCTGTTTCGAGTAAAAGTAGCAGGATTGAATAATAAAACCAAGGGTTTTTACTTGGTTTTATAAGTGAAAACCATTACTGTTGGGTCCAGAGAGCTATCTCATCGCCTGTTTTAAAGGCCAGAATAACAATGATTGAGGACGAAACGATGGATGATTTACACGGGTTTTACTTGGAAGATTTAGTGGTAGGACAAACGGCGAGCTATGCCAAAACCGTGACTGAAGCGGATGTGGTGCTGTTTGCAGGCGTGTCTGGCGATGATAACCCGGTGCATATTAACGCCGAGTATGCTGCTCAAACGATGTTTGGTCAGCGTATCGTCCATGGTATGTTTAGTGCGGCTCTGATCTCTGCAGTATTGGGGACACGCATGCCAGGACCGGGTGCAATCTATGTGGATCAGCAGTTAAAATTTAAAGCACCGGTCTATATTGGGGACACGGTGACGGCAACGGCAACGGTGATAGAAATTAATGAGGCGCGTCGCCGAGTGGTGATGGAAACGGTCTGTAGCGTGAAAGGCAAGGTGGTTGCTGAAGGCGTGGCGACTAATATGGTCGATCGTCGTCCAGTTCAAAAAGGATAAACAAGATGCTGATTAATAAAGAAAAATGCGCTCTGTTGGTTATTGACGTTCAGGCTAAATTGTTGCCAGGCGTACATCAGAGTGAAGCGTTGGTGAAAAGCTGCCGTTGGTTAATGGAATTGGCGCAATTGGTTGATGTGCCGGTGTTGGGCACAGAGCAATATCCACGGGGTGTGGGGCCAACCACTGAAGAGTTGAAAGCACTACTGCCTGCGGATGATTTTATCGCCAAGACTTTTTTCTCCTGTGTAGACTCACCGGAGTGCAGCGCTCGTATCGATGCGATGGATTGCGACACGTTTGTGATCTGCGGTATGGAAGCCCATGCCTGCGTGATGCAGAGCGCACTGCGCTTACGGGAGCTAGGTAAAACCGTCTTTGTTGTCGCCGACGCAATCTCCGCTCGCAATCCTGTGGATACTGAATATGCGATTGCTCGGATGCGCGATGAGGGGGTTAAAATCGTGACGCGGGAGATGGTTGGTTTCGAGTGGATGAGGCGTTCGGATGTGCCTGAATTTAAAGACTTTAGCATGAAGTTCTTACGCTAATTCAGCGTCTATCTCGTATTGCTACCAGATTGGCCGGGTCCGGTAGGGCTTGGTCAGGTAGCGATCATATGCCTAACAACTATCGGAGCCTGTCGGGATGAAAACCACAGATCGTCATAAGCCTGCGCCGGAGATCCTGATGTCGCCTGCGGAGGTCGAGCGGAACCGGCTTTTGGCCGAGATGGCGGAACAGTCGACCGATATGATCTCGCGGCATAGCCCAGACGACTGGTGTTTTATCGATGTTTCCCCCGCGGTTACCCACTTGCTGGGTTACAGTGTCGATGAAATTGTCGGGATGTCGGCCTATGAGCTATATCACCCCGACGATGTTGAAAACTTTAAACGTCGCGCGCCCAGTGTGAGTTATGAGCGGGGCTTATATACCCATACCTACCGGTTCCGCTGTAAAGATGGCCATTATACCTGGCTAGAAAGCACCAGCCGCACGATTCGTGATCCGCACACCGATGAGCTAAAAGAGATCTTAGTGGTCTCGCGGGATGTGAGTCAGCGTATTAATACCGAACAAGCGAATCGCCGCTTGGCGCGAGTGCTGGAACACAGTAGTGATTTAGTCGCCTTCGTGACACCGGATCACCGGGTTAGCCAATTAAATGAAGCTGCCAGAGATGCCTTAGGATTAGAGGTCGATGGCTATGATCTGCCCTTAAACCGGCTCTTTACCCCCGATAGTTATGCGGTGTTACAGCAACAAGCTTTGCCGCAAGCGCGGGATCGGGGCAGTTGGCGAGGTGAGGCGCAGATGTTTAGTCGGCGACAGCAGCGGGCGATTCCCGTCATGCTAGAGGTGCTGGCACATCGCACACTGGATAATCAGCTGGAATATTTCTCTACCGTCGCACGTGATATGACGGCAATTAAACAGGCCGAAGCCAAACAGCAGCAGTATCAGCAAGAGATCGATCATGCCGCCCGGCTGATTACCATGGGTGAGATGGCCACGGGGCTGGCCCATGAGATCAACCAACCCTTAACCGCGGTGGTTAATTACGTGCGCGGGATTCAGCGACGCCTGCAGACGGATCGAGAATCCGCCTTGGAGGCGATTGAACAACCTCTGGAGAAAATTGCCAATACTGCGCTGCGGGCCGGTGAGATTGTCCGACAGATGATGGATTTTACTCGCAAAAGCGAACCAGAGCGGGAGTTGCTGTCGCTCACTACTTTAGTGAATGATCTGCTTGGTTTTTGTGCCAGCGCGGCGAAAAAACACCATGTGCAGCTGGAAAATAATCTGCCGAGGGCGCTTCCGGAGGTTTATGCCGATCGGATTCAGTTGGAACAGATACTACTTAACCTGCTGCTCAATGGCATCGAAGCTTGCCATCGTGAAGGTCATCAGTCACCACTCAAGGTGTGGCTGGAGGCTTCAACGGATCAAGCGGGTCAGGTTATAATCTCGGTGCTGGATCAGGGGCCGGGTTTACCCGCCGATCCAGAACAGTTATTTGAGCAGTTTTTTACTACCAAGGCGGATGGGCTCGGTATGGGTTTGGCGATCAGCCGAACCCTGATAGAGCGTCATGGTGGCCAATTACAAGCGGAAAACCGTCCGGCGGGTGGCGCAAAATTTAGTTTTACACTGCCAACCGCCGAGTAGAACCCTGTCACAATATGATGAATCGATGATAAGAGCAATATGGCTAAACAGACGGTATATGTAGTAGATGATGATGTCGATGTGCGAGATTCACTGCAATGGTTACTCGAATCTGTCGGGCTGACGGTCGCCGCGTTTGATAATGCCCAAGCGTTTTTAGATAGCTTTGTGCCCGGCACCAGTGGTTGTATTGTCATGGATGTGCGGATGCCCGGCTTGAGCGGTATCAGTGCGCAGAAACAACTGCCTGATTATCAGGTCGATCTTCCCCTTATTATGATCTCGGGTCACGGCAGCGTGAATATGGCTGTTACCGCCATGACCCAAGGGGCCCGCACCTTTATCGAAAAACCCTTTAATGATCAGTTATTGCTCGATCATGTGCAGCAAGCCTTGGCGCAGGATCTCGCCCAGCGCAGCAGTCAACAGAAACGCCAAGCGGTACAGCAGCATTATGCGACGTTGACTAAGCGTGAGCGGCAGGTGTTCGAACAGGTCGCTCAAGGGTTGGGTAATCAGGATATTGCCGATGTGTTGGGCATTAGTCGTAAAACCGTTGAGGGTCATCGGGCAAATCTGATGAGTAAGATGGCGGCACAATCACTGTCGGAACTCATTCAGATGGCGATCAGTCTCGGTTTAATGAGTGGCTATGCCGATCAGTAACCCTTGCTTCTAACGTTTAGGATCAAAGGCTTAAAGTTAGCTGCTGATCATTAGGTAGCTATATTAAGAGCAAAGTGATTAAGGGCTTTGCTTTTCATCATCTTCTGACTCTCGCATCGCTTGAGCATATTCCCAGCCATGTATCGCCTGCTTACGTTCAGCCCCCCAGCGGTAGTGACCACTTTCGCCACTTTCACGGATCACTCGATGGCAGGGGATTAGATAGCCGATATTGTTTGCCCCTACGGCACTGCCCACCGCCCGTTGTGCTTTCGGCGAACCGGTCGCGGTAGCCAGTTGCGAGTATGAATAAAACTGCCCTGAACGGGTATTTAATAATGCTTCCCATACCTTAATTTGAAAGTTAGTACCCCGTAACAGCAGATGCAGTTTTTGCGGTTGTGGGTGGGAGGGAAAGATCCTCTTTAATAACGCATCAGCGCCCGGTTTATCCTGCAGCATAATCGCGTTAGGCCATTGCTGGCAGAGCTCGGTATAGCGCTCGGTGGCATCATCATCGAGAAATGCTAAATAGCACAAGCCTCGCTGGGTCCAGCCGAGCAGTGTCAGCCCAAAGGGCGAAAGAGCTACGCCATAACGTAGCTCGACGCCGGCACCTCCGGCTTTAATCTCGCCGGGAGTTAGCGCTTCGCAACTGATCATCAGATCGTGTAATCGGCTACCACCGGATAAGCCCGCAGTGTAAGCGGCGGTCAGGCTGTCGGCAGAGCTTTTTAGGGATTGCAGGGCGTGTTCTTTGGTCAGGTATTGCAGGAAGCGCTTAGGAGAGATACCTGCCCAAGCACTGAATACCCGCTGTAGGTGATGTTCGCTTAAATCGACCGCTGTTGCGACCTCAGTCAACGATGGCTGATGTTTGGCATGCTGGCGGATATAGCGAATTGCTGCAGCAATCGTCTCATAGGTGCGGGTATTCTCAGTAGACAGGGGACTAGACATCGGTAGGTCGCCTCTTGCGCAGCAGTGCGAGCGGATTAAAGTTCGTCACCAGGGCGACCCCACAGAGCACTATCGAGGCGCCGACAATAGTGTGCCAGCCGATCTGCTCATCAAGAAAGAGATGGCCCCATAAAACACCAAACACTGGTACGAGAAAGACCACGGTGATGGCTGAGGATGCGCCAACATCGGCGATCAGTCTGAAATACAGCAGATAAGCGCAGCCGGTACAGAAGATGCCCAACAATAGAACTGCACCGATAACCTGTGGATCTCCGCTTGCTTGGGCCGGGAAAAAGGGCAGCAGTGGTAACAG
Source organism: Amphritea sp. GJ51-11 (assembly GCF_055808735.1). Taxonomy (NCBI): domain Bacteria; kingdom Pseudomonadati; phylum Pseudomonadota; class Gammaproteobacteria; order Oceanospirillales; family Oceanospirillaceae; genus Amphritea; species Amphritea sp. GJ51-11. The sequence continues at coordinate 4,069,320 of NZ_CM147881.1, read as the reverse complement.
CAGAAAAGTCGCTGCCCACATGCTGCCATGGGCATTAGTAAAAGGCTCAACATGATCGGCCCCCTGTGCATAACAGCTAGCGATACCATAACAGAGCGCTGCGGCCAAAACAGCGATAATAGCCACAGTGGAACCTTCTTGAACCAGCACCGGATCAAAGCCAAGGATCAGGCCGACTCCGGCTATCCCAGCGCTCAGGCCGCAGAGGGTCTTGATCGTTAAGGGCTTACGATAACGTAGCGAAATCAGTAGGTTGCCCCAGATAGGCGCGGTAGCGTTGAGAATGGATAAGAGTGAGGCGGATAATGTCTGCGCGGCAAACCCCAACAGCAGAAACGGCAGGGCGGTGTTAAACCAGCCGAGTATACAAAAATGCTTCCAGTGTTGGCCTGCTTGCAGGTGACGACGCAATAACCGGGCGATCAGTAAGAGAAACAGCGCAGCTAAGAATAACCGCAGTTCAATCATAACGGCGGGACCGATGACCGGTGCAGCAATTCGCATAAACAGAAAGGAGCCTCCCCAAAGGGCGGCGAGCAACAGCAGTTGCAGTAAACTCTTAAGTGGCATATGCCTTATCCATGTTTCACCATCGTTTAGTTCGCTGATTCGCTGGATTAACCCCGTAAAACGCAAGGGCTAATGCCGTGGCGAGAAGTGCCCGAGGCTTAGCAATCAGGCAAGTCCCGGTTACATCATTGCTTGGTCAACTTAGTGTCGGTGATTTTTCTTGTGGAGGCTACCCGATTCTTGCGCTGCTGAGTGATTAACGGTAATCGAGGTGTTTAGTCGTCGAGAAAGAGTTCGAGTAGATCATTCAGGAAAAGTCGGCCCCGGGGAGAAGGGGCTAGTTGCTCGGTTTCGTCTAGCAACAAACCCTGATGGTGGGCTTGTTGTAACAAGGGCGCGATGCTATCTAATGCTAACCCGGTACGTTGGCTAAATAGTTCGGCGGCGACCCCGTCAGTGAGTCGTAGCGCGTTCATCATAAACTCAAACGGACGTTCCTGCAGGCTAATATCCTGTTCACCGGAGAGTGGCTCAAGGGCGTTCATATAGGCTTTAGGCTGACGCTGTTTCCAGCGTCGTGTAATACGGTTTTGATCGGCCCAGCTGATTTTACCATGGGCACCGGCACCGATGCCGAGGTAATCACCAAACTGCCAGTAATTCATATTATGGCGCGACTGTCGGTTCGGTTGACTGTAAGCGGAGATCTCGTATTGGTGGTAGCAGTGTTGCTGTAGCAGCGCTTGGCCCTGCTCTTGTATGGCCCAGAGGGCTTCATCTTCAGGCAGGTTTGGTGGCTTGCTGAAAAACTCGGTATTCGGCTCGATCGTCAGTTGATACCAAGAGAGATGGGTTGGCTGTAGATCGATCGCCTGCTGTAGGTCGGCCAGTGCCGCTTCGGGTGTTTGCTGTGGCAAACCATGCATCAGATCGAGATTGAAATTATCAAAGCCGATCTCCCGTGCTTTGCTGGCTGCGAGAATGGCATCTTGGCTGTTATGAATTCGTCCTAGTTGTTGCAAGCGGGCACTATCAAAGCTCTGTACACCGATGGATAAGCGGTTGACGCCGGCGGCTCGAAAGCCGGCAAAGCGTTGCTGTTCGAAGGTGCCAGGGTTGGCTTCCATGGTGATTTCGGCATTGGCCGCGAGGGGCGTGCGTGCGGCAATGCCGCTAAGGATCTGTTGAATCCCCGCGGCATCAAAGAGGCTGGGGGTACCGCCGCCGATAAAAATGGTTTCGATCTCTCGCCCCTGCACCCCGGGGAGTTCTTGATCGAGATCGCGCATCAACGCATCGATGTAGCGCTGCTGCGGAATTTCGCCCGTTACCGCGTGGGAGTTGAAGTCACAATAGGGACATTTGCGTACACACCAAGGAATATGGATGTAGAGCGATAGCGGCGGCAGGCTGAGCATCTTAGAGGTAGGCCGGGATTAGCTGGATAAGTTGCTGTACGGCTTGTCCTCGGTGACTAATTTTGTTTTTCTGCTCAGGGGGCAGCTGAGCCGAAGCGATATCCAGCCCTGGCACTAAAAACAGAGGGTCATAACCGAAGCCATTATCGCCCTGAGGCAGCGGCAGGATTTGTCCTTCCCAGCTACCCTGACAGATGAGCGGTGTTGGGTCTTCCGCATGGCGCATAAACACGAGGACACAGCGAAACCGGGCGCTACGCTGCTCGGGTGATGTACCTTCTAGTTGCTGTAACAGTTTTTGATTATTGTCGGCGTCACTCGCACCGAGGCCAGCAAAGCGGGCGGAATAGATGCCCGGTGCGCCATTAAGGGCATCTACTTCAAGCCCAGAATCGTCAGCTAGCGCCGGCAGTCCGGTTAGCTGACAAGCATGGCGGGCTTTAATAATGGCGTTTTCAACAAAGCTGAGGCCGGTTTCGTCGGCATCCGGCACATTGAATTGTGATTGAGGGACGACTTCAACCCCTAAGTCGCCCAATACCTGATTAAACTCTTTCAGTTTGCCTTTATTACCACTGGCAAGAACGATTTGGCGGGTCATGGAAAACCTTTTTATGTAGATGCTGTAAATAGATGAGCCGACGGTTTAGTCGATATAAAAACGTTGCTCAAATTTGATGCTGTAAGCCGGCAGATTAGGATCTGGCTGCACTTTCAGGTCAAATCGCAGTACTTGATCATCAGTAAAGACAAACTCACCGATATAGTACAGCGCGCCGGTTTCTTTGATCGTTTGAAAATTCAGTGTCTGCTTTTGTGAGGTCAGACTGATCACATCGCCAGCGACTACGGCTGTTACCGGCTTGGTGCTGCCATCCGCTTGTTTTTGCAGCACAGAGATATTCAATAACCCCTTGGTTTTACTGCGCTGAATGCCATAGGACGCGGCGATATCTGGCTGGATAAAACTGCTGTTAAAGGCGTTGTAGTGAATCATATAGTCACCATGGGTGACCATCTGCTCGGCACTGGCGGTGCTGCTCATCGTGGTACTTAATAGCGCCGCCATCATAATCAGAGCGGCTGATAGCTTGGTAAAAATTCTGTGATTGAAGCGTTGTTGCATTGTCATTCTCCCTAGCGGGTGATCCGGTAAATGGCGACTTCGCCTAGCATGTTGGGCCAGAGTCGGATCGACCAGTGATGTTTATGTTGATTATCCACAACGGTGCGGTCAAGGATATGGACGTTTCGTTCGACGCACAGTTGTTCAAAATCTTTAAAGGTACAGAAATGGATGTTGGGCGTGTTGTACCAAGTATAGGGCAGGAACTTTGAAACCGGCATTCTGCCGCGAAATGCCAGATAGCCTCGGGCGCGCCAGTGACCAAAATTAGGAAAGGTGACAATGCACTCTTTACCAATTCGCAGCATTTCATCGACTATCTGATCTGGGCGGGTCATCACCTGTAGCGCTTGGGTCATAATGACGGTGTCGAAGCTATGGTCATCGATACTGGCAAGGCCGTCGTCGATATTGATCTCGATAACATTGACCCCTTTTTCGAGGCAGGCAGTGATATTGTCATGATCCACTTCCACGCCATAGCCGCGCGTTTGTTTCTGCTGGTGCAGGTAGGACAGCAGTTCACCGTCACCACAGCCAAGGTCGAGTACTTTACTGCCGGGCTTGACCCACTCTTGAATAATTTCCAGATCAGCGCGCATTAGTTGTTCTCCTTAGCGGTGCTGGGAATATCGTTTGCGACCTGTTTCATATAGGCGGCGTAAATATCCATATAGCGAGGGGTTGGAATCAAAAACGCATCATGGCCGTGATCGGAGTCTACTTCGGCATAGCTTACCTGTTTTTCGGCGGCCACCAGTGCATCGACAATTTCGCGCGAGCGTTGAGGGGCAAAGCGCCAGTCAGAGGTAAACGCAATGAGCATAAATTTACAGCGGGCGTTGCGGACGGCTTCGGCCAGATCATCACCATAATCGGCAGCGGGATCGAAGTAATCCAGCGCCTTGGTCATCAGCAGATAAGTATTGGCGTCAAACGCGGTGGAGAAACGTTCCCCCTGATAGTGCAGGTAGGTTTCCACTTCAAACTGAGGGTTAAAGTCGTAGCTGAGTTTCCCCTCTCTCAGTTCCCGGCCAAATTTCTCCCGCATGCCATCATCGGACAGATAGGTGATGTGTCCGAGCATGCGCGCCAGCATCAGACCGGTTTTGGGTACCTTGCCGTTTTCATAGAAGTGGCCATTGTTAAAATCGGGATCACGGGTGATCGCTTGCCGGGCAACTTCATTAAAAGCGATATTCTGGGCGCTGAGTTTAGGCGCTGCGGCAATAATCAGGCAGTGACGTAACCGCTCTGGGTAGTTGATTGCCCATTGGAGCGCCTGCATACCGCCGAGACTGCCGCCGACGACGGCGGCCCACTGTTTGATACCGAAGTGATCGGCAAGGCGGGCTTGGCTCTCGACCCAATCGGGAACGGTCATAATGGGAAAATCAGGCCCAAAGGGTTTGCCGGTTTCTGGGTTGATACTCTGAGGGCCGGTGGAGCCATGACAGCCGCCAAGGTTATTCAGGCCGATAACAAAAAAGGTGTTGGTATCGATCGGTTTGCCCGGTCCAATCGCCGAATCCCACCAGCCGGGTTTACTTTCGTCGGCGCTGTTATAGCCGGCTAGATGTTGATTGCCGGACAGTGCATGACAGACCAAAATAGCGTTGGAAGCATCGGCATTGAGGCTGCCGTAGGTTTCGATGATGAGTTCATAGCGGTCGAGTTGGCGACCACAGGCTAATGGTAACGGTTGGTCAAAACAGATCGTTTGCGGTGTGACGATACCGACAGAATCTTCAGGAAATGATTGAGGCATAATGTTCTCTTAACGCAGATAACTGAAAAAATGTTGCTGACAGACCCGGTCGAGCTTCACATTTCGTACAACAGCGCCTTGCTATCCAAGATCAGATAGCCTGTCGGGCGGTCATTATGCAGAGATATCAGTATCACTTCAGTGGTGCTCAATCGTTAGTGTTTCAGGGAATTTTTTGGGTTGTTCGATCTTTACCCGCTTCTGCCGGCCCAGCTCACCTTTGAGGATGGTGACAGAACTCTTTGCTACGCCAAACTGTTTCGCGAGGAATTTTATCAGATGGGCATTAGCTTTGCCCTCTATCGGCGGTGCCGTGATGCGTATTTTAACACTATCATCGTGTAGGCCAACAATCGCATCATTGCTGGCTTTCGGTTGCAGGTGACAGCGAAGAATTAAGCTATCATCCTGCCAGCTATAAAAGTCTGCCATGACCGACCTCAGAGTAGGAAGTGGGTCAGGCTGCTGAGCTGTGAACGGGCGATCTGAATCACGAAAAAGATCAAAATCGGTGATAGATCAAGGCCGCCCAGCGAGGGGATAACCCTACGGGCCAGACCAAATACCGGCTCGGTCAGTTGCGTAATCAGTTGTGGCCCTGGATGGTAACTTCCTGGAGCAACCCAGCTGATAATCACGGAACCGATTACCGCATAAAAATAGATGGTTAAGATGGTGTCTAGCACGCCAACACCCGACAGCACCAACATGGCGGTGAAGTTATCGCCAATACTCTGCCCCTTAAACAACAGGATAGCGGCCCAAGTAGCGATGTTGATAACAAATGCCAACACCAGCGGAGACATATCGATATTGCCTGGGCGTGGCAAGATACGATGCAACGGCGCTAAAGGCGCTGCCGTAATTTTAACGACAGCCTGACAAATCGGGTTGTAATAATCGGCTTTCGCGACCTGTAGTAAAAAGCGTAGCACTACAATAAACGCATATAGCTGGCCGAACAGCTGAATGATTGAACTGAGCGGATCGGATCCCATTGTCTCTGTTCCTGTTACCTGTATCTAGTTGAATTTTTATGGGCTCTGGGCCGCAATAAGACTGACCCAGAGTATAGAGCCTTTCCCGGTGACTATGAACCGAAGAAAGGCTTTTTATATCATCTGGTTATTTACCCAGTTCTTCAGCCATCTCTTGTGCTCTATTGCTACAGGCTTGCATGCCGTTATCGATGATCTCTGGCAGTCCTTGCTCGATGAAGGTTTTAATCGCTTGTTCGGTGGTGCCGTTCGGTGAACAGACTCTGCGGCGTAACTCGGCGGGCTCAACATCGCTTTGGCGCGCCATCTCTGCGGCACCTAAGGCGGTCTGAATCGTCAGCTGTTGTGCAACTTCGCGGCTAAGTCCGAGTTTTTCGCCGGCAGCAGCCATCGCTTCCATGATTAAGAAGTAGTAAGCCGGGCCGCTACCGGAAACCGCTGTCACCGCATCCAGTTGCGGTTCGTTATCAACCCATAGGGCCAGCCCAGTCGCTTGCATCACCTGTTCAGTCTGTTGACGCTGACTATCTGAAACCTGTGGGTTAGCATAGAGACCACAGGCGCCTTTTTGTACCAGTGACGGCGTATTTGGCATGCAGCGTACCAGTGCAATGTTGCCGCCGAGCCATTGTTCTAAGCTGTTACAAAGCACACCTGCGGCTACTGACACGATCAGTGGTTGATGTTGCTGTACTGCTTCAGCCATTGACTGAGCGACGGTTTTTAAGATCTGCGGCTTAACGGCGAAAATGACGATATCTGCAGCGGCGACGGCGGCGTTGTTATCGGTTGTGGTATGCAACCCCTGCTGTTTAAGGTCAGCCAGTTTTTCCAGCTGAGTGCCGGTGGTCCAGATACTAGCGGCTGGGTAGCCGTTGCTGAGGAGTCCGCCGATGATCGCCCGAGCCATGTTACCTGTGCCGATAAATGCCAGTGTTGGTTGTGTGCTCACGTTACATTCCTAATCTTAAAAAGAGTTGTCAAAGTTAGTCTGTCAATTTTCACTGCTGCTGGCTATAGTCGCGTGGGCCAAACAGCGCGGTGCCTATTCGCACGATAGTAGCGCCTTCTAAAATAGCGGCCTCCATATCACCTGACATACCCATCGACAGCGTATCGAGGGGGGTATTGGGCAGCTGTTGTTGCAAACCGTGCAAGAGTACATTGAGCTGCGCAAAGGGAGCGCGTTGGCGCTGCGGGTCAGCATCACTGGCCGGAATCGCCATGAGTCCTCGTAAGCGAATGTTAGGCAGGCTAGCGACCTCGGTGGCCAGCGCGGTTAATTCTGCGGGAAGGACGCCGGACTTGCTCACTTCTTCGCTAATGTTGACCTGTAAACAGATGTTTAATGGCGGCAGGCTCGCTGGACGTTGATCATTGAGCCGTTGAGCGACCTTAAAACGGTCAACACTGTGTACCCAGCTAAAATTTTCAGCAATGGGCCGCGTTTTGTTCGACTGTATTGGGCCGATAAAGTGCCAGCAAATATCCAAGTCACTGAGGGCATCGATCTTATCCAGTGCTTCTTGGAGGTAATTCTCGCCAAAATCTCGCTGCCCGGCCGACCACGCTTGACGCAGTTCATCGGCTTGCCGTGTTTTACTTACGGCCAGCAGGTTTATACTCTGAGGTTGACGTTTGGCATGTTCTGCCGCCGTCGCAATTTGTACACGTAGTTGGTCGAGACGGTCTGTTATCTGTGTCATATTGTAAAACTAGCGATTGGCTATAATGAATGATTCTGATAAAACGGAACTACAATGGAACTACAATAGTTTCATTATAGCGAGCAACCCGTTAGGGTCAGGCGTCTATAATACCAGAGAACCTAACGTAACCCGCGAATATTTGCCGTTGCGAAAAGGGTTTTCAGATCAATATCGGGGTGCTTTTTCAGGGTTTTATGGTAAATCATCCCCGCCACTGAGCAAAATAGGCAGAATAAGGCCTTTATAAGCTTGCTGAGTGCTTTTATTATGGAAAAGGGTCATGCGCGGTTTGTTAAGCCTTTCATATTAAGGCTGTGACGCTTACAGATAACCAATGGAGCTGCTGGTCGGTTCCCTAAACACCTGAGAAGCCATGGATATTACAGAACTCTTATCTTTTACTGTTCAGCAGGGAGCATCCGACCTCCATATCACCGCGGGGATGCCCCCGGTTATTCGGGTTGATGGCGAAGTCCGTAGGATTAAGCTGCCTTCTCTGGAACATAAGCAGGTTCATACGCTGATTTACGACATCATGAACGATAAGCAGCGTAAGGACTATGAAGAACGGTTTGAAACCGACTTTTCATTTGAAGTGCCCGGACTGGCGCGTTTTCGTGTTAACGCCTTTAACCAGAACCGGGGTGCCGCAGCCGTCTTCCGGACCATTCCTAGTCGGGTACTGACCATGGACGATCTGGGCATGGGACAGGTGTTTCGTACCCTTGCCGATAATCCTCGTGGATTGGTGCTGGTGACGGGGCCGACAGGTTCCGGTAAAAGTACCACGCTGGCAGCGATGGTGGATTACATCAATGACACTCGCAACGAACATATTCTAACCATTGAAGACCCGATCGAATTTGTCCATCAGAGCAAGAAGTGTCTGGTTAACCAGCGAGAAGTGCATCGGGATACCCTAGGCTTTGATGAAGCGCTGCGTTCGGCGCTACGTGAAGACCCGGATATTATTCTGGTGGGTGAGATGCGAGATTTGGAAACCATCCGCCTGGCGTTAACCGCCGCTGAAACCGGCCATTTGGTATTTGGTACACTGCACACCACCTCAGCAGCTAAAACCATTGACCGTATTATCGATGTGTTCCCGGCGGCAGAGAAATCGATGGTGCGTTCTATGCTGTCGGAATCCCTACAGGGGGTTATCTCTCAAACGTTGTTGAAAAAGCCCAAAGGTGGCCGAGTAGCAGCGCATGAAATTATGGTGGGGACACCGGCGATACGTAACCTCATCCGTGAAGATAAGGTCGCGCAAATGTATTCCGCGATTCAGACTGGTGCTGGCTTTGGTATGGTGACGTTGGATCAGTCCCTATCGGACCTAGTTAAAAAAGGTATCATTACTCGCGAAACTGCGCGTGTTAAAGCCATGAACTCTAAGAATTTCTAACACGGGGCTGTTATTGTGGATATTACCCAGCTACTTAAGGTTATGACCGATCGGGAGGCCTCCGATCTGTTTATTACTGCCGGAGCACGTCCTAGTATTAAGGTTGATGGCACAATGAAGCCATTAACCAAAGAAGCATTGAAGCCTGCTCAGGCACGGGCGCTGACGTATAGCACCATGAATGATAAGCAGCTGGCTGAATATGAAGGCACACACGAGTGTAACTTTGCTATTAGTGCCCATGGCATTGGCCGTTTTCGGGTTAGCGCCTTTTTCCAACGAAACTCGCCTGGCATGGTATTGCGACGTATTAATACCAATATTCCATCAATGGAAGAGCTTAACCTGCCACAGGTGTTGAAAGATCTATCCATGACCAAACGGGGGCTGATCCTGTTTGTGGGTGGCACTAGTACCGGTAAATCGACCTCCTTGGCGTCGATGATCGATTATCGTAATACCAACAGCGCCGGTCATATTATTACCATTGAAGACCCGATTGAGTATATCCACGAGCATAAGCAGAGTGTGATTACTCAGCGAGAAGTGGGCTTGGATACGGAATCATTCGAGATAGCTCTGAAGAATACCCTGCGTCAGGCTCCCGATGTGATTTTGATGGGGGAGATTCGTAGTTCCGACACCATGGGTTACGGCTTGACCTTCGCTGAGACCGGTCATCTATGTATGGCAACGCTGCACGCTAATAATGCTAACCAAGCGTTAGACCGTATTATTAGTTTCTTCCCGCCAGAGCATCACGCCCAGATCTGGATGGACCTGTCGCTTAACCTGAAAGCGATCGTCGCTCAACAGTTGCTGCCGACCAAAGATGGCAAGGGGCGTCGGGCAGTGGTCGAAGTGTTGATCAATACGCCGCTGATGCAGGATCTTATCCGTAAAGGTGAGGTGCATGAGCTGAAAGAGGTGATTAGCAAGTCCACTAACTTAGGTATGCAAACCTTCGATCAGGCATTGTTCAATGAGTATAAAGCCGGCACCATCAATTATGATGTGGCGATTGCTCATGCGGACTCACCTAACGATCTGCGCTTGATGATTAAGCTTAACGCTGAAACAAACCCTGAACTCGATGGCGGTACTGAAGATTCCGGCTTCTTCCTGCAAGATGATGAAGATTTCCTGCAGAATGACGGTATCCTCGATGTTAAGGGGATGTAATAGCGGTTTATAGCGCTTGCGTTACTGAAACCCCGCCATCAGGCGGGGTTTTTTGTTAGGGCTGCATTTGTACTGGGAGCCCTTTCTGGCGAGTATCAGAGATTTAGCTGTGCTGTCCAGATACGGGTTACCGCTTGTCGATACTCCTCTAATTCGTTTGCGCTAACACTATTTGCTCGGCCTTGCAGTACCTGCCGGTGTCCCACCGAACGATAATCTTTATAGGCTTCTCGGAGTATCTGGGTATCCTCTTCAGCCATCACACCGGTGTTCTCCATGGCGTCTAGAATACGAATGTTATCGGTATATTCGATCAATTCAGGGTATTGATGTGCAAAGGCCAAGGCGCTGTACTGCACAATAAATTCAATATCGACAATACCGCCGCGATCCTGTTTTAAATTGAACAACGCATCGCTATCTTTTTCGGCGGTGCCGAGGTGGTTGCGCATTTTTTCACGCATTTGAACCACTTCTGTGGATAACAGCGTCAGATCTCGCGGCTGGCTGAGGATATCACTGCGAACCTGTTCAAATTTAGCCTTTAATGAGGCGGATCCGGTAATTACCCGGGCTCGGACAAGCGCCTGATGTTCCCATGTCCAGGCTTCCTTCTCTTGGTATTCGGCAAAGGCTTTCAGCGAACTGACCAGTAGCCCCGACTTACCGGAGGGGCGTAGACGCATATCCACTTCGTAGAGGTCGCCACCGGTGGTAAAGGTGTTGAGAATATGAATGATTTTTTGACCTAAGCGGGTGAAAAAGACCGAGTTAGCAATTGGCTTTTTACCTTCGGTGTATAAGCTAGCATCGGCATCATGTATGAACACTAGGTCGAGATCCGAACCGTAGGATAGCTCAATGCCCCCCAGCTTGCCGTAACCGACAATAATAAAGTCAGGATCACAGGCAATGCCCGGTGATTTCAACGGTACGCCATGCTTTTCCGATAACTGCCGCCATGCGATGTCGAGGACGACATCCAAAATCACCTCCGCCAGCCAGGTGAGATAGTCACTGACCTTCATGAGCGGTAGCGCGCCGGTAATATCTGATGCTGCCACGCTTAACACATGAGCACTCTTGAAATAACGCAGGGTATCCATTAGTTGCTCTTCATCCTCTTCGGGAATACGTAGCAGCTGTTGCCGTAGGTCAGATTGTAGAGTGTCTTTCGAGGGCGGGGAGTAGAGGCTGCGCTGATCGATTAACTCATCTAGCAGCACCGGCTGTTTTGTCAGCGTTTCACTGAACCAAGCGCTCGCCGAACAGAGTCGCACCAGCTGTTTCATCGCATCGGGATTTTCTGCTAGCAATACCAAATAGGATGAGCGGCGAATGATCGCTTGAATTAGCAGTAATACCCGCTCGAGGGTTTCGCTGGCGTTATCCACTGTCGAGACTTCGCTCATCAGCTTCGGCAACACCGCTAAGAGGCGTTCGTGGCCAACCGCTTGCATCACCTGAACCGAACGGCTGGATTTTAGGTGGTTGAACGCTTGCCACGCCTGCTGCGGGTTATCTAAGCCATGCTTGGCGAAGAAGGCTTCACCTTCTTCGGCTTCGAACTCACTGTTCCATAGCAGCAGCCAGTCACTGTGATGGTCGTCCTGTTGTAGGTGCGTCTCTGCGGGTGCAATAACATCTGCAAAATGCTCCGTGACTCGGTCACGCTGCCGTTGTAATGCGGCCATAAAAGTATCCCAGTCGTCAAAGCCCATGCTATAAGCCATACGCGCCTGGTCGATGGTTTCCATCGGTAGTTCTTGGGTTTGGCGATCGGCCACCGCCTGAATCACATGCTCGGCATTACGTAAAAAGATATAGGCTTCGGCTAACTCTGCGACCGCCTGTTCCGGGATGCCAACGGTTTCCGGCAGTAGCGGTAAAATTGTTAGCAGCTCCCGTTGCTGTAAACGCGGGTCTCGTCCGCCACGGATAAGCTGAAAGGCTTGGCCGATAAACTCCACTTCACGGATCCCGCCGGCACCTAATTTCACATTGCCTTGTAGGCCTTTGCGGCGCACCTCTTTATTGATCATCTCCTTCATTGAGCGGAGGGAGTCGAAGGCACTGAAATCGATATATTTGCGATACACGAAGGGGCGCAGCATTTCCTGTAGTTCGGCACCGGCCTGTTGGTCACCCGCGACCACCCTCGCTTTAATCATGGCATAACGTTCCCAATCCCGGCCTTGGGTTTGATAGTAATCTTCCATGGCGGGAAAGCTGCAAACCAATGGGCCGCTAGCACCGTAGGGGCGCAAGCGCATATCAGTACGAAACACAAAGCCATCGGCAGTGATGTTATCTAGTGCTTGGATCAGTTTCTGGCCTAAACGACTAAAGAAATCCTGGTTTGCCAGTACACGCCGACCACCTTCGGTCATGCCTTTTTCGGGATAGGCAAAAATCAGGTCAATATCGGATGATAGATTGAGTTCGTGGGCACCGAGTTTGCCCATACCCAGCACCACGAGTTGCTGTGGTTTTTTTGGCGCGCCATCTTCCGGTGATGCATGAGGTGTGCCCCACTTTGCGCAACAATCGTTATAGAGCCACTTTAAGGCTTGATCGATACAGGCATCGGCTAAAGCGGATAGGTCCGAGGTGGTCATAGACATATCGGCCGATCGGGTAAGGTCACGCCAAATAATGCGGACCATTTCCCGCTGGCGAAACTGTCTTAGAATGCTATGTAGCTGAGGTTCATTGTCGACCCCGGTGATGCGCTGTGCGAGCTGCTGCGGATACTCGGAATCGGCGTAGTCACGATAAAGGTCATTGGTCTGCTGTAATTCGGTCAACAGGGCAGGGGTGCGGCTAAGCTGGTCGGCTACATAATCACTCCCGGCCAGCACCCGTATTAGGTCGTTATAGAAGTCAGCACTCTGATTTGGGAGTTGTTTCACCGCCTCTGAGGCTTTGTCGAGATTTAGCGAGGTATTGGCTTGAATTAGAGGGGGAAGTTGTTGAATTAATTGGCTGAGCATAATCGAGGTACTCTGTCCGGTGACCGATTGATCGTTTCAGCTTACCAAAAAGCACTTTTTGTCTCGATAGGTTTAATAACGATAAGTGCGTCATAAAAAATTAATAATGCCAAAGGCGAATGATAAAAAACTGATAAAACAAATAGTTATAAAGAAATAGCAGCTTGAGCATGGGCGTGACTATTTCCCTTAACCTTACAATGGTTACACTTATGTTTCATTTTGACTACAAATAGAAGTAAAGCCCACGTATACTCGCGCAAAATTTGCACTAACGCCGGTGGTTTTATGGTTACTAATAACCCGATTTTGCAGATGTTTGCACGATCTCCATTTCAGCCCATGCAAGCGCATATTGCTAAGGCTCATTCCTGTGCTATCCAGCTGATCCCTTTTTTTGATGCAGTGATGGCTGAAGATTGGGAAAAAGCAGCTGAAGTTCAACACAGTATTGCTGTGCTTGAAGGTGAAGCAGACTCAATGAAAAAAGAGATTCGTATGAATCTTCCGAATAGCTTATTTTTGCCCGTTCCCCGTACCGATCTACTCGAACTGCTGCGTATGCAGGACAAGATCGCCAACCGAGCTAAAGATATTGCCGGTTTGATGTTGGGTCGCAAGATGTCGGTACCGGTTCAGATACAACCGGCGATTGCCGAATATATTCGTTCTTCGCTTAAGACTTCCGGACAGGCATTGATCGCGCTCAATGAGCTCGATGAACTGATCACGGCGGGATTCCGCGGCCATGAAGTCGATGTCGTCGAAAAAATGATCCACGATCTGGATGATATGGAACACGATGCTGATGAGATGGAGCGTGAAGTTCGCTCATCCCTGTTTGATGTAGAGAAAGAGCTGCATCCTATTGACGCAATGTTCCTTTATCAAATTATTACTTGGATCGGCGATCTCGCTGATAAAGCACAACAGGTAGGCAGTCGCCTGCAGTTGTTGCTGGCTAAGTAAACGTTGCGAACAAACTTTCTCTGAATCTTTAAAATTAGGTAGTTATCATGAGCATCATTGCAGAGTATGGCAATATCCTGGTCATCATGGCATGTGTGTTTGGATTCTTCATGGCCTGGGGTGTGGGCGCGAATGATGTGGCGAATGCGATGGGCACCTCGGTGGGATCCAAAGCATTAACCCTGAAACAAGCGATTATTATCGCTATCATTTTTGAATTTGCGGGGGCTTATCTGGCGGGTGGTGCGGTAACCGCAACCATTCGTAAAGGTATTATTGATCCGGCGATCTTATCCGGTTCGCCGGAACTGCTGGTGTATGGCATGCTCTCGGCATTACTAGCCGCCGGTATCTGGCTGTTGATCGCTACTGCGATGGGCTGGCCGGTGTCGACCACCCATTCCATTGTGGGTGCGATTGTCGGCTTTGCTGCGGTCGGTATCTCGGTTGATGCGGTACACTGGGGCAAGGTAGGCAAGATCGTCGCCAGTTGGGTAGTCTCCCCGTTAACCGCCGGTTTTATCGCTTTCTTCCTCTTCCGCAGTGTCCAAAAGCTCATCCTCGATACCGAACATCCCTTTAACAACGCCAAAAAATATGTGCCGATGTACATCTTTGTGGTCGGCTTTATGATCTCGATGGTGACCTTTACTAAGGGCTTAAAGCATGTGGGCTTAAACCCTGGCTTCGGTATGAGTGCGTTGATCTCGGTTGGTATCGGTTTGATCACGATGGGGCTAGGCGTGCTGATGCTGCGTAAGATCCATGTGAAGGCAGAAGAAAACGTTGATTATCACTTCACCAGTGTTGAGAAAGTCTTTGGTGTGTTGATGATGTTCACCGCCTGTGCCATGGCTTTTGCCCATGGCTCTAACGATGTTGCCAATGCGGTCGGACCTCTGGCGGCGGTTGTTGGGGTTGTTGCTTCTGCGGGCGAAGTGGCTCAGGAATCATCAATGCCGGTCTGGATCCTGTTACTCGGAGGTAGTGGTATTGTGGCCGGTCTGGTGATGTATGGACATAAAGTGATCGCCACCGTGGGTAATAATATTACTGAGTTGACCCCTAGCCGTGGCTTCGCTGCGACGCTGGCGGCGGCTTCCACCGTGGTCTTTGCGTCGGGTACTGGCTTGCCTATTTCGACAACGCATACCTTGGTGGGTGCGGTGTTAGGTGTAGGTATGGCCCGTGGCCTTTCAGCACTGAACCTACAGGTTGTTGGGACTATCTTTGTCTCTTGGATTGTGACACTACCGGCCGGTGCGTTGCTCTCTATTGTGATCTTCTTTAGCCTGAAGGGTATCTTCGGCTAAGGTTAACCATGCGCTAAAACATTGAATACAAAAAAGGCGATCATCCGATGATCGCCTTAATGAGATGGTTCCCCTCGCTTTTAACCAGCTATGTTGGAAAGGTGACGAAACCAACAAGGAGAACCATCTCATGTATATCTAAGTCCTTGGAATCGATTTAGGCAAGTCTTCTTTTCATTTAATGGGTCGTGACGCCCAAGATCAGCAAGTTTGCAAAAAGAAACTCTCTCGTCAAAAACTCATTACGTTTATCGCTCAACTCCCACCATGTCTCATTGCATTTGAGGCCTGCGGCGGTGCTCATTGGTTAGGTCGCCTCTGCTTGGGTCATGGCCATGACGTTCGATTAATCCCACCTCAATACGTTAAACCTTTCGTTAAAGGCAACAAAAATGACTTTATCGATGCATTGGCGATTACTGAAGCGGCCCGTCGTCCTGACATGCGTTTTGTCGCCGTTAAGTCGATTGAGTCACAAAGTCAGCTTATCGTACACCGAGTGCGTGAAGGCTTTGTCGCCGATCGTACCGCCTGTATGTCACGTATAGGTGCGTTATTATTAGAGTTTGGATTGTCTTTCCCGCGTGGGCACTCGGCCATGAAAAGACTGTTTTCATGGTTAAGTATGCAAAAAGTAACACTATGCCCAGCCATCATTGGTGAGCTTCAGGTGCTGCATGAGCACTACTGTTATTTAAATGAAAAAATCGCCGCTCAGGACGCAAAAATCGTTAAACAGGTTAAGGAAAGTAGTCGTTGTCAGCTATTAAAAACGGTTCCAGGCATTGGTGACATGACAGCAAGCCAGTTAGCGGCAGAAGTAGGCAATGCGCATCAGTTTAAAAACGGTCGGGAAATGGCTGCCTGGTTAGGGTTGGTGCCACGGCAATATTCAACAGGAGGAAAACCGACATTATTAGGTATTAGTAAACGAGGTAATAAGCGCCTCAGGTGTTTACTGGTACATGGTGCGAGAGCGATCTTATCGCGATTAGACAGTTATCGAGGCGTAATGTACGACTGGCTAAGAAAGCTACGCGCAAAAAAATCATTTAATACAGTGTGCATTGCCTTAGCGAATAAGCTATCGAGAATAGCCTATGCCATTTTAAGTAAGAATGAGCCTTATCAGGTGCAACAAGTTTAATCGGGTTTGCAATAATAGAGCGTGATGATGAAAACGGTTGACCGTCTGGGTAGTAAACCTGTCACAAAAAACAGCTGTTATAAGCTGTCGGCTTTTTTAAGGGCTATCTGGCGCGGATGCTCATCGTGGAGCGGGAATAAAAGCTTCCCAACTTAAGACTCCGAATACATTAGCGCAAAACCACCTCACGATCACAAATCTATGTTGCAATCATGAGGGGAACCATACATTTTTATGTCTGGCATTTGTCGAACTATCAGCTGCGACTATGCCAGTTGCTATTGTGAAGTGATTATTGAAACTATTGTTGAAACACCAGCGCACCATCCAAAAGGGTGTAGCGTACGACGCCTTTCAGTGGAAAATTCATAAATGGCGTATTTGCCCCTGCCGAGCGGCGATTTTCATCGGTCAGCATCCACTCCTGTTGTGGATCGAAGATGCAGATATCCGCCGTACTTCCGACTGAGAGTGTCCCTAGTTCAATACCTAGCACGCTGGCAGGCCCTGAGGTTAGCTTAGCCAGCATTTGCGGCAGAGAGATAAGCTCTTGCTCTACCAGCATTAACGACAGCGACAGCAGCGTCTCAAGCCCTGTCATGCCCGGTTCGGTTGCGGCAAAAGGTGCTTGCTTAGCAGCTAATTCATGGGGCTGGTGGTCGGAACAGATCGCCTGAAAGCCATCGGTGACTAGCGCGTGGCGCAAACCGGCGCGGTCAAGTTGGCTGCGAAGTGGTGGAATCAGGTGGAAGCTCGGGTCGAAGCCATTGACGTTTTCATCGGTCAGTAGCAAATTCTGGATGGCAATATCCGCGGTTACTCGCAGTCCTCTATCGCGGGCATCCATGACCATTTTGACGGAACGTTCGCAGGATAGTTGACCAAAGTGCGCCTTCACGCCGGTTTGTTCAACCAGTAACAGACAACGGGCCACTTCGATGGTTTCAGCGCTTTCTGGAATGCCGCTCAGGCCCAGCCGGGTGCAGGTGATATCATCGTGCATGGTGCCGCCGGCGGCTAGGTCAGCGTCCATTGGCTGGAAAATCACCAACAGATCGTGGGTAGCTGCGTATTCTAGGCAGCGCACCAGTGTCAGCGAGCTACGGATCGGCTGCCGAGCGTTGGTAAAGCCGATACAGCCGGACTTACTTAGGCCATACATCGGGCTAAGTTGTTCGCCTTTCAGTTCCTGAGTCAGGGCACCCATCGGCAGTACTCGGGCATTACCCGCTTGCTTGGCTAGATCTTCGATGAGATCAATTACCGCTGAGTTATCCGCGATCGGTTTGGTCAGTGGTGGCATGCAGAGGGTGGTAATCCCGCCAGCTGCAGCCGCAGCCGTTTCGCTAGCGATTGTGCCTTTACGGCTGTAGCCGGGTTCGCGCAGGTTCGCGCACAGGTCGATCAGTCCTGGGCTGACGACCAGATTACGGGCATCGATCTGTTGGTCTGCGACAAAGCCGTCTGGGGCTTGGCCTAAGGCGGAGATCTTGCCATCGCTGATAAACAGGTCGGTGATCGTATCGATCTTGTTAGCAGGGTCGATGACCCGGCCATTCTTGATTGCAATATTGATACTCATAACGTTACTCACTCTCCCGGCGGGCCTGATGTTCTGTCATCTGTCCGCCCATCGCCATCGACATAACCGCCATGCGCACGGCAATACCATTGGTTACCTGTTTCAATATCATCGATTTGGGGCCATCCGCAACGGAGGTTTCGATCTCAACGCCACGGTTAATGGGGCCTGGATGCATGACAATTGAATCGGGGTGGGTGAGCTTTAGCTTCTCTTCAGTGAGACCGTAAAGGGTATAGAATTCTGATTCGCTGGGCAGTAAAGCGCTCTGCATGCGCTCTTTCTGCAGCCGCAGCATCATTACCACATCGACCTCCTTGAGGCCCTGTTTCATATCGGTGAACACGGTAACGCCGAGTGCTTCGATATGTCGGGGGAGCAGGGTGGTCGGCGCAATCACACGTACTTCAGCCGCGCCTAAGGTACGCAATGCATGAATCTGTGATCGGGCTACCCTAGAGTGGAGGATATCGCCGACGATCGCTACTTTAAGCGGTTCAAAAGCGCCTTTATGCTGGCGAATGGTTAGCATGTCTAGCATCGCTTGGGTCGGATGGGCATGACGTCCATCGCCGGCATTAATCACCGCCACATGGGGGGTAACATTGCTAGCGATGTAGTGGGCAGCGCCGCTGTCTGAGTGACGCACGACAAACATATCGGAGTGCATCGCTTCCATCGTCATTAGGGTGTCTTTGAGGGTTTCGCCCTTAGAGGTTGATGACGTTTTAATATTCAGGTTAAGCACATCGGCAGATAGACGCTTAGCCGCCAGCTCAAAGGTGCTGGCGGTGCGGGTGCTGGCCTCGAAAAACAGGTTAACAACGGTTTTGCCTCGCAGCAACGGCACTTTTTTAACCTGCTGTGCGTTCATATCCACAAAGGAGTCGGCGGTATCGAGAATCTCGGTTAGCATCTCCCGACTTAGCCCTTCGGTGGTCAGAAAGTGTTTCAACTGACCGGCGCTGTTAAGCTGGATCAGATTGGGATCTTGTTGTACAAACATGGCAGATTCCGACGATGGGTTATAAGTTAGCTTTCTTGCGGATTTCCAGTGCCAGCGGCTCCGGCCCGGTGAGTTTGACCTGCTCATCATCGGCTAATAGCAGCGTGTCGCCGGTGACATCCGCCTGAATCGGTAGTTCGCGCCGATTTAGATCGAGTAGGGTGACCAGTGTGATGGATGCTGGACGGCCATAATCAAACAGCTCATTCATGGCGGCACGAATGGTTCGGCCGCTCATAATGACATCATCAACCAGAATGATATGGCGGTCTTCAGTCGCACTAGGCAGGGCCGAGGGCTGTACTTTGGGGTTCAAGCCGACGCGGGTAAAATCATCCCGGTAGAATGATATATCCAAGGTGCCTAGCGGACTGTCGAGGTTGAGTTGCTGATGTAGGTGTTCCGCTAGCCAAACGCCGCCGGTGCGGATGCCGATCATCATCGGATCATCAAGTTGTCGCGCCTTGATGAGGGTGGTTAGCTCGGTCGCCATTTTAGTTAACAGGTGATCGACTTTAATTACGCCCGATACCATAAAGGTCCTCCAGTCGGGTTTCACTGGATATCAGTTGGTCTGATTCAAACCAGCTTTCCAGAATCAGTTGAGCGGCAATGCCGTCAACGGAATTTTCTTTAAAATTACTGCTGCCGCCCCGAGACAGACTGATCTGTTTGGCTTCACGAGTCGTGAGCCGCTCATCGATCAGATAGCAGGGGAGTTGGCAGCGTTCTTTGAGACGGTTGGCGAATTTTCGTGCCCGGCGAGACATATCGCTGATACTACCATCCATATTCAGAGGGATGCCGACGACAATGGCAGCGGCCTGCCACTCGGTGATAAGTGCTTCAATCACATGCCAGTCGGGAATGCCATCGCGGGCGCTGATCGGCGCTAAGGGGGTGGCTGTGCCGGTGATCGCCTGACCGGCGGCAATGCCAATCCGGGTGGTGCCGAAATCAAAGCCTATTACTGGACCTGAGAGTGTGATCATTCCGCTTCTTTGAGTGGGTGAATGGCGAGGAAGCTGATTAGGCATGGCCGCTTTGGGAGGTTAATAGATTAAGATTAATCCCCATCGTTGCCGCTGCCGCCTGAAGTCGTTCCTCGGCCGGAGTGCGGAACATTATATCTAAATTAGCCGGGCAACTTAACCATGCATTGGCAGACAATTCTTGTTCTAATTGACCTGGACCCCACCCCGCATAGCCAAGGGCCACCAGAAAGGCGTCTGGTCCATGGTTTTCACTGACTGCTCGGAGAATATCTACCGAGGTGGTAAGGGTCACATCTGCGGTGATTTTATAGCTGGAATCCCATTTCGCTATGGTGGGACTATGGAGAATAAAACCGCGATCATTCTGTACTGGTCCGCCGGCATACACAGTAATGTTGGCGGGTACATTATGGTTGAGTTCGAGTAGTTGGAATAGCTCGTTGAGGTTCATCTCGGTGGGTCGGTTAATGACAATCCCCATCGCCCCGGATTCGTTGTGCTCGCAGATATAGATCAGGCTCTGGGCGAAGCCCGGATCGTCTAAGTGGGGCATAGAGAATAGGAAATGCCCCTGCAGGCTGCCGGGCAGGTAGAGTGAAGAGGCCTCTGTTGTCATAATGAATACCTGCCCTTGAGTTGTGCAGACGGTGAGTAAGTCATCAGGTCTGTTATGCTCAGTTTAGTAAGGTTTTAGTATACCCGGGTCGATTTCTCAAACTTCCAGGTACGGATAATCTCCAAGACATCGGTATTTTTGCGCATCTCAATAGGAAATTTTTGGAACGGTGCGGCCAGTTGCACGATCCGCACGGCGGCATCATCGAGTACCTTGTTGCCGGATGAGTGTAAAATACGAATATCTTTGACGCTACCATCGGGCAACACGCTAACCATCATCCGTAAGCTGCCGTACAGCTGATTCATTTGAGCTTCTTTGGGGTAGTTCAGGTTGCCCACCGATTCAATTTTACGTCGCCAGTTGGCCAGATAAACGGCATCGTTATGGCTTTTGGTGGCCGCTGAAGTCAGTCGTTTCACCCGTGGACGCTTGGCGTATGTCTGCCGCTCAAAATCTAACTGTGCTTGAAGGCTGGCGATCTCAAGGCTGCGGGATAGCAGTGACTGAGAGCTGCCGGGCGGCGGAGGGGGTGGTGCCGATTTATGGCGCTGCTCCAATAGGGTAGAGCGTTTTTTATCTTGTTTAGCGTGGGTGATAATCACCTGCTGTTCCGGCGCACTGTTAATGTTTTGCTCAACGCTTTCGGCAATATCCGCTGGGGCCGGGGCTTTCGCCGGGGTGGGAAGCGGCACCATCTGCGCGGGTTCTGTCAGTGGTTGCAGCGCGGCGGTTTCTTGAATATCTTGATGTTGAAAGTCGGCCTGTTCACGGGTAGATGGCAGCGCTTTCTTGTCAAGCTGGCCGCTGCCCTGCTGGTCAACCTGAGCGAGAAAATCCGCCTCTTCCGGCGGTTTGTCGCTTTTGAACTGCGCCAAGGTGATTTCCAGCGTCTGAGCCGGAGGCACTTTGGGCGTGATGGCAAAGCCAATGCCAAGAATAGCGGCGGCATGCACCGCTACGGCTAAAAACAGAGTAAAGCCGAGGCGGTCGGCTGCGGAAACAGCGGCGACGGCTTGGCTCATCTGAAGTGCCTAACAGGCAGGGAGTTAAGGGCGTGATTATGCATGGCGCTGCTTAAGTTTTTCTTCAATAACATCCATTAATTGCATCCCGATATCTAAACCGAATTGATTATCCAGTTCGCGGATACAGGTTGGGCTGGTGACATTGACTTCGGTGAGGTAATCACCAATGACATCCAACCCGGCAAATAAAATGCCCTGTGCTTTCAGTGTGGGTCCTACCTGTGCCGCGATCCATAGTTCCCGTTCGGTAAGAGGGCGGCCTTCGCCTCGGCCACCGGCGGCTAAGTTGCCTCGGGTTTCGCCATTGGTTGGAATACGCGAGAGACCATAAGGTACCGGCTCGCCATCGATCATCAAGATACGTTTATCGCCATCGACAATTTGAGGCAGATATTGCTGCGCCATAATAGTCTCGGTGCCGAACTTGGTTAGGGTTTCGATAATCACCCCTAGGTTAACGCCCTCTTCCTGAATGCGGAATATAGAGGTGCCTCCCATACCATCGAGAGGTTTGAAGATGACATCTTTGAATTCCGCATGGAATTCGCGCAGCAGGTCGTCACGACGGGTAACCAGTACCGGTGGGCAGCATTGTGGAAAATGGGTCGCAAAGATTTTCTCGTTATAATCCCGCAGCGCCTGAGGTCGGTTGACCATCAGGGTGTTGCCCTGCATCGCGGCCATTTCGAGGAGGTGGGTTGAATAGATAAACTCATTATCGAAGGGCGGATCTTTACGCATCAGCACGGCATCGAGAGTACTTACTTCCTGCACTTTATATTCACCACGATCGAACCATTTATCTGGGTTCATGTCGACGGTCATCGATGCCATTTTCGCCAACACCTTACCATCACGCAGATAAAGATCTTTCTGCTCCATGTACCAGATCTCCCAGCCTTTGCTTTGAGCGGCCCAAAGCATGGCGAGAGAGCTGTCTTTTTTGAAGCTGATGGACTCGATGGGATCCATCACAATGCCGATTTTAACTGTCATTGATGCGCCTTGTTTATCTATAAATTAGCTGTCGTTAATGTAGAAGGATTCTACCCGCCTGTTCCGGTCATCACCAGCCTTACTATGGTTGGTTCAGCTTAGCCTAGGTCGCCCCAGAGGTATTGTAATACCGAAAGGGCCGCCACCGGAGCGGTTTCAGTACGAAATACTCGAGGACCAAAGGCTACGGGTTTGAACCCATTTGCTAGCGCGAGTTCCACTTCGGGTTCACTTAATCCGCCCTCAGGCCCAATGAGTAGAGCAATAGAGCTTGGTTTGGCGAAATCGCCTAGGGGCTGTTCGGTATGGTGATGCAGCACCAATTTTAAATCGGCTTCAACTGTATTGATCCAGTCATTAAGGGATTGGGGCTCGCCGATTTCAGGTAGATCGCAGCGCAGGCTCTGTTCGCACGCGCTGACGGCCACCTGTTGCCAATGTTGCCGGCGTTTGTCTTGACGTTCGCTGTTTAAGCGTACCTCGCAGCGTTCGGTAAACAGGGGCACCAGCTGATTCATGCCGAGTTCGGTGGCTTTCTGTACCGCATAATCCATCCGTTCGCCGCGGGAGACCGCTTGGCCAATCGTCACCTTTAACGGTGATACTCGGTGTGGCTGTGATGCTTGAGTGATACGGGCAGTGGCGTTGCGTTTAGCTACTTCAGTCAGTTCGGCGGTATATTCAAAGCCATCGCCATTAAACAGCGCGAGTGAATCGCCGGGGCGCATACGCAGTGCCCGACAGACATGCTGAACGACGCTATCGCTGAGGCAAAGTTCACTGCCTTCGGTGATAGCTTGAGGCTCATAAAAACGTGGAATTCTCATGGTGTATATCAATCAGATCTGCGGTTTAAGGCGCTATTATGCCACGGAGAAAAGAGATCAGTTAGCGGGATATTGATGCTGAAGGCCATTGTGGCGCTCGGTGTCGAGTCGAATGAGGTGTTTTGGGGTGGTTTTTGCGCTGTCGGCATCATTCGGCATCATAAAGATGAATGCTTAAATGAAGAACATAAAAAAGGGCAGAGTAAATAAATACTCCGCCCTTTTTTGATTAGCGCTATTAACAATCGCGATAAGCCTTTAAAGCAATACCTACAGACCGGCTGCTGCGCGCAGTTCGTCGGCTTTATCGGTTTTTTCCCAAGAGTAAGCGGTAAAGGTTTCGTTACCGGATGTCATCTCATAAGGGTTATGACCGAAGTGACCGTAAGCCGCGGTTGGGCGATACATTGGGTGTAGCAGATCTAGCATCCGGGTGATCGCATGTGGCCGCAGATCGAAGTGGTTGTTGACCAGTTCGATGATTTTTGCGTCAGAAATTTTGCCAGTACCGAAAGTGTTGATCGATACGGAGGTTGGCTCTGCTACACCGATAGCGTAAGAGACTTGGATCTCACACTTGTCAGCTAAACCCGCGGCAACGATATTCTTAGCCACGTAACGTCCTGCGTAAGCCGCTGAACGGTCAACTTTGGATGGGTCTTTGCCGGAGAATGCGCCGCCACCATGACGGGCCATGCCGCCGTAGGTATCAACGATAATCTTACGACCCGTCAGACCACAGTCGCCCACAGGTCCGCCGATAACGAAGTTGCCGGTTGGGTTGATGTGGAACTTAGTGCTTTTGTCGATCCACTCAGCGGGCAGGGTATGCTTGATGATCAACTCCATCACGGCTTCTTGCAGATCCGCCATGGAGACTTCTGGGTTGTGTTGTGTGGACAGTACAACCGCATCGATGCCGACTGGCTGGCCGTTCTCATAACGGAACGTTACCTGACTCTTGGCATCCGGGCGTAACCATGGCAACAGGCCGGACTTACGCGCTTCGGCCTGACGTTCAACTAGACGGTGAGCGTAGCAGATTGGCGCGGGCATCAGCACATCGGTTTCGTTGCTGGCATAACCAAACATCAAGCCCTGATCGCCGGCACCCTGATCTTCCGGGTTGGCGCGGTCAACACCTTGGTTGATATCCGGTGACTGCTTGCCGATGATGTTAAGAACACCGCAGGTCGCACCGTCATAGCCAACGTCGGACGAGGTGTAACCGATATCGCAGATAACGCCACGAACGAGCGCTTCTAGATCGACCCACGCTGACGTGGTGATCTCGCCAGAGACAATCGCGACACCGGTTTTAACCATGGTTTCGCATGCCACACGGGCGTATTTATCTTCAGCAATAATTGCATCAAGAACCGCGTCAGAGATCTGATCGGCGATCTTGTCAGGATGACCTTCGGAAACAGATTCCGAAGTAAACAGGCTGTATTCGCTCATTACGCGTCTTCAATCCTAGCTTATGAGAATTATGTATGGCATCGGACCGATGGCCCGGGTATAAGAATGAACGCTATTTTAATCGTGTTGAGACCTGATTGCATGGCCGGCGTTCCTGTTTTAGATGATTTTTTTACTTTTTTAGATGAAAACGGCTCATTTTCATTAAATTTCTCTGAAATAGGTTTGAAGCTGACGGACGGTTACGAGAAAATAGCGGCCTATTTTTCATCGGTGCCCAACCTCAGCTCTTCGATAAGAGATGATGGCTCTGCATCAAAACACTTTTTAATCTCAACTTGGGCTTCTTCGGCCCTGGAGTGAATAAATGTCCTCGCGTAGAGAACTTGCCAATGCAATTCGTGCCCTCAGTATGGATGCTGTCCAAAAGGCTAAATCTGGTCACCCTGGTGCGCCGATGGGAATGGCTGATATCGCTGAAGTACTATGGAATGATTTCCTGAAACACAACCCGGCGAATCCGCATTGGCTGGATCGCGACCGTTTTGTTCTGTCGAACGGTCACGGCTCTATGTTGATTTATAGCCTGCTGCACCTGACCGGTTATGATCTGTCCATCGATGATCTGAAAAACTTCCGTCAACTGCATTCAAAAACCGCTGGTCACCCGGAATACGGTTATGCACCGGGTGTTGAAACCACGACTGGCCCACTGGGTCAGGGTATTACCAATGCGGTCGGTTTTGCGATTGCCGAAAAATCCTTGGCGGCGCAGTTTAACCGTGAAGGCCATGAGATTATCGATCACCACACCTATGCCTTCCTTGGCGATGGCTGTTTGATGGAGGGTATCTCCCACGAGTCTTGCTCACTGGCCGGTACTTTAGGTTTAGGTAAGTTGATCGCCTTCTACGATGACAACGGCATCTCTATCGATGGTGAGGTTGAGGGTTGGTTTACCGATGATACGCCGAAGCGTTTTGAAGCTTATGGCTGGCACGTTATTCCGAATGTTGATGGTCACGACGCTGAACAGATTAAAGCTGCCATCGAAGCGGCACAGGATAATGAAGATCAGCCTACTCTGATCTGCTGCAAAACTATTATCGGATTTGGTTCGCCTAACAAACAGGGTAAAGAAGATTGTCACGGTGCGCCGCTGGGTGATGATGAGATCGCCTTGGCTCGCAAACAGCTGGGTTGGGAATACGAACCTTTCGTTATTCCTGAAGATATTGCTGAGCAGTGGAACGGCCTTGAAAGCGGCGCGGTATTGGAAAATGATTGGGAAGAGCGCTTTGCCGAATACAGCAAAGAGTACCCCGCTGAAGCCCGTGAGCTGATCCGTCGTTATACTGGCGAATTGCCAGCTGACTTCTCTGAGAAAGCCGATACCTATATCGAAGAGCTGCAAGCGAAAGGCGAAACGATCGCTTCACGTAAAGCGTCTCAGAATGCACTGAATGCTTATGGCCCACTGTTGCCTGAGTTGTTAGGTGGCTCTGCTGATTTGGCAGGTTCTAACCTGACACTGTGGTCTGGTTGCAAGGGGATCACGAAAGATGATGCTTCCGGCAACTACATGTTCTACGGCGTACGTGAGTTTGGTATGTCAGCGATTATGAACGGTATCGCGTTGCACGGTGGTTTTATCCCTTACGGTGCAACTTTCTTAGTGTTTATGGAATATGCCCGTAATGCACTGCGGATGGCGGCGTTGATGAAGATCCGCGCTATTCATGTGTATACCCATGATTCTATTGGTCTAGGTGAAGATGGTCCGACCCATCAGCCGATCGAACAGATCGCTAACCTGCGCCATACACCAAATATGAGCACTTGGCGTCCAGCGGATGCGGTTGAGTCTGCTGTCGCTTGGAAGTCAGCGCTGGAGCGTGCCGATGGCCCGACCGCGATGATCTTCTCCCGTCAAAACTTACCACATCAGGCGCGTGACGCTGAACAGCTGGCGAATGTTGCTCGCGGTGGATACATCTTGAAAGATACTGTTGGCACTCCCGATGCGATTCTGATCGCGACCGGTTCTGAAGTGGGTCTGGCGATGGATTCAGCGGCGACTCTTGAAGAGGAAGGTAAGCAGGTGCGTGTGGTGTCAATGCCATGTACCGACCTGTTTGATAAACAAGAAGCGGCCTACCGTGAATCGGTACTGCCAGCCGCTGTGAAGGCACGGGTAGCAGTAGAAGCAGCACAAGCGGATTATTGGTATAAATATGTCGGTCTCGATGGTGCGATTGTTGGTATGACCAGCTTCGGTGAGTCGGCGCCAGCGGGTGATCTGTTTAAATTGTTCGGCTTTACCGTCGACAATGTCGTTGAGAAAGTGAAGTCTGTTCTATAAAACAGACGGTTCGAAAGGCCAGCTGATTCAGTTGGCTTTTTTTGTTTGACGAGGTGATATGGCTTTCCGGGTTGCAATAAATGGTTATGGCCGGATTGGACAGAGTGTCCTGCGGGCGATCTATGAGTGTGGCTATCGAGATCAATTAAAAGTGGTCGCGATCAATGAATTATCGGATATCGAAACGGTCACCTACCTGACTCGTTATGATACGACCCACGGTCGTTTTCCGTTACCGGTAGAACATAATGGCCGCGATTTATTGATCGATAGCGACGCAATCCGGGTGCTTAACCAGTCCCATCCCGAGGCGATGCCGTGGCAGGAGATGGACGTTGATCTGGTACTCGAATGTTCGGGTTCCTTCAGCGACCGTGTAACCGCTCAGAAACATCTCGATAGTGGTGCACGACGGTTGTTATTTTCTCAGCCCGCCGAAGCTGATGTTGATGCCACTATTATCTATGGCTTTAATCAGCAACTGTTAGCGGCCGATCAAACCATTGTGGCAGCGGGTTCCTGTTCCACCAACTGTATCGTGCCAATACTGAATTTATTGCACCGTGAACTGAATATTATTAGCGGTGTAACTACTACGATTCATTCGGCAATGAACGATCAGCCGGTGATTGATAGTTATAATCAGACCGATCTGCGTCTGACCCGTAGCGCTATGCAATCCATTATCCCGGTGAATACGGGTTTGAATCGCGGTATTGATCGTCTGTTGCCCGAATTGGCGGGGCGCTTTGAGTCCCTGCATGTGCGGGTGCCGACCATCAATGTGTCGTTGTTGGATATCTCATTAAACGTGAGTGAGTCGACCTCGGCGACGCAGGTCAATGAGATTCTGCGGATGGCGGCCGAAGGCCCTCTGCGCGGCTTGCTGGGGTATACCGAAGAGGCCCATGCATCGGTGGATTTCAATCGTGATGCCCGTTCAGGCATTGTCGATGGTACGCAGACTCGTGTCAGCGGTGGCAAGATGATTAAGCTGATGTGTTGGTTTGATAACGAGTGGGGCTTTGCCAACCGTATGCTCGATGTGGCGCAAGGCTGGTTAAACATTAAGTAATTGAAGGCGATAGGCTGCCACAGGCTGTTGTTGAAATTTTTAGTATTGAGAAGCAGGAATAAGTATGAGCGTATTGAAAATGACCGAGCTGGATCTGCAGGGCAAGCGTGTCCTGATCCGTGAAGACCTCAATGTGCCAGTCAAGGATGGCCAGGTGACCAGTGATGCCCGAATTCGTGCTTCACTGCCCACTATTAAGCTTGCGCTTGACGCGGGTGCCAAGGTGATGCTGATGTCGCATTTGGGTCGTCCGACGGAAGGCGTTTATGATGAAGCCAGTTCGTTGGCGCCGGTAGCCCGTCATCTGGGTGGTCTGTTAGGCCGCGATGTTCCGCTGATTAAAGAGTGGCTCGAAGGCGATTTTGATGTGGCTGAAGGCGATGTCGTGTTGCTGGAAAACGTCCGCTTTAATGTCGGCGAAAAGAAAGATGATGAAGCCTTGTCCAAAAAAATGGCAGCACTGTGCGATATCTACGTGATGGATGCATTCGGCACGGCTCATCGGGCGCAGGCTTCGACCCACGGGGTTGCTCAGTTTGCGGCAGTTGCCTGTGCCGGGCCATTACTCGCCGGTGAACTGGAAGCCTTAGCGAAAGCCCTAGGTAATCCAGCACGCCCGATGGCAGCAATTGTTGGTGGTTCTAAAGTTTCGACTAAACTAACAGTGCTTGAGTCACTGTCTGATAAGGTTGATCAGTTGATTGTAGGTGGCGGTATCGCCAATACCTTCCTTGCTGCTGCCGGTAAGCCGGTCGGTAAGTCACTGTGTGAACATGATCTCGTGCCAACTGCTAAAGCGTTGATGGAAAAAGTAAATATTCCATTGCCGGTCGATGTTGTTGTGGCCACTGAGTTTGCTGAAACCGCTACTGCCACCGTGAAGTTGGTGGATGATGTGGCTGAAGATGACATGATTTTGGATATTGGCCCACAATCAGCGGCTAATCTGGCGGAATTACTGAAAAGCGCCGGCACCATTATTTGGAATGGCCCCGTCGGTGTGTTTGAGTTTGATCAGTTTGGTGAAGGTACCAAAACACTGTCATTGGCCATTGCGGCTAACCAAGGCTTCTCTATTGCCGGTGGTGGTGACACGTTAGCCGCTGTGGATAAGTACAATATCGCTGATCAGGTGTCTTACATCTCGACCGGCGGCGGTGCTTTCCTTGAATTTGTTGAAGGCAAGGTTTTACCGGCCGTGGCAATGCTGGAATCCCGCGCATAATTAAAGCCGAGCGTTTTAATCTTTATGCAAAGGGGATTTAAACAGTTGCAATTTATAGTTGAGTAGCTGGCTTTATAGCTGCTTAAAATAGAATTTATAGCCGCACAGGCTTAATTTAAAAAGGTGAACATATGGCTCTTATCAGTATGCGTCAGTTGCTGGATCACGCAGCAGAAAACGACTACGGTATCCCAGCGTTTAACGTCAACAACCT
Source organism: Amphritea sp. GJ51-11 (assembly GCF_055808735.1). Taxonomy (NCBI): domain Bacteria; kingdom Pseudomonadati; phylum Pseudomonadota; class Gammaproteobacteria; order Oceanospirillales; family Oceanospirillaceae; genus Amphritea; species Amphritea sp. GJ51-11. Next base: position 4,039,431 of record NZ_CM147881.1, on the reverse strand, counting down.
GGAACAGATGCGCGCTATTATGGAAGCGGCGGACAAAACTAACTCTCCAGTTATTGTTCAGGCATCTGCCGGCGCGCGTAAATATGCAGGGTCTAACTTCCTGCGCCATATGATTCTAGCGGCGATTGCTGAATTCCCGCATATCCCGGTTTGTATGCATCAGGATCACGGCACCACGCCGGCGATCTGTCAGCGTTCTATCGCGATGGGCTTCTCCTCTGTCATGATGGATGGTTCATTGATGGCGGATGGTAAAACTCCGTCTGATTATGAATATAACGTCGATGTAACCCGTCGTACTGTTGAAATGGCGCACGCTTGCGGTGTTTCTGTTGAGGGTGAATTGGGTTGCTTGGGTTCTCTTGAAACCGGACAAGCTGGTGAAGAGGATGGTGTTGGTGCAGCGGGCACTCTGTCCCACGACCAGATGTTGACCGACCCTGATGAAGCGGCTGACTTTGTGGCGAAGACTGGCGTTGATGCGCTGGCGATTGCTTGTGGTACTTCTCACGGTGCTTATAAGTTCACCCGCCCACCGACCGGCGATATCCTGGCAATCGATCGTATTAAGGCGATCCATGACCGTATTCCAGGTACTCATTTGGTAATGCACGGCTCCTCTTCTGTACCGCAGGAGTGGCTGGCGATTATCAATGAGTTTGGTGGTGAGATCCCTGAAACTTACGGTGTGCCGGTTGAGCAGATTGTTGAAGGTATTAAGCACGGCGTGCGTAAAGTAAATATCGATACTGACTTACGTCTGGCCTCTACCGGTGCGGTACGTCGCTTTATGGCGCAAAATCCATCGGAATTTGATCCACGTAAATTCCTCAAGGTAACGATGGATGCGATGAGTGAAATCTGTATCGCTCGTTATGAAGCGTTCGGTACCGCGGGTCACGCGGATAAGATCGTGCCTGTTTCTTTGGAAGGTATGGCGGATAAATACGGTTTGTAATAACGGTATTTAGCGAAAAAAACGCTCCCCAGCTTTTGCTGCGGAGCGTTTTTTTATCACAGCGATTGTTTAAACTTCTTCTGCCTCGATCACTTCGCTTTCCTGTTGTGCCAGTGATAGCCATTCTTGGCAGGCGGGTAGGGCGAGCATACGATCACAGTATGCTTGCAGTTGTGTGGGCAACTTCACGCCATAGCCGGTCAGGCGGAAAACGACCGGTGCATAAAAAGCATCCGCGATGGAAAAATCTCCGTATAAAAACTGCTCTGAACCACTTTGGGTTAGGGCTTCACGCCATAAAGTATGGATACGTTCGATATCCTGCTGAACGTCAGCCGACACAGTAAAATTATCTACGTGGCGACGACAGTTCATCGGCATGGCGTGGCGCAGTGCCATAAAGCTACTATGCATTTCGGCACAGCCGCTACGGGCATGGGCGCGCAGTGACGGATCGCTTGGCCAGCCTTTATTTTGCAGGTGCATCTGGCTGATATATTCACAAATTGAGAGAGAATCCCAGACGGTTGTCCCATTATCTAACAGCACCGGCACTTTGCCCGCTGGATTGTAGGCTTCAATCTGTTCAGCAGAGCCAGGAGTAAATAGGGCGATGCGGATAGTATCGAAGGCTAGATCAAAGTGGCGTAGCATCAGCCACGCGCGTAGTGACCAGCTTGAATAATTATGATTACCGATAATCAGTTGCATCTCTAGATTCCTTTTCTCTGCTAAGTCGATTAGTTTAGAGACCAGTCTGGCGTTTAATGTGAGCGCTCTCAAACGAATAAATCTGATAACAGGTATCAATACCCTTGATGTTAGACAATGAACTGCTTCGCAGCTTTATCGCGGTAGTCGATAGCGGCAGCTTCACCCGAGCTGCAGCCCAGCTGTTTCGTACTCAGTCGGCGGTGAGTATGCAGATGAAACGGTTGGAGGAGCAGCTGGATAAAAAGCTGTTCCTAAAGGATGGCCGTGAACTACAACTGAGTGATGATGGCTTAAAGCTGCTGAGTTATGCACGACGGATTATGAAGCTGCATGATGAAGCGCTAGGGGTTATGTCATCAGAGACGGGATCTCGTCCTTTGATGTTAGGTTGTCCGGATGATTATGTCACCGGTGTATTGCCGCAGTTGTTGTCTGAGATCCAGCTACAGATTCCCGGTTTGCAGGTACAGGTGCGCACTGGTACGTCGGCACAACTAAGGGCATTGATTGATCAGGGGGAGTTGGATCTGACAATTCTTACTCGTCGCCCTGAAACCGAGGAGGGCTATCTGTTACTACAGGATCAGGGCGTTTGGGTAGCACCCACGGCGGATTTTATGAAACCGGATCAGCCGCTTCGGCTAGCGCTGGTGGACGCTGATTGTAAATTTCACAGTACCGCCGTGGATGGTTTGAGCAAGCAGGGGCGTAATTTTGAAGTGATCTGTATTAGCGGTAGTTGTGCATTGTTGATTGAGCTGGTTAGGCGGGGTGAAGCGATGACGACTTTGGCGTCTTGTTGTGTGCCCGCAGATCTGTATCGCCTGCCGGCAGAATTAGGATTGCCGGAACTGGCAACGGTGGCGGTGGTATTGCAATCGGCGGCTAGGCCACATAAAGCGTTAGGCTCTGATCGTATTGTCTCACTGGTGGAGGAAACAGCCCTACGGCTGAGTGTTTGAGCCGCTGTGGGTGTGTAGCCGCCGAGGCTAGCAACCCGGCGGTTTTGACTGAATCCGGTCGAGCCGGATGCGTAACTGCTTACCATTATGATCGGCGGCAATCAGGCACTCTTCACCGTCGCGGATATCGATATTAATAAAGCGCAGTTTATCCCGTTGTAGCTGACCTTTCTCATCCTGCCAGATCACCTGATCGACCAGTCTACGCATACAGGCTAGCTCAAAACCATCATGCAGCTCGCATTGAATCGGTTTGTAATCAGTCATAGCACCACTCTTATCGTTTCTCTTATTTTTATAAGGCGATACACCATAGCAGATAACGTCGGGTAGTTAACACTCTCTGAGCACTGTTTTGTGGCAATGGGGGCCATGATGGTGGCCCTCATTAGGTGACTTTTGCACTGTTGAGCGAGTTGTAGGCCGATTGGCTAGTTAAGCAGGGCTTCGTAGCGCTTATCGGTGAGGGTTTTCATAAAGGCAACCAGTGCGTCGATCCGCTGATCGGTCAGTGCTGGGCCGCTTTCGAGTTCTTTAAGGGATAAATTCTGGCTCACTTCGGGCGCTTGCCACGCTTGTCCTGTTTCCGGATTGATCTGTCGGGCGCGGCTACGGCTGTTGTACTTGTTGTAAAACAACACCACGGTTCGCAGATCTTTAAACACACCGTTATGCATATAGGGGCCGGTGACGGCGACATTGCGCAGTGTCGGTACTTTAAATTTACCCGCTTGAGTTGGATCGGAAACGGCGGGGTTTTCCAGTAATCCCCGGTCGATATGATCACTGGCAATACCATTGACTGCCCGAGCCGCGTGGTTAATCGGCACACCGATATTGTGGTATTCATAATTACTGAAGGTTTCGCCTTCAGCTCGCTGGCTGGTTTTTAGCTGGTGGCACTGGTTGCAGTTGGTAAACTGTTGCGAGAAAAACAGTGTGCGACCGAGCTCTTCTTGCTGACTGAGTTGATATTCGCCGCGTAAGAAACGGTCATATTTAGAATCAAAGGGAGCAAACAGCTCGGTGCGTTCAAAGGCAGCGATGCTGTCGGTCATAGCGCTGTAAGCGTTATCCGGTTGATTAAAAATATCCTTGCCGTAAAGCACCGTGAAATTTTTCCGGTAGAGCGGGTTCTCTTGCAGACGTGCCACTAATGCAGCGGCCGATGGCATACCCATCTCAATCGGGTTAGTGGGTGGTCCGCCGGCTTGTTCTTGTAGGTCTTTGGCGCGGCCATCATGAAATTGACCACCTTTATAGACCCCTTTATCGCTGCGTTGAAAATCGGGACTGAACATCGCATAAGCGGCCGTTGGGGCGTTGCGATCCCCTAATGAATGGCCATTATCACCCAAGGATACCGCCCCCTGGGCAGCGTTGCCGCGCGGGTCGACAAAGCCTGCTTCTGGGGCATGACAACTGGCGCAGCTTTCACTGCGGTTGGCGGATAAGTTGGTATCAAAATACAGCTGTTGCCCCAGTTCGGCTTTATTCAGCAAAGGTTGATCCGGCGGCGTATCAGAGAGGGTGCAGCCGGTAATCATGGTGGTTAAACTAAGCAGAAGTGCGGTGTATTTCATGGCAAATGCAAATGATAGTGAATCGTATTTGCAATATTATCAGAATCGTTTGGTGTTACGGGAATTTTTTCAGTCAGATCATCCCATTAACTGACCTGAGTCAGCCTAATTCTGCTGGATACACCAATTGAGCAGTCTTTGTCCGGCTGCCAGTACGCCAGAGAGTGATAATGAGGTTTAGCTGTTCACTAGCTCGCCGGACAGCTGTAGCGGTGCTGCAGGTTCGCTGACGATGGTCATGGTAGGCCATTCGAGTAACTGTAGTTTACCGCTGTCAGTTTCGACCAGTGCCGTACAGTGTTCGACCCAGTCACCATCATTACAATACAGCGCGCCTTTGCGGTGGGTAAATCCAGCCTGATGAATATGCCCGCCAATATACCCATCTAGCGATTGTCGTCGGGCTTCGGTGCAGGCGGCATCTTGGAAGTGTTCGATATAGCGCTGGGCGCTGCTAAAGCGCTGTTTAATCATCGCCGCTAGAGAACGGTAGGGCATCTTCAGCCATTGGCGTACTCGGTTATAGCTGCGGTTTAACCAGAGCAGCAATTGATGCCCATGATCGCCCAGCAGTAGCATCAATGGATGAATACGTACATGACCATCAAACTCATCCCCATGAGAAACTAAAAAGCGGCGGCCATCGCGGGTTTTATGAATCGCTTTACGGCGGATCTGCAAGGTGCCTAGTTTCAAACCGCAAATTTTGCGCAGAGGGGCGTCATGATTACCCGGAATGTAGATAATGTCGCAGCCCTCTCTGGCCATCTGCCATAATTGTCCAATCAGTAATTGCTGATCCTGAGGTAGGATGGCTTTACGGCGCATGGCTGCTAGATCGATGATATCCCCAACCAGATAGAGCTTTTTCGGCGCAAGTTGTTTCAGCGCATCACTAAGCAGTTTGGCCTGACAATCCGGCGTTCCCAGATGTACATCTGAGATAAACATGGTGTGGATATTTTGCATAATGCTGCCCAATATTCAGTTTAGAGCAGTATGCTGTGACTTGATGACAGCGCCTTTTAAAATAGATGAACAGATGGTTACAGCGGCGGTGATTATTCGTGATGCCGGTTTTGCTGGGGACGAACTAGCTGATCCGAGGTTGAATCAGTACACTGTTAGGTCGTGATGGGTTATCCGCAACCCATCAAGCCCCGGTTTAAGTGAGGGAATGGAAGATGGAATCTGATCAGCAGTTGATTGCACGGGTGAAAGCCTGTGATATCTGCGCTCCCTTTCTGCCCGATGGCGTACGGCCAGTGATTCAGTTCGATCCTGCCGCGCGCATTCTGATTGCCGCTCAAGCGCCGGGTCGTCGAGTGCATGAAACGGGCATTCCCTTTAATGATCCTAGCGGTGAGCGTTTACGCGCATGGATGGGGATCACCGCCGAGACTTTCTACGATGCCAAGCAGTTAGCGATTCTGCCGATGGGATTTTGTTACCCCGGCACCGGCAAATCTGGTGATCTACCTCCCCGGAAAGAGTGCGCTCCGCAATGGCGACAGCTGTTATTAGATCGCCTCCCTAATTTGCAACTGATATTGGTGATCGGACAGTATGCTCAGGCTTGGCATCTGCATGAAAAAGGGTCGGTAACACATATCGTATCTCATTGGCGAGATTACAGTTGTTCAGGCCAGTCTCCCGCCGTATTTCCCATGCCCCACCCTAGTCCGCGTAACAACATCTGGTTGCGCAAGAACCCTTGGTTTGAAGCGGAATTAGTGCCTGCGTTACAGCAACGGGTTCAAACGGTGTTGACCGGTGAATAGCATGCCCGAAGGGCTAATAAAGCTAGTGATTGTGGTGCTGCTACCAATGGTGATGTGTTTTGGTTATTACTCGGTTGGTGTGCAGGCCGCTTCAGGCTGGGTGGTGTTTTTGGCGATGTTGGCGTTGCCGCTGTTGTTGTTAGGTGTCGGTGGCCTTGTTTGGAGTTATTCTGGTGGTATTCAGCGGCTAAAGACTGTTTGGTGGAGTTGCATCATTGTGGCTGTCGCCAGCTTAGTCTGGATTTGGGGCTAGTGATCATGATCAGGGTGTGGCAATTGAATGGTTTTTCGGCTTCAGGCACACTCTACGGCATCCAATCGAGTGTTGAGTGAGACATACGTAGTGGATTGCCACTGTCTGTGGATAACCATGGTTGCATGGCTCAGGCCTCGCTATAGTTAAACGGCTTGGCGATAATATGAAAGGCTTCGATCAACCGCTTAATTGATCGAGTGAACGATGGAATGAAGATGAACGAGATAAAGCAAAAGATAGCCCTGTTTATTGATGCGGATAACGCACCCGCCAGTAAATTTGAGGATGTCCTCAGTGAAGTGGCTAAATATGGTGTGGTCACTATTCGTAAAGCCTACGGCAACTGGAAGTCGCCGACCCTAAAGTCTTGGGAAGAGCTACTGCATGAGTATGCGATTCAGCCGGTACAGCAATATGATTTAATCAAAGGAAAGAACGCTTCGGATATCGCCTTGGTGATTGATGCTATGGATGTGATGTACACCAAAGATATCGATGTAATGTGTTTTATCTCATCTGACTGTGATTTTACCCCAATGGTGACCCGTGCCCTAGCCGAAGGCAAAATGGTGCTAGGCTTTGGTGAACGTAAAACCCCCTCGCCGTTTGTGAATGCCTGTTCAAAATTCCTCTTTCTGGATCAGCCTGAAGCGGTGGAAAGCGCCAATAACACCAAGCCTAAAAATATTAAATCAGATACCAAGCTGGTTAACTTGTTGCGACAAGCCATTGAAGCTAACGAAGATGAGGATGGCTGGGCGCCTCTGGGACCAGTGGGAGCCAATATTTCCAACAGAACTTCGTTTGATTGCCGTAACTACGGTTTTAAGAATTTAAGCAGCCTGTTTAAAGCGGTCGACCTGTTTGAACTTAAGCGCGGTCAAGGCCGCTCGTTTCTGGTGCGGGATGTGCGTAAGAGTAAGAAAGGCTGAGGCTATTAGCGTTGGTTAGTCGAACAGTGAGAAATTGAGCGGGTCGCTTTATAGGCTATATCTTGAGGTGAGGGTTAGCTATTAAGCTGCAATATTGTTAATTCATTATCAATTATTGAGTCGTTATGAATATAAAAAGAATATCAATAGAAGCGTTAGATGATTTAGTCACACTTTTTGACCAATATATGGTTTTTTATCAGCAACCTTCGGCGCCTGAAAAATATAGCAAGTACTTGCATGAGCGTTTATCAAATAACGAAGCAACCGTCTTTATTGCTTATAGTGCAGAGAGCGATCCCGTTGGTTTTGTTTTGAATTATCACTCATTTTCGTCAGTTTCCCTTGGAAAAGTGATCGTGCTGAATGACTTATTCGTATTACCCTCTCAGCGCCAAAAAGGCGTTGCCAACGGCTTAATTGATTCCTCCATTCAGCTAGCCAAAAGCACGGGTTCCGTTCGAGTCGATTTAGGAACTGCGAAGGATAATTATTCAGCGCAATCGTTATATGAAAAAATGGGCTTCGTTAAGGATACCGAATTCTTTTCATATAGCTTGGCTGTGGAATAGTACGTTGATTGATGCTCATATGAATCAGTGCTGGATCGGATTGAAGTGGGTCAACAGAAGGTGCATATAAGCAAAGCACTTTATAAATACGACGTTGTTGTTTTCAAGATAGCAGAGTAGGTAGTTAAGTATCTCAGATGAAGATGCGTATTCTCAGGTAGAGAACTAAAAAAAGAGAGCCATAGGGCCCTCTTTAATTTTTTGATTTTATGTTTTTTCAAGCCAAGTCTCCGTTCTTGATGCTTAATGCACTTCCGCATATTTGCGTTGTATCGCCACCAACGCAGGCTGGGCTTCCAGTGGTGCGTAGGCGATGGCTTGATCGAAGAGTTCTTTGTTTTCCTCGGAGAGGCGCTCTTCTTCGTTCATCGCAGAGAGTTTCTGCATCGCTTCCACAAACTTGGGGTGTTGTTTCTGCTTCTTGGCCGGTTTCATAGGAACTACCTCCTTAAGTTGACGACTGTATCGTGCTAACGGTTAGCTGCGATAGAGTGTCTGTATAAGATGAAAACCAAACTTTGTTTTCACCGGTCCGTGGATTTCCAATACTTTCTTGCGGAAAACCACATTGTCGAATGCTTTTACCATGGTGCCAGGCCGAAATTCACCCAGATCACCACCCCGTTTGGCCGAGTTACACAGAGAGTGTTTTTTTGCCAAGCGGGCAAAATCCTCCCCTTTTTCCAGTTGTTGCTTCAGCTTGTCAGCTTCGACTTTGGTTTTTACTAGAATATGCCGCGCTGATGCTACCGCCATATTAAAATACCTTTGTTAACACAGTAAAACGTTTTATAGCATTCTTACTTTAAAACGACGGCCTTTGATCTTGCCTTCGAGTAAGCGGCTGTGGGCTTTACGGGCTTCTTCACGCTTAACGGCGACATAGGCGGCATAATCGTAAATGTTGATTTTACCCACCGCACTGCCATCAATACCGGCTTCACCGGTGAGCGCGCCAAGGATATCGCCTGGACGTATCTTATCCTTTCGACCACCTGCAATGCAGAGAGTTCGCATAACCGGCTTAACGGGCTCTTCAGAACTGGTTTTTTTCAGGCTGCTGAGGGATTTAGTCTCGAGCGTCTGCGACAGGTATTCGCTGATGATATCCATCTTGTACTGTTCAGAATCTCGGAACAGGCTGATGGCCATACCCTCTTTGCCGGCGCGGCCAGTACGACCGATACGGTGAACGTAGATCTCAGGATCACGGGGTAGGTCGTAGTTGATCACCAGTGATAGATCACTGATATCCAGTCCACGGGCGGCCACGTCGGTGGCGATCAGAATGGTGTTACTGCGGTTGGAAAACTGCACTAATACCTGATCACGGTCGCGTTGGTCGAGATCGCCGTGGAGCGCGGCGGCAAAATAGCCCAGATTGCGCAGGTGTTCGGACACTTCACGGCACTGATCTTTGGTGTTACAGAAGATCACTGTGGACTCAGGGTTGAAATGGCTGAGAATGCGCGTCAATGCTTCAGGTTTTTTGGTTTGCTCGAGGGCATAGAAGGATTGTTCGATCTGACTGGTGCTGTGTACCGCTTCGACGGTCACCTCCACCGGATCACGCTGCAGGTCGGCGCTGAGCTTCTTAATGCCGTCGGGATAGGTGGCCGAAAACAGCAGGGTTTGACGCTGCTTAGGTGTGTGGTTGATCACTCCTTCAATCTGCTCATAAAAACCCATGTCGAGCATGCGGTCGGCTTCATCGAGCACCACGGTGCCGCAACGGGATAGGTCGAGTTTGCCTTTGCGGATCAGATCCTGAATCCGGCCGGGTGTGCCAACGATAATATGCGCGCCATGTTCCAGTGAACCAATTTGTGGGCCGACGGATTGGCCACCACAGAGAATCACCAGTTTCAGGTTGTCTTTAAAGCGTGCTAGCCGACGAATCTCCTGCGCCACCTGGGTGCTGAGTTCCCGCGTAGGGCAGATAACGAGCGCCTGAGTGCCGAAATCCCGCTGATTAATATTTAGCAGTAAGCCGATAGCAAAGGCCGCGGTTTTACCACTACCGGTTTTTGCTTTGGCAATGAGATCTTTGCCGTCTAGCACATGCGGCAGGCTGCGGGCCTGAATGGGGGTCATCTCGTTATAGCCAAGGTCAGCAAGGTTGCTAAGCATGGTAGGAGGTAGGTTCAGGGAGGAAAAAGCGGTATCAGACACAGTTGTACTCGGAATCAGGATTCAATTGGCCGCCAGTATACCTGATACGTACGGCTATCGCTGCTTTGTTAAGCGGGTTGTTCACTTAATGAGCAGTAAAGTTGAGGCTAAAGGCGCTGATCTAACGCGCTCACGCTGGGTGTCAGAAAGGCGCTGATATCGCCATCGAGTTTTAAGCTAAGGAGTTCATCGGCGCGGGTTTTTCCGTGGGTGATGGCGGCAATGGGGATGTTTCGTTGCGCGGCTTGTTTACAGAAGCGAAAGCCGGAATACACCATCAGCGAAGAGCCAATAACGAGTAACGCATCGGCTTGTTCTAAGCTATCGAGGGCGCTAAATACCCGTTCTTTAGGGACATTATCACCAAAAAAAACCACATTGGGTTTGAGCATGCCGCCACAGACCACGCAACCGGTGACGTTAAAACGGCTAAAGTCGACGCCTTCTAAGTCGGCATCGCCATCCGGCGCGGCACTGGCGGTATAGTGAGCAAAGGCTGGATTTTCAGCCGCCATCTGTTGGTGTATCTGGTTGCGATCATGCAGTTGCTGGCAGTCCATACAGATGACTTGGTCAGAACGGCCGTGAAGGTCAATGACCTGTTGCTGGCCAGCCAGTTGATGTAACCGGTCTACGTTCTGTGTGACCAGTTGCTGACAATAGCCTTTTTGTTCCAGTTGCTGCAGGCTGTTATGCACACTATTGGGCCGGGCATTGGCCATTAACGGCCAGCCTATCAGGCTGCGAGCCCAGAAACGTTGGCGGGTAGCGTGGCTGGTGAGAAAGTCACGATGCTGCACCGGCGGTTGGCGTTTCCACTGACCATTGCTATCGCGGTAGTCGGGAATGCCCGATTGAGTACTGCAACCGGCACCGGTCAGGATAAACAGACGTGGATGCTGGTGGATAAAATCACTGAGGGGCTGGCTGATAGCCACAGCGTTTACAGACGAGTGTTTAAGTGTCGGCATAGGGGTAGATGGCATAGGCGTAACTTGTTTTGGAATCGATGGCATAGGGATAGTGTAATCCATAGTGGCCGTGCTTGCGCGTTAACTAATAGCTATGTTCGTCGATGACCTGTCTGACGGTTTCTAAGGCGCTCTGTAAGCGTTCTAGGCAAACCGACCCGAGTGCTAAGCGAATAGCATGGGGTACATGCTCACTGGTGGAGAAAGGGTCGGCCGTTGAGACGGAAATATTGGCATTACTGAGGGCCATCACGACTTGATCGGCGCGGGCCTCTTCTGGCAAATAGAGCCAGATAAAATATCCGTTAGGGTGGCTGGCCTGATGTAACCCTTTAAACACTTTATGGGCCAGTGCTTGCCGAATGGCGGCATCTTGGCGTTTATCCGTTTCGAGTTGCGCGACAGTGCCATCTTCGATCCAGCCACAGGCGATAGCGGTGATCAGTGCTGGGGTATTCCAAGCGATCGCTCTGATGGTGCGTTCGAGCAACGGTACATCCGCCAGTGGGGCAGCAATAAAACCGATGCGCAGGCCTGTGGCCACACTTTTCGATAACCCCGAAACATAGAATGTGCGTTCTGGCGCTAGCGTCTGTAATGGCGGTGGCGGATTGTCTGCGAGGAAGGCGTAGGCAGCATCTTCGATGATTAATAGTTGGTGTTGCCGGGCTATGGCAACCAGCTGCTGTCGCTGTGCCTGCGTCATTATCCAGCCGAGCGGATTATGTAGTGTTGGCATTGAGTAAACTGCCTTGACCCGCCGCTGTTGGCAGAGTTGGGCTAAGGCTGTCAGGTTAGGCCCGTCATCATTGATAGGAATGGGTACTAACTCGAGATGATGAAGTTCAGCCAGTACTTTAAATCCAGAGTAAGTGAGGGCATCCACAGCAATGACATCGCCGGGCTGTAAGCGTGACATAACGGTGGCCGCTAGCCCCTGTTGGGCGCCACTAACAATAACAATATTGTCGGCACGGACATTCAGGCCTCGGGCATCAAGGTGGTGGGCAATAATCGCTCGTTCATGGGTACGTCCAGCGTGGGGTTGATAATGCAATAGGGCATTGATATCGCCGGAGATCGCTACTTGACGCAGCGCTTTACGCAGCATTTCTGTTTGCCGGGGTAGTGCCGGTGAGTTGAAGTTAAGGTCGATCATACCTTCGCGTGGAGCGAGTTGGTCGATACCGTGCCCAGGCGGTAGCGCGGTTTCTCTGACAAAAGTACCACGGCCCGTTTCACCGCTGACCAGCCCCATACGCTCGAGTTCGGTATAAACCCTTGAGGCGGTGACTAGGGCAATTTTTTCTTGGCGAGCTAGTTGGCGATGGGTTGGTAGCTGAGTGCCGGGGGACAGAAGTCCGTTGTGGATATCTGCCGCGAGGTTATCAACTAGTTGCTTGTAACGGGCCTGCACCATCTACATTGTATCCATGACAATAATTTTATCGTCATGAATTTAGGTCATATAATCGGTTAACGCAACTGATCTTATAGGCTTAACCGGTTAAATAGTAGGGTTTTATGCCGGCTGCATATCTAGAAGGAATCCCATGATGCATATTGCTATTCTAACCTTTGATGGTTTTAATGAACTTGACTCCTTGATCGCACTGGGAATTTTAAACCGGGTTAAGCGACCCGGTTGGCGAGTGTCTATCGCCAGCCCGACATTAAGGGTTGAGTCGATGAACGGTGTCATATTGGAACGACATATCGATTTGAGTGAAGCCAGCGAGGCGAATGTCGTCTTAATCGGTAGTGGCATGAAAACCCGCGAGGTGGTGGCCGATGCTGATTTGATGTCGCAGCTCGAGTTAGACCCAACGCGCCAGTTAATCGGTGCGCAATGCTCTGGAGCGTTGCTGTTAGCTTCGCTTGGATTATTGAATGGGATACCCGCCTGTACTGATTTGACCACTACCCCTTGGGTTAAAGAGGCGGGGATTGAGGTGTTACCGCAGGCCTTTTTTGCACAGCATAATATCGCCACTGCCGGTGGCTGCTTGGCCTCGCAGTACTTAGCTGCTTGGGTGCTGACTAGGTTGGAAGGAATAGAGGTGGCGCAAGAGGCATTGCATTATGTTGCGCCGGTGTCAGAAAAAGATGACTATGTTGCCCGAGCAATGGCTAATATCAGCCCTTATATCATGGGTGAATAATCTTAATTGTTGGCAATAAAAAACCGCGCGGGGCGCGGTTTTTAGTCGGTGAAGGGCTAGAGCTTACGCGTTCTGCTTGGCCTTCGCTTCTAAGCGGCGACGGTGCAGAACGGGCTCGGTGTAACCATTTGGCTGAATCCGGCCTTGAATGACGAGTTCTAATGCCGCTTGGAAGGCGACACTCTCATCGAAGTTCGGTGCCATCGGCTGGTACAGTGGATCAGCTTCATTCTGACGGTCAACCACGGCCGCCATGCGCTGCATGGTTTCCATGACCTGCGCTTCGGTACAGATATTGTGATGTAGCCAGTTAGCGATATGCTGGCTGGAGATCCGCAGTGTTGCACGGTCTTCCATTAGGCCGACATCGTTGATATCCGGTACTTTAGAGCAACCCACACCTTGATCGATCCAGCGCACCACATAGCCAAGGATACCTTGAGCATTGTTGTCCAACTCGTTCTGAATCTCTTCTGCTGACCAGTTAGTGTCGGTTGCGACTGGGATAGTCAGAATATCATCTAAGCTGGCACGAGGGCGGCTTTTCAGTTCTTCCTGACGGGCGAAAACATCAACCTTATGGTAGTGCAATGCGTGCAGTGCAGCAGCCGTTGGTGATGGTACCCAAGCGGTATTGGCGCCGGACATCGGATGCGCGATCTTAGCGGTTAGCATGTTGGCCATCTGATCGGGGATAGCCCACATGCCTTTACCAATCTGTGCGCGTCCTTGCAAGCCGCAAGCGAGGCCGTTATCGACGTTCCAGTCTTCATACGCGCCGATCCATGCCGCGGCTTTCATTTCACCTTTGCGGATCATGGGGCCGGCTTCCATTGAGGTATGGATCTCGTCACCGGTACGGTCGAGGAAGCCGGTGTTAATAAAGACCACCCGGTCTTTGGCTGCGCGGATACACTCTTTCAAGTTAACCGTGGTGCGGCGTTCCTCATCCATGATGCCCATTTTGATGGTGAAGTTTGGCAATCCTAGGGCGGTTTCTATCCGACCAAACAGGGTATTGGCAAAGGCAACTTCTTCGGGGCCATGCATTTTCGGTTTGACGATATAGATGGAGCCAGTGGTGGTGTTGCTGAACTGCCCCGTGCCCTTAACATCGTGAATTGAGATCAGGCTGGTCAGCATGCCATCGAGGATGCCTTCAGGAATCTCGTTACCGTCTTTGTCGAGAATTGCATTGTTGGTCATTAGATGGCCAACGTTACGCACAAACATCAGGCTGCGGCCTTTGACGCTCACTTGAGAGCCATCAACGCCGGTATATTGACGATCGGGGTTCATGCGGCGGGTGAAGGTTTTACCGCCTTTAGTGACGGCCTCGGTGAGGTCACCTTTCATCAGTCCCAGCCAGTTTTTGTAGGCGACTACTTTGTCTTCCGCGTCAACGGCGGCAACGGAGTCTTCACAGTCCATGATCGCTGTAAGAGCGGCTTCGACGATAATATCGCTCACGCCAGCTGCATCGGTGGCACCGGTTTGGCTATTGCGATCGATTTTGATATCGAGGTGCAGGCCGTTGTGTTTTAGCAGAATAGCGTCCGGCGCAGTGGTTTCGCCGTTGTAGCCGATCAGTTGGGATTCATCCTGTAGACCGGTTTCGCCACCGTTTGTCAGGGTGACGATCAGTTTGCCGTTGTCGATGCTATAACGGACCGCGTTTTTATGGCAGCCGTTGGCTAGCGGAGCCACTTGATTCAATACATTACGGGCAAATTCGATGACTTTAGCGCCGCGCACCGGGTTGTAGCTTGCGGTGATCTCTGCGCCATCATCTTCGGCGATAGCATCGGTGCCGTAGAGGGCATCGTATAGGCTTCCCAGCGTGCATTCGCCGCATTAAGAGCGAAACGGGCATTCATGACGGGTACCACTAACTGTGGGCCGGCCATGGTGGCCATTTCTGGGTCAACATTGCTGGTGGTGGCGCTGAAGTCTTCGCCTTCCGGTAGCAGATAGCCGATTTCCTGCAGAAATGCTTTATAGGTAGCCAGATCAAAGCCGTTGGCGCGGTTTTCGCGGTGCCAGTTGTCGATCTGTTCTTGAATGGCATCTCGTTTTGCCAGCAGGGCACGGTTTTCGGGGGCCAGGTCGTGGACGATGGCATCTAGGCCAGACCAGAACTGCTGTTCGGTAACGCCGGTGCCTGGAATAACCTGCTGGTTAACAAAATTGTAGAGAACTTCAGCAACCTGCAGGCCGCCTGTTTGTATCCGTTGACTCATAATGTACTGCCTCATTTGTAATCGTCCAGCTTCCGGTGCGAGGCAACCGGAACAGGTGATTTTTTGTATGCCGCAATCCAGTGGCTCCTATCAGCGCAACTGGTATTTCGGCTTGTGCGTCGCAACAATATCGCACTTTGCAAAGCCTGTCCCCTATAGCAATGCTAAAGTATGAAGCTAAGGCGAGGTATTCATTTCACATCGTGGGATGGCCACCGCAAAGTTACTGCTACGGTGGGTGCTAATAAATAAAAAGCTGCCAACGGCAGCTTTAATAGTGGGCTGTGAGTGCCGTTATTAAAACAGCCAGCTGGTGGGTTGCGGCAGAGGCTGCTGTTTGTCCAGCGCACTCAGGCCTTTGATGCAGCGGACAATAAACCACACAACATTCAACAGTAAGATCAGAAAGCCGATCAGGAACGAGGTCGTGATGATACCAATCACGGTATAGAGCAGAGCGATCCAAAAGGTGCGGATCTGCCATTGATAATGGCTTTTTAACCAATCTGGGGCATCGCCTTTATAGACATAGGCCATGATCAAGCCGACGAGGCCGGTAATGCCGAAGACGAGACTGGCCAGATAGAGAATATAGACAATCTTAGCGTTGCTGCCTTTATCTGTGGATTGTTGTGTAACGTTGTTCATGGTGAAAAAGGTCCTCGTTATGAAATGCTATTACGGATAGCGTCTGGCAGGGGAACGGAGCGGCCTGTCTTATGGTCCATCCAGACGACTTTGGAATAACCTTCACTGCAGATCAAATCAGGCTCATCGGTGGTACTGAGTTCATACCAGGTCATAAAGCTGCTGCGGCCAATCTCGCCAACAAAAATTTTAATATTAACGGTAGCCGGATAGCTGATGGGTCGGAGAAAGGTGCAGCCCACATTGATGACCACCGGATCAGTGCCGTTGCCATCAACCGCTGCGCCAATAGCGCCGAGAAACTGAACCCGCGCTTCTTCTAAATAGCGCATATAGAGTGCGTTGTTGACGTGACCGTAGGCGTCCATATCGCCCCAGCGAACGGCTATCTGACATTCATGTAGTTGTCGGCGGTTCTGGTTGTCACTCATTGCAAAGCTCCCTCAATTGTCATGGTTAGCGATGGATATTAACTTATTTTGGCGCATCATGGTCGGCGTTTTTATCGCTGTCGTTGCTTCTTAGATGCAGATCCAACTGGGGAAAAGCGATCTCGATGCCGTGTTCACGAAACAGCAGATCAATGGTGCGGTGTAGGTCATGGGTGGCCTGATTACGTTTATCCATCGAACTGATATAGGCTCGCAGCTCGAAATCTAAGGTGCTGTTGCCGAAAGATAAAAAATACGCCAAGGGTTGCGGTTCGCTAAGCACGTTCTTGTTGCCCGCCGCGGCCTGTAGGAGCAACTGGGTGACTAATCCGGTATCGGAACCATAGGCTACCCCCACCGGTACAATAATACGGGTGATAGGGTCGGTCAGGGACCAGTTGATCAACTGGTCGGTGATAAAGGTTTTGTTGGGAATAATCACCTCTTTACGATCCCAATCGGTAATGGTGGTCGCACGGATATGAATTCGGCTGACATTACCGGTGACACCACCGATGGTGATGGTGTCACCAATACGGATGGGCTTTTCAAATAGAATAATCAGGCCTGAAACAAAGTTTGCGACGATCTCCTGCAAACCAAAACCAAGACCGACGCCCATAGCGGCGATTAACCACTGCAGTTTGCCCCATTCCAAACCAAGGAAGTTCAGGAAGCTGATAAGGCCGATAATATACAGGGTGTATTTCAGCAGGGTGGAGATGGCAAAGCCGGTGCCGGGCGCTAGGGGTAGATAGTTCAGTACCAGCAGCTCGAAGAGTCCTGGTAAGTTACGTGCGGCGATAAAGGTGATGGTGAGTGCCGCGAGGGCAAAAACAACCTGCTTGAGGGTGATAAAACTGAGCACGCCACTATCACTGCTGCCAGTTGACCAGAGGGTCACCGAATCCAGTACATCGAGGGCTGGTAGGGTCCAGCCGAGAACCAGCCAGGCGAGGCTAATAAACACCAAGGCGGTCACGGTTTTAATGAGCATGTGGCCCTGTTCAGAGATCGTTTGAATATCAATGAAGTTTTCTTTTACCGGCGGAGTATCTTTCTGTTCTTCCCGGGCGGAAACAATCTCGGCTCTGCGGGCGAGTGTCCGATTAAAGTAGAGTTTACGTTCCTCTATTAATAGCCAGCGTCTTCCCAAACTAAAGATCAGGTAGGCGAGGATGGCGATACAGATCAGCAGGAACATCAGCCCGGTTAAAATGCCGGCGGAGAGCATATAACCCCATAGGGTCAGCCCGAGCATGGCGATATTGAAACCGATGATCAGGCCGATCCAGGCACGGGTGTTACTCCAGAATCGCGGTTGTTGCTGATTCAGGTTTGGTTGGGGTATGGCACGCCAAAGACTCAGCCAGAATAGGATAAAGGTGAGGGTAATACATAACAGAGTGAGTCGAGTGGGGCCGGCAATCACCATGTCATTGCTGCTGGGGTCGAGAATAAATAACAGCGCAATTAAGGGGGTGTTGGTCCAGAAGAGCATCCGCAGCCGTTTGCGCAATGTAGTGGTGAGCTGTTCAGGTAAGCCAAACTGCCCCTGTATCAACCCGTAGGAGCGCTGCATCCAGCGCATCACAGTTAGGTAGAGCCAACTGATAAAGGCAATAATATACAATAGGTTACTGATCGAGGGGGCATCGCTACCAAACTGCCTACCGAGAGCATAGATGAATAACGGGATCGGCAGTGTAACCACTGGTTGATACAGCAGTGGGCGAAGGGTGTGGCGAATATGGTCGAGGGTGACATTACCGATCTGTTTGCACCACTGGGGCTGGCGCTGTGTGAGGTAGCGTCGACAGAGCACCGAGAACGGTAGCGAGAGGATGAATAATCCTAGTGGCAGTTCTATTTTGCTACTCAACTGCGCAAGGTAGGGCTGCAGTAATTGGGGCAGTTCATCGAACAGTGCGATAAAACCTTTAATGATCACCCCTGGCCATTGGAACGATATCGGTTCAGCGCTAGGTAACCACAGTAGATGTTTGTTAAACAGTGCCCGACTATCAATAATCTGAGCGTTAAATTGATCCTGCATCAACAGCAGTTGTGACAGTTCACTAATGAGCTTTTGTTGCAGTGAGCGTTGTTCAGAAATCAGCTCGACATAGCTTTGATTGAGTTGGTTGAGTTTGCTCTGTTGTGCCGGTGATAGTTCGACAATGCCGGCCGGTTGAAGGATGGGTTGGCTGAGGCTAAGTTGGCTCAAGCGTAACGCTTTGAGGCGGTCTTTTGTGCCGTCTAATGTCAGCGTTTTCGGTAGCTTTTGGATATGTCTACGAATTTCTGAGCCGGTATAACCAAAGCCGAGTTCTAACTGTGCCTGAATGGCTTGATAGGTTTGCCGAATGACCTGTAGTTGCTGTTCTAGCTGCTTGCGTTGCTGGTTGGTTTGTTCGGCTTCGACAAAGCCTTGGCGGATCAGGTTGGCGGTTTCACTGTTGCGGGTTAGCGCCTGCTGTAGGATCGGGTTGCTGTCGGTGTCGGCGGTTTCTACCTGGCTCAGGGTCTTTTCTGCATCGGCACGGTTTTCCTGCTGTAGACGTTCCTCTGCGCTGTTAATCCACGTATTGTAGTGTTGAATCTGAGTTTGTAGATTGGTGAGATTGAGGCTGGCTAATTCTGCCCGGCCCGGTAGGGCAAGGATTTCCAGTTCGCTGACTTCCAGTGCGAGTTCCAATGCCATTTGTTGATATTCGCTGGCTTTGGCGCGAGCCTTCTGTAGGTCGGTGGACGGTGTAGCGATCAATTTACTGGGGCCGTTGAGTTGTTGTTCCAGCGAGGCTCGTTTGGTGCGTTGATTCAGCAGTAATTTATCGTTGTCACGAATCGTCTGCCGCAGCTCATCTTGGTTTTTTTCCAGGTCAATCAGGCGGGCTTTTACCTTGACTAGTAATGACTGTAGCTCGTCTTTAGGTAAGGGGGCATTTGACAGCAGTGAGTCGGCTGCCGCTGTTTGCTGACGGGCCCGTTCTCGTTGTTGCGGTTGCGCTTCTATCTCGGCGCGCAGGTTTTGCGCCTGCTGGCTCAGCGAGATAACGTCTTGTAAGTGTTGCAGTGTGAGCTGATAGGTTTCTTTGAGCGGATTGTCCGGATCATTATCGAACTGCTGTAATTGGCTCTGAAGACGATCTAAATCGGCATTAAGGTCCGGTGTTTCGGCGAACCCTTTAAGGCTGAAAAGGATAAGAAAAACAATTAACAGTCGCATGGGTCTTACCTTCAGGTGATGAAGTTTACTATATACAGCAATTGCCTTAGCACAAGGAATAAGTTGTAAATATGACCTAAATTATAGGCAGTAACGCATGTTAAATGCGCTGGGCCGATGGTTCAGAAGGAAATCTATTATGCAGATGTTAGATGCTAAATGCTTACGTAGCAGACTGCCTGTGTATAACCATGAAGATGGCGCTAATAGCAGTGAGTTGCTAGAAGAGTATCTCAATGGCTATCAATTAAACTCGATCATTCATGCTGGTCATAAGTTATTTGCGTCGCGGCAAACGGTGCTGGGGTGTACGTTGTTTGTGCAGCATTATTGTTGTCGTGATGTAAGCCAAGGGACGGCGGTGGTGGTGCATGGTTATTTTGATCACAGTGGCTTATATCGCCATCTTATCTCCTATCTGCTGGAGATCGGTTGGGATGTGTTGATCTATGATTTACCGGGGCATGGTTTGTCGCAAGGGCCGCCTCTATCGATCGATAGTTTTACCACCTATGCTCGACAATTAACCGAGTTGCTCGATAGTCGCAAGGAGCGCTTAGTCGGGCCTTGGGCGTTGTTAGGTCAAAGCACTGGCGCGGCGATCTTGATGGAGCAACAACTAAAATTCGGCCATCGTGACTGGCCAGTGAAGCATCAGGTTTTTTTAGCACCGTTGGTGCGTCCCTGTGGTTGGTTGCAGATCGTGAGTAAATATCGCTGGTTACGGTTTGTTTTGCGTTCGGTGCCGCGTACCTATGGGGTTAGCTCGGCGGATGAAGCCTTTTTGCATTTTGTGCGTTATGAAGACCCGCTACAGCATCGACGGATTCCGGTGCGCTGGATCGGCGCGATGTTGCGCTGGATTAATGAGGTAGAGCAGTCCGGTAGTTTGCCTACGCAACCGTTGTGTATTCAGGGGGTGGATGATGACACCGTTGAATGGCGGCATAACTTAGGGGTGATCGGGCGACTTTATCCTGGATTGGAAATTAAGCTATTGCAGAAAGCGAGGCACCATCTCGTCAATGAGGATGCCAATATTCGTTTGCAGGTGTTTGATCTGATTAAGCAGAAGATTAGCCCATCAGAGGCGCATTAAAAAAGGCAGCTTAAGGCTGCCTTTTGATCAATCCGAATACCCGTTATGTCATTAGAAAAGGCGACGGCAGCGGATAGTGCCTTTAACTTGTTTTAGTTTGCTCAGCGCAACCTTAGACGTTTCAGCATTTACATCGATGACCACATAACCCACTTTTTCGTTGGTTTGTAGGTACTGACCGCTAATGTTGATATCGTTTTCAGAAAATACGTTGTTAATAGCGCTCATGACGCCGGGAATATTTTCATGAACATGTAGCAGACGGTGAACATCAGGATATTCTGGCAACGCCACTTCAGGGAAGTTAACAGAGGTGATTGAAGAACCGTTATCGCTGTATTTGATCAACTTTTCGGAGACTTCATAACCGATATTTTCCTGAGCTTCCAAGGTTGATCCACCCACGTGAGGGGTCAGGATAACATTGTCGAATTCGCGCAGAGGAGAGATGAACTCATCATCATTTGAGCGAGGCTCAACGGGGAATACATCGATAGCGGCACCTAATAGGCGTTTATCAGCCAGTGCTTTACAAAGTTCATCGATCACCACAACGGTACCGCGCGCCGCATTGATGAAGATTGAATCTTGTTTCATCTCTGCGAACTGTGCTGCGCCCATCATGTCTTTGGTTGATGGGGTTTCTGGCACGTGTAGAGTGACGATATCACAGGTTGCTAACAGCTCTTTCATCGTCCCCAACTGAGTTGCGTTACCCAGTGGTAGTTTGGTGATGATGTCGTAGAAATAAACATGCATTCCCATGGCTTCAGCGATTACACTCAATTGAGAGCCAATGCTGCCATAACCAATGATACCCAGCTTTTTACCGCGAATCTCGTAAGAGTTCTTCGCTGATTTCTGCCATTCACCCCGATGTGCTTTAGCGTTCTTCTCAGCAACGCCGCGCAGTAGCAGGATCGCTTCAGCGATGACCAGTTCCGCGACTGAACGGGTATTTGAGAACGGGGCGTTGAATACCGCTACACCGCGCATGGTGGCCGCTGTTAGGTTAACCTGATTGGTGCCGATACAGAAACAGCCGACCGCGACTAGCTTTTTAGCCGCATCAAATACTTTGTCAGTCAGTTGGGTGCGAGAACGGATACCGATAAAGTGAACATCTTTCACTCGCTCTAGCAGTTCTTCTTCAGGCAGGGAGCCGGTCAGATATTCGATATTGGTGTAGCCGTGCGCATTCAGGGTATCCAGTGCTGACTGGTGCACGCCCTCCAGCAGCAGAATCTTGATCTTGCTTTTTTCCAGAGAGGTTTTTGGGCTCATGGTATGGATCTCTTTTTAAGTGGGATAACCCTGTGTGTGGCAGGTATCCCCGGATTAGCCGATAAAAGAAAGGGCGCTATGTTAACACAGTGTTAGCGCAAAAGGGTGAGGCTGGGGACGGCGCGATGGTGAATTTTTATTCAACCAAACATGAATCAAAATCACTTAGTGAAATAAAGAGTGATTCGGATTCATGTTTTGCCTCCGATTAAAGCGTGCTATCAGCTATAAATACACAGATATGCGGTCGGTTGCGCGACCTGCAGCTGGAATGTCTGATTGGCTGCTACGCGAAATTCGCTGCCGCTTGGAAAGGATTGCCACGCATCGCTGCCGGGTAGTTTGACCACGAGTTCGCCACTGATCACTTTCATCAGTTCGTTTTCAGAGGTGCCAAATTCATAATCGCCCGCAGCCATCACCCCGGAAGTTACTTTGCCTTCCGCATTTTCAAAGCCGATAGATTTTACCGCACCATCAAAGTATTCGTTCACGGTTAGCATGTTATTACTCCTATAAATGGGAGCGCTATAGTAGATATCTTTGGCGATATTGTCATCTATTTGAGCGACTTGAATGTTTCAGTAGGTAATCAACAAAGGCTTGGTTAGCACGGGATAGGTAGCTTTGTTTGCGCCAAGCGATACTGAGATCGAAGCGCAGCGGTGTTTCAAAGGGCAGACCGATCAGGTCGCGGGCATCATCGATGGCGGGGCGCAGCAGGGCCGAGATGCCAAAGCCATGACGGACGACAGATTGAATCAGCGGTATAAGGTTGGTCTCAAAGGAGATTTTTGGCGTCATATGATACCGCTTTGCCAGTTGCTCGGTGACCTGTCGATGAAAAAATCCCTCTTTAAAGAGCACCAGCTCTTCCTCAAGAAAGGCTGTGTAGCTGACACTTTTCTGTTGCGCCAGCGGGTGGTCTGGGCTGACGCACACCAGTATCTCTTCTTGTAAGAGGTGGATCTTTTCGAGTTCATCGGCTTTGCCGTCATCGACCACAATGCCGATATCCAGCTCCCCCTGTTCGATCTGTTTCCGAATATGGGTGGTGCCGCCCTCCACCACGGAGAGCTGAATATCGGGATAGCTGTGACGAAAGCCCATGAGAAACTCCGGCAGATAATAAGAGCCGAGCATGCTGGGAATACCGACCCGGACTTGGCCCTTGGATAGCCCGGTAAGTTCCTGCATTTCGAGTTCAGCATCTGCGACTGCCTGGAGTATTTTATCGGCATGCAGGCGTAACCGTTCACCTTCGTCTGTCAGGGTGATACGCCGCTCGGTACGATGAAACAGTTTTAGGCTAAGTTGTTCTTCGAGCCGTTTGATCGACATGCTAACTGCGGGCTGGGCGAGATGTAGCTTTTCGGCGGCACGAGTGAAATTAGCCTCCCGGGCAACCATTTGAAAGCAACGTAGCGCACGAATATCCATACTTCACCTAAAGACCGTAACGATGTGGCGGTTGTTAATAATACATCACAAAAATTTATAGATATTATCATTTTTATATATTTCTGTGATTTTAGAACGACTGCTAAGCTGACACTCTCTTTTTTGCGAGCACTGACATGATCGAATCGGGTAGTAAACAGTTCTGGCGGGCCACGATTGCCCTGTGCATTGGCTCATTCATGATTTTTGCAAATGTCTATGTCACCCAGCCGATATTGCCGGAGCTGCAGCGGGAGTTTGGCTTGACGACGCTGGAAGTCAGTTGGTCCTTTACCATCACCACGCTGATGTTGGGTTTGTCACTACTGTTTTACGGCCCCTTGTCGGATGCGCTAGGGCGACGTTCATTAATGCTGCTGAGTATGGCCGGGGTATGCCTCTGTACACTGTTATTATCCCAAGCCGATAGCTTTGCCTCGTTGGTGATTTTAAGGGGTGTGCAAGGGCTGTTCCTCGGTGGCCTGCCGGCGATCGCGATTGCCTATATGGGAGATGAGTATTCCCGCAAAGCGCTGCTGTTAGCGGTGGGTTTGTATATCAGCGGTAACTCTATAGGTGGGATTTCTGGTCGCTTAATCGGTGGTTTTGTCGGCGAGTGGCTCGGTTGGGCCGATCTGTTTTTGATGATGGGGGTTGTTAGTGTGGTCTGCTTTATACTGTTTTGGTGGCTACTACCGACGTCGAAACAGTTTACAGCTCAGCCTTTGCATCTGCCGACAATGCTGTCACGTTTGAAAGGTCATCTGTTGAATCCGTTACTGCTACTGGTGTATCTGATTGGCGGGCTGAACTTTTTTATCTTTATAAATCAATATAGTTATATTACTTTTGTGTTATCGGATGCGCCTTACCATCTGAGCCCTATCTGGCTTGGGTTGTTATTTTTAACCTATTTGACCGGTACGGTCGGCTCGACCCTATCAGGCCGCATTGCCCAGCGGGTGGGGCAGCTGAACTGCATTAAAGCAGGTATTGTTATTTTAATGAGCGGTAGCCTGTTAACTTTGAGCGATAGTCTACCGTTGATTGTACTGGGCTTTTTTATCAACAGTTTCGGCTTCTTCTTTGCTCATTCCAGTGCTAGCAGCTGGGTTAGTCATCAGGCTACCCATGCCCGAGCCAGTGCCTCATCGTTGTATCTGGTGTTCTATTATCTGGGGGCGAGTAGTGGGGGCTTCTATCTTGATCCTTTCTGGCAGTGGCTAGGCTGGGAGGGCGTGGTGCTAGGGTCGATTATCGTCTTGTTGCTAACCTTGTCGTTAACCTTAGCATTGAGCTCGCTGTGTGCCAGAGGTATGATCAAAGCCCATTGAATCACGGGATTCTCCGTGCGTTGATAGAATACCTTTTGCCGGCGATGCCGAATTTATTGTCAGACTTCCTAAAGGGGATGGAGCATTGATCATGCAGTATAAACATCAGTATATAGATGGCGTTGCCGCCGATCTGCCAGTAGGCAAAGTGGTATGTGTTGGGCGCAACTATGCCGATCATGCGGCCGAGTTGAATAATCCGATCCCAACAACCCCGATGTTGTTTATCAAGCCCTCAACGGCCGTTGTGCCGATGGCCGAGTCTTTTACTGTACCCGTGGACTTTGGATCGGTGCATTTTGAAACTGAAATGGCGATTTTGATCGGCCAGCCACTGAAGAATGCGACCCATGATGAGATTGAGGCCGCCATTGCGGGTGTTGGTGTTGGTCTTGATCTGACACTGCGGGAAGTACAGGGTAAACTGAAAGAGCAGGGATACCCTTGGGAAAAGGCCAAAGGCTTCGATGGTTCATGTCCGCTATCGGCGTTTTTAGAGCCATCGGTGGCCGGTGACCTGCAAGATCAGCAGATCCGCTTGACGGTGAATGGTCAAGTTCGCCAGGACGGTAATAGCAGCCTTATGCTGAACAAGGTTTATCCACTGATCGCGTATATGAGCCACTATTTCACCCTGTTACCGGGCGATGTAGTGCTGACGGGTACTCCAGCCGGTGTTGGTGCAGTGAACCCTGGGGATAAGTTGTTGGTTGAGTTGGGTGATAAGCTGCGTGTTGCAACACAGGCGATCTGAATAACGGCTTCATGATAGGGCTGAATAAGCCCTTATCTATGCCTTTTAATACGCTCTAAGATAAAAGGAATCGTACTGATGCTATGGGTCAAGGTGTTTCATATTCTTGCAATGACCAGTTGGATGGCGGGTATCTTCTATCTGCCGCGGATTTTTGTTCATTATGTCGAGGGGCGGGAAGCGGGGCAGGATGTTGCGCGGTTGGAGGTTATGGCCGCCAAGCTATTTGGCTTTATGTCGATTATGGCGTTGTTTACCCTAGGCTTGGGCTTGTGGCTTTGGCTGGGCTATGGTATTGCCGGTGGCTGGTTGCATGCTAAGTTGTTGTTTGTTGGCTTACTGATTGGCTATCACTTCTGGTGTTTTGCTTACCTGAAGAAGGCGCAGGCCGGTACTTTGGATAATACCGGGCGTTATTTTCGGTTTTTCAATGAGTTGCCGCTGCTGATCTTTATACCGATTCTAGTGTTTGTGGTGGTTAAACCATTCTGAGATGGGCGACGGGTGCTGCCCGTTAGCCTTCAATCTTTTGGCGTAGCCGTTCGATTCGCGCGGCAGCTCGATCGGTTTCTTGCCGTAGGCTGTCTGTCTGTGAGGCAAACCGATTGATTTCTGGGCGGCTCGGTAAGAGGCGCAACTCCTCTTTGACATACTCTTCGACATTACGCATCAGACTATTGCCAGTGTGCAGGTAAAATGTCGCTTTCCACTTGAGATAGCGGGCCAGTTCGTGGGCCGGTAGATCACCCAGAATCTGTGCCAGAAGGCCTTCCCAATCTAATGCGGTATCAATCAATATCTGGCTGAAACGGGTGGCGAGGGCATTATCGCCGCTCACCTGAATCGTTTTGCCGAACATCGCTGCGCTATTATCTGTGGCACTGAGCAGGCGTAGGAAGTCGCTTGGGCTGCCACTGAGGGTTACATCGGCATCGGCCCGCTCGATCATATCCAGTTGGATGCCGTTATGGCTTGGCTGCAAGGAAAGCGAGATGGTGGGCGCTGTGAGCTGGATAGCAATCACCTTGCCATCCAGTTGGCCAAGCTGAGCGACGCTCTCTGGGTTGAGTAACAAGAGGCGATTAAGCGCCTCTTCCGCCAGTGTCAGTATGGTTGCATTGAGGGTTCCGATACTCATCACGAATTACGGCTTAATGCCGGTATGCAAGGCGACGATACCGCCGGTCATATTCTGGTATTTACACTGGGTCAGTCCGGCTTCTTCCATCATTCCCTTAAGGGTTTCTTGGTCGGGGTGCATGCGGATCGATTCGGCGAGGTAGCGATAGCTTTCTTCATCGCCAGCAATCAGTTTGCCGATTTTAGGCAGCAGATTGAATGAATAAATATCATAGGCTTTGGTTAGCAATGGGTTATCGGTTTTGGAAAACTCCAACACCATAACCTTACCGCCGGGCTTAAGTACCCGCGCCATCGATGCCAAGGCTTTTTCTTTGAAGGTCACATTGCGCAGACCAAACGCAATGGTAATGCAGTCAAAGGTGTTGTCGGGGAACGGCAGTGCTTCGGCGTTGGCTTGGACAAACTCAACGTTTCCGGTAATGCCGCGGTCCATCAGTCGATCACGGCCCACTTTTAGCATGGAATCGTTGATATCGGCGAGGACGACCTTGCCTTCTGCGCCGACTAAACGGGAGAAACGCATGGTCAGGTCGCCGGTGCCGCCAGCAATATCTAATACTTTATGACCGCGCCGCACGCCGCTTTGCTCGATTGTTAAGCGTTTCCAGATGCGGTGAATCCCGCCGGACATCAGATCGTTCATGATGTCGTACTTGCTGGCGACAGAGTGAAAAACGTCAGCAACCTTGTCCTGTTTTTCGTCCACTTTTACTTGTTCGAAGCCAAAGTGGGTTTTGTCCTGAGATTCTTTCTGGTCAGTCATGGGAAACCTGTAATCTGCATAATTCGCGTTGTCGCATTCTACCTTTGCAACCGGCAATTGTCTTCACTCTTACCGCATCAACTGATCTGGCTTAAGATAAAGCGTATGAATGCCCCGGTATGGAGGTTAGCCCTTCGCGATCATATTGCCATGTCGGGTTTGGCCTGCTTCAGCGAGATTAGCCAGGTAGCGATCCCAATAGGTATCATAATGTTGGCACAGGTCGTACAGGTATTCCCAGGTGTACAGGCCGCTATCATGGCCATCATCAAAGATGATTTTGAGCGCATAGTTGCCGACGGCTTCCACGCCTTTGATGCCGACCAGTTGTTTACCGGTTTGCAAGGTGCCGTTACCGATCCCGTGACCACGCACTTCGGCTGATGGCGAGTGAACGCGCAGATACTCAGCACTCAGCTCAAACTGTTCCTTATCACTGTAGATCAATTCAAGGGTTTTTGATTTTGCGTGTAACTTGATGTCTTTAGGCAGTGGTGCGCTCATGAGCAGACTCCGGTGACGGAGCGCAGGGCTCCGTCACCTTGGGGTGGATTACAGAATATAGTGACTTAGATCTTCGTCCTGGCTCAGTTCGGCGAGATACTGATCAACAAACTCACGGTTGACGTTAATGGTGCTGCCAGCGTTATCGGACGCGGTGAAAGAGATCTCCTCAAGTAGGCGTTCCATCATGGTGTGCAGACGGCGGGCACCGATATTTTCGGTTTTCTCATTCACCTGATACGCCAGTTCAGCGATCCGATCGATACCATCTTGAGTATATTCAACCGTGACCCCTTCGGTGGCCAACAGCGCGCGATATTGCTCTGTGAGCGATGCATTAGGCTCGGTCAGGATGCGACGGAAATCATCCGGCGTGAGCGCTTGCAGCTCGACCCGAATAGGTAGTCGTCCCTGTAGCTCGGGGATAAGGTCGGAAGGTTTAGACAGATGGAAGGCGCCAGACGCAATAAACAGAATATGGTCGGTTTTGATGGTGCCATATTTGGTGGTGACGTTACTGCCTTCGATGAGAGGTAGTAGATCCCGTTGTACACCTTCGCGAGACACATCGGCACCGGTGCCTTCCCGTTTACAGACTTTATCAATCTCATCGAGGAAGACGATACCGTTCTGCTCAACGGCGTCGATTGCCATCTGTTTTAGGTCGTCATCGTTAACCATTTTGGCGGCTTCTTCATCGATAACCTGTTTCAGCGCATCTTTAACCTTAATTCGCTTGCTCTTGGTTTTGTTGTTCCCCATGTTAGAGAACATGCTTTGCAGTTGGCTAGTCATCTCTTCCATGCCAGGAGGGGCCATGATTTCGACGCCAACCGGCGCTTGGCTTAGATCGATATCGATCTCTTTGTCATCAAGCTTGCCTTCCCGTAGCTGTTTACGCAGCAATTGGCGGGTGGCGCTATCGGGTTTCTGCTCGGGTTGTTCGTCAAAACCGGTCGGGCGAGCGGGTGGCAGCAGAGCATCGAGAATGCGCTCTTCGGCGGAGTCTTCGGCACGGAATTTAACCTTGTCCATCTCCTGCTCGCGCAGCATTTTGATCGCCATATCGATCAGATCACGGATGATGGTTTCAACATCACGGCCAACATAGCCAACTTCAGTAAACTTGGTCGCTTCAACCTTAATAAAAGGCGCATTGGCCAGCTTCGCCAGACGTCGCGCAATTTCGGTTTTACCCACGCCGGTAGGGCCGATCATCAGAATATTTTTGGGTGAGACTTCGGCACGCAGCTCGGGCTCTAGCTGCATGCGACGCCAGCGGTTACGTAGGGCGATAGCGACAGAGCGTTTAGCGTCAGATTGACCCACAATGTGGCGGTCTAGCTCGGAAACAATTTCACGGGGTGTCATATTGGACATCGTAGTTCTCTCAGGCTCAGGCTGCGGTGGATTGCAGCTGCTCAATCGTTAGATTGGCGTTGGTGAATACACAGATTTCGGAAGCGATCTGGAGGCTTTTTTCGACAATATCTCTGGCGTTGAGGTCGGTATTAGCGACGAGGGCACGGGCTGCGGAGAGGGCATAGTTGCCACCGGAACCGATCGCGATAACCCCATCTTCGGGTTCAATAATATCGCCACTGCCGGAAATTAGGTAGGTTTTGTCTTTGTTAGCCACAAGCATCAGTGCTTCAAGCTTGCGCAATACCCGATCGCCGCGCCATTCCCTCGCCAGGCTGACCACTGCATTGAAAATATTGCCCTGATGTTTTTCCAGTTGCTGCTCAAACAGATCGAGTAGTGTTATGGCATCGGCGGTACTGCCGGCAAAACCGGTAATCACATCGTGCTTTGCCAGGCGGCGAACTTTGCGGGCGGTGCCTTTCATTACGGTGTTGCCGAGGGATACCTGGCCGTCACCGCCAACAACGACCTGGTCGTCGCGACGTACAGAAACAATTGTGGTCATGGGTGCGTTTTCCCGAATAGGTGTACTCAATTTGCAATGAGTATAGATATGGGAGCGCTGGACGTTATTTCAAGGTTATGAATAACCGATGACAAAAGGTTTTAGTCGATTTGCCGCACAAGAGGCTGAATATTCATCCGGACTAAGCGGTCTTCGGCTTTACTCAGCATCGAGCGGTTTTCAAACGGCCCTGCAAGTACTTGATACCAAATACTGCCGTTGCTGTTGGTGACGCGCTTGGTACGAACATTGGGCAAGCCTTCGAGAATAAGACGAGCACGGAGTTGTTCGGCATCTTTGTTGCTTTGGAATGAGCCAGCTTGAAGCACATAGGTATGCTTCGACTTGGCACTTTTAGGGGTCGATTTATAGGGTTCGACATTAGCCGTATCGACTTCGCTTTCTGGGAGGATTTCATAGAAATCGAACCGTTCGGATTGCTCTTCGACGGGGACTGCCGGTGTTGTGCTGGCTTTATTGCTAGTTTTGTTTTCGGTTTTACTCTTCGCCGGTGCGGGCTTGGGTTTGGCTACCGTTTTAGCGGCTGGTTTTTCGGCAGTCTTTGCGGGAAGTTTAACCGGTGTTGAGGTGCTGCTCTTAGCGGGGGCGATTGCACCGTTATCGGGTTTAACGGAGGTTAATTGCCACAGCACATAAACAAAGCCGACAAGAAAGGCGAGGCTGATAACGGTTCGCACCAAAGGGAATGGTTTTTTGACGGGCGCACTCTTACTTTTAGCATTACTGCGAGTGGTTCGGCTGGCTGCCGAACCACTGTTGCGTTTTTTTGCGAAGTCTTTGCGCGCCATGAGTCTGCCTTCTTACATCTGATCCGGCGCGGTAACGCCGAGCAGGTCTAGACCGTTGGCCAGTACATGGCGAATCGCCACCGCTAGCGTCAGACGTGCGTTACGGAGATCGGCATCGTCAACGAGGGTCTTCTCAGAGTTGTAATAGGTATGGAAATCGCTGGCCAGTTCATATAGGTAGGTGGCGATCAGATGAGGTTCACGAACATCCGCTGCGCGCTTAATGACTTCTGGGTAACGACCTAGTTTGATCGCCAGACGTTTTTCTGATTCCAGTTCCAGTCGATCCAATACTTGCAGGCCAGTGGCTTCATCCCATTGCTGTTTGTTTTCCGCCAGTTTGCGGAAGATTGAGCAGACACGGGCATGGGCGTACTGAATGTAGTAAACCGGGTTGTCGGCGGATTCCGAACGGGCCAGATCGATATCAAAATTTAGATGGCTATCGGACTTGCGGGCAGCGAGGAAGAAGCGGGTCGCATCTCGGCCAACCTCTTCAATCAGGTCGCGCAGCGTCAGATAGCTACCAGCCCGTTTAGATATTTTCACCTCTTCGCCGCCGCGCATAACGGTCGCCATCTGATGCAAGACATAATCGGGCCAGCCTTTAGGAATGCCGGCATTAAGAGCCTGCAAACCAGCGCGGACGCGGGTGATGGTGCTGTGATGGTCGGCACCCTGTTCATTGATCACGGTGTCGAAGCCCCGTTGCCACTTGTTCATATGGTAAGCGACATCGGGTACAAAGTAGGTGTAACCGCCATCGGTTTTACGCATAACCCGATCTTTATCATCACCAAAGTCGGTGGTACGCAACCAAAGAGCGCCACCTTCTTCATAGGTGAAACCGTTTTTAATGAGGGTCTGTACGGTTTCTTCTACTTTGCCTTCGTTATACAGCGAGGACTCTAAGAAGTAGACATCGAAATCAACGCCAAAGGCTTTCAGATCGAGATCCTGTTCGTGGCGCAGGTAAGCGACAGCAAAGTGACGAATGCCTTCGAGATCATCGGCATCTTTCGTGCCGGTGAAGCTTTGGTCGGCTGACTCAACGGTATCGCCGCGCATAAAACTGTCGGCTAGTTCGGTAATGTAATCACCGCGGTAACCATTTTCAGGCCAGCTAGGGTCTTCCGGTGTCAGGCCTTTACAGCGTGCTTGCACAGAAAGAGCGAGATTGTTGATCTGCTGGCCGGCATCGTTGTAATAAAATTCGCGGGTAACATCCCAGCCCGTGGCTTCCATTAGGCGGCTCAGGCAGTCGCCGACCGCTGCTCCACGTCCGTGGCCGATATGCAGCGGTCCGGTTGGATTGGCGGAAACAAACTCAATCTGCACTTTTTTACCCGCGCCATCGTTATTGCGGCCGTAGTGGCTGTTTTGTTGCAGAATGGTTTTGATCAGATTGCCGGTGGAGGCGTCACTGACAAAGAAGTTAATAAAACCGGGGCCGGCGATCTCTGTTTTTTCCACATTCTCAGAGTCTGGCAGTGCTGCACATATCTTTTGGGATAGTTCACGAGGATTGCTTCGGGCTGCTTTAGCCAGTGTGAGCGCAATGTTTGAGGCGAAATCTCCGTGAGACTTGTCGCGGGTGTTTTCCACCATGATTTTAGGCTGAGTGTCGGCTGGCAGTGTGCCATCTTCAATCAGCGAGGTCAGGGCAGTACTAATCAGGTCCGCAATGTGTTGTTTCATGCTCAAAAGATACCGGGTTATATTCTGGAGTCAGATACAAAGGCGCAGGCTGAAAAGGTCGTATTAAAAACCGACTCAGGGCTTATTACGCCCGAACTGCGCAGTTGTCTGTAAAAAAGACCGCGTATTATCCCTTTTCAGCTGCCTTTTGTTAACCCCCGGCGGGTTTATTTGTGGCTAAAACATATCCACCGGGTCAACATCGATTGACCAGCGTACTTTGCGTGCCTCTGGATCACTATCGACTTGGCAAATAATATTGTGCAGTTGTTGGTGCAGGGCTTTGCGGTCGTGGCTTTGTAAGACTAGCTGAGCGCGGTATTGGCCGGCGCGTTTCTCCATCGGTGAGGGGAGTGGGCCAAGCCAATGAATACCTTGGGGTTGGAGGATGTCATCCGCTAATAACTGGCGCAGCCTACCGAGAAAACGTTCAGCCTGACCTTGGTGGTTAGCTTCGGCCCGGAACATGGCGCAATAGATCGAGGGTGGTAGTTGTGCTGAGACCCGTTGGCTGAGTTCCTGTTCGGCAAAGGCCTGATAGCCTTCGGTGACTAGGCTGGTAATGATGGGGTGGTCGGCATGGTGTGTTTGCATCACGACTTTACCAGGGTGGTCGGCCCGTCCGGCCCGCCCAGCGACCTGTAGAATGAGTTGGGCAGTACGTTCCATACCGCGAAAGTCAGCACTGAATAAACCGCTATCGGCATTCAGAATAGCCACTAGGGTGACTTTCGGGAAATGATGCCCTTTGGCGAGCATCTGGGTGCCGATGAGAATGCAGGGATGACCTTGATGCACCCGGTCCATAATATGTTGCATTGCATTTTTGCGCTGGGTGGTATCTCGGTCAACTCGGATGACGGGAAAATCCGGAAATAGCGCCTGCAATAACTCTTCGGTACGCTCGGTGCCGGCCCCGACCGGTTTAAGATCGGTGCTGCCGCAGCTATCGCAAACGGTGGGTACGGGCCGCTGGCTGTCACAGTGGTGACAGTGTAGATGGAAAGGTTTGCGGTGCAACGTCATATGCGCATCGCACCGGCGGCAGTCGGCTAGCCAACCACAGTCATGACACATCAGGGTGGGGGCGAAGCCTCGGCGATTCAGGAATATCAGCACCTGAGTCCCTTGCTGTAGATGAGCTTTAATCTGTTGGATAAGCGGCTGAGATAGACCGTCCTGTAGCGGAAGTTGGCGAATATCCAAGAGTTCAAATTTTGGCGGCAGCGCATCACCAGCGCGTTTGTTCAGCTTTAACCACTGATAGCGGCCCTGTTTGGCGTTGTAGAGGCTTTCTATTGCCGGCGTTGCTGTGCCGAGTACTACCGGAATCTGTTCGAAGTGGCCGCGCATAACGGCCAGATCTCTGGCGTTGTAACGAAACCCCTCCTGCTGTTTAAAGGAGGTGTCATGCTCTTCATCAATAAAGATAACGCCCGGGTTGCGCAACGGGGTGAAAATCGCCGAGCGGGTGCCGATGATAATCCGAGCGACACCCTCTCTGGCCTGTAACCAAGCATCGAGTCGCTGATTGTCGGTGAGATTGGAGTGCAACACCACTACCGGTAGATTAAACCGAGCCTTGAAACGTGCCACAGTCTGCGGCGTTAGACCAATTTCGGGCACTAGAATCAAGGCCTGTTTACCCTGACGAATGTAGTGCTCGATCGCCTGTAGATAGACTTCGGTTTTACCGGAGCCTGTGACGCCCTGTAATAAATAAGTTTTAAAGCCAGCGGTGGCGGTAATCTGTTGAACCGCCTGCTGCTGTTCTGTATTAAGCGTCAGTGGGGCTTCATGCAGTGGCTGATCATTATGTTCGGTATGATTCGGCTTGTGGATAAAGGATTCGGCTAGGCATTTATCGACGAGCTTTTTTAAGAGGCCGGTTTGGCCTCCTTCGGCGCGAATGGCGCCCTCGCTGATTCCGTTGGGGTGTTCCATTAGAAGCAGCAGCAGTTCTCGTTGGCGTGCCGCGGTTTTACCTAGTTGAGATATATCGGCCTCGGCCGTGGCGCGCCACAGGTGCTGGTGGGTATATTCGCAGGGCTCACCTTTGCGCAGTAAAACCGGCAATGCCTGACTGAGGGCATCGCCGAGGGGGTGTTGATAATAGTTGCCGGCCCAGCGTGCCAGTTTCAACACCGCTTCGGGCATCGGTGGCGTGTCATCGAGAATGGCGATGGCGGGCTTTAGCTTATTGAGTGGCACCTCGGTGGTTTCGCTGACCTCAATGAGCACACCAGTGACTTCTCGGCGACCAAAGGGAACCTTAACCCGTACGCCGGGCTGCAGTGCGGCTGTATCACAGTCTTGCGGCGGCAGGTAATCGAATAGCCGACGCAGCGGTGAGGGTATGGCTAGTCGCAGGTAAGGCATAAAAAGGGAGGCTCGTTTCAAGGTAAGATGGCACAGTGTATGTCTTTTTGTTTTCGCTGTTAACCAGTGCCTTTGTTAACTGAAGGTAAATGCTTGCTGGGCTAGAAAGCTGTATGTATAATGCTCGCCCTTAATCCTATAAGGCTTAACTTCATAGTAAAAGCCTGCATGCGGTGCCTGGCAAAAGATCAGGTGGCGGCATACAAAACAACTGAGGTTCCAATGAAAAAAGATATCCATCCAGAATACGTAGAGATCAGCGCAAGCTGTTCTTGTGGTAACGTTGTTAAAACACGTTCAACTATCTGCAAAGACATTCATATCGATGTTTGCAGCCAGTGCCACCCGTTCTATACCGGTAAGCAGAAAGATGCGACTACCGGTGGTCGTGTTGACCGCTTCAACAAGCGCTTCGGTGGCCGTGGTCTTAAGAAGTAAGCAGTACTTTGTGATTGAAAAAGGCATCCTTTGGGATGCCTTTTTTGTTTCTGGTCAATTTAGACTGATTTTTATTAAACTAAAGAATAACTGGCTAAATTCTCTGTTTTTACCAACTCTCCCTTATATAAAATCTGTTTACTCCCTCGAAAGTAGTAGAAAAGTCACTGAATATCGATAAATTTTCAGAGATATGAGCTATTTTGTCAGTTGAGAGACAGGGATCTTTTCTATATGATCCCAAGTCCGAATTTCTATAACATAAGTTGGAACCGCGACCATGTCTGAAGATATGAAACAAGCTGCACTCGATTATCACGAGTTCCCTCGCCCAGGTAAGATCAGTGTAGAACTGACTACTGCTGCTGAGTCTGCCCGTGATCTAGCCCTGGCTTATAGCCCTGGTGTTGCTGAGCCTGTGCGCGCTATTGCAGAGAACCCTGATAACGCATACCGCTATACAGCTAAAGGTAACCTGGTAGCTGTCATTACTAACGGTACTGCGATTTTGGGTCTTGGCGATCTGGGACCTCTGGCATCCAAGCCGGTTATGGAAGGCAAATCGCTGCTGTTCAAGCGCTTTGCTGGAATCGATTCTGTTGACATTGAAGTCGATTCTGAGAGTCCTCAGGCGTTGATTGATACGGTTGCGCGCATTGCTGATACCTTTGGTGGTATCAACCTGGAAGATATTAAAGCGCCAGAATGCTTTGAAGTTGAACGTGCGCTGATCGAACGTTGCAGTATCCCTGTTTTCCATGACGATCAGCACGGTACTGCTATCGTAACCGCTGCCGGCATGATCAATGCGCTGGAAATTGCCGGTAAGAAACTGGAAGAAGCACAAATTGTTTGTCTGGGTGCCGGTGCAGCTGCGAATGCTTGTATGACGCTGCTGGTTAACATGGGTGCTAAGGTCGAAAACATCTACATGATCGACCGTACTGGTGTGATTCACTCTGGTCGTGAAAACCTGACACCGCAAAAAGCGGCGTTCGCGTCTGAAACAGATAAGCGTACGCTGGATGATGCTATTGACGGTGCGGACGTGTTTGTTGGTCTGTCGGGCCCTAATCTGCTGAGCGCTGAACAGCTGGCTAAGATGGCACCAACACCTGTTGTGTTTGCTTGTGCTAACCCTGATCC
This sequence comes from Amphritea sp. GJ51-11, assembly GCF_055808735.1. Lineage (NCBI taxonomy): Bacteria > Pseudomonadati > Pseudomonadota > Gammaproteobacteria > Oceanospirillales > Oceanospirillaceae > Amphritea > Amphritea sp. GJ51-11. Next base: position 4,003,099 of record NZ_CM147881.1, on the reverse strand, counting down.
AGAAATCACACCTGAACTGGCTCACTCTGTCCGTGATGACGTTATTATGGCGACAGGTCGTTCCGATTACCCTAACCAAGTTAACAACGTATTGGGCTTCCCGTTCATCTTCCGTGGCGCGCTAGATGTTCGTGCTTCTGCTATCAATGAAGAGATGAAAGCCGCAGCGGTTCGCGCTTTGGCCGGGCTGACTAAAGAGCCTGTTCCACAGGAAGTGCTGGATGCGTACGAGCTAGACTCTCTGGAATTTGGTCCTCAGTACATTATTCCTAAGCCAACTGATGCTCGCCTGCTGGGTGTTGTCTCTGAAGCGGTTGCACAGGCTGCAATTGACTCAGGTGTTGCACGTCTGCCGTTGCCTGCTCATTACCCGCTGACAACTGTTGATGCGCTGCTTAATCGTTAATCGATTGTGGTTATAAAAAAACCGGCTGATGCCGGTTTTTTTGTGCCTGTTATTTCGACCAGCCGTTTTAGAAGATATCTTCCGTGCGCGTTGTGCCTGAAGTATTGGGCATTAATGGGTTTCTAGCGGTTTCTGTTGGTACGCTGGCTGCGGGGAATATCTCGAAGATGGCGTTTTCTTGGCCGGGATAGGCAAGCAGGCTTGTTTTCGGATCGATCCGAATGCTCACTAGGCCGTCAGGCTGCGGAATTGGCAGATCGGGAATATCTTCCAATGCGGTTTCCATAAAGTCTATCCAGATCGGCAGGGCGGCGGTGCCACCAAATTCACTTCGTCCTAGGGTGGTGGGTTGGTCAAAGCCTACCCATGCAGAAGCGACAACCTCTTTATTGAAGCCTGAGAACCAAGCGTCTTTCTGATCGTTAGTTGTGCCGGTTTTGCCGGCGAGGTCTGAGCGTTCCAATACGCGTGCTCGGCGACCTGTACCGCGGGTGATAACGTCCTGCATGATGTTATAGATCATGTAGGCGGTTTGCGGTTTCATAATGCGATTGGCGACCGGAAGGTTGGTTATTTGCTGTCCGGTAAGCGGCGTAACGGGGGCTAACTCGGTGAGGTTTTGCTCTTCAGTGTCTGTTTCTTTCGCTGATATTTCTTCTTGAGTGCTGGGTAATGTCGAGTTGGTAAGTGTTTGCTTACTGATCATTCGGAAGTCTGACGGGATGCTTGAGTCATTGGCAACATAGGTACAGTCAACACACACAGTCGTAGGTTGTGCCTGATAGAGCACATTGCCCTCGGTATCCTCTATTCTATCAATAAAGTAAGGCGTGATCTTGAAGCCTTGATTGGCGAGGCCTGCATAGCCAGTAACCAGCTCTAGTGGCGTTACATCGGCGCTACCGAGAGAGAGTGATAGGTTGTTCGGTAAGCGGTCTTTATCGAAGCCGAAGCGGGTTAGGAATTCCGTTGCTGTATCGATGCCAATGGATCTGAGAATACGAATAGAGACTAGGTTCCTTGATTTATACAGTGCTTCTCTTAGGCGAGTGGGGCCATAAAATTTCTTGCTATAGTTTTGTGGTCGCCAGTTTGATTCGAGGTTGCTGTCGTGGAATACCACTGGAGCATCGTTGATCAAGGTTGCCGGTGTATAACCTTGCTCGAGAGCGGAGGCGTAAATAAATGGTTTTAGGTTGGACCCCGGCTGACGTTTTGCTTGAATTGCGCGGTTGAACTTGTTGTGGTTGAAGTTAAATCCACCGACCAGTGCTCGTAATGCGCCGTCCTTAGGGGATAAAGCAGTAAAGGCACCCTCTACCCGTGGGACCTGTGTTAGGCGCCAGTCGCTCTCGCCGTCTGCTCGTACTCTGATCAAGTCGCCAGGAGCTAAGATATCAGAGGCTAATTTAGGTTTGCGGCCTAAGCGGTTCGGCCCTTTGTATTCTCGTGCCCATTGCATACCATCCCAGGTGAGTGTTGCCGGACCGTGATCTTTAACGAAGACCTCGGCTTGTTGCTCATCTGTGCTAATAACGATGGCCGGCTGTAACGAGCCGAAGGTGCGTTGCTTATTCAAGGTTGCGATTATATTAGCTTCGGTGAGCTGTTTTACTGCAGCTGCTTTTTCGGCACCAAAATAACCATGTCTTTCGGTATAGGCTAATAAGCCGTTTTCAACGGCGAGGTTTGCGGCTGCCTGCATTTTGCTGTTAAGAGTGGTGTAAACCCGGAATCCGTTGGTATATAAACTCTCATCGAAATATTGATATAACTCATTGCGAACCATTTCTGCAACAAACGGAGCATACAGTTCAATCTGTGTACCGTGATATTCTGCCGTTACTGGTTCGTTTTTAGCTGTGTTGTACTCTTCATCGTTGATAAAGCTCAGGCTGTGCATCCGTTTAAGGATCCAATTGCGGCGTTCAGTTGCGCGGCTCGGGTTGGTGATGGGGTTGTATGCGGAGGGCGCCTTAGGTAAGCCTGCAATCATGGCAACTTGAGCTAAACTAAGTTCATCGATGTTTTTGCCATAATAGATATTGGCCGCCGCTTGGATACCGTAAGAGCGATGGCCGAGGTAGATTTTGTTGATATAGAGTTCGAATATTTCCTCTTTTGTGAGTTCTTGTTCGATCTGCAAGGAGAGTAGTATCTCATTGAATTTACGAACGAAAGATCGTTCACGGGTGAGGAAGTAGTTTTTAGCCACCTGCATGGTGATAGTGCTGCCGCCGCTTTGGATGCGACCGGTGCTGGCTAACTGGAATACGGCGCGAAAAAGACCTTTAATGTCTATGCCGATATGGTTGAAGAAGTTTCGATCTTCGGCTGCAAGAAGGGCATTAACATAGTTTTGAGGAATTTGATCAAAACTAATAGGTGAACGACGCTTCTCGCCAAACTCTGAAATTAGTTTGTTATCTTCAGAGTATATTCTTAGCGGGGTTTGTAGCTGAACGTCGCGAAGCGTTTCGACATCAGGAAGCTTAGGTGCGTAGTAATAATACGCGGCAGCCAGTGCTAGGCAGCCGATAAAAGCACCTAGTAGGAATAGTTTTAAGCCGAGCTTGAGAATCGATGTCAATAGTTTCATGTATAAGTTATTTAAAGTTAATTTTTTTGTTGCCGAGTTATTATATCTGTAAGAAAGTGTCGTCCACTAGTGAAACAGTGGTTTAATTTTTAATGAAACCGCGCTAGAGTCAGTATAAGGTCGGTTTATGCGGGATTTTTTAAGGATAATTTACTGTGCTTAGCTTTCTTAGCAAACAGGAAAAAGGATGGGTCGGCATAGATATCGGCTCCTCATCAATAAAAATGGTGGCGCTTTCGAAGCGAGGACGAGGGTTACGTCTCGACTCCTATGCAATTGTGCCTTTACCTTCATCCGCTGTGATTGAAAGCAGTATTCAGGATGTTGCTCAGGTATCCGATGCGGTAGAGGCAGGTTTGAAAATTTGCGGCGGTGGGCTTTCGACCTGCGTTGCAGCAGTTCCCTCTTCAGCGGTTATTACCAAAACGATTCAGTTGAGCAATGCTTTTACTGATTACGAGCTCGAAGAGCAGGTTAAGCTAGAAGCGGATCGCTTTATTCCCTACCCCTTGAATGAAATTGCTTTGGACTTTGAAGTGCTTGGTCCAGCAGAGGGGAGCCCCGAACTCAATGATATTCTTCTTGTTGCCTGTCGACGTGATGATGTTGAAATGCGCGAAGATGCGATCAATAGCAGTGGTTTGAAATGTGAAGTGGTGGATGTTGACCGCTTTGCCACTGAACGAGTGGTTCCGCTGCTAGAGAAAGGTGATCATGAAGGTCGTTTAGTTGGGTTGGTTGATATTGGCGCATCAACTCTAACGCTGAATGTGTTTAAAAACGGCAGAGTCGTTTATGACCGTGAACAGGCCTTTGGTGGGAATGATCTGAGTAACCTTATTCATCAGCAGTCGGGTTTGGAGGCGGGCGAGGTTGAACATCTGCTACGCAGCGGTGAGCTGTCAGATGAACTAAAGGAGAGTGTCGTGTTGCCGTTTCGGAGTACGGTTTCGCAACAGGTTTCCCGCTCATTACAGTTCTTCTACTCTTCAGGTCCCCACAACGAATTAAGTAAGCTCTATATCTTGGGCGGTACGGCTGCCATTGATGGTTTGGCCGAGCAGATGCAAGCTGAAGTCGGGGTTGAGGTTGAGGTTGCTAATCCATTTACAGAAATGGATTTGGATTCGAAAATAAATGCAGGTCGGCTGAAACAGGATGCTCCTACCCTGGTAAAAGCTTGTGGCCTTGCGTTACGAAGTTTTGAAGGGTAGCGACTATGGCAAAGATTAACTTAAGGGCCTGGCGCGAAGAACTGGCTGCTGAGAGGCAAAAACAGTTTGTTGTGAATTTGGTCGCTGCTGCATTTTTTGCTGCTGTTGTGGTGTTTCTTATCGGTTTTTATATCGATATGCAAACCGACCGACAGAAAGCACGTAATAACTTTTTGCGTCAGGAAATTAGCCAGCTCGATAAACAGTTAGCCGATATTAAAGCCCTCAAACAACAACGCGCGCGTTTGATCGATCGTTTGAATGCTATTCAGGAGTTGCAGGGAACACGACCTCTGATTGTGCGTAGCTTTGATGAAATGGTCCGTGTGCTGCCTGATGGCGTGCATTACCTCTCTCTGAGACGCAGTGGCGATACCATTAATTTGGCGGGACTCGCGGAGAAAAGTGATGACGTGTCAAGTCTCATGCGACATATTTATGCCAGCATCTGGTTTGGCGAACCTAACCTTTCCACCGTTGCCAATGATGGCCGTATGAAAAAATTCAACTTGAGTGTTCCTGTGTTGAAGCCCTCGCTGGAAGAGGTGAACTGATTATGTCTATGGATGCACTGAAAAACAGTTTCAAAGGGTTTGATGCGGATAACCTCGATGTCAGTACTGCGGGTAGCTGGCCTAGCGGCGTTAAATTCATCGCCTATCTTTTAGTGTTCTCTTTAGTGGTGGGAGCAGGATATTACTTCTACATTACTGATAAAGAGAAAGGCCTTGGGCGGGAAGTGAGCCAAGAGTCAGGACTGAAACAACAGGTGTCGATAAAAACGACTCAGGTTGCCAGCCTTGATCAGCTTCGAGAGCAGATGGCAGATGTGCAGGGGCGGTTTGCTGAACTATTGAAACAGCTGCCAACGGAAAAAGAAGTACCCGGCTTGCTGGAAGATATTACTGAAATTGGTCGCTCTAGTGGTTTGGAAATTCAATCTATTTCACTGGGTGGCGAGAAGCGCAATGAAATCTTTATTGAGTTGCCGATCAATATCAAAGTGAGTGGTACTTACCACCAGATGGGGCAGTTTGTTAGTGGCGTCGCCGCAATTCCGCGGATTGTGACACTGCATGACTACAGTATAAATCCTGCTGGTGGCCAGTTGGATATGACAATTAGTGCAAAGACTTATCGCTATGATGATACCAAGTAAAGTTTTGCGTTTTCTGATTCTTGTTCCCTTTCTTCTCGGCGGTTGCGTCTGGATTGAGGATGTCAGCGATCTGCGTAGTTTCGTCGCGCAGGAGAAACAGAAGAAAGTTCAAAAAGTGGAGCCGCTGCCTGAATTTAAGGCCTATCATAGTTTCGTCTATGAAGGTGCCAGTATGCGCAGTCCATTCAAACCATTAGTTTCTATCATAACAGTCGATACCGAAGAGGGTGTTGCTGACGACGGCAATAGCGGTATTAAGCCGGATATTGACCGAGAAAGATCTTACCTTGAAACATTTTCGCTGGATAATCTTGCCATGGTTGGCAGCATCAATATGAGCGCAAACGGTTCTCGCTGGGCGCTAATCAAGGACAAGAAGGGAGAAGTACACCGGGTATCCGTCGGTGATTATATGGGGCTGGATTATGGCAAGGTAATTGCCGTTAACAGCGATAATGTTGAGCTTATTGAGATTGTTACAAACGGCCGGGGTGGTTGGATGCGACGTCCCCGTAGCGTGGTGATGGATTGATGACGATGATGGTGAATACTGTGAATAAGAATATTCAGGCGGGTAAACTAACGTACTCCGCTCTCGCTAAGATGGCGGGAATGGTCATCGGATTGTTGATGCTAGCTGTCAATGCGATAGCGGCGGATGCAAAACTAATGGAATCGTCTTTTGTTGCGCTTCCTGATAATAAACTTGAAATACGTTTCGATTTTGATGTGCCGCCAACGCTGCCTAAATCGTATATGACTAACAGTCCTGCGCGGGTTGTGCTGGATATGTGGGGCGTTGAAAATACTCAGAACAGCCGTTTGCTGAGTATTGAGAGTGGCAATGTTGATAAGATCAACTTCGCTCAGGTCGCCGGACGCTTAAGAGTAGTCGTTGATCTGTTTGAGGCCTCTTCTTTTGAAACCCGTACCGATGGTAATAGCTTGTTTTTGACCGTGGGCGACCGCGGAATGGCGAAACAAGAGACTGCTAAGGTAAGTAATTCAGTATCTGCTGGCTCTAAAGCTAAGCCTGTCTTGCCAGATAAAACTCATGTAAGTGGTGTGGATTTTGAACGGACTGCCGATGGTGCGGGCCGAGTTGTTGTCTCGTTGACCGATGATCGTGCCGGCGTTGATGTGATTGAAGAAGGTAATAATGTTGTTGTAAACCTGTTAGGTGTCGGCCTGTCCGCTAGCTTACAAAACCGCATTGATGTACAGGATTTTGCTACACCGGTGATGTTTATTGACTCTATGGCCAGTGGCGAGAATGTTTCTATTCTAATCAAGCCCTCCGCTGAGCCTTATGATTATATGGTTTATCAGACTAACAACCAGTTAGTTGTGGATGTGAAGCCGATCACTCAAGCTGAACAGGATCGTATCGAGGAAGAGCGTTTCCCTTATAGCGGTGAGCGCATCGACTTGGATTTCCAGAATGTAGAAGTACGCTCGGTATTGCAGATTCTAGCTGAAGTGGCTGAGATGAACTTGGTGGTCAGCGACAATGTTGGTGGTAATATCACCCTGCGGTTGAAAAATGTCCCTTGGGATCAAGCGTTAGACCTTATTCTGAACACCAATAAGCTTGATAAGCGTGAAATGGGCAATGTCCTGCTGATTGGTACAGCCGAAGAGATTTCCGAACGGGAACGGATCGAATTGGAAAGCAGCAAGCAAGTGGAAGAGTTAGCGCCACTGCGAACTGAGTTTATTCAAGTCGATTTCCGCAAAGCGTCCGATATGGTTTCTCGCTTGAATGAGGCTAAGCTGGTTTCAGAAAGAGGATTGATTTTAGCTGATGACGAAACCAATGTATTGATGGTGCGTGAAACAGCTAACCGAATGGAAGAGATCCGTTCAACCCTGCGTCGCTTCGATACTGAAGTTGCGCAGGTGCTGATCGAAGCGCGACTGGTGACGGCAAATACCACCGTATCCAAAGATCTTGGTGTTAAGTGGGGTCTCGGGTATGGGGATACCGATTCATCTGGTAACGGCATCTCAATCGGTAGTTCCATTTCAGGTGTGTCTTCACCCGGTTCTGTGCCTAGTGGTTTGATGGTTGACCTTGGCGCTAATGTTACGTCCCCAGCCTCTGTGGCGATTGGCCTTGCGTCTAATAGTGCACTGCTGCAGCTTGAGCTATCTGCATTGGAGTCTGATGGTCGTATCGAAGTTATTTCTCAACCCAAAGTTGTTACCACCAATGGTAAAATGGCTTTGATTGAGTCTGGTAAGGAAATTCCATATACCACCACCGATGATGACGGTAACACGGATACCGAATTCAAGGATGTGGTGCTGTCATTGGAAGTTACCCCACGTATTAATCCTGGGGATCGTATTGCCATGGACTTGGTGATTAAGAAAGATTCGATTGGTGAGACATTGTCCAACGGTGAGATCAGCATTATCAAAAACCTGCTGGAAACATCGGTTGTTGTGCCTGATGGACAAACCGTTGTATTGGGTGGCGTTTTTGAAAATGAAACACAAAACACTGTTAATAAAACCCCATTGTTGGGTGATATTCCGGTGCTTGGGGCTCTTTTCCGAAATAAGTCCACCTCGAATGTTAAGGCCGAACTACTTATTTTTATCACGCCTAAGCTGGTAAAAGAGTCACTGTCAGCTCAGTAAGGTTGTTGTATTGAATATATTTCTAATTGGCCCTATGGGTGCTGGTAAAAGCACCATAGGGCGTCTTCTTTCCCATGAGTTAAAGTTAAGGTTTGTCGATTCGGATAAAGTGATTGAAGAGCTTGCCGGGGCTGATATTCCCTGGATCTTCGATGTGGAGGGTGAGCAAGGATTCCGCGACCGGGAAGCGAAAATCATTGATCAGTTGAGTGCTGAAGATAATTTAGTGCTCGCGACCGGTGGTGGTGCTGTGTTGCGTTCTGAAAATCGTTCTAACTTGCAAGGCCGAGGCACAGTGGTTTATCTACAGGCTTCGGTTGCTCAACAGCTTGAGCGCACGGCGCGGGATAAAAACCGTCCCTTACTGCAAACACCCGATCCAGAAACGGTTCTGAATACACTGATGGAACAGCGTCATCCTCTTTATCTGCAAGTGGCCGATGTTGTGGTGGATACTGAACGTCGTAACCCCAAAGCGGTGGTTACTGATATAATGGCGGAGCTTCGTGCACAGCAAATTATCAAATAGAGATAAGCCCCTCCATGCAAACGTTAAACGTAGATCTTGCTGATCGCTCATACCCTATTTTTATTGGCTCCGACCTGTTTCGTGCTGAAAACCTGACTCCCTATATCAAAGGGAATCAGGTGCTGATTGTCAGTAACGAAACGGTGGCTCCCCTTTATCTTGATCAATTAAAAGCCGTGTTGCCTTCGGTTCAGGTGGATGATGTGATTCTACCTGACGGTGAGCAGTTCAAAACGTTGGATCAGCTCGGTGCAGTTTATGATCGTTTACTGGCCTGCCGGCATAATCGCACGACAACGCTGATTGCACTCGGTGGTGGGGTCGTCGGGGATATGACCGGCTTTGCGGCGGCTAGCTATCAGCGCGGTGTGAATTTTATTCAGATACCGACGACACTATTGTCGCAGGTTGACTCCTCTGTGGGTGGTAAGACGGGTGTTAACCATCCGCTGGGTAAGAATATGATTGGTGCTTTTCATCAGCCCCAAGTCGTATTGGCGAGTGTTGATGTATTAAGCACGCTGCCTGACCGTGAATTATCAGCGGGGCTGGCGGAAGTGATTAAATATGGATTGGTTTACGATATTACCTTTCTGGATTGGCTCGAAGCGAACATGACTGGGCTAATCGACCGGGATACTGCGCTATTGAGCCATGCTATCTATCGCTCCTGTGAACTCAAGGCTGAGGTGGTCGCTCAGGACGAAAAAGAGTCGGGTGTCCGGGCGTTGTTGAATCTAGGTCATACCTTCGGCCATGCAATTGAATCCTGTCAGGGGTATGGTAATTGGTTGCATGGCGAGGCGGTTGCAGTCGGTACCGTGATGGCAGCGGATCTTTCACGTCGACTGGGCTGGATTAGCGATGCTGATTATCAGCGAGTTGTACGTATTATGCAGACGGCAAATTTGCCGGTAGAAGCCCCTGAGGGTATGACTGCCGACGAGTTTATGTCGCTCATGGCGGTGGATAAAAAAGTGATTGATGGTCAGCTGCGATTGATTTTGCTGCGTGAGTTAGGCAATGCGGTGGTAACCGATCAATTCGAGCCACAAATGTTACAGCAAACATTAACCCACTTTACCGCTTAAGAGGGCGTGCAGATGGCAGAGCTTGAAGGAAATAGAGACGGTGACTTGGCGGATGCGTTTGCCGAATCGCACAAGGATTTCTTTTATGAGCCATCTTCACGATTGCAGATGCTGGAAAAACTTGAGCATCTCAGTCGCTTCAGTGACTTTTTATTATTAGTGACTGGGCCGTCCGGTTCAGGTAAGACAACCTTAGTACGCCGATTACAGGCGGCCCCGAGTGACCGAACCTTACGGCTATGTGCAGTTGATGGTCGTCAGACACCGGGATTGAACGGTTTATTGATCTCATTGAGTGAGCAGCTGAGTCCTGAGCTTGATATTCAGGCGGATAATCAGGCTATGCTCAACGCTATATACAGCTTCGCGCAGGTGATGGCGGTAGAGCACATCCAATGGGTTATTATCATTGATAATGCCGATGAGTTGGAGAAAGCTGCGATTCAACTGTTGTTACAGATGTTGAGTGAGGCTCAAGGTTTACCCATTAAGCCTCACCTGCTGATGGCCGCCGGGGAAAAATTTCAAGCGCAGCTACAGGGTTATGATGAATATGAGCTGTTAGATGCTCAGGTGCACCAACTGATGCTCGAACCGTTCACCTTTACCGAAGCCCGAACTTATCTGTTGCAGCGTTATAGTGCAGCGTCATCGCTAAGCGAAAAAGAGTTACAAGCGGTTTATGATGGTTCAGAAGGTTATCCTGGCGGGTTAAATCAGCAGGTTGAGCAGCAGTTGCGCGGTGGACGTGTTAAAAAGACGGCGCAACCAACGGGGCTTACTCGGGTGCACTTTGTCAGTATTGCCGCGGTGTTGTTAGTCGTATTACTCGGCAGTTTGTGGCAGTACTGGCCCGAAAGTGATGAGGGTACCACCCGCACTCAGGTAGAAATTCAATTACCGGTCGAAGCCGGTCCAGTGATCGCCTCGACTGAGTTGCCGCCTGTCAGTCCTATTGAAGCTGAGTCCGTTCAGGGTTCAGTTGAGTCTCTCTCTGATGATGCTATCGTGACAGCGCCGCAAACCAATCTAACTCCCGGCATACCGCCATCTGATGCCGCATTAGTTAAGGTTCAACCTGTCGCGCCAATTAATTTACCCGCTCTCGTCTGAGGTTGTTGTTGAAGCGGAGCCGTCAGCGGCTATCGCAGCGTTATCATCGACTCAGCCGATAGAGTCGCCAAGGGTACAGCCTCAAGTAAAAACGCAAGTGAAACCGTTAGTTCAGCCGGTCGTGAAACCTGAGCGCGCCCCCGTACGCCCCGCTGTTGCTGCTGAACCTAGCAAACCAGTGGTTGCGGCGAAAGCTGCAGTTGTGGCAGCGCCTAAGGCGGCTAAAATTGTCCCTGCACCTAAGCTTTCAGCGCCGGTCGTGGCTGCTTCATCACTGACCGAGGCGGAGCAAACATTGATGGGTTGGCCTGCTTCTGGTTATACGCTGCAGATGCTTGGCGCGGGGCTGAAAAGCAGTGCCGAACAGTTTATTCGGGCTCAGGCTGAGCCGCAGAAGTTTTACATGTTTCAAACCCGTTACAAAAATAAGCCCTGGTTTGTGGTAGTCTATGGACAGTTTAAAGACCGTAATACCGCGCATGCGGCTGCGGCCACACTCCCTTCAGCCTTGGCTAAGCTGAAGCCTTGGGCGAGGACTATTCAGGGGATTCAGGCGGATATAGCGACCAGAAAATAGGTTTTTTTTGTCTTACCTCGGTAAACAAAAAATTCATCTGTCTTGCTTATAATTTGTCCTTCCCACCCTCGCTGTGTAAAATACCTGTCCCTTTTTCCCTGCATTTATAACTGTAGCTGGAATATGGTGGATGCAATATATTGATAATTAAGAACTTTTTGGTGGGATTCGTTTATGAGCATAGGTCTGTATCGCCCTGGTGAGTTCAAAGACAACTGTGGTTTTGGCCTGATGGCCCATATGCAAGGTGAACCAAGCCACAACGTATTGTTGAAGGCGATTGAAGCACTTGCATGTATGACCCACCGTGGTGGGATCGCGGCTGACGGCAAAACCGGAGATGGCTGCGGGTTACTGATGCAGAAGCCGGATGCGTTTCTGCGTGCTGCTGCAAAGAGCGACCTCGGGGTTGAACTTGGGGATAGCTATGCCGTCGGCATGGTCTTTCTGTCTAAAGAGCCGGCCCTCGCGGCGGCTGCACGGGAAGTATTGAATAATGAATTGGCAGCGCAAGGATTGATTGTTGCCGGTTGGCGCGTCGTGCCGACGGATCCTACCTGTCTGGGCCCGATTGCAAAAGACACGCTGCCATTGATTGAGCAGGTTTTTGTGACCACCGATAAAGTCGATCGCGAATTTGCGGTTAGCCTATATACGGCCCGTCGCAAGGCCGAGATCGCTCTGAGTGCAGATAGCGATTTCTATATCTGTAGTCTATCGGATAAGGTTATTTCCTATAAAGGTCTGACAATGCCGGTGGATCTGCCGGTGTTCTACCAAGATCTCAGCGATGAGCGTCTGGAAACCGCTATCTGTACTTATCATCAGCGTTTCTCAACCAACACTGCGCCACGCTGGCCGTTGGCTCAGCCGTTCCGTTTGCTGGCTCACAATGGTGAAATTAATACCATTGAGGGGAACCGCAACTGGTCTCGCGCCCGTTCGAGTAAGTTCGTTACCGAACTGCTGCCGAATGTGGATGAGCTGCAGCCGATTGTTAATACCACCGGTTCCGATTCTTCTAGTATGGATAACATGCTGGAATTCTTGATGGTAGGCGGCATGGATCTTTACCGTGCTGCGCGCATGATCGTGCCACCGGCTTGGCAGAATGTGGATACCATGGATGCCGAGTTACGGGCATTCTATGATTACAACTCCATGCATATGGAGCCTTGGGATGGCCCTGCCGGTATGGTAATGACCGACGGCCGTTTCGCGGTTTGTATGCTGGACCGAAATGGCCTGCGTCCATCCCGTTGGGTGATGACCAATGATGGCCTGATCTGTACCGCATCAGAGATCGGTGTGTTTGATTATAAACCTGAAGATGTTGTATCTCAGGGGCGTGTTGGTCCGGGTCAAATTCTCTCTATCGATACCCAAACCGGGGAAGTGTTACATACCGCCGATGTGGATGAGCGACTGAAGAAAGCGCAGCCCTATAAGAAGTGGATGCGTGAAAACGCTTTACCTCTCGAACAAACCATGAACCTGACTGAAGAGTCAAAATCTTTCTGTGAGATGACCCCGGAAGAGGTCAAAACACATATGAAGATGTTCCAGGTGACCTTCGAAGAACGGGATCAAATCCTGCGACCATTGGGCGAAAGCGGTATGGAAGCCGTGGGTTCCATGGGTGACGACAAGCCAATGGCGGTGCTGTCATCAAAAGTGCGCTCTGTTTATGATTACTTCCGCCAGCAGTTTGCTCAGGTGACTAACCCACCGATAGATCCCCTGCGGGAAGCGATCGTGATGTCGTTGGAAACCTGTATCGGTGCTGAGCGAAACGTCTTTGAAGAAACACCAGAACATGCGCGTCGGGTTATTCTGACGACTCCAGTGTTGTCGGCCAGTAAGTTTTTGCGCCTGAAAAACAACACTGTTGATGGCTTTGGTGTAGCGCAGATCGATCTGAACTATGACCCTACGGTTATGGATCTAAAAGCGGCGATTGAATCGGTTGCTGATCAAGCCGAAGCCTTGGTGCGTTCCGGCAAGGTTATTATTATCCTGTCTGATTTCGCGATAGCTGAAGGCAAATTGCCGGTGCATGCCGCGATGGCGACCGGTGCCGTACATCACCGTTTGATTAACTCCGGCCTGCGGGCTGACGCTAATATTGTGGTGGAAACCGGTACGGTTCGTGATCCGCATCACTTTGCTGTGCTGTTTGGCTTCGGTGCAACTGCAGTTTATCCATACCTTGCGTATCGTGTCTTGACTGACCTGTGTGCTACCGGCGAGATGCGGATGGACTGGCTCGATAGTCATGAAAACTATCGTAAAGGTATTAAGAAAGGCCTGATGAAGATCCTCTCGAAGATGGGGATCTCTACGGTGGCATCTTATCGTGGTGCCCAGCTGTTTGAAGCCGTGGGTATTTGCTCTGAAGTGGTTGATCTGTGTTTCTCTGGAGTTGCTAGCCGTATCGAAGGCGCTGATTTCAGCGATTTCCAGAAAGATCAGCAGATATTGTCTAACGACGCTTGGATTGCCCGTAAGAAAATCCAACAGGGTGGTTTACTAAAATACGTCCATGGCGGTGAATATCACGCCTACAACCCGGATGTGGTACGCACGATCCATACGGCTGTTCGCAGTGCTGATGCCGCTGATTATCAGGCCTATGCTGATCTGGTGAATAAGCGTGGCGTGGCCACGATTCGCGACCTGATGGGGTTGCGGAAAGATGTTCACTCGATTCCCCTGAGTGAAGTGGAACCGGTCGAAAATCTGTTTAAACGTTTCGACTCCGCGGCGATGTCACTCGGTGCCCTGTCTCCAGAAGCGCATGAATGTCTGGCGATGGCGATGAACGAGTTGGGCGGTCGCTCGAACTCCGGTGAGGGGGGGAAGATCCTGCTCGTCATGGGACCAATCGGCGTTCTAAGATTAAACAGGTGGCGTCTGGTCGCTTTGGTGTGACTCCTGAATACCTGATCAATGCGGATGTAATGCAGATTAAGGTCGCTCAGGGTGCTAAGCCCGGTGAAGGTGGACAGCTGCCCGGTGGTAAAGTAAACGAGTTGATCGCACGGCTGCGTTATTCAGTGCCGGGTGTGACGCTGATTTCGCCACCGCCGCACCATGATATCTACTCGATTGAAGATTTGGCTCAGCTGATTTTCGATCTGAAACAGGTTAACCCAGAAGGGCTGGTTTCAGTGAAGCTGGTTTCTCGTCCAGGTGTTGGCACGATTGCCTGTGGTGTGGCCAAGGCCTATGCTGATCTAATTACGATCTCCGGTTATGATGGCGGTACTGCGGCTAGCCCACTGACATCGGTTCATTATGCCGGGTCGCCATGGGAGCTGGGTCTGGCCGATGCGCATCAATCACTGCGCGGTAATCATTTGCGTGGCAAGATTCGCCTGCAAACGGACGGCGGTTTAAAAACGGGTCTGGATGTGGTTAAAGCAGCGATCCTTGGTGCTGAGAGTTTTGGTTTCGGTACCATGCCGATGGTTGCTGTCGGTTGTAAGTATCTACGTATCTGTCATTTGAATAACTGTGCCACCGGTGTGGCAACCCAAAACGAAGAGCTGCGGGAGAAACATTACCGTGGCACGGTCGAGATGGTGAAAAACTATTTCCGCTTCGTTGCTGAAGAAACCCGTCAGTGGATGGCTTCGGTTGGTGTTCGCTCGTTGGAGGAGCTGGTCGGTCGCGTTGATCTGCTGGAACTGCTGGCCGGTACCACGGTTAAACATGGCAAATTAGATCTGTCGCCGCTGATCTCGGATGCTGGTATTCCGGCTGAATATCCGCAAACCTGTCAGGTTGAACACAACGATCCTTATGATACCGGTGCTTTGAATAGCAAGATGCTAGCACTGGCAGAACAAGCGATTAAAGATAAGTCTGGTGCCGAGTTTGAGTTGGTAATTACTAACTGTGACCGCTCAGTTGGTGCTCGCACTTCCGGTGCTATCGCGAAGGTGCATGGCAATCTTGGCATGTCTTCAGCGCCAATTCGCTTTAACTTTACCGGTCATGCCGGGCAGAGCTTTGGTGTTTGGAACGCCGGTGGTCAGGAATTATTCCTCAAGGGTGATGCCAACGACTATGTCGGCAAAGGCATGGCGGGCGGTAAGATTGTTATCAGTCAGCCAGATGTTGTCACCTATGCGAGCAATGAAACGGCGATTATCGGTAATACCTGTCTATACGGTGCTACCGGCGGTACGTTGTATGCAGCGGGTTGTGCGGGCGAGCGTTTTGCGGTGCGTAACTCAGGTTGTCATGCGGTTATCGAAGGTGCCGGTGATCACTGTTGTGAGTACATGACCGGTGGTCTGATTACGGTACTGGGTCAAACGGGCTACAACTTCGGTGCGGGTATGACCGGTGGCTTCGCTTATGTACTGGATATGGATAATACCTTTGTTGATAAGTACAACCATGAGTTGGTGGATATCCATCGGGTCGCGCCACAGCACATGGAAGAGTACAAAAACCATCTGCGCTCTGTGATTATCGGCTTTGTTAAAGCCACCGCTAGTCAGTGGGGTCAGGAGATGATTGATAACTTCGATGACTATATCGGTCGTTTCTGGTTGGTTAAGCCAAAAGCCGCCAGTCTGGGAGAGCTGCTGACTGATATGCGCTCTCGTCCGGAGTGATGGGTTCATCGAACAGGTGTTTAGTTATAGCTGTGTCTGCCTGCGGGCAGACATTATTAGGCGGGGTGAAGAATGTCTGAACGTCTGAAGAATGATTTTCAGTTTCTGGAAGTAGAGCGTGAAGGACCAACCAAGATTGCAGCGAATGTCCGTAAGAAGGAGTTTGCTGAGATCTATGAGCCGTTCAAATCTGAGGATGCGTCGGAACAAGCGCATCGTTGTCTTGAGTGCGGCAATCCATACTGTGAGTGGAAGTGTCCGGTACACAACTATATTCCTAACTGGCTTAAGTTGGTGTCAGAAGGCAATATTATTGAAGCGGCCGAGCTGAGTCATCAGACCAACTCATTACCGGAAGTCTGTGGCCGTGTTTGTCCACAGGACCGTTTGTGTGAAGGTGCCTGTACACTGAATGATGAGTTTGGTGCTGTGACAATTGGTTCGGTGGAAAAGCATATCACCGATACCGCGTTTGCCATGGGCTGGCGTCCGGATATGAGTAAAGTGCCGGTCACCGACAAAAAAGTGGCTGTCATCGGGGCTGGTCCTGCGGGTCTGGCTGCGGCGGATGTACTGGTGCGGAACGGTGTTAAACCGGTGGTCTTTGATCGCCATCCAGAAATTGGTGGCTTGCTGACCTTTGGTATCCCAGAGTTTAAACTGGATAAAGATATCATGGTGCGTCGCCGTGAAGTCTTTACCGACATGGGTGTTGAGTTCCGTCTGAATACTGAAATTGGTAAAGACGTGCAGATGCAAACACTGGTCGATGAATACGATGCAGTATTTCTCGGTATGGGTACCTATACCTACATGAAGGGTGGTTTCCCCGGTGAAGAGTTGGAGGGTGTTTATGATGCCTTGCCGTTCTTGATCTCTAACGTCAACCGTTGCCTTGGCTTTGAAAAAGACGTGGCCGATTACATCGGCGTGAAGGGTAAGAATGTGGTTGTGCTCGGCGGTGGTGATACCGCGATGGACTGTAACCGTACCTCTATTCGTCAAGAAGCCAACAGTGTTACCTGTGTTTACCGTCGTGATGAAGCCAATATGCCGGGTTCTAAACGTGAAGTTGAAAACGCTCGTGAAGAGGGTGTGCAGTTCATGTTTAACCGCCAACCGGTGGAAGTTGTCGGTGATGGCACTAAAGTGACCGGTATTAAAGTGGTGACTACCCAAATGGGTGAGCCGGATGAAAACGGTCGTCGTCGTCCTGAAGTGGTCGAAGGCAGTGAAGAAGTTCTGCCAGCGGATGCGGTTCTGGTTGCCTTTGGTTTCCGTCCAAGTCCTGCACCATGGTTTGCGGATTTTGGTATCGATCTGCATCAGGATGGCCGTATCAAAACCTCGGTCGATGAAGCGTTTGCCTTCCAAACTAGCAATGAGAAAGTATTTGCCGGTGGTGATATGGTGCGCGGCTCTGATCTCGTTGTTACCGCTATCGACGAAGGCCGTAAAGCGGCCGAAGGCATGTTGGATTACCTTAAAGTGTAATTATCTGCCTGTTTGAAAAAGGTCGCTTCGGCGGCCTTTTTTTATCTTTATGTTACAGATCAGCAAACAGGAGAGTTGTTCGCGCCTGTGTGTAAAAACCTGTAAAATGCCCCCAGTTTTGAATCTGAATCGAGAAAAAGCAATGGCTGAATTGAAGAATGATCGTTTTCTGCGCGCGCTGATGCGTGAGCCTGTCGATGTTACACCGGTATGGATGATGCGTCAGGCGGGTCGTTATCTGCCAGAGTATCGTGCGACTCGTGCTCAGGCCGGTGATTTTATGAGCCTGTGCAAGAATAAAGAGCTAGCTTGCGAAGTGACTATTCAGCCGTTGGAGCGTTACGATCTCGATGCCGCGATTCTGTTCTCCGATATTCTGACCATTCCTGATGCGATGGGTTTAGGTTTGTACTTCGAAGCGGGCGAAGGGCCTAAGTTTAAAAAGGTTATCCGTACTGAAGCCGATGTTGATGCGCTGCCGGTGCCGGATTCAGCCCGTGATCTTGATTATGTGATGGATGCAGTGAAAACCATCCGTACTGAGCTGAATGGCCGGGTTCCATTGATCGGTTTTTCTGGCAGTCCTTGGACGCTGGCAACCTATATGGTTGAGGGCGGTTCGAGTAAAGATTTCCGGCATATTAAACAGATGATGTATGCGACCCCAGAGGTGCTGCATCAGCTGTTAGACAAGTTGGCCCAGTCTGTGACTGACTACCTTAACCAACAGATCCTCAGTGGCGCTCAGGCAGTACAGATCTTTGATACCTGGGGTGGTGTGCTGAGTGGCCCAATGTATCAGCTGTTCTCGCTTAACTATATGCAGAAGATTGCTAATGGTTTGATCCGTGAACATGAGGGCCGTACCGTGCCGGTGATTATGTTTACTAAGAACGGTGGTCAGTGGCTCGAAGCGATGACTGAATCCGGTGCCGATGCGTTAGGTTTGGACTGGACTATCAATATTGATGATGCCCGTGCGAGGGTTGGCGATAAAGTGGCGCTGCAGGGAAATATGGATCCGTCCGTGCTGTATGGTTCAGCCGACGTTATTCGTACCGAAGTCGCCGACATTCTGGCTCGTTACGGCAGTGGTCCGGGTCATGTGTTCAACCTCGGACACGGTATACATCAGTTTGTTGATCCTGATCAGCCTAAAATTTTTGTTGATGCGGTGCATGAACTCAGTGCGCAGTATCACGTCTAACAGACATCATGTTAAATAAGGGGGCGTTAAGCCCTCTTTTGTTATCTAGCGGAAAATCATGAAACGACTGACTCAACTTTTAGACAGCAATCGGCAGTGGGCCGAACAGATTAACCAGGATGATCCGCACTTTTTTGAAACCCTCGCTCAACAGCAGGCGCCGGAATATCTTTGGATCGGTTGTTCTGATAGCCGGGTGCCGGCCAACGAGATTGTGGGTATGTTGCCGGGTGAGCTATTTGTACATCGTAATGTATCAAACCTGGTTATCCACACGGATATGAACTGCCTTTCTGTGATTCAGTATGCGGTTCAGGTGCTCAAGGTTAAACATATCATGGTAGTGGGACATTACGGTTGTGGTGGTGTTAAGGCGGCGTTAGAGAGCACTCCTCATGGCTTGATCGATAACTGGTTGCGGCAGATTCGCAAGGTGAATCAAAAACATCGTGATCTGCTATCCGCATGGGATCATTCTCATCAGCGATTGGATCGGCTATGTGAGCTCAATGTGATTGAGCAAGCGTTTAACGTCTGTGAAACCACGATTGTTCAAGATGCTTGGGCCGAGGGGCAAGATCTGACCGTGCACGGTTGGATCTACGGTTTGAATGATGGGTTAGTCAATGATCTCGAATTCAATGCTTCTGAGGATGAAGAGGTTGAAACGCAATATAATTTGGCGATCAGTAAGATTGAAGCCTTGCGGCAATTGGCGGTCGCATCGGAAAAAGGTCACAATGCCCGCACCTTGTGGGACCGAGTACGTAAGCTCTTTGATTAACTGTTTTTGCAACGACTAGCTCTGATAACAAAAAGCCCCGCAGTTGCGGGGCTTTTTTTAGCGGGTGTTACTTAGCCGCTTGAAGCGACTGCTCTAAATCAGCTAGTAGGTCATCGATATGCTCGATACCGATGGATAGGCGAACCATTTCATCGCTAACACCTGCAGATTTCAGCTCTTCATCGTTCAACTGACGGTGAGTGGTTTCAGCAGGGATAGATGCCAGTGATTTGCAATCGCCGATATTCACAAGGCGAGTGAAAATATTCAGCGCATCATAGAACTTACGGGTCGCTTCACGGCCACCGGCGATACCAAAGCTGAGGATGCCGGATGCCTGTCCGTTCATATACTTCTTAGCCAAGGCATTGTCTTTGTGGCTTTCCAAACCTGCGTAGCTCACCCATTTGACCTGTTCATGGCCTTCTAGGTATTTAGCTACCTTGAGGGTGTTTTCGCAGACCCGTTCCATCCGCAGTGACAGTGTTTCAACACCTTGCAGCAATAAGAAGGCGTTCATGGGTGACAGTGCCGCACCGGTATTGCGCAGTGGTACCACGCGACAGCGACCAATAAAGGCGGCTGGACCAAAGGCTTCGGTGTAGACCACGCCGTGGTAAGAGATATCGGGGGTATTTAGCAGTGGGAAACGATCAGCGTGGTCAGCCCAAGGGAATTTGCCTGAGTCGATAATGACACCGCCGATGGAGTTACCGTGGCCGCCAATATACTTAGTGGCCGCTTGAACAACGATATCCGCACCGTGTTCGATAGGACGCCACAGGGCTGGGCTAGCGACGGTGCTGTCGACGATCAATGGCAGACCGTGTTTATGGGCCAGTTCAGCCAGTGTTTCAATATCAGCAATGCCGCCGGATGGGTTGCCGATCGATTCGCAATAGATGGCGCGGGTGCGATCATCGATCAGGGCTTCCATTGCACTAAAGTCATCTTTATTGGCAAAGCGGGTTTCAATACCTTGACGGGGCAGTGTGTGAGCAAACAGGTTGTAGGTGCCGCCGTATAGCTCGCTAGTGGCGATGATGTTGTCACCGACTTCCGCAATTGTTTGGATCGCGTAGGTGATGGCTGCCATGCCCGATGCCACGGCCAGTGCCGCAACACCGCCTTCCATCGCGGCGATCCGCTGTTCCAGTACATCGCTGGTTGGATTCATGATGCGGGTGTAGATATTGCCAGGGACTTTCAGATCAAACAGATCGGCGCCGTGTTGGGCATTGTCAAAAGCGTAAGAAGTGGTTTGATAGATCGGCACCGCGGCCGCTTTAGTCGTTTCTTCCGGGCTGTAACCACCATGGACGGCAATTGTTTCCAGTTTCATCTGATGCTCCTCATGAACAATGTGATACGTTTATTTTCGTTTTAGGTCGATTCTTGTGCGCTAGATTGTAGCCCTTCAGCGGCAGAAATAAAGTTCTCTTTTGTACAAGCTGCCGCTGCTTCCGCTAGAATGCGCTGACTGATTTGAGAGGAGAGCCCGATGGCTAAGGCAAAGAGTGCGTATGTCTGTAATGACTGCGGTGCAGATTATTCTAAATGGCAGGGGCAATGTAGCGCCTGCCATGCGTGGAATACCCTGACCGAAGTGCGCCTCGGCAGCGCCAAACCTAGTGCCGCACGAGGCGCGCGGTTTGAAGGCTATGCGGGCGCAGGTGGCCTAGCCAAGGTGCAAGATTTATCGGAAGTTAATCTGGCGGATATGCCGCGCTTTGCTTCGGGCTCGGGTGAACTTGACCGGGTATTGGGTGGCGGGCTAGTGCCCGGCTCGGCAATTTTGATCGGCGGCCATCCGGGGGCGGGTAAGAGTACGCTGTTATTACAGACTATGTGCCATCTAGCACAGCAGATGCCTGCGTTATATGTCACCGGTGAGGAATCATTACAGCAGGTGGCCTTACGGGCGCAGCGTTTGGGGCTGACCACCACGAATCTGAAGATGCTGTCAGAAACCAGTGTTGAGCAGATCTGTACTATCGCCGAGCAGCTCAAACCGAAAGTGCTGGTGGTGGATTCGATTCAGGTGATGCATGTGGATGATGTGCAATCGGCCCCGGGTAGCGTCTCACAGGTGCGTGAAGCAGCAGCTTATTTGACTCGGTTTGCCAAACAGACCGGCACGGTGCTATTTCTGGTGGGTCATGTGACCAAGGATGGCTCGCTCGCTGGACCAAAAGTGCTGGAACATATGATCGATTGTTCGTTGCAACTTGAGGGGGATAGCGATGGTCGTTTTCGTACCCTGCGTAGCCATAAGAATCGCTTTGGCGCGGTGAATGAGCTGGGCGTGTTCGCGATGTTAGAGCAAGGTTTAAAAGAGGTGAAAAACCCCAGTTCGATCTTTTTGAGTCGCGGTGATAAGCCTAGCCCCGGCAGCTTGGTCATGGTGGTATGGGAAGGAACGCGGCCGCTGTTGGTCGAGGTGCAGGCGCTGGTGGATCAGAGTCATGTGAATAACCCACGCCGCATAGCGGTAGGGCTAGAGCAAAACCGTCTAGCGATGTTGTTGGCGGTTTTGAATCGTCACGGTGGGCTGCAAACCGGCGATCAGGATGTTTTCGTTAACGTGGTCGGTGGTGTCAAAGTATTAGAGACCAGCGCCGACTTGGCATTATTGCTGTCGGTGGTGTCGAGCTTTCGTGATCGAGCCTTGCCGCAAGATCTAATTGCCTTTGGTGAAGTCGGCTTGTCCGGCGAGATACGGCCAGTACCCAATGGGCAAGAACGGATTAAAGAAGCGGCTAAACATGGTTTCCGTCGGGCCATTGTGCCTAAGGCTAATGTGCCGAAGCGGTCGCCGGAGGGGATGACGGTGGTAGGGGTTAGTCAGCTATCGGAAGCACTAGATGCGCTCTGAGTTACTCTTTTGCGCTGAGGTGTTCTAGCTCTCTTTCGAGTAGCACTTCAGAGCCTAAGTTCAGCTCAACTAGGCGGCGCAGGTGGGTTAGGCTTTCTAGCTCCATCGTCTGAGCCTCAAAGCCTAGATAGGTGCCAAGGTGGTGACGTAGAATCACGGGCATGCGGATAACGATATCATTAGACAAGCGAATCACTAATTCCGCAGCATCGCCTATGTCCAATAGTGCAGGGGCGATCACCGATGTTAGCGCGCCTTGAAATGAGATATCAATCAGCTTGATGGGCCAGCTATTATCTGCGGTTTGAATTTCGCAGTCTGCGTCAAAGGTGATGCGTTGGAAACGTCGCCGATCAGTCATAGTTTTCTCCTGCTATTACGTTAAGAATATCTGTTCTACAGAGAACATCAATTGGTTTACACAGCTTGAGATATTAAAAAACCGGCACGGGGCCGGTTTTTAATATGCTGATAAGGCGGCGGGCGCGCTTATTTAGCGATGCGCTTATACTTGATACGTTCTGGCTGATGATCCTTACCGTAACGCTTTTTGTAATCTTCGGCGTATTCGGTGTAGTTACCTTCAAAGAACTGCACGCTAGAGTCGCCCTCGTAGGCCAGCATATGGGTGCAGACACGGTCGAGGAACCAACGGTCGTGTGAGATCACCACGGCGCAACCTGGGAATGCCAGTAAAGCTTCCTCCAGTGCTCGCAGAGTTTCGACATCCAGATCGTTGGTTGGCTCATCGAGTAGCAGTACGTTACCACCCTCTTTGAGCAGTTTCGCCATATGCAATCGGTTACGTTCACCGCCGGACAGATCTTTAACAAATTTCTGCTGATCGGCACCTTTAAAGTTAAAACGGCCGCAGTAAGCGCGGGACGAGGTGGTGTAGTTGCCTACAACAATATTGTCCTGCCCTTCAGAAATCTCTTCCCAGACGGTTTTGTTGCCCGCTAGATCACGGCTTTGATCGACATAAGCCAGCTTGACAGTGTCGCCAACTTCAATGGTGCCAGTATCTGGCTGTTCCAGCCCGGTAATCATTTTAAATAGGGTTGATTTACCCGCACCGTTACCACCGATGATGCCGACAATGGCACCCTGCGGAATTGTCAGTGATAGGTCTTCAAACAGCACTTTGTCGCCAAATGATTTGGTCACATTATGCAGTTCAATTACTTTCTCGCCCAGACGAGGCCCTGGTGGAATATAGATTTCAGAGGTTTCGTTGCGTGTTTGGAACTCACGGGAGTTCATCTCTTCAAACTGGCGCAGACGGGCCTTTGATTTAGCCTGGCGGCCTTTCTGCCCCTGACGTACCCATTCTAACTCGGCATTGACCGCTTTATGGTGGGCCGCTTCCTGTTTGGATTCCATTTCTAGGCGCTTATCTTTCTGCTCTAGCCAGCTAGAGTAGTTGCCTTCGTAAGGTATGCCGCGACCACGGTCGAGCTCCAAAATCCAGCCCGCTGCGTTATCCAAGAAATAACGGTCGTGGGTGATGGCCACTACGGTGCCGGGGTATTCCTGAAGAAAACGTTCGATCCAAGCGATCGATTCAGCATCCAAGTGGTTGGTCGGCTCATCCAGCAACAGCATATCGGGCTTGTCGAGCAGTAGGCGGCAGAGCGCCACACGGCGACGTTCACCCCCGGAAAGGTTTTTGATTTCTGCATCCCACGGTGGCAGACGCATTGCATCGGCGGCCCGTTCCAACATGACGTCCAGATTATGGCCGTCTTTCGCCGCGATGAGATCTTCATAGCGAGCTTGCTGTTTGGCCAATTCGTCAAAATCAGCATCGGGTTCGGCGTAGGCTGCGTAGACGCCTTCGAGTCCATCCAGTGCTTCTTTTACATCAGCAACGGCTTCTTCAACCACTTCGCGGACGGTTTTGCTGTCATCGAGTTGTGGTTCCTGAGGCAGATAGCCGACATTGATGCCCGGCATTGGCCGTGCTTCACCAAGGTATTCTTTATCTAAACCCGCCATGATTTTGAGCAGGGAGGATTTACCCGACCCGTTCAGGCCCAATACGCCGATCTTGGCGCCAGGAAAGAAGGACAGGGAGATATCTTTTAGTATTTCGCGTTTGGGGGGCACTACTTTGCCGACCCGGTTCATGCTGTAAACGTACTGAGCCATTACACAACCTGTTTTCTGTTATCTCAAAACTGCGCATATCTTAGCCCTACAAAGAGTTTATTGCTATTTGATATAGGTCAAAAAAGCCACTGGAGAATCTGAAATGAGCTTTCTACACTAAGGATGCACCGGGTGACGAAGGCTGCTGGGGCGCTAATTATCGAGCTAATAAGGGCTTATTGGTCTGTCGCTTAACGCGCTGAAAGAACCGCCGGCGGCGTTGTCATCTTAGGGTGCATCACTTTAATCATGACTGGGAGGACCGAGAGATGAACAATCTGACACGTTTTAATAGTTTATTTGACGATACATTCTTTAATGATTTCTTTCGCCCGGTACAGCGTGCGGAAACTGGCGATAAAGTGCCCGCTATTGATGTGCATGATGGCGAAGGTCAATATTTGGTGAGGGTTGATCTGCCGGGTATCAAAAAAGAAGATATCAATGTCGCGTTGGAAAATGGGGTGTTGTCGATCAGCGCCGAAACGACACAGGAAGACAAACAGGAAAAAGATGGCAAGTTAATTCGCCAAGAACGCCACTACGGTAAATTTGTTCGCTCCTTGAGTGTCGGTGCTGATGTTGACCCTGCTGGCATTAAAGCTAGCTTTGATAACGGCGTGTTGAATTTGACACTGCCTAAAGTTCAGCAACAACAGCCTTCCAACGTCACTATCGCGATCGAATAGGGTCGCGCCCACGAAACGATATTCCCGATAGCGTGCCGTTGTTGGGAATATCGCCTTTATGAACGAAATTCTCTCTTAACTGACTCACTTTCAAGTGCGTTTTGTATATAAATTCGACTATAATACGCGGCTTTTCCAAGGCCCTGAAGATCGTTGCTGCGACAGCACGGTAGCCGGGCCGGTGTAAATCTCAACCTTGGGGACCGCTAATGTTTAGCAAAGAGATGACTATCGCTGGTTTTGATCCAGATCTATATGCTGCGATGCAGGCTGAGGCCAAGCGTCAGGAAGAGCATATCGAACTGATTGCTTCTGAAAATTATACCAGCCCACGGGTAATGGAAGCACAGGGTTCTGAGCTGACCAATAAATATGCGGAAGGTTACCCTGGCAAGCGTTACTACGGCGGTTGCGAGCATGTTGATGTGGTTGAACAGCTGGCGATTGATCGCGCTAAAGAGCTGTTCAGTGCAACCTATGCTAACGTCCAGCCTCACTCAGGCTCACAGGCTAATGCTGCTGTTTATATGGCGCTGTGTCAGCCGGGTGATACTGTGTTGGGCATGAGCTTAGCTCACGGTGGTCACTTGACTCACGGTGCCGCGGTTAGCTTTTCGGGTCGTATCTACAATGCAGTTCAGTACGGTTTGAATGCTGAAACTGGTGAGATCGATTACGCTGAAGTTGAACGTTTGGCGCTGGAACACAAACCCAAAATGATCGTGGCGGGCTTCTCTGCTTACTCTCGTATCGTTGATTGGCAGCGTTTCCGTGATATCGCCGATAAAGTGGGTGCTTATCTGTTCGTCGATATGGCTCACGTTGCTGGCTTGGTTGCGGCGGGTGTTTACCCTAGCCCATTATCCGTGGCGGATGTGGTAACAACGACAACGCATAAAACCCTCGGTGGTCCTCGTGGTGGTTTGATTCTGTCGGCTAATGCGGATGAAGATTTGCAGAAAAAGCTGAACTTTGCGGTTTTCCCTGAATCTCAGGGTGGTCCGTTGATGCATGTTATCGCTGCTAAGGCGGTATGCTTCAAAGAAGCGATGCAGGATGATTGGAAAGCGTATCAGGCTCAGGTTGTTAAAAATGCTCAGAGCATGGCTAAAGTGTTTAAAGAGCGCGGTATTAAAATCGTCTCTGATGGCACCGATGACCACCTATTCTTGGTCGATCTGATCGGTAAAGAATATACCGGTAAAGATGCTGATGCAGCGCTTGGTCGGGCAAACATCACCGTGAATAAAAACTCAGTACCAAACGATCCGCGTTCTCCGTTTGTGACTTCTGGTTTGCGTATCGGTACACCTGCGATTACCCGTCGTGGCTTTAAAGAAGCGGAAGCTGAGCAATTGACTCAGTGGATCTGCGATGTGCTGGATAACATCGATAACGAAGATGTGATTAACACTGTTAAACAGAACGTTTTGGATATCTGTGCTCGCTTCCCGGTTTATAAGTAAACCGTTACAATAGGCACTATTGACGATCTGTTTCTCTATCGGGGCGCCTTGTGCGCCCCGGTTGTTTATATAAGCGCTGTTAAATGACCGGTTAGAAGTGTTTATCTAAGCATTAAAACGCTCTCTTTTGGCTGCTAGCACAGCCACGCTCTTTGAGGATGATATATGTACTGTCCGTTCTGTAATGCTCATGAAACCAAGGTGGTCGATTCCCGCTTGGTGGCAGAAGGACAGCAGATTCGCCGTCGGCGCGAATGTATCACCTGTCATGAACGTTTTACCACCTATGAAGCCGCTGAGCTTCTGATGCCCCGTCTAATTAAAGCCGATGGCACCCGCCAACCCTACGATGAAGATAAGCTACGTGCCGGTATCCAACGAGCCGTTGAAAAACGACCTGTTAGTGTCGAAGATATCGAAGCTTGTATTAGCCGTATTAAACAGCGTATGCGGGCGACGGGTGAACGTGAGCTACCTTCTCGCTCCGTGGGTGAAGAGGTGATGCATGAACTGCGTAAGTTGGATCAAGTCGCTTATGTGCGATTTGCCTCAGTGTATCGTAGCTTTCAGGATATCAATGAGTTTAAAGAAGAGATCGATCGCTTGTCAGAACAGAAAAAAGAGGACGCCGTGAAGGCCAAGTAATCAGGATGACAGACTGGAGCGTTGCAGATCACCAATTTATGTCCCTCGCCGTCAAGCTTGCTTGGCAGGGGCTGTATACCACCGAGCCAAATCCGCGGGTTGGCTGTGTGCTGGCTAAAGATGGCAACCTGATTGCACAGGGGTATCATCGTAAAGCCGGTGAAGGCCATGCGGAGGTTAACGCCCTACGTCAGGCCGGAGATCAGGCCAAAGGCTGTACTGCCTACGTTACTTTGGAGCCCTGTAGTCATTTTGGCAAAACGCCACCCTGTGCTGATGCCTTGATTAAGGCTGGAGTCGCTGAAGTTGTTGTCGGCATGGTCGATCCCAATCCGCAGGTGTCGGGTAATGGGTTAGAAAAACTACGGCAGGCGGGCATCGCCGTGCGTTGCGGGTTGATGGAGGATCAGTGTCGTCAGCTCAATCCCGGCTTTATTAACCGTATGGCAATAGGGCGACCTTTTGTGCGTCTAAAAATGGCGGCGAGCCTCGATGGACGTACGGCGATGGCTTCCGGTGAAAGTCAGTGGATTACCGGACCGTTAGCACGACAGGATGTGCAGCGGTTACGGGCTCGTAGTTCTGCGGTGATCAGTGGCGTGGCATCGATTATTAGCGATGATGCCTCATTAACGGTACGGCAAGCCGAACTAGGGCTGGATAATGCGGCTGAAATCGCTCAGCGCCAGCCGTTACGAGTGATCTTGGATAGTTCGGCGCGGATACCCGAACAGGCGAAGTTGCTTAGTTTGCCAGGCCGTACCCTGATTGTTAGCTGTGTCGATGCCCCCGCTTTTATTTCGGCATATAAGAATGTTGAATGGTTAACGTTAGCGGCCCACAATGGGGCGATTGATCTGCCTCTGTTGTTGCAGGAACTGGCCTGTCGAGAATGTAATGAAGTGTTGGTCGAAACCGGTGCGACCCTCGCGGGTGCTTTTATGGCAGCCGGGCTGGTGGATGAGTTGGTGCTGTATCAGGCCATGAAACTATTGGGCAGCAATGCTCGGCCGATGTTTTTATTACCGCTGGATAAAATGAGCCAGCAGAAACAATTTAAGCTGATCGATAGTCGGGTGTTGGGCGATGATGTTCGCTTGACGTTGATTCCTCGGCAGGAGAAATAAAGATGTTTACCGGAATTATTGAAGCGGTTGGCGTTGTTGCCGCCGCCGAAGAGGTGCAGGGCGATCTGCGACTGTATATCCGAACCGGTGATCTGGATCTGTCCGATGTTAAACTCGGTGACAGTATTGCCGTAAATGGTGTGTGTTTAACCGCGGTAGCGCTGCCCGGTGATGGTTTTTGGGCCGATGTGTCACGAGAAACCCTAGTGCACACGCGGTTTCCAAGCGTGGTGCCGGGCGAGCGAGTGAATTTAGAAAAAGCGATGCAACCGACTACCCGTTTTGGCGGACATATTGTGACCGGTCATGTGGATGGGCTCGGCGAAGTGATCTCGGTGGAAACCGATGCGCGTTCGATTCGCTATAAAATCAGTGCGCCAAAAGGGATTGCGCGTTATATCGCGGCAAAAGGTTCGATTACCGTGGATGGTGTCAGTCTGACGGCGAATGCTGTTGATGGCCATGTTTTTGATCTGAATATTGTACCTCATACAGCGCAAGAAACTATAATAGCCAGCTACCAGTCTGGCCGAAAAGTACATCTGGAAGTTGATATTATTGCCCGTTACATGGAGCGTCTGATCAATTACACAGATGATAATATAACGGAAGCAGCGGGCGGGGTGAGTATGGCTACCCTCGCGAGTGCTGGTTTCCTGAACCGCCGCTAATACGGCAACAGAGGCTTTAGTTTAATGGAATTAAATACCCCCCAGGAACTGATCGATGATATCCGTCAGGGCAAAATGGTTATCCTTATGGATGACGAAGACCGGGAAAATGAAGGCGATATCCTGATTGCGGCCGAGATGGTGCGCACTGAAGATATCAACTTTATGGCTACCCATGCCCGTGGTTTGATCTGCCTGACCTTGACCCGTGAGCGCTGTAAACAATTGAAATTGCCGTTGATGGTGCAATCCAATGGTGCGGCTTTTTCGACTAACTTTACCCTGTCGATTGAAGCAGCTGAAGGTGTTACCACCGGTATCTCGGCGGCCGATCGTGCGCATACGGTACGTACTGCGGTACGCGAAAGTGCTAAGCCAGAAGATATTGTTCAACCGGGGCACATTTTTCCATTGATGGCTGATCCCGGCGGTGTTTTGAGTCGCGCGGGTCACACCGAAGCGGGTTGCGACCTAGCGCGATTGGCGGGTTTGACGCCAGCGGCGGCGATTGTGGAAGTCATGAATGATGACGGCTCGATGGCGCGTCGTCCTGATTTAGAAAAATTTGCTGAGAAGCATAATCTAAAAATCGGTACCATTGCCGATCTGATCCACTACCGTACCATCAATGAACATACGGTGATGCGTGACGGTGAAGGTGTCTTGGCGACCGAGTTCGGTGATTTTAACTATGTAACTTTCCGTGATGAAATTCAGGATTGTACTCATATGGCACTCACACTGGGGACGATTACTCCAGAAGAGCCAACGCCAGTGCGGGTACATCTGCGGACTGAAGTGTTGCGCGACGTTGTCGGTGCGGCGCCTGAAGAAGAGTTGAAATGGACGATGCGTCGGGCACTGAAAAAAGTGGCCGAGGAAGGCAAGGGTGTCGTGCTGTTGTTGGATACTGGCGTTAGGGTTGATCTGGGTGATGCTCTGAATCAGATGCTCAATACCGGTAAGAAAATCCGTCAGCACAATATTAGTGCTTCAGGGTCTTATCTCACGGTTGGAACCGGCTCTCAGATTCTCCGGGATCTGGGCGTAGGAAAAATGCGGGTGCTCAGTTCACCTATGAAATTCAATGCGATCTCCGGTTTCGATCTGGAGATTGTCGATTACATTGCTTGCGAAGAGTAAAGAATATGTCAGTTCAGTATATTGAAGGTGATTTTCTGACCGGAAATGGTCAATACGCGATTGTTGTCGGTCGTTTTAACAGCTTTGTCGTTGAGAGCCTATTGGAAGGCGCAATCGATACCTTGAAGCGTCATGGTATTGCGGCTGATAAGATCCGCGTTGTGCGGGTGCCGGGTGCGTTTGAAATCCCTCTGGCGGTGCAAAAAGTGGCTGCGCAGAAAAAAGATGATGCCATTATCGCGCTGGGTGCGGTTATTCGTGGCGGTACGCCGCACTTCGAGTATGTCTCTGGTGAAAGCTCTAAAGGTGTAGCTCAGGTTGGTTTGGAATATGGCATTCCCGTGGCAAACGGTATTTTAACCGTTAATTCTATAGAGCAAGCGATTGAGCGTTCCGGCACTAAAGCAGGCAATAAAGGTGCAGAAGCTGCCTTGTCTGCGCTGGAAATGGTTAGTTTGCTGCGTCAGCTTGAGGTTTAAGATGAGCGACACTGGTACGCCTAAAAAACAGAAAAAACCATCCCACACTGAGATGCGTC
This sequence comes from Amphritea sp. GJ51-11, assembly GCF_055808735.1. Classification (NCBI taxonomy): domain Bacteria; kingdom Pseudomonadati; phylum Pseudomonadota; class Gammaproteobacteria; order Oceanospirillales; family Oceanospirillaceae; genus Amphritea; species Amphritea sp. GJ51-11. The sequence continues at coordinate 3,972,347 of NZ_CM147881.1, read as the reverse complement.
GTGCGGCCCGTAGCTTTGCTTTGCAGGCATTGTATCAATGGGAAATGTCCGGTAATTCGGTGGCCGATATTGAACTGCAGTTCCGTATGGACAACGATATGTCTGGTACCGATCTGGACCTGTTCAGTGAGCTGTTGCATGGTGTCCCGGCCAATACTGCCGAACTGGATCGTGCCTACGAGCCGTTCTTGGATCGGGCGTTGGATGACCTCGATCCCATCGAACGAGCAGTATTGCGAATCGGTAGTTTTGAGCTGATTCACCGCATCGTCGTGCCTTACAAAGTTGTGATTAATGAAAGTGTTGATCTGGCGAAAATCTTTGGTGCTGCGGAAAGTCATAAATACGTTAACGGTATTCTTGATAAGCTGGCTGCCCGGGTACGTATGACTGAGATCAACGCTAAGAAACGTAGCCGTTAATTCGTCTATGATTAGCGATGAATTCGAACTGATTCGGCGCTACTTCTCTGCACTGGGAGTAGATCAGTCCGGTTCGGTTCGGCTGTCCGTGGGCGATGACTGCGCGGTGGTTGCGCCGCCCGCTAATCGAGATCTGGTGCTTTCAATCGATACGATGGTTGAAGGTGTCCATTTTCTGGCGGGAACGAGCGGCGATAAAGTTGCTTCTCGGTTGTTCGGTGCGGCACTTAGTGATCTAGCCGCGATGGGGGCCACTCCGGCTTTCTTTACTCTTGCGTTGACGTTGCCTAAAACCGATGCGATCTGGCTGCAGGCGTTTAGTGTCCGGTTGGCTGAATTGGCTCGTCAGTATGGTGTGCAATTGGTCGGTGGTGATACCACCCGAGGCCCATTGACCCTGAGTATTCAGGTGCACGGTTGGACCTATCCGGATAAGGCGCTGTTACGCAGTGGCGCCCGTCCCGGTGATCGGATCTTTGTGACCGGTACATTAGGGGATTCAAAAGGTGGGCTGGAAAGCCTATTGAAGAATGTCCACGGCCCGCAAGTTCCCTATCTACAACACCGTTTCTATCATCCTGAACCCCGTATTGATACTGGACTGTTAATCAGCGAGTTCGCGACTGCGGCGATCGATATCTCCGATGGTCTGCTGGCCGATTTGAATCATATTCTTGTGGCTAGCAAGGTCGGGGCAATGATCAATCCCGGTGAGTTGCCGGTGTCGGCAGAACTGCATCAGTGGGTAGGTGAAGCCCAGTCCCGGGAGTGGGCGCTGAGCGGCGGCGAAGATTTCGAACTCTGCTTTACGGCCCCCGCGAGGCTGGAACCTAAGTTGGGTTGGGCGCTGCGCGAGCACAGCGTGGGGGTAACCTGCATCGGGCAGATTTCAGCCAAGCCCGGTATGTTGTTCTCTGAGGGCGGTCGGGTTTGGCCGGTTGAGCCTCAAGGCTATAATCATTTCACCAACAAACATAGGGTGTAAACCGATGAATCAGGCACCGCCTTCCGTATGGCGAAACCCTATCCACTTTTTAGCCTTTGGCTTAGGAAGTGGCGCATCTCCTTGGGCCCCAGGAACCGCGGGTACGATAGCGGCGATTCCCCTGTTTCTGTTGATTCAACCGTTGTCGCTATTTTGGTATGCGGTTGTATTACTGGTTACCTTTGTCGTGGGTATCTATCTGTGTGGTAAAACTTCAGAGGATATGGGCGTGCATGACCATGGCGGTATCGTTTGGGATGAGTTTGTCGGTTACTGGATCACCATGTTTGCCGCACCGCCTGGGTGGCTGTGGATTGTGATCGGTTTTGTGCTGTTCCGTCTCTTTGATATCCTCAAGCCTTGGCCGATTAGCTGGGCAGATAAGCAAGTCGCAGGCGGTATGGGCATTATGCTCGATGATGTGCTGGCCGGTGTGATGGCATTGGTGGTACTCCAGTTGCTGGCGGTATATCTCTAAGTTACCTTTCGGCTAATTTCGCCTTGCCGTTGGTGGGCGAAATTCCTTTTCAGTTTGAGTTCAGACACCCCTGCTAATCTTTATTACTCAGTATGTATACCTGTCTGTCATCCGGCTGTGTTGGCCTCTATGGACCATTTTCCGCTGGCCATTTCGCTTGCAACAGGCTTGGTAACAAAGCGTTGGAATATCAGCGGCAGCCACGGTTGCAAAGAGTTAAGGCTGTCTTGAACATAAGGCAGGTATTGCAGAGCAACCCTATTCGCGTATAGATTGACGTGAGGTGAGCCGACGTTAGCAGTGGAGCTATTATGAAAGCCATGATCCAAAAAATTGTATTGTTATTCTTGTTGGCATCAACGCCACTGTATAGCGGTGACTTAAGCATTAAAACGCTGGATGTCGAGGCTTGCCGAGAGCTGATGGAAGCGGGTGAGATCCTTTCGATGAGTGAGCTGATGCGACTGGTGAGCACTCTGTCCGAGGGGAAAATTATTGATACCCAGCTATTACAGAAAGGCTCCGCCTATATCTATGAGATGGAAATTGCGGCAAAGGATGGCATGGTCTCGATGCTTTATGTCGATGCGCGCAATGGTATGGTGGTCGATCCGGCCATCCTTAATATGCAACAGGAAGGGTGAGTCGATGCGTATTTTGTTAGTTGAAGATGATGCGGCGCTCGGGCCTGAACTGAAAAGCTCATTGAGTAAACATGGTTATGCGGTGGATCTGGCCGTTAACGGTGTCGACGGTGAAACGATGGGCAAAGAGGATATCTATGATCTGGTTATTCTCGATCTAGGTTTACCGGATCGCTCAGGGCTTGAGGTGTTACGCCATTGGCGCGCTGAGAAGAATAATATTCCCGTGTTGGTGTTAACCGCACGCAGTGCATGGCAAGAACGGGTCGATGGGTTCGATGCTGGGGCGGATGACTATCTGCCTAAGCCGTTTCATACTGAAGAATTGCTGGCGCGGATGACCGCCTTGTTGCGTCGCGCCAATCAACAGATTACCTCGCAGTTGGAAGCCTCAGGGCTGACCTTGGATGAGAATACTCAGTCCGTCATAAGGGATGGTGCTGAAGTGGCGTTGACCGGCACTGAGTACCGCCTACTGCGTTATATGATGCATAACCCCGGCCGAGTGTTATCGAAACTGCAGTTGGTCGAGCATATGTATGACGATTGTGCCGAGAACGACAGTAATGTGGTTGAGGCCTATATCAAAATGCTGCGTAAGAAAATTGGCCATGAAATGATTTCGACCAAACGAGGTCAGGGGTATGTTTTTGGAGTCGCCCGTTGAAATCGATTCAGTCCCGCCTCAATATCAATTTTATTGCGGTCACGCTAATTCTGTTTACCCTGTTTTGGGTGGGGCAAAGTTGGTTTCTACGGCAGATGGCCTACGATTTTGTAGCTAACCGTTTGTCCAGCGATGCCTATACGGTGCTGCGTGCAGTTGAGATGGATATTGGTGATGGTTGGCGCATCAATGCTGATAACACCTCGTCAGTGTATCAACAGCCGATGTCTGGGCATTACTTTCAAGTATCCGTTGATGGTAAGTGGTTTTTTTCCCGCTCTCTTTGGGACGGCCAAATCCCCACCAAAGCCGGGCTCGATATTGGTCAGGAAAATATACGCCTGATTCAGCAGAACGATAAACCTACTCTGGTATATGCTAAAACTTTTATGAAGCAGGGCCGTGAGATACAGGTGATACTCGCGGAAGATATCAGTCGTATTGAGGAATCATTGGCTCAGCTGGGCTGGTTGCTGGCCGGGCTCGGTATTGTTGGCTTAATTATATTGTTGGCGCTGCAGATCTTTATTATTCGCCGAGGGTTAGCGTCGCTGACCGAGGTTAAGGAGGATATCCTGCGCTTGAAAACCGGTGATATTCGGCAATTGTCACCCAGTAATACCACCGAAATTGAACCGTTGGTCACCGAGATTAACTATCTGGTACAGAATATGGAGCTGCGTCTGCAGCGTTCTCGTAATGCTGTCGGTAATCTGGCCCACGCGGCTAAAACCCCTCTGACGGTCATTGATCGCCATATAGACACCTTACTCGAAGAGGGCGTTGCAGAAGGTTCGAGCATTAAAGAGCAATCGCAGCGCCTGCGGGAGATGATCGAGCGTGAATTGACCCGGGCGCGAATTGCCGGAGCTGCTTTGCCGGGGCAGCGAATCTATATTGGTGAGGAGCTGGAAAAACTCACCCGCACGCTCAAAGCGATCTATCGAGAGAAGGCGTTGGTGTTTGAACTCGATATCAGTGCTAAAAGCTATTTTCCCGGCGAGCGGGATGATTTGGTCGAATTAATGGGTAATCTATTGGATAACGCCAGTAAATGGGCGACCAGTCAGATTCGTATCAAAGCCCATATGGATGATCATTGTCTCGAATTAGTGGTGGAAGATGATGGCCCAGGCATCGCTGCCGATAAGCGTGAACAGCTGATGAACCGTGGGGAACGTCTTGATGAGTCGACCAGTGGCCATGGTCTGGGTATGAGCATTATCAGTGAGATTGTGCGTCAGTATCAGGGGCGTTTTACGCTTGGTTCTTCCGCGCAGTTAGGTGGTCTTGAGGTTCAGGTAATGCTACCGCGACAGGTAAATCTTCAGCTGCAAGCGTAATATTAACCCCCTACACCTTTAATAATCTGTGATTGCCCCCATTACAGGGGTATGTCCAACGCCGTATCACTGCTAAAATAGCCGCCTTATTTTTTCGAAGGAATACCTTAGTGTCAGTCAAGTATGTCGCATCGTCTAAGCTGCCGACCCCTTGGGGGGTTTTTACAATGGTTGGGTTTGAAGACCTAGCTTCGGGGAAAGAGCATGTGGCACTGACCTTTGGTGACCTAAGTACCGGAGAGCCGGTATTGGCACGTATCCATTCCGAGTGTTTGACCGGGGATGCACTGTTCTCATTGCGTTGTGATTGCGGTTTTCAGCTGCAAGAAGCGATGAAACGGATCACCGAAGAAGGTTGCGGTGTATTGCTCTACCTGCGTCAGGAAGGCCGAGGTATCGGGCTGCTCAACAAGATTAAAGCATATCACCTGCAAGATGGTGGCGCCGACACGGTGGAAGCCAATGAGAAACTGGGCTTTGCCGCTGATATGCGCGATTACAGTATGTGTGAAAAGATGCTCGCGCACTTGGGTGTCGATAGCGTTAAGTTGATGACTAACAACCCTCGTAAGGTGAAGGCCTTAGAAGAGTATGGCCTGAAAGTCGCAGCCCGTGTGCCGTTGCAGGTGGGTAAAAATCGCCATAATGAACATTACTTAGCAACCAAGATGGGTAAGCTTGGTCATCTGATGAGTGAACATCACTTTCAAGATGACGGTTCTGGCAAAGAATCAAAAGAATAAAAGAAACCGGCTATTGAAGCCGGTTTTTTTTATGTCCCAATCGTATGATGGGCGAACTGAGCCTGAAGGCAGGCAGCGATTAGGGTAGCGGTAGATATGGCTTAATGGCAGCGACAATGCCTTGGCTGTCTAAGCCACATTCGGTCAGTTGTTCTGCGCGAGTGGCATGTTCGATCCAGCGATCAGGGATGCCAAGACTGAGTAGCTGGTTGCTGTATAGCTGCGCATGTAGATACTCACCGACGGCCGCTCCGGCGCCTCCTGCCACGACATGATCTTCAAGGGTAATCAGCAGTGGATGAGTTAATACCAGTTGATCGATCAGCGCCTGATCGAGGGGCTTAACAAAGCGCATATCCACCAGTGATAGGTTGAGCTGTTTTGCCGCGTCAGTAGCGGCGGGCAGCAACGGGCCGAAGTTTAAGATCACTCCTTGTTCGCCTTGGCGTAGCAGTCGGGCCTTACCTAACGGCACGCTGGCTGAGGTCGTTACACTGTGGCCAGGGCCTTTTCCACGCGGATAACGAACCGCCGCGGGTCCTAGATGCTCATAGCCTGTTTGTAACAGGTTGCACAGCTCTTGTTCATCTGCTGGGGTCATGATGACCATGCCGGGAATACAGCGCAGGTAGCTAATATCGAAGCAGCCCGCATGGGTTGCGCCATCTTCGCCAACCAGTCCCGCCCGATCCACTGCCAGCAGCACATCTAGATCCTGGATGGCGACATCGTGAATGAACTGATCATAGCCACGCTGTAAAAAGGTGGAATAGATCGCCACGACTGGTTTCATCTTCCGATAAGCCATACCAGCGGCCAGTGTTACGGCATGTTGCTCCGCAATGGCGACATCAAAGAAACGGTCGCTGAAACGCTGCGAAAATTCAATCAGATCCGAGCCTTCACTCATCGCCGGCGTAATCGCTACGGTACGGCTATCCTGTTCAGCTAAATCGCAGATCCAGCGGCCAAAGATGTTGGCGTAATTGGTTTTTTTCGCTGCCGGGCTAGGTGTGCCTGCTTTAGTTTGGGTGAGCGGCTCGATTTTGGTGATGGCATGATAGCCAACCGGATCTTTTTCGGCTGGCGCAAAGCCTTTACCTTTAATCGTGGTGATGTGGAGAAACTGGGGCCCGGGGGTGTTTAGCGAGTGTTGCAACGCAGGCAGTAGCTGGTTGAAATCATGGCCATCTATCGGGCCGTTATAATGAAAATTTAAGGCTTCAAAAAGGGATGCTGAAGTAGCGGCCATTTTATCCTTCAGATTTTTCGCCAGATAGGTTGCCAGCCCGCCTTCATTACGCGAGATCGACATGTCGTTATCATTCAGAATCACCAATAGATCGGCATGGGTGTGGGCGGCATGGTTAAGCGCTTCAAAGGCCATACCGGCGGTCATCGCGCCATCGCCGATAACGGCAACGGTCTTATGAGGCAACCCCTGTAGTCGATCAGCGAGAGCCATCCCGAGAGCGGCGCTGATGGAGGTGCTTGAGTGGCCAGTGCCAAAGCTATCGTAGGGACTTTCCTTGATACGAGGAAATGGCGCTAAGCCATCTTTCTGACGGATGCTTAGCAGTGCTTCCCGGCGCCCGGTGAGGATTTTATGGGGATAACTCTGGTGACCAACATCCCAAATTAGATGATCATTGGGGGTGTCGAGTAGATAGTGCAACGCGATAGTGAGTTCGGTAACTCCTAATCCGGCACCAAAATGCCCCCCCGTCTGGCCGACCGCAAATAGCAAAAAGGCGCGCAGCTGTTCGGCCACTATCGGCAGTTGTTCCGCCGTCAGTCGTCGCAGCTGCGCAGGTGAGTTAAGGCTGTCTAGCAGCGGGGTGTCCGGACGGTTCACCGGTAGGGCATAAAACATAGTGATCAATACTGGCGCTCAACAATGTAGTCAGCGAGCCAGTGAAGCGGCGCAGCTGCATCTTTAAAATAGTCGATACTGGCGTGGGCCTGTTCATTAAGATGGGTGAGTTTCTGCTTGGCGCCGGCCATACCCAAGAGAGCAGGGTAGGTAGACTTCTCATGCAGCAGGTCAGAGCCTTGGGGTTTACCCAGTGTTTCGGTATTGCTTTCTATATCGAGAATATCGTCTTTCACCTGAAATGCCAGCCCGATCGCGCGGGAATAGCTATTCAGGGCTTGCAGGTCGGCGGGGGTGGCGTGGGTGCTGGATAACGCGCCCATTTCGATACTGGCATTGATTAGTGCACCGGTTTTATGGCGATGCATCAGCTCGAGCTGTGCAATACTAATTTGCTTGCCTTCGTTATCGAGGTCGATCGACTGACCGCCCACCATGCCCTGATAGCCACTGTCGCGGGCGAGTATTTGCAGCATACGCAGGTTGATTTCTGCGGGTAAACTGTTGTCGGCGGCTAGGAGCTGGAAGGCTAGAGCCTGCAAACCATCCCCAGCAAGAATCGCGGTGGCTTCATCGAAGGCGATATGGCAAGTGGGTTTGCCGCGGCGTAGCTCGTCATCATCCATCGCCGGTAGGTCATCGTGTACCAGTGAGTAGCTGTGGATACATTCGATGGCGCAGGCTGCTGCGTCGGCCTGTGCTAACGAGCCATCAAGTAGTTGGTTGGCCATATAGACCAGCACGGGACGCACCCGCTTACCACCATTAAACAGTGAATATTGCATCGCCTGACGCACTTTATCAGCATCACTTGAGTGGTTTAAAACCGTGTTCAGGTGTTGCTCTACCCGATGCTGGTACTGCTGCAACAAAGGCTTAGCATCCATCGGCTTATTCCTCTGGCAGGATAAAGGGCGCTTCTTTTAACTCCCCGTTCTGCTGAATTAGCATCTGCACCTTTTGTTCCGCATCGGCGAGAATAGTCTGACAGTCGCGGGTAAGGCGCACGCCCTGTTCAAAGGTTTGCAGCGATTGCTCTAGCGATAGTTCGCCCTGCTCCAGCTGGTTAACCATGGATTCTAATTCTGCCAGCGATGTTTCAAAATCGGGTGTTTTTTTCTTTGCGCACATAGAGCATACCGTCGGGGATTGGAGCCGTTTTAAAGGCGACAAGTTACCGGACAGGCCGGTCAGGGTCAATCAAGCGAATAAATTGTACTCTAAACAGGGTGATATAGGGGAACCCGGTTAAAATTTTGCTATTATCCGGTTAAAGTTTTACCGCTATACGGGCGATAACGTGAGATTGGTCAGGCCTTTTAGGCGCTGGCATGTCGATACACGAAGGGGATTTGTGTGGATTTAGCAACACTGGTTGGGTTAATTGGCTCATTAGGCATTGTTATTGCCGCCATGGTACTGGGTGGTGATCCTGGTGTCTTTTTCAACGTACCGTCGTTACTCATCGTTATCGGAGGCATGCTGTTAGTGGTGCTGATGAAGTTCACCTTGGGGCAGTTTCTCGGGGTGGGTAAAATCGCGGCGAAGGCGTTTCTGTTTAAGTCCGTCAGTCCAGAAGATATTATCGCTGAAACGGTTGATTTGGCTGATGCGGCACGTAAAGGTGGTCTGCTTTCCCTCGAAGATAAAGAGGTGAGTAGTGATTTTATGCAGCGTGGCATTCAGTTATTGGTAGACGGGCATGATCCAGATATCGTAAAAACGCTGTTAAATAAAGAGATGAAACTCACCAACGATCGTCATCAGACCGGCATTAGCGTATTTAGCTCGATGGGCGATGTGGCGCCGGCGATGGGCATGATCGGGACTCTCGTGGGTCTGGTACAGATGCTGTCGAATATGTCTGACCCTAAATCGATCGGTCCGGCGATGGCGGTGGCGCTGCTGACCACGCTATACGGCGCGATGATTGCCACCATGATTGCTTTGCCGATTGCCGATAAACTGTCTATTCGTAAAGATGAAGAAGCGCTTAATCAGGCGTTGATTATCGATGGTTTGCTGGCGATTCAGGCGGGTCAGAACCCTCGGGTTATTGAGCAGATGCTGCGTAACTACCTGCCGGAATCTAAGCGTGCCGTAGCCGCTGAACAAGGCTAAAGGGGTATACACGGATGAGCGATGAAGAACTCGAATGCCCCCCTGTCCCGTCGGTTTACCGGGTTGGTTGGCGACTTTCGCCGACCTAATGTCACTGTTGATGTGTTTTTTCGTACTGCTACTGTCATTTTCCGAGATGGATGTACTTAAATTCAAACAGTTAGCGGGCTCTATGCGTGAAGCATTTGGGGTGCAAAATCAGGTTAAAGTAGAAGATATTCCCAAGGGCACCAGTATTATTGCTCAAGAGTTTAGTCCGGGGCGACCAGAGCCTACGCCGCTCAACGAAGTGCGGCAGATGACGCTTAATAACGATCTGCAAACACTGGATGTTAGAACCAAAGAGGGTGAGTCTGAGGTTCAAGAGAAGCTTGAGGGTGAAACTGCCAATCAGCTGCAGCAGATGTTAGAGCAGATGGAAGCTCAGGCTGAAGCGCAGGCAAAAAAAGAAGCGGTTGAGTTTGCCGCTGCGCTACGCCAAGAGATCGGCCAGGGTAGTGTGGAGATCGATACTGACGGTCGTAAGATTGTTATCCGGGTGAAAGAGAAAGGCTCATTTGATTCGGGCTCTGCGGAGCTTAAGTTTGCCTATATCCCGGTGATTGCCAAGATCCGTGATGTGTTGCTAAATGTCGGTGGTAAAGTCGCGATTGAAGGGCACAGCGATAATATCCCGGTCTCCGGGGGAATGTATGAATCTAACTGGGGACTATCAACGGCGCGGGCACTGGCGGTTGGACATGAGCTGTTTGCTGATCCGCGTATTGACCAGTCGCGCTTCACCATTATTGGTTATGCTGATACTAAACCCTTGGCACCGAATAATACCGCTGAAAACCGCAGTATGAACCGTCGGGTTGAGATCATTATTCAGAAAGGCGATGATCCTGAGCAACTTGAAAAGCTACAAACCCAAGGGGCGGATGATCAGGACTTTGGGCCACTAGAGCCGCAGGATGTATTTTGATGGGCTGACGTGCACTGTTGGTATAATGGTTGATCAATATTTGACTATAGATAAGGCGAAAAAAACCGGCTAAGGCGCCGGTTTTTTTATCTTTGGAATCGGTGCTTTAGCGATTACTTAGAATGGTCGATCATGTACTGGATAGCGCCTTTCAGTTCGCCTTCAGTACAATCCATGCAAGTGCCTTTAGGTGGCATTGCATTCAGGCCATTGGTTGCACTAACAAGCAGTGCGTCAATACCTTTGGCGGCACGAGGAGCCCATTGATCAGCTTTACCAACGATGGGTGCGCCTGCGGCACCGGTCATGTGGCAAGCCATGCACTTAGTGTTATATAGCGTTGCACCATCACGTTCAGCCATCGCTGCAACAGGGGTCATTAGCATGGCAGTGACTGCCAGAATCATTGTCTTTTTCATATCACCTTCACCTTTTTTAGTATCCGTTAATAGCTGTCGTTTAACCGACCCGGAATTTTAGTCATCGCAGTGTATGCGTTTGACTATACCAAAGTAAATACCTCAAAAGGTCTGAATCGAAGCTGAATCAATAAAGAGGGAGATAGTAATAACGCCGCTATTTAAGGGCGTAGGCTCATCGCGTAAGCGGCTTGGTTATGCTGACTTGAAGCTTTTAATTGCTGTGTTTTACGCAGTTTAATATAGCTGTTGTAATGGTTCATTATCTGTTCAGAAGGTAGATCAATCATCATTTTGATTTGATCTGGACTATGGCCATCCCGAAGTAATTGGCCGATTTGATGTTCAGTTGTGTTCATTGACATTGTTTAAATCCTTTTTTGTACTTAACTTAAAGGAGTATGGCGGAGGATTATGACAAAAATATTTCTCAGGCCGTTAATTCTGGGTAATATCAGGTTTTTTGTTGTCGTTTGGGGACAGAATAGTATATGTTCTATTTATTACTCAAAATGAGATGTCTGTTTGCTTTTGCCTCTGATTAGGTAAATTGAATGTGAAATGAATGTTTCACGCAAAAATACAGTGAGGAGGCAAAAATGGGTAAGGCGACTTTGAACCCGGGTGGTTCTGTTCAAACAAAAAATACATATACAGGAGAGGCTATGCCGACTAGTTTGCGTGCCAGTTATGATGCTGATGAATTAGCTCAAAAGCTGGGATTTGTGTCTTTTTCAACTGACTTTTTGATTCGTTGTTATCGAGTCTTTGATGGTGATATTAAATCGGCCATTATTTTTAATGTGATCTCACTCTGGGCACTACGTCAGCGTGAAGAGGCGGAAGATAGTCAGCAAGTCGCAGGCTTTTCGTGTAATAACCACTCTATCAGTATCGCTACCGGTATTCCCTATGAAACAGTGCGCCGTAAAGTGAAAGCGATGGTTGAGAATGGTTGGCTGGAATTTAGTGATTCTTCCCATGTACTGCTTAACTCCGTTAAATGGAAAGATGTGTTGAGTGACGTTGTCGATCCTGAGCGCTGTGTGGTTGGCTATGTGCGTAGTACCGATGTTACGCCGTCGTTTTCACGTAATGAGCGTCACGGTAGCCCGGCTGATCGGCGAAGCTGAGAGTTCGCATTTTGATACCGGGGTCGCTATTGCGGCCTTTTTTATGGTCTGTGATTTGACTGCTGTTTGATGGTCGATAGTGATTGCCTGCGTTCTTTTTTTCGGTCAAATGCACACATCTAATGATGTGTTAAATAGGGAACCGGTCATGTCAGCCAACGAGCTGTTCGAACAGATTGCTGAAGAGATCTATCAGCAAGGGTATTCAGTGCTTAGTCATGCGCTACCTGAGCCGCTGTGTCAGGCGCTAGCGGCAGAAGTTAGGGCGTTACCTAAAGACCGCTTTAGTCGAGCGGGTATTGGCCGTCAGGACGCTCACATTAAAGCCGAAACGATCCGTCGTGATGAAATCTGCTGGATTGATAACAGCACTGAACCAGGGCGTGAGTGGTTAGCGTGGACTGGGGAGCTACAGCAAGCGATTAATCGACGGTTGTTTTTAGGCTTGTTCTCGTTTGAAAGTCATTATGCTCATTATCAGGCTGGTGATTTTTATAAGGTTCACCGGGATGCTTTCCGCGGGCAGCAAAATCGCGTGCTCACGGTGATCGCTTATCTTAATCCGGATTGGCGGATTGAGGATGGCGGTGAGCTGCTGGTCTATCCCGACGAAGGTAACGAACCGTTGTTGCAAGTGCTGCCAGAATTCGGCACTTTGGTGGTGTTTCTTAGTGAAGAATTTCCCCATGAGGTTCTGCCAGCCCAAGCCGATCGCTATAGCATTGCCGGCTGGTATCGTATTAACAGCGGCAACAGTCATCGGGTCGATCCCGATAGTTGATCGTTGCAATAGCGGCACAGCCCTAGGCATTGTATTGGCAGGCATCGGAGAGTGCTGGTGATAACACACCATTGATTGTTAGTTTGAAGCTGAACAGTGCTCGATTTTGTCTGTCGCAGTGATAACATATGGCTTCGATAGGTTTTAGATTAAGGACTGCCGGTGTCCCTCTCTGTTAAATCCGCATCATCTTTTCGACTTTTTATCGGGTTACTACTTGGCTATGTGCTGGTGCACTTGCTCATACGTTTGGCGATGGGAGGCACGCTGGAACTGGATGAGGCTGAACAGCTGATTCTAGGGCAGCAGTTAGCTTGGGGGTATAACACTCAGCCGCCGCTTTATAGCTGGCTTCAATGGTCGTTTTTTCAACTCTTCGGTGAAGGGATCTTTGCACTGACCCTGTTGAAGTCGTTATTACTGTTTGTCATCTATCTGTTTACTTGGCTTACGGCACGTTGCCTTATTCGCGAACCACGGATCGCCCTGTGGGCGACGTTTTCACTCTTTTTGATACCCAGTATCGCTTGGGAATCCGTGCGAGATCTGACTCACTCGGTACTGGCCACTGCGATTGCCGCGGCGACGTTCTATACGGTTATCCGCATTTATCAACAACGCTCTCTCGGTGGCTATTTGGCTCTGGGTGTGTTGTTGGCGTGTGGTATGTTGGCGAAATACAGCTTTGCGCTGTTTGCCTTGAGTCTCCTGTTGGCCGCCGTGTCATTGCCGGGCTATCGACGTTTATTGTTAGATCGACGTATTCTCATATCTGCCGTGCTGGGGTTGCTACTTGTAACACCTCATCTGCTGTGGGCTTTGGCGCATCAGGATCAGATTAGTGGCTTTATCGCTAATCAGGTCGGTGAAGGACAACAAACGGATTATCTAGCTGGGGTGATCAGTGGTTTGTCGAGTCTGATAAAGAGTGCCGTAGAGTTCTTGATCCTTGTGTGGCTGGTGTTGACCTTGTTATTTCCGTCTGCCTATCGGGCATTACCCGCTGATAATGTGAATATTCACCGGTTACTTACGGCACGTTTTTTATTGGCGGCTTTGCTGGTATGTATTGCTTTGATTATGGTGATGGGGGCGACGCATTTTCAGAGCCGCTGGTTTCAGCCGCTACTGTTTATCTTCCCGCTGTATTTCCTCAGTCGCGCCGATGCCATGGGGGTAACAGCCCGGCGGGAGATGTTATTGCGTTCGGTGATTATCTTTTTCGCCGTTACCGTTATTGTGTTGCGTTTTAGTCAGTTTTGGCTGGCGCCCTATATGCAGCGCAATGTGAACCGCATGCAGTACCCTTCGGCTGATATCGCCGAGCAACTCAGAGAGCAAGGATTTAACGGCGGCACTATCATTGGTGATAGCAATTTAACCGTGGCGAACATCGGCCTCTACTTCGATGATGCGCGCTTATTAAGCCCTAAAACCGAATTTTTCATTGCGGATAATCGACCCGCAGAGGACCTGGGGCAGTGCTTGATCGCTTGGCATGTGAAGCAAGATGAACAGATGCCCACCTCGCTGGCGGCTTATCTTCGTCATCAAGGGATTGTTGTCGGCGCAGCAAAACAGCATTATGTCAGTGCGCCCTATCAGTATACTGAGCGTGGCGAACATCGTATCGGTTACTTCTTGTTTAGCTCGGAAGCGACCTGCAATATCGAGGTAAATTAAGCCACGTTAGCTTACCGAGATGAGAGACGTATTTTTTAGCTTATAGCACAGCATTAACTGTGCTCATTTTAGTCGGTCTGATGATGCTATCTAGGTGTGGGCTAGCTTGGGTGTCGAATTAGAGTCGGTGACAGCATCAAGGCGGGAGTTATGAATCAGGATTCTAGTGAGAGTGCATTAGTCAAACTCACTCAAATTATTCAATCAGCAGCGAAAGCGAATACTATCGAGGCGCAGATTCAACATATTGTTGATGCGATCAGTGAAACGCTGTTGGTCGATGTCTGCAGTCTCTATCTCAAACAGCGGGATGAGAGTATGCGGTTGGTCGCCAGTCACGGCTTGGTGCGTAAGCATTCGGTGGTTATCCCGGCTAAGCAAGGCTTGGTTGGTCACGTGATGCAGCTGCAAAGTGTTATCAATATTAAAGAGCCTCACGAGCATCCTGAATATTATTTCGTCGCCCAATCTAAAGAGGAACGTTTTCATAGTTATTGCGGTGTGCCGTTGGTTTACCGTGCCCAAGTGTACGGTGTCTTGGTGGTACAAAGCCGTCGTGCCGAAGTGTTGCCCTCTGATTATGTGGCGTTACTTTCAACCCTAGCGACCCATCTGGCGATGTTGCTGGCCACCTATCCGAAAGAGGTGTTTCCTGGCCGTTCTAAAGCGAAGCATTATCCCGGTATCAGTGGTGCTCAGGGCGTCGCTATCGGCCGTGCTTTTATGCGCAAGTTACCAAGGCTTGCCGATATTCAAAAGCTAAAAGCCTCGAATGCCGAGTTGGAATATAGCCGTTGGGCGAGTGTCAAAGCTGAAGCTGTTAAGCAACTTCAGGACGAACGCAATACGATTAAGGATACCCTAGGCGAAGGCCTCGCTTCGGTGCTCGACGCCTATCAGATGCTTTTGCAAGATGTTACGTTTGAACAGCGGATCTTCGACGAGATAGCGGCGGGATTTCAGCTACCTTGGGCACTTAAACAATCGGTTGGGTTCTTTTCTGATAAGTTTAAGGCGATGGAAGACCCCTATCTGCGCGAACGGCATGAGGATATACAGCAGTTAGGCGCTAAGCTGTATCAGATCTGGCAGAAAACCGCTGAACCGGAGATGCCCGCCGGTAATGAACCACTGATTTTGGTGGGTGATCATATTAGTGTGTCGGATATCGTTAACCTGACCACCGAACAGTTAGCCGGTATTGTCTGTTTTGCCGGCGGTTCACTATCGCATATTGCCGTTTTTGCCAATGCTTTAGGTATCCCTGCGGTCATGGGGATCGGGGAAGTGCCGGTGTTGACCGGAGATCAACTGGTTGTCGATGGTGATGCTGGGCAGGTGATCTGTTCCCCGAGCCCGAGCACGCTCAAAGAGTATCAGCGCACACTGTTCGAAAGACGCACACTGGAAACGCGCTTACAGGCGGACAGTCAGTTACCCGCAGTGACCACCGATGGTGTTCGAATTACTTTGTTGGCGAACTCGGGCTTACAAGCAGATGTGTTGCCCGGCTTGCGATATGGTGCAGAAGGGATTGGTCTGTTCCGTACCGAAGTGCCGTTTATGATCCGTTCGAGCCTGCCATCGGAAGATGATCAGGAGATTATCTATCGCAACCTGATTAGCCACTATAAGGATAAGCCGGTGTATTTCCGGACATTAGATATCGGTGCCGATAAGCCGCTGTCTTATCTGCCGGTGGTGAAAGAGGATAACCCGGCACTGGGTTGGCGTGGCATTCGCTATACACTGGATAACTTACCCCTGTTGATCACTCAACTTCGGGCTATTTTAACCGCTGCCGCTGGCAACCCGCAGGTCCATCTGATGTTGCCGATGATCGCTTCAACCGAACAGTTAGATCAGTGCTTGGCGGTACTTCATGAGGTTCATCAGCAGCTGGTGGATGAAGGTGTGCCGGTCTGTTTACCGAAGATTGGGATTATGGTCGAGGTGCCTAGCTGTATAGCATTACTGCCATTCTGGCGTAAAAAACTGGATTTCATCTCCATTGGCACTAACGATTTGAGTCAATACCTGCTGGCTCTGGATCGTAATAGTCCGCTGGTGGGTAAATGGTATGATCCTTTGCACCCCTCTGTTTTACATGAGCTGATGCGGATCGCCACCACATCTAAACAGTTGAACTTGCCGGTCAGTGTCTGTGGTGAGATGGCATCCGATCCCGTGGCGGTGGTGTTATTGCTGGGGATGGGCATTAAACAGTTGAGCATGAGTGCGGCAAAAATTCCGTTGATTAAATGGATCGTTCGAGAGATTTCTCAAACTGAAGCGCAAGAGCTATTGGCGCAGGTGTTACAGCAGGATAATGCTACCGCTATTCGACAGTTGGGGCAGCAGTTTTTAGCCTCGAAGCAGTTGTTGTTCAATGACATCGGGCAACGATAACGGTGATGGATATCCAATCAGAATGGCTGCAAATCCTGTATGCGCTAGTGCGTATTGAACCGTTTGAGTGGGGCTCTATTGGCACCGCCATTGGTTGTGGTGCCCTGATTGGTTGTGAATGTCAGATTCGCGGCAAACCGGTCGGTATTCGTACTTCGGCGTTAATTGTCGTGGGCACTTACTTGTTTCTTGCCAGCGCTTTTTTGCTGCAAGGCGAAACGATAGACCCAACCCGGATTATCGGGCAGGTGATTACCGGTATTGGTTTTCTTGGTGCGGGTGTGATGCTTGCCCGGCATGGCGAGGTCATCGGCGTAACATCGGCGGCGACTATCTGGATGTTGGCGGCTTTAGGGGTGCTGATTGGTTTGGGGTATCGCTTACCGGCAGTGAAGTTGTCATTTCTCGTGGTGATTATTTTGACCGGGGTCGAGCTGCTTGAAGCCCGGCTGACCATGCTTACCCGCGGAGTTCACCGTAAAGTCGACGCCTCGTCAGCGCGTTCAGCAAGGATCAAATAATGAGTGTCGATACAGTAGAGATGGCTCGGATACAAACCTTAGATACCGCCCTGTTTGAACAGATTAAGGGGATCAATATTCTTGATGCGGTATCACCGCAGAATTTTCGCCAAGAGAAGCTGGCTTTTTTTGCCTCTAATTTTTCCCAAAGCCCAAATTTTAGTTACGCAACGAGGCCAATCGATTCATTCCGGCTGAAGCGGGATCTATTTAATTTACCGGTAGATAAGTTGGGCGACGAAGATCTATTCACGCTCTACAGCAGTGTTATTGAATCCTATGTGGATAAAATCGATCAATATAAATCGATCGGCACGCCAGACTTTCTCTATGATTCGTTGCGTTATTACGGTGAACCGAGTGAGAAAGATAGTCGCAATGCCAACTTCATACTGCACTTGCCTGATACGGAAGAGAGCAGCGATAGGCTGCTCGGTGCGGCGGATATTGTGGCCAACCTTGAAGCGTTCGCGCAGCGGGAAAGCTATCAATATCAGATTAAACTGGACGATAGCCTGATCGCTAATGCACTGGTGTCGGGCACCACAGTTAAGGTGAATAGTTCGGCATTGATCTCGTCTACCGAGGTTAATGCCTTAGCGCATCATGAGCTAGGCGTGCATCTGGTGACGACACTCAATGCGCGCAGTCAGCCCCTGCGAGTGTTGGCGATGGGTTGCCCGGTCAATACCATGACCCAAGAAGGGCTGGCAATTCTGAGCGAATATCTGGCTGGTTTCATGACGCTGCCCCGTTTGAAAGTGTTGGCGCTACGGGTACTGGCGGTTGAGTCGATGATTGAAGAGAACGACTTTAAAAAAACCTTCCTGTTACTAAAAGAGCAACACCATGTTGCCGATGAGCAAGCCTTCACTATCACTGCGCGGGTCTATCGAGGTGGCGGCCTGACTAAAGACTATCTCTATCTGCAAGGGTTGCACCAGATGCTCAACGCCTATGAAACCCGTGAAGATTTTAGCAATCTATTGAGCGGTAAGGTGTCGATTGCCCAATTGTCACTGGTTACTCGCCTTATCGATAAGGGCTATCTGATTAAGCCTAAATTGATCAGTCCGGCGATCTCCAATCCGGTCGAAAATGATGCTATTCAACAGTTTATTACCCATGCGATTAAATAGAGAAACGGGCTCGTCTAGCCTATAGTTAAAGCGTTAGCAAACTGCGATTTAGCGTGTGGCTAACAAACTGAGGCGAGACTATGAAAAGCAAGCGTAAAAATAGCAAGGATAGCCATCAACAGGGGCAAGCCAAGGATCATTTCGCCCCAGTCGTGGTCGATAAAGGAGCGCTTTGGGGCACACAGACGCAGCGTTCACTGATCAATTTTAATATTGGTAAACAATGTTTTGAGACGGACTTTATAATCGCGCTGGTGGCGATAAAGCGTGCTTGCGCCGAGGTGAATCATCGCGAAGGGCGTTTGTCGATGGGGCACTATGAGGCTATTATTCAAGCCTGTGATACCTTATTGCAAGGCGAGCATCGAGATCAGTTTCCGCTAAGCGTTTGGCAAACCGGCTCCGGCACTCAGACCAATATGAACGTCAATGAGGTGATCTGCACCCTGGCAAACCGTTTTCAAGCGAGCACGGATAAACCGGCCGGCGAGGCGGTTCATCCCAATGATCACGTCAATATGTCACAGTCATCTAATGATGTGTTTCCCAGTGGGATGCATCTGGTAGTGGCGCAGCAGAGTCATCATCAATTGCTACCTGCCATCGATCACCTGATCGAGCGCTTGCAAGAAAAACAAACAGAATTTATTGCTGTTTACGCCGTAGGCCGTACCCATATGATGGATGCGTTGCCGCTGACGATCGGCGCAATGTTATCTGCCTATATTACCCAACTGACAGAAGCACGAGACGCGGTGAATGATAGCCTTAGCGTTATTTATAAATTGGCGATAGGCGGCACTGCCGTGGGATCAGGCAGTAATGCCCCGGCTAAGTTTGGCGAGCAGGTCGCCAAGGTGCTGGCACAACAGTACGGTTGGCCCTTCAGTGCTCATGAAAATCGCTATGCGGCGGTGTCCGGCGAAGATGCTTCGTTACGTTTTAGCGCTGGATTAAAGCAGTTAGCTGCGGCGCTACTGAAACTGGCTAATGACGTGCGCCTATTAGGTAGCGGCCCTCGATGTGGCTTCAATGAGTGGCAACTGCCTGCCAACGAACCCGGTAGTTCGATTATGCCCGGTAAGGTTAATCCAACTCAGTGCGAAGCGCTGAGTATGGTGTGTTTGCAGGTCTTCGGTAATGACTTGACCGTTTCAATGGCGGCCTCGCAGGGGCAGCTACAGTTGAATACTTACCGCCCGGTGATTATTCATAACCTGATGGAAAGCCTGCAATTGCTAACTGACGCGATGGTTTCCTTTGCCGACAACTGTATAGCGGGGTTAGCGTTAAATAGGGAACAGATTGAACAGCACATGGCGGATAACCTGTCGGTCATTACACTGCTGGCCCCACAGCTTGGCTATGATGTTGCTTCGGCGATTGTGCATCAGGCACATCAGGATAGCTGTTCACTGGCTGTTGCGGCGGAAACCTTAGGGTATTACCCTCAAGCGGACTTTACCGCCTTGATGCAGAGTGTCTTAAAGGATCAGTTAACCATGCCGATGGCTAAATAAAGCTGCGGTGTTTGTCGATGACAGCGTTGCAAGAATAGGTTAAAAAATCCCCAAAATAGTATTGACCGCAAACATAATTAGTCCGATACTCGCAGAATGATGAAATCACAGAGCAACACACAGATATCAGTCACCGACTACCTCAATACATTGCGACGCCGTGTATCGATTACCTGTGTCTGTTGGGGTGTTGAAGGCCGACGACGATAACCGTCTAAGCCCACGAAATTCTAAACAAGCCGCAGGTAACCCCTGCGGTTTTTTTTGTCTTAAATAAATGATTGAAAAGGAATACCTAGATGAACAGTTCATCTGCAGATGGATGGTCAGAGAAGCAGCACTACCTTATTCCCATTACCCCACGGCCGGAACTCTGCTTTATGCGCGGCGAAGGTCACTATCTGTTTGATCAACATGGTAAACGCTATCTTGACTGGATACAGGGTTGGGCGGTGAATACGTTAGGCCACAGTGCTGAGGTGATGCAGCAGGCATTGATCAAGCAATCGGCACAACTGATTAACCCGAGCCCGGCTTTTTATAATCAGCCGATGTTGGCGCTGGCCGAGTTGTTGTGTGACAACTCAAGGTTTGATCAGGTGTTTTTCACCAATAGCGGTGCAGAGGCCAATGAAGGGGCGATTAAATTGGCTCGCAAGTGGGGCCAAAAACACAAACAAGGCGCCTATAAAATCATTACCTTCGACCATAGTTTCCATGGCCGGACATTGGCTACCATGTCGGCCACCGGCAAAGAGGCCTTCGGCCCTTTATTTGAGCCGAAAGTCAGTGGTTTTACCAAGATTGCCTATAATGATTTAGCTGCCACTGAAGCGGCTATTGATGAGCAAACCGTGGCTATTATGTTAGAGCTGATTCAGGGCGAGGCGGGGGTGATTCCGGCTGATGCTGAATTTGTTGCTGGTCTCGATGCGCTGTGCAAACAGCATAATGTGTTATTGATTGTCGATGAAGTACAAACCGGCATTGGCCGTACCGGTAGTCTGTTTGCCTATCAGCAGTACCAGGCTGAACCACATATTATGACCCTGGGTAAAGGCTTGGGTGGTGGTGTGCCGATTGCCGCCATGGTGATCGATGAAGCAGTTAGTTGTTTTGATTATGGCGATCAGGGTGGTACGTATAACGGTAACCCATTGATGTGTGCCGTATCGGGTGCGGTTTTGCAGGAGGTCTTGGCGGCTGACTTTTTAACTCAGGTTACGCGGGTTAGCGACTATTTCTGCGAACAGTTGGCGGTGCTAGCAAGCGACTTTGGGTTGGGGGCTACGCGAGGTAAGGGGCTGTTGTTGGCCATTAACACCGGCGCGTTTAGTGCGTCAAAAATAGTGGAATTAGCCAGAGACGCCGGCCTGTTATTGAACGCACCCCGGGAAGATTCACTGCGCTTTATGCCGGCGCTGACATTGACTGAAAAAGAGGTGGATGAGGGCATTGCGATATTAGCCGAAGTGCTGGCTCACCTTAAAAAATTTGCGCAGTAACTGCGCTTTGGATCTGCGCGTTGTCGGTCAACTATCGTAACGCGCATACAAATCGATTCTGAAATACGCGAATCAAAACGACTTAACAACCCTGTGAATGTGGGGTGCCCAAACCGTCAGTTAATGATGTGCTCAAGCATCACCCTAAACTTTTGGACTGACAGATGTATAAAACGCTTTTTGTGGTAGATGATGACGTTTCGTTATCCGGTTTGCCATCCAACACTCTAACCTTTGAAACCTATTTGCGGGACTACCCTAAACGGGGCGAACCCAAAATCCGCATCATTAACCTTTGTGATACCGAGCGCTATCTGAGTAAGGGCTATTACTGCTCTTTATTGGCCGAAGCTCGTCAACATCAGGTGTTGCCCAGCGTTAAGGTGATCAATGCATTGCGAAGTCGTGGTGATGCTCCGCTGTGGATAAGTCATTCATTGT
Source organism: Amphritea sp. GJ51-11 (assembly GCF_055808735.1). Classification (NCBI taxonomy): domain Bacteria; kingdom Pseudomonadati; phylum Pseudomonadota; class Gammaproteobacteria; order Oceanospirillales; family Oceanospirillaceae; genus Amphritea; species Amphritea sp. GJ51-11. The sequence goes on along the minus strand of NZ_CM147881.1, from coordinate 3,950,553 downwards.
ACGATGGTGAATTGGCAGCACTGGGCACACAGCTAATCTGTATGGGGGAAATCGCCGATGAACGGTTTAAAAAAATCGCCCGCCACGCTTTTCAGCAGTTTCCGGCACCGTTGCTGCAAATGACTTGTGATGTGAGTGATGCGGGCAACGGTATTCACTTGAGTCGTTGCTCCCTGACTTCGCTGACCCCTGAGCAGCTTAACTTTGCATTACGGGTGATGGATGACTATGCCCGTATCAGCTGGCACAAAAAAGGCCCGGGTAAAAAGTATCGCTGGGATCTAGCGATTTTGGTGGATCCACAGGAGAAGGTTCCCCCCAGCGATAAGCGGGCGATCTCCCGGTTTGTTAAAGCGGCAGAAAAGTTTGGTATTCGAGCGCAAACGGTCACGGCGGATGAGTTAAGCCATCTGAATCGTTTTGATGGTCTGTTTATCCGTGAAACCACGGCGATCGATCATCATACCTATCGTTTAGCCTGCGAAGCGGAGGAAAACGGCCTAGTGGTATTGGATGATCCCAGCTCGATACTGCGGTGCTGTAATAAGGTGTATCTGCATGATGCCTTTAATTACAAACAGGTTCCGAGCCTGAAAACGCAGTTTATTACCGATGCGAATGAGGCGACTCTAAACGGTCTTGAAACGGCGTTTGGCTATCCACTGGTGCTTAAATTGCCGGAGGGTTCATTCTCCAAGGGGGTGTTTAAAGCTGGCAACCGTGATGAATTGAAAACCTTGTTGGATCAGCTGTTCCAAGAGTCTGCACTATTGCTCGCGCAGGAGTATATGTTTACCGATTATGACTGGCGCATTGGGGTGCTAAATGGCCGGGCAATCTATGCTTGTCGGTATTATATGGCGCGCAACCATTGGCAGATTTATAACCACGGATCGAAGCGTAATTTCTCCGGTGGCTTCGATACCCTGGCAACCTTTGAAGTGCCGCGGACGGTGTTGGATGCTGCGTTAAAAGCTGCTGCTGTAGTGGGTGATGGCCTGTACGGTATTGATATTAAAGAGGTGAATGATTGTGCTTATGTTATTGAGGTTAACGATAACCCTAGCCTTGATAGCGGTGTGGAAGATCTTTACTTAGGGGAAGAACTGTATATGCAGGTGATGCATGAGTTTCTGCGGCGCTTTGAATTACGGGGCCGTTAAGCGATGACGATAATAGCGGCAGTGCCCGCAATAGAGGCAACAGCGGTCTTGTTTCGTCTGGCTAATCTCGATGATTTAGATCGCTTGGAACAGATCGAGAATGATTGTTTTGTTGGCGACCGCCTGCATCGACGTAGCTTGCGCCATTGGATTAAAGCCCCGCATGGGGTCTTGATCGTGGCCTTAGTAAAGCAGAAAGTGGTGGGTTACGGGCTAGTTTGGTGCCATAAAGGCACCCGCTTGGCGCGTCTATACTCCCTTGCGTTGCTAGCCCATGAACGAGGCTTGGGCATTGCGACGCGGCTGGTGGGTGAGTTAGAGGCGCGAGCGGCTGAACGGGGTTATCTGTTTATGCGGCTAGAGGTGGCTAAGTCGAATCAAGCGGCCATGGAGTTGTATCGCCGCCGGGGTTATCGAGTGTTCGGTGAATATCATGATTATTACGAAGATCACACCGATGCCCTGCGGATGCAGAAAACAATTCAGTACCTCAGTGTTGATAAAACCCAGCGTTTAACACCCTGGTATCAGCAAACCACCCATTTTACCTGTGGCCCAGCGGCGCTGATGATGGCGATGGCCAGTCTCGATGAGACACGGCTGGTGGATCAGCAGGAAGAACTGGATATCTGGCGAGAAGCGACAACCGTGTTTATGACGACCGGACACGGCGGTTGTCATCCGTTGGGATTGGCTTTAGCCGCAAGCCAGCGGGGCTTCAGTGCTGAAGTGTTTATGAATACCGAAGCGCCACTGTTTGTTGACGGTGTTCGTTCGGCGCATAAGAAAGAGGTTATGGAAGTGGTGCATCAGCAGTTTGTCGAAAAAGCGGCTAACGATGCGCATATCGATGTGATCTATGATGAAGTGGGGCCGCAGCGGATCTCTGACTGGTTGCAGGCGGACTATGCCGTGATTGTGTTGATCAGCACCTTTAGGCTCGATGGTAAGAAGGCACCCCATTGGGTCGCGGTGACCGGTATTGATGAACGCTGTTTCTATGTGCATGACCCTGATGCCGGTGAACTTAGCCAATTAGCCATCGACAGCCAATACCTACCTATCACCCGTCAGGATTTTGATAAGATGTCTGCCTTTGGTAGTGGTCGGCTGAGAACCGCGGTGGCGATTAAACGACGCACGGATTAAGGCTGTGAGGCCTTGATTCGATTGGCATTGATAGGACTTAAACCTTTATACTCACCACTATTTTGTTTGCTGGTCGGCATTGTCGACGGTCGAGTTTTGATTGATAAAGGAAGGCATAGAGCCATGAAAAAAATAATCTTATCCATCTGCCTTATGGCATTTGCCGCGCTTACGACACAGCAGGTGCTGGCCCATGGCGGTGCCACGGGCATAGTGAAGCAGCGCATGGATTCGATGGAAGAGATGAAAGACTCGGTGAAAGCGGCAGGGGCTATTTTTAAGGGTAGACGCGACTATAACGCAGACACCATCCGTAAGGCGGCTGAGACGATTAAAATTCACTCGGGTGATGCTATTACAGCGCTGTTTCCCGAAGGAAGTCTATCGAGGCACTCGGAAGCTAAACCACTGATCTGGGATGAGTGGCAGCGTTTTAAAACCTTGGCCGAGCGCCAGACTCGCATAGCTGAAGGGTTGTATCTCGCCGCCGATAATCAGATCGGTAACAACATGGCATCAGCGAATCTGTCTGAACAGGGGATGGAAGATCCGCAAATCCTAGGGCAGATGTCCTCTCATGCGGTGTTCAAGATGCTGGTTGATAATTGTTCATCCTGCCATGATCGTTATCGCGAAGAGGATTAAACGCATCAACCCTGTTGCAATAGCTTGCTGCAACGGGGGTTGTTTGAGTTGCACTTTAGTGTGCACTGACTTGGAACACACTGACCAATTGATTGAGCTTATGGGCGGTGTTTTTCACCGAGGTGGAGCGTTCTTGTAGCGTACCAATCGAGCCATTCATCTGTTCTGCTGAGACACCCACCCGCCGAGCAGCATCACCGTGGCGCTGACTGTTCTCATCTAACTGTTTGATGGCTAGGAACATATGTTCCACGAGATTGTGCAGTCGGGTGTTTTCACTCGAGGCTTGTTCGGTCTTTCTTAAACTGCGATCAACATCCTGCACCCCCGATTCCATAAAATCCACGGCGCTTTGAGTTTCTTGCTGAATCCCTTCGATCATCTGCTGAATCTCATTCGCCGAGGCGGCGGTGCGGTGGGCCAAGCCACGTACCTCTTCAGCGACCACCGAAAAGCCCCGGCCATGTTCACCGGCTCGGGCGGCCTCGATAGCCGCATTGAGGGCCAATAAATTAGTTTGGTTGGTGATATCACTAATCACACCGATAATGTTTCCGACTTCGACAGTGCGGCTATTCAGTGAATTAACCTTGGTTGCCGATGTTTCAACAATATTACGGATATCTTCGGTGCCTGCCCGCACCGATTCAAATTGTTGGCGTGCCTCTGAAACGACACTGTCCATCGCCTCTTTGAGGGATTCTGCCGTGGTTGAGGCCTGACTAATCTCAGTCAGTTGTTCTTCGAGCAGTACCAATATTTCTTGAATCGCGTCACTTACCTCCGCCGACACTTGGTAGGCCTCTTTATTGGTATCAAGCATCGCTTGGTTGGTCTGTTTCACATGGCTACTGGACGTGATTACTTGGCCGACGATGCCATCGAGGCTATCAATAAAGCTATTAATCCAGCGTGCCATATCACCGGTCTCATCAGCGACTAGCTGGTGGGGCGCGATACGTTGTCGTAAGTTGCCCTCACCCTCAGCAATGGTGCGAATAACCTCGGTCATACCATCGAGTCGCGATGCTAGCCGGTTGGTGCTGAGTTTAGGAAACATCAGAGTGGTTACCAGCAATAGCAGCAGCGACAAAACATCAATCGCATATTGCGGCAGCTCGGTGAAGGTGTGCAGGGCACTGTTAATACCCAGAATCGCCGCGGCGGTAAAGCCAAAGCCTTTCATTAAACTAAGGTTGATAGAACGACGACGATAGACCTCCTCTAAATCACCCTCACACATCATGCCCCAGCGGTCGGGTGAGCCTTTTAGTTGAAAGGTGACTCCCTTGCCGATCACCGGAATGTGGCGGTAATCAGAATAACCCGGGTAGGTGATAAATAGATTGTCACCGTTGCGAATGGTTTCGCGCACACCCGGATGGAGTTGGCCGGTGGCGGGATCGGTAAAGCGTAACTCTAGCTCGGTATGGCGTCTGACGCTGACCGTGCCCCAGCGAGTGTGGACACCGCTTTTTAAATTTTCGCCGTGGGAAAAAGTATCATCTTCAAAGCGGGAGCGGGATAACGCGGTGCCCTGCTGAATACTTCGGTCGAAATGAGAATCGACCATAAAAATATAGTTGTCACCGGATTCCGGATAGATATGGCCGGCTTCCCGTTGGATTAGGTCGCCGAGCACATCGTTCGGGACGCGGGCACAAATAGCCCCGATAGACTCGCCATTTTGCTCGATGGGCTGATAGAACATCAGGGTAACTTCATCGTGGAAGTTAGAGCTAGAGGCGCCGATATCTAAGGTTAGAGAGTCGGTGTAAGGGCCGTGCAGAAACGGTTTTTTAACTCCTTCAGACCAAGCGGCGTGGATAAGATCGGAGGCTCCGATATGAGCGCTATGGGTCGAACTGATTACCTTGCCTTGCAAGTCGATAACAAACAGCTCAGAAAAATCACGGCTCGATGACAGGCGCTGATTGAGCCAAGACAGATCGATATTGGCAAGGGTTGGTGCCAGATGTTCAGCGATAAAGGCTAACTGATCCCATTGATGCTCGACCCACTGGTTGAGAATTTTCACCCGAGTGGCGGCAATGCCTTCAAAAGTTTGTTCCACCGATGAATAGGTATGACGGTTTAGAAAGCAGGATTTATACATCGCTAATTTACCGGTGCTGCCAAACCAGTTAAGCCACTTTCTTTCCTGCGCGCTGAGGTTCATTGAACTACTTTTAAGCTGAGCCATGACGACGACTACCCTCAGACAGTGTATAAAAAATATATGAGATATTTTAAGCAATTATTATGCCGTCATAGCAAAAAGGGCGGCTGCGTGTGGAAACAATCTTCCGGATAAATTGAATGGTTTGTTTTGGTGCGAAGGTTGATGGAGGTAAGGTTGATTTGCTCCATTTTGGTGCTGATTGTTTTATAGGCTTATGAAACGCATGGGATACATCATGAGCAGCCGTTAATAACGCTGTTTTGCGAATATCAGAATGACTTTCTGATATTCGCTTCTCAGGGGAAGATGGTTCTGATCGCTTAATTGAAGTCAAAACAGCCAAGCACACTTTTTTATATCACACCGAATGAGCTTCGTTTGTCGCAGCAACATGCAACGCGCTATCACTTGTATCGGGTATTCCGGTTTAGAGATGCTCCTCGCGTATTTACCTTACAGGGCTGTTTAGAGCAGCTATGCGATCTTCGGCCATCGGCCTATATTGCAAGGGTTAGTTCGCCTCAGGCCCAGTGACCTCTAGCTATTAAGGGTTGTGACGCTCGTGCTTTAGCTTGTCAATTCTTAGCGTTTTCATAATGAATTTCTCAAAAACGGGCTCGCTAACGCCAGATCGGACTTTGTGCATAAAGTATTTCTCGAAGCCGACTTTGGCCAGATGAACCCATTTTCCAGATTTCATCCAGTTGACGTTTCTGGGGGGATCTGCGGCATGGCGACAAAGGCGATGCCATTATCACCCATATCCGCTAGGCAGATGGCGTTCCAACTAGCTTCATTTTCAAGCGGCTGGTTATCCAAGGTTGCGCGGATATTGCGGGCGGTGGCGGTCACCATACTCTCAATCATAAAGCCGGTTTTGGGCACGCCGGTAGGGACGGGAGTGGGCTTTTTCGGTGCAATCGCAACGGCCACACCGATGCCCCAAATATTGGGATAGGCGGGATTACGTTGGTGCTTGTCGATAATAATAAAGCCGCGAGGGTTGACCAAACCGTCAATATCTCGCACGGCGTCGATACCTGTAAAGGCGGGCAGCATCATTGAATAGCCAAAGGGTAGTTGATGACGCTGTTTTTCTTCGCCCTGTTCGTCGCACTCGATAACGTGCATGAGGCCATCTTCAATACGGTCGATCTTAGCGTTACAGATCCAGTCGATATGGTGTTTACGTAGCTCGCTTTCGAGCATGGTTTTGCTGTCCCCCACGCCATCTAGGCCAAGGTGCCCGATATAGGGTTCTGAGGTGACGAAGGTCATGGGAACCTGATCACGGATTTTTCGTTTGCGCAGGTCGGCATCCATGACAAAGGCGGTTTCATAGGCCGGGCCGAAACAACTGGCACCCTGAACGGCGCCGACCACAATGGGGGCGGGTTCTTCGGCTAATGCCATCCATTGATCACAGGCTTTTTCGGCATGGTCGATATGGCAAACAGAGGCGGTGAAACCTTGCGGGCCGAGACCTTCGATTTCGTCGAAGGCTAATTTGGGGCCGGTGGCGATAATCAGATGATCATATGACAGTTTGGAGCCGTCGCTAAGCTCTAATTCGTTGCTCTCGGGATGGACACGTTTGGCGGCGTTAACGACCAACTTAATACCGCGCTTGGTTAGCGGTGGCGCTAGGGCAGCGGTGATATCTGAACGCTTACGCCAGTTGACCGCAATCCATGGATTAGACGGTACGAAATGATAGTAATCTTTATCGCTCACAACGGTTATTGTATCGTCTGGCCCTGCGAGATCTTTCATTTCATAGGCCATGGGAACACCGCCAAGACCCGCACCGAGAATAATGATATGTGCCATACATTGTCTCCAGAGAAACTGTCAGTTTTATATTTATTAGATATATCTAATATAAGGTCAAAAAGTACACAGAGTCAATGCAGAGGGGTTAAACAATGGTCTTAGCTTGCGAGATATGAACTAGTGCAATAGGGCGGTGGCTGGCTTTGGGGGACAGAAATACTGACTGCTAGTCGGCTATCTTGACCGGCTATGTTGCTGTTTTTATGTCGTTATTTTAGAGGCTTAGATGAGGTTGAATATAATCGAGAAAAGCACTAATGCGAGACGATAAGGCCGTATGACGATAATACATTGCCTGCACCTGCTCACGTGAATTCGGGCTGATAATGGCCCGATCAAAAAGTTCGATGAGTCGACCGTTTTTGAGGTCATCGTTAATCATAAATCCTGACAGTAAGGCGATACCTTGGCCGGCTAAGCAGAGTTGACGAATGGTTTCTCCGCTGCTGGCACTGAGGGTCGGCTGAATAGTGAGAGGTGTTTGTAATGGCCAGCGGTTTAACGTGGGGCTATCGGTAAAGCCGATCAGTTGGTGACGAGAGAGATCATCTACGCTGGCGGGTTGACCCTCGCAAGCGAAGTAATCCGGGCTGGCGACAATATGCACGGGGCTTCGTCCGAGCTGTCGAGCATGCAGGTTGGAATCGCTAGGTGCACCGATGCGGATGGCGATATCGGTACGTCGTTCAATAAGATCGATTATATTTTCGTTGGAGATCAATTCCAGCTGGATGTCAGGATAAGTGGATCTAAAGCCTGCCATAAGAGGGATCATCTGATGCAAGATAAAGGGCGTGGCGGCATCGACTCTAAGCCTGCCGCTGGGCGATCCTTTGAGAGTGTGTAACAGGTCTTCCGCTTCTGCTAATCGGCCGAGACCGTCGTGTATCGCGGAGATAAATAAACGCCCCTCTTCGGTGAGATCAATCTGGCGAGTGGTGCGATTCAGTAATGTACAATCGAGTTCTTTTTCCAGTCGGGTGACCGCCCGTGAGACCCGAGCAATTTGAAGATCTAGCCTGCGTGCCGCGACAGAGAATCCACCGCAGTCGACCACGGCTAATAGTATTTCGAGATCATCGGTGCGGGACACTATTGTCATATTCGTAAAAGTAATTTGTGATTATTACTGTTTTTTGCAAAATTATCGCTGCGCATAATCCTCTGCAATCTAAATCAAGAGGAACATTTTATGCCTATTGCTCTATTTGCGCTGACTCTCAGCGCTTTCGCTATTGGCACCACCGAGTTTGTGATTGTCGGATTGGTGTCTACGATCGCTCAGGATCTGGGCGTCTCTCTACCATCAGCGGGCTTGTTGGTTAGTTTATATGCTTTGGGTGTGGCTATCGGTGCGCCGGTATTAACTGCGTTGACGGGCCGTTGGAATCGTAAAACGGTTTTGCTGACGATTATGTCACTGTTTGTGGTGGGTAATTTATTGGCTTGGTTAGCTCCAAATTATGGTTCATTAATGACCGCTAGGATTATTACCGGTCTCGCACATGGTGTCTTTTTCTCTATCGGCTCAACGATTGCCGCCGGCCTAGTAACCAAGGAGAAAGAAGCCAGTGCCATTGCGATTATGTTTACCGGGCTAACCGTCGCTTTGGTGACCGGTGTCCCATTGGGCACTTGGATTGGCCAGCACTTTGGCTGGCGGGCTACCTTTCTGGTTGTCTCCGGTTTAGGTTTTGCTGCGTTGCTGGGTAGCGCATGGTTGGTGCCATCCAGTTTAAAGCAGGCGAAACCTGCGAACATCTCTCAACAGTTGAGTGTTTTGACCCAGCCAAGGTTGTTGCTGGTCTATGGAATGACCGCTGTTGGTTATGGTGGTACCTTTGTTGCCTTTACCTATTTGGCTCCGATCTTGGAGCAGGTATCTGGTTTTGATACCGGCGTGATTAGCCTGATTTTACTGGTGTATGGTGTTTCGGTGGCGGAGGGGAATATCTGGGGTGGTCGTTTAGCCGACAAAATCGGGCCGATCAAAGCGCTGTATATCATCTTTAGTGCACTCGCATTAGTGTTGCTGACCTTTACGTACACGGCTGGAAATCCATTGACTGCAGTACTAACCGTGTTGCTGTGGGGAGGTTTTGCTTTTGGTAATGTGCCGGGATTGCAGGTATATGTTGTGCAGTTGGCGGAAAAATACACACCGCAGGCGGTGGATGTGGCATCCGGCCTTAACATTGCAGCGTTTAATGTTGGCATCGCCTTAGGCTCGTTACTGGGCGGATTTATTATCGATACTATGTCGCTAATGGATACTCCTTGGATTGGCGCGTTGATCGTGCTGGTGGCTTTGCTACTCACCTGGTTATCGGGCACTCTCGATAAACGTGAACAAGCACAGACCGTCTAGTCATTCGCTTTATGGATGGTATCGCCCGGCTCACTATCTCAGGTTTTCATTAGCGAGGTTCAATGGCCGGGCGAGATGAAGTGCCGCTGTATCGGTTGAAGCGGTGATGATCATGGCTGTTGAGGGGAGATGGTCGATAAAAAGTTTGCCGGTTGTTTCATCCGCTCAATGATCATATCTCGGAATGCCTGCACCCGTGCTGAGAGTAGTTTGCGATCAGCCCAGACGATATAGGCAATACCGGTTGGGCACTCGACTTGCGGCAGCAATATCTCTAAGCGGCCATTCTCGACCAGTGGAGCGACAATAATGCTGGGTATCATACAGATACCAACCCCAGCACATGTGGCCTGAATGATAAGCCGTAAACTATCGATCGAATACTTGGGCTTTAATGGGATGCGCAGGGGCTTGTTGGCCTGTTTAAACTCCCAATAGGGGATAGTGTTGCCGGCCAATAAATCATGTTGCAGCAGATCTTCAACGCACGTTGGTGATCGGTGTTTAGCTAAGTAGCTTGGTGATGCTACTAGGGTCAATGTCATATCAAACAGGCGGCGTTGCACAAGATGTGGGGCTTTGGGCGGATTAGTCGATATGCTTAAATCGATTTGATCATCAAAAAAACTCTCAGTGTCGGAGGAAAAGTCGATATGTATATTGACTTCAGGATGAATCGCCATGAACTCAATGGCGGCTTGCTGTAAGAAACTATCGGCAAAGGTTTCTGGACAAGAGACCCGAATATCCCCGGTTAATGTTGGCTGCCGATTGGATAACTGCTGCCACTGTTCGTGTAGCTGTTTGAAAATGGGTGCGTAACGTTGGTAATACTCATTACCGGCGGTCGTGAGCTGAAATTGCTTGGCATGCCGGTGTAGTAGCTTTTCCCCTAATTGTTCCTCTAAGTGAGCTACCGCACGGGAAAGCGTTGGCGCTGATACCTTTGTATGCAGACTGGTCACGGCAAAACTACCGTACTCTACTGATTGGCAAAACCAATATAAATTGGTCATATCCTTAGCTTTCATATATGCACGCTTGGGTTTCTTTATTGGCTGTTTTGAAACGATATGGCCGATGTTATATTTTCATCATTATTTAAACAACAGGAACGATCCGATGAAAAAATTTCCTAGAAAATTTCAATACCCGTTGATGGCATCAATGGTGTTACCAACGATGTTGCTGGGAATGACAGCCATTATGAGTTATCGGATGTTGCCGGTAGGAGGGGATTTTATGGCGACTTGGGGAGCGGTGATAGGGCAGATTATCCCCTATGCTCTGCTGCTTTTCGTGGTAGTGGCGCCGACAGTTCGCCTCTTTGTGACCCAGTTTCTACTGGAGCCTGAAGAGCATTAATGGCGATTGGTTATCGCCGGCATATCGCCTAAGCATGAGGTGCTATAGGCCATCGGCTAACCGCCTGTTTATGCTGCCAGCCCGCATATCTGCTTGAGTATTAATTAGCGGTGGCTGTTATCTATTCCAGCATGAGGTGCTGGCGTAGCTGCCGGTATGGAGTGGATTGTCTTGGTTGATGGCAAATGTGCCGCAGTCATCATCTTCTTGACTGCTGCCAGCAACCGGTGTCGCGGTGGCAATAAAGCCCACAGCTGACTGAGAAACGATGGCCATGCTGTAGTAGCCATCTAAAGATGCAGACCAGCCGATCTCACTTAAGGTGCCATAGTTTATATCGTTAGCCCGCCACTCTTCTTGATCTAGCTGAATGGCCATCAAGCTATTGATGGCATCGACCCGACGGGTTTGCTGCACCTTGTCCAGATAACTCGGCAGCGCAATTGCTGCAAGAATGCCGACAATGGCGACGGCAATCAGTAGTTCCATCAATGTAAAACCGGATTGTTGATTTCTCAAACGCACTAAACTCACCCTTTACTACTCAAAATGTCAGATCCTACACCTTACTTTGGCACGAGAAAGGGTACAATGGGCGCGTCCTTGTGTGTTACACCATTCTCGGGCCACATATACGCCTAACAAGGAACGTGAAGACTACGCTAATTTCTTTTACTTAACCAATATGTATTTGGATCACTTGGTTGAGTAGTATTATTGATTTGGTAACTCACTGAAATGTATATGATTAACCCCATAAATCGGCCTCTAAATGCCGGTTTTACATTAATCGAGCTGTTAGTGACCATAACTGTATTGGCCATTTTAATAACAGCGGTGATTCCCTCTTTTAGCACTTTTATCGGCCAACATCGTTTAGAAGTGGCTGGTGAAGCTATTTATAGTGATTTGAACTTTGCTCGCACTGAGGTGATAACGCGGGGTAGTGGCGCGGAAGTCAGCGTTAGTTTTACCACTGATGGTGCCAATAATTGGTGTTATGGCTTGAGTGTTAATGGCAACTGTAATTGCGCTCTTACCGATATCACCGATGCGAATGCCTGTGTTTTGGATCGTGGCGGTGTGAGTACACTTAAAACGGTTAACAGTAGCAGCTTTGATGGCGTGAATATGACGTCTTCTGTGTTTGGCGCAGATAGCTTCACTCGTTTTTCGGCGATTAGAAGTAAAGCCACAAGTGGTCTGGTTAGTTTAGCAACCCTTTCCGGTGAACAGTTACAGATCTCTGTGACCGCGCTTGGGCGGGTTCGCATTTGTACGCCTAATGCTTCGATGACGAAGTACTCCGCATGTTGAAGCCTATGGCTGCACAACGAGGTAGCTCACTCGTTGAGTTAATGATCAGTATTACGCTGGGACTCTTGGTTATCAGCTCTATATTGCAGGTGTATGTATCGATGGTGACTGCTAGCGCAAATACCATCAACCAAACACGGTTGGTAGAAGAACTCCGCACGGCGGCGACTGTGATAGCTCAGGATATTCGTCGAGCGGGGTATTTTGGCGGAGTGCCGGGCACCGATGACTTTACGAATAATCCCTTTGTTAGTGGCGTGAATGATCTGTCAGTCGCACAGTTTACCGGCGAGGCAGCCAATTCGTGTGTCTTGCTTAGCTATGATCTCGACGGTGATAAAACGGTTGATGACGGCACGGTTACCGCGAGTGATATGGAGCAGTTTGGTTATCGACTTAATGCTTCAGTACTGCAAATGAGAACCAGCGGTAACACCTTTGCCTGTACAGATACGGCGGGGTGGGAAGACCTAACGACGCCTGAAATTGAGGTGACATCGCTGACATTCACGGTTAATACCAGTTGTTTAAATATCAATACAGAAACAGTGGGCTGCCCATGTACCTCAGGTGATCCTTGTCAGTATATCCGGGATGTTGATATGAACCTGTCTGGTAGGTTAAAGAGCCATACTGAAAGCTCGGTTTCGCTGACGGACACGGTGAAAATTCGTAACGATAAATACACTTCTTCGGCCCCATAGAGTAAGCATGTGATGATGCAAAAACAAAAATCTGGACAGTCTATACTCTATCGCGCTCGCGGCACGACTGGTGCTCAGCGGGGCTTTACGACATTGACGATCGGCTTGATTATCTTATTTGCGGCCTCGTTAGCCTCGTTTGCCCTCGTTAAATCCAGCCGAATGGAGCAGCGCATTAGCGTTAACGACCTGCGGGCTAAAGAGGTTCGCCACGCTGCAGATTCTGCTTTGGATTTCGGTATTGCTTGGTATACCGAGAATAGCCCTAGCTGGACCGTTTCTGGGAGCGTTGAAACGGCGAGTCCAACGATAGCGATGCCGACGATTAGTAGTTCAAATACAGATATTTACTCGGCGGTCATTCGTTACCAAAGAGCTACGGCTGAGCCAAATTACATTTTGGTAACCGCCGTGGTGTCAGCTACGAGCGAGGCGAATATTACCGCGCAGGTACAGCGATATATATACACGAACAGTCTGCTAACCAACCCTGGCACGACCGGGCCGCCGATGATGATTGATGGCTGTTTTGATGATGCTAAAGGCAACCCGGATATTTATCCTGCTGGTTATGATAGTGGTTCGGGGGCTGGCCCCTATGGGGATGCGATTGTGACCTCACAGTCAGCGACAGAATCCGATGGCAGTAGTTGTGTCGAGCTAGGGCATTTAGATGTGCATGGCGGCGGGATAGCCACAAGTGATTTTACCGGCGATATTTGGGATAGCTTGTTCAGTGTTTCTAGAAGCGGAATGAAAGCTATCGCCGATCAGGAGGTCGCAGATGGTGTTGCTGATGCTGATCGTACCGTTGTATGGGTCACGAGTACGTCAAATTATCATACCTCATGGGGATCTGCGACATCTCCCGTTATTGTTGTTTTTGATGCTGTAGCGGATTGTCCAAAAATTAATGGCAACCCAACATTTTATGGTGTTGTGTTCATTGATAGTGATTGTGCGGGCTCCAATGGCTGGGGCGGAACCACCGTATATGGCACGGTTGGTGTTAACGGTGGTATATCGAAAATGACCGCGAATACTGAAATTTATGATTGGAGTGAAGTCAGTAACGGAGATACTGGCGGTCTTAAAACAGAAACAGCCCCGCAGTTTCCGGGTACCTGGAAAGATTTCTAAGAGGGTTTATGAAAAACATACGTAATATTCATTCGCAACAAGGCATAGCGATGCTAGAACTCGTTATTGCTGTGCTTATTCTAGCTTTTGGTGTGATAGCACTCGGTGCTATGCAAAACAAAACCATGGGTAAAAGTACCTACAGTAAAGCGATGGCCGAGGGCTTGGTGATTGCCGAGCAAAAGCTTGAAGAGATGCGCAACTTTGCCACCTTGAGTGATTATAATTCTGGCATTGTCACGGGTAGCTCATCGGTGACCGGCACGAATGCGATCTATACCGACAACTGGGTGGTGACAAACCATACTGCACCTGATTATAAAACGATTGAGATGACTGTCAGCTGGGAAGATCGTTTTGGTGCTCAGTCGGTGCAGTTATCTTCTATTGTGGCGCAAGATGATCCGGTTGAAGCCGGGAAGTTACTTTTCTCACTCAGCGGTTCTCCACCAAGCTCATCGAGCGGTGGTTCCACTGACGACGGCGATGATACTACGAGTGATGACAACGCTGACGACAGCGATGATACACCCACTGATGACAATACCGGTGGGAGCAATGATGACGGAGAGACTGAGGAGAGTGATGATAATAGTAATGACTCGGATTACAGTTTGATTATCAGCGGTAGTGTGGCAATTATGAGTAACGGAGTGAAATTTAACGGTGTGTCCGGTAGTGGTAATTACGCCGTATCATGTACTAATACCTCTAATTATTATGCATGTTACGTTGGTTCTATAGATGCTGGTGATACTTGGACGGGGAATATTACGGTGTCAACCAATCAAACTGTCTGTAGCCCCGCAGATAATCCCAAGACATATACCGCCATTAGTTCAGATCAAACACAAAACTATACTCTGGGTAAGCGCAAAGATTGCCCCTAACAACGGAGAGAATGGATAAATCGACGGCCCTCTGGGCTGTCGGTAAAGTCGTTAGCCGAGGCATCCGTTTAGTTCAGGCTGTTATCAACGGCCATATTGTTTGCCGCCATTTGTCAGCGCTTATGATGTTGCAGTGAGGGAGATCTTCTTTTGCTTTTCTTCTAAACGCAGTTACCAATCGTTATTCAACGATCAAATTTTCAATTTTGCGTGCAAAATTATGTACGCATGCCTCATGCAATAAGGTATCTGCAATCATCCCACGGGCGGCATTGCTGCCGATAGAAGCGCTCTAATGCTGTATCCCAAGCACCTTTCATCAAGTGAATTTCATGATCCATATCGAGAGAAAGAGAACCCCGAGCTGATAATTAAGCGTCCATGCCTGAAGTGATCTATCACATTGACAGATAGTTAGTGTTTACTACTATCAGGCTTCAGCTGTAGATGAGGTTGGTATCAATACGCACTAAGACTAATCTAGCTTTGGTCTCAGATTAGCCTTAGTTAGCGACAAGCCCATCGTGCAACTTATCGCACAAATACTTCAGCTTCTCCCCTTCTTCTTGGGTGATCGAGATCTTACCGCCCATCGCTGCAGGTATTTTCAATGCTTGTTGCTTTAAATCTCTACCTGATTGAGTCAGATGGACAATGCACGAACGCTCGTCCTGCTTACAACGCTCCCGTAAGACTAAGCCTTTTGCCTCCATTCGTTTAAGCAAAGGGGTGGTTGTACCTGAATCCATATGCAGCTGTTCACCTAATGTTTTCACATTAAGTGCATCGCCACTCCAGAGCACCAGCATAGCTAGATACTGTGGATAGGTAAGGTCTAGCTCATCCAATACAGGCCGATAGGCTCTGACCATCGCGTTTGCTGCACTGTAAAGTGAGAAGCAGGCTAAGTTTTCTAGTAGTGGCGTCGACTCTTCTATTTTTTTTGTCATTAGTTTATTCCTAATTTTTATATATTGATTGTTCACAATTAACTTGCATGCAAGCTTAAGTTGAAATAACATTGTTTGCAAGTTGATAGCGCACAAGTTAATAGTGCTCAATCAATAACCAGATCTTAGCATGAATATATGATTGCACCAATATTGAGGAACACATCATGAAAGCACTTATCACAACTATCGCACTGGCTTCCACTCTAGCAACTGGCGCAGCGTCTGCCGCCACTAACTTTAATGTCAACCAACTGGGTGGCGGCACAACCATTCAGACCACTTCCCACTATAGCAGCCATGAGCTGGTAACCGTGGATAGCGCCAACCTGCCGAGCCATGGTTTCAATGCTGAACTGTTCGTTGGCAATAAATAAGTCAGCACACGCCACCGTTTGTAAATATTTTTAAGTTTAACTGTTTGAGGAATACATCATGAAAGCACTTATCACAACCATCGCATTGGCTTCTACTCTGGTTGCTGGCGCAGCGTCTGCTGCTACTAACTTTAATGTCGACCAATTGGGTGGTGGCACAACCATTCAGACCGCTTCCCACTATAGCAGCGAAGAGATCGTCACGGTGGATAGCGCCAACCTGCCGAGCCATGGTTTCGATGCTGAACTGTTCGTTGGCAATAAATAAGTCAGCACACGCCACCGTTTGTAAATATTTTTAAGTTTAACCGTTTGAGGAATACATCATGAAAGCACTTATCACAACCATCGCACTGGCTTCTACTTTAGCAACTGGCGCAGCGTCTGCTGCTACTAACTTTAATGTAGACCAATTGGGTGGTGGCACAACCATTCAGACCGCTTCCCACTATAGCAGCGAAGAGATCGTCACGGTGGATAGCGCTAACCTGCCGAGCCATGGTTACGATTCTGAACTGTTCGTTGGCAATAAATAAGTCAGCCCAAATCACCGTTTGTAAATATTTTTAAGTTTAACCGTTTGAGGAATACATCATGAAAGCACTTATCACATCGATCGCACTGGCAACGACTCTGGCCGCTGGCGCAGCATCTGCCGCTACTAACTTTAATGTAGGTCAGTTAGGTGACAGCGTTAATGCTCAAAGTACATCTCGCCATCAAGCAACCGGTGATGTTGTTAAGACCGCTAACTTGCCAGGCAGCAGCTATAGCTCAGATCTGTTCGTTGGTAATAAATAAGATAGTACTCGCCATCTATTGGTAACCATTGTTCATTTAATTGTTTGAGGAATACATCATGAAAGCACTTATCACATCGATCGCACTGGCAACGACTCTGGCCGCTGGCGCAGCATCTGCCGCTACTAACTTTAATGTAGGTCAGTTAGGTGACAGCGTTAATGCTCAAAGTACATCTCGCCATCAAGCAACCGGTGACGTTGTTAAAACCGCTAACTTGCCAGGCAGCAGCTATAGCTCAGATCTGTTTGTTGGTAATAAATAAGTCAGCACTCGCCATCTATTGGTAACCATTGTTCATTTAATTGTTTGAGGAATACATCATGAAAGCACTTATCACATCGATCGCACTGGCAACGACTCTGGCCGCTGGCGCAGCGTCTGCAACTAACTTCAATGTGGGCCAACTGGGTGACAGCGTTAATACTCAAGGCGCATCTCGTCATCACGCAATGGGTGAAGTCGTTAAGACCACTAATTTGCCAGGCAGCAGCTATAGCTCAGATCTGTTTGTCGGTAATAAATAAGTAGCCGCTAAGTAGTAATTCGTTAGTCATCGTAAAATCATGAAGAAAGAGGGTTTTACTGAAACCATTTATAGAGGAATGGCCTATGAGAACATCTATTACTACGGTTAGCATCGCATTAGCACTGGTTGCCGGCGCAGCCGGTGCTTCAGCTA
Organism: Amphritea sp. GJ51-11; assembly: GCF_055808735.1. NCBI lineage: Bacteria > Pseudomonadati > Pseudomonadota > Gammaproteobacteria > Oceanospirillales > Oceanospirillaceae > Amphritea > Amphritea sp. GJ51-11. Next base: position 3,932,987 of record NZ_CM147881.1, on the reverse strand, counting down.
ATTTTGATTCAGACCAAGTTGTTTATATCGACGCTCAAATGACCGGGCTGTACAACAACGAAGAAGTGAAAATCGTTGATGGGCCTAATATTCCGGGTAAAAGCTACGGCCATAAATTGTTGATCTGCGGTAACTAAGCATGTTGCTTGGGATAAAATATCCTAGCAACCTGCGCCTGCTCTAAAGTGATTACCGCAAGTATTCATCTTTTTAGTATGAACGTTTTTTTAAAGCAAACCCGAGCCAAGAGCTCATTTTTGCATCCCTGCTTTTTACGTCTTCTAATCTGTTTTACATCCGCTTGAAGAGATAACCCTATTCCGCTTGATGACCCCTCTGGTTAACGCACACTTTTGGTTTTTTGTGTTTTATCTTCGTTATAGCTATCCCTATTCAAACCGATAACGCGGCATCTAGTTGTGCTTCGTTGTACTGTTGACGTAATTTTCGCTTAAGCAATTTCCCCGCTGTATTCTTCGGTAGCGCATCGGCCACAATAAAGGCTTTAGGCACTTTGAACGGAGCCAAATACTGTTGGCAGTGGCGGGTGAGTTCATCGTTGTCCGCATCTTCTCCCTGTTTGAAGACCACGATAGCGGTGATCGCTTCGATCCATTTTTCGTGGGGTGTGCCAATGACCGCAACTTCTGCGATAGCGGGATGCAGGTATAGCGCTTCTTCGACATCGCGGCTGGCCACCAACACGCCGCCGGTATTAACGACATCTTTGATTCGATCGACGATAAAGATGTAACCCTCTTCATCGGCATATGCCAAGTCACCTGAATGGAACCATCCGCCGGCAAAGGCCTCGGCTGTTTGCTCCGGCTTATCCCAGTAGCCCACCATCACATGGGGAGAGCGATGAATAATCTCACCCTGTTCCCCTGGCGAGCAATCTTCCATTGTCAGTGGATTAACAATCCGAGTTTCCACCGACATGATCGGTTTACCTATCGAGGCGAGTCGGCCTGTTTGTTCTTCCGGTGCCAGCACGGTGGCCAGTGGTGCCATTTCGCTCTGGCCATAGCAGTTAAACAGACGACAGCCGGGAAGGCGTTGCTGCAGTTCGGCGACGATGGGCTCCGGCATAATGGAGGCACCGTAGTAAATATTCACCAGTGAGCTGAGGTCGTGTTGATCAAAACCTGGGTGACGTAACAGCCCGATCCAAACAGTTGGTGGTGCAAACACTGAATTGAGCCGTTCACTGCTGATCGCCGTAAAGACTAGCTCCGGTAGTGGCGCTTGCAGGATATAGCTCATGGCACCGATCATGAGTGCGGGGATGGTAAAAACATGCATCTGCGCGGAGTGATACAGCGGCAACGCCGCTAGGCAACGATCATCAGCGGTCAGGTCAAGATGTTGGATGCAACTACTGTATTCGGCCATAAAGCCACGGTGGGTGTGCATCGCACCTTTGGGATGCGAGGTGGTGCCGGAGGTGTAAAGAATTTGGGCGATATCGGTATCCTGCACCTTGACGTCGGGTGGTTGATGATCCGCATTTGACTGACTTATCTGCAGAATATCGAGCAGTGAATCGGGTGTCGGTGTGTGCAGTGAGCCGGTAGTGGTGATCGCGGTATCCTGTACAACGGCAGCGACATTAACAGCCAGATCGTCATCCATAAAAATTGCTGCTGCACCGGATTGCTTCAATAGATAAAGCAGTTCGTCTTTGACGAGAGCATAGTTGATCGGTACATGGATCATGCCAGCACGGGTACAGGCCAGAAAGAGAATCAGGTAAGCATCAGAGTTTTTACCAAATGCCGCAATACGGTCGCCGGGTTGTAAACCACTTTGCAACAGGGTATTGGCCACGCGGTTAACGGCGCGGTCGAGCTGCTGATATGTCCAGTGGCGCTGTTGGAAGATGATGGCTTCTTTAGCGGCAAAGCGTTTTGCGGCGCGGCGCAGTCCATCACCGATGGTGTTCACTGTGGCGGTTTGGATGTCGGATAGCATTGATGCAGACCTTCTTATTTTTGTTTTGTCATTTAGAGTGTCTTTTTTCGCCGCGTTGGAAGCAATGATTAAACTGTCCAAAGCATTTGATAAAAGCGGTCAGTGGGGCGTTGCTCTAATGGTGTGTCGCTTGATAGGCACTGGGTGCGACACCGGTCCAGCCTTTGAATGCTCGGCAGAATGCGGCCTGTTCGGTGAAACCGACCAATTCACTGGTTTCGGCAACGCTGAGGGATTCTTCGGTGAGTAAGCGGATCGCGGTATCGCAACGAACTCGATCCTTGATCTGTTGATAACTATGGCCTTCTTCCTTGAGTTTGCGGCGCAATGTGCGGGAGGTCATATGTAGATCGTGGGCAATATCTTCCAGTGTCGCTGCCTGTTCTAATCCCTTATTTAGCATAAGGCGTTGAACTTGAATGCTAAGGCTATTGTTATCCCCAACGCGACGAAGCACCTCAAGGGGCGAACGGCGCAGAAAAGAATCTAGCTCAAGTGGGTCTCGCACCCGAGGCAGCATCAGCAATTTACTGCTGAAGCTGAAGCCGGCGGTGGGTTGGTCAAACAGTAAATGCTCGCCGAACATTGGTGGATATTCATCTTGATGGGCGGGGGCTGAGTAATTAAAGCGGGTGGTCTGAATCGCCAACTGACTATTGACCAACCAGCTACTGAAGCGTTGCCACATTAGTAACAAAAACTCCTGTAATAGGTGGTCTGGATCTAATTCTGGCTGCATCAATGTGATATCGATGTTGACGCTATCGGCTTCGATATGGAGGGCAAAATTAGCCTCAGACTGCACGGCATTATAGAAACGCACACTTTGTTGCAACATCGCCCCGAGCGTTTTCAACTGGAATAACGATTCCATCATCAGGGCGAACACACCGTTTTTGCTGGGGTGCTCGGTTAGGCCCATAAACTCATCGCCGGTGGCGCGCCAAACGGCTCTGATCAGGTTGGCTAATTGTACTTCGGTGATGCGGGCCCGGGGTTTATGCAGCAGTTCGCTGGGGACGGCGGCTCGCTCAAGCAGCGGCAGCGGATCAATTCCCTGGTTGATGGCTCCTCGTAGGCTCGCTTGTATGTAGTGATTGGAGACCAGTTTTTTTTCATGGTTAATCATGGTTTTCCCTTAGTTAAGTGAGCATACCTTATCGCTGCCTATGGTACAAAAAGTGGCGCCGCCCACTCAGAGGTCGTGGTTGGTCGTTTTTATCAAACCGATTGTCTGTATTGGTCATAGCACAGTTGTCGACGTTCAGCGGATACTCCTCGGACAATAAAGATAAGTAATACGAGAGTTGAGTGGCGATGAATATCAGAAATAAAGTGGCGGTCGTCAGTGGCGGCGCATCCGGATTAGGGTTGGCAACGAGCCTACGTCTATTAGCAGAAGGGGCGCAGGTTTTAGTACTGGATATGAATAATGAGGCGGGCCAGGCGCTACAAGCGCAGTATCCGCAGCAAGTGCGTTTTTACCCAGTGGATGTCACCGATGCCGATGCGGTTGAGCAAGCACTTAGCGATGGTGTAAGCCAGTGGGGCCGTTTGGATATCTGTGTTAATTGCGCCGGCATTGTCGCTGCCGGTAAGGTCTTGGGGCGTGAAGGCGCGCTGCCACTGGCGCAGTTTAGCCATGCGATCAATATCAATCTTAACGGCACCTTTAATGTGCTGCGGGTCGCCGCCGAAAAGATGGCGGCAAAAGGGGCAGACGAAGAGCAGGGCGTGATTATCAATACTGCCTCGGTGGCTGCGTTCGATGGTCAAACGGGTCAGGCTGCATATAGTGCCAGTAAAGCGGCTATTGCTGGTATGACGCTACCACTGGCTCGGGATTTAGGCCCACACCATATTCGTGTAATGACGATTGCTCCCGGGCTATTTGATACTCCTATGATGCAATCGTTACCGGAAAAAGTTCGCGAGCCGTTGATTGAGATGGTGCAGTGTCCGAAACGTTTTGGTCTGCCGGAAGAGTTCGCCGATCTTTGTTGCCACATTATTACTAACCCCTATCTTAACGCTGAAGTGATCCGTCTCGATGCGGGTATTCGGATGGAATCGAAGTAAGGAGCCTAACCATGAATGCTTCATATACTGCAGCGGATAGCGCTGAATTAGCCCTGTTTCGAGATATGACCCAGCGAGCTTTGGCACAAGAAGTAACCCCCTATTACGATGATTGGGAACGTGCCGGCATTATGCCTAGGACTATTTGGCCTACATTGGGACAGGCGGGTATGCTCTGTGTTGATTTGCCAGAGCAGTATGGTGCGGCGGGCGCTCCCTTTGAGGTGGCGCAGCTAGTCTTGGGTGAGATGGCGCAGCTAGGGTATGGCGGTCTTGCCAGTAGTTTTAATATTCATTCAAATATCGTCGCGCCCTATATTTTGCATCGGGGAACCGATGCGCAAAAGCAACACTGGTTACCGAAGATGGTCAGTGGCGAGGTGGTGGGGGCTATTGCCATGACCGAGCCGGGTTCTGGCAGTGATCTGGCAGCCCTGCGTACCCGCGCGGTTCGCGACGGCGATGAGTGGGTGCTTAATGGCTCGAAAATCTTTATCACCAACGGCTTATTGGCTGACTTGGTGATTGTCTGTGCCTCTACCGATCCTGCTGCTGGGGCGAAGGGAATCTCTCTGTTTCTCGTGGATGCCTCGTTACCCGGTTTCTCACGGGGCAAAGGCATCAGTAAAATTGGTCAGCATTGCAGCGATACTGCCGAGCTATTTTTCGATAACCTTAGGCTCCCTGCCGATGCTCTATTGGGCGAGGAAAATCACGGCTTCTTCTACCTCATGGATGAGTTACCAAGAGAGCGGCTAGGCTGTGCCACGCAAGCTATTGCCGCGACCGATGGTGCCTTGGCGCTCACCCTCAACTACGTTCTGGAGCGGAAGGCATTCGGTCAAACGGTGGGCAGCTTTCAGAACACTCGCTTTAAATTAGCCGAAGTTAAAACCCAGCTAGAACTATGCCGCGCCTACTATCAACAATGTCTGCATCACTATAATCACGGCAAGATGACCATTGAAGAGGCTGCCCTGCTTAAACTAAGTGCCACCGAGATGCAGTGTCAGGCTGCCGATCAATGTTTGCAGTTGTTCGGTGGCTATGGCTATACCACCGAATATCCTATCTCCCGGTTCTATGTTGATGCCCGGGTTCAGACTATCTACGCCGGCACCTCAGAGATTATGAAAGAGGTAATTGCGCGCCCGATGCTCGGTCGTTAACCGGACCACGAAGGAATAAACACTATGAAATTAAGTGATATCGTAATTGTTGATGGGGTACGTACCGCGATTGGTACATTTGGTGGCAGCCTGTCGAGTTTATCGCCGGCGGAATTAGGAACCGTAGCGGCCACCGAAGCGATTCGTCGCTCAGGAATTCCCGCTGAGGCGATCGATCATGCGGTCTTTGGCCATATCATCACCACGGCTCCGCAGGATGTTTATCTGTCTCGCCATATTGCACTTAATTCAGGGTTACCCGCGTCGTCCGCCGCCGTTAATGTGAATCGCCTGTGTGGTTCATCGGTGCAATCGGTTATTTCTGCCGCCCAGCTGTTGCTGATGGGGGATAGCCAGATCGCGTTGGCTGGGGGCGCCGAGAGTATGAGCCGTGGTGCTTACCTGATGCCGGATGCTCGTTATGGCGCGCGGATGGGCGACAGTCGTGTGGTCGATATGACTCAAGGGATTCTTAGTGATCCGTTTGGCAGTGGTCATATGGGCGTGACAGCTGAAAATATTGCTGCGCAGCAGGGCTATGGACGAGACGACCTAGATCGGTTCGCTGCAGAGAGTCATCGACGCGCATTAATGGCGATAGAGCAGGGGCATTTTCGCGATCAGATCGTTCCTGTTACTGTTAAACAAGGCCGTCAAGAATTTATCTTTGATACCGATGAGCATCCTCGGGCAGGCACTACTGTCGAAAGCTTGGCAAAACTGAAGCCAATATTTAAGCGAGATGGCATTGTGACCCCCGGTAACTCATCGGGCCTAAATGATGGTGCGGCGGCGATGGTTATGACGACGATGGCTGAAGCACAACGCCGTGGATTATCTCCCCGTTGTCGTATTCTTAGTTATGCCTTTGCCGGTGTTGCTCCGGAGTTGATGGGCTTGGGGCCGATACCCGCCGTTAAACAAGCGCTAAAAAATGCTGGGCTACAAATGCAGGATATCGATGTGATCGAATCCAACGAAGCTTTTGCCGCTCAGGCGATGGCGGTGACTGAACAATTGGGGATGCCTGAGGTTAAGGTTAATCCGAATGGCGGAGCTGTCGCATTAGGTCATCCTGTGGGGGCGACAGGCTCGATTATTATTATCAAAACAATGGCGGAGCTGGAACGTACCGAAGGACGTTATGGATTGGTGACGATGTGCATTGGTGGTGGCCAAGGCATCGCACTGATTATTGAGCGGATTAGGTAATATTATCTAGGCTGTCTTTTTTGTGTTTAAGGACAGATATGCAAGTTGTTGACACTTTAGATTAAGCCTAGGTTCTGGCATGAAACACTGCTCACGATCTCGTTACGGGAGTACAATGACCCCTCTGATTTAGAAATAGGGTAGAGCGGGTATTGTAGTCGTATGACGTTATCGCGTGAATTTTATCGCCACGGGCCGGATGTACGGCAAGGTAATCCCGTTAGCTTTGTTGAAGTGAGGAAGCGGTTTGATTTCAGGTTTATCGGTATTGGTCGCTGGGTGACGCAGGCGGAACAAAACCGAGCGGCGGGATTGTTTTACGATGCCTTGGTTGACCTGATGACCATCCTGAAATGCCCCGAACCGCTGATCTCATTGCGCGGAACCTTGTCGTTACAATACGGTATCGGTGGACGTCCCGGTGTTGCCGCCCATTATCAACCGTCGATGCGGTGCTTTTCTTTGGCCAAAAATGCAGGCCCAGGCAGCATTGCACATGAGTGGTTTCATGCACTCGATCATTATCTCGGTGGTACTGCTTTTGACGATGCGCCGGCAGGCATGTTTGCCTCAAAAGCTTGGCTAGCAGATGCAACGCCTGTGGTTCATCCTTTGAATGATGATCTGTACGCCTGTTTCAGGCATATTATGTTAGCTGAAGACGGCGATTCCCCTAGCCCGTTATTTGAGGTATCAGCGCGGGTCGATAGAGCGATGAATCAAGTGTATTACAGTCAGGCTGAGGAGTTATGCGCGAGAGCGTTTGAAGCCTTTGTTCAAGATGCGGCTATCACCAATAACTTTTTGGTTTCGGGGACTAAAATGACGGCTGAGGCGGAGCAGGGGTTGTATCCGCGAGGCGAGCAACGTGAACGTATTAATCTAGCCTTTCAGCGTTATTTTAATCGTTTGGGGGCTGCCTTAAACAGTGAAATTCGCCGGCAGACTCGTGCATAAAAGGTGGTAATGGCGATGGTTTGTTAGTGATCACTATGTCTGGTGATATAGTAAACATAACTTAATAACGTTCATATTGCTGGGATTATACTGATGCCTCTGTTGCAGTGATGCAAACAGAGCGCTGGATGCCACGCAACCTATGTCTTTAACATTTGCAACGCGCTTCCAGCTTATACCGCTTCAGAGCAGGCTCTGTTCAACCTTTAATCAAATAGCTAATGATGCCAGTAGGCGATTAAATTTCTTACGGAATGCGGTATCTGACAGTAGCTGAAGAACGAGCTTTTGGTCAGACGCTTCTAAATGGCCTTTTAGAAAATGAGTGCCAGGTTCTTCTGCTGCTTCGAGATTGAATTCAGACAGGTCACGAAGGCCTCTATACGCGACACGGTCACCGATACGTCCAGCTAAGTAAAGTAACACGGTATCTTTTAACTCATCATCTTTTAAAGCCAACTGCCCTGGGGCTTTGGCTAGTGGGAGCAGTGAGTTGGCAATGGCGCGTTCAATCTCTTCGGGCAAACCCCAATTTCGAGCTAACGTCGAGCCAACGATAGAGGAGTTTAAACCGCAACCCTGTTGCTGCGCTTTAACTCTGTCCATGACCGTCATACCTTCTGTATACCAAGCGTCTGCACCGTCCTCTCCTAGGATCAAACCTAGGTCACCGAGATTAAAAAATAACGCTTTGGTTGCGAGGACCGACGGGCGGGAGTGGCCAGCGTTTTGTCCTAATAAACTGGCAAAAGCACTTGCAACAGCGGTAGATATCCACACCCGCTGTAATGCTGTTTTTTGTGCTTCAGAACAGTCTTTAGTTTGGTTAGCTGTAGCGGCTTGGGAGACTAAACTTCTAACAAAGCTGACCCCAAGGTAATTAACCGCATGCTGGACGCTTGAAATCGGCGAGGTTAAGGCAAAGGCTGCAGAGTTGACCGTTCGCAATACCGTCGCTGTTAGACCGGGATCCGCCGCGAGTGTTTCAACCAATTCTTTAGATGTATCTAAGCCACTGGCTAGCTTTGATTGCACGGGGTGAGGGTCTGGCAACTTTTCGCACAACTGTTGTGCTTTAGCGGCTTGTGTTTCATCGATCTGTGACGCAACTAACAGATCGAAATCGATGAGAGACGCTTGTTCCTCTTGTGGTACTTGAGGTAACTCAGCCGTGCCCCAATGACCCGACTCATCCAAAAGTTTTCCCAGAGGCTTCGAGGGTTTCGATGTTGACTCACTAGACTGCCTGGTGGTCTTCGGCCTCTTGTCAGCGGTTTTCTTTTTCTTTCTACCAAATAGTCCAAATAGCACGACAGTCGACTCCAATAGTTGGCGTATATCGTTGAATCAAACGCGGCTTAAGCGCTTATGTATAGTATTCTGATCATCGCAGAGCGTTTTGGCTAGCGCTTGAATCAATATTTTCGTTGATATTATATCGTTTAGGTACACTTATCCCCATTTGTTGGTTTTCTTATCCTGGTTCATTGCGGCGTTCAGCTGAGTTGGTAATCGGTGTGATTTTTTGATAACCCACCGATCTAGCGCTTTCAGGTCATCATTGGGGGTGGCTGCGCTTCTATGCTTAACCTCTGCAGATAGCAAGCAGTCAAGGAGTTGGTGAACCGTACCGATGGCGCGGAAAGGAAGCCTCACCTCAACGAATGCACCTGTTTAAGAAGCCGCTTAGTGCGAGACTGATTCAGTCTGAATAGGCTAGTACACATCTTCACGGTAGCGCCCCTGAGCTTTCAGTGTCGCGACATCGATCCCCAGCGGGGCAATTACCTTGTCCACTGCAACCGCAACGCTACCCGCCATGTTACGACCGCCGCATATTAAAAACTGCGCCCCCTCCTCGATCAATTGACGTAGCACCACGTCATCTTCAGTAATCTTATTCTGCACATATGCGCCTTGGTTGATGCGGGAGAAAACCGGATTTAATTTAGTTAACCGCTTATCTTTTAGGTAGCGTTTGAGTTCGGTCTCATAGAGAAAATCAGACTGTGGAGAGCGACCGCCCCAATAAAGGTGTATCGGGTGATGTGCTTTATTGTTGCGGATAAAACCGACTAAAGGCCCAATGCCGGTGCCCGCGCCGATCAGTATTATCGGTGCCTTGCCCGATGCTGGGCGAAAGCTCGGATTAAGCTTGATGAAAGCCTCAACGGTGTCGCCGATAGCTAGCCCGTGAAGAAAGCCGGAGCATGCCCCGTCAGGATGATGACGAACGCAGATCTCGAGCACGCCATTCTTCGATGCGGATGCCAGCGAGTAGAATCGCGGCACACTGCTGCCTGGCGGTAAGATACCCACAAGGTCGCCTGCATCAAAATGCGGTAAGCCGGAGCGTCTCAGTAAACGATTTAATAGACCTTTATGACTCCCTTCCGGTGACTTGAAGCGTAATACCGCCGTTGGTGCCTGCACCGCTGTACCGTAATCGACGCGTTCGACAAGCGTCAACGTCGTGCTAGCGGGATGAACCGGGATATGGACGAGTGTTAATTCCTTATCTAGAACGCTACTCACCGCCTGCCCCCAGCGGGCAAATTCCTGTGGCGATTGTCGATGGATGGTTTCGAGTGGTAGTAGCTGTGGCCAGCCCTTGGTGATGAGCGCGGCCTCAACCTCTTTTGCAAACTGGCAGAATTCAGGGAACTGTCGATCACCAAAACCTAATACAGCAACAGGAACATCAGGTGTCTTCGTCATTTTCGCTAATCGTGTCAGAAAATGATTCGCCGATGCAGGTGTGTCACCATCCCCATAGGTGGCGGTGAGCATAAACATCCGTTTTGCCTGTGGATAATGATGGTCAATCTGATTCATGGGGGCGGTGTGAACCTGAAATCCTAAGCGATGAAGGGCGTCATGCAAGGTTTTGGCAAAGCCCCACGTACTGTTACTTTCGCTGCCAACCAGAATGATGGTATCGGCAAGGCGAGCAGCGCTATTATGGTTAATGGTTGTGGCGGATTGTTTACGGCTCCACCAGATCTGGATGCCGGTCCATGCCATCAATGGCACAGCGAGCGCACTCAAACCAAGCAATAGGCCAAGCCACCATAGCCCTTCGCCGGTGTGTAACATGTAGATAAACTCATAGAGTTTTTGTGGGTTACCGTAAGCTTGATAAGAGAGTAATTGACCGGTTGCTTGATCAACAAAGCCGCTTCCTTGATTGGTGGTAATTGAGTAAACGCCCATTGGGTCGTCTGGATAGGGATAAACCAGCTCTCTGAACTCGGTAATCGGGATTGCTTTTAATGCCGATAGGGTATCAATGGGTGCAGGCGCACCGCCATTTACATGGGTTGGAAAGTCGGGCTCAGCCGATGAGTAGTCGGGTATCAACTCAAAAGTCATGGCTGACATATACAGGCCGGTAGAAGCTGATAATATCAGGCCCAGTACCGCCACTCGACCTACCTCTGTATGCAGACGTTGCTTAAAGGGCCCTTGGATCGGTCGAAAAATATGACGCCAACCGCCGAGTCGATTGATCAACATGACGGCACCGGAAAAGGTTAACAGCAGCATAAAAAAAGCGGCGACCCCAGCAACAACTCGTCCAGGTGTCCCCAACAGATAAGACCGATGCAGGTTTTTTATCCACACCATAATGGGTGAGCTGGAATAGGCGCCAATCGTTGCCCCCGTTAGTGGGTTGATTAGGTCCGCTCCTGTTTGGTCGCCGTCAGTAAAGTAAACAATGATACTGCCTGACGGATGTCGTTGTATTTGCTCGGTGCCAGGGTAGCGAGTGATAAGTTTTCCCGCTAACTCCGCCACGCTGATTGACGATGTGCCTGCGATTTTAGCCTGTGAGCGTTCGAGAATCGGATCAAGCGAGAGCACAGCACCGGAGATGGTGAGCAGCACAACGAACAGTGTTGCTATCAAGCCAGACAGGGAGTGAAACTGACGTAACATAACGGGGTTCCTAGGCAGTTATTTAAAACGAATAGGTGAACGTTTTGATATAACCGCGGCCATTATTGGGTTTATCGACCCCTTCGCTGGTGAATGGCACGACAACATCATTACGGTTGTCTCGCATATCTTCGACAGCGGTATCAACGTGGAGCTGAAACCCTGCATCAATATAGGTGTCGGGCAGATCAAGGGTGACCGTTAATGTCTTACCCTCGGTAACGCTGGCACCGGATAGTCCATCGTACTCACTTTTGCGCTGCCCACTCCCCCGCGCCCAGCCGCTCAAGTGCTTGTAATATTTTGATTTCTTGCCAGCCACCCATAACGTTCTTTGATACTGACCGTCGGCATTGGTTAAATAAATGGCTAGATAAGCACCGTCACCGCCATAGTTTTTTAGCTGAGTGGTCAAGGTGACATCACGTGCATAGGATTGTGAAGATAGTAAAGCTGCAGCCATCAAACACAGGGTTATTGCTAAACGTTTCATGATTTTATCTTCCTTACACTTATTCGATCGTGACTTTTGGTTTGTTTGTTGGCGTGTTACTACCGGAGTTTAAGTCGCTAGTTGATGATGGTTGGGCCTGGTTACCTAAGTTCAGGTAGTCAGATGCGTCATCTGAATCATCAAATTTTATTTCAAGTTCCATAATCCTTAGTGAAGCGGGTGAGAATTTCGCTTCAACTCGATGACCTTTGCGATCACGTCCTTTGAGCTCATAACAGCCATCGTCCACTTTGATGCGCTTTACCTCCCAGCCATTGTCTACCATCATCTGACGGAGACGTTCTTTAGGTTGCCAATCGACGGTTGGGTCGGTGCAATCATCGCTGGCTAGCGCGGCACCACTGATCAAGCAGGTGCTTAAAAAGGCAGTAATTAGTGTGTTTTTCATGTTGGTACCTCCTAATGGCTTCAGTGTTTATCCTAAACCTCTTTGCTGACATTCAGCTGAAGGCGGTCAGTGTTATAGGTTTAGCGCAGTTCAAACGCTTCCTGTCGGAACGAGAGAGACCCTTGTAAATTTTCACGTAGCTCTTTTTCTAAGGTATTGGCCCAGCTTGAGGGGCCACAAAACCAGACCTCCATCGCTTTTGCCTTAGGGTGTTGTGTGAGGAGTTGCTCAGCCGTGAGTTTGTGGCCCTGACTGCTGTCATGTATCTGAAGCTGGATGCCGCTTAAGCCGGTACAGGCTGCCTGTAATCGCTTAACAAAAGGATCTGCCGCGCCATCATGGGTGGAATAATGCAGTTCAGCTTCGAGAGAGTCTTCCCGCTGGTTTTGCAGTGCTTCAAGCCATGCTAAAAAAGGGGTGACGCCAATCCCGCCGGCGATCCAAATTTGTGTCGCATTGTGTTTACGATGTTTGAAGTTGAACTGACCATAAGGCCCTTCAACGGTGACGGGATCGCCGATTGTTAACCGATAACCCAACTGCCGCGTATAGTCGCCCAGCCCTTTAATGTAAAAGGTGATCTGACCATTACCATGGTCTGCGCTGGCAATGGTGAAAGGGTGCGCGCCTTCGCTAGGCTCAAAGGTTACAAATGCAAACTGGCCGGCACGGTGACCTTTCCATGGGTGCTCCAACTGACACTTCACTTCGGTGATACCCATGGTTGATGTTGAGATCGAGGTAATGCTGCCCTGCACCCGTCGTGATTTGCCTATCAGCCCTTTGATCGATAAGAGGCTCGCGAAACTTCCGCCTGCGAGTAATAACCCCATCAGCCAGCCAATGGGTTGTTGCCACCAAACCAAAGGGGCCAGCCAGACAGAGTGGAATACGAGTGCTAGATAAATCAGCGGCATCGCTCGGTGTACATAGTGCCAGAGGTTGTAAGGAAAGCGTTTCCAGAGCGTCAGTATCAGCATGGCAAACACCAGATAGACGCCCCATTCGCCAATCCCTTCTGCCGCCTCTCTCATCATATGGGTAAAACCTGAAAAGTCTTGATCAGGCAAACGTCCCGCTCGGCCAAAGAGCGCTTTAACTAGATCGTCACCCATCTCAATTAACCAATGAGATAGGGCAAAAATAACCGCTAGAATACCGGCCCATTTATGCAGACGATAGATCTGATCGAGACCATTAAAGGAGGTTTCTAACCAAGCTGGGCGAGTAGCCAGCATCATGGTCACTGACATGAATGCGATGGATAACAAGCCGCTCAGATAGAGGCCGTTGTCATAAATTTCCCAAGGCAGTGTAGCCTTTGCCGTCGTGCTCATCTGATAGCTCCAGCCCCAGATAATCAGAATGCCGGCGGTAATCAATGCCAGCGTAATGTTGAGTTTTTTCGGTTTCATCTTAGCCATCCAGTACTGCATTTAGTACGTATGTTATCGCCTATTCCTGACAATCAGCTGAAGGCATTAGCTGGATTAATCGAGCCTAATCAATCAGTGAGGCGTAAACTGTAAGAGAGTTTATGTGTTGATATTATTAATCACGGCGCTTTCAGTTTATTGTCAGGAATTTTGGTTATGATCAGCCTGACTGCAAAGATCTAAGGATAAGAGATGCGATTATTACTGGTAGAGGATGCCGAGGGTTTAGGGGAAGTCATACGAGATCAGATAACCGATGAAGGTCACGCGGTCGATTGGGTTAAAAATCTGTCCCATGCAGACGCCAGCCTACAGATCACCCAATATGATTTGATTCTGCTTGATCTCATGTTGCCGGACGGCAACGGTATCGATCTGTTAAAAAAGATACGCAGATCCGGTGAAACAACGCCCGTGATTATTCTAACCGCCAGAGATCAGCTATCTGATCGCATCGCAGGGTTAAATGCTGGCGCAGATGATTATCTGGTAAAGCCCTTTGACCTATCAGAGCTCTCCGCTCGCATCGCGGCAGTGTCTCGGCGTTACAGTGGCAACCCAAACCCTATCATTAAGGTCGGCACATTAGATGTTGATCTTAACAAGCACAGTATTTCTCGTGAGGGTGTGGCCATCAATTTAACGGCCCGTGAGTGGGCGCTGTTTGAAGCCTTTGTTCAACATCCAGGCAACGTCCTCTCGAAGTCACAGTTGGAAGATCACCTTTATGCTTTTGGCGGCGAGATCGAAAGTAATACCATTGAAGTTTATGTCAGTCGGCTACGGAAAAAACTGGATAAAGGTCAGTTAGAAACGGTGCGCGGACTAGGCTATCGCATGAGGGCCTCATGAGATCAACGCAGTTGAAGGCACCAAAAAGCCTCCAAAAAACCTTAGGTATTGGCTTAACCGTAGGTGTGACTTTTCTCTGGTTATTGGCGCTATTGAGCACCGTTTATGTATCACAGAATAAGCTGAATACCCTCTTCGATAGCGCATTGGCCGAAACTGCTCAACGTATCATGCCCCTCGCAGTGGTTGAGATAACCAACCGAGAGGAGCCAGGGCAATTACAACAAATCATGTCATTCGAAACCCACGATGAGCCGCTGGTATACCTTGTACGTGATGCGTCAGGCACGATTTTATTGCAATCCCATAATGCGGATCCGCTGATGTTCAATAAAACCCTACTGGAAGGTTTTAGCTCATCGGCAAATTACCGATTCTATGGGGCGTGGGCAGTGCAAAATACATTACACATCGAGGTTGCCGAGCCTCTAACTCAAAGGCGAGAAGCCATCTTTGCAATGGGCATTAGTTTATTCTGGCCACTCATCTTGTTGATCCCACTTTGTTTTATCGGGACCTGGGCCTTTGTGCGTTACAGTTTGCGCCACGTGTTGGTGTATAGAAAAGCCATTGAATTCCGTGGTAGTGGCGACCTCTCACCGATCGAAACCAAAGACCTGCCAACCGAGCTTCACACAATCGCTACCTCAATAAATGACTTATTGGAACGCTTACGCCGAGCCTTAGAATCGGAGCGATCCTTTACTGCAAATAGTGCCCACGAATTGCGCACGCCTATTGCAACGGCATTGGCCCAGATTCAATATCTACAACAGGACGTCACGGCAGGCCCCCTCAAAGATAAAGTGCAGAAAGTGGAAGCAACCATAAAAGGTTTATCCAGCTTGTCAGAAAAACTGATGCAGTTAGCCAAGGCGGAAGGGGGCGGTCTGTTATCAACGCAGCAGAATGATCTCATAAACCTATTGCAGCTGATTGTTGATGACAGCCAGCGATCGGCTCCCGCGGCAACCATTAGGTTAACGCTACCGCCCAGCGAATTTAAATCGGCGATAGATCCCGATGCGTTTGCTATTTTAGTGCGCAATTTAATCGACAATGCCATCAAACATGGGGACTCAGACCAGCCGATCGAGGTTAGCTTTTCTGCCAACGGGATATTAAATATTGTTAATGCTGCCCGGGTGATTCCTGCTGAAACTTTGGCACGACTGCAGCACCGTTTTGTTAGATCAGAGACCAAGGCGCAAGGCTTAGGGCTCGGCTTAGCGATTGCCGATGCCATCGTCACAGGCGTGGGCGCAACGATGACATTTAACTCTCCCGCGAGGGGGCGAACCGATGGCTTTGAAGTCAGCGTGGATTTTGCTCGTTTAACGAATTAAACCGCCGTTTTCGTGTTTTAAGAAGATTCGTAAAGCGGGTTATTGTTCACCGATGTTAGATAGCAGCCATTCCCTGAAGCAGACGACGCCTTTTTTAGGACGAATGGATTGTGGCTTCTGCAACATATAAAACTGTGAGGTGGTTGCCATCGCTTTATCAACAGGCCTCACCAATAAGCCACTGGCTAAATAATCATCGACTAGGTTGGCCCATGCCAGCGCCAGACCTTGGCCATTCAACGCAGACTGAATGACCAAGGGATAATTATTGATATTTAACCGTCGGCAAGTATCGGGTATATGCTTGATTCCACACTCGTTGAACCAGTCCTGCCAGGTCACCCATTCCTCGTTAATTTCTAATGACAGTAAAGTGCCGTTAAGCAGATTTTCAGGTTGCTTAAAATCAGGATGCTTATCCAGATATGTAGGACTGCAGACTGGAAACACGGTTTCACTAAACAGAGGTGAGGCTTCTAAATACGGGGGCGGCGTGCGGCAGTAGAACAGTGCGATATCAAATTCACTGTTTTTCACATCTCCGATTGAGTCGACCGCGAGTATGCGCAGATCGACTTCTGGGTGGAGTTCTTGAAACTTAGTAAAGCGGGGTAATAACCAGAACGACGCCATCGCATTTGTCGTGATAACGGTCACTTGCTGGTCACCCTGCCATTGAAGAATGTCGCCGGTTGCATTGGCTATCAGTAATAGGGATTGCTGAATATTGACATAATACTCGTTCCCGGTTTGGGTAAGAGAGAGCGAACGTTTGTCACGAATAAAAAGTTCTCGGCCAAGATAGTCTTCCAAATGGCGGACTTGCCGACTGATCGCACCTTGTGTGACACAGAGATCATCTGCAGCGCGGGTAAAGCTAAGGTGACGGGCAGCAGCCTCGAATGCCACTAGGCTATTTAAAGGCGGTAATGGTTTAATCGACATTATGTATCCTCACCTAGAATGGCAGGTGCTGGGCAGTATGATCTGCGCCATCATTATTTTTATTAGTAATGCTTATACGCAGAAAAGCCCGTGGCCTCAAGCGACGGGCTGTATTTCTAGATGAAATTACAGGGTTGGTGCGTTGGCCTCCTCTTTTATGGCTTGATTGAGCTGGGCGATCGGCTCATCGCGTAACGCTCGCTGTATCGACATAGCCATCATGATGACCAATACTGCAGCAGGTAAGGCCGCGCAGATAGTCGCTGTTTGTACCGTTTTGAGACCACCGGCCCAGAGCAAGCCTGCCGCGATAGCGCCGACCATAATGCCCCATGCGATGCGACTGGCTTGGGGTGGTTCTAAGCTACCTCGTGAGCATAGGGTACAGAGTACCAAGGTGCCTGAATCGGCTGATGTGACGAAGTATGTAATCAGCAGTAAGGTGGCCAGTGCGCTGAAAATAGTACTGACACTTGCACCAGACGCCTCTTCAATTTTGTCGAACATGGTGAAGATGGCTTGAGTCGAGTCGGCCTTGGTTGCCAGTAGAATATCACCGCCGGTGAATTCAGCGGCTTCTCCAGTCAGTTGCTGTGCCACAACCTGAGTTTCATGGGCCTTACGATCCGCGTGCTCATAGTTTAAGGCGGCACCGCCAAAGGTTGCGATCCAGAAGAAGCCGAAGAGTGTTGGGGCAATCAGCGCACCGCCAATCAGTTCACGAATCGTACGTCCACGGGAAATGCGAGCAATGAACATACCGACGAAAGGAGCCCAGGTTAACCACCATGCCCAATAGAACGCGGTCCACCAGTTTTGCCATTGAGAATCGGCCTGTGCATCACTCCAGAGGCTCAAACCGACAATGTTCTGCACATAGTCAGCGGTACCCTCAAGATAGGTATGCAGAATATAGCGAGTGGGTCCGAACAGTAAAACCCCGACCAGAATGACTAATGACAGGATCATGTTCCAGACGGAAAGTATTTTAATGCCACGGCCGACGCCTGACATGACAGATAAAATAGCGATCATTGAGATCACGGTAATCATAATAATCTGATTAACGATGCTAACCTCGATGCCGAGTAAACGCTCCATACCGGTGCTCATCTGGACAACACCGAGACCAAAAGAGGTGGCGATACCGAATGCAGTGATTGCAACGATCATGATATCGATGGCGTTACCGAACCAGCCGTTCAAACGCTCTTCGCCAAAAAGTGGAATCAGGGCTGAACGAATGGTGAGCGGTTTACCTTTACGGTAGGAAAAATAAGCGAGGCCTAAGGCGGTCATAATATAGAGCGCCCAAGGATGTAGACCCCAATGGAAGAAGCTTACCCGCATAGCGGTGTGAGCTGACTCTTCACTTAGACTGGTGACTGAAAACGGATTTCCAGCATAGTGCCACATCGGTTCAGCAACTGACCAAAACAGTAGCCCGATACCCATCCCGGCGCTGAACAGCATTGAAAGCCATGAACCCATACTGAATTCAGGCTTTTCGCCATCTTTACCCAGTGTTACATTGCCGAAGCGACTCATCATAAGATAAAGCAGAAACAGCAGAATACCTGATGCCATGACCAGGTAGAACCATTTGAAGTGGTGCAGAATATTACCGGACATCTGAGTAAAGAGGGCGCCGGCTTTATCGGCCAAAACACCACAAACGACTACAAAACCGATGATGATTATTTTTGAAATGAGGGTTACCGTAGGATCGATTCCTCGGAACATCCCGTTATCAGTACGCATTGTGAAGTCTCCGTTATTATTTGACTTGTTGTAAGACAGTCGATTCTTGTGCGTTATTGATTGTTGATACTGATCCACTAAAGTGAGGTCTATATCAGCTTCTGCTGAAGATAGCTCCGGCGCATAGAAGCCGGAGCCATTTCAGAAGTGCAACGTATATTCTTGAAAAGCTTGATATGTATCAAACTACTTTTTGGGCTTGTATAGATGAGGTTTTGTAATGAATTAAATAAACGTGCCGATTTGTTAGGGCGTTAGAGGAGCCAATTTTCCTGCCATGGATAGCTAGAAAGCTCAGTGACACCTTGTGACGTGATCAGCACTTGTTGCTCAAGTTTTATGCCCTCTTTGCCACATTCAGCACCAATATAACTCTCGACACAGACCACCATATTCTCTTCGAATACGCCATCGTATCCGGCACTGTCCCAGTCGTGACCTTGATTGGCAATGGCTGGATATTCATCGCACATACCGATGCCGTGGCTGACGCAACAGTAACGGTTGTGATAGAACTCAGCTGGGATTTGCCACGCTTTTTCAGAGAACTCTCGGTAACTGAGGCCCGCTTTTAATAGTGCAATATTGGTTTGAACTTGTTCATAGGCGAGTGAGTAGAGGCGACGTTGTTCATCGGTCGGTGGCACATGGCCGACGGTCCAAGCGCGTGAAATATCGGCACAATAGCCATAGGGACCAATCAGGTCAGTATCGAAACAGAGTATTTCACCCTCCTGCATTACCCTGTCGCTGGATTCTTGCATCCATGGATTTGTGCGTGGGCCGCTGGCTAACAAGCGGGTCTCTATCCATTCACCGCCATGGCGTATATTTTCAAAATGCAGCCAAGCCCAGAGCTCATTCTCGGTCATGCCTGGCCGTAGTTCGTCATGCATCCGCTGGATACCTTGTTCGCACACCTCGATGGTCCAGCGCATTAATTGAATCTCTTCATCGGATTTTATCTTGCGGGCTTCCTCCATCAGGCTATGGCCTTCGATTAGGGTAAGGCCTTGTTGTTGAAGAAGTTCTAATCCCTCAAGGTCCGCCTTGTCGACCGCTAAGTTTAGATTGCCACCCCCATGTTTTTGTACAAGTTTCGTGATCTCGCTAGCCCATTGTTGAGCCTTTTCGTTGATACGAGAGCCTGCACCAAAATAGCTCCAGTTAATCGCCGTGCGAATTTCATCGATGAGTTCATTTCCTTCGAGGAGGTGCTCGCAGTTGTGAAATTCCCACTGAATGACGGGCCCTTCTGCAAAAACTAAGCTGTAGCGGGCAAAGTTGTGCATTGTCCAGACCTGCATATTCGAGCTGTCGGTGGCATAACGAATATTGACCGGATCATAGAGCAAGATGGCACTACAGTTTTTTTCTATGAGCTGTTTCTTGACTCTTTCTAGTCGGTATTTTCGTGCTGCCTTATGGCAGGCATCAGTGACAGGATTAATCAGGTTTGATTCGTTTTGGTAATGATCGTTACGCGTTAAGGTCATTGTTTTATCTCGCATAGAAATAGGATTTATTTTTATGCGCGTATTTAGGTGTATTGGCTGGGTGGTTGTAAAACGACAACTACTCATCGCCTCATTACCAATGCTCATTAACTTATTGCTTCAGAACAACGAAACATCCGCTAAAGTTGAAAAAATATGAGTGAGGGGAGATAAAGATAGGTTGATTTTTTATGTTGTACTTTCTGCGTTTAGTGACTTCAAGCTACCCATTTTAAAGGTTTTATTCCCTCGTTTAAGTTGTCTGGGTTGAGAGGTAATGAGTTTTAGTCATGTATCCCTGTCAGAAAAGTCGTTTGTCTCAGGCTTTTTGTCGTCAGTATTATCCACTCTGAAAACGCTGCTTTGACCGGTTTCCATAAGCTAGTTTAAGAAATCGTAATGAGCCGTTAACCATAAAAATAAATTCTATCTGTCCAGTGCGGATGGTACTTAAGGTGAGACTCTTAAGATGACGACTACAGTAAAACATCGTATCCCTATGACTGCCCTAGATGCAGTGCGCCAGCCAATAGCCCAAGCTAATGGTATGCCTAATGCTGTGTATGACGACCCATCTCTGTTTGAGTATGAACGTGATAACGTGCTGGGCAAAAACTGGGCGGGACTGGTATTTGCCAGTGAACTACCCAAGAACGGATTTGCGAAGCCGGTCGATTTTATGGGGTTGCCGCTGGCGGTAATGCGTAACCGTGATGGTGAGCTGAAAGTGTTTCATAACATCTGCAGCCATCGCGGCATGATTATGTTGCGTGAAGAGACTGAAGTAGAAGGCATGGTTCGTTGTCCTTACCATTCATGGACTTATGACCTCAACGGTAACTTGAAAGGCACACCGCATATCGGTGGTGTCGGTGTACATACCGCCGAGGGTTTTGTCTGTGAGAAGCATGGTCTGAAAGAGATCCGGGCGGGTGTTTGGAATGGCATTGTATTCATTAACTTGTCTGGTGATGCGCAGGACTTCGATAGCTTTATCCAACCGTTGATTCAGCGCTGGGAAGAATTTACCGGTAAAGGTGGTTTTGATCTGGTCAATGTTGCCCATACGGGTAGCAATATGGAGTTGACGGTTGAGGCCAACTGGAAACTCGCGGTGGAAAACTACTGCGAAGCTTATCATCTGCCATGGGTTCATCCGAGCCTGAATACTTACTCACCACTCGATCAGCACTATAACCTGATTGTTAACGATGATATGTCGGGACAGGGTAGTTATACCTATAACTTGTCTGATGTTGCGGGCACTAGTTTGCCACAATTCAGCGATTGGCCTGCCGATAAAATCCGTCAGGCTGAGTATATCTCTCTGTATCCCAATGTTCTATTAGGTGTGCAAGCAGACCATGTTTTCTCGATCATTCTGCAGCCGCAAACGAATAGCCGTACTTTGGAAAAACTTGAACTGGCCTATGTCGGTGAAGAGGCAACTGGTGACCGCTATGAAGCTTGTCGCTCTGCTGTTCTTGAAAGCTGGAAAGTGGTGTTTGGCGAAGACGTATTCGCGGTTGAAGGGATGCAAAATGGGCGTAAATCTCCAGCCTTCCAAGGCGGTGTTTTCTCGCCGGTATTGGATGGCCCGACGCATCACTTTCATCAGTGGGTCGCGAAGCAGTATGGGCGTGATGCCGAGCAATAATTAGTTTTATACAGACTGTGCTGAGGGAGGTGCGCCACTGCGTACCTTCCTGATAATAACAACAAAGTGATTGATGCCATGACTAAGATGACTGAAAACTGGCTTAATTTTATTGGCGGTGACTGGGTGGATGCGGCCGATAAAATTGAGGTTTATGACCCTGCTACTGATGAAGTGTTTGCCACCATTGCACGCGCTAACACAAATGATGTTGAGCGTGCTGTCGCTGCGGCTCGCCGCTGTGTGAATTCCGGCGTATTGACCGACTGTCGTCCGGTAAAACGTGCTGAGATGATGTCTCGCATTGCCGATGAGATTCGTCATATCGCCGATGAAGCGGCGCCGTTACTGGCGCGTGAAAATGGTAAGTCACTGAATGATGCCCGGGAAGAGTTTCTGATCGCCGCCCGTTATTTTGATTATTACGGCGGCATGGCCGATAAAATTGAAGGTAAATCTATCCCTTTGGGTAAAGATTATATTGATTTCACTTATTACGAACCGGTTGGCATCTCGGCTCAAATAGTACCTTGGAATTTCCCTGTGGATATCTGTGCTCGTTCATTGGCACCGGCTCTGGCTGCAGGGAATGCCGTCATTGTTAAATCCCCAGAAATCACACCGCTGGCGATGACCTGGCTGGCCACTGCCTGCAAACGGGCGGGGCTGCCTGATGGAGCGCTGAGTATTCTTTGCGGACCCGGTCGTGAAGTAGGCAATGCGCTGGTATCTCACCCTGATATTAACCAAATTGTATTTACTGGCTCGGTTCCGACTGGTCAGTCCATCCTTAAAGCGGCGGCAGAAAACGCAATACCCAGTGTTATGGAGTTGGGTGGTAAATCTGCAGCAGTTGTTTTCCCGGATGCGGATATTGATCAGCTATTGGACAGTGTCCGCTGGGGGATCTTCTTTAACGCAGGGCAGGTCTGCTCAGCCATGTCTCGCCTGCTGGTTCATCGTGATATCTATGAAGAGGTCGTGACTAAAGTAGCCGAGCTGGGCAACGGGCTGAGTATTGGTCCCGGGATGGATAATGCTGAGGTAACGCCCGTGGTATCAAGACAACAGCAACAGCAGATATTACGTATTTGTGACCGGGCTGCCAGTGAAGGCGCTCGCCTAGTGACAGGAGGTCAGGCGCCTGCTGACTTGAAAGGGTATTTTATCGAGCCAACCGTATTTGCCGATGTAACACCTGAGATGAATCTGTTTACCGAAGAGGTGTTTGGTCCGGTATTGGCCATCACGCCATTTGATACTGAAGAGGAAGCGTGGGCTCTTGCCAATGGGACAGACTTCGGTTTGGTAGCGGGTGTCTTCACCCATGATCTGACGCGTGCGATTCGTGCCAGTCGGGCGCTGAGAGCGGGGCAAGTGTTCGTTAATGAGTGGTATGCCGGAGGTGTCGAAACGCCCTTTGGCGGGCTAGGTTTGTCCGGCTTTGGTCGAGAGAAAGGCCAGGAAGCACTCTATAGCTACGTTAACACTAAAAATGTCGCGATCCGCGTTACTAATCCTTCTCAATAAATCCACGTCGTCGAAAGCAGGAGAATACCGATGAAAAAATGGCTCTGTGTGATCTGTGGTCTTATCTACGATGAAGCGAAAGGTTGGCCGGCGGATGGTATCGCTGCGGGAACCGCTTGGGAAGATGTTCCAGAAGACTGGCTGTGCCCTGATTGTGGTGTCGGTAAAGCCGATTTTGAAATGATAGAAATAACCGCTGATGCAGCAGCGGTTGCGGTGGCTGAAGCAGCGCCACAGAAACAAGCACCGGTCGTTATCATTGGCAGTGGGTATGCGGGATATAACTTAGCAGAGGCGCTACGTCAGCGTTCTCCCGATAAGGACATTCTGCTGTTCACTGCTGATGATGGCGCCAACTATTCTAAGCCTGGGCTATCGAATGCACTGGCGCGGGATAAGCGTGCAGTCGACCTCATCTCTGAAACGGTATTGGAGATCGAACAGCGACTGAATATACGCATACATGCTCGCTGTAAAGTAACGCATATCGATGCGGATCAACATCTGTTGCATACCGACTTAGGCGTACAACAGTACAGTAAGTTAATTCTGGCGCAAGGCGCTGCACCGATTAGGTTACCGCTGCAAGGTAGTGGGGCTGAAGACGTCTTGAGTATCAATGATTTGAATGACTATCGCCATTTTCGTGATCAGTTGGATGGGTGTCAGCATGTCACCATTATTGGTAATGGCCTTATTGGATGTGAGTTTGCGAATGACCTTTCTAGTAGAGGCTATTCGGTGGCGGTGATCGGTTTGACCGGTTGGCCGATGGATCGTTTGCTACCGAAAGAGATTGGGCAAAAACTTCAAACCAATCTGTCAGCACAGAACGTTGACTGGTATTTGGACAATACGGTTGAGAACGTTGCTAAGCAGGGCGAAGGATATCGTCTGACCCTGAGAGATGGACAGGTCATTGATACCGGGCTGGTTATCTCTGCCGTAGGGCTTAAACCTCGTACTGACTTAGCTGAAACGGCGGGCGTTACCTGCAATCGGGGGATTGTTGTTAATGGCGGGTTACGTACTAACGTTGCTGATATCTATGCCTTGGGCGATTGCGCGGAGATTCAGGGGCAGTTGTTGCCGTATATCGCACCGATCAATTTTGGGGTGCGGGCACTGGCCGACTGTCTTTTAGGGCGTCCAACCATGGCGCAGTATCCGTTGATGCCGGTCATGGTGAAAACGCCCGCTCTACCGCTGACGTTGTTAACACCGGCACCGAATCAAACGGGCGAATGGCAGGTTGAATCGACCGAAACGGGGATGCGTGGCTTGTATGTTTCGAGTGATGGTCGGGTTCTGGGTTATGCATTGGCGGGTGACCTTATTGGAGAGCGCCAGCAGTGGACAGATAAAGTAGCCGCCGCCGATGCACTATCGGTCGCCTAATCTTTTAGCCCTGAGTTTAGATGATTTGATACCTGTCGATTCGATAGTGGGCGTTAGCGCCTACTGTCCAGTTCTATGCTGAAGGTCGTAACAGGTTATGAACAATAATTAGAAAATTAGATAGCTGGATCGTCATATGAAAAAGATAAAACTACCTGCTGATGATAGTAGCTGTGGCTGGTTTGAAATTCTGCCGCCGGAATACAGACAACATTTATCGGCTACAACGCCTGTTACCCATATTGAGCAAACGGACTGGCTAGTGATCGGTGGTGGCTTTGTGGGAACGGCTGCCACCCGTCGGTTGGCTGAGCTGAATCCTGAACAACGGCTGGTGCTGGTGGATGCGCAGAAGATTGGCCACGGAACTTCCGGCCGTAACTCGGGTTTCGTGATCGACCTGCCGCACAAAGGCGACTTGGAAGGGCCAGATCTTCAGCGGAAGAAGAAGTTTATCCAACTCAACCGAGCTGCGATTAGCTATATGGAAGAGAAGGTAAACCAATACGGTATTGATTGTCAGTGGTCCCATGCCGGTAAGCTACAGGGAGCGGTTAGTGAGCGTGGAGTAAAATTTCTCGAGCACTTTCAGCATCTGTTAAAAGAACTAGATGAACCCTATCAGATGCTCAATGGGCAGAGTCTGAAAGATAAAGTGGGTACTAGCTATTATGAACAGGCCCTCTTTACGCCTGGTTGTATTCTGATGCAACCCGCGGCATTAATGCGTGGTTTGTTGATGCACATGCCGGAAAATGTCACTTGTTGGGAGAATACGCCCGTACTTAAGCTGGAACGAGCTGCTGGTGGAAAGTGGGTTGCAAAGACCGCTGAGGGCGAAATTCATGCGAAGAATGTGATTCTTGGTACCAATATATTCACTGAGCAGCTGGGCTTTTTGAAATCGCGGATGCTGCCGATCATGACGTTTGCCAGCATGACGAGACCGCTAACGGATGCCGAGTTTGAGGCATATGGCGGTACGACAGACTGGGGGCTGACGCCCGCAGACCATGCGGGTACGACGTTGAGAATGACTCAAGACCGACGGTTGATTGTACGCAACCAATATCGTTTTGTGCCTAATTACGGTAGTCATGCAGAGGAGCGTAGCAAAATTCATGACCTACACCGGCATGCCATGGTCGCTCGCTACCCGATGTTGCAAAATGTGCCTTTCGAAAATACCTGGGGTGGTGTTTGTGCTCTGTCGCGTAATTACACATCGTTCTTTGGTGAGCTGGAGTCTGGGTTATTCGCGTCATGCTGTCATAACGGTGTAGGGGCCGCGCGGGGCACGATTTCCGGAAAGCTATTAGCCGAGTTGGCATCAGGCGGAGACTCTGAGTTGCAGCGGCATATGCAAGAGGTTTCAGGAATGCCTGCCTTGGTGCCACCGCAACCTTTTCTGGGTATCGGTGTGCGTGCCCGCCTGAAGTTGGCTGAGTGGCAAAGCCGCAGTGAAGTCTAATCGTTATTTAGAGAGTAATTTATGACAAAGGCGCGTTTAGTTAAAGGGAGCGAGATCAGTTTTACTCATCGTGGTGGTCCGCCGGGACATGCTGAAGTCGGGCGGGCAATCTCAACCGATATAAGTTCTAGTATGGGGGCTGGAATCGCCCGTTTTGATAACTGCTCGATTGCATGGACAGTACTCTATGATGAGGTGGTTTATGTGGTTGAGGGGCTGTTTCGTTTGGTTACGCCTGATGCGGTACTCGAAGGGGAAGCTGGCGATGTTATTTGGATACCGGAAGGAACGGAGCTGCGGTATGAAGGTGAAAACGCGACTGTTTTTTATGCCGTCTATCCGGGAAATTGGAAAGAGTTACTAAGAGACTAAAGCGGATTGCTTTGTTTCTAGTGGCTAAGTGTTACTACCTTGAGTGCCGGTTTAAAAATCACTTAGCAGGATGGTGGCGTGTTATGTCACAGGCCGCAATAGTTTTGTCTGCCCCCCTACGTTATGTAGGCTTTTACCGCTTAAGTCAGAAGTTAGCCACTTTTGGCTTAAGCGTCTTTTTAAGTCCAGGTTGTTTCATTTTGCAGCGGATCTAATATTACCGATACCTTTGAGTGAAGCTGAACAACCAAACTCTTATTTCGTTTTGAAAGCGAGTCATCACCGCTTCACCATATCCTCGAAAAATAATAGTGCTCATTAACTGACTTTTCATGTGAATCGCAGCGGATGTCTTTGAAGCACGAACCTTATGACCTTTTGATAATCCGGAAAAACGATATAAACTGGCAAGAATGACCAAAAAAACTGGATATTAGCTATGGATACCGTTTTGCTGGAGACTTTCCTGGAAGTAACCCGCACCCGCAACTTCAATAAGGCGTCAGGCAATCTATGTGTTTCTTCATCGACCATCAGCGCGCGAATTAAGCAATTAGAAGAGCTTCTTGGTCTGACCCTGTTTGTTCGCCGACACCACGAGATTGGTTTGACGCCGGCGGGAGAGCGTATGGAGCGTCACGCACGCTTCATTCTTAGCGCTTGGGAACGAGCCTACGAAGATACAGCCCTGAGTGAGCGACACCAGCGACGGTTGGTGATTGCCGGAGTTTCGAGTCTTTGGGATATTTTTCTGCAGGATTGGCTCAACGATATTTATCAAAATGTGCCAGCGTTAGGCTTACGGGCAGAAGAGAGCACACCGCTTAGGGTGGTCGAGAAGTTGGAACAAGGGATGATAGATGTCGGCTTTATGTATGAGCCACCTCAACTGCAAGGGATGGCAGTACAAGAGGTCGTTAGTGTGCCGCTGGTGTTAGTCTCGAGCCAACAGGAGATAACCGTTGAACAGGCGGTGTCTGAAGGTTATGTGCGGGTAGAGTGGGGAACAACTTTCGCTGCGCTTCACGAAGCACATTTTCCTCAGCGGCCCTTAGCACCGGTAAGAGTGAATAGTGGTAGGGTGGCACTGAACTTGATTCTAAGTTGTGGAGGAGCAGCCTACTTACCATTACCGACGATTGAATCAGAGCTAGACGATGGGCGGCTTTATCGTGTTGATAGCGCGCCGATAATCGAGATGAAAGCCTATGCTGCCTATAATTTGCACGGCGAACATCGAGATTTAATCGTTAATTTATTAGGGCGGTTTACTCAAAAAAAGGTGGCTCGTTAGTTGTCATTGATAGTCCAGACGCTCTTTCTTATGAGGCTATATTTACTCAGCAATAGATCTATCACGACAAAATAGATGCTCTTATGGGGGGCGGGATAATTTATTGTGCTGCTACACAATGCTAAATTGGCGGAAAAGCATTCAGTGATGTCATACAAGCAGCTATTCAATAAACCAATTCACAACAACGCACAGTGAACGCGATATTTTTAGGCAAGGTTTTTAAAGATGGTGGTTTTGGGAAAAGTGAAAAAGGTACTTAATAAGTATCTTTCCTTTGTGTTGGTGGAAGCGGCGGGTGGCGACCCCGTGTAGCTAACTACTTGTTTTCATTGAGTTGAATTGAAGCTGTAATTCAATAATGGCACACCAAAGTGGCACAAATCAACACAAAGTGCCACTTTTTAGTCTAGGTTTGGTGTCTCTTCGATAACGGCAGAAAGCTTATAGAAATAATTCATAGAAAACTGATTTGTAAGCACGATGGCGTTGCGTAAAAAGCTATGAATTAAGAGCCACTACATAGGGCTTTCAGCCGTATTTAGACCTTTATGAAAAACTTGGGCTAAAACGTTACTCTTTTCTTTTATTTACTCAGCATCAGTACACCGGTTTAATATGAGAGAATGGATGAATGATGTGCGCCCTGAATAGGTGTATGGAAAAATCGATCCTGATAATACACCTCACATCGAGGGGTACCGTTATTTTGACCGCGTCATGAGGAGTTCCAATGCATAATCGACAACCCCAGCAAACTTTGCCATCCATTACGACTCTCGACGATTTGGCGCCGCTGGTAAGCTATTCGTTGATGGATTGCCTCAATGCCGATCCGGACGCAACACCCCACGGGGATGATCACTATCAGCGCCAAGTATTTTCGGGTCACTATGTACCGGTAAAACCCACGCCGATTGCCGATCCAGAGTACGTCGCTCATAGCTCTGGACTGTTTAACGAATTGGGTTTCGCTGACAGCATGGCTCAGTCTGACGATTTTGTGCGGATGTTCTCGGGTGATATCTCTCAGGTGCCGGAGCCGATGCGAAAAGTTGGATGGGCCTGTGGTTACGCGCTGTCTATCTACGGCACCGAATACGATCAGCAGTGCCCGTTCAAAACCGGAAATGGTTACGGTGACGGCCGCGCAGTCTCCGTGCTTGAGGCGGTTATTAACGGTCAACGCTGGGAGATGCAACTCAAAGGCGGCGGCAGGACACCGTACTGCCGCGGCGGTGATGGTCGTGCTGTGCTGCGTTCCAGTGTACGAGAGTTTCTGGCGCAGGAGCATATGCATGCCCTTGGCGTGCCAACCTCACGCTCACTGAGTCTGTATGTGTCAAAGACTGAGCAAGTTAGACGTCCCTGGTATTCCGAAGGTTCGCATTCGATGGATCCTGACACGATGGTATCTGAGGCTGTTGCTATCTCGACCCGTGTCGCACCATCGTTCCTGCGTGTCGGTCAGTTGGAACTCTTTAGTCGCCGTGCCCGCAGGCAGGTGCATCCGCACGCGCTGCAGGAACTGGAGATGATTGTGCGACACCTCATCGAACGTGAGTACGCCGATGTTATTGATAACACTCTGCCCCTTGCTGAAAAAGTGGTGTTGCTCGCAGATGTGTTCCGCGACCGTTTGACCTCGTTGGTGGCGAACTGGGTTCGTGTGGGTTTCTGTCAGGGCAATTTCAATAGTGATAACTGTGCCGCTGGTGGTTTCACTCTCGATTACGGTCCCTTTGGATTCTGTGAACGTTTCGACCCCCAATATCAGCCTTGGACCGGTGGCGGACAGCATTTCTCCTTTCTTAATCAACCGGTAGCCGCAGAACGGAACTTCCATATGTTCTGGACCGCCCTACGATCTCTGCTTGCTGCGGATGAAGCGGCCCTGCAGCAGCTCGATGAGATTCGCGGCGACTTTGAAACCGTGATGCAAACGAAAATGAGAAAGATGTGGGCTGAAAAGTTGGGTCTCGACACATTTGATATGCCATTGTTTAGAGAGCTAGCGGCGCTGATGATGGAAACATCGGTGGATTACACCATCCTCTTTCGTGAACTGTCGCATCTGCCTGACGATATTAGTCCACTCCAGAAAAGCTTTTATAAAGGGCCAAGCTATCAGACAGACTCCGCAGTGTTGGATCAGCGCTGGGCTGAGTGGCTGACAGCGTGGAATGCACTGATCGACAGTCAGTCTCTCTCCCGTGATGAGATCTCAGTGCAGATGAAGCGCGTTAATCCAAAATACAGCTTGCGTGAGTGGTTAGTGGTGCCCGCTTATCAGCAGGCCGCTGTGGGTAACTATGCGCTGCTAAGAGAACTGCAAGAGGTGATGACTCAGCCTTATGCTGAACAATCGCAAGCGGTGGAAGATAAATACTATAGGCTGAAACCGGCTGAGTTTTTTGAACTTGGGGGCATGTCTCATTATAGCTGTTCGTCGTGAGTGCTTGGTAAAGGATGGAAAGCTGGTTGATACGACCATCGTTGAAGCGCCGACTTCGAGGAAGAACAAAATAGGAGAGCGTGATCCTTTGAATTACGAGTTTGAGATATGTTTGGATTGGCCGCGTTACTTAGCAGACAACCCAATGAATGAAGAGCATCAGCGTCGGTTGAACTTACGCTGAGTGCTCCTTCAAGTCATAGACTGCATAAATGTGTCACACTTCGGCGTTGAATTCGAAAATTGATATTATATTGACAATATTTAGATCATTAATATGGGCATAATTCATACGCATCTAGGCCCTGACCTATTTTCGAGTGACGATGTTTTTATTCACAGCGTAGGTTGGTTTTAGCCCTTTAGAGAGACTCATGACTATCTGCTCAAGCGCAATTCTTCGGCTCTCCATTAGAGATTCTTGCGATAGAAAACCGACATGAGGCGTTACAATGACATTCTCTAGCGAGATCAGTTGACTGTTGTGGTTGGCTTCATCCGCGAGCACATCTAATCCAGCTGCCGATATTTTTTTAGATCGAAGGTTCTTGATTAATGACTCTTCATCAATGAGTCCACCGCGCGCTGTGTTGATTAAAATGGCGCCATCTTTCATCTGTGAGAATGTTTCTTCATTTATCATGTTCTCTGTTTTAGGTAATAGTGGCGTATGAAGAGAAATAATATCAGATATCGCGAGCAGTTCTTCCAAGGAGCTACACTTAGTAATCGTAAGCGTAGACTGCTCACACCCTAGATCGCTTCGGTTACCTGAGAGTCATTGAGATTGATATTCCAAGGCAGCAGACTTTCAATATCTGTGGTCTTGGTATTGTTGATCCGTTTTAGCACGGCTGTCAGGTAAGCCTTTGGGTCGATACCGTTGATCTTCGCTGTGCCCATGATGCTATAAAGCGCAGCACCATAATGCCCCCCATCCTCAGAACCGGCGAATAGGTGATTCTTCCGCCCCAGCGCTAGTGGGCGAATAGCCCGCTCAGCGGCGTTGTTGTCTATTTCTATACGGCCATCATCAAGATACCGCGTCAGGCTATCCCATTGTTTGCGAGCATAGTTGATCGCTCGTCCCAAAGCCGAGCCTTTAGAGCATTGTCGAAGGGTCTGATCTAACCAGGTATACAGATCGTCCATCAAAGGTTTGGCATTTTTCTGCCTATCATGTTGCCGTTCATCCGGCGGTTTACCCTTGATCTGTTTTTCAACTTGATACAACGCGTTTATTCGTTCAACGGCTTCCAGCGCAACAGGGCTTTTTGTCGATTCAGCAAGCTCGAAGAACTTTCTGCGGACATGAGCCCAGCAACCCGCTCGCGTGATGCCGGACTGAACGGCAAGGTTATAACCCGCATAAGCATCAGTCTGGATGATCCCGCGATAACCCTTCAAGTGAGCGGCAGGTTCTTTTCCTGACCGGGTGGTACTGTACTGGAACCAAACAGCAGGCGCTGCATCACCGCCCCAGGGACGATCATCTCGTACGTAGTTCCAGTAGCGCCCCGTTAGGGTTTTGTTATTTCCGGGCTTGAGCGTTGGTGCCGTTGTATCATCTGCATGGAGTTTGTGTGCTGACATCACATGCGTGCGGATGGCCTGCACCAAGGGCTCTAACAGCGCACCGGCACGGCCAACCCAACCCGCTAACGTCGAACGATCCAGTTCGATATCTGAACGCTTGAAGCGTCCTTCCTGACGATAGAGTGGCAAGTGATCTGCGTATTTATCAACGATGACCTGAGCGATCAGTGCAGCCGAGGCGATCCCTTTATCAATGACGCGTTCTTGCGCAGGTGCTTGAGCGATCTGATCGCAAGCACTACAGCCATACTTAGGGCGAACCTGTTGCAGAACCACATACTGTTCCGGCACCACGTGCAGCATCTCAGAGAGGTCTTCCCCGATTAGTTTCATCTTCCCTCCACAGTCAGGACAGTGACAGCTTGCGGGTTCATGACGGCGCTCTTCACGCGGGAGTGATTCGCTAAAGCGTTTACGGCCGCGCGAGGTGGAAGATGACCGCGCAGACACTATGGAGTTTGGCGATATCTGAGCGATCGCTGTTTCGGTATCTTCGATCAGAAGGTCAAGCTGATCAGTACTATCCGTGCGTTCACTGGAACGGCCAAAGCGGTTCCGAAGCAGCGCAGCAAGACGTAGCTCAAGATGCTCATTTCGGGTCCGCTCCATCGTCAGGTTCTGCTGCATAGAAAGCACTATCTGCTTGAGCAGTTCAGGATCATTGGGCAGGGAATCAGCGGTCATTTTCATGAGGTATATTTTATCAGAATACCCTCTGAAATCCCCGTATTTATTAGATTTTCAAGCAGACAAATGTGGTCGATTAGTACGTTTGGGAGCTCTCCAGTCTATCCCTTCGAGCAGCATAGAGAGCTGCGCAGTCGATAGGTGAATAACGCCATTTTTCGCCTGAGGCCAAACGAATCGGCCCTGTTCAAGACGCTTATAAAACAGGCAGAGTCCTTGACCGTCCCACCAGAGCACTTTGATCCGGTCACCACGCCTTCCTCTGAACACAAAGAGCTGCCCTGAAAAGGGATCTTTATCAATCTGATATTGGACAACACCAGCAAGACCATCAAAGCCTTTGCGCATATCCGTATGACCGGCGATCAGCCAAACACGTGTACCTGAAGGTAACCCCATCATACCAGTGCCCTCAAGATCTGACCGAGCTGGGTATCCGTCGGATTACTCAAATTGAGCTGATGGCCTGAGTTAAACCGGATACTCATAACTGACATAGAGGGCCGTGTCGACTCTGGTGTCTGCGCACATGGTTGGTGATTTGGCGCGTGCTGATCAGTTGAATCATCAACAACAATCATAGGTATCATGGGCGAGTTTGCTTTCTTCACCCAGCGAGCCTCGTTCCGAAACTCTCTAATCCAGTTCGACAACATATTTGCGTTGATGTCATATTCACGCGCAATAGCCGCCTTAGACTCAGGGCCTGTAATCGCTTCATGAACTATCTTGAGTTTCAGTTCGGGGGGATATCGACGTCGTGGCGGTAGTGTGGATTTATGCATGTTACGTTCCCATCTATTTTTAAATGGGAACTTCGCATCTCACTTATTTTCAAGCAACGTGTGAGCAGTCGACGCTTACATAACATCTGCGGCTTTGTAATACCCTATCGCTTCAAATATTTTTGCCAGCTTCTCCGTTTCCATGGTCGAGATGTCTTCTTTCAGAACCAGAACATTCACTGTAACCGTTTCACCATCTTTTTCCCTTTCAACGGTTTTCTCTTCATAGAAAGACATAACCACAGTGTAAATTTGCTGCTTGGTAGCTTCTCGAGTGAGCGATTGGAGCTTTTCGTGATTAAGTTCAGAAGGACACTTCAATTTAAAACATTTTCTTTGCGTTTTTTCGCCTTTTTGTGTCAGTACATTACCCGCAGAAGTTAATAGCTTAACTTTTTTCAGAAGTAGCTTAACTTTTTCATCCTGAGCACCGTGAGCAACAATGGCATCGTTCAATTTTATAGCGATGAAATTAATGTCTTCCATCAAGTAAGTGACGGTTGTCTGAGTTTGTTTGATTACCTCATTCAACATCAGCTCCCTGCGCTTTGTTTTATCGAGCTCATTCGCACCAGTCAGGTGCTTAATGCCTTTGTATGCACCAACCCCGATTAAGACAGCAACGCCAATACCTGTGGCCATACTTGAAAAGCCTAAAACACCTCCTAAACCAATAGTCGCCAAACCAGAAGTAAGGCCAGCAGCCGACATTCCAACAACAGAGCCTGAAAGGTACACCGCAGCCAGAGGAACGCCAACGGCTCCAGCCTTAGCGCCTAGGGGACTATGTCGAGGTACTTTATCCAACGGCCCCCCAAATCTGGCTCCCCCTGCCTTCTCCTTGGAGCGAACATGACTTTTGTGAAGCCTTGAAAGCCCGAAAAGTATTAGTTAAACCCGGTAGCGCATTCTCCGTATCACGAGATGTTGCCTCCCACCATATAAGAATCGCCATCAGTTCAGCCAAGAGCTGCTTCGAGTTAGAGAAGGCGCTGAAGATTATTCGAGAACTACTAGACAGCAAAGCCAGCAACTAAGAACAATCAATCCACTTCTAACTTAGTAACTTATAGAGATAATTCTTATACCGTTGCAGTGATGGAAAGACACCTCGAGCTTTGTTCACTTAGTCGATGATGCAGACATAAAAACCGCATGATCTGACAGCTGTTGGCGCATTAAAAATTGGCGCGGGTAGCTTGCCAACCAACAGTCGGCCAGCTACCCGCATTGGCATCAACAGGCATACTTGCACCCAACCAGTCTACCCATACTTGCCATGGTAAGTATGGGGTATTCAGCGGGTACCGACGACGGAATTCAGGAAGCCAATCGTTCATATAGCATGCTACATGTCTACACATGAAGCTCAACGGTATCGACCCAAAAGCCTACCTGACAGCCGTGCTAAAACGGATCAACAATATCAAGACCACAGATATTGAAAGTCTGCTGCCTTGGAATATCAATCTCAATGACTCTCAGGTAACCGAAGCGATCTAGGGTGTGAGCAGTCTACGCTTACATTAATGAGGTTTTAGATCCTATCTAAGCTGTTGGCGATTCCTGTCGGTAATATCAGGCTGAAAGAGTGTGGATCAAAACTCTTTTTCTGTGATGCGGTCAAACTGCCAGGCTTCGTTCTCAGTAATGTTGAGCATAATTTCCTTCATTAAGTCACGGATGGCTTGTCGTGGTGAATCTGTCATTAGGCGTTTGCTTTCACACAGACAGACCTTACGTTGTACAGGTGGATTCTCGATGGCCACACTAGAAAGTAGGTTATGTTCTATATAGTTACGAATTGGTGCGTGAGAGAGAATGGAGTAGGCATGGCCCTCTAACGCCATTGTTAATAGGCCATAGGATGTATCCATCTCATATACAACATTGAGATTAATGCTGGCATCGTTAGCCCAACGATCCAGAACCAGACGCAAACCATGAGGAGAGCGAGTCGATACAATGGGTAATTGAATCAGTTGTTTGGCTTCAATACTGCCGCTTTGCAGTAGGGGGTCATTGAGTTGTCCAACTAAGTGTAAGTTTTCACTCAGAAGACTCTCCGCATAATAATCGTCGGTTTCACTGACGTTAAATAATACGGCCAAATCCAGCCGTCCTTCTCGCAGTAAGCCTGCTAAATCACCACTCATTGATTCGGAAACGATTAACTTGATATCTGGGTATTTTTTCTTTGCTGTGACGATTAGCTCTGGCACAAAGATAGGACAGATCGACCCCGGTAGACCTATTTTAACCTCTCCGTATAAGGTGTCAGATGACGCACTGAACTCCCGTTGTGTCTGATTGGCTAGCTCTACAATCTGTCGAGCACGAATGGAAAATTTTTGTCCGGCAGGTGTTGCGCTTACCCCTCTGGGACTTCTTTTTAGTAGTTTGATTCCTAAACGATCCTCTAGGATACGAACATGCTGACTCAATGCGGGTTGGGCGATGTTAAGTGAGCGTGCCGCACGGGAAAAACTACCCAGATCCAGTACCCGCAAAAAGCTCTTGATATGTTTTAGTTCCATTCCACTTCCCCTTAGTTTCTGGTTAATTTATTCAAATTACCAGATCGATCTATTATTTCAAATTAAAATAATTAGTATTTTAATATTGTATTTCTTTATATGTAGATGACTCTATATAGTTTAGAAGTGAGATGCTGAGCTAATGCATCGTTCCCATTAGATAGAAGGATAATAAAAATGAAACTAATGACATTGATGAAGGGTGTACTGGGTACCTCTTTAATTCTTGGTATGGCTGCCCCTGCGTTGGCTGAGTTTCCAGAAAAGCCGATCACTATGGTCGTAGGTTTTAAAGCCGGTGGTGGAAGTGACACGGCAGCCCGTTTAATGGCCTCTGAGTTAGAAAAATCCCTGGGCCAGAAAATTATTAATGCATAATTATTGCTTAGACAACTTAGATCATCGATATCCATTAGGACCCCTTCAACCTGAAATGGCATACCGATTGTGACGTACTGAAACATCAAATTGTCAGTCAAGCGGTCTAGTTCAACTACAAAAACAACAAAGGTTTAGTCATGATGAATGTAAAAACACTCACTAAAGCCAGCATACTCATCGGTGCTACAGCACTCTCTTCTACCGCCTTCGCTGGATTATCAGGAAAAATTAATGATACTGAATGGAAAGTTGGTGGCTTTGTAGAGCTAGAAACAACGGTTCAGGACACAAAAGGTGCTGGAAGTGTCTCTGATATGACCGCCAGACGGACCCGAGTTGATCTGAGAACTTCAACCGATACCCCAGAGGGCAAAGCCACGGGGCGTCTCGAGTTTGATTTTGCAGGCAAAACAAAAGATAAAGATTTAGTCCCCCGTATTCGTCATGCAGTTATAAACTGGAATGGCTGGACCTTTGGTCAAACACTGAGTACCTTCAGTAATTTTGAGGCGTACCACAAGTCAGTAGATGATGCGATGCCCGCGCCACTAGTGCCGAGTACTGGGTACATTCACTCGTCAAACCCTCTCGAACGTAATCCACAAATAGCCTACGGACAAAAGTTTGGCGAAGGCTTTAGCTATAAAATTGCTGTTGAGAAAGCAGATAAGCCCTTAAGAACTGAATCATCGACGGATTTCTTTTATGCTGGCCGCTTAGCCTATAACAACAAAGGCCCCTTTGCCGCGTCTATCGCGCTCGCATCTTATAAAGATACCAGCGACGAAAACCAATGGCGTGCCGCTCTCGGTGCCCGTTATCAATTAGGCAAGGTCAGCTTTCGCTTAGGGCATAACTATGATGATGGCGTTGACGGTACAGTAACCTCTGGCTCTGTCCGCTATAACTTTGATAAAAACAACTGGGTTAGCGCAATCCATGAACATGCGGAAATCGACGGCCCCATCGGCACTGGCGAAGGAGACCGTAGCTACCTCAACTATTATCGCCAGTTAACCAAGACTGTACAGGTTGGCTTTGAATATATGGACTTTAATGGCAGCACAACCGAATATGATACTTACCGTGTTGATATTAAAAAGACTTTCTAATGATTAAGGTCTTCAATGAAAGGGGGCCGTTGACAACGAGCCCCCTTTTCCCTTATTGCATACACTAACCTCTCTTTTTGATGGTAAGCGTGGACTGCTCACACGTTGCCTGAAAATAAGTGAGATGCGAAGTTCCCATTTAAAAATAGATGGGAACGTAACATGCGTAAATCCACACTACCACCACGACGTCGATATCCCCCCGAACTGAAACTCAAGATAGTTCATGAAGCGATTACAGGCCCTGAGTCTAAGGCGGCGATTGCGCGTGAATATGACATCAACGCAAATATGTTGTCGAACTGGATTAGAGAGTTTCGGAACGAGCTAGCGCTACAATCTGTCGAGCACAAATGGAAAATTTTTGTCCGGCAGGTGTTGCGCTTACCCCTCTGGGACTTCTTTTTAGTAGTTTGATTCCTAAACGATCCTCTAGGATACGAACATGCTGACTCAATGCGGGTTGGGCGATGTTAAGTGAGCGTGCCGCACGGGAAAAACTACCCAGATCCAGTACCCGCAAAAAGCTCTTGATATGTTTTAGTTCCATTCCACTTCCCCTTAGTTTCTGGTTAATTTATTCAAATTATCAGATCGATCTATTATTTCAAATTAAAATAATTAGTATTTTAATATTGTATTTCTTTATATGTAGATAACTCTATATAGTTTAGAAGTGAGATGCTGAGCTAATGCATCGTTCCCATTAGATAGAAGGATAATAAAAATGAAACTAATGACATTGATGAAGGGTGTACTGGGTACCTCTTTAATTCTTGGTATGGCTGCCCCTGCGTTGGCTGAGTTTCCAGAAAAGCCGATCACTATGGTCGTAGGTTTTAAAGCCGGTGGTGGAAGTGACACGGCAGCCCGTTTAATGGCCTCTGAGTTAGAAAAATCCCTGGGCCAGAAAATTATTGTTACCAACCGAGGCGGTGCTGGTGGCGGTGTCGCGGCGGCCTATATTCGCCAGCAGCCCAAAGATGGTTACACTATAGGTTTTGCCGTCGCGACGACCTTTGCATTTGACCCCCTATTGGGTAATGTGGCTCACGGTTTAAACGATTTTAGCTATATTGCGGCTCCCCATGGTTATCGTAGTGTGTTTGTCAGTCCGATTGATGCCCCTTACAAGGACTTTAAAGGAATGATCAGCTACGCAAAAGAGCGCGGATGGCTGAACTACGCTTCTATTATTCCTCTGGATCGTATGATCATGAATTATATCGGCAAGCAAGAGGGGCTGAAGGTCAATATCGTACCGACCCGAGGTGGCTCTGGTGCCCGTCAGGCAGTACTGGGTGGACATGTGGATGTTAGCTTCTCAGGTTCAAATGCATTGCCAATGCACGAACAAGGCGCAGTAAGAATTGTCGCATCTGCTTTACCGACGGGGATGCCTGATTATCCTGATATCCCTTCTCTAAAATCCCTGGGTTATGACATTTACTCTCGTAACTATGCGGTATTTTTTGGTCCAAAAGATATCGATGAACAGGCCCGTAAAAAGCTAGAAATGGCTATGGCTCGTGCCGTGCGTTCCCCGATTTACTCTGATTATGTGCGTAATAAATTCCGTGGCCGTGAGATATTTCTTTCCGGTGATGAGTTAAAGGCAGAGCTTGAGATGCAAGCAAAGGACTTCCGTCATCTGCTTAAAGCGACGGAGGAGTAAGTTGTGTATAACGATTCCGCATCATTACCACCTGATAGCCCCCGTAGGGAGCTATCAGGATCAAAAAGAGATGCTTGGATTGGTCTCGTTATGATTTTGTTTTCTGGCTTAATGCTGTTATGGGGGATACCGGCACAGATTTCAGATCGAGGTAGCTTTGGCGTACCACCCAGCTTTGCACCACGGGTACTCAGTGGCTTGATTCTTATTCTGGGTAGTTATTTAGTGTTGAGTAACTTCTGGGCTCTGATACCACAGCGCTCGAGACAGCAGCCAGCGCTGCAACAAACACCAAACCAGATATCTGATAAAACAGGAAAAGCACAGGAGCTGACTCTGGCCAACCTAGCACATCTAGCATTGTGTATCGGCTCGGGGGTTGGAATGTTACTGCTGATGAAGGTGATTGGAGATATATCAGGGCAAGCCAACTGGGGCTTTTTGATAGCAGCTCCTCTGGGGTTGATCGCTTTCACCGCAATTCACCGTGGCGCACCACTGAAAGCCTACCTGTTTAACTCGGTTGTGATGCCCTTGGTGATCTTTTCTGTTTTCTGGTTGGGCTTAAGCCTGCCATTACCATAGGAACTGCCTGATGGACGTTATGATTAATGCGATTTTAGACACCCTATCTCTGGCAACCTTACTATCCGTGGCATTGGGTGTAGTGCTGGGCATTATAATTGGTGCCATTCCTGGTTTGAATGCTCCTATGGCGATTGCCATTGCGATCCCTTTGACTTTTACCATGTCACCGCTGTCTGCCATTGGTATGTTGATCGGGGTGATGAAAGGCGGCGGTTTTGGTGGTGCGGTAGG
Source organism: Amphritea sp. GJ51-11 (assembly GCF_055808735.1). NCBI lineage: Bacteria > Pseudomonadati > Pseudomonadota > Gammaproteobacteria > Oceanospirillales > Oceanospirillaceae > Amphritea > Amphritea sp. GJ51-11. Next base: position 3,893,150 of record NZ_CM147881.1, on the reverse strand, counting down.
GGCTATCTTATTAAATACCCCCGGTGAGCCTCATTCGGCAGCCACCACCTTGGATGGTTATCCATTGGCTAGATCTGGTAAGCCCCGTAAAGCGTTGCAAACTGCGCTTTACTCCTCGGTGATTGGTGATAGCTGCTCAGATATTGTGCTGATTTTATTGGCACCTACCCTAGCTATTTTTGCTTTGAAAGCGGGTCCGGTTGAGTTAGCGGCGATTCTAATACTGTCACTGACCTTAATCGCCTCGCTGTCGGGAAACTCCCTAGCAAAAGGTTTTTTTGCGACCGCTTTTGGTGCATTGCTGGCTACAGTGGGGATGGATCCTGAGACGGCGACACCGCGTTTCACCTTTGGTTATGTTGAGCTGTTTGATGGCTTGCCATTGGCTGCCATTGCGATTGGTGTTTTAGCCGTACCTGAAATTATTATGCGCCTAGAAGAGGGTCGACATTACGGCAAACATAAGCCAACTCTACATGATCAACATAAAGGTGAGGATCAATTAAAAACGAAAGAGTTTTTCGGCTTACGTAAAACTATTTTTCGCGGTGCTGCCATAGGTACAGTAATTGGTGCATTACCTGGACTAGGCACTACGCTGGCAGCCTTTTTAAGTTACGCTTCGGCCAAACGTTTCTCTAAAACGCCGGAACAGTTTGGTAAAGGCTCACTAGAAGGCATTGCTTCTACGGAGAGTGCCAACTCAGCAGTGTCAGGAGCTAACCTGATCCCTCTGTTAACCCTGGGAATTCCTGGCAATTTAACCGCGGCTTTGTTAGTGGGGGCTTTTCTGATTCACGGTGTGACCCCGGGACCATTGATTTTTGAGCGGGATACGGATCTGATCTACGGCCTGTTTGCCGCCATGATTATGGCTAATGTGATGGTGCTGTTGATCGGTCGTACCGGGCTACAGTTTTTTGCTCTGATTACTAAGGTACCGCCTTACGTGATTTACCCAGTTGTTTTATTGCTCTGTGTGGTGGGTATCTATGTCTCTCAGGGCGGTTTTTTTGCAGTATGGCTGATGCTGGGCTTTGCAGTGTTAGGTTATCTGATGATCAAGCTGGATATCTCGGTGGTGTGTTTTCTTATCGGTCTGGTCTTGGGTCCCATGATTGAGCTGTCGATTCGTCAGTCTGTGGTGCTGTTAAGCCAGAGCCCATCTTCCATTTTTGACTATGTTTTTGCGCTATCCCTACTATGTGCCACACCTATGGTGGCTTGGATTCTTATTCGAGACCGTAAGCGCGCGGGAAGCAACCAAAAGGAGTAAAAAACATGATAACGCCTTATCAACCTGACACTAAAGGCCCTCTGGAGGGCATTCGAGTGCTGGATATGACACGTCTGGCGGCCGGTAACATGATGACCCATATGCTGGCAGATTTTGGTGCCGATGTGATCAAAATTGAGCGCCCTGGCAAGGGTGATGATCTACGTTACTTTGGTGCGGGGGGACCTGGTGGAAAGTTTATGCTCGCTCGAAAAAGAGTCTGACCCTGAATATCCGCAGTGATGAGGGTAAAGCTTTATTGCTTAAACTGGTCGAAACCGCCGATGTACTGGTGGAAAACTTCGTACCAGGCACTTTGGAAAAGTGGGGCCTGAGCCCGGAAAAGCTTTGGCAGCATCAGGAGAATCTGGTGATTGCCCGTATCTCCGGTTGGGGGCAAACAGGTCCTTATGCCCATAAACCGGGTTTTGGTACCCTGATTGAAGGTATGTCGGGCTTTGCTTCTATGACCGGCTGGGAAGATCGTGATCCTCTGCTACCGCCATTGGCACTGGCAGATATGGTCTCCGGCATGACAGGCTTTGGTGGCACCTTGGCGGCATTGTTGGCGATCAAGTCGGGTCAAGCTAAGGGACAGGTTGTCGATCTGTCATTGTTTGAACCGCTATTTGGCATTCTGGGGCCTTGGGCAGCGACCTATCAGGTCACAGGAGAAGTGCCCAAGCGCCAGGGTAACCGCAGTGATGTGGCAGCCCCGCGTAATGTTTACCCCTGTAAAGACGGTAAACATCTAGCGATGTCAGCGTCGATGCAATCCATGTGGGAGAAACTAGCTCAGGCGATAAATCGGCCTGATCTGTTGGATGATCCTCGTTTTGCTACCCCTGGTGCTCGTATCGACAACGCCGAAGTGCTGGATGAGATTATCTCGGCGGTTATGGCAACCCGGACCCTGGAAGAGAACCTGAACTACTACGAACAAGCAGGCGTCACCGTGGGGCCTATTTGTGATATTTCGGATCTGATGAACCATGAATATGTGCGGGGTCGTGGGGTATTACAGGACTTCGCCGATGTTGATATGGGGCAGGTGTCCATGCATAACGTTTTTCCTCGCTTGAGTGAAACCCCTGGTGCTGTACGGGCTCCTGCTCCATCTCTGGGACAGCATAATCGTGAGATTTTATCCGAGCTGGGCTTTAGTACAGCACAACAGTCTGAGTTAGTGGATCAAGGTGTTATCTGATGTGGAATTCTCTGCTTTTTATTCCTGTGCTTGAGGAACGTTTTATAGCCAAAGCCCCTGAGCGGGGTGCCAGTGCCATCGTTCTGGATCTGGAAGCCAGTATCGCACATGAGCGCAAAGATGAGGCCAGAGCAGCTCTATTTACTGCGGTGGAGCATTTACGACCCCATACTCAAGTGACAGTGCGTATAAACTCTTGTTGGTTGGATGCCTATAAAGACTTAGAGGCATGCATAATTGAAGGGGTTTCTGCCGTACATCTGGCTAACTGCCAGTCCCCTGCTGAGATTGAGGCCATTGATGGCCTGATCTCTGAGTTGGAACAGGTCAGAGGACTTAAACCCGGAGCCATTCAGGTTGTGGCGATGTTGGAAAGTCCGGCTGGAGTACGACAAGCTTATGAGATCGCTACAGCTTCCGAGCGAGTTGTAGCCCTGACTCTGGGTGTTGAAGATTACGCCACTGAAATGGGTACCAAGGCCACCGAAAGCCTGTTAAGGCCTGCCGCTTATAACGTGATCCAAGCGGCGAGAGCGGCAGGGGTATCACCCTTGGTCGTACCGGCTTCAATGGCGAATTTTAGTGACTTCGAGGCACTGGAACGAGCGGCTGAGTATGGTAAAGCCTTGGGATCGGTGGGCGGTTATGCTGTACATCCAGGTCAGGTAGTAGTGCTCAATAAAGTGTTTACCCCTACTGAGCAGGAGATTAGCCAAGCAAAGCGTATTCTTGAGGCTGCCGAGCAAGCAGCTATTGAGGGTAAAGGTGTGTTTAAAGTGGATGGTTGTATGATTGATTTGCCTCTGATTAAGCGGGCGGAAGCCTTATTAAAGTCGGTACCGAAAGTATTTTGCTAAAGAGTTATTAAAAGAAGGCACGGGTCATTCGATTTGAATCAATAGGAGGATTGTATTAAGGAAACTACGATTAAGAAGTCGCAGAACACTCAACCTCTCTCTTTCGAATAAAAAAGCACAGGATGCTACTTGTTTTGATGCTTTTCACCACTAAACAAGCGAATTTAGCCTTGTTTAGTGGATTTTGAACGAATTAACCCCTTGCGGCTCGTATCATCTGGTCAATTCTAAACACATTGGCTAAGGCAAACAGCATCGCCAACTTGTTATCGTTTTTAGCCAGTCCTCGATAGATGGCTTTCCTAAAACCAAACTGACGCTTTATGATCCGAAACGGGTGCTCTACTTTTGCTCGGATACTGGCTTTGAGGTATTCCGTTCTGATGGGTTGCTTGTTTATTCTCGGGTGTTTCTTGAGAATTCGCGCCTTGCTTGGCATTTCTGCAATCAGCCAATCCGCTTTGATATCTCTGAGCTCTTCTCGTTTTTGTGCGCCTCGATAACCTGAATCCGCCGAGATAAAGGTTCCCTCCCCGTGAAGCAGCTTTTCTGTTTCTGTGATGTCGTGTACTTTGGCGGCTGTCGTGCTTAAACTGCTGTTCTGGCATCGACGCCAATATGAGCTTTTAACCCGAAAACCCACTGTTTTCCTTTCTGAGTCTGATGCATTTCAGGGTCGCGTGTATTCGTCTTATTTTTCGTTGAGCTAGCCGCTTCAATAGTAGTGGCATCAACGATCGTCCCTTCTTTTAAATAAATTCCTGCATTGGATAACCATTTATTTACTTCCTTGAACAGCAGACGGGAGAGCTTATGCTTGTCCAATAAGTGCCTAAAATTCATAATGGTAGCATGGTCAGGAATTGCACTGTCCAATGACAACCTGGCAAACAAACGCATTGAAGAGATTTCATAAAGTGCATCTTCCCCGGGGTCGCTCATGTTGTACCAATGCTGCATGCAGTGAATACGAAACATAGTAGACAGCGGATACGGTCTTCTTCCTTTCCCTGCTTTGGGATAGAAGGGTTCAATAACGGCTTCAAGCTGATCCCACGGCATCAGTTCGTCCATTCGAGTCAAGAAAATTTCTTTGCGTGTTTTACGACGCTTATTGTTGAATTCACTGTCGGCAAAAGTAAGTTGATGTGACATGGTCAAGCTCGAAGATTAAAAATTAATTGTCTCATGAGAAGGACTTATTCGCATCTTCCCTAACAAGTATGGCGATCTCGACCTAGGATTGGTAGATAATTGTAGGTACAATAAAAGTTGAATCTACTAGTAAAAAGTCATATTAGAATAACTAAAAAACTATGGCCTGTTTTATTGGAAATTTTAGAGATAATTATAATAGATCTTAGTTATTAAAAATGAAATGACAAACTATTGCCTACAGTTTTGAGATGCCTATGTCCAATTTTTATGATATTTCTGCTTACATTTCATATTTTAATAAATATTTTGATTCTGAGACCCCTGAAGGCTTTCCTTCACATTCTTATGAAACTCCAGAGGTACTTCTATTAGCGGCTAAAAAAGAGTTTCCGAATCATCCATGGCCCTATCTACAGCTTGGGAAAAAATCTATGGAAAGAGGAGATTACTTTGAGGCTCTTAGTGTTTATGAGGAAATGTCAAATAACATTCCCAAAAATAACGATGGATTTTTAGGTCGCATGGAAGCTTTAATTGCACTTGAAAACTTCGAGGAAGTTGAACTTCTATATTGTCAAAGGTTTGAGGATTATCCACAGCAAAAGTTAAACTCTGATGATGCTTTTATACTTATAGAAAGACTAATTAGAACAAAGGCTTTTCCATATTTCTCTAGTGTTGATTTTTCAGAATTGTCTTTCATTAAGCATGCTGTTCAAGATAATGTAGATTTTTTATATAAGATTTCTAATGTGTTCATGGGAAGTCTTTTTCACGAATATATTGGAATTGCTAATCAATACGTTACTGATCACGGTGGACGTTTTGTTTATATAAGTATGGACAACGTGTTTATGGTTGAGAATAAGAGCTCAACTGAAAAAGAATTATTGGCGCTAAAAATATGGGATCCTAAGCCAGACTTCGCATGGTTCCCATGGTTGCGGAGTTGTCCACCACATATGATAGAGATGTATGGAGAGTTACCTCAGTTTTCTATCGACTATATCCATAATATCCTTCCTAATCCATCTAATATTGTTCAAGGGACTAAAATTGTACCAGCTTCATTTACCTCGAAATTTGTTAATGTAGAGAAAAATTTACGTAAAACAAGCCCTTCCCTTGAAAAGGCTTCTAACAAAATTAAAATTTTGGGTGGCTCTGATGTTTTTGGCTTTGGTTGCGAAGATGCTCATACTATTTCAAGTTTCTTACAGCAGAAACTGTTAGAAGATAGCTCAGTTGATACATATAAAGTTGAAAATCATGGGTTACTTGGACACCCACTTCTGATTTGTATAAATAGCCTGTTACAGCAAAAGATATCTCAGGGTGATATTATTGTTCTATTTGGTTACCCAAAGCTTAAAAGTATTCCTCCTCAGCTAGAAAAACTTGAAAACTTTCACTGTAACCTATCCAGGCCGCACTCTCATGGAGAAATATTCATTGATTACTGTCACCCAGGATGGAATGGTAATAAAGTAATTGCGAATAAAATTTTCCAGTATCTATTTAGTCAAAAAGATGAAAATAATTTTGAAAATTATACTTTTAAACCAAGTGTGAAATTGGATCTTGCAAACGCTAGTATAGAACTTATAAAATATCTTATATATAAAAAGTCTTCTGAAACATGTGAAAAAGGCGAAGTGAAAAATTATATTGACTATATCAAGAATATAAAAATTAATGTTGATGGTAAAGTTGGAAGTGTAGCTGTAAATTGTAATCCCCTAACAAGTGGACATATTCACCTACTAGAATACGCTGCAAGTAATGTAGACCATTTGTATGTTTTTGTCATAGAGGAAGATCTATCATTTTTCCCTTTTCGAGTACGATTGCAATTAGTTCAAGAAGGGCTTGCACACCTTTCGAATGTAACTGTGCTTCGTGGAGGGCGTTATATTTGCACCCAATTTACTTATCCAGAATATTACTCTAAAGAAGAGTCCCCTAATGTTATTGCAGATGCTTCTATGGAGGCATGGTTTTTTTGTGAATATATAGCAAAGGCCTTGGATATATCTGTTATATTTTTAGGAGAGGAGCCTATATGCAAAGTAACCAATCAGTACAATCAGCAAATGAAAGAAATATTGCCAAAACATAAAATAGAAGTAGATATAATTCCTAGAGTTTCTTTTGAAGATTCTGTTATTAGTGCATCACATGTACGTAAACTTCTTCGAGATAACGAAATGAATAAAATAAGAAAAATAGTTCCAGACTGTACCTATAGATATTTGTTAAAAACAAAAAATAAATAAGCTTAAGTCGGGAAATGATAGGTTTTTCAGAAGGTTAGCTGTTATAAACTTCTATATTCCCGTAAAGCGGGACTAAGTATTTTGGCGGTATTTTCCGCTTGAGCTTGGAATCATTGATAGTGGTAATGGTGGGTCTATCACTTCTAATTAGGTGGCTAAATTTATTGTGCCACTACATATCGACGTCGTGGCGGTAGTGTGGGTTTATGCATGTTACGTTCCCATCTATTTTTAAATGGGAACTTCGCATCTCACTTATTTTCAGGCAACGTGTGAGCAGTCCACGCTTACCTTCATCCGGTGTTTCGAAGAGATGTTTACTCAGGATTGGTCAGTTAGAAGTGGTCTGTTGTGACTACATCAGGCTGCAGAAAAAATTGAGTCGACTTCGATGAAAGGATCTAGGTAGATTCAGGTTCTGCATTGATTCTATCTCCATGGCTTTTGGGTTGTGATATCACCAAGAAACGTAAGCTCTCAGTGCCATTATTCATTAATTGATGAGGTTCTTGAGCTGGAACGTGAATACCACTACCAGAATTGATCTCGACAATATTGCCTGATATTTCTATATGGGCTACGCCCGAAAGCACATAGAAGAACTGTTGGGATTCGTTATGATAATGTCGCTCTTCTTTTTCATTTGGAGGCACCTCCTCTTCGATTACACTTAAACTATCAGATTTAAGCAAGTGCCAGCCAACGGAGTTAATTCCCCATTTATAGCGCTCCGCATTTTCAGTATTTATGATCTTCATTATTTATCCTGGATAGCAGTAACTTAAAGGTGATTATCTTTCTCACATCATTGATACGCTCTAGATTTCAAGCACAATAGTAAGGGTATATGCGACGTTGATAGACCTTGTATAGTCCATTTGATTGTCTTTAATCTCGAAGTAATATGATCGAACACTTAGCCCGCTCTGTCACTCTGGCAGATACCGAGCCCAAGAAAAAATCATCGATTTTTGGGCGATGATGAGCCGCCATAATCGCCAGATTAATCTCTTTAGCTGTGATGTAATTGATAATAGTGTCTGGTGTAGAGCCCTCGTATACACGGAGGACGGGATGGACACTTTCTGGTATCACTCTATGCGAATAATCCTGTAATTTACGGGCGATATCTTTAACTGCGGTGATGTGATTTTTTTCACTAAAATAGGCTGCGATAAATGAGTTAGTAAAGCCGGGCACAACGGTGAGCATGTGTAGCTCAGATCCGTTTTCTGTTACTTCACGTAGTGCTAGCTTCAATGCATGTTCTGCAAATTCGGGTTCATTTAAATCAATGGGAACGAGTACTTTTTTAAACATCGTTCATATCTCCTGCAAACCTGACAACCTAGCGTGGATAGCTGGTTATCAGATTTCTTATCTGTCAGGTTGGTTAAACGTTAGTTAGCATTCACTGTATTGGAGAACACTACTCTAGCTGTTTTACGGCGACGTTGAAGCAAAAAAATCAATGCAAATAAAGCTAATCCAGGTATGTAGATCCACTCTTTAGCAGGCTGTACTTGGGGTATATCCACTGAAGTAATGACTTGGTCAAAGACCAGCCCAGCTTTTTCTGCAGGACTATCAAAACCGACGTAATCAACTACCGTTTTGCCATTATTGGTGAGCAAGGCTAATCCGGATGACTCTATCCGTGCTGCGCCATCTGTTCCATTACCTAATGCCATGCTAGCCATAAATAAACGGTTGTCCCCCACGTCATCTTCACCCTGAACCCATAACCGTAATTCAGTGCCTGCTACCATCGAGTTAGCCGCTTGAATAAGTTCTGTTGGCGCTATTTGTTTATGAGGCGGTATTATCTGGTCCATCCAAAAGCCGGGGCGGAAAAGAGAAAATGCGACTAGCATTAGCGCCATCGACTCATACCAACGGCTGCGAACAAGAAAGAACCCTTGAGTGGCTGCGGTAAATATCAGCATGGCGGCTGTGGCAACAATAAAGATCATTATTCCTTGAGACCATGTCACATTGATCAGCAAAAGATCGGTGTTGAAAATGAATAAGAAAGGTAGAACTGCGGTGCGCATACTGTAGTTAAAGGCAACAAAGCCTGTACGAATCGGGTCACCACCGGAAACAGCTGCTGCAGCAAATGAGGCCAAGCCGACTGGCGGTGTAACATCCGCCATAATACCGAAGTAAAACACAAACAAATGGACCGCAATTAACGGAACGATTAAACCAGACTCTTGACCTAGGGTAACAACAACGGGTGCTAATAATGCTGAAACCACAATGTAGTTAGCGGTAGTGGGTAATCCCATCCCGAGAATCAGGCTTAATATTGCGGTCAGTATCAACATGAGTAACAAGTTACCCATCGAAAGAATCTCAACCAAGTCGGCTAACACAGAACCAACGCCGGTTTGTGATACGGCTCCCACAATGATACCGGCCGTTGCTGTCGCGATACCAATACCAATCATGTTGCGAGCCCCTACGATCAGCCCATCAACAAGTTCGTTACCGCCTTTCCTTAGTTGATCAAGTAACGCTCCTTCTTGACGAAAGTAAGCTATGAGAGGTCGTTGAGTCACGAGTATAAGGATCATTAATACCGTTGCCCAGAAAGCAGATAGCCCTGGAGACAAGCGTTCAATCATCAAACACCATACCAGCACAACCACGGGGAGTAGAAAATGTAGACCGGACTTAACCGTCGGCCCCACTTCTGGGAGCTCAATCATAGGCGAATCAGCGCTATCTAATTTCAGGCTGGGCACTTTTGCGGCATAGCGTATCAAGTAAAGGTACGTTATCGCTAATAATGCAGCGATTATCCATCCCGCATTTTCACCAAAGACTGGTTTGATCCAGCCAATGCCATAATATACGACAGCGGCGAGGGCGGCCGTTACCATGAAGCCTGTTAATAAGCCGATAACGCGAAGGTGCCAAGGTTTGATCGCGCCGCGACGAGGTAGACCCTGCATATCTAATTTTAGCGCTTCTAAATGCACAATATAGACCAGCGCGATATATGAAATGAGTGCTGGCAAAAATGCATGTGTAATAACCTCTACATAAGAGATACCTACATACTCAACCATCAAAAATGCAGCGGCACCCATGACCGGAGGCATAATCTGTCCGTTAACAGATGAAGCAACCTCTACTGCGCCGGCTTTTTCAGCAGAAAATCCAACACGTTTCATCATCGGAACGGTGAACGTGCCGGTGGTTACCACATTGGCAATGGATGAACCTGATATAAGACCAGTAAGACCTGAAGCAACGACCGCCGCTTTGGCTGGGCCACCACGCATGTGTCCTAATAAGGAAAATGCTACCTGTATAAAATAGTTACCGGCACCCGCCTTATCCAACAGTGCGCCAAACAAAACAAACAGAAATACAAAACCAGAAGACACACCGAGTGCAATACCAAAAACGCCTTCAGTGGTTAGCCATTGGTGGTTGATAAGTTCTTTAAGCGTTACGCCTTTGTGAGCAATGATATCCGGCATATAAGGGCCGGCTAGCGAATAGGTTAAGAACACAACAGCCACCATCATTAATGGTGGTCCCAGCGTTCTGCGTGCAGCTTCGAGTAATAAGATAAGTCCAGCGACAGAGATTACTAAATCTTGTGTATTCGGAAGGCCTGGGCGGCTAACGAGCTGGTCATAAAACAGAAAGATATAGGAAGCACAAAAAGCAGCCACAAGGCTGAGTATCATATCGTTGAGTGGTACGCGGTGATGTGGCGAGCGGGTGAAGGCCGGGTAGGCTGTAAAGGCTAAAAATATTGCAAAGCCTAAGTGAATGGCACGGACTTCTGTGTCGTTGAAAATACCAAAACTACCAATCAATGGCCAATCATAAAAGGAAAGTGGTGATGCTATCCATAACTGGAAAAGAGACCACGCCAGCGCGGTTCCTAACAGAATTTTACCCTGCCAGCCGTGCGGAACACGTGCGCCGGTATCATTAGCGGCCACCATTTCTTGCAGTTCTGTTTCATCAATGGCTGTTTGCATATTACTGTTTTGCTTGTTCAAATTCGTCATATTCATCTCCCAGCGTTGGAATCAGGAACAAGAAAAAAGGGGTGCGGAACCCCTTCTTTGGCTAGTTATAAATTACATCCAGCCTTGTTCTTTGTAGTAACGAATTGCGCCTTCATGTAAAGGTGCAGACAAACCGTTTGTTATCATTTGCTTCTGATCTAAGTTGGCAAACGCAGGGTGAAGGCGTTTGAACTTATCAAAATTATCGAAGACCGCTTTAACTATCTGGTAAACAGTATCGGGATCAACCTTTGCTGAAGAAACCATTGTTGCAGCGTTGCCAAAGGTCTGTATATCGTCATCATTTCCTCTGTAAAGACCGCTCTTAATTATGGCTGGAGCGTAGAAGTCATTTTCAGCGATTAGTTTATCGATGATCGGCCCCGTCACTGGAATCAGTTTTGTATCACAAGACGTTGTTGCTTCTTTGATGATACCGGATGGGTGACCTACATTTGATAATATGACGTCGAGTTTGTTATCACACAGCGCCTGTGACTGCTCAGATGATTTCAGCTCAGCCGCCAACTTGAAAGAATCGCGGGTCCAGCCTTTTTTCGCCATGATCACTTCCATCGTACCGCGAGTGCCCGATCCTGGGTTATTCAGATTAACTCGCTTGCCTACCAGATCATCAAACGTTTCAACACCGGAGTCTGCACGAGCAACTACGGTGAATGGTTCGCTATGAATAGAGAATAAGGCGCGTAGATCTTCGAACTTTCCTTGTTCAATGAAAGAGTCATGCTTAGTGCCGTTAAGGGCATAAAACTGCCAATCTGATTGGGCTACCCCCATATCTAGTTGGCCTTGACGGATAGCATTTATATTTGCAACCGACCCTCCAGTTGATGGAGCTGTGCATTTGATTCCATGATCTTCAGTGCCTCGGTTAACCAAGCGACACATTGATTGACCAACAACATAGTAGACGCCTGTCTGACCACCCGTACCAATAGTCATGTAGTTCTGCTCAGCGTTGGCTGTCGTAGTGCTGAGAGCGGCGGTTAAACTAATAGCGGTTGAGATGATTAGTTTTGAAAGTTTATTTATTGTAGTCATGAAATTTATCCTTATTATTAACAAAAAAAGATGTGTTTTTATTTTTTTATAATTTCTAGAAGCTGTGCTAGAAAAAACTCTACCTCCTCTTCGGTGTTATAGTGAGCCATGGAAAATCGAGCTACAGATTCTAGGCCTAGGGGCCGCAGAATATTTCCGGAGTAGAGATCATTTGATCGTGCGTGGATACGTATCCCATACTTATCCAGTGCGGAGACAAGATTGACAGCGTCCCAGCCCTCGACACCAAATGAAACAACCCCTTCACGTTGATTAATATCGGTGGTGCCAACGACCGTCACGCCTTCTATATTTAAAAGACCTTTGTGCTTTTTATTGCCGTGCAGAAGCGTCGAAATAAGTACATGCTCATGCTGGAGCATTGCTTTACCCGCAGCACGAAGTTGATCTCTTGTATTTGTTGATTGGGTAAACTGTTTGCCTAACCAAGATAGATATTTAACGACCTCTGTAATAGCCGCTAAAGCAGACGGGTCACGACTACCAAGCTCCCAGACATTATCTGGTTTGCCTATCAGCCGATCATGAGGAATGTGGCTCATTCGATCGGAGAGCCACGCATATCCGTTATTAAATTTGGAGTACACTTTGTATAGCGATATGACGTAAGCATCAGCGTTGTAATCTTCCACATCTAGATAGCCATGGGGAGCATGCTGTATACCATCAACGATCACAAAACACTCAGGGGCCGTGGCTCGAATCGCCTCAATGATAGACTTAACATCCATTACCACTCCTGTTACCGGGTTAGTGTGGATAACTGTGGCAACACGAGTATCGGGTCTTACACAAGAGGCGTAGTCTTGGGCACTGACAACACCGGTTTGTGTATCAAACGGGACCTCAATCCATTCTCGTGAAGTATTCTCGGCCCAGAGCTGTGTCGCACTATAAGTTGAAGGGTGCTCGACCGGACTGGATAGAATGGAACCTCCAGCGGCAGCGGCAATTGCTGCACTTCTGTACCAACCGGAATAGACACTCTGTACCCGTTTCCCCACCAAAGACGACGCCGCTTTTTGCACCAAAAAGCATTCTAAGGTTATCTAGCCCCTCCTCAACCGTAGTACTCATCGCTTTTGAGGCTGCATTGTTCCGGTGCTCATTATCCGGTACTGCTCCTATCTCAGCCGTACGTTTAATGACAGACTTCAAGGTTAAGGAGCCGCCCGCGCTTTCAAAATAGACTCGTTTACCGGCATAAGGGCAATGATCAACATAATGGAATTGGGAACGAACCTGCTCTAGCAGGTCGGCGTTTAACGGAGAGGTATAAAGTTCTTCATTAGTTTTCGAGTGGACGTTTTTCATGGATAAACCCTGCTGACTGATATGGTGGATATAAAGCAAGTACTCAACTGAGATTTTCCGAATGCTGTATAACCTTGGTAATCAGTCTAAAAAAGCTAATGCATAAAAAAAGCGAATAGTTAGAATATTTTTTGAGTCTTTTTTTCATATATTGGTTTTGTAATATCACCTTTACCCATAACCCTTACAATTAGCCTTAGACTAATCATCGAAAAAAGTGATATATATTTATCCTTAAGCATCTCTTTAGGGAAAAGAACTGCTACTTATAGCTAGATTCCATAATATTGAGACATATACCAAAATATTCAGTGTCTTGATCCTCGTTGCGCAGTGGGGTTTTTAGAGAAAAAGGCGATCGGATAATGATTACATTCAAACAAATTGAAGCGCTCTTCTGGATATCAGAGTTGGGTAATTTCGCAGCAGCCGCTGAAAAACTACATACGACGCAGTCTGCAATTTCAAAAAGAATCAATGAGTTAGAAGCGACGTTCGGTATGTCAGTATTTGATCGTTCCCGCCGCAATGCCAGGCTTACAGAAAAAGGTAGTGAGCTATTGCTGATGGCAAAAGATCTAATTGAGATGCGAGACGAAATGCTTGAGCGTATGGCTAATCCGCAAGTACTGCATAAGCGTTTCCGGATTGGTGTTACGGAATTGACAGCACTAACGTGGTTACCAAAACTGGTAAAATTGATAGAAGAGAACTATCCACGCTTAATTCTTGAGCCGCAAGTTGAACTGAGTTCTGTGTTGTTCGATAAGATGAGCGATGATTCACTAGACTTTATTATTGTCCCTGATATTCATGAGGATGCACGTTTTAAGGTGCAACCACTCGGATCCGTAGAAAATGCTTGGATGTGTACACCTGATTACACTGATATTCAGGCGCCAATAGCGTTGCAAGATATTGCTCAGTTTAACGTGCTTATGCAGGGTGCGCGGTCTGGTACAGGACTTATCTACGATCGGTGGTTTTCACAAAATAAAGTACAAGCCAGCCAGGCATTAATTAGCAGTAATCTAGTTGCACAGCTTGGTCTGACATTATCCGGTTTCGGTATTACCTATTTACCATTAAAGGCCATGAACTCATTAATTGAGCAAGGGCAGCTTCGAACCTTAGACATCCACCCTAAACTCCCTCAGGTTCGATATGCTGCAATTTATCGTGCTGATCGTGACTCACGGCTCTACACGGACGTAGCCGATTACGCTAAGAAGGCCTGCGATTTCAGTCGATTTCTGTTAAATGGTTTTTAGCTATTTATGCTTCTTTTCTATTAGGGCGTCCTTATTTTTATCATAACTAACGCTGCGCGTACTCCTTGATTATCCAATAGGGAGCGTTTTTGATTTGACGGTTCTCTGATAGAGAGGGGATGAGTAGTGGGCACTGTAACTAGATTCGTTATGCGCCATAAGTGATTAACGGCTACGAAAAGTGGACCTGTTCTATTTCACTAGATGGTTTTTGATTTTGGACGATTAAACTTTGCCTTGTTGCGCCGCTTAATCTAGCTCGCTTTTTATTCTCTCAGGCTTTTCTGTCAGCAACCAATCAAGAAAGTGCTGTTTAGCATTCAACTGCTCCCCCGGTTTAGGCTCGATGACATAGTAGCCACTTTCAGAGCTCAGGCTAAATTCTCTCAATCCAACCAGAACTTTTCTTGCAATTAGATCATCGACTAGCGTGCCCCATCCTAACCCCAACCCTTGGCCGGCAATGGCTGCTTGTATAAGTAAGGTGTAGTTATTAAAGGTCAGGACTGGCTCCCCCGGAACGATCTGGCTGCGCCGCTTCTGAAAATAGCTGTGCCAGTCAAGCCATTGCTGATCAGCATCGCTTTTCAGCTTTAGTAAAGGCATGGATGCTAGCTTTTTATGACTAGCAACGGGGCTATTATCTTGCAGAAATGATGGGCTGCAGATGGGGAATACTTCTTCATTGAAGAGCTTAAATGAATATGGCTGTACTGGTTGAGGTCCATCAAAGACAATTGCAACGTCGACATTCTGCCCTGTAAAGTCGTACTGCCCTTGAGATGTAATGATTCGTACATCTATTGTCGGGTGTAATTCCCTGAAACGAGGCAGCCGAGGCAATAGCCAAAATGCGGCAAAAGCAAAATCAGTTGCGACATTTATTACTTGATGTAAACGAGTTTTTTGCAGTTTTTCCAGACAGGTAACTATCGTCTGAAAGCCTTCCTGAACTGCGTTATATAGCTGGATTCCTTCTTCAGTTAACGCGACACCTCGATAGATGCGACGAAATAGTGTGAGGCCTAAACGGGTCTCAAGCCCTTTTATTTGTTGGCTAACGGCTGATTGAGTGGACTTTAACTCGTGTGCGGCCCCAGTAAAACTCTTGTGGCGAGCGGCGGCCTCAAAGATGAGTAAGCTCTGAGCTGATGGTAAACGTTCTGAAAATAACATAAGTACAACTTATATTTATTATTAAATTTCAACCCGTTTACAGTATCTTTTTTTCTGTTAAAAATCTAACTCATCAACATGAAAACTGATCGTAAATTAAAAAGCTATCGACACACTGTATACGGGGTTTAAAAGGTATGAGTCAGGATCAACCAAATATTTTATTTATCATGGCGGACCAGTTGGCGGCCCCAGCTCTGTCAATGTATGGCGGAAAAACGGCAAAAACACCTAATCTTGATGCATTAGCTGAAAAGGGGGTTGTGTTTGATTCTGCGTATTGTAACAGCCCATTGTGTGCACCTAGTCGTTACGTCCTGATGAGTGGGCAACTACCGAGTAAGATCGGTGCATACGATAACGCAGCGGAGTTTCCTGCCGATATTCCTACTTTCGCACACTATTTGCGCTCTTCTGGATACCGCACGGCGCTTTCCGGCAAGATGCACTTCTGTGGCCCAGATCAGTTGCACGGTTTTGAAGATCGTCTTACCACGGATATCTATCCGGCCGACTATGGTTGGTTTCCAAATTGGGACGATTTTGAAAATCGCCCAACTTGGTATCACAATATGTCATCGGTCACTCAGGCTGGGCCGACCCTTCGCACAAACCAGTTGGACTTCGATGATGAAGTCGTTTTTCACGCCGAACGCTATCTGTTCGATCATGTCCGAGGGCCTGATAAGCGTCCTTTCTGCCTTACCGTGTCTATGACACACCCTCATGATCCTTATGCGATTCCACAGGAATACTGGGATCGCTATACGAATGAAGAGATTGAACTACCGTCCTTTGAGCTACTTCCAGAAGAGCAGGATCCGCACTCTAAACGTTTATTACACGTTTACCAGATGGACCGTAATAATGTCAGTGATCAACAAATTCGTAACGCCCGTCGTGCCTATTATGGGGCGATCAGCTACGTCGATGATCAGATCGGTAAGTTGATGAAAGCGTTGGAGGATACCAAGCTTATTGATAATACCATCATAGTTTTTTCTGGCGATCATGGGGATATGCTCGGAGAGAGAGGCCTATGGTACAAGATGAGTTATTTCGAATGGTCTGCTCGCGTACCTATGTTGGTTTGTGCGCCTAAACACTTTGATGCTAAGCGTGTTGAAGCTTCTGTTTCCACTATGGATTTACTACCAACCTTTGCTGAACTTGCTAATAAGGGGAATGCTCCAGATTATGCGATGCCAATTGATGGCCGTAGTTTAATGCCGCACCTTACCGGTGGTGAAGGTCACGATGAGGTGATAGGTGAATATATGGGTGAAGGTGTTATTGCACCGATGTTTATGATTCGGCGCGGTGATTATAAGTTTATTTGTAGCCAGGCGGACCCTGATCAGCTTTTTAACCTGAAAGAAGACCCTCAGGAACGCGTTAATCTGGCAGACACCTCAACGCATGTAGCGTTGCTGAATGCGTTCAGAGAAGAGGCCGAGGCGCGTTGGGATTCTGATGCTATTACTCGCGATGTCATTATCAGCCAGAAGCGCCGTCGCCTGATCGCGGCTGCCCATAAGCAGGGTAAAGAGCCTAAGTGGGATTATCAGCCAATTTTTGATGCCAGCACGATGTACATGCGCAATAACGTTGACCTAGATGATCTTGAAAAACGTGCGCGTTTTCCTCAGGTCAGCGATTAACAACGTGTAACGAAAGAGGGAAAGGCTTGCGCGAGTTCAGCTTAAACCTACGGTGTAATTGATGCCGGCCCTTAAGAGACTCAATAAAAATGAAAGGAATGTTCTATGTTTACATATTCCAAAGTGAACAAACGAGTTAGTGCTATCGTTCTTGCAAGCTGCTTGTCGACGGGCCATGTCGTAGCCGCAGAACCTGCACAATGTGAAACGGTGCGATTCACTGGCCCCGGCTGGACTGATATTAGTTCTACAAACGCTCTGGCTAGCACGGTGTTAGAGGGGTTGGGTTATCGCACTGAGGTGAATACCTTGGCGGTGCCGATCGGCTTTGAGGGGCTAAAAAGTAACGAGATCGACGTGTTTCTGGGTAACTGGATGCCTGCGCAACAAAAGTTTATCGAGAAGTACGCAATACCGGGTGATATAGATATTGTTGGTGAAAATCTGGTTGGTGCTAAATTTACGCTGGCGGTATCCCGTTATACATATGATGCTGGGGTAAAAGACTTTGCTGATCTAGCTAAGTTTAGCGAAAAGTTTCGTCAACGTATTTACGGCATTGAGGCCGGTGCGCCGGCTAATCAGTTATTACAAAATATGATCGATAGTGGTGATTTTGGTCTGCACAAGTGGCGTCTGGTTGAATCCGGCGAGCAGGGCGTTATGAGCCAAGTTAAACGTGAGATCAAGCGCCAACAGTTCATCGTGTTCCTAGGGTGGGAGCCTCATCCGATGAATTCTAATTTTGATATAGTCTATCTGACCGGTGGTGATAAATATTTTGGTGCCAATTTCGGCGGAGCTACCATTCAGACGGTGACGCGTAAAGGTTATCGGGAGGAATGCGGTAATGTAGGTAAGCTGCTAACGAATCTGAAGTTTACTCTGGCAATGGAGAATCAGATGATGGGATTCATCATGAATGATGGACAGTCGCCTACTGACGCCGCACAAAAATACATTAAGCAGAACCCCAGCGTACTGAATGCTTGGTTAACAGGGGTTACTACCATGGATGGCGAAAACGGTTTGAGCGCGGTTCAGAAGCATTTAGGACTATAGTTGTTCAGCCACTGTCGCATCGTCGACAGTGGTTCATGACTGCCCCCGAATGCCTAGACCGAACACCGTTATGCACTTTCATTTCCTGATGTGTTTAGTTCGTTGGTCTATTCACATTTCATAGCAGGTAATTGGTTGGCGTTCGCCTCGTCCACACTTTGAATGCCGGGGTACAAGAGCGTGATTCACTATAACCTAATGTGTGTACGATCTCTGATATGCTCAGTTTTTGGATAAGCAGTTTTTCAAGGGCAAGATTCCGCCTGATCTCATTTTTAATCTGTGGATAAGAACAGTCCTCGCGTTTAAGTTTGCGCCGTAGTGTTTGCGAACTGATATTGAACTGTTGTGCCAGCGTCTTAAATCAGCGCCTCAAAAAAGGGTAAGCGTCCGGTAAGCCCATCCATGAAGATGAGTCTATCACCTCGAATTAGGTGGCCAAGTTTATTGGGCCACTACATTCTGTTTTTTTTTGCGGTAGAGATGAGTATTTGTGAGCAGGCGACACTAAAGAGAAGTTGTTGAACTGCGCCGACTTTTTAACATTTATATGATGTTATTTAACACGGCTGTCGATGTATATCTACATCATACATGTGTACACGGTGTTGATGTAAAACAAACTGTTTCGCGAGGGGTAGATGACTTAACCTTCTGCAATCAAGCTGGTGGAGGGCTTTCCTATGTTCAAAGCCCCAGTGATTCTATCTCTGCGAGGCAAGCCTGCTTGGTTTCACTGCCTTACAACTGCATTCGAGGGTGGATATAGTCCAGAAAAGCAGTAATGCGGCTGGAAAGGGTGGTGTTACGGTAGTAGACCGCATGTACCAACTCGCGGTTATTTGGGCTAGTGATATGGTTATCTAGCACTTTAACCAACTGTCCGTTGGCTAAGTCTTCACAGATCATAAACTCAGATAGCAGTGCCAAGCCTTGTCCGGCCAAGCAAAGTTGGCGAATGGTTTCACCGCTGCTACTGCTTAGGGTTGTGGGCAATGCAACATGACGGGTCAGAGGCCAGCGATTCAGATGGGGCGCATCGGCAAAACCGATGATCTGATGCTGCTCTAGCGCTTCGGGGGTTTCCGGTGTGCCTTGTTGAGCAAGATATGAAGGCGAAGCGACGATATGCAGAGGGCTGCGTCCGAGAAAGCGGGCATGCAAGTTTGAATCCTGCAGGGTGCCAATGCGAATGGCCAGATCCGTCTTGCGCTCAATCAGATCAATGATGTTTTCATTGGTAACGAGTTCTAATTCAATCTTTGGATAGCTCTCACAAAAACCCGGTACCAGTGGAACCAACTGGTGCAGGATAAAGGGAGTAGCTGCGTCCACTCTGAGCCGACCTGCCGGTATACCTTTTAAAGTTCTGATCTTTTCTTCCGCTTCTGCTAGCTGATGTAGTCCGTTTCTGATCTGCTCGGTAAAAATACGGCCTTCTTCGGTGAGTTCCAGCTTGCGGGTGGTGCGATTCAGCAACGTGCAGTCTAAATCCTTTTCTAGTCGGCTGACAGCGCGCGACACCTTGGCAACTTGAATATCTAGGATGCGTGCGGCGGCTGAGAAGCTGCCGCTATCAATCACGGTTAGCAGGATCTCAAGATCTTCAGTACGGGATATTATTGTCATATATGCAAAGGTATTTTGCTACTAATGCTGTTTCTGTAAAAGATAGCAGTAGGCATACTCCGCAGCAACTAAAACATACAAGGAGATTTAAATGCCTATTGCTCTTTTTGCGCTGACACTCAGCGCATTTGCAATCGGTACCACCGAGTTCGTGATTGTTGGTCTGGTACCTACTATCGCCCAAGATCTGGGCGTTTCCCTGCCTTCTGCGGGGCTGCTAGTTAGTCTTTATGCATTGGGCGTTGCTATTGGGGCACCTGTCCTCACCGCTTTGACTGGGCGTTGGCAGCGTAAAAGTGTGTTGTTGGCGGTCATGTCATTGTTCGTAGTCGGTAACTTGCTGGCTTGGATGGCGCCTACCTACAGCTCACTGATTACTGCGCGTATCTTGACCGGCTTGGCCCATGGGGTGTTTTTCTCAATTGGATCAACCATCGCAACTAGTTTGGTACCACGTGAAAAAGAGGCCAGTGCTATCGCTATCATGTTTACTGGCTTGACGGTCGCGTTGGTCACGGGTGTGCCTTTGGGGACCTGGATTGGTCAGAACTTCGGCTGGCGTGCGACCTTTATGGTTGTGGCTGCTCTGGGGTTAATTGCGCTGATCGGTAGTGCATTGCTTGTGCCAAAGAATCTCAAGCAGGCACCACCAGCACGTATTGCCCAGCAGCTAAGCGTATTGACTCAACCGCGCCTGCTGCTGGTCTATGCCATGACTGCGGTTGGTTACGGTGGCACTTTTACCGCTTTCACTTTTCTTGCTCCGATTTTGGAACAGGTATCTGGCTTTGAATCGGGTGCTATAGGCCTAATCATGCTGGTCTACGGTGTATCGGTTGCCGTTGGTAATATTTGGGGTGGTCGTATGGCGGATCGTATGGGACCGATTAAGGCATTACATATAATCTTTACTGCACTAGCACTTGTACTGTTAGCGTTTACCTTTACCGCCGGAAATCAGATTGCTGCGGTTATCACCATTTTAATCTGGGGAGCCTTTGCCTTCGGCAATGTACCTGGCTTGCAAGTGTATGTAGTTCAGTTGGCAGAGAAGTACACCCCGCAGGCAGTTGATGTGGCCTCGGGGCTGAATATCGCAGCGTTCAATGTCGGTATTGCATTGGGTTCAATCCTCGGAGGGGTTGTTATCGAAAGAATGACGCTGATGGATACCGCTTGGATTGGAGCGCTGATCGTTGCATTGGCACTCGTGCTTACTCGATTGTCCGGTTTTCTCGACAAGCGTGACCAGCTGCAGACCAAGACCATCTGAAGATATGAGAGTACAAGGGCGAAGCCTAGCTTCGCTCGGGAGTTGTTTAAATGAATATTGAAAAACTGACTAAGGGCGGCTTTTCCATCGGAGTGGAACTGCCTCTAGATAATGACTGGTCAACAAGCGGCGATGCTAATCGAAAGCGCGATGGACGTCCCTTTGGTGTTCCGGATATGCAACACCATGCGGAGTTGATTAAACAGGCTGATGATCTTGGATTCCGCGCGGCTTGGGTGCGTGATGTACCCTTGTATGACCCTGATTTTGGTGATGCTGCACAAATATTCGAAACCTTTACTTATCTGGGTTATTTAGCGTCCCATACCCAAAATATTCTACTGGGAACTGCGGCTGTGGTACTGCCATTGCGTAATCCATGGCTGGTGCGTAAGGCCGCCGCAACGGTACAAACGTTAAGTAATCAGCGTTTGTTGTTGGGGGTTGCCAGTGGTGACCGTCCTAGTGAATATCCGGTTTTCGGCGTTGATTTTCATAGTCGGGGTGAAAGCTTCCGCCAGGCTGTAGAGATTCTGCGCGGGGAACAGGACAACAAATTGGCCAGTGGTATGCAGGTATTACCGGATGCACCGCAGCCTCCTTTACTGGTTGCCGGTTTAGCTCAGCAAAATCCCGCTTGGGTTGGGGATAACATGCAGGGCTGGTTGGCCTATCCGGGCGCCCCAGAGGACCATGTTAAACGCGTTGGGTTATGGCGCGACGTTGCCGGAGACAAACCTTATATCAGCTTTATTCATCTTGATCTTGTGGATAACCCGGACGCACCGATTAGACGCCATCGTTTTGGTGTCAGTACCGGTGTGAAAGGGTTGATTCAAGAACTGGAATCCATGAAAGCAGCGGGGGTGGATCATATTGGATTACATTTCCGTCGCAACCAGCGACTGCTGGAGGAAACCTTTGAACAGATCGGTAAATCAGTATTGCCGCTGTTTCATACTTAAAATAGAACGGTGCTGACAGGTTAACTCGAACTACGAGATAATCTAGAGGTGAATGCACCTCTGTCCAAGTACAAACGTCACCGTTAGGGTAAGAGAACGTGGTATGCGGCGATTTAAATCAATAGGTCAGGCGCAGAGATTTTTAAGTGCTTATGCTGTGTTATAACCTTTTCAATCTTGGTAGAGGGATGGTTTCAATATCGAACTATCGGAATTTTAGGGAAGGTGCGTTTAATGAATGGGGGGAAGTTACCGCTTAAGGCTTCTCGCTTGATTCTGGTTTGGGTGATGACGTTAACTTGTCAGTACCCGCTGGGATAGAATGTTGATATGTTGGGGATGCCTTACAGGGTCTTACACTGGATGAATTATGCAACATGAATTGACAAATTTACCACCACTGACGGCGTTGCGAACCTTTGAAGCGGCGGCTCGTCATTGCAGCTTCAAACAAGCAGCGGGTGAATTATGCGTTACTCAGGCAGCGGTGAGTCGGCAGATCAGACAGTTGGAAGAGCGGCTGGGGGTTAACCTGTTTCTGCGCACTCATCGCCGGGTCGATCTGACAGAACAGGGGCGTCAACTGTTTCACACGGTGAACCGATCACTGGTCGATATCGCCACTACAGCCCGGGAAATTCAGTCTGATTCTAGCCTGAATCATCTTAATCTGTATGCTACCAGTTCTTTCTCGCGATTGTGGCTTGTACCGCGACTTAGCCAGTTGCGCAGGGCGCATCCAGAGATTCACCTGCACCTGACCAGCGTAGAAGAAAGCCCAGCAATGGCGGATAAATTTGATGCCGGTATTACCCTTGGGTTGGAGGATAATGCGGGTTATCAGTCTGACTTTCTTTTTTCAGAGAAGGTTTTTCCTGTTTGTACGCCGGCGTTTATTGAAGCCAATCCAGCTGCCTGCACCCTAGAGGGGTTGATGCAACAACCACTGCTTGAGTTGGATGCTAAGTTCTGGAACGCAAAATGGTGGTCTGCGGTGGACTGGCCATTCTGGTTAGATCAACAAGGCTTGGGCGCTAAAGCGGTAACCGCTGAGATGTCTTTCAGCCATTTTCCAATGCTGCTTGATGCAGTATTACAGGATGTGGGTGTCGGTCTTGGTTGGTGTCATTTGGTGCAGAATCTATTAGATGAAGGGCAGCTGATTCGCCCAGTGAGAGAAAGCTATTCGGCACCAAGTCGAAAACATTATTTTGTCTGTCGGAATGACCTGGTGGATAAGCCAGAGATAAAGTTATTACGTCGCTGGCTGCTGGAACAAACCGCAATTTTCAGAACTGAAGAACTTATCTAAAAGGTCAGCCTGGACTTCTTTCCATAAAACAACCGGTAATGCTTATTACCGGTTGTTTATGACTGGAAATTAGAAAGGCAAGGGTAACTTAGCCGTCCTGCCGCCATCAACGACGAAGGTTTGTCCGGTTACAAAACCTGCCTCAGCAGACGCCAGAAACGCCACCATATTACCGATATCCGACGGTTCACCGGTGCGTCCGATCGGATGCATAGCATGTAGATCTTGTCGGGCTTGCTGTGGGTTATCCTGAGCATTGATGTAGTCATTGCTTAGGTCGGAGTTGATCCAACCTGGAGCGATAGTATTACAACGAATCCCGTCCTTACCCAGATCCACTGCCAGAGCGCGGGTGAAGCCATGAACGCCAGCTTTTGAGCCACAGTAGGCGGCATGGTAAGGATTAGCACTGATGCCTTCGATAGAGCCGATATTGATGATGCTGGCAGCACCTTTGGCTCGCATCTGTTCCAGTACTGCCTTGGCAAGGAATACCGGTGCCCGCATATTGACGATCATCATCCTGTCCCAGTTTGCTTCATCCATATCCTCTATGTGTTGCTCGAACATAAAACCGGCGTTATTTACCAGAATATCGGCGCCACCTAACTCAGCAGCTGTGGCAGCGATCTGATAAGGTGCGTCTTTTTCCATCAGATCAGACTGTATAAAAAAAACATTTTCACGACTGCTCAATTCAACATCCAGCGCTTGGCGCTGTGCGATCAGTATTCTGGCGCCTGCGGCCAGTAGTCTTTCAGTAATGCCACGACCGATACCTCGGCCACCGCCTGTGACGATGGCGAGTTTATTTTGTAAATTCATTCTAAATCCTCAACCGGATACCGGTTTTGCTCCGGTTACTTCAATGGTTTCACCGGCGATATAACGGGACTGGTCTGACGCTAAAAATGCGATCACATCGGCGATATCTTCCGGCTCGGCAATACGACCTAAAGGTACCGTCTTATTCAGTTCTTCTACTGCCTTATCAGGATCAAGGCCGCGGCGTTCAAAGCCGCTACGAATCATCGGTGTATTGATTTCGTGGGGGCAGACCGCGTTTACCCGGATTTGCAGTGGTGCACAATCACGGCCCAGATTTTTGGTCAGTGCTGCGACTGCGCCTTTACTAGTGCAATAGGCAACGTGGGCAGGACCCGGATGGGTGCCCCAGACGGAAGAGGTATTAACGATGGCCCCGCCGCCGCGCTTTTTCATATGGGGGATAGCCGCACGGCACAGGTAGAAGACTGCGTTGAGGTTGACGTCCATCGCCAGAGACCACATATCATCAGTAGTTTCCTCTATAGTGCCCCGTGGAATGATACCGGCATTGTTAAGTAAAATATCCACACCGCCAAAAGTCTCTACAGTGGCTTCGATCAGTTGAGCGCAGTAGTTCTTATCCCGCAGGTCACCGGCATAAAAGGCAACTTCAGCACCTGTATTACGAGCCTCTTCTGCAACGTCGCGACAAATGGCTTCGTCCATATCGGCAATCATGACGCGCGCCCCTTCGCTGGCAAACAGCTTTACCAGAGTGCGGCCAACGCCACCGGCACCTCCAGTGATCACAGTAATCTGATTTTTGAATCGCATTATTTTTATCCTCGTTAATCGCAGTGCTCAGGTTTGATACAGCCGATGATGCAATAACGGAGATACAGGGGGCAAACGATCTTTAGTGAGCTTTCAGGTAATTTCTAGTTAAGTAAAGGCTACCCGTGGTGCAGGGGCTAGAACTGCCACACAAATTCGACTAGGGATACTGTTATTAAGTCCTGCTTATTGAGCGATATCGATAATCAAAGCCGTCCGGCCGCATAATCGCCACTATCTGCTCGTTTGGCCAATTTGAGCGGCTTAGGATGTGATTATTTGGATTATTTCATCGAGATAATTCAATCTATCAATCCGTTTGTTACGCCACTGACTCTTGCTGCAGTAATAAGAGGAATTGCGGGAGCGTTTAACACGATTTCAAAAATATAAATTTAAGAGCCTCTCACCCTGCAGTTTTAGATTATGAGAATCGCCTGTATTGTTAAAATATTATTAACTTTGCTTTTGTATTCTAAAAATTTATGCAGGTTGGATTTGTTGCGGCTTCTAATGACATTAATCTGGCTGAGTGAGCCGTTCTCGAAGAGCTACGGGGGGAGAGCAAGAGCAGGATTACTTCATTTCTGACAATTACATTTTGAGTGTAGCTATTAGGGCCGGATGCCTTTACCTTACAGAGCAGATATTCTTCTGCAAACGACAAGCCTCAATTAAGGCGGTTCTTGATTAATAAGCGGATACTTAAGGACATTGCTTAAATACTTTGTGGCGGCATTGGCTACAGATATCGGAGTTAAAGCGGGGTGTCAGGCCGGCTAGCGCATCATCAACGGTTGCATAAAAGTTCTCTTCCCCCAATTTATCAAGGAAGTTCAATGCGGCTAGTTCGTCTTTTACGGTGTTTTTAAGGGCACAGAAACTAAGGCTGAAACCTTTTTTCTGAAGCAGCTTAGCTTCTTTTAGTAGCATCTCCGCTCCGGCGAAATCGATAAAGTTGATGCCGCTGCAGTTAATCAGAATATGATTTTGACCATGATTCTCTTCACTAAAGCGCTGCATATTCTTCTGGATATGATCCACTGCGCCAAAAAAGATAGAACCATCAATCCGGATGATTTTAAGTTGCGGGCATTCCGGTAACTGAAAACGTTGGACGCTGCGTAGATCCGTTCCCTGTGAAATCGATTTTGGGGCGACCTCCATGATGGTAGGGGTAGAGGTACGTTTCAGATAGAATATCAGTGAGATTAGTACGCCGAGATAGATTGAAAACTCTAAGGCGACGATGAGCGTCGAGCCAAAGGTTACCAGTAGAATCGATGCTTCCTGTTTATTGCTGTGAAGAATCTGCCGAATATGTTGAATATCAATTAAATTCCAAGCGATCAGCAGTATTGCGCCAGCCATTGCCGGTAAGGGCAAATAGCGGGTGATATGCGGTGCGAAAAGTAGGATCAATACTAAAATAAGTGCGGCAAACATCCCCGCTAACGGTGTTTTGGCCCCTGCATCATAATTCACGCCACTGCGGGTGAATGAGCCCGAGCTGACAAAACAGGTAAAAAAACTGCCAACCGTATTGGCTAAGCCTTGACCGATAAATTCTTGATTGCCGTCGATACGCTGTCCTGAATGAATCGCAATAGCCCGTGCAATGGCAACGGCTTCGACTAGCCCTAGAATGGCGATCGCCAAAGCGCCGGGTAGCAAAGCACTGAGGGTGTTGGCGGATAAGTCAGGCAGGAAAAAGTCGGCAATTGGCCGGATAATTCTCCCACCATCGGCACCCCTTGGGTTTCGCCTTTTAAGAGCCAACAACACAGGCTGCCCATAATCATACCGAACAGCATGGCGGGGATTTTCTTACTGATTTTCTTGATCAATAGGGTACTGAGAATGGTGACCAGAGCGATACTGAGTGAATAACCATTAAAAGATGACAGATGATCAAATATAAAGTCCCAGTCCGCGTAAAAAGGCATACCCGAAGGGACAGCCAGCCCGAGAATATGCTTAAACTGACTAGAGGCGATAAGAATCGCGGCACCGGCGGTAAAACCAATCACCACGGTATGAGAGATAAAATTGACTAACGTGCCCATCCGGGCGAGGCCAAAGCCAAATTGAAAGAGACCAGCAAGTAAGGTGAGAGTCAGCACTGCGGGTATATAAGCATCGGTGCCTTGAGGCACAATATTGTTGACCACGCTGAGCACAACGATAGAAATAGCGGCGGCAGGTCCCGAAATCATATGTCGAGATGAACCAAATAAGCCGGTAATAATGGGCACAATGATAGCGGTGTACAGTCCGAACTCTGGCGGTAAGCCGGCAATCATGGCATAGGCGACACTCTGAGGTAACACCATAATGGCACCGGTAAGCCCAGCGAGAAGGTCTGCGATGAGTGACTCACGGTTGATACGACGTCCCCAGACGAGAAACGGCATCCAGTTTTGCACAGTGCGATATGCAGGGCGTTTAGAACGATCAGAAGTCACAGTTTTATGGCTCATACTTGCTATCGGCTTATCATTTTTTGGGTTGGTCGGACGGGCTGTTGGTGTGTACCTAAGCTGAGGCAGACATCATACGAAAGCCTTGCCATCATGAAAAACGATATTAAATGGCTGCTATGGCCAAAAAAACAGGATGTCTGATCTGGTTAGTACAGCAGTAAAGTAACTGGAATGATCACGTGAGACTCATATTCGCAGGCCACTATTAATGCCGTTTAATGTTTGCTTTTAGTACTCATCAAAAAGAGAGGTTAGTGTATGGAATAAGGGAAAAGGGGGCGCGTTGTCAACGGCCCCCTTTCATTGAAGACCTTAATCATTAGAAAGTCTTTTTAATATCAACACGGTAAGTATCATATTCGGTTGTGCTGCCATTAAAGTCCATATATTCAAAGCCAACCTGTACAGTCTTGGTTAACTGGCGATAATAGTTGAGGTAGCTACGGTCTCCTTCGCCAGTGCCGATGGGGCCGTCGATTTCCGCATGTTCATGGATTGCGCTAACCCAGTTGTTTTTATCAAAGTTATAGCGGACAGAGCCAGAGGTTACTGTACCGTCAACGCCATCATCATAGTTATGCCCTAAGCGAAAGCTGACCTTGCCTAATTGATAACGGGCACCGAGAGCAGCACGCCATTGGTTTTCGTCGCTGGTATCTTTATAAGATGCGAGCGCGATAGACGCGGCAAAGGGACCTTTGTTGTTATAGGCTAAGCGGCCAGCATAAAAGAAATCCGTCGATGATTCAGTTCTTAAGGGCTTATCTGCTTTCTCAACAGCAATTTTATAGCTAAAGCCTTCGCCAAACTTTTGCCCGTAGGCTATTTGTGGATTACGTTCGAGAGGGTTTGACGAGTGAATGTACCCAGTACTCGGCACTAGTGGCGCGGGCATCGCATCATCTACTGACTTGTGGTACGCCTCAAAATTACTGAAGGTACTCAGTGTTTGACCAAAGGTCCAGCCATTCCAGTTTATAACTGCATGACGAATACGGGGGACTAAATCTTTATCTTTTGTTTTGCCTGCGAAATCAAACTCGAGACGCCCCGTGGCTTTGCCCTCTGGGGTATCGGTTGAAGTTCTCAGATCAACTCGGGTCCGTCTGGCGGTCATATCAGAGACACTTCCAGCACCTTTTGTGTCCTGAACCGTTGTTTCTAGCTCTACAAAGCCACCAACTTTCCATTCAGTATCATTAATTTTTCCTGATAATCCAGCGAAGGCGGTAGAAGAGAGTGCTGTAGCACCGATGAGTATGCTGGCTTTAGTGAGTGTTTTTACATTCATCATGACTAAACCTTTGTTGTTTTTGTAGTTGAACTAGACCGCTTGACTGACAATTTGATGTTTCAGTACGTCACAATCGGTATGCCATTTCAGGTTGAAGGGGTCCTAATGGATATCGATGATCTAAGTTGTCTAAGCAACAATTATGCACTTAATAGATGTCTGGTCAACAAATAAAGTTAACTTGTTAAGCTTTTTGATCAGTTTTCATTCATTTTTTCTAGCGATTTTTACAATACAAAGAAGGCTTTATATGTTTTAGAGTATTGCATTGTTCTTTTAAGTTGTTGTTATATATATTAAATTTATTTAATTGCTTTAGATTTATATTATCTGTTGTGTTTTTTTTGATACTTCTTAAAAAATAGTTGTTTTAACAATCTATTTTTTTGTGTGGTTATAACTGGCTTTTTAGAGGTAATGACAAACAACGAGGCTGTTGTCGCGTTGTTTGTCATCAAAAGGTGTGTTGGTTATCGGGTCGTCTTTAGCTTTTTATATGAGGGGGTAAAAATTAGGGGTTGGTGTCCATACACCTACCAAACGCCAAACAACATCCCTTTGTTTCGGTATTTATTAGTGCGTTGTTCAACTGTCTGGTTACTGATAGTGGTACGCATTTTTAGGTGTCGTAACCAAGAATTGAGTGCGGTTTCCATTAGTTCTCTAACGTTTGCATGCTCATCGCAACTGCCTAGGTCAGATAGCTCCTGTGGATCATTGAGCATATCAAACAGTTGTGGCCGGAAGTGTTCATAATGTATGTATTTCCAGCGCTCATTTCTGACCATCAATGCGCGGGTTTCATCAGCTTTCATATCAAGCTCAAGACGCGCTGCACGCCATGCATAATCAGCCTCACTGAAGACAAAGGAACGCCATGAATCGATAGGCTTGTTATGTAAGTGGTCGAGTAGCGAGCGTCCTTCCAAAATATGATCGTAGCTTGGTGCGCCGGCAAAATCTAAAAATGTAGGTACAAGGTCGATTGATTCCACAAGATCATTGGAGATGGTTCCACGAGTGGAATCGGCATTACGAGAGGGATCGGCAATAATCAGTGGAATCCGTGCACTGGCTTCATGAAAAAGTTCTTTTTCTCCGAGCCAGTGGTCGCCAAGATAATCACCGTGGTCAGAGGTGAGCACGATGATGGTGTTATCGAGTTCTCCTTTGTCTTCTAGGAAGGCAACCATTCGTCCAATATGATCGTCTACTTGCGTAATCAGGCCCATATAGGTCGGAATGACGTTGTTGCGAACCTCCTCTTTTGAAAACTCGACGGATTCTTCATGGTGCATAAAGGCTTCTATGACCGGATGTACATTATCGAGCTCATTCTGGCTGCGGCAGGGGGGAATAACATCATCTACGTTGTACATGTTGTGGTAAGGGGCGGGGGCGATATAAGGCCAATGGGGTTTGATGTAGCTCAGATGTAAGCACCAAGGTTGATCACCTGTTTCTTCAATAAAGGCCATCGCTCGATCGGTGGTGTATGCTGTTTCTGAGTATTGTTCGGGGATACGGGCAGGTAAATGGCTATTACGCATATACCAGCCACTTAGGATCTCGCCGTCTGCACCCTCTGCTGCGTTTGTCCATTCATGCCACGGGTTTGCGCCTTCGAAACCCTGTTCTCTGAGGTATTTATTGTATTTTAGTTCCGGGTTAACTATCTGATCAGGGTGAAGACCATCATCTCTTTCATAGGGTTCAAAGCCACACTGACTGATTAATACACCTCGTGAAGAATTTGGATCTACGCCTAGACGAGACATTCCCTCTTCATCTCGCCGCATATGGGTCTTACCGACAACCGCAACACGGTAGCCTTCAGGTCTTAAATAATCACCTAATCCACGTTCGCTTAATTTTAATGGCACATTGTTATAGCTTGCCCCATGACTGAATGCATATCGGCCCGTGTAGAAAGACATTCGAGATGGGCCGCAAACGGGGGCCTGGCTATAGGCTCTGGAGAAATTCATTCCCCGCTGCGCTAACTTATCGATATTCGGTGTTTTTATCGTGGGGTGGCCGTTACAACCTAGGTAATCAGCACGTAGCTGATCAGCCATAATAAAGAGTATGTTTGGTTTTTTTTTCATCTCGGTCTTCTCTAAAAAGCTGTTCAGGGAGGGATGATCAATTAATTTAATTGTTAAGACAACTATTTTTATCACTCTATGATCTGGATATCAAATGTGGATTTTGCATGATTGTGACTGTGATGGATTCGGAAGGAGGCTCCGTTATCGCTTAAACCTAAGCAGAGCGGTCTATTGAGAGGGGGTTATCTTAAAATATTTATTTTAAGTTGTTCTACCAACTATAAAACTATTGGGCCTGGTAAATGCTGATATTCAGATAGCAGTGGCTTTGAATGCGTATACTTTCGATTCGGTAGCAACTGACCACATAATATTAATGTGCATAGGTCTTTTGGTAGGCTGTGGCGATTCACTATTAATATATATTTATCAATTATTTATTTGTTTTTTCGGATCGTATTTAGTCATTTATCCTCGATTGTCTCTGTGTTTGTAAATGGTAGTCCATCTGTTGAAGTAGCTCTGTCTATGTTTGGCTCTATATATGAGATTGCTTGAAAGTCATCTTAAGACTTAGACTTGTGTAAATTATTTAGTTGTTTTAACATCTAATTATTGGCGATAGATACTCTCAATCTATCGCGTACTCTTCAGGCTAGAATAACAAACGGATTAGATGACATGACAAAGCGAATGACGGGTGGCGAAGCGATTATTCAGTCGGTTGTCGAGAATGGTGTTGATACTGTTTTCGGTATACCTGGTGCGCAAATCTATCCTCTGTATGACGGGATTTTTAAAGCCAACCTAAATTTGATTGTACCTCGACATGAGCAGAGTGCTGCCTATATGGCGATGGGGTATGCCAAATCTACGGGTAAAACGGGTGTGTTTTCCGTTGTGCCGGGACCTGGGATTCTCAACACCACCGCTGCACTGGTGACTGCAATGGGCGGCTGCGCCTCTATGGTGGGGCTGACCGGTCATGTGCCAACTTCTTTTCTGGGTAAGGGCCGTGGCCATCTGCATGAGTTGAGTGATCAAGCTGGCACGCTGAAAACATTAATTAAAGATGCCGTACATATCGATCATAACCAATCTATTTCTCGGCAGGTAAATGGTGCTTTTCATACTGCACGTAGTGGGCGGCCTGGGCCGGTCACAGTTGAAATGTGCTGGGATACGATGGCGGCGGATTATGATGTTGCCATTGAAGCTGCGGATCAGACTCCAGTGTATCCGGCTATTAACCTTGACGAAGTTAATGCTGCTGTTGAGTTGTTGGCCGGAGCTAAAAAACCAATGATTATGTGCGGTTCGGGCGCACAACATGCGGCTGAAGAAGTGATGGCGCTGGCTGAATTATTGAATGCACCAGTGTCTGCTTTCAGAAGTGGACGAGGGATTGTACCGGAAGACCATCCACTGGGGGTTGCGCCGGTTGCAGCCCGAGAATTATGGGACGATGTGGATGTATTAATTGGCTTAGGCACACGTCTAGAGATGCCCTATATGCGCTGGCAAAACTATCTTGAATATAAACAGAAACCTGATGGTGGCCCTAAGCTAATTCGTGTCGATATCGACGCACATCAAATGGAAGTGTTTATCCCAGACGTCGGTGTGGTTGCTGATACGGCTGAAGTCTGCCGGTTGCTGGTGGATAAATTGGCGAATCGTGTTTCACCGGATGCCAATCGCATCGATGAGATTGCTACTGCTAAAGCAGTTGCTTGGGATGCCATTCAGAAGCTTAGTCCGCAGTTGGATTACTTTAATGTTATTCGTCAGGTTATGCCTAGAGATGGTTTGTTTA
Organism: Amphritea sp. GJ51-11; assembly: GCF_055808735.1. Classification (NCBI taxonomy): domain Bacteria; kingdom Pseudomonadati; phylum Pseudomonadota; class Gammaproteobacteria; order Oceanospirillales; family Oceanospirillaceae; genus Amphritea; species Amphritea sp. GJ51-11. Next base: position 3,860,347 of record NZ_CM147881.1, on the reverse strand, counting down.
TTCCTGAGCTATCGCAGATGGGCTTTACGGCCTACACCGGAGCTTTGCCTATTTTAGGTGCTAGAACCTTTATTGAAGGTGGTTATCAAGGAACTCTAGGATACGGTTTTCCAACAGCTCTTGGGGTTAAGGTGGCCCATCCGGATAAGGCAGTATTGTCTATTTGTGGTGATGGAGGCTTTATGTTCGGCGTACAGGAATTGATAACGGCAGCAGAAAACAATATAGGTTTGGTGACAATCGTATTTAATAATCAGGCCTACGGTAATGTTCGTCGGGATCAGAAAATGGGCTTTGGTGGTCGTCTTTGTGGCTCTGAACTGCAAACGCCAGATTTTGTTAAGTTGGCGGAGAGTTTTAACGTTGCGGGTTATCGGGTTACCTCACCAGCAACACTGAAACCGGTGCTAGAGCGTTGTATTAATGCAAATAAACCGGCGTTAATTGAGGTAGTCGTTGAGCGAGGTGCTGAAACCTCTCCTTGGGAGTTTATCCATATGAATAAACGTATCCAGGATAAATAAATAGAGACGAGATATGCGGATGTAAACGTCAGTTTTGACTTTTACTAGAGCGTCAATATAGCTAAACCACCAGAGAGAGCCAATATGAAGCATTATCGGATGACAGTGAATGGGCAGTCGCTGGATAGTCATGAGTCTATTCGTGTTATTAACCCTGCAACGGGTAACGTTTTTGCAACCTGTGCACAAGGGACTGCTGAGACAGTTGAACAGGCGGTTATGGCTGCGCGTCAAGCGTTTCCAGCTTGGAATAAGTTACCCGATGAAGACCGTCAGGCTTTAATACATCAACTCGGTGATTTGCTTGAAGCGCATAGAACTGAGTTGGCGGAACTACTTACGTTGGAAACAGGTAAGCCATTGGAAGGGCTGAATGGTGTGGGCGCTAATATGGAACTGATGGGCGCGATTGGTTGGAGTCATGCTACTGCTGATTTAACACTTAAGGTTGATACGATTCAGGATGACGATGAGGCCTTAGTTGAGGTGCATCGTAAACCGATTGGCGTAGTTGCCTCGATTACCCCTTGGAACTGGCCTCTAATGATTGCTATCTGGCATATAGTGGCAGCCTTACGAGTGGGGAATACGGTCGTTATTAAACCCTCAGAGAATACACCACTAGCGACCTCTCGATTTGTTGAGTTGGCTAGCACGTTGCTGCCGCCTGGGGTTTTAAATTTAGTGAATGGTTATGGCGATATTGGTCATGCGCTTACAAGTCATGAGGATGTGAATAAAGTTGTTTTCACAGGCTCTACCGGCACGGGCAAGAAAATAATGTCCAGTGGTGCCAGTAATCTCAAACGTATGGTTTTGGAATTAGGTGGTAACGATGCGGCGATTGTATTGCCGGATGTGGAGCCTGCAGCGGTGGTGGCAGACCTTTTTGCGGCGGCTTTTCACAATAACGGTCAGACCTGCGCCTGCTTAAAGCGTCTGTATGTTCATGAAACTCTTTATGATGAAATTTGCTCAGGCTTGGCATCATTGGCGTCCCAAGTGAGAGTAGGTGATGGACTTAATGAGACGACTGCGCTCGGGCCGTTACAAAATCAGATGCAACTTGAAATTGTTGAAGCCTTGGCTGCATCAGCAAAAGCTGATGGTGGACGTTTTCTTGCCGGGGGGAAGCGAATAGAAGGGAATGGCTTCTTCTATCAACCGACTATTGTTGCGGGATTGACCAACGGCAGTGAACTGGTAGATAAAGAGCAGTTTGGTCCCATCTTACCGGTGATTAAATATCACACTATTGAAGAGGCCGTTCAATTGGCAAATGACAACCCTAATGGTTTAGGGGGCTCTGTCTGGTCTTCAGATGAGCGAGCTGCAGCACAAATAGCTGCACAGCTTGAATGTGGTATTGCTTGGGTTAACGGCCATGGTGGTTTACAGCCGGATGCTCCCTTTGGTGGGGTAAAACAATCGGGTATAGGTGTTGAGTTCGGCAGTTACGGGCTTAACGAGTGTACTACGATACAAACGATTAAAGTTCAGCGTTAGTTTCGATTTCTTGGTTTCACCTGTCGATTGGTTCATCCCTTTGGGCAGGTGCTTTTTAATACAAAAGCAATAAGTATGTATTGACTGTCGGGAACGACGAAAACTTTAATTCAGGTGGCATTGTTTGAAGAGCGAACTTTTTAGCCGAAGCCGTGTTTTATCCAAACAGTGAGACTGATACCATAATCTATAGCATCGACCTTCCTGCTGAGCGGGGGCATGCTTCCCTCTATGATCCACCCCATACCGGCTCTTCTGGCCACTGACACTAGATCTATTAGGTCTGCTTTGCCAAATTAAGCCATGCGATACCATCGATAAACACCATCTCTCTTGATTATCCTGCCTTGATCTTATTGGTTCGCATCCTCTGTTTTGCCTCCAGAAACTTACGCTGTCTGTGTCGATTGTTTGACAATAATACTTTATTGAATAACGGTTTAATTGGTCGAGAAGCTATTATCCGCAATCCTAATAGAGTGTTTCACTAAAATGCTCAACCACAAAACCGAGCGTTACCAGAACGTATTATTGATATAGATGAATACCCTTTCAGGTGGATGTTACGTCTCCAATAGAAGGCTTAACCGGCAAACCTTAAGGCGCTTCATTAGTGCTGAAGTTATCGTTTACCGACATTTTAGGGGTGGCAGTTTTTTTTGGGGGGGGCTGAAAACGCACTTACTCTTGATGACATTTGAGTCGGTTAAATCGTTATGCTTTGGTGTCGTTGGTATGCCTGTATTTAAGGAAAGGCACAAATATGTAGGTAGCCTAATGTCATGGGGCTAAGCCGCTAGAGACTAAATTGGTGCTGGGCTCACCTAACACTTTACTGGCGAGATTAATGTGCTTTTCGATCAGGGTTACCTGTTCGCTCGAGCGTTATTGTATCCGCTGAGATGTCGGAATAGCGTTGTGGATAATCGATTATTGCTACTGTGAGATGTAACGAACTAAAGGAGCGACTAGAGGATATTATCGATTGGTCTTTTAGGTCTCTGTCGAGCTCATCGATGGAAAGGCACTGTGGTTAGTGGCTTGATTAATCAGTTTACAATAAAAAGGCCAGTACAGATCGTTCTGTACTGGCCAAAAATCCCGTTGGTGCGGGGTGCTACTAGGGTTAATTCTTTGAGCTTTTAGCAAAGAAGAAAATGACAAAAACGGACAGTGCTAATAATCCAATAGACGTTGGGCTGTTGAATAAAAACCATGGGTCACCGCCGGTTGAATCGAAAGCTTGTCGGGCACCTGACTCTAACTTGCCTGCAAGCATATAAGCGATAACAAATGGCAGTGGTGAGATACCAGTTTTTCTAAATAGATAACCCAGTACGCCAAAGCCCAATGTATACCAGATAGCATTAATATCGGTTTCTTGTGAATAGATTGCCGTGAGCGAGAGCAGCAATACAATCGGTAAAATGTACTGTTTTGGGGCTCTGGTCATAATGCCCATGGCGCGCATGAAGGCACCGCCAATGGTCCAGTTTAGAAAGTTTGCGAATAGCATGATGGTAAATAAGCCAAAAGCGATCACCAGTTCTGGATTAATCTCTTCTACCGTGAATCTAAAGACTGAGGGGCCAGGATTGAAGCCGCCTATGGTCTCTGTTGCTAGGATGAGAAATACGGCGGCAGCATTACCTGGAATACCTAAAGATAAGACAGGAATCAGATTCGAACCAGACACTGCCGAATTTGCCGCTTCGGTTGACGCGATGCCCTGGATGGCGCCTTCACCAAACTCGGGGTCATCGGCGTGCTTTCTGTTTTGATAAAGTTTTTTACCGGTTGCATAGCCCAGAGTTGCTGCTAATGTCGAGCCGATACCAGGCAGAGCCCCAATAATAGTGCCAATAATGGCTGAATTGCGAATATAGGGCAGAATGATAATAATATCAGCGAGGGTGAGCTTGTTTGATGTTGAGTTAACAGCATTCTGGGGTTTGGTCCGTGGGTATTTATCTAACCATAGTTCTTCAATACCTTTAAATACTTCGCCGATAATCAGTACCCCCAAAATAACAGAGACAATTGGGAAGCCTGATGAAATGGACTCTATATCGCCGGTTAGCCGAGGATAGAAATCCTCACCGGTTCCAATATAAGCGATGAGCATACCTAGGCTCATACTAATAAGTCCTTTCGCGACTGAGTTACCCACAATTGCGGCGATAAACGACAGCGACAAAATGATTAATGCTGTTTTTTCTGGAAAGTCTAGATAGGACTCGACCAAAATGGCTAAAAACGGTGCGCAGGTAAAAAGTACTAGGTCAGAAAAGGTATCACCGGAGACGGATGAAAAATGAGCCACCCGTAGCGCCTTTCCGGATTGTCCTTTGGTGGTCATAGGATAGCCATCGAGAGTGGTCATGTAAGCATCGGGCGTTCCTGGTGTATTAAATAGAATCGCCGGTACTGCTCCTCCGATAGTAGAACCTTTCATAATCCCGATCAAAAAACCCATCACGGGTAGTAACGCATCAGGATTATAGCCAAACACGGAGATGAGTATTGGTAGCGAAACCGCCATTGCCATTGGCCCGGCGAGTCCTGGTGTGGCGCCCACTAAGATGCCTAATAGTAGGCCGCCAAAGACCATCACGATAGTAACTGGGATGCCGATACCGAATAGCTCGAACATGGCTGGACCTTGAAAGACCGCGAGCACACCCATCCAAATATAATCTAGAGTATCCATCAAAAATCACCATTAGGAGGCAGCAAAATATTATCAAAAGGCACGTCATAGATGAGAATCAGAGTCACTACGGCAGCAAGGGCGATAAACATCGCTTTTAGGCTGAACTTGCGTTCCATCAAACAGATTAGACTGAACAGCATAAAGAGTCCGCCGGTGACATAGCCGATATACTTCCATGGTGCACTATCGCGCAACAGGCGGTAGCTGCTCTCTTCGTTTAAAATCCCCAGTAGCTTAGCCGTTTCGACGATCCAGGTTCCCGACCAATGCATGACATTAATCGTTACGACAAATAGACAGAACAATAGCAGTAGATATTTCATGTTATCGAAAGACAGCTCGATATCGGTATTGGCTCGTAACGATTGAAAGAACAAGAGTAGACCGGCAAAGATTAGTAATGCTGCAGCTATAGAAGGAGCTAATGCGTCACCTAGACGGACTCTTGAACGAACCTTTTCGAACAGGCCCGTTTCAACATCTGCGGGGATCCAAACAAATAAAATTATGCAGCCCAGAGCAATTGTTAAGAGTCCTATTGCCAGATTTGGATTTCTTTTAAACAGGCTGATCATATGATTACCTAATGAAAATATTTGAACAATAATGTGCGATATCGGTTAATTACTGTCGTACGTTGCCAATGGTGATTAGCAAAGTACAACAGTGAATAAAACCCGAGATCGATTACTCTGCAGCGGCGGCCAGCAAGGCTTTAGCGTTAGTTGATGTTGTAGCGAGGCTATTATTGAGCTCGTCACCGACTAATACTGTGGTTTTAGAAAACACCTTGGTGATGAACTGATGTGCTTTGGTTGATGGGTCTTGAACAACTGTGCTTATCGCCTCAGACAGTGCAATGCGGGCCTCTTCAGGCAGGTTTGCTGGGGCAATAAATAGGAAGTAGCCATAGGCATTGAACCGTTTTAATCCAAGGTCGCTTAACAATGGCGCATTTGGTGAAATGCTCAGCGGTTCGCCAATGGCTGAGGCGAGGTTGACCATGTCTCCGGCGGCAACAGCTTTATTTTGAATGCCTGCAACTAAGCCCACATCGATATCATCGGCATTAATACCGTTCATGACAGCTTTGCCGCCTTTAACACTGATGATATTAAATTCTACATCATTGGCTTTGCCCAATAAGTACGCGAGGTCGGCTAGCATGGGAGCCATAACCCCAAACTTGATTTGTTTACCGGCTTTCGCGTCAGCAATCACATCGTGCATGCTGTTCCAGCCACGATTAGATTTGGCCACAATGCCGGTTTGGAAACTTGCTGTTGAGGCTAGTGGAGTAAAGTCCTCAAGTTTTAACTTAGCTCGAGGCGCTGCTAGCATGTTGTATCCCATCGTTTCAGCAACGACCATCCCGATAGCGGTACCATCATTGGGTGATTTTTTTAGGGACGCGGCCAGGTTTAAGCCGCCTTTTCCGGTCGCTTGTTCCGGAATGACTTGCCAGCCATAACGGGATTCTAGTGCTTCTGCAATGAGTCTCGCTTGCGTATCGGCACCGCCGCCAGCTTTGAATCCAATTTTTAATGTGATGGGGCCTGATGGTTGCCAGTCGGCCATGGCTGAAGTGCTTGTCATACCTAGTAGTAATGAGAATGAGAGGCATAGAGCGGCTGAGAGAAGCGGTAGTTTTTTCATTTTATTCTCGCTTTTATTTCTTATTGTTAAGTTAAAACGTTGAGGTCGCCATTATCAATGGCGTTTTTGTTTAGGTTACTGATTGCGGGCCACGCCTAAGCAATCACGTTGTAAATCAATTTAGATGTTAACTGTTGTTTTGTCAACCAATAATTATGGTGGGGTATGTTGTCAGCATATTAGAGTTAGTATTGTTTTAGATATATTCTGATTTTTTTATAATATATTTTAAATAAATCAAGTGCTTATGTTTGTTTTTATTTGCTCTGAAAGTGTGCTGTTAAATGAATATTAGATCATGTTTAGTCGTTAATTTTACGATTAATTAACTACATATTGTCAATCATAGCAGGTTTATTTGTTGACTGGACAACTTAATGGCTGGTATTTTTAGAGGCAATTGATTGGAAGACTCTTTCTGTTATGAGTGTTTCTGCATACCGTCACTTAAGGAGGTCTTATGCCTGTTAAGAATATTCTGTGCGCATATAACGGAAGCCCAGCATCTGAAGCGGCTTTGAAAGCGTCAATTTTGATGCATAAAAAATATGCGGCACATCTGACTGGTTTTTTTGCTCATGGTTGCTTGAGTGTTGATACCGGGCTGCGTTCATGGATGCCTCAAGCATTATGTGAATCTGTGTTGCAGGTTGAGTCGGGTTTTAATGCGAAAGTTAAGCAGCAGTTTTTGGCCAGTGTTGAAGGTCAGGTTGCGCCGGATAAGTTGCACTGGATCTCTGAGAAAGGCCGTTCAGATGCCACTGTGGCAGAATATGCCCGTTTATTTGATGTTACCGTTGTTGGCCAGTTCGATCCGCTACTCGGCCGTGAACACCTCGAGCTACACCCCGATCAGATCGCCTTAAAAAGTGGCCGTCCGGTGTTGGTGTTTCCAAGGGGGTGGGATCAAAACGAAATACCGGATCATGCGGTGCTCGCTTGGGATGGAAAACGTACAGCAACTCGAGCATTAGCTGATGCCATGCAGATTCTTGAAACCAAAAAAAGGATTACCGTTTTGACGGTGGCAACAGGGAAGGCATGTAAGCCTTTGCAGGGCATCGATGTTGTCGAAGCGTTACGGCGACACGATGTTGAGGTTGAGTTGGTGACTATCTCACCAAAGGGACGCTCGGTTGGCGACAGTATTCTCGATTACTGTGATCAGGTAGGTGCTCGGTTGCTCGTAACGGGGGCTTATGAACATAGTATGTTTAGAGAAGATCTAGTCGGCGGTGTGACGGATACTCTGGTTAGAAAAGCGAATATTCCAGTATTGATGTCACATTAAGAGGTTAATTTATCAATGACCTACAGCACCGTAATAAGCTTGATTGAGTTTGACCCTTTACTCTATTGCATTGCGTTTATAGTGATTGTTTTAGCAACTATTATGCAAAGTGCCGTTGGGATGGGATTTGGCATGCTGGCGGCACCCGTATTCTTGTTGATTGATCCGGCACTAGTACCGGGTGTCATATTGATTATTGGTGTGCCATTAGGCATATGGGTGACTTGGCGAGATCGAGCTTTTGTTGTTGTAAGCGAGTTGAAGTCAGCACTTATCGGCCGTTTAGTTGGATCGTTGGTTGCGGCGCAATTAATGGCGTCATTGCTTAGCCCCGAGTCTTTTAAGGTGCTTTTTTCGGTTGTAATTCTATTGATTGTACTGCTGAGCATCTTTCGTATATCGCCAGTGTTGAGTCTTCGCAATCTTTTCGCTGCAGGTCTAGTCTCTGGTATTACCGGAACAGTTGCTGGGCTTGGAGGCCCGCCTATGGGATTGATTTACCAGCATGGTTCGGGTGAAAAAGTAAGAGGTACATTGAATGCGATTCTTGCTTTTGGTGGTGTTGTCTCGTTGGTTGTGCTGGTGTTTTATCACTTAATTACCTTGAAAAGCCTTGTCTATGCCGTGGGGTTATTGCCTGGACTGTTGATCGGAATGAAAATGGCGCCTCTGGTTGAGCACTTTGTTAATCAACGTTTCAGACCTGTTATTTTAGGCGTTTGTGGCCTGTATGCGATATTCACGTTGGTGACGGCGATTTATTAAGTATTTGGGCGCTAAATTTCTTTATCTACACATAGCGCTCGTATGAGCAGGCAAGCGATAAATGTTGCGGTCAGTACTTAATTAGGTGATAATAGTTGTCAAGACAACTTAAATATAGTGTTGATTGCTTTCCTTAACAGCGCCTTTCTTAATTTATTTGCTATCTGGTGAATCATGGAAAACACAAATTTAGTCATATTATTGTCCGATGAGCACAGTCCTTTGGTCTCTGGTTTTCGTGATGATCCTTTTGTGTCTACGCCAAACCTAGATCGCTTAGCAAATCAGGGAACGCACTTTACAGCGGCTTACAGTAATTCACCTATTTGTGTGCCTGCTCGTGCAGCGTTAGCGACCGGTTTGCATACTCATCAGAATGAGTACTGGGATAATGCCTTTGGCTATGATGGTAAGAAAAGATCATGGGGTCATGTGCTTCAGCAAGAAGGTGTGAGGGTCGAATCGATAGGAAAGCTTCATTATAAAAGTGCAGAAGATCCTTGTGGTTTTGACCAGCAACATTTGCCGATGCACGTTAAAGGTCCAGGAATGCTCTGGGGATTATTACGTAACCCGCTTCCTGTATTTGAAAAACAAGCGGGAGGCATGCTTAGGCCTATTGGGGCTGGTTATTCGGAATACAATCAATATGACGAAAGCATCACTGCGAAAGCCTGTCATTGGCTTGAGCAGGTGAGTCGTGAAAACACGGAGAGACCTTGGGTTCTGTTTGTTGGCTTAGTTGCGCCTCATTTTCCATTGACCGTCCCCGAATCATTTATTAAACCCTATTTGGCGATGGACCTCCCCGAGCCGAGATTACGTCCAGAATCTGGTTATGTACGCCACCACTGGGTGGCTGATATGGCTTACAGCCAACCGGTAGATGAAAGCCTGTCTGCTGATGAGCGAAGAATGGCGTTGGCTAGCTACTATGGCTTGATCTCATTTATGGATCGTCAGGTGGGCTTGATTCTTGATCAGCTAGAAATGACGGGTTTGGTAAATAATACCCGAATCATTTATAGCAGTGATCATGGTGACAATATGGGGGTTCGAGGCTTGTGGGGTAAGTGCACTATGAATGATGAGTCGGCGGGGATTCCGATGATTATTAGTGGCCCAGGCATCCCCAGAGGGCATAAAGTCGATACGCCAGTTACGCTGGTGGATTTATACCCGACGGTATTGGAGGCGGTCGGGGTAGAAGACCGAACCCCGGATCAATACGATCGTAGCCATAGCCGCTCGTTGTTACAAATGGCAAATGATTCCGATGACGCAGACCGCCTTATATTAGCTGAATATCACGCAGTGGGCTCTCGCTCTGCTGCCTATATGCTGCGCAACAAGCGGTATAAGTATATCTATTACCTCGATTACGAACCTGAGTTATTTGATATGCAGAATGATCCAGGCGAGGAGGATAACCTTGCCGGCTTAGCTGAACATGCAAAAACTCTTATGTTTTTTGAGCAAAAGTTAAGAAGTATGCTCAGCCCAGAAGCGATTGATGCCAAAGCAAAGTCAGATCAGGCAGCTTTGATCGAACAATATGGAGGTCGCGAGGCATGTCTTGAGGGTGGACCAAAAGGGGCGACACCGGTACCAACGTTGAGGCCTCACGAGCAATAAATATGATCGAGGCATTCGTTTAGGGTTGATAGGGAATCCGGATTGACTGACTTTACGCGATGGCTATTTAGCTGGGCGTTTTAACCATTATTAGTATTTAGGTTTTAATTATGACAACACTAAAAAACTGTTTCAATATTGATGATCTTGGACGTCTGGCTAGAAAGCGTCTTCCGGTTCCGGTGACTGATTATGTGGAAGGAGGCGCTGATGATGAGGTGTCGTTGGCCAATAATATCTCTGCATTTAGTCGTTATCAAATTGTGCCTAAGGTGCTACAGGATATCAGTGCGCTGACCACTGCGACAGAGGTGATGGGCTGCAAGATACCGCATCCTTTTTATATTTCGGCAACCGGCTTCTCTGGCATGATGTGTCCAACGGATGCTGAATTAGCGGGAGTTCGAGCTGCAGCATCTCGTCGCACGTTATACACAGCATCTACTTTTTCCAATCTGCCACTTGAGGATATTGCCGAGGCTAGCCCATGCAACAAGTTATTTCAGGTGTATGTTCTTAATGATCAAGCATTGAGTAGTAAATTATTGGAACGGGCTGAGAAAGCGGGATATAAAGGTCTCTGCTTAACAGTGGATACGGTCGTGGGGGGAATCGCGAACGGGATGCCCGAAGTGGGTTGGCTATTCCGCCGCGACTAACCTTGAAGTCAATGTTTCAGTATATGATGCGTCCAGCATGGACGATTAAATACTTGTTGAGTTCGAACTCAATGTCATTGGGGAACTTCCCCGAGTTGCCACAACCATCAATGGGTGACTCCCAAGCCTTTACGCAAGCCCTTGGCACGCTGTTCAAAAAAGACCTAACTTGGGACGATGCGAAGAAGATGATTGATAGCTGGGAAGGGCCCTTTGCCATTAAGGGGATTATGTCAGTCGCTGATGCGCTTAAAGCAAAAGAGGTCGGAGCAACTGCCGTGATTTTATCGAATCATGGTGGGCGTCAACTTGATGGTACACCGGCGCCAATTGAGCTTGTTGAAGAGGTTCGCGCCGCTGTTGGTCCTGATATGGAAATTATAGTTGATGGCGGTATTCGTCGTGGAACCGATATTTTTAAAGCGATTGCGTTAGGTGCTAATGCCTGCAGCATTGGTCGAGCCTATGTGCGGGGGCTATCAGCTGGCGGGCAGGAAGGCGTTGAGAAAGCATTAGATATTCTCACGTCTGAATTTGAGCGTTGTATGATCTTAGCCGGTTGTTCTTCACTGGAAGAAATTGGTCCTCAGCATATTCGCAAACGTATTAATGATTGATCAAGCAACTATTTTTGAAGCCCTGCTCATGTAGGGCTTTTTTTGGGATAAAAATGAGTTATCTATATGAAAAAAATAGAGTTATAAGTTAACGTTGTTTCAGGTTATATGTTGTAGAGTCGAAATAGGCGTTTCTGTTTTCTGTTTTATTTGTTGTTCAACCTTCTATTCTTACCGCTTTTATCATTGGTCTTCTGTTCAACTGTCTTTAAACTCTGTTGAAATGTCATCTTTCGTTAGTTTATAAGAAAAATAGTATCGGTGTTATAGATTAGTTTTTTTAATGTCTTAAGTAAGAATAGCTCGCTTTTTATACGTAGAAATAGAGGTATTATCAAGTTATTGAATAAACTCAAAAGTGGTCACTATATGGATAATCATAACCGAAATATGATGAGGGTGTTGCGTGCTAATCCTGAACTACGGCAACAACTTATAAACCTAAGAAATCTGGGGCGTGCGGGCAAACGAGTATTGGGTTATATCACCCGTATTTTAACACTGCGTTTACCCTTTCTAGCTCATCCTTCCTACCACCTGCATGGCTGACAGATGCTTCTAGCTGTTCGAGTTTAGTTTTGCCATAGTGTCAGAGGTCGTGGGAATTACCGCACAGGTTTGAGTAGTTTAAGGGCTTTTAATGTGGGAGTGCTTAAACAAGTAGTTAAAAGGCAGGGTGGATATCCACCCTGTGAATCGATTTGCTAGTCGTTTAGGCAGGACCTGATGGCGTTCCAAGTGGCAACATATCATCGGGTCTAGCGTTAATCATATCGGTTAATTCTTGCTGCACTGATTTGTAATCGGGGTTGTCGAAAAGGTTTTGCATCTCATGAGGATCATTAACCAGATCATACATTTCACCAGCGCCTGATTGTTGTTCAAGAGTTAGCTTATGGGTTTTGGTTCTGGCCAGTCGCAGGGTTAGGTTTAAACCGATACGTCCTGGTAACAGGTCCCATTCGTTTAAGGCGAAATCACGGGATGCATTGTCTGTTTCAATTAACGGGCGTAGCGATTGACCATGCTGCTCAGATAGTGGAGACGCATTGGCATAGTCAATGAGTGTCGGACTCAAATCCATTGTTGATACGGGCTCGCTTACCACTTTATTGCTTGGTACGCCTGGGCCTTTGACAATCATTCCAACTCTTAACAAGCCTTCATAATGAGCTGGTCCTTTTAGATAGAGACCGTGATCACCCATCAAATCACCGTGATCGGTGGTGAAGATAACGATGGTATCTTCTTCTAGCCCGGACTCTTGAAGGCTCAGTAGTATTCGTCCTACATTATGATCAATCAGAGAGATCATGCCGTAGTAATTGGCGGTCATCTCTCGAAGTTGCTGATCGGTTTGTGGGTCAATCCGGCTAAATTCTCGCCGAACTCGTCTTGACTCTGCAGTACCACCTTTAGGATCTGTTTCGACGGATGCACGGTGCCACCAAGGGCGTTTGTCAAAATCCCGGGTTCTATGTTCTGGGATGTCTACTTCGTCGGGGTGGTGCATATAGCACCAAGGGGCAGGCGCATCGAAAGGATGATGGGGGTCGGGGATAGAGGCCCACATGCAAAACGGTTGATCGCTTTTTGCCGCGTCTTTAATGTAATCGATAGTTCTATCTGCAACCCAGGTAGTGTTATGAAAGGCTTCTGGTAGGGCTGAATTGAATGTTTGTGCAGCCGTTGATATTGGCGGCAGTTTTGTATGGTATTGCTCAATGCGTCGTTCGCCCATGCCGTTGGCATGGAAAAAACGCTCATAGTGTTGGCCTTCAGGAGGCTTATTGGGAAGAAAATAGTTATGGCCGGTCATCATCAGCTCAACATGCTGGAAGCCCATATAGGGGCCGTTCCAGTTTTCAGACATGGAGCGAGTTGTGGTGGTGCATTCCGGTGTACCGGTCGGCTGAAACGTATGATAGGTCGCAAAATGGGCTTTGCCAATAAAGCTTGTGTTATAGCCTGCGGCTGCGAGTGCGCCGGCAAATCCTTTTTCGCCGATTGCCGGGTTGAGGTCGATCCCATTGTCATGCACGCCATGAGTTCTTGGCAGAAGCCCCGTTAAGATTGATGCGCGCGATGGCTGACAGACAACATTGGGAGTTATACAGGCGTTGAAACGCGTACCCATACTGGCCATCTCATCTAGATGGGGAGTACGAACTTTTCGGCCTTCAAATCCATAACAATCTCCTCGATGCTGATCGGAGGTGATGATTAATATATTGGGTTGTTTTTTTTGCATGTTATGTAGCCTCTACATCCTTCAGATTAATACGGGCTCCTAAGAAATTTCATAAAAGATAGCGGAGTGTATTGATAGATATTATGTTGTCTTAACAACAAAAAGTGTAGTTGGTTATTGGTTGTTTTGTCAACAATATTTTTTGATATGAAAATGATTGAATAAAACATCATTATGGTTGAGAGAGGCGCTAGCGGTAAGGTGTATTAACGAAGGAGGGGATGGCCGAATAACAGCGAGGTACAGGCGCATTGCGCGCCTGTGATACGAGCGTTTTACTTTTCTTCAGCTTCTTTCAATAGAATATCTGATTGCCCTTGCAACTGTTCAACTAACTCAAATAGCATGGCTGTTTCGCCGGGGGTGAATTTTTCCAGTAAGAGCTCATGGCGTCTAACGCTTTGTGTGTAAAGTTGTTGCTGTAACTCTCGACCTTTATCCGTTAATGCAAGCTTTACACGACGGGCATCTTTTTGATCGGGCATTTTGGTAATCATGCCCTGTTCTAATAAACTGTTGACTGATCGGCTAATCCAGCCTTTATCGATTTTAGTCAGGTTGGTGATTTCTGAGATTGAAACGGTCGTGTTCTGGGCAATTACCGCTAAGATTCGGTGGTCGGTAATACCGATGCTGAAATCTTTTTCGAGTTCAATGCTAACAGCACGGGTAATAGTGTTGGCCAAGGTGGTAAGTTTAAACGCGATTAATTGTTGTAGCTTTAAATAGTTGAGACTTGAGTTGTCCATGTTTTGAGCCTAAACGCTATTTATTGATAGCTGATATAAAGATATATCGCCGTATTATGTTGTTGATATTAACGAAATATCGTTGTTATAGCTAACTAATTTAGGCGTTACATGTTGTTAATAGAGCTCAGATCAATGTGAATATCTCGACGCTAGGCACGTTGTGAATAAGCCCCTCCTCCTGGGGTGCTCTAAGAAAACGATTACATCACATTATCTTAAGGCTGGAAATGGTCAGCGCCCATATACACTCTCCACGATACTGGGGGTTCATTGCATGCCGAACGGGTACAGTCTGAGAGCCCGTAAAGGATATACGTTTACGAAATTACTTCTATGTGTACTCTTGCTGGGGTTCCCTCGATTTGGCCTACGCAATCATTATGAACTTCCCTCATGTGCTAGCAGGCAAAGGTTTAGCTCGAAAGTTATTCGCAGAAGAGACGTTAGCGAATTAAGTAAACCTGGGCTTTTATCACTGGTTCCCTAGATTCCAGAATGAGAATGTTTGTTACAGATTGATTATATGTAAAATCCTAATTCTGTTTCTCATAAGGGGCGGTTTTTATTCGTAGTAGTCGATGTAGTATGGCGTTTTCCACTGAGGCAAGAGCGGTTGCCTAGTGAGCTATCGGGAGCAAAACTGACTATGTCACTCAAACAATTACAGCGTGCACGGGCTTTAGATCTGCCTTCGAGAGCAGCAATGCTTTACCGCGAACCGTCAGTACAGCAGTTTTGGAATAAAAATCGAGAATTACTCAGCCATGCGTGGAAAGAGTGGGAGGGCGATGAGAAAGGTAATTTGATTCCTCTGGACAGCTCGCTGCTGAATAAAGATTTGCACAATGCGGTTATGCTGGCGTGGGAACATCCAGAGAAAGAGCTTGGTGTGCAAGAACTGTGGCAGGAAGTTGCTCCTGATGTTTTTCAGTGCCAATTCTTCGACCCGGATCGTCTTGCAGATTTACGAGGCTATCTAGACCATGTATGGGATGCGCAAATTCCGTTAAGACCGCCCTATGGTATTGTGCTCAACCGGGGCGGAGCGATGCTTGATCGCCGATCTGAGGGGTATCTTGCAGCACCAAGTTTTCAAGCCTTTTATGGTGAACTGCTGAATACCTATATGCGCCCGATCGCCCGCCTTTTGTTCCCTGAAACGATGGGTTACGACACACAGACCCTCGGTTTTTCTATTCATTACCAGCCAAGCACGGATGCATCAATTCAGCTGCATACCGATGCTTCTGCCGTTACTCTTAACATTAATCTGAACCTGCCAGGTGAAGAGTTTACCGGTTCATCGGTCGATTTTTTCGACCCAACCACGAACAAAATGAACGGTCTAAATTTCAAACCGGGCATTGCTATGATTCACCGTGGCAGAGTTGCTCATGCTGCTCAACCGATAACAAGTGGTCAACGCACTAACTTAATATTTTGGTTGTATGGGGATCGTGGGCAACTCCCACCTCAACCGGCTGCGCGTGTTGCTATCGATGCCGAAAAACGCTGGACGTTGCCAACAGTAGCGCTTGACGACTATGCCCCGTTTTAAGCTGTGCATTAGCGGTTTACGCCGGTGTGAGGAGCTATTCATCCCTTAGCCTTGTCTAATTATTCAGATCCACACTTAAACGGCATGTTTACCTATTTATTCGAGAAGATAATTGATGAAAACATGAACCTGGCTGTTAGTACATTGGGCTTGGGGTATAGCAGCCAAATAGCCGCGTCGTGACAATGTAGCTAGACAAAACCCGCACTCATTCGGTGTGTATCCCGCCTTGAAAGCAAAATGGTGCGGTATGCTTACGGAGTTGAGGGCGTCACCGTGGTTTTTTAGGGAACAAATACATCATATAAGATCGCATTATTCCATTCATGGATAAATCGCCGTTGTTTCAGGTGATCTAGATAAACCATCAGCGCAGGACCTAATGGGATGGGTTTAAAGCGCAGCGGATAGTCTCGTTGGAGATGGTTGTAAGTAAGAGGTCCCTTTACGTCGGGGTGGAGAGCAATGAGACCACTTTTATCAGCAATAACTTGCTGACCTTCGTGCGATAGTAGGTAACGAAGGAATGATCGAGCGTTTTCTGAATGACGAGCCTGGCGAGTTATGAAGGCGACTCGACTCATAACTAGGGTGTAGTCTTCTGGAAAGATAATACCTATTGCCGGGTCCGTTTGGGCATACTTTATAGCGTACGATCCGATCACGTTATAACCAAATACGAGTTTTCCCGATGCGATCTCTTCGATAATGTTGCTGCTACAGCAGTGTAAGTTAGTGACGACACGACCTAAGTTTTCTTTCAGTCGGCTGCTGATACTGGAGTTGATTTCATCCTGTGAGGCAAACAGGTAGCCCACCCCAGATAACCGAATGTCGTAGGTGCCGATACGATTCATGAAAAAATCGTTGTTGCTGCGAATCGCCAGTGCCAGCTTTTCATGGGTGTTTGGCAGAGGTATACCCTGAAAAGCGGGTTTGTTATAGACCATCACCACCGGTTCATAGGTGAAGCCAAAGGCTTCATTTCGCCAGTTAGCCCAGTGGGGGAGAGTTTCGGTGACTGGGTCAGTAAATGGCTGAGCATAACCATCATTCACCAGTTTGATCTGTAGATCCATCGCTGAGCTGATGACCAGATCCGGTAACTGATCCTCCGGTAACTGCTGAATCGCATGAAACAGTTCCTTGGTTTGAAACTCGTGGTAGTGAATCTTTATCGCCGGTGAGATTTGTTTGAATGCATCAATGATCGGCTGCATGGCGGAGGTATCAGTGGCGCTGAAGATGACCAGTGATGACGGCTGGTCGGTCGCTTCCTCTGCATGACTCAGCATTGCATAGGGAATCAGGGCCATAATCAGGGCAAGGCGTTGCAACAGCAGTTTCATAGAGGTGCACCGGGTAAGCGAATGAGGACACGCAGACCACCGGATGGACTGCGTTCAAGTTTAAGAATGCCCTGATGCGCCTGAATAACGGTTTCGACAATGGCGAGGCCAAGACCTGAACCGGAGACATCGGAACTTAGACGAGAAAAGCGTTGTATCGCCTGACGGCGTTGATGACCCGGAATGCCGGGGCCGCTGTCATCAATGATAATTTCGACTAGGTTTTCATCGCAGGGGCGCAGGGTGATATCAATCTGATTAATGTCAGGGCCATAGCGCACCGCATTTTCAAGTAGGTTTTTGAGCGCTTCTTTCAAGCTGACCTTATCGCCCGGAATACGAATGTCGTCAGTCTTGGCAGTATATGAAAAATCGATCTGAGTATGCGCCTGATCTCTGACCGTCTCCGTTAATAACGCTTCGACAAGCGCGTTTAGTGAGATCAAACGAGGCTCAATGCTGTCACTTCGGTGAGTCACTAATGCATGCGCCAGTAATTGATTAGTCAGGCGTGTCAGCTTTTTGTGTTGCTGGCGAATGTTGATTAACCGGCTTCTGATCTCCTCAGTATCAGAGGCCTGCAGCGTTACATCCAACTGTCCCTGTATGCCACCTAAACTGCTGCGTATCTGGTGGGAGGCATCGGCAATAAAGACTTTCATCGTGTCCAGATTGTGCAGCAGTTGTTGCTGATAACTATTGATCGCGTCTACCAACGGGACAACCTCCTTAATGGCAGGGGTATTTAGCGGGCGTAGGTCGTTTGGCGAACGGTTTTTCAGGTTTTCAGAGATGATACTCAATGGTTGTAAAGCCCGCCTGACACCCAGCCACACCAGTAAGGTTGTTAACAATAAAATGCCAGAGAGTGTCGCCAGCGAGCTGAAAAAAATCTCGCCAGACAGCTCGTTGCGGGCCTTTCTTGTTTGTCCCAGTTTAATCACCACCCAGCCGTTGGCGGCTGGTGCAATCAACTGTTTGCTCTGGGCGACCCAGCTAACCACTTCGCCTTTGTACTTTGCGGTAAAAAACTGGGGATCACTGTGAGGCTGATAATTTCTCGGAGAGGGGGTTTTACGATAGCCGGTCAGGTGTTGGCCGGTATGATCAATGACTTCATAGTAGACTTTGTCATCAGGCGCTAATTCCAGCATCGATAAGGCGGCATAGGGCAAATCAAGGTCAATCTGAGATTCCTGAACAGAGATTCTTTCTATAATCGATAAGCTGGCGCTGTTCAGAAGTCGGTTATAGGAAAGATCTGCAGCACGTCTGGCGTAATCCCATACACCTGCACTCAGAACTGCAAATACAATTATCATTAACAGCACAGTGCGGGTAATTAGGTGTTGCTGCAGAGAGTAAACGGCTTTAGTCATCGATGTGACCTAAGTATCCAAGGCCGCGAATCGTTTTTATATGCAGGGATGATTCTGAGAGTTTTTTTCTCAGGCGAGTTAATGTTTGCTCAATTGCATTGGGGGTATTGGCTTCATCAAAGGTATATAACTTGTTAGCAATATCTTCTTTGGTCAATACGCGATCTAGGTTTTTCAAAAACAGCTCGAGCAGCTGTCGTTCCCGCAGCCGAAGCTCGACAGGTTGATTATTGACCGTTATCTGATGGGTTGCCAGATTAAAAATCAGATTGCCGCAGAGCATTATATTACTGGCGGCACCGCGCTCTCTGCGTAATAACGCTCGGCAGCGGGCGGCCAGTTCTCTGAAGTCTACTGGTTTGACTAGGTAGTCATCAGCGCCCAGATCAAGGGCACTAACCCGATCATCAATTTCAGCTCGGGCTGTCAGAATAAGTACGGGAATCGTCCGGCCTTTTTTACGCAGCGATTGTAATAACTGATAACCGCTGCGGCCGGGGAGATTGATATCCAGAATCAGCATATCAAAATCATCCCATGACAGGGTGCGTTCTGCTAGTTCGACTGACACTGTCCAGTCAAGAGGATGCCCAATCTGCCGGAAGTATTCCTGAGTAGCATCGGCCAGCGCTTCATTATCTTCTATAAGGAGTATGCGCATAACGCTAATAATCTCTGTCGGGAGGTAACAACAAGCAACCTCTCAGTGTGTTTTTTTTGCTCGTGTCAGACCGTTGTCAGTTAACAGGGCTATATTTCACTGACTCTTAGGAGCGCTGTTAAAAAAACAAATAACAAAAAACCTGATTTGGAGAGCCCCATGAAGTTCAAGCTTCGTATACTAGCACTGGCTGCTGGTTTGGCAACTGCAATGCAAGCTACTGCATTTGAACCATCTAAACCCGAGTGTGTCGCCCCTGCAAAACCCGGCGGTGGCTTTGATTTAACCTGTCGTATCGTATCCAACGGCTTCAAAAATGCGGATCTGCTGAGTACGCCAATGGCGGTTACCTTTATGCCGGGTGGTGTTGGTGCCGTAGCGTACAACTATATCAACTCTAACCGTCGTGATGATGGCAATGCGCTGGTGGCGTTCAGCTCCGGTTCTTTGCTGAATATTGCTCAAGGTAAGTTTGGCAAAAAGCTTGATGAAAACGCTGCCCGCTGGGTCGGTGCTGCCGGTGTCGATTACGGTGCCGTTATTGTGAGAGCCGATGCGCCTTGGAATACTCTGGCTGAGTTGGTGGCTGCAGTCAAAGCTGATCCGACAAAATATGTTCTCGGTGCGGGCGGAGGTGTCGGCAGTCAGGATTGGATGAAAGCGGCTATTCTGATGAAATCATCCGGTGTTGATCCAAAAACGATGCGTTATGTGCCTTATGAGGGTGGCGGTGAGGCGACTGCTGCACTGATGGGCAATCATATTCAGATCTATCCTGGTGATGTGGGTGAGATGGTTGGACAGATGGATGCCGGGAAACTGAAAATGCTGGCAGTTATGGCGTCTGAACGCCTTGAAGGTGAGTTTGCTGACATTCCTACTGCAAAAGAGCAGGGTTTTGATGCTGAGTGGACCATCTTGCGTGGTTTTTATCTGGGGCCAGATGTCTCTGATGACGCTTACAACTATTGGGCCGGTCAGTTTGATAAGGCGTATGAAAACGAAGCGTTCCTTGACACGGTGCATGAAAAAGGACTGATACCTTTTAAAATGTCTGGCGAGAAGTTCGACAGCTACGTTAAAAACCGTGTCGGTTACATGCGTGATCTGGCAAAAGAATCAGGCCTTATTAAGTGAGATTTGCAATGTATGACCGTATTCTTGCGGGTATATTGCTGGTGCTGTCCGGACTGATCGTCTGGGCGGCCCTTCAGTTTGATGTACCCTTCCAGTATGAGCCCCTAGGGCCAAAAGCCTTCCCGGTTATTCTGGGAATTTTATTAACGATTTTCTCCGTCTGGTTAATTATTAAGCCTGATGAAAACAGCTGGCATCCGACCGCCGACATTTTGAAGAAACTGCTGGCCGGGCTGGTGTTAATGATTGTCTATGCAGCGCTATTTGAAGAAGCCGGGTTTATTCTGGCCACTTTTCTCGTGGGGAGTGTCTTTAGCTGGTTGTTTGGCGAAACGCCGAAGCGTGCTGCGTTATTTGCGCTGGTTATGAGCGTCATCAGCTATTTTCTGCTGACCTTGCTGCTTCAGCTTAATGTACCTTCTGGCACTTGGTGGGCCGGCGTTTTTTAGGGAGTAGATCTATGGATGTTTTCAGTCATCTGGCAACCGGATTTAGTGTTGCCTTCCTCCCGCTCAACCTATTACTGGTTTTGTTGGGATGTTTTATTGGTACGTTGATTGGTTCTCTGCCGGGGATCGGTCCAATTAATGGTGTGGCGATTTTGTTGCCGCTGGCCTATGCCCTCGGGTTGCCACCGGAATCTGCACTGATTCTGTTGGCGGGCGTCTATTATGGCGCTGAGTATGGTGGCCGTATTTCAAGTATTCTGCTTAATGTTCCCGGTGACGCAGGGGCCATCATGACAACCCTTGATGGTTATCCGCTGTCACGTAAAGGGGAAGGTGGTCGTGCACTGGCGCTGTCAGCGATTAGCTCCTTTGCGGGTAGTATGGGCGCTTTGCTGATGATGGTGATTTGCGCGCCGATTCTGAGTCAGTTTGCGGTTCAATTTGGGCCATCAGAATATGTCTGGCTGATGATTTTTGCCTTTACTTGTCTTGCTACGATGGTCGGCTCTCGGCCAGTTAAAACCATTGTGGGCGTGCTCATCGGTTTGGTACTGGCAACCGTTGGCATTGACTCTGGCAGTGGCGTGTTACGTTTCACCATGGGGATACCGAACTTCTTTGATGGCGTCGACTTTTTAGTCGTGGTTATCGGTATGTTTGCTATCAGTGAAATTTTTGTTCTGCTTGAATCTTGGGCTCGTAATGACCTCGGTGTCCGTCCGCTAGGCAAAAGCTTTGTAACGGTCGCTGATCTGCTGGCGGTTAAGTGGGTGGTATTTCGTTCTACGGTTATGGGCTTCCTGATTGGCGTATTGCCGGGTACGGGGGCTTCGATTGCCAGTGCGGTTGCTTATGGCACCGAGAAACGTTTTGCCGAAGGTAAAAACGAACACTTTGGTGAAGGCGATATCCGCGGTCTGGCAGCACCGGAGGCTTCCAATAATGCGTCTGCGGTGGGGGCGATGGTGCCGATGCTGACACTGGGGATTCCGGGGAGTGGCACGACGGCGATTTTGCTGGGTGCGTTGATGATGTTTAACATCACACCGGGACCATTGTTGTTCGAGCAGCGGCCTGACATTGCATGGGGTCTGATCGCTTCGATGTTTGTCGGTAATATCGCGTTGCTGGTGATGAATCTGCCTATGATCGGACTATTTGTTCGCTTACTTTCAATTCGGCAGGCGTATCTGGTACCCGTGATAGCGATGCTGACTTTTGTGGGTATCTACTCCATTCATGGCGATAGTTTTGACCTGTTCTTTATGGTGCTGCTGGGCGTGGTTGGCTTTCTTTTGCGTAAGCTTCATTTCTCGCTTGCCCCTGTCATTCTGGGCTTAGTTCTTGGGGAGGTGTTGGAAGTTAATCTGCGTCGTGCGCTGTCTATTTCAGGCGGAGACTGGTCAGTACTACTTGATGGGCCGATAACCTATGTCATGGCCATTGCTACGATCGTTGCGGTTGTTGCACCGAGTCTGATGCGTTCAATCAAAATGCGTAAACTGCTGGCAAAAGCCAATGAGGTTGAGGATTGAACCTGCTTGCTGAGTTACGCATGATTGTTAGGTAAAACATGTAATATTCGGGGGTGGCTACGGCCCCCCCATTTTTTTGGACGTTATCAATATGTTGCTCGTTATTCGAACGATAATTATTGGTGCCCTAGGTGGCTGTGTCGCCTATTGGCTCGGACTGCCATCGGCTTGGCTTATTGGCGCTCTACTGGCAGTCGTTCTGGTCGGGGCGACTAAGATTCAGGTGGTGATGCCCGCCTCAACCTCCTCGGTAATTACTCTATTTCTAGGGATCTCTGTCGCACTCAATATAGAAAGTGGTTTGGTAGATCAGTTGCTACACTGGGCCGGTTCGATTTTACTTATGTGTTTGATGCTGGCTTCGCTGTTGTGGATATTATATCGTTTCTATGCGGCTCAGCATGGCTGGCGTCGAGATGAAGCGCTGTTTTGTTCAGTGCCTGGAAATCTGGCCATTATGCTAAGCATGGCCGCTGAAATGAATGCCAATGTACGCCGTATTTCGCTGATACACGGCATACGCTTATTATTTTTGGTGTTCTGTATACCGCTGTTCTTGCCCGTCGCAGAACGCAGCGTCTCCCTGCAGGGGTTCCATATTGAGCATCCCGAAAGAATGCTCATCACTATCGCGCTGGCCGCCTTGATTGGCTGGGTTCTGAAGCATGTTAAACTCCCCGCCCCGATGCTGGTGGGTGGGATTCTGGCAACCTTGTTGTTGAAACAGAGTATGGATTGGGACTGGCGTTTCCCTGATATGATTCTGCTTTCCTTAATGGTGTTTCTTGGTTGTGCAATTGGGTCACGTTTTAATAATATCGATATCCATGAGTCAATCGCGGAGATTAAGGCCGCTTCAGTCGGCTTGCTTATTACCCTGATGGTCTCTGCAGGATTCGCGGCTATTCTTCACTATGTTGCCGCCATTCCCTGGACTCAGGCCATGCTGGCCTATGCGCCTGGTGGCATGGAAGTGATGATCGCCATTGCGATGAATCAGGATGTCGATGCATTGTTTGTTGCCACCCATCAGTTGTTTCGCATGTTGGTTATGAGTATGACTATTCCGTTACTCATGATTCTCATTAGGCGAAAGAATGCTACTTAAAAGGTTCTAGGGGAGTGATGCTCTCATGCAGCCAAAATTGATTTCAGAAAGATCGCAACAGGCTGCGAACCTGAAGTTTCTATCCTTATTAAGATAGTGGTTATTCTGCTTGTCGTGCATCTTTATCTGTCATCTGGCGTGGATCCTCATTTGAATGAACTGCCGTAATACTCCATTGACGTTTTTAGTGGGTTCACGTTCTCATGACAAATAAGGATGTGTGTAGGAAGAAATCTATATTGTGCATATCTACTACTACTTTCTGTTTGGCCAGCTAGTCTTACCGACCCACTCCATCTTTTTTCGTATCGTCTGCGTCATTAATGCTGAGAGATTAGTATGGGCGCATCAAAACTTCTGCACAGCCGAGCACCATCGTATGGGTGGCATCGGAGATTACTTTTAGAGCCAGCTAAAAAGGGCAGGTGCATCCGTCTATGCATGTTGAAGATTACAATGATGCATCGTCAGAAAGTGCCAGATGCTTCGGCGCTAAGCTCTTGGGTTGGGCTGTCGCTCGATAGGTTAAGCACAGATACGTATTTTTGATTAGCATTTTAAAGTTTCTCAACTAAAAGTGTTTATTCTGTCTATGTCTAGATCATGACCTTGTTGCTTCATTTTCTCGCTTACTACTTGGTATGTTTTCAACGAGAGATAACCCGTTTACTTTTAGGTCTTGGCTAAAGTAAACTCGTGTAGTTAATAGGGTCAGGTTTAAAAAAGTAAAATTTAATAGATACAGATCGAGAGTGAAGTGGAATCGGAATACCGCTATCAGCAGTTAGAAAAATGGTTGCTACAAGGCATTCAAGAGCAGCGGTGGCGTTTGGGAGAGCGTCTTCCATCGATTCGGACATTGTGTCAAGAACAAAAGCTTTCTAAGGCAACGGTTCAGCATGCACTTCAGCGGATTGAGGCGCAGGGACTGATTGAGGCACGCCCGAAAGCGGGCTACTTTGTGACTCTTCAACCTGATGTTGTAAGAAAGCCGCAGGCTAGGGCCATCATTGATGCGCCAAGACAGGTAAGTGTGAGTGCTCTGTTGCAAGACATCATGCGCCGTAGTGCTGCTTTTGATTTACTTCCCACATTTCGTTCGGGAGATTTGCCCCCCGGCATAGTGGCACTTAATCGATCTATTGGGCGCTCACTTCGGCGTCAGAGAGGTGAGGATTATCAGTATTACGATGAACCCGCCGGCGATGAGCGCTTACGAGAGCAACTCACTATTCACTATGCACGTCGTGGCTGGACGATTCCTAACGATCAGCTGTGTGTTACTTCAGGTTGTCAGCATGCACTTTTTTTAGCTTTGATGGCGAGTTGTGAGAAAGGCGATGTGGTTGCTGTTGAATCGCCAGGATTTTATGGCGTGCTTCAATTATTAGAACAACTGGGTCTGCGCGTGGTTGAGGTACCAACGTCTATGAGTTCTGGCATGGATATGGATGCACTTGAAGAGGTGTTAGAACGTTGGAAGGTTAAAGCGTGTTTCGTATCGCCGTCATTTTCTACACCAGGAGGTGCGCTAATGCCTCTCGAAAATAAAAAACGCTTATTGTCGTTAGCTGAACGACACGATCTGGCGATAATTGAAGATGATATTTACGCGGATACAGCGTTGTCCTTAGTACCTGACCCACTCAAGGCCCTAGATGAAAATGAGCGTGTTATTCTGTGCAGCTCTTTTTCAAAATCGTTATCTCGTGATTTACGCTTAGGGTGGATTTCGGGCGCTAGGTGGCATGCGAAGATTTTGCATCTTAAGTTAGTAACACAACTAGCGAGTAGTCGATATTTGCAAAGAGGTGTTGCTGACTTCATGGAAGAGGGGGATTAAAGACACATTTACGTAGGCAGCGGCATGATCTTAAGCTTAATCGTGATCAGCTAATTGCTTCGCTTCATGCTTGGCCGCTGGATATTCGTGTGAGTACGCCCAAGGGTGGTTTAGCAGTATGGGTAGAGCTTCCCAAGCAGATAGATACCCTAATCGCTTATGGTGCTGGCTTAGTGGCAGGGGTGGTCATTACTCCTGGGCCACTATTTTCTATTTCAGGGCAGTTTAGTCATTGCTTACGTATTAGTTACGCTCATCCTTGGAATACTCAGCGGATCAGTGCGCTTAATCAATTGCCGGACATTTTAGTAAGTGGGTAATCGTCGTGCTGCTTACCTTCATATGTATTGGTTGTAAGCGGCCGGTTATCACACTTTGCTAAGAACCGCCGACGCCCAGTTGTGCGGTAGCAGCTCACCAATGGCATTGTTTTTCTGCGTTGGCAGCTTCGACAACACGTCTTTCAGGTAGGCATACGAATCGTGCCCATTTAGTTTGGCCGACTGGATCAACGTCATCACCGCCGCCGTACGTTGACCACTTCTTAGGTGATTGTTTGGATTGAGCCGCTCTCTCTTCATCAGACATGGCTTGAGCCAGTTCAGCTTCGATAGCGGCCAGATCGCTATCGATCAACTCATCCAGCAAGTGCCTTGAACTGCGCCCAGTTGTTCACTACGTCGGTCGAACTTGTGACGTTTCAGGATGGCCACTTCGTGAGTCAGTTTCTCGATGATGGCATTACTGCGCACCAGCGCCCGATCTTTCTGGCTCATTGCGTGTTCCTGAGATTCCAGCGAGGCCATTAACTCGGTGGCCAGCCAGATCACGTCGATACGGATCATGGCAGCAGTTCGCGTAGAAACGTCGCGCACTGTTGGGCTTGGTCGGCGGGCTACTCCACCACTGGGCCGCCGGCACGGGGGATCTCAATTCAGATAGTGTGCGTCTTGCTGATAGGATGGGCTGCATTGTCAACCGTTGCCGGCAAACGAATGGGTACAAAGGCTGGCGACGAGCCTTGATCCATGATCTTTGATTCCTTGATCCAGCGTCGAAGCAGGTTAGTGTTAAGGTCATTATCCAAAGTGATGCGTGAAACAGACGTGCCGGGCTGCTGGCTTTGAGCAACCAGTTGGGCTTTGAATTCAGGGGGGTATTGACGGCGTTTGCGGTATGGGCGAGTTACGCTTACGTTGTTCATTTATAGTGTCCACTAACGAATAAGTGGACACTTTCATGACGCCTGTCGCACCAGGCTCAAGATGGGCTTGCCGGACGCTTACGTCACTTGGCTGAAAAATGCTCGTCAGCATCAAGGGTTGAGTATGCGAGCCACACAGCTATATACAGAAAGTAGAGACGCTTGAGCGAAAGCTAGATATCTATGAATATGTTTAATATTGCGACATGCTGAAGATAGATCCAAGCGAAGGTATCAAGAAATACTTACAAGGGGTTTAGCAAAACGGAAACTGGACGAGATATCTGTACAACATCGATTATTTTTCGACGATGACGTAGCAACTTACCAAGTCTAGCGTTGAACTTTATCAAGGCGGGTGGCATCAATTTACTTTGCCGTACCACAAAACGCTTCATCACAGAAGTTCTCATAACAGTTTACCAACGCATCTATTGAGCATTTATAATTGTCTTTCTCTGAAGCGGAAAGTTTGCAATAAGGCTGATCGGACCAGAGTATTTCAGTTTTCAAACCGCTACCACAGAATTTAGATGCTTGATTCATAAGGTTGTCTTTCGCTAAGTCTTCGGACAATTCGCGGGCGTGGTATGCTTGCGAAGTGCCTGTAAATTTGTAATCACGGGCTGAGCCGACGTACTTATTCTGTTTTTCTGTGGCATTAGCGGGTTTGCTTGTCGGTTGTGACTTTGTGTTATTAGTTGTAGGTTGTGTTTTTGTTGTGCTCGCTGTGGATGCTTTTATCGATGTTGACGAGGCTTTAGCGCTACTGGCTGGATGGCTTTTCTCTAACTTAGCGTTATTCGAAGGTTTGTTTTCAAACGAAGACCTAGTTGGTGTGGTGGTCTTAGGCTGAAGTGTTTTTGCATTGTGTATGATATTTTGAGTTTGCTGTAGTCGTGCTTGAATGGTGTTTGTACGCGCCTGTATATTTTTGAGAGTATTACTCCACATTTGCTGACTGTAGGTGTCGAGTTGTCGATTGCGGGCATCTAACCTATCAGCAAGGTCAAGTTCGTTGTAGGCCGACTCAATCGCTTGAGCTGCCTGGTTCATATCGTAGATGATACTGTTAATCGTATCGTTGGGGCTGCGGACAATATAGCGCTTAGGTTTGCTGGAGCGCTGCCATAAGGTTTTCTCGCGGGTATAGAGGCTTTCATAGGCTGCCGCATAAGGTGTAAGGTCATAGTTTTCGAGCACCTTAGAATTACATTCGATATAGTGTTTGTTCAGCTTGATAATAGCGTTAGATTGACTGCGCCGATCGCCGTGTATTTCTCGAGGGTTGGCGATTTCTGAAGGGCATCCTGCTTGTTCTGCCCAATAAGAAAACGTGAGGGGCTTATGTTGGGTTTCAGTAAAATGACGATAGGCTTCGTCGTATTCTTTCGCCTCGGCGATCATTCCCGCTTGCTCTGCAATATAATTAGCAAGTAGTTCTTGTTGCTGTAGAGCTTCACTGCCTGAATACACAGTTATCGATGAGCGGGATTTCAAATAGGGAGCTTGCTTAGGATCGTTGATAAAGTAGAGATGATCGAGAGGTTTACTTCGCATCATTTTCTTTACTTCTTCACGAATGTAGGCAATATTTGCTGCGTTAAGTTGTTCCAGAGGTCGTGCTGTAACGCAGTCGTAACAATATTGCCAATCAGTTATTAGGGCTCCATTGGTTGCCTTTTTGGGTGTTTTTGCCGGTAGGCTTTTTGAAGAGAGTGTTAAGTTGGCGATGTACTTTCCTTGTGTGAGTAACTCTTTTGTAGTGATCGATTTGAGTGGAATAATAATATATCGGTAGAGCGGGATAAGTTGCTCTTCATTTTTGAACTCTATCCATGCTAGTAATACTGGTGTGTCTCCGGAAACCAGCTCAGCATCTGAGGCAAGTTTATTGGAGCGAATATATTTGGTGGATGCATAGGTCGCGAGCAGCAGCGTACGTTGGCTACGAGGCTCAAGCATTTCCCATTTGTCTATCGAGGGATCACGTCCTTCATACGAAGACCAAGCATAATCTCTTGCGTTTATTGAGCAGCCTGTTTGTAATATGAATAGCACGAGAAGCAGACTTACTGAGGCGGTCTTACGAAAATTCAGTGCTGGTTTCATAATCTAAACCTTAAACCCATAAGTGTTTTGGCTCCCTGAATACTCAGGTTGCTGTATTAGAGTGGCCTTTTTATTTACATCTTTTTTGGATACTAAAGTTCAAAATTCGACCAGTCAAGCATAAGCTCTGTGATTTAAAGTCAAATATTACTTGGATTAATACATGTTCAAGGGCACATACTCACTGGCGTAGGTAGTGACTTTGCCTCTCAGCAAAACTTTGTATCTACATCGTACATGTGTACACAGTGTTGATGTACTGTCTTTTTTTCATTGTGTTTTATAGCTTCGCACATCATCGTAATTACAAAAAAACCGCCCTGGGATTAGGGCGGTAAAGAATAGCGGTGAGGCCGCTATGGGTTGGCAAATATAAATTATATATTGGGTTAGATCAGGCCTAGTAGTCGGGGGATAAACAAGGATAGTTCTGGTACAAAGGTAGTGATTAGCATCACCGGGATACCGGCAAATGCAATAAACGCCAGCGCTGGAACAACAGCCTTGTGAATCGAGACATCACCTATCCGACAGGCCATATAGAGTATCGGTGCAACCGGTGGGCTGTTGGCTCCGATTACGACTGAACAGGCAACAATAGAACCGTAATGGATTGGGTCAATGCCGCTGCTAACCATTAGTGGTAGAAACAGAGGAGCAATAACTACCGTTACTGAGACATCATCAAGGATAGCGCCAGCAATGATCAGGAATATATTGATCACAATCAGTATCTGTATGGGGTCTGTGATTAGATTACTGATGGATTTCGTTAGCTCCTGAGGGATTTTCTCAGCAGAGAGTATTCGACCGATCATAAACGAGAACAGCAAAATCATCATGATTGAGCCAGTGGTTTCTGAAGCATCAACAATGCTTCGGCCAAAGGATCGCATCGTAAGATCTTTGTAGATGAAAAAGCCAATAAATATTGCTGCGCAAGCAGCAACTGCAGCAGCTTCAGTTGGTGTAAAGATACCACCGTAGATACCCCCTAATATAATCACGGGTAATGAAAGGGCAGGGGCCGCTTTTAACGAGGCTTTGGATTTAGAGTTGTTAGCTGCAATGGCTTTTCTAGTTTCATCGTTAATCTCTTTAAACCAAGTGTTAGAGAAAAATCTGTTCAGCAGGATTAGAAAACCAATAAGTAGTAATGCAGGCCCGATTGATGCTGCGAACAAAGCGGCCACCGATTGTCGGGTAACTACGGCAAACAGAATCATAATTATCGAAGGTGGGATCAATATACCCAATAGAGATGAGATACCCAGCAGTGCAGAAGAGTATCCTCGAGGATAACCCTTTTGCTCTAAGGGAGGGATCATGATCTTGCCAATGGAGGCAACGGCTGCCGTTGAAGTGCCAGCAATCGCGCCAAAGATACCTGAGGCAAGGATCATTGAAGTACCCATTCCACCCCGCTTATGGCCCATTAGCGTTTCGATAAATTCAACGAGTCGCCGGGCAATACCACCACTTTGCATCAGGTAACCGGTTAGGACAAACAGCGGCAATGCGATCAAAACGACGGAATTAATAGAACGAAAACCTTGCATCATTAAGGTGTTCAGCCCGGTATCGTAGCTGAAAGTCAGAAAAGCCAGAACGCCGGCAAATGACCAAGCTATTGGTATTCCAATGCCCATGAATACGAGTAATAAAACGAGTCCCAGTAGTGCTTCCATAATATTAACCTAACGATCTAATAGTTTTTATATTTATCAAGATGTTTCTGATGGAATAAATAAAAGTACCAACAGCACAAACCATGATTGATGCTTGGGGAACCAGTAAAGAAATGGATAAGCCAGGTGTTACTTGTGGTCTTTTTAATCCCCAGGCCAGCATCTTGTATGACCAAAAAATAAAGAAAGCACAGATGATCGTTGTTATTGAATAAACAATAACTTGATGAATAACTCTTGCTTTATCTGATTTGAGACTTAAAGATAGTAGATCAACAACTAAGTGTTCATCTCGCTTACTGGCAATAAGGGAGCCGGTCATATATAACCAGATACCAAATATCATAATAACTTCTAGAACACCGACGACAGACCAGCCAAAAACATAACGACTCAGAATAAGAAAAATCATGAGTACGACGATACTTAAGCTGGAAATGATTACGATGCTGCTAAGGAGTTTATCTATGAAACTATGTTTTGTGGAATTGTTGCTCTGCATAGTTATTCTCTCAAAGATAAGGAAGCTCTGAAAAACAGAGCTGCCAAGGGAGGAGTATTAAACCTGTCACAGTTTTTCAGCGTTTTCCGTAACGATATCCATGATTTCAGCACCTAACTCTTCACGCATTACAGGCCATACCTTTTCACGGGCTAGTGTCGCGTGGGCTTTAAGTTCTTCATCATTCAGCTCTATGTACTTCATGCCGGATTTAACCGCTTCAGCGACATAGAAATTATCTACTTTCTTAGCTTCTTTAAACTGCTTAGCAACCATCTCATTAGATGCGCGACGGATTGCCGCTTGCTGAGTTTCAGTAAGGTCAGCGAAGGTCTCATCGTTCATGAGGAACATAGCAGTCATAAACATGTGCTTGGTGCGAACGTAGTAATCTAGGGTGTCGCGGAAGTATTCGTAGTCCCAGTAGATTACGTTGCCAGCATCACCATCAACAACGCCTGTCTGAAGTGCTGTATAGACTTCACCCCAGTCGATAGAAGCAGTCTGGTATCCCAGAGCCTGCATAGTTTGAGGGAATGGGAACGCAGGAATAGTACGTACTTTAATATCTTTAGCGGCTGCGCTGTCGGTGGCGTAATGCTTGCTGGTTGCTACGCCATTGAAGCCCTCTGGCCATGGGCCCATGAATTTCAGACCGATATCTTTATAAACGCTATTCAGGGTAGCACTCAACCAACCTGTATCTGAGTAAGCTTTTAAAGCTTCGTCCCAGCTGGTAACCATATATGGCGTGTAGATGACTCCAATACGTTTATCATAAGAGGTCATAGGCCAGGTTAACATGCCATCGATTTCACCGCTGACGAGTAGGTCAAATACTTCTTGCTGACCGCCTAATTCATTTTGGTAATATTCAATTGTTTCAATTTCGCCATCGGAATATTTTTCAATTAACTCACTCCACTCATAAAGGGCCTGTCCTGCTGGAGCATCTTTAGGTGAGGTGCCGATCGCGAGTTTAAGAGTCTCCGCTTGTGCCAGCTGGCTACAGGAAAAGGCGAAAACAGTTGATAGAGTGAGGTATTTTAAAATGGATAACTTATTATTAAACATAAAAACTTCATCCTGTTTTTGTTTTATATGGATCAAATATTTTTATAATCAGACGGTATATTCATCTGAGTTAAATATTTTTAGTATTAAGTGATCACTAGCAATGATTGTGATAACTAAATTCTGCTTAAATTCTATGTTTAGTTTGGATGAGGCGATATGAGGTTTATGTCTGATTCTTGTATGTTTAAGACAAGTGGTATTTTGGGGTTAACCTAGTCTTAAGTATGTGTAGTCAAAAGGATCTTCAATGTCTAAATGTGTCAATTCTGCCTAAATCTACACTTTATTGTCTGATTGTTTCTATCTTTGAGTGTCTGTTCTTCTCTATATTCGATATCTGAGATGAAAGCGTATATCTGTTTTCCAATTAGATATTCGCGGATTGAATCATTTGTAAGGATGTCTAGTTGTCGTTGCAGGTCAAACGTGAAGCAAGTTAAAGACTGAATGAGGAAGGGTATGTACAGAGGTTACTGGTACGCGCAGGCGTTGGATTATGATAATGCAGTTGCGCCTGAGCTGCGATCGGATATCAAAGCGGATGTTTGCATTATTGGCGGAGGTTATTTGGGCCTTTGGACCAGTATCCGT
The DNA here is from genome assembly GCF_055808735.1 of Amphritea sp. GJ51-11. Taxonomy (NCBI): domain Bacteria; kingdom Pseudomonadati; phylum Pseudomonadota; class Gammaproteobacteria; order Oceanospirillales; family Oceanospirillaceae; genus Amphritea; species Amphritea sp. GJ51-11. The sequence goes on along the minus strand of NZ_CM147881.1, from coordinate 3,827,785 downwards.
CTGAAACGTGAAAATCCTGATCTTAAAGTCGTTATTGTTGAACGCGACCTTTGTGGTTCCGGGGCTAGTGGTCGGAATGGTGGTATTGCGACTAACTGGTGGGCTAAGTTTTTATCACTGGTTGATCTGTGCGGACGTGATGAAGCTTTTCGAATCTGTTCTGCTGCAGAGTCGGCTATTGATGAAATTGGTGAGTTCTGTGAAGCGAACAATATCGATGCTCAATACCGTAAAGAAGGGTGGATCTGGTCTGCCAGTTCTGAGAAACAGAAAGGCTCTTGGGATGTGTTGGTTAAAGAACTGACCGAGTATCAAGTTAATCCTTTTGAAACATTAGACCCACAGGATGTAGCGCGACGTACAGGTACTCCACGGAATTTGGCCGGTATCTTTGACCCGAATGCTGCAACGGTCCAGCCTGCGATGTTGGCGCGGGGCCTACGCCGTCATGCTTTAGAAATGGGTGTTGAGGTTTATGAAAATACGCCAATGAAAACACTAGAACGTTCCAAAACTCCCGTTGTTAAAGTTGAAAAGGGGAGAGTGACAGCCCAGAAAGTTGTCATTGCCATGAACGCTTGGGGTGCAATCTTCCCTGAACTGCGTCGTAACATTGCCCTAGTTTCCAGCGACATGATCGCCACTGCAAAAGCACCTGAGCGTTTGAAAGAGGCCGGTTTTGTTGGTGGGGAGTGTATGACAGATTCTCGTATTGTACTGAACTACTATCGAAATACGCCAGATGGCCGAGTGGTGTTCGGAAAGCCTTTGGGGGAATTTGGTTTTGGTGGCCGAGTGGGCAATATGTATGAAAAACCATCACCCGCTGTGGGCCCAGTTACTGATTCATTTAATGAGCTTTACCCTCATTTATCTGATATCCCAATTGTTAGTAGTTGGACAGGCCCGATCGATCGAACCATGAAAGGTTTGCCGACATTTGGTCACCTTAATGGCCATGAAAATATTGTCTATGGCATTGGCTTTTCCGGTAACGGTGTGGGTACAACGGTGTTTGCTAGTCGAATTGTCGCTTCTCTTGTACTAGAAAAAGATGATGAATGGGCCTGTTGTGGTCTGGTTAATACGCGTATCAAACGTTTCCCTATTGAGCCATTCCGTTATGTCGGTGGCCGGATGGTGCGCGATGCGTTGGTGCGTAAAGAGGCTATTGAAGACACCGGCGGGGATGCTGGATTTATTACGCGTCAGCTTGCAGCGCTAGCGCCAGCAGGTTATGTACCGACGAAGAAGAAGTAACTCGTCCTTATAATAAATAGAAGAAAAACGATGCAAAAAATTACATTTCTAGATAAAGAGGCGGTAGCAGATACGGTTAGCCTCAAGAGTCCATCCTTTGAGCATTATTGGGATGAGTACTCGTATACAGAACCCGAACAATTGGTTGAGCGGATGCAGGGGTCGACTGTTGCTATCACTTGTGGAGCACCGCTTAGAGCAACTGAATTAGCTCAGTTACCGGACCTTAAGTTGATCTCTGTAGCGATGACAGGCACTGATCATGTCGATCTTGAGTACTGCAAAGCGAATGGAATAGCTGTCTGTAATGTCCCTGCGTACTCGCCACAAACGGTGGCTGAGCATGCGCTGGGTTTATTGCTAGCGCTACGCCGTCAGATCGGTTCATACAATGATTTATTAAAAACGGATCAGTGGTATGGCGATGATTGGCAAACCAATGTGTTTTTGAATTATCCCATTAGAGATCTGCAAGGCAGCCGTTTGGGTATTGTGGGTGCTGGTGAAATTGGTCGAGCCATGGGCCAAATTGTTTCAGGCCTGGGTATGGAGGTTGTTTATTACAATCCAGGATTAACGAATACCGATATTAATCTTGTTTCCTTTGATGAATTGCTAGAGACGTCCGATGCAATCTCATTGCACTGTCCGTTAATTGACTCTACCCGCGATATGTTCCGTAAAGATGAACTGATAAGGATGAAGCCAGGGGCCGTTATTATTAATGCTGCTCGGGGTGGGTTGATCAATGAGAAGGATATTGTCGAAGTCGTAAAGTCAGGCTTGATTGCGGGCATTGCGCTGGATGTGACTGAAAATGAGCCCTTGACTGCAGATGAGCCTCTATTAGAGCTACTCGGGCATCCTAGCTTCCTTATGACACCTCATGTCGCTTGGAGTAGTCAGCAGGCGATGCAGGGTTTGATGGATCGAGCGATCGATAATATCAATAACTTTTTTGATAAGACTCCAACCAACCTGGTTTAGGTTTTAGTTCAGGATTAATGATGAAAACAAGCTTCATAAATGGTGCTTTTCAGGGCCAAAACGACAATGTCCTACGTAATATCAATCCATCCGACACCAATGATCTGATTGATGAATTTGCTCGAGTAGGCCGTGAAGAAACTGATCTAGCAATAAGTGCAGCAAAGGCAGCGGCGGTTGATTGGGGAGAGTCAAATCCACAAAAGCGTTTTGATGTGTTGGATTTTATTGGCTCAGAAATCTTATCTCGAAAACAAGAGTTAGGTGAGTTGCTCTCTCGTGAAGAGGGTAAAACGCTGGTTGAAGGCACCGGTGAAGTTACTCGGGCTGGATATCTATTTAAATTTTTTGCCGGAGAAGCGTTACGCATTCCTGGACAGCGCCTCGATTCTGTTAGAGCAGGGGCAACGGTCGATATTACTCGTGAAGCAGTAGGCGTTATTGGCATTATTACGCCTTGGAACTTCCCTGTCGCAATCCCAGCATGGAAGATCGCGCCAGCCCTGTGTTACGGCAACTCAGTAGTATTTAAACCGGCTGAATTAGTACCGTCATCTGCTTGGGCGTTAGCGGAGATTATTTCCCGTTCAGGGCTGCCCGATGGTGTATTTAATATGCTGATCGGTCCAGGTTCCGCTGTAGGCGATGCGATCATTAAAAACAGATCCGTGGATGCGGTAAGTTTTACCGGGTCAGCAGGAACTGGGGCCAGCATTGCGCAACAGTGTGCCACTCGTATGGCAAAGGTTCAGCTTGAAATGGGAGGAAAGAATCCTCTCATCGTGCTGGATGATGCCAACCTTGAATTGGCTGTTGATATCGCTGTTCAGGGAAGCTTCTATTCTACAGGTCAACGTTGTACTGCCAGTTCTAGAGTTATTGTGACTGATGGTATCTATCAGGACTTTGCACAACTCTTTGCCGAGCGTACCCGAGCTTTACGTGTAGGGCATGCGCTAGACCCACAGACACAAATCGGCCCAGTCGTTGATAGTAAACAGTTGGAGCAAGATCTGAGCTATATCCGCTTAGGGCAAGAGGAAGGCGCAAGCTTGATAGCTGGTGGAGGCTTAGTTAATGCGAAAACGCCGGGGTACTTCCTGCAACCTGCTCTGTTCAGTGATGTAGATAACAGTATGCGAATCTGTCAGGAAGAGGTGTTTGGTCCTGTTGTTACCCTGTCTAGGGTTACCGATTATGAGGCCGCACTGGCCCAAGCCGAAGATACGCAGTTTGGTCTGTCGGCGGGCATAGTGACGAGTTCGCTGAAGCATGCTGAACACTATAAACGACATGCCTCTGCGGGCATGGTAATGGTGAATATGCCAACTGCGGGTGTCGATTATCACGTGCCTTTCGGTGGTACTAAAGCATCCAGCTTCGGCCCTCGTGAACAAGGTAGTTATGCTGTCGATTTCTATACCAAAGTGAAAACCGCTTACCAGCTGCCAATGTAAGTATTTTTTAAGTGTGTTGGGTCATCCAATCCAACACACGGAGTGTCGATGATGAATCAAGTACAAGTAATTAATTTTAAAACCACCACTGAACAGCCACAGGTCTCTGTAGTCGCGAGTGAACGTCGAGTTGAAGGCGCGCCTGAGCAGGTGTTATGGAATAAGTTTATTGATAGCAGCGAAAGCTTGTTATCCGGGACATGGTCTTCGGACGTAGGTACATGGAAAGTAGATTACAACGATCGCAATGAGTTCTGCTACCTGCTGGAAGGAACCATGGCGCTTATTCGTGAAGATGGTATTCGCACTGAGCTGACAGCAGGAGATGCCTTTGTTATACCGGCGGGTTTTGTTGGTTGTTGGCAAGTGACTGCACCAATGAAAAAACACTATGTCATTCATAAAGTCCAAGCATAAAGTTTGCTGAAGTGGTTGAGATAAGTATGAAGCAGCAAATTATAAATTTACCTTCAGACGATAAAAGCTGCGGCTGGTTAAGATCCTTGCCAGTGCGTAGCATTCAGAGCTTAGATCGGGATGAACAGGCAGATTGGGTTATTGTAGGTGCAGGTTTTACTGGGCTAGGAATTGCCAGACAGTTGGCTGAACATCGTCCTCAGGATCGAATTATTCTTATCGATGCACAGCAAGTGGCAGAGGGCGCTTCAGGTCGTAACTCGGGTTTTCTGATAGATCTTCCTCATAATCTTGGGGCTTCTGATTATATAGGTGACTTGAAAACTGCTCGTAATGAGATGGCTTTGAATGAGGCTGGTATTAGCTACCTTAAACGCTTAGTTAACGAGCACAGTATTGAATGCCATTGGCGTGAGTGTGGCAAGATTCAAGGTGCGGCTAATGCACGTGGCGTAAAAGTATTAGAAGCCTACCGGCAGGGTTTAGATAGACTAGGTGCAGAGTATTCTCTGATGGATGCGAGTGCGATGAAACGCAAACTGGGGACTGAATACTATCTTAAAGGAATGTATACACCTGGCTCTGTGCTGGTTCAGCCGGCTGCTCTGGCACGGGGGTTGGCTGATTCTTTACCTGAGAATGTGACTTTGTATGAGCAGTCTCCGGTTAATACCATTGAGTACGGGGATAAGATCAAGTTGCAGAGCAAGGCAGCGACAATCACAGCATCAAACCTGATTCTTGCAAATAACGCATTTGCTAAAGAGTTTGGGTTTATGAAAGGGCGATTGTTGCCGGTCTTTACCTATTCCAGTATGAGCCGAAAGCTTAATGAAAAAGAGCAGTCTCTGTTTGGAGGAGACCCCTATTGGGGAGTGATACCTGCAGATCCCTTTGGATCAACAGTACGTCGTACAGCGGATCAGCGAGTCTTGATTCGTAACTCGTTTACTTTTAATCCAACGGGAAAGAGTAGCCAGAGCACACGGGATAAAGTCAAAGTTCATCATCAGATGAGTTTTGATAAGCGTTTTCCGTTTCTGCAAGGGGCGGAACTTGAGCATACCTGGGGTGGGGTGATGTGTCTTAGCAGAAATCATGCGCCATTTTTTGGCAAACTACGGGATAATGTTTTTGGCTCATTTTGCCATAATGGTCTGGGAGTGACTAAGGGAACGATCACCGGTAAGCTGCTGGCAGATCTGATCTGTGATCAACCCTCTGGTTTGTTGAGTTACATCAGTTCTCTGGCAGACCCTGCGGTAAATCCACCAGAGCCTTTGCTCTCTGTTGGTGTTAATGCCACACTGAAATTTAAGCAATGGTGTGCCGGTTCGGAGCGGTAGCTTTGAACGGGCAAGGCATGTTTTTATATCTTCGGAGTAATATTTAGTGGCGTTTCATCATCCAGGAGTATTTGATACTGGAGTTATAGATCCAACGTTAGAGCCTGATTTGACAGTAGGTTTTCTGCTTATTCCCGACTTCACGATGATGCCGGTTGCAGGCTTTGTTGAATCACTTCGTTTTGCAGCAGATCACTCTTTTCGTAGTAACCAGCTGTTTTGTCGTTGGTCATGGATGTCTGAAAATAAGCAGCCGGTCTTGGCGAGCTGTGGAATGGAAATTACACCACAGCTCGGTTTGGTGGATCCTACTCAGTTTGACTATATTGCGGTAGCGGCAGGATTGTTGGAAACAGCAACCCATCCGTCAGAAGCGATTAAAGCTTACCTGCGCCTTGCTGTAGAAAAGGGGGTGCCTCTTATTGGGCTTTGCTCTGGTACTGTCGTTTTGGCAGAGGCGGGTGTATTGGATCAGCACCACTGCGCTGTACATTTTACAATTTGGGAATACTTTAAGAAGCGCTATCCGAGTGTTATGGCTGTAGTGGATTCAGGCCATATTTCTGACCAGAATATAACCACTTGTCCAGGCGGCACTGCTATCGATTTGGCGGCAGATATTATCAGCCGTCATTGTGGACAGTCTCGGGCGAAGAAGGGGTTAGATTACCTGTTAGTTTCTCCTAATGAAGGTGATGCTGTAGAGCAGGAATCGGTGCCCTTAGGTGATGTCTACTATGAAAATCAGCTTATTGAGAAATCAATTTTACTGATGCAGCAAAATCTGAGTACGCCATATCCTATTCGTAATTTGGCGGAGCAGATTGATACTACTGAACGTCAATTGAACCGTCTATTTAAGGTGTTTATGCACTCATCTCCGGCAGCTTATTGGCGAAAACTTCGTTTAGAACATAGTCGTAATTTACTGCTCAATACCTCGAAGCCAATTACTAGCATAGCCTACGAGACAGGTTTTTCAGACGCGTCGCACTTTTCTCAATGGTATAAAAAAGTTTACGGTGAGCCTCCAGCAAAGTTCCGCCGTCGGCGGGTGAGTGCTGATTTGTAATTGGGTTGTTCGTTGCTTTGATTTTATCGGCTGCATTGTAAAAGCGGCTTTCTTGTGCAAAGAGCGCTAGAGCCGCTTTGACTATCTTTGCAACGTTAAAGGCTTTCGTTGGAACCATAAGCGGATTTATCGCATCTACTGTGAGCTGGCTTTGAATCTGAGAATGCGGCCCCGCAGACGCCTTAAAAGTCACAAGTCTGAACTATTAAAGTAACCGTTGCGTTCAAACCAAGTATGGTCAATCGACTTCATGCATGATCAATTGTCTGACGGCAGGATAAAAACCATATTGGAGTAAACGCAAGAACGGGCCTGACGTATAGCCTAAGTACGACAGCCGCCAACGTACACGACATCACAGAAACAGAAAATCTGCTTCATGGCGAGGAGACCTTTATCTCGGCGGATTCAGGTTATCGGGGCGCACAAAAGCGAGAACTGAAAGACATCGAAGCGGATTGGCTAATTGCGCTATTTATAAAAAGAAAGGGCCTAGCAAGGTGCGTTTTATCAAGAAACACCCGAGAATAAGCAATCCATCCGAACGGAATATCTCCGAGCCAGTATCCGAGCGAAAGTAGAGCACCCGTTACGGATCATTCAGGGTTTTTCACAAGCGAGCATTGCTCGTCAGATAGGCGTCAACGGGTTACTGCGATCGGCGGAATTAAAGAAGTTGATCCGGTCCACTGCCTGATACCGATGTGTGCCTTGCGGAGTATTTTTTTTGTTTAATTTTAATTTCTTCGCTTATCTTTTGTAAGGTCAGTTCTTCTCCAATTTGCTGAGTGAGCCTATGGCTATTGCGTTGTTTTACTTTTTCAACGGCCTTTTTGTCTGGTTTCATGTAACTACGTGAAGACTGCGCGCTACGAGGGTTTCCATAGACTTTTACGCTGCTTATAGATTGATGGCCCATGATGGCGGCAATTTCTTCTGGGGGGATATCACTGGCTTTTAAATCTGCCCCAAGCTGATGTCGCCATGAATATAGAGACGGGCGTACTTTACGTTTCGGCCATAATCTTTGAGTCAGCGTGTCTAACCGTCTTTGCACATAGCGGATGGGGTCTGTGTAAGGCGCGTTTATGAGCATCTCATGGCATTCTTTGAGACTGTTAAAAATCGAGCTGTCTTTTATCTCAAGGATGCGATCAAGCCCTCTTGTACCATCCTCGGTTTTTTTAGCGGAAGAGATAGCTATATAGCAGCTCCCTACGAACTGGAGGTTTCTGAGCTCCGCTGGGCGACAACCTAGGAGGCTAACGAGCTCGACTCCGGCAAAAACCGTTCTTTCTTTTTTATCTACTAAATAATCGAGAAGTTGCTTTTGATCGGCGGTATTAACGGTTTTTTGCCGCTTCTGCTTCGGTTTGATTTGACTGCGTTTTTTGCGATCGGCGGTGATGGGGTTAACGGTTGCTCTAATCTTATCGGCTGCTTTGTAAAAGCCGCTTTCTTCTGCAACGAGCGCTAGAGCGGTACGCAGGCGACGCCAATAATCAGGACGATAGTCTGCTGCACATTGTTGTAGCGCATCGATTACGGTTTTTGCAGTCGGTTTTTCGATTCCATTTATATTGTAAAAGTGATTTGCTCGCTTTCTGTATTCATTTTTCGTTTTTTCATTCATCGTGACACTCCTTGTCATTAAGCTTTTGGCAACAATCCTTGTCGTTGTACACTAGTATAGTGCTTAATTATCAATGCCTTGGATTTTTTTAATAAATTTATTTCGTTATAGCATCTGTTGCTTGAGGAGCATTGCTGGTGCATCAAATAACGTGGGTGGGGAACTGTTTTACTAAAGAGGTCGTAGTTGCTAATCAACAATACGCGACAGCTCAATTAAAATAGCTGGTCAATGTTGACGTTCAATGCTTGTGCTAATGTCAGTGCTTCATAGTCACTGACCTTGCGAACTTTAGACTCTATTTTTGCCAGCGTCCCTCTGCTGATATCCCAACCGCATATATTGCATTTCGCAGCTAGCTCGTCTTGGGTCAAATGTTGATGTTCTCTTAATTTTCGAACGTTAGGGCCAATAATATTCAATTTCATTGCTCCGATAGCGGAGCTTGATTGTCGCAATAAATGTTGCTTTAATTGCTCCGATATCGGAGCAGTTTTGGAGAAGGGTATTGAGCGCTAAGCAATTAAAGTTGATCGAGAGAATTAATGAATTGACTCTGTTAAGGGCATTTGGTCCTAACGACCGATGTTTGACGGTGAACGAACTCAATCGGCGTCGTATTACACCGGTTGAAGCGTATTTCTATGACCTTATTGATCACGCCACAGAAAAAGGGCTGGTTCACTATAAAGATGACATGTATGAAAAGCACAACTACAGAGATGGCGAATGTACGGTTACGCTTGTGCGTAGCGTTGACTCTGCGCATATAGAGGCGCTGTCTGACAGTATAAAAAAGGCAAAATTTCCAAGTAATGCCTGGATATGTCCTGAATTGCGCGATCTATATGAGCGTATCGTTTATGCGGAACTAATTCATGTTATGAAAGAGGTTTGCAGGCTCGATGGCAACCGCTTTTATTTTATGACCCACTCTTCTAGGCGACTCTCGAGACCTGAACCATTCGCATTGCATGAAGTGACAGGGTTTATTCAGATGGCGAATAAGTTACTCACTAGGCAGCAATATTATCAATTGTGTACGCTGTTTAAGCTCACCGATGACTTGATGATGTTGGGATACAAATATGATTTCAGCTTGCCAGCAATGACAGAGATTACAAAATCGGACTATATTCAAAACCAAATATTTTTGGATGAATACATGTTCAAGGGCTCATGGTCACTGGCACAGGTGTTGCCTTTGCCGCTCTGAAAAATTAAATCGTACGCCTAATGTAATCGTTTTTTGTTGTCTTCAATGATCTCGTTGCTTTCAACCGCTTGTTGCACTCAACCAGCAGCTCTGTGAGCTGCGCCCTTCCTTTCAATAGCGATTCCGAGTGTCAAGCTCTACTCAAAAATCACAAACAGCGTGATTTTTTGCGTTCCAGCTTGACCCTCTACAGCGCTATTTACATCCAGGGCCGGGGGTTCTCACCCCTCTTCGCTCCTCCGTCGCTACGGGGGTTCTCACCCCTCTTCGCTCCTCCGTCGCTACGGGGGTTCCGTCGTCGGTACCCGCCGAACACCCCCATACTTGCCAAGGCAAGTATGGGTAGAGCGGTTGGGTGCAAGTATGCCTGTTGATGGCAAAATTTTGTCGTTGTTGATGCCAATGACAGTAGCTTGCCGACTGTTGGCTGGCAAGCTACCCGCGCTAATTTTTAACGCGTAAACGTCTGCCGTATTATGGTTATCAGCTTGAGTGAACTCAGTCAGCAGGGGGCTGATTGATTCCACTCAAGCTGATTAACCGTTGTGCCAGTCCCTTGGTTAACAATAGTGGTCGCGCTATTTGCTGTCGAGTAATTTAGATTGGCATCAACCAGTGTTATATTCATCTATCGACTAGGGTAGTGTTGTGAGCAAACAGGACGTTGGGCATGGATAAAAAGCAACTTAGCGAAACGGATATCATCAGTAAGTTTATCTTACCGGCAGTCAAAGCGGCAGGCTGGGACGATATGAGTCAGATTCGCCAAGAGGTGAAGCTGCGTGATGGTAAGGTCGTTGTGCGTGGTCAGGCAGCGGCACGTAAGAAAGTTAAGTCAGCCGATATTGTGCTCTATCACAAGCAGGGTTTGCCATTGGCGGTGATTGAAGCCAAAGCGAATAAACATGAGATTGGCAAGGGGATGCAGCAAGGCTTGGATTATGCGGGCCTGCTGGAAGTGCCTTTTGTGTTTGCTAGCAATGGTGATGGTTTTATCTTCCACGATAAAACCAATCCCGAGTCTCTAGAAACCGAGATCAGCCTAGACGATTTTCCAACCCCCGCTCAACTCTGGCAAAAATTCTGTGCATGGCGCGGCTTCACTGAAGCTCAGTTACCGATTATTACCCAAGATTACCATGATGACGGCAGTGGCAAGTCGCCCCGTTATTACCAGTTGCAAGCCGTCAATAAAACGCTAGAAGCGATATCCCTCGGTCAAAACCGTGTGTTGTTGGTGATGGCCACGGGCACTGGTAAAACCTATACCGCATTCCAGATTATCTGGCGTTTGTGGAAGGCACGCTATAAAAAACGCATTTTGTTTTTGGCCGACCGAAACATTTTGGTCGATCAGACCCGCATCAATGATTTTCAGCCTTTTGGTCAGGCGATGACCAAAATTACCGGTCGCACAGTTGATCCGGCCTATGAAATTCACCTTGCCTTGTATCAAGCACTCACCGGCCCAGAAGAATCACAGAAAGCCTATAAGCAGGTTGATCCCGATTTCTTTGATTTGATCATCATCGACGAGTGCCATCGTGGTAGTGCAGCGGATGACAGTGCATGGCGTGAGATTCTGGAATACTTTAGCAGCGCCACTCAAGTGGGTTTGACGGCTACGCCTAAAGAGACCGAAGAGGTGTCTAACACCGATTATTTCGGTGAGCCGGTGTATACCTATTCCCTTAAACAGGGCATCGAAGATGGCTTTCTGGCGCCTTACAAGGTGGTGCGGGTGGATATCGATATCGATCTGCAAGGTTGGCGGCCAACCAAAGGGCAGGTGGATAAAAAGGGCGAAATACTCGAAGACCGAATCTACAATCAGAAAGATTTTGATCGCACGTTAGTGATTGATGAGCGCACCGAGTTGGTGGCGCAAACCATCACCAGTTATCTACAACGCACCGATCCGATGGCTAAAACCATCGTCTTCTGTAATGACATCGACCATGCCGACCGAATGCGCCGTGCATTAGTGAATTTGAACCCCGAGCAAGTCGCCAAAAATGAAAAGTATGTGATGAAGATCACCGGTGATGATGAGATCGGTAAAGCGCAGTTGGATAACTTCATCAACCCTAAAAAACCCTATCCTGTGATCGCCACCACCTCAGAATTGATGAGCACCGGTGTGGACGCCAAGACCTGTAAATTGGTGGTGTTGGACCAAACGATCCAGTCGATGACCAAGTTCAAGCAGATTATCGGGCGCGGCACCCGTATTGATGATCGTTATAACAAGCTGTGGTTTACCATCCTCGACTTTAAAAAGGCTACCGAGCTATTTGCCGATGAACGATTCGATGGCATTCCCGAGCGGGTCATGACTGCCGAGCCAGAAGATATTATCGAGGGCAGCCCTGAGCTGGATGACATCATTAACGGGACTGATACGGAACATACCGATAGCACCGTCGATGAGGACGAAGGCCTAGTGAGTGAACCACCAAGCGTTTACGACTCATCTCTTGAGGGCAATAACGATGGTAATGGCGAATGGGATGATGACGAACCTAAAATCACCAAATACTACGTCAATGGCGTCAAGGTAAAAGCCATTGCCGAACGGGTGCAGTATTACGACACCGATGGGAAATTAGTCACCGAGTCATTTAAAGATTACACCCGTAAAACAATGGCCAAGCATTTTACCTCGCTGGATGAGTTTACCAAACGCTGGAATGACGCCGAACGTAAGCAGGTGATCATCGATGAGTTAGAAGGCGAGGGGATTCTCTGGGATGTACTGGCACAAGAGGTCGGCAAAGACCTCGATCCATTCGACCTGATTTGCCATGTGGTTTATGATCAGCCGCCGCTCACCCGTCAAGAGCGGGCCGATAACGTTAAAAAACGCAACTACTTCACCAAGTACAGCGATACCGCTCAGACCGTGCTCAGCACCTTATTGGAGAAGTACGCGGACGAAGGCGTGCAGGAGATCGAAAACATCCATGTGCTCAAGGTGAAGCCCTTTGATCAGCTCGGGCGGCCTATCGAGATCCTCAAAAAGGGTTTTGGTAACAAACAAACCTACCTCGAAGCGGTGAGTGAATTAGAGGCTGAGATCTATAGCCCCGAACCGCGTACCGCCTAACAATCTATTTTACATCCCACGTGGCAGCCATCAGGCGACGTGGGTTATTGCTACTTAAACGTGGCTATTTAAAAGAAAGCTTTCTAAGAGAGAATTATGTCGATCAGTTCTGTTATTAAATCTATCCAAGATATTATGCGTAAAGATGCCGGCGTTGATGGCGATGCCCAGCGTTTAGGCCAGCTTTCATGGATGCTGTTTCTCAAGGTGTTTGATGCTCAGGAAGAGGAGCTAGAGATGGAGCTGGATAACTACCGTTTTCCTATTCCCGAGAAATATCTGTGGCGTAATTGGGCCGCTGACGATCAAGGTATCACCGGCGATGAACTGCTCGATTTCGTCAACGATGATTTGTTCGGTGATCTGAAAAACCTAGCCGCGCCGGTGGATCTAAACCCACGAGGCTTTGTGGTGAAAGAGGCGTTTAGCGATGCCTTTAACTACATGAAAAACGGCACCTTGCTACGCCAAGTGATCAATAAGCTCAACGAGATCGACTTTACCGATTCCAGCGAACGTCATCTATTCGGTGATATCTACGAACAAATTCTGCGTGATCTACAAAGCGCCGGTAACGCCGGTGAGTTTTATACGCCACGGGCTGTCACCCGCTTTATGGTCAACCGCATCGATCCTAAACTGGGTGAGAGCATTATGGACCCGGCCTGCGGTACTGGTGGATTTTTGGCCTGTGCCTTCGATCATGTCAAAGCGAATTACGTCAAAACCGCTGCCGATCATCAAACCCTGCAACAGCAGATTCACGGGGTCGAGAAAAAACAGCTGCCGCACCTGCTTTGCACCACCAATATGCTGCTGCATGGCATCGAAGTGCCGGTACAAGTACGCCATGGCAACACCCTGAACAAACCGCTTTCCAGTTGGGATGAAGAGATCGATGTCATCGTCACCAACCCGCCCTTTGGTGGCACGGAAGAGGACGGTATCGAGAAGAACTTTCCCGCTGAACTACAAACCCGTGAAACCGCCGATCTGTTTTTGCAGTTGATTATCGAAGTGCTAGCAGGCACGGCGAATGGCAAGGGCGGACGTGCAGCCGTGGTGCTGCCCGACGGCACGCTATTTGGCGAAGGCGTAAAAACCAAGATCAAAAAACTACTCACCGAAGAGTGCAATCTGCACACCATTGTGCGCCTGCCGAACGGTGTGTTTAACCCCTATACCGGCATCAAGACCAATATTCTGTTCTTTACCAAAGGCGAGCCGACAAAAGATATCTGGTTCTATGAACATCCCTACCCAGAAGGCGTAAAGAACTACAACAAAACCAAGCCGATGCGCTTTGAAGAGTTTCAGGCCGAGATCGACTGGTGGGGTGATGAAGCTGATGGCTTTGTCGCACGGGTCGAAAACGAACAGGCGTGGAAGGTGAGTATCGACGAGGTGATCGCCCGCAACTTTAACCTCGATATTAAAAACCCCCACGTCGGTGAACAGATTATTCACGACCCCGATCAACTGCTGACTGACTTCGCCACACAGCAACAAGAGATCGGCGAATTGCGCAATCAGCTTAAAGCGATTCTGGGTGATGCCCTCGGTAAGGGTGAGTGAGCATGGATATGATTACCGACAATATTGATATCTGGACCTCGGCCATTAAAACCCGATCATCCGCGGGGCGGGGCAGCAGTAAAAAACTCGATCTGTATGGCATCAAGAAACTGCGTGAATTGATTCTGGAATTGGCGGTGCGCGGCAAGCTGGTGCCGCAAGACTCCAACGATGAACTTGCGGCTATTCTATTGAGAGGTATTAATAGTGAGCGGGAGAGACTTGTACAGGAAGAAGGGCTTAGGACGAAAGCTAAGCTTGAGATTACAGATAAAGACAAATATATAGAGGTGCCTGAGACGTGGGAGTATATCCGTCTTGGAAATTTAGCTAAGTTTATTGACTATAGAGGTAAGACGCCAACTAAAATATCTGAGGGGGTGCGTCTGATTACTGCTAAAAACGTTAGGTTTGGGCACATATCTCTTCAGCCTGAAGAGTTTATTTCGGAGGATGAATTTACTGCTTGGATGACTCGAGGATTTCCCCGAAAGGGGGATTTATTGTTCACTCCAGAAGCCCCCTTAGGGAATGTTGCTATTATTGATCTCACTGAGAAGTTTGCTTTGGCACAACGAGCCATATGCTTTCAGTTGCATGAGTCTGCATGCACTGTATTCCTAAAGATATTCCTCATGTCTCGTTCATTTCAAAAGCAGCTTCTTTTGAATGCGACAGGAATGACAGCAATGGGCATAAAAGCATCTAAGCTCAAAGAAATTCCAATTCCGCTACCACCTCTAGCCGAGCAGAACCGCATCGTCGCCAAAGTCGATGAGCTGATGGCGCTATGCGATCAACTGGAACAGCAAACAGAAGTCAGTATCGATGCCCACGCCACACTGGTCGAAACCCTGCTCACAACCCTGACCAACAGCGCCGATGCTGCCGAGCTGGAACAGAACTGGACTCGCCTTGCCGACCACTTCGATACCCTATTCACCACCGAACAGAGCATCGACCAGCTGAAACAAACTGTCCTGCAATTGGCCGTGATGGGCAAACTTTGTAAGTGGGGATCTAGCGCTAAAAAGGTGCAATTAAAAGAATGTTTATCCTTCGGGCCAAGGAATGGACTCTCACCTAAAGAATCACCGGTTGCAACCGATATTAAAGTACTTAAACTTGGCGCTACAACATATGGTTATTTAGATTTAGAACAGACAAAATTTGTTGATATTGATTTGGGAAAAAATTCTCATCTATGGCTGAAAGCTGGTGATATCCTAATACAACGGGGTAACTCTGCTAATTATGTTGGCTCTAACTTACTTATACCTTCAGATATCGTTGGGGTTATATATCCAGATTTAATGATGAAGATTTGCGTTAATGAATCTGTAAGGCCCGAATATATTTCTATGTGGTTGTTGTCACCAGAATCTAGGGCTTTTATGTGGAGCCGTATGACTGGCACATCAGGAACAATGCCGAAAATTAGTAAGAAAGTAGTAGAAGGTGTACCGGTAGTAGTTCCTTCAATAGAGGAACAGTGTGAGATTGTCGCCAAAGTCGATCAACTTATGACTCTCTGTGACCAGCTTAAAATCCGTCTGCAACAAGCCCAGCAAGCCCAACTTAACTTGGCCGATGCGCTGGTGGAACAAGCCGTTGGATAAACCGCTCAAGCTGGGGATTGTCGCGCAGGGTGCTTGGTGAGCCTGCGAACCCACCGTTGATGATTGGCAGCCTATGAAGCACTTGGCATAGCGCCACGGGCTTGGTTGTCCGCTATCTAATCGGTAGGAGGCGAGCCTCCTACAAAAGAGCCATCAGCTAGAACTATAGGCGTTGCGGTTCTGTCACTTCGAGTGCTTCTGAACCTTCTTAAGATTATCTGAGTAAGTCATAATGCTAAAAGTAGCATTTAATAATACGTTGGGGTTGAAGCTTATGTCTTCCGTGCAGATATATAGAATCTTCAGTTTACTTTAACGACTTGCTATTTATAAAAGGAATTACCACGTATGGATGAGATTGAAGTACAACCCGGGCACATTGTGGCTACAGATTTTGGAGCTTATCAACACTGGTCTTTAGCGACTGATCGTATCGGCAGTGATGGGAAATTGATGTTAATTTCTGCTACAAAAAGGCTTGGAACTGTTGCCGAAGAGCTTTGGGATACAGTTACACAGGGGCGAAGAACTTACGTTATAGCCGTAGATATTCAAGATCCTCTTCCGGTTGTGTTACAAAGAGCACGTAGCCAAATAGGTCAGTGGAAATATAGCGTTACATCTAAGAACTGCGAACATTTTGCTAAATGGGCTGGAGGGCTTGACGTTAGTTCTACTCAAGTTAAAGCCGGTGTAACTGGAGCGGCTGTCGGCCTTGCAGGGGTAGCTCTATTATCTGAAAACCCTAAGTTAATCAAATTCTTAAGTGGGGCTCTTTTGATTGGAGGTGCTGCGGTTATGGCTGCTAAAGCTGTGGAGCAGCAAAAGAAACCAGTCAAAAGCTAGAGGTTATTGAGTTGGCGTTGGTTGGATTTCATCCAGTCCCTTATAGCGACTATGCAGCAAGGTTATAACAGAGAAGTCCAGAGCGTCCCCACACAGTTATCCACAGGATTTGTGAGTAACCATTTGGCTGCCGTCACTTGTGATATAGCGCCAAAGAGAATATCTGCTCTTAACCGCTCAGCCTGTTCCTGGTTGAAATAGGTGCAGCTAATCAGTCGGGAAGAGTCATTCTTTTGAAAATGGGGTCGTAAAATTCGACACCCATTGTAGGGTTCTTGCTGTTCTACAGGGATGCGGTTTAGATTCTGCCGCTTAGTCGGTGGCTTTGCCCTCTAATACAGCAGAAGGCAGAACGTTAAGCTTGGTTAATGTCTACCAACTCGCCCAGTTCGTAACTTTCAATAGTAGGGTAAGTACCACACCATTCAGATAACGCTTGTTTCTGGTTCTCTGTTGGGGACTCATAGCGCTGTTGAGAGAGTACATGTCCCTGAATGCCATCAGGATCTGAGTAACCAAAGTAGGTCAGCCCCTGCTTTTCAAGTTGGTCAACAAAGCTCGCAATGAATGCGTCCAGATCACTCTCTTTGCTAGTGGATAGCTTTACATGTATCTCAAAGAGATTAACGGCAAATTCACCTAGGTACAGTTTTTTGCGTAGGCGGCGGTTGTGCTTATTTCGTACTTCCATTATGGATAGTCCTTATGAAATTGTATCAGTGTGGTGGATGAGGTTTGTGGAATAAGGCCGCTAGACTAGGCGATCATATGATCTGTTTAACGCTAGTTGTGCCCAATATGAACCTTGAGACTAAGCCTTTACTCTACCCGCTAATAAAAATAGGAGAGGTAGAGTAAAGGGAAGGTACGAACAAGTCCAATACTCAGTTTTTTTAGCGAGCTAAGTATGGGGCTGTCGTGTCGGGGTAAATTCCACATCCGTCATATTTATGGATGTCGTTTTTATTTACCCTTCCTCATCTTATAAGCAAGGAACGCTTTGTAATCCAAATGCGATAGATCGATATCATAATCAAGCTGGTCGATTTCGGATTTTAAACGCTCTAACGAGACTTGTTTGCGCCCATACTTGGCGGTTTGTTGGCTGAGTTCATGGCCTACGATGCGAGAAATTAAGGCGACTTCAACGCCGATGGAGTCGGTCATCGCGCCAATGAATGTGTGCCTAAAGGTATGTAGGTTTTTCAGTTTGGGATGATCAATGTGGCACTCTTCACGGTAAGACTTCATTTTACCGTTGCCGTTAAACCAATCGCTGGCTTTCTTCGCCCACTTATTTTTTGTGCTGTAATACAGGCCCTCAAACAGTTGCTCTGCTGGCCCGACTTGTTGTTTTCGTTGTGCCACAAAGTCTAGTGCGTATTTCGGTGATTGCGAACGCTTGTTTCGGTTTATTCCGAACACCTGAACCAGCACTTTTTCTCTTTCCCTATTTTTACTCTAAGTGTTCGGATTGCGCCAGTTTTCTCATTGACTCTCCTCCCAGTTCTATTCGATGACTATTGTGAACTAGACGATCCATTAGAGCGTCTGCGACGGTGGCGTTGCCGATCATGTTGTGCCACTCCTTGACAGGTAACTGACTGATGACGATTGTGCTGCTGTTTTGGTAGCGGTCTTCAAGCACTTCTAACAAGTGACCAGCATGCTCTTGAGTCAGTTTTTCCATCCCCCAGTCGTCTAGGATAAGCAGGGCTTTTTTAGCGAGAGACTGAAGTTGCTTTTGATAGCTACCATCCAGACGACCTGCGGTCAGATCATCAAGCAAGCGAGTTAAGCGGTAGTATCTGACGGTTTGCTGTTGGTCGCAGGCGCTGGTTGCCAGAGCGCAACCAAGATAGGTTTTTCCTGCACCTGTTGGGCCTGTAATCAAGATATTCTGGTGCTTGTGCAGATAACTCCCCGTCAGAAGTTCGCTCATCTGTTTGCGATTGAGGTTTCGTCCCTCCTTGTAGATGAGTTGACTCGGTTGCGCATCCACTCTCAGCTTAGCTTGTCGTTTTAAGCGTTGTATTTTGCTCTGATTACGGTTCAAGATCTCGCTTTCCAGAAGCAAGCTTAACCGCTCCTCGAAGTTCAGCTCTGCGTAAGTGGTCAGTTGCTCTTGTTGCTGCTCTAACGCTTTCGCCGCATGGCTCAAGCGGAGGCTTTTGAGTTGATCATTAAGTGCGTTCATATCTTTTCTCCTAGTGATAACAGGTCGGGCCTCGAACATTGCTGTGAACAAGGTTCGGCGTATTCGCTTTGTCTTTACTCAGTTGCCCTTCACGATTGTTCTTGAGTAGATTGTTGACGAAGGTGTAATTGGGTTTTGTCAGCATCAGTGCATCTTTACAGGCTTGCTCTAGGCGCGATTCACCATGGGCTTTGCTTAGGTTGAGTAACCCCAGACAAGAACGATAAGACTGCTCTGGATGAGGCTTGGAGTTAAGCATCTTATTGACAACTTCTCGTGTGGCTGGGCCGATATTGGCTCCCCAGTTGAGTAAGCGTCCAGGCGACCACTTTTGATGTTGATGATGACTCGGCATGTGCTCTGGTTGAGTGCTGTTTCCGTGCTCCCTTTGGCTACGTGGGTGCTGAGCGACCAAGTTACCTTGATGGTAGATTTGCACCAAACGGTTGGAAGCTTCCAGTTCGACATGATGGCCAACAAGCTGATGAGGAACCGAGTAGTAATGGCGGCGATATTCGATGTGATAATCAGGCCCCACTTTGGCTCGTTTGGTTTCGGTATATAGGTATCGCTGCTTAGGCAGTGGCTTCAATGCAGGTTTATCGAGTTTGTCGAACAGCGCTTTACGACTTGCACCATACTGTTTCATCTCACGTTGATTTAAGTCATTCATAAGCTCACGGATGGCCAAGTTCAGCTCTTTGAAGGTATGGAAGGTTTGGTGTCGTAGCCGCATCATGATCCAACGTTCCACTAGGAGCACGGCATTCTCTGCCTTGGCTTTGTCTTTCGGTTTGTAGGGGCGAGCAGGCATCACAGCAGTTTGATAGTGATTTGCCAGTTTTTGATAGCTGTCATTAAGTCTCGGCTCATAGCGATTAGCTTTGGTGACCGCGCTACGCAGGTTATCGGGAACCAAGAGCTGTGGTACACCGCCGAAGTGTTCGAACACATTCGCATGCGCCTCTAACCAGTAAGACTTACCTTGACTAGGGAAGGCTTCAACATAGGTGTAATTTGACGCGCCTAAGGTCGCTACGAACACTTCGGCTTCGCGCACTTCACCTGTATCAGGGTTGACGACTTGAAGCCGAGGCCCACAGTAATCGATAAACAGCTTGTCACCTGCAACATGGAGCTGACGCATGCTGCGCTTTTGGGTTTTGAACCAGCGAGTGAAGTGCTCGCAGAACTGAGTGTAAGCGTAAGCCTGCTCTTGATATTGCTCATGGTATTCCTGCCACAACAACATCTTTGTCATGCCTTTACGCTTGAGTTCGACAGCGTACTGAGCGAAGTCTGGCATGACCTTGTGTCGACTGGCTTTCTTCGAATGATAAAGAGCTTTAGTAAGGTCTGTATCACTGCAACCTTCTGGGAGAGGCCAGCCTATCTGACTTTGCTTAAAGCGAGCGACAAGTTCTGAGACTGTTGCAAGACTGACATTGAGACAACTGGCAATACTACGGTAGGACAACCCACACTCGTACTTAAGGCGTAATACCTCTTTGATTTTGTTCATTGGCGTTCTCTTTTTAGCCATTGTCGCTTCCTTACGTTCTTTTTTAAGAAGTAAAGAATAGCGAGCTATTGATTTAAAAGAGAAAAAGGAAGGATTTCGGGCATTCCGAACGCGGTTTTCGCTATTCCGAACGCTGATTTCGGAGTTCGCTTAAAAGTGTTCGGATAATCGCGGAATGTGCGTTCGGATTAAACCGAAATAGGTGTTCGGGTCATACCGAAATGGCTGTTCGGAATGCTCCGAAATACGCAGTCTAGGAATCCTAGCTCAATAAGGGTTTTGTGAATTGGGACTTTACGTCTTGATGAGTCGGTTTTTACTGATTGGGTTTTATTGCCTTGCTCGTCAAACTCGTTCTTGATGTGTATGTAATGGATAGGGGCTAGGGCTTCCTGTGAGTCTTTATTGGTCTTTTGGATCTCTTGCTTGATATCGCGGACCTTTAGCTGGCAGATCTCATTTAAGCGTGCACCTGTGTACATCAGTACAGGAATGAGCCAAAAGTGATAATCAAATAGGTTTCTCGCGCGGTCGAGCGTTACTTGAGAGTATGGGTAGCCTGCGTACAGCTTTTTCAGATCTTCTTCGCTGTAGACCTTATCTTCATCTAACTTTTCGGTTTGCTTGAAGATGATCTGAAGATCCTCTCCGAGGTCTTCGGGGTTATATTTTTTCCGTTTCGCGTATTTGGCCAGTTGTTTGAACCGGTCGAGTATTTTTTTCGCCCGCGATGGATGAATGGTTGACGCCGTTGCTGAGTTTTTTGCGCGACCGTCTTTCAAGGTTAAGAGCTTGTCTCTGAGCTCTTCAGCATCATCAAACGTCAGGGTGTAATAATTAGTCTCTGGGCCTAATAGCTCGACGCATGTTTCGAGCATTTGGATGTGTTCTTTCTGTGTTTGGGCGTTTGCTTTGAGATTGGTACGCACTTTATTTTTGATGTAGACATCGAATACAAAGCGAACCGGATATTCAGTGTCCTGATTATCCGGTCCATTGCCACCACCGCCGCCGAACCGCTGGAGTATTTTGGTGGCTTGTTCGAGCTCTAAGTCAGGATTGCCGGGGTGATTGATGGTGACAGGGTTACCGTTAACTTCAATAACGATCTCATTACTCGGGGCTACGTGGCGGCGTTTTTCGCTATAAGTCGTCACAGTGACGGTGTTTTCGCGCGTTTCTTCCACCGTCTCTCGCTGTGAGGCTGTTGCTGCAGCTTCAATGTCGGGGAGGATGAGGTTAGATAGCTCGTCTGACATATCCTTGTCCTTAACGTGATACTTGAGAATGAGTTCTTTGAACTTTAGCGTTACAAACTGCGTAATGTTGATCGCTGTGTTAGTAAAACTGTCCTTGTTGATACAGTCAAGTATCTGAGGGAACTGGTATCTCAATAAGCAGGATAGGGTGGAAGCTTCTGCTTTGTCAGTCGTTTTGAGTGAAAGGCGGATATCCCGCGAGCTCCGCGTGAACTTGGTGAGCACGGGTTTGGGTATTGTCAGCCGAATGTAGTAAATACCGGACGGACGACGAAAAAGATGTGGTGTATGTGCAGACATAAAAAAAGCCTCGAGTGGCACACGGAATCGTCCATTGTGCCACTCGAAGCCTTTAGCAAGTCTTTGTTTCTTTATAAAACAAAGACTTATAAGCGTATGGTGGGGTGGCGTCTACTGAATAGTTTTTGTAAGTGATTGATAAATATGGATTATGGTTTTTGTTTTTGCTGCAAGTACCCCCAGAAGTACCCCCTAATAATCAGTGTTAAAACTAGGAGAATCTGTGAGGAGATTTTGTTTTGGGTCTTCCTGCTTTAAATCATAGGTAATTATGATGAACCAAGGTTTATGCTTGATTCAGTTGGTAAAGGGTATATGAAATCCACTAAAAAGCCTGTGAGCAAGTGCTAGCCTTAGCTCTACAGGCCAGGTAGTTAGGAATTTGAAAACTGAATTAGGGACTTATTCGTACCCTCCCTAGGCTTATAGCATAACTTCAACACTAAGCTAAGCCGAGTTAGGTATTTACTTTCTCAACCTCTTGTCTTAAAAGAGAGGATAGTTTTGCCACCTTTTCTCCTATGTCATCAACAAGTTGATCGAAGCTTGGGACAGACGACGGATCCTGTTTTTCATGAGCATCATTAAATTCTTTATGCCATTTATTAATAAGGTCGACAATTGATTTCAATACGTTCTTCTCTTCCTCGGTGGCCCATACCTCAAACTGTAATTTGCTATTTCTTTTGATATAGCTGTCTATTTTAATACAAAAATCAGTATAGTCGTCAGGTGATATAGGAACGTTTCTTCCTGCTTGCGCTTTTAGAACTTTTAAGATTATGTCATCTCCTGCTTCCAAAATAGTTGATAAGTCTGCTACAAGTCGTGACATTTGCTTAATTCTCTGCTGTCTTACCGCAAGGGCCCTTGTGGACTTTGTTTGTGTAATCAGTGTCAGCAGAAAGCCTAGTGCTGCCGCGATTACGGAAACAGAAGTTGCTATATCAAAACCAAATTGAATCTCATCCATCAATATATCCTTTGAATATCTAACATCATTCTTCTCCCGTTAGGGAGACGTTTATGACTTTTTCTTTCTTTTTTCGCAGTGAAAAAGGTGACTGGATCACCAAACACATACGCATTGATTCAAAGAGATAGGAGTGTTTGAACAGACGTGAACTTTACGAAAACGAGCCATTCCTTTGCTCAATATAACCAATCCCTGTTATTAAATAATATATTGCTATTCATAAATATCAATAGCTTAAAGTTTATTTTTTCTTATTCAGGGCAAGAAACGCGCTGTTTAGGTCGAATTAGCAGTTTTTCCATGTCTGCGGTAAAGGTGCTTCTAGCCTTTCTCGAGGTATCGACAAGTTACACTTGTTAGGATATCTACGATTAAGTAACCTTCGATGATTTTAACGGAACTGATCAAAATTCAACCAAAAAGATTGCCTGACAATCTGAAGCGGGCAAAAAGTTGTTTGCTAAAATTGCGTAGCGTAGCCAACGGTTTTGTTCCGACTTGAAGCCTTATATAGTTAATTCCTTTCTGTTTTTTTGTTAGGAGGTTTTACAGTGCTGTTGTTTTATATTGTGGTTTTCCAGAAACCAATCTTAATTGATTAGTCCAACAGTTGAAAAGATAAATAGCGGAAAATGGCGTTCCATTTGTTGTTATTTTTTCTGTTGATTTAGAAAATAGCTCGTTCCATTTTCTATTGCTAAATATCTTTGGATCATCAAATGCTATTAACAAAATAGTACCATATGAATAATTTTTTTTAGACTTACCTTCATATCTTGAGACGATTGAATCCGCAAGCGATCCAATATCTTCATCAAGATTAACGGTTCCTATTGTTGCTTCTATTTCACCATTTCTTCTTTTTATTTCACCTGAACATGGTGAGCATCCTTTCGAAAAAAGTAGTTCTGAGCGCAAGTGGTCTTCGTGAATGTAACCAGCGAAAGTTAATTGGATTTCAGCTTCTAGAGATTTAAAACCTGTGATTATAATTTTTCCATCAGCACGCCCGCAATTTTCAAATCCTTCAACTAGAACATCAAGGCCAGGTTGTTTAAAGAAAAGAGCAAGACGGCTCAGAGGATATAACTCTTCTAACAATACTTTACCTTGTGATTTTTTAAGATGAAAATCTTCATTTGATAGCTCCTCAATTCTTTTATCAATTTTTATAGCATATTCAAATGCAGAATTACTCATAAGAAAAGCTCCTAACAATTTATTATTGGGCCCAGACAAGCTCTGTCTTGTAAGGCATATCTATATCTATATCTAGGGAAGGGTAAAAGATGTATCGAAGCAGTCGTAAGTATCAGAAATATTTGACTAAATATGGAAAGGCAGGGCTGCTAGAGAGGAAAAAGGATCAATGGTATTCATCCTGAATATCTGTCTTAAGTGCCTAGCCGAGCTACACAGGCTAATCAAAATTATAGACTACATACGGGTACTCCAATTACCACCTGAATTAACTATACCCTAGTAGCCCTATTGATGACTACATCTGCTGTTTTTCTTTGCTTTACTCGAGAGTGAACCACGGTATTTTTACGTCCGCTTTAGACGCACGGTAGAGCTTTAGAGTGGATCGTAAGTAAATAAAATTACAGTTATCTGCTAGGGCTAATAATTAGCCCCTGCGTTTCAAAACTCAAGGGGGGATGCGCTGGTGGCGTACACTGGATGAGCGGCCTTTAGAGCTTGTCTGATTTTTTAACATTCCTCAAAAGGGGGCAGCCGGTCAGACATTTCTGGTCAACGCATTAATAATGTTGCCATCCTTAATGGTTGTTTTTTGATGCTATAAAAGCGAATAATTAATGACAAAAACGTTCAAGTTGCTTTTTGTTTTGAGGGGATGGGATTGGCAACCTATCGTTGCCACCTGACTCTAAACTCTCTGCGGGTCTACGCCCTCGCAGTGAGGTCATTTCCTCCAATAGAACCTAATGAGGGGTAGGCTTGAGATGCCCACCATACCCCGTCAGATAACGTATACGAGCTGATAACATAGCAGCCAATGTCATTGGCTACGCATTAGTAAAATATTCATAAGCGCGCCCACATTAACGCTACGCGCCTATGATTTGCCTTGCTCCTATATTGCGCTGTGCTGATGCCGTGGTGCTTGCTGGTATTGGCCTTGGGCCTTGCTATCCGTTGTGGTGATCGGTGTGATATAAGGCTGTCTTCTGTGGCTCGTTGTGACGCTTTGACTATTGTTGAGCTGCTGTTTGATCTTCTTCAGAAAAGTTAGACAGGTTAATACCCATCATGCGGCACCGATCAAGAAAGCCGTTGCCTAGTACCCATCCCCAATCCATTCTAAATTTAATGTGACTGTTATCAGGCTTTGATACTGCAAGGTTTGATTGATCCAGCGCGAATCGATCAGCCGCTTTTACCGGTTCTGGTTCGCTCTTTTTTAACTGATCATTGGTAATATGATATGTGGGAGATTTTTCCCTACCTTGTGGGGATTTTTTCCCGAGGTAGTAGAGATTCTTTTCCCTACCTTTTTTGGTAGTTCCTGCTGTTGGTTCGTTGTGGTTGGGCTGGTGTGTTACTAGCGCTGCTTAGTGTTCAACGCTGTTCTTTCTCCGTTCTGCAATCGTGACATGTCACGTACTGTTAACAGGCATTTGATCTTATATTTGCTGGTGGTCAGGTGTTGCTATGGTAATCAGATAAGACTTAGCCACTATACTTCATTGATTTTTTTAGCTCTCCCCATTCAGCGGGTGGCGGTTTCTTTGGTGTTTTGTTTGGTCGGTTAGAATTGAAACTGATAGCCGTTTTTTGTTTTAGTTGTGTGTCAGCTTCACTTATAGATTCTTTTATAGGTTCTTTTATAGATTCATATGACATTCTGTCATGGGTATTTGGACAGTTTGTCATGGGTTGCGCCAATTTGTCATGGGTATTTGGACAATTTGTCATGGGTTCAGAGGTCGAGGGGTGACAATTTGTCATGGGTTCAGAAGTCGAGGGGTGACAATTTGTCATGGGTGCAGAAGTCGAGGGGTGACAATTTGTCATGGGTGCAGAAGCGGGATCGGCCGCTTTAGCTGGCTTGATGTTAAGCTTATATCGATGGCTTTTACTTCCTCCACCAGCTTTAGTTATTGAGATATAACCCAGCTCGGATAGATCATTAATTGCCCTTGTAACCGTTCGTCGGCTCATACTCGCCATTTTGGACAGGCGATCAATGCCCGGCCAGCACTCAAGATTCTGAAATTTCTTGTTGTCTTTCACATGTTGAGCTAATGCTATGAACACCATCTTTTGGCTGGATGTAATATCAAGCTGCTGCTCAAGTATGTGATCGACTGTTTTATAACCCATAAATAGAACTCCCGCCCGGCCTTAAAAACGACTGGGGTCGGTTTGTAGCTGTTGACCTATCGTGCTTTATACGGCCTATAAAAAATAAAGAATCTTTATCTTTGATGGGTACCAATATTGAGGTGCCATAGGCGCACATAGTCGGTATTGGTTTTTGACATCATGCGGCTTTCTCTCTTTCGTAAAGAGCCACCAGCTCCAATGCCTTGTTACGGCTATCCTCCTGAAGGGTGTACCGAGTGAACCTAGAGTCATACAGCCCGTATTTCTCAGACTTTCGAGAGAAGGCTATACCATGCTTGTTAGACAAGGTGCTGATCGTTGAATGAAGGCAAGTTTCTCCATATATTTTGTGGGCCTCTGGCTGAATCAGAGAGCGCGTTAATAGTAGTTTTAGTGCTACAATTAGCTTCGTTTGTTTTTTATAGCTGGTGGCTCCTGTGGCGGGAGTTGCTAGCTTATTCATCGTTACACCCTCCCTGCTTCTTCTATGCGTTCTTTGAGCCAGTTTTGTATATCCTGCTCTACCCAGCCAACCAAGCGGCCACCTAAAGGTACCGGCTTAGGAAAGGTTCCCTGTTCGAGTCTGGAATAGATAGTGCTTCGGGATAGGCCCACCAGCTTTTCAACTTCGGGGCGGCGTAAGATGCGTATGGTCATGCTCGAATGTCCTGCTTCGTTATCGGAATACAGGGCTATAAAAACATGAGTTTCCAGGGGGTGTCTGTTAACGTAAAAAATATTTTTCAAATAATTTTGTAATGATTGGCTTTTTGAAAGTCAGTCGATAAGTTGTTAAGCCTTTCTAAAGTTGGCTGTAATGATGTTTCCAGCTAATGACTGTGTTTTTAGCTGATCCAGATAATCAGCCCATTTCTGCATCATCTCTGTTCGTTGCTTTAAGTGCTTGGTGCGGTTATAGGCTCGCCCATTAGCGTCTTTAACAGCGTGTGCTAGCTGTTGTTCTATCCATTCCACGCGAAAGCCTAATTCCTCATCGAGAAGTGTTCTAGCCATTGCCCTGAAGCCGTGAGGTGTCATTGTCTCGTTGTCATACCCCATTGAGCGCAAAGCGACTCTAACGGCATTTTCAGACATACAGCGGCTACGACCACGGGCTGACGGGAAAATAAACTCTCCGTTACCCGTGATTGGATGTAAGGTTTCCAGTATTGCCAATGCTTGTTGGCTTAGGGGAATGATGTGCTGCTGGTGGGTCTTCTCTGCGGTGATCTCTATCCGTTGCTCATCGTGGTTAATGTCGTTCCACTTCATGCCGCGCAACTCGCCAGGGCGGCAAAAGAACAGGGCTGAAAGCTGAAGAGCGGCTTTAACGGTATAGGTGCCGGTGAAGGTATCAATAGCCACCAGCAAGCGGCCAACGTCTTTTGGTTCGGTGATCGCTGCAAAGTGACGTTTAACTGGGGTTTTCAATGCGCCTTTCAGATCGGGGGTGGGGTCGCGTTCAGCTCTGCCGGTAGCAATGGCAAAACGGAATATTTGGCCAGCAATCTGTTTGGTGCGGTGTGCGGTTTCTATTGTGCCGCGCTGCTCAATCTGTCGAAGGGCGTCAAGAATGATAGGGGCGGTAATGTCTTTGATAGGGTGGTGGCCGATAACAGGGAATAAATAGGTTTCAATGCTGCGCTTAACTCTTCGCTGGTGGCCTTCGCTTTTGTCTGCTTGCTTGGTATTGAACCATTCAAGGGCGATAGCTTGAAAGCTGTTTTCAGTGTTGAGCTTGTCAGCGGCCTTAAGTGCTTTCTTTTGAGCTAAGGGGTCTATTCCATTGGCTAGCTGTTGTCGCGCCTCGGTGCGTACCTCTCTCGCCTTGGCTAGTGTGATATCAGGATAGACGCCGATAGATAACAGTTTTTCTTTACCATTGAAGCGGTACTTCAAACGCCAGTACCTACCCCGTTAGGCTTAACCAGTAAATATAAGCCTTTCTCGTCAGTGAGCTTATAGCTTTTATCTTTTGGTTTCGCTGCTTGAACCTGCTTGTGAGTAATCGCCATAACTAACCCATTCCTTTTGGTTGGGGGTATGCCGTTTGGGGGTACCTGTTTTAAGTACCCCTAAATACCCCCAGAAGTACCCCTTGATATGGGGGTATTTTATGAAGGTTGATCGGAACCCGTAGGAAAGAGAATAGGCACGAAAGTGAGGAAATTCAAGGGCTTCAGGCATAAAAAAAGACGCCCTAGGACGTCTTCGTTTATCAATTTGGTGGAGGTGGCGGGTTTCGAACCCGCGTCCGCCAATCCTCTGCCTCTAGATCTACATGTTTAGACACTTCTACTCAGTTAACCCAGCACGGCCCGAAGGTCAGGGCGTTTAGGGCGAGCCTCTTTAGTTTTAACCCTTCGTCTTGAGACAAAGCTTCCGGGCGATTCTATCTCGAATGACACTGCAAAATCCTCTAGTTATAGACACCTGAAGGAGCAGCGCAAGCAGACTTAAGCTGCTAGAGCGTAGTTATCGTCGTTTGCAACTATAACTGTGTAGTAATTGATTTACGTGATTCACTACACTCACGACATGCACCAAAGGGTTCGCAATCGGCGTCGAAGCCAAGTCACCCCCATAGTATTTCCGACCACACATTATCTTAAGAGTTCTATTGCAGCAACATCGTTAGATAATTATGTAAGACGGGCCGGCATTATAGCCGGTTTACAGCAAGAGTATAGCTTTACCGCAATAAAACGTTATTTTGCCGCCAGTACGCGTTGCTTCTGACGGTTCCAGTCACGCTCTTTTTCAGAATCCCGTTTGTCGTGCTGCTTCTTACCCTTGGCCAATGCGATTTCACATTTTACCCGGTCGTTCTTCCAGTAAAGGGCGAGTGCGACACAGGTGAAGCCTTTCGCTTGAACTGCGCCGATTAGGCGATCAATCTCACGCCGATGCAGCAGCAGTTTACGCTGTCGAGTAGGTTCAGCAACAACATGGGCTGCTGCAGTTTTAAGTGGTGTAAAATGGGCGCCAACGAGCCACGCTTCGCCGTTATGTAGAACTACATATGAGTCTACAAGCTGGCCGCGACCTTCGCGGAGGCTTTTTACTTCCCATCCGGTGAGAGACAGTCCAGCCTCGAACTTAGTATCAATTGCATACTCGTGTCGGGCTTTCTTGTTCTGGCAGATGGTATTGCCACTGGTTTTTGCTTTCTTCTTTGCCATGGAGCGGGATTATATAGAGCGTTACAGTTCAAGGAAAGAGAATTGAGCGACAAGAGGCGTTGTTGTTTACCTGGTGTTGATAAAAGGGCTTTTTTGGCAGCGGTTAATGTGAATCATTGAATTAGGTGGCCAAAATATGGACAATGCCGGGCTATTTAGTGCTTTGAGTGAGTGCTTTCTATTCGTTGTTTGAAATATCCGTCTACTTGAAGAGATTTACATGAAAGATCGTCAAAATATTCATGGTTCGTGGGCCAGTCGCTGGGTCTTTATAATGGCTGCGACCGGTTCAGCTGTTGGCTTGGGTAATATCTGGAAGTTTCCTTATATCGCAGGTCAGAATGGTGGCGGTGCGTTTGTGTTGGTCTACCTCGTATGTATTTTAGCGGTCGGTGTGCCCATCATGATGGCAGAGGTGCTGGTGGGGCGCCGTGGCCGTCAAAGCCCGATCAATTCGATGCGCGAAGTGGCGATGGAAGCAAATCACTCACCGAAATGGGCTTTGGTCGGCTGGGTTGGTGCGCTGGCGGGTTTTTTGATCTTTTCGTTTTATTCTGTGGTCGCCGGTTGGGTGTTGGCTTATGTTGCAGCGATGGCTAACGGTGATTTTCTGGAGATCGGCAGTGATCAGGCCGGTAAAGTGTTTAATGAGTTGTTGGCCGATCCGCAGGCGTTATTAATCTGGCATACGGTGTTTGTGGTGCTCGTGATGTCGGTCTTACTGGGCGGCGTTAATAAGGGCCTCGAGCGGGCCACTAAGATCATGATGCCGGCACTGTTTGTGCTGTTGTTGTTACTGTTGGGCTATTCGATGTCGTCTGGTTCCTTTGGTGAAGGGCTGGATTTCCTATTTCATTTCGATCCCTCTGAATTATCATGGAATGCGGTATTGGTGGCTTTAGGCCATTCGTTCTTTACCCTGTCGTTGGGGATGGGTTCGATTATGGCGTATGGCTCATATATGCCGAAGAGTGCCTCTATCGGCAGCACAGTGTTGACGATTGCTGCTCTGGATACAGTGGTGGCATTGGTTGCAGGGATGGCGATTTTCCCGATTGTTTTTGCTAATTCGTTGGATCCGGCAGCAGGCCCAGGGTTGATGTTTATTACTCTGCCGGTGGCGTTTGGTCATATGCCGGGCGGTCAGGTATTTGGCTTTCTCTTCTTTGTACTGGTTGCGTTAGCGGCTTGGACCTCGGCAATATCGCTGATGGAGCCGGGTGTTGCCTGGATGGTCGAGCGGTTCGGCCTGAAGCGTGGGCCGGTTTGTATTATGTTGGGTCTAATCGTATGGCTGTTAGGTATTGGGGCGTTGAGCTCATTTAACTTTGGCAGCGATATCTCCCTCTTGGGGATGAATATTTTCGACTTCCTTGATTTCATTACCGCGAATGTCTTCCTTCCGTTCGGTGGCTTGTTTGTGGCCCTCTTTGTCGGTTGGGTTTTGACTCAGCGTATTAAACAAGATGAGTTGGCGATTGCGTCGCCGGGCGTTTATCGGGCTTGGTCTGTTATGATCCGTTATGTGGCACCACTCGCGGTGGCGGTGATCTTTATTTTCAACCTGATCGACAAACTAGGTTCATAGCATGACACAGGTAGACCGGAGCGCATTGGTGCTCCATACGGCAGAACAGATGTTCGATCTCGTTAATGACGTGGAGCGTTATCCCGAGTTCTTACCTTGGTGTTCCGGTAGTACCTTAATCGAGTCTACTGATACGACCATGCAGGCAACGCTGCGGGTGGCGAAGGCGGGTCTTAAGTACAGCTTCACCACCCGTAATGAGATGGAGCGTCCTAACGTTATTCGTATTGCGTTGGTTGAGGGGCCCTTTTCGAGTCTTACCGGCGAGTGGACGTTTAAAGCGTTGAGTGATGAAGCCTGTAAGGTGAGCTTGAGTATGCAGTTTGATTTTTCAGGCAGATTGGCCAACCTGGCCATGAGTAAAGTCTTTAACCAGATGGCAGTGACCATGGTTGAGGCCTTTGTTAGCCGTGCTGATCAGGTGTATGGCTAAACATTGAGTAGAGAATAGTCGAAGGTGACAGGCATGATAAATGTTGAGGTGGCATTCGCCTTGCCGAATGAGCAGAAGATTGTTTCATTGCAGGTGGAAGAAGGGTGTTCAGCTTATGACGCGGTGGCGCAATCGCGCATTGCCGAGATTTTTCCTCAGATTGATATTGAACATGATCCTATGGGAATTTTTGGTAAGGCCATTGCTG
The DNA here is from genome assembly GCF_055808735.1 of Amphritea sp. GJ51-11. Classification (NCBI taxonomy): domain Bacteria; kingdom Pseudomonadati; phylum Pseudomonadota; class Gammaproteobacteria; order Oceanospirillales; family Oceanospirillaceae; genus Amphritea; species Amphritea sp. GJ51-11. The sequence goes on along the minus strand of NZ_CM147881.1, from coordinate 3,796,235 downwards.
ACCCAAAGAATTATATTCTCAAGCCTGATCAGCGCGTGGAGATCTATCGTCCGTTGATTGCTGACCCAAAAGAGGTACGCGCCCGCCGTGCGGCTAAAGCGAAAGCAGAACGGCAAGGCTAGTGCTAAACTGAAACGACAAAAGCCAACACGGGAGGTTGTCCGGTGTTGGCTTTGATAGTGCAGAATGGAGTTACTGCTGAGGTGTAGCACCAGGGCGGAAATCGCCAGCGAGGCCAGAGAGTTTACCGCTTTCGTCAAACAAGACTGTTAGTGTCTGTTGTGTGATGATGCCGGTTTCGCCAGACTGATTACGGTAGATGTAATCCCAACGGTTGCTGTTGAAACTATCGGTAATCAGCGGGGTGCCTAGCACGTAACGAACTTGGTTTTGAGTCATTCCGGGGCGAAGTGTATCGACCATTTCCTGAGTGACCACATTACCCTGTGGAATATCGATCTTGTAAACACCAGGGAATTCAGAGCACCCGGTTAGTAAAATAGCAGTGATAACGCTAATAAGAATTTTTTGCATTAGTAAATGACTTCCACTTTCGCGTATAAAATCAGATAATTGAGAACGCAAGTCTAACATTCGTTTAGATAAACATCATAGAGAAAGATTATGGGACTTGAAAATCAGGAATTACGTAACGCAGGATTGAAGGTTACCCTGCCGCGGGTAAAAATTTATCAGATTCTTGAGAAGGCTGGTGAAGGTGATCATTTCAGTGCTGAAGATATTTATAAGCTTCTGCTGGAACATAACGAGGATGTTGGGCTGGCCACCGTGTATCGTGTACTCACTCAGTTTGAAGGCGCCGGGCTGGTGTCCCGCCATCACTTTGAGGGAGGACATTCCGTATTTGAGCTGACTCAGGATGAGCAGCATGACCATATCGTCTGTGTGAAGTGCGGTAAGGTGCGGGAATTTAGCGATCGTCGGCTGAAAGAGCGTCAGGATGAAGTTGCTCGTGAATTGGGATTTAAAATCACTGATCGTACACTGTACCTATATGGTGAGTGTGCCGATGGTTGTGAACCGAAGTAATCTTAAAAAGTAAGAATAACAAAACCTTAAAAAAACCGGCATCGCCGGTTTTTTTGGTGTTGAGTTTAGCCATAAGGCTATTAATAGCACCGCGCTATTTCGAGGCCGAGCATCTCGCGGGCATGATCCCGTGATGTTTCGGTGACATCAATACCGCCCAGCATCCGGGCCACTTCACCGATCCGTTGATCGATGCTGAGTGGGTCGATATGGGTAATGGTTTTGTTTTTAACGGTTTTCTTGCTAACGAATAGGTGCTGATGCCCCTGAGATGCGACCTGAGGCTGGTGAGTGACCACCAGAATCTGATTATTTTCGCCTAACTGTCTGAGCAAGCGTCCGACAACTTCAGCAATGGCACCGCCGATACCGACATCAACTTCGTCGAAGATTAGCGTTGGTGTGCTAGAGGACTGAGCTGTAATCACCTGAATCGCCAGTGAAATGCGTGATAATTCACCACCAGAGGCTATTTTGTTTAGTGGGCGAGGCGGTTGACCGGCGTTGGTGGTGATCAGAAACTCGACCTCTTCGAGGCCGTGGGCATTAAGTTGGTCTTTGGCATAAGGGGTCAGCGACAAGCTTAACTCGGCAGCGGTCATACCTAGGCTATGTAGCTGCTTATTGACTTCATTTTTGAGGCTCGATGCGGCTTTGTGACGAGTTTTACTGAGCTGCTTGGCGCTGCTTAGAAATGCCTGACGCGCCTGTTCGGTTTCTTGATGCAGTGCCTCTAAGGCTTGGTCTGACATGCTGAGGCTTTCTAGTTCTTGTTGAATGTCTTGTTGGAACTGCGGTAGTTGCTCGGGCGGGATACGATGTTTGCGCGCTAAATCAAAGATGGTGCCGAGGCGTTCTTCGACGTCGGCTTGACGGGTTGGGTTAAGCTCAACCCGGTCCATATAGTGACTGATCTCCTGCGACGCTTCTTCTATCTGTATCTGTGCGCTGCTCAGCATTTCGATGGTTTGTGTCACAGAAGGGGAGGTGCCTTTCATCTTGCTAAGTAGGTTTTGACACTGATTTAGTAGGCTTAGGCAGCTTACTTCTTCGCCGTCGCTGGTGAGCAAGAGTATTTGCTGACCTGAATGGAGAATATCTTCAGCATTGGCTAGGGTGCTTTGCTCTTCAACCAACTTCTCATATTCACCCTCATCGAGGGCCAGTTGCTCTAGTTCTTCGGCTTGGTAGCTTAATAGCTGTAAGCGAGCGGTTTGCTCTTCATTCTGAGCCGATAACTGATGTAGGCGATGATTCAGGCTGTGCCAGTGACGAAATAATGTACGGGTTTTGCTGGCCAGTTCGCCTTTGCCGGAGTACGCATCGAGAAGGTGCCGGTGATGATCTTTCTTTAGTAGTCGCTGATGTTCATGCTGGCCGTGAATTTCGATCAAATGTTCACCGAGTTCACGGACCTTATTAATAGGGCAGGGGCTGCCGTTAATATAGCTACGAGAGCGCCCTTCGCTGGTGATCACCCGGCGAAGTATGCACTCGCTATCGTCTAGCTCTTGGCTTTTTAGCCACTGTTTAGCCGTGGGGATATCGGTTATATCGAAGCTAGCGATAATTTCAGCCCGTTCCGCGCCTTTGCGCACTGAGCCCATATCGGCGCGATCACCAAGGGTAAGGCCGAGTGCGTCGAGCATGATCGATTTACCGGCACCGGTTTCACCGCTAACCACGGTCATACCCTTGTCTAGTTCTAGGTCGAGTTGTTCAACGATGGCGTAATTGCGAATATTGAGTTGAGTCAGCATGGCCTCAAGCCTGTGTTTTTATACAGTAGTTAATATATAAGCCAATAATTACCCTAGCGCAATCAATAACTACTCCTTTGCATAAAAAAATCAAAAATAACCACTTGAATCCTGTTGGCTTAGCCCCATATAAAGCTCAACAGAAAATTCACATATCAGATGGTTGGAGAAAGTGATGGCAGGCGAAGATAAGACTCAGGTTGACGAGCAGCAGCCGGACACAGTAACGGATGCGGTTGATGCAACCGCAGCCGCTGACGAAACCGTTGAGCCCGCCGCTGAAGGCGCTACCGCAGCCGAGGTTGATGTGGACGCATTGCAGCTTCAATTGGCGCAGGCTCAGGATCAGATTTCCGAACTGAAAGAACAGGAACTCCGGACCTTAGCCGAGATGCAGAACGTGCGTCGTCGGGCCGAGATGGATGTTGAGAAAGCGCATAAGTTTGCGCTGGACAAATTTGCCAATGAGCTGCTGCCGGTCGTGGACAGCTTGGAACGGGCAATTGAAGCATCTAATAGTGATGATGAAGCGGTTGTCGCCCTGCGTGAAGGGGTTGAGATGACGCTGAATATGTTTATCACTGGTTTGGGTAAATTTAAGGTGGAACAGCATAACCCAGTGGGTGAAGCGTTTAATCCTGAATTACATCAGGCAATGTCAATGGTGCCGAACCCCGATGTGCCGGCTAACCATGTGATGGCGGTGATGCAGAAGGGCTATACCTTGAATGACCGCTTGATTCGTCCAGCGATGGTGATTGTTTCTAAAGGTGCTGAATAAGTCAGGCCTTGAAACTGATAAATATGCACCAATATAGCTAGCAAGAAAAAAGAATTTGCCCGCTAGATCGGGCACAGAATGATTGGAGTGATTGAGATGGGTAGAATTATTGGTATTGACCTGGGTACTACAAACTCATGCGTCGCAGTATTGGACGGTGATAAGCCACGGGTTATTGAAAACGCAGAGGGTGAACGCACCACCCCGTCTATCATTGCTTATGCGGATGATGGTGAAATTCTGGTAGGTCAGCCGGCTAAACGTCAGGCTGTGACTAACCCGAACAATACACTGTACGCGATCAAGCGTTTGATCGGTCGTCGTTTTAAAGACGATGTAGTACAGAAAGATATTAAAATGGTGCCATACAAAATTATCGAAGCTGACAACGGCGATGCTTGGGTTCAAGTAAACGATAAGAAAATGGCTGCACCACAGGTATCTGCAGAAATTCTGAAGAAGATGAAGAAAACTGCTGAAGATTACCTAGGTGAAGAGGTGACTGAAGCGGTTATTACCGTTCCAGCTTACTTCAATGATTCTCAGCGTCAGGCAACTAAAGATGCCGGTAAAATTGCGGGTCTGAATGTTAAACGTATCATCAACGAACCAACAGCTGCTGCACTGGCTTACGGTATGGACAAATCTAAAGGCGATAAAACGATCGCTGTATACGACTTGGGTGGTGGTACATTCGATATCTCTATTATCGAAATTGCAGAAGTTGATGGCGAGCACCAGTTTGAAGTGTTGGCGACTAACGGTGACACTTTCTTGGGTGGTGAAGATTTCGACTCACGTCTGATTGAATATCTGGCGGCTGAGTTTAAGAAAGAATCTGGTATCGATCTGCACAGTGATCCACTGGCACTGCAGCGTTTGAAAGAAGGTGCTGAGAAAGCCAAAGTTGAACTGTCATCTGCACAGAGCACTGATGTTAACCTGCCTTACATCACTGCTGATGCAACGGGTCCTAAGCACCTGAATGTTAAGATCAGCCGTGCAAAAATGGAATCCCTCGTTGAAGCGTTGGTTGATCGTTCTCTTGAGCCTTGCCGTATGGCACTGAAAGATGCTGATCTGTCTGCTGCTGATATCGATGAAGTGATTTTGGTCGGTGGTCAGACCCGTATGCCTCTGGTACAGAAGAAAGTAACAGAATTCTTCGGTAAAGAAGCACGTAAAGATGTTAACCCTGATGAAGCGGTTGCGATTGGCGCATCTATCCAAGCTGCGGTTCTGGCCGGTGATGTTAAAGACGTATTGCTGCTGGACGTTACCCCACTGAGCTTGGGTATCGAGACTATGGGGGTTGCTACACCAGTGATCGAGAAGAACACGACTATCCCAACTAAGAAGTCTCAGGTGTTCTCTACGGCGGAAGACAACCAGACTGCTGTAACCATTCACGTAGTACAGGGTGAGCGTAAGCAAGCTTCAGGCAATAAATCACTGGGTCGTTTTGACCTGGCCGATATTCCGCCAGCACCACGTGGCATGCCACAGGTTGAAGTAACATTCGACATCGATGCTAACGGTATCCTGAACGTGTCTGCGAAAGATAAAGCGACCGGTAAAGAGCAGTCAATTATCATTAAAGCGTCTTCAGGTCTGAGTGATGATGAAGTTGAACAAATGATTCGTGATGCTGAAGCCAACGCTGAAGCGGATAAGAAGTTTGAAGAGATGAGTCAAGCCCGTAACCAGGGGGATGCGATGATTCACTCCGCTAAGAAAACGTTGGAAGATGCCGGTGATAAGGCAACTGAAGAAGAGAAAACAGCGATCAACGGTGCAATCGAAGCGTTGGAAGGCGTGCTTAAAGAAGACGATAAAGACGCCATCGAAAGCAAAACAGCCGCACTGACTGAAGCCGTTTCTGCACTGGCTCAGAAGATGTATGCTGAAGCTGCACAACAGGCTGAAGGTCAACCGGGTGAGCAGGCTCAAGCTGAGCCGGCTGACGACGCTGTTGACGCTGAGTTTGAAGAAGTTAAAGACGACGACAAAAAATAAGTCGGATTGAAGTGAATCAAGCTTAAATTGACAGCGCGGGCCGGTCCCGCGTTGTCTTGTTTTTATTCTGAGCTGATTTAAAGAATTAGTTAACCGGATTGCGATACCGATTATGTCGAAGAAAGATTTTTATGATGTGTTAGGCGTTGACCGTGACGCTTCTGACCGGGATATTAAAAAGGCCTTTCGTCGTATGGCGATGAAATATCACCCGGACCGTAATCCTGATGATAAGTCCGCGGAAGATGCCTTTAAAGAGGTTAACGAAGCCTACGAAGTACTGTCCGACCAGCAGAAGAAAGCTGCTTATGACCAATATGGGCATGCAGGTATAGATCAGAATGGCATGGGTGGTCAGGGCTTTGGCGGCGGTCAGGGTGGCTTTGGCGATATCTTTGGTGATGTGTTTGGCGATATCTTTGGCCAGCAAGGTCATGGCGGTCGTCGTAGTCATGTACAGCGCGGCGCCGACCTCCGCTACACCATGGACTTGAGCCTGGAAGAAGCGGTACGTGGCTGTGAAAAAACCATTACCGTACCGACGTTAGTACCCTGCGATGTTTGTGATGGTAGTGGCGCTAAAGCCGGCACCAGTGCTAAAACCTGTGGTACCTGTGGTGGTATTGGTCAAGTACGTATGCAGCAAGGGTTCTTCTCTGTGCAGCAGACTTGTCCAACCTGTCATGGTGAAGGCCAAGTGGTTTCTGATCCATGTACTAGCTGTCATGGTCAGGGCCGTAAGCAACAAACCAAGAAACTGTCGGTTAAAATTCCGGCGGGTGTGGATACCGGCGATCGTATTCGTCTCTCAGGTGAGGGGGAAGCGGGTGGCCATGGTGGCCCATCAGGTGATCTTTTTGTTCAGGTTAATGTACGTGATCATGCGATTTTCGAGCGTGATGGCAAGCATCTATACTGTGAAGTGCCAATCAGCTTTATCGATGCCGCGCTTGGCGGTGAACTAGAAGTTCCGACGCTAGAATCACGTGTTAAACTGAAGATACCTGCTGAAACCCAGACCGGTAAGCTATTCCGTCTGCGAGGTAAAGGTATTAAGCCTGTTCGTGGTGGTAGTGTTGGTGATCTGCTAGTACGGGTGATTGTTGAAACGCCGGTGAACCTGAACAGCAAGCAGAAAGAGTTGCTGAAACAGTTTGAAACCGCGATGGATGAACGCCAAAAACACCATGGGCCAAAGAAACATGGGTTCTTTGATAGCGTTAAGAAATTTTTTGAGGATATGACCTAATATCCCAAGGGGCTGCATTGCAGCCCCTTCGACTTTTAGGAGTCTTACATGAGTGATTTTCCCACTCACCCGGAAGAGTTGTGGCGGCTGATTCAACAAGAAGCACGTGACGAGATGGCTATTGAGCCATTTCTGGCGAGTTTCTTTCACAGCACCATTATCCGGCATAACAGCCTCTGCGAGGCGGTGAGTTACCTCTTGGCTAATAAGTTGTCTGATGAGGTGATGGCCGCTATTACCCTGCGTGAGTTGATTGAAGAGGCCCTGAGTGGTGATCCTGAAATCCTCAAGTGCATCTGTAAAGATATCAGTGCTGTACGTATCCGCGACCCCGCTGTGTTTAGTTTTACCACGGTATTACTGTATTTAAAGGGTTTTCATGCTCTGCAGGCTTATCGTATCGCTCACTGGATGTGGAAGCAGGGACGGCACTCAATGGCACTGTATATTCAGAGCCGCGTGAGTGAAGTTTTTCAGGTGGATATTCATCCGGCGGCGCGGATTGGCTGTGGAGTGATGTTTGATCACGCGACCGGTATTGTGGTCGGCGAAACTTGCGTTATTGAAAATGATGTCTCTATTCTGCAATCAGTGACACTCGGTGGCACGGGTAAAGAGACCGGTGATCGTCATCCTAAGATTCGTGAAGGGGTTATGATTGCCGCGGGCGCGAAGATCTTCGGGAATATCGAAGTCGGTGTCGGCGCTAAAGTCGGTGGCGGTTCTGTGGTGCTCGAAGATGTACCTCCTCATACCACGGTGGTGGGTGTGCCAGCTAAGATCGTTGGTCGGCCTGAGTGTGAAAAACCGGCCTTTGATATGGACCAGAGTGTCAGTCGTTCGAAGGGTTAAGATTCATGAGCGGGGCTGAAGTTAACGAAGGCCCGGCATCAGATCAGGAAGTGAGAATGATTAGAATTGCCGTAACCGGCGCCGCTGGGCGTATGGGAAAAACTAATATCGAAGCTATTCAGGCAACCGATGGGCTAACATTGGGGGCGGCCATCGTTGAGTCGACCAGTAGTCTTATCGGTGCCGATGCTGGCGAAGTTGCCGGTGTGGGTAAACTAGGTGTGGCGATTGTCGGCTCACTAGAGCAGGTGATCGATGACTTCGATGTGCTTATCGACTTTACCGCCCCGAAAGCGACACTCGCAAATCTGGCGCTCTGTGCCGCTAATGGAAAAGCGATGGTCATTGGCACCACCGGTTTGAATGAAGCAGAGCGTAATGAGTTGCGCAGCTTTGGTGAAACCATGCCGTTGGTCTTTGCTTCTAATATGAGCGTGGGGGTGAACCTTTGCTTTAAGCTACTGGCCGATGCGGCTAAGGCGTTGGGTGATGATTATGATGTCGAGATAATCGAAGCGCATCATCATCACAAAGTGGACTCGCCTTCTGGCACTGCTCTGAGCATGGGTGAGGTGGTTGCCGATGCGTTAGGTCGTGATCTACGCCAGTGTGCTGTCTATGGTCGTGAGGGGCAGATAGGTGCCCGTAGCAAAGAGGAAATTGGCTTTGTGACTATCCGCGCAGGTGATGTGGTGGGTGATCATACGGTATTATTTGCGACTGAAGGCGAGCGCGTTGAGATTACCCATAAAGCGAGTTCTCGTATGACCTTTGCAAAAGGTGCTATGCGTGCTGCTAGTTGGCTGGCCGGTAAAGAGAATGGGCTGTACGATATGCAGGATGTGCTCAACCTGAAAAATTAACATCGTTTATTGATGGCTTATTAAAACCGCCGTCCGGCGGTTTTTTTTATCCCGTGATAGCAACCTTGTATTAACATCCCATTATGGGATTAAGAAAAACTCCCGTTTTAGATTTTTTCATCTATATTCAAGGAAGTTTTCCGCTAATGGCTTATGGAGTAAACCAATGTCTGCCGATAAATTTCGGACTTTAACAGAAATGGGATTTGAGAATCCCCATGAAATTGAAAAATTCACCACCCGCACTGAAAATGATGTTGATGTGCTGAAGGTGTATTTACATCGTCATCATGGTGAGTGGATGACGAAAAGTAAAAAATTCAAATTCAAGCGTAAGCATACCAACGTATCGGTTGAGGGTGGCTTGGTACCATACCGTGCAAGCACCGAACCTTCGCCATATTTCTTGCGGGCGATCGACGAGCTGGAAATGCTGGTGTCTGCAGAGAAAACGGTTAAAGACAAAAAGCAGCATCTGCTGGATGAGATCGAGCACCTTGAAAAAGTAGTGTCTCGTAAGGTGGAAGATCTGCGCCGGCTCGTGGAAGATCTATAAATCAAACCATGATTATCAATAAGCGGCGGTGAGCAATCACTGGCCGCTTTTTTTGGCTTAATTCGCCGCCTATGGCGTATAGAAATCATGAATATAGAAGAGGAAAGGCGATGTATAAGTTAGCGTTTTTTGTTCCGGATGAGGCTTTAGAAGTCGTTAAAGAAGCGGTGTTTATGAGTGGAGCTGGCCGCATAGGGCAGTACGAGAGTTGCTGCTGGCAGATTAAAGGGTTGGGGCAGTTTCGGCCCATGCCGGGCAGTCAGCCTCATATTGGTCGGGAGAATACTTTAGAGCAGCTGTCGGAGTGGAAGGTTGAATTAGTGTGCGAGGATGATCTGATTCATGCGGCGATTGCGGCACTCAAGCAGGCGCACCCTTATGAAGAGGTGGCCTATGATGTTTGGCAGCTGGCTGATTTATGATCATGATTATAACTGAGATAGTTATGAACATATCCTGTGGGTAAAGCGGTTAGTTAAGTATGGATAACCATTGCGGTAGTCTTTTAAGCTATTGTTATTATTGGCTTAATTTGTAGTGTGTTAAATTTGTTCAGGGTAAAAAATAACCTGTTAAAAAGGCTCAAAACTAGCCACAAATTCTGTGGATAAATTTGTGGATTAAGCTTGGGTATCAGTGGGGTAAAGCGCGCAGGCCCCGTGGCTGCTGGGGTCTGCGAAGTTGCTGTAATATCGTTCAGTGGCCGATGCGGGTCATAAACCCCGTGATACCTGTCAGCACAATTTCCGATGCCATAGCGGCCAGAATTAGGCCAGTGATCTTACTGAGAATGTTCAGGCCTGTTTTGCCTAGTACGCGCTCTAATCGGTTGGCGACATGGAGCAGCAGCAACAGCGAAGTCAGGGCGAGGAACATGCCGCTGAGGCCGAACAGCATATCGACCCCATGAAGTTCTGAGCCGTACACCAATATGGCACCGATGGTTGCTGGGCCGATAATCGTGGGGATGGCTAAGGGCACGACCGAAGTATCTTCACGAATAGCATCAGGCACCTGAGCATTGGTGCGCACTCCTTCTTTGACCAAGCTGATAGCTGAGAGGAATAGCAAAATACCAGCGCCAATGCGAAATGAATCGATGGTAATGCCGAGTAGTTCAAACAGCGGTGAGCCGAAGAAAAATAAGACGAGCGCTGCTAAAGCGGCGGCCAGCACTGCTTTGTTAGCGGTGCTACGACGCTCTGCTGGTGTGTCACCACGCGTCAGCGATAGAAACATAGACACCACAAAGAAGGGTGCAAAAAGGATAAAGAACTTAATCCAGGTGGTGATTAACAGAGTCATTGATGAATCTCATTATGTGCGCCGGGTAGGTGCCGTCAAATAAAAAAAACGGCCTGATGGGCCGTTATTCGTCGCTGAAACCTAGGCTAAGCCGTTATGGAAACAGGATGCGGTTATTTTAACACCAGCCAGAGCGCATGCAGAATACCCGGAATATAAAAAATCAGGCAGAGCACAATATTAATGAATAACTGCAGGCCTAGGCCGGCTTTCAGAAAAACGGCAATTGGTGGTAGTAAGATGGCAAGAATAATAAGAATCAGTTTGTTATCCATGGGTTGCTCTTTTTATGCTGGGATTAGACTTTATCAACATATTGACCGGGTGGTGTTTCAAGGTCAACGTGATGTAATGGGTAGTGGCCTTTTTTGCGGTCTGCAAAATAAAACCTTAAGGCGTTGCGGATAGTTTGAAAGGCTAGATTGTCCCAAGGAACATTCTCTTCTGTAAATAGCTGTACATCGGTGGTTTCATCACCGGCTGAGAAGTTTAGGTTATCAAGCTGTGCCAGGTAGATGAATTGGACTTGGCTAACCGGCACGATGGAAGTGAGGGTATACAGCTGTAATTCGCTCACCCGGGCATTCGCTTCTTCGAGGGTTTCGCGCGCGGCGGCTTGGCGGGTGGATTCGCCGTTTTCCATAAAGCCTGCGGGGAGGGTCCAGAAGCCAACGCGGGGTTCAATGGCGCGTTTGCATAGCAGTACTTGGCCGTCATAGACAGGGAGGCAGCCGGCGATGACCTTTGGATTCACGTAGTGTATTTCACCGCACTGGTTGCAGATGTGCCGAGGACGGTTATCGCCGGGGGGAATTTCAAACCGGACCGTCGATCCGCACAGGTTGCAGTACTTCATAGTATGTCCTTCAAAATACAGGGCGATAATAGAAACGCACTGTTATGGCGTCGCCTTTATTTCAACTGTACTGCAATTGTGGTCAGTGGCTCAAATGATCTATGGCATAAATATGATATTTGGCAGTAAAATCGTCGGCTTTTGGGCCGAATTATACGCGCCGAGTTGAACCGAAATGCGTTGAAATTGCGCAACAGCGCTAAACTTTCGCCGTAAGCAACGGTATGATGTTGTGACAATAATCATTATACGCATTGGTATTTAGTCTAACGTCCCATGATAGATCAGTTGAAACGAAAATTAGCCCTGTATTCCCCGAGGACGCTTCAGTGCGCTGGCCCTCAGGCGAGTGTGTTGATTGCGTTGACGGATAACCCTGCCGGCCCGGAAGTGATCCTGACCCGTCGCAGTGATAACCTCAGCACCCATAGTGGTGAAATTGCCTTTCCGGGAGGTAAGCGCGATGCGACCGATCCGGATCTGCTATTTACTGCCTTACGTGAAGCTGAAGAAGAGGTTGGGTTGAACCCTGCCCGGGTCGATATCGTTGGTCCATTGGGGGATGTGTTGTCGAAACACAAACTTCAGGTCAGGCCCTATGTGGGCATTATTCCGATGGAAACGGAGTTGATTCCTAATTTGGATGAGCTGGATCGGATTCACCGGGTGCCTTTGAGCTTTTTCTCGAAGATCACCGTCACCATACTGATAAGATCAAGTTTCGCGGTATGACCCATTATGTGCCAGCCTATGAATTTGAGGGTGATATCATCTGGGGGCTGACGGCCTATATGCTGGTTGAACTTTTAAATGTTGGTTTTGATGCGCAGATTCCTATGAAGGTGCGGCCGGAACACAGTATCGCCTGAGCCATGTAGCTTGAGTATGGCACCACCTAAAATGATAAAACTGAAAATATGACCACTGAAAATACACCCTCTCGTCCTATCCGCTCACCCTGTATTGGTGTATGTGCCCTTGATGAAAAAGATCTCTGTATCGCCTGTCGCCGAAGTGGCATGGAGATCGCTGAGTGGGGGTGTTTGACGGATGAGGAAAAGCGAGCGGTATGGGCTTTGATTCGCCAACGTGAAGCGGAAGATAAACTCACCTGAAAGGGAGATAATAATGAAGGTAATGATTGATCTGTGTGTCATCCCGTTAGGGGTAGGCACTTCGGTGTCGGCTTATGTCACCGCTTGTCAGCGGGTTTTGCAGGAGTCGGGGTTATCCCATCAAATGCATGGTTATGGCACAAATATCGAAGGAGAGTGGGATGAGGTGTTTGCGGCGGTAAAACGTTGCCATGAAGTGGTGCATGAAATGGGTGCGGTGCGGATTAGCAGTAGTATGCGTATCGGCACCCGCACCGACCGGGAGCAAACCATTGATGATAAGATCAACAGCGTTAAATCTAAGTTAGCGGAGTAGTGTCACAGGAGCGTTACTCCTCCTCTTCCTCATATTCGCTGTCGTGAGTCATCGCGCGAATCGTTTTTATCTGGTTATCGCAGACTTGCAGCGTTTCGATCCGATAGTTGCCTATTAGCATACAGATGTTGGCATCCGGAATGGCTTCTAGAATTTCCATTACCAAACCATTGATGGTTTTTGGCCCATCGGTGGGCAGGCTCCAATTGAGCGACTTGTTAACATCACGGATGTTAGCCGTGCCGTCGATAAAGAAGCTGCCGTCAGATTGCGGATATATGTCCTGATTATCTTCTTTACCGTTGAGTGACATTTCACCAACGATCTCTTCGAGAATATCTTCGAGCGTGACAATACCTTGAATGTCGCCATATTCATCTACCACTAGAGCGATGCGACGATTTTCCTGCTGAAAGTTTAGCAGCTGGGTTTGCAGCGGAGTACTTTCGGGGACAAAGTAGGGTTCGTGAATCACCTGCAGAATAGCGGCTTTGGTGACCGACTCTTGGCGGAACACCTGTGCTAGGTTACGCATATGCAGGATGCCGACAACTTTATTCAGCTCGCCACGGTAAACCGGCATGCGGGTATGGGCGGTTTTGCTGAGCTGGTCAATAATCTCTTCGAGGTCATTGTCCATGTCGATGCCGCCAACTTCGTTGCGCGGGATCATAATGTCGTTAACGGTGACATCGTCTAGCTCTAGTACGCCAAGCAGCATCGATTGGTTACGCTGTTGCAAGACCGCGCCGGATTCATTCACTAAGGTGCGCAGCTCTTCTGTGCTGAGGTGATGATTCTCGCCGGTGGTGACTTTAATACCCAGTAGTTTGAGCAGGTTATTGGTGATCAAGTTGACCATCCATACCAGCGGGTAAAGTAGTTTCAGCAAGGGCTGGAGTACATAAGCCGCGGGAAAAGCCACTTTTTCAGGGTGTAGTGCGGCAACCGTTTTTGGCGAGACCTCCGCAAAGATCAGAATCACCAGCGTAAGTGCTGCAGTGGCGATAAAGATGCCGCTTTCTCCCCAGATTTTCACCGCGATAATCGTGGCAATTGCAGAGGCTAGAATATTAACGAAGTTGTTGCCGATGAGAATCACGCCGATCAGTCGATCTGGGCGTTTCAAAAGCTTATTAGCCTTGATGGCTCCTCTGTGCCGGTTCTTGACTAGATGTCGTAACCGATAGCGGTTAAGTGACATCATGCCTGTTTCAGAACTCGAGAAAAAAGCTGAACAGAGGATCAGAAAAAAAAGCAGTCCCACAAGGGACTCAATCGATGCGCCTTCCAAGACGGTAAACCTTTGGTTGCTAGTAGGAAAGACATTGTCGGGTTAACCCCTGAAACTGTCAAGCATAGGAGGGTTTCTAAGGGCTTTTTCGTGAATTAAAGCGCTTTATAGCAGCAGTTCGACGACAAATTTGCTGCCGAAGAAGGAGAGCATTAGCACAATGAAGCCGCCGACCGTCCAGCGGATCGCCTTATGACTGCGCCAGCCGAGGAAGTGACGCCCTACCAGAAGTGTGGCGTAGAGTAGCCAAGCGAAGATGGACAGGATCGTTTTGTGCACCAGATGCTGAGCAAAAAGGTCGTCGAAAACGATGGCGCCGGTAATTAATGACAGGGTTAGCAGGATAAGCCCGGTCCAGATCATCTCAAATAGCAGGGCTTCCATTGTTTGTAAGGGCGGTAGTGAACGCAGTAATCCCTTGGTCATATGATGCTTAAGGTGATATTCCTGTTTGGCCAGTAGAACCGCTTGAAAGGCTGCCAGTGTAAAGATGCTATAGGCTAAGATGGAGATCAGGATATGGATAACCAAACCGGCATCGTAGTGCCGCCCGACTGAGTCATCGAGGCCGAACAGAGTAAAGAAGAGGGCTATGGCTGCGAGCGGAAAAATGCCAATAAACAGGTTGTCGATTTTTTGCCGCAGAGAGCTTAGCAACACCAGTCCGGCAACCAGCCAGCCGATCAGTGAGCCGGCGCTGAAAAATTCTAAATGAATTCCGCTAGGGCGATGTAGGTCTAGATAAGCGGAATAACCGTGAGAGATAACAGCAACCAAACCGATCAAACGAATGGTAAGTGGGTTTATCCTGCGTCCGCTTACATTCTGCCACTGTAAAACAGCAGCGATCAGGTAACAGATAATAGCGATAATTGCGGGCAGAGTGTGCATCAGAGATTAGCTCGTCAGTTCCATAGAATTTGCAGGAGCTAAGTGTGTCATAAATATCAGTGTGATGAAATATTGATACGGGCTCAATTAGTCGTTGTTCGGGCTCGCTGGTTATTTAATAGTCGGTCGGGCACTATTATCAGGTTCCTAAAGGGCGCGGCTGCTGTATAATAGCCGACTTTATTTTACTGTCACAGAGCAGATTCAAGGCTGGCTCTGGCATATACAGTAGCGGATTAACACCTCAAGGCGTAACTATGTTTGAGAATCTGACGGATCGTCTGGCGAAAACGCTTAAAGCGGTGACGGGCCAGGCAAAACTGACCGAAGACAATATTCAAGGCACTCTGCGTGAAGTGCGTATGGCATTGCTGGAAGCCGACGTAGCGTTGCCGGTTGTTAAAGCATTTATTAACAACGTAAAAGAGCGTGCCGTAGGAACCGAGGTCAGCAAGAGTCTGAGTCCGGGTCAGGTATTCGTTAAGATCGTTCAGCAGGAACTGGAAAAAGTCATGGGTGAGGCCAATGAAGGTCTCAACCTTGCGGTTCAGCCGCCTGCCGTGGTGATGATGGCAGGCTTGCAAGGGGCGGGTAAAACGACCTCGGTGGCGAAGCTGTCTCGTTTCCTGCGAGAGCGGGAAAAGAAAAAAGTATTGGTGGTGTCGGCTGACGTTTATCGCCCTGCTGCGATCAAGCAGTTGGAAACCTTGGCCGCTGAAGTTGAGGTGGACTTCTTTCCGTCGGATATCCAGCAAAAGCCGATCGATATTGTTAATGCGGCAATTCATCATGCCAAGATTAAGCACTTCGATGTTCTGATCGTCGATACCGCTGGCCGTTTGCATGTCGATAGCGACATGATGGATGAGATTAAAGCGCTGCATGCGGCGGTTAAGCCTGTTGAAACACTGTTTGTGGTCGATGCGATGACCGGTCAGGATGCTGCCAATACGGCTAAGGCATTCAATGATGTGTTACCGCTGACCGGTGTGATTTTGACCAAAACCGATGGTGATGCCCGTGGTGGTGCTGCGTTATCGGTGCGTCATATTACCGGTAAGCCGATTAAGTTTTTGGGTGTGGGTGAAAAAGTTGATGCTCTTGAACCGTTCCATCCCGATCGTATCGCCTCAAGAATTCTCGGTATGGGGGATGTGCTCTCCCTGATTGAAGAAGTCGAACAGAAAGTCGACAAAGAAAAAGCTGAGCGGCTGGCGAAAAAAGTTCAGAAAGGTAAAGGCTTTGATCTGGAAGATTTCCGTGATCAGCTGGAACAGATGAACAATATGGGAGGTATGGCTTCGCTGATGGATAAGCTGCCGGGTATGGGGCAGATGGGCCAAGCGATGCAAGGGGCTAATCTGTCGAGTGCCGAGAAAGGTTTTAAACAGTTCGAATCGATTATCAACTCAATGACACCGCATGAGCGTAAACGCCCGGATGTTATTTCCGGTTCACGTAAAAAACGTATTGCGATGGGTTCAGGTACTCAGATTCAAGATGTTAACCGTCTGCTGAAACAACATAAGCAGATGGCCAAAATGATGAAGAAGTTCTCCTCTAAAGCCGGTATGGCCAAAATGATGCGCGGCATGAAAGGTATGATGCCAGGTGGTATGGGCGGCCCAGGTGGCTTCCCGCGGATGTAACCGCTCTTTTGCGCTCATCTCGAATGTTTATTTTATAATCAAAAAGCTTCACAGGGCCGGCAAATTCACGTAATATGCCGGCCTGTTTTTTAAATGGGTGCAGTCTGCGTCGGCTTTCTTAAAAGTCGGAATGAGACTGTTATCTGTAAACTGTGAGCGATATCAAAACTCACTTAATAAAGGGACCTACGCATGGTAACTATTCGTCTAGCTCGTAGCGGCGCTAAAAAGCGTCCATTCTATCACCTGACTGTGGCTGATTCTCGTAATCCGCGCGACGGTCGTTTTATTGAGCGTGTTGGTTTCTTCAACCCGCTGGCTAAGGGTCAGGAAGAGACTCTGCGCATCAATCAAGAGCGCATCGAGTACTGGGTTGCTAAAGGCGCTCAGATGTCTGACCGTGTTGCTAAGCTGCTGAAAGAAGCTAAGTAATCATATTGAAGCAATCAGTCGGGTTTGAGTGATGAGTGGCTATACGTCTGAAGATATAACAACCGTCGGGCGCATCACCACACTTTATGGTGTCAAGGGATGGGTTAAGGTTTATTCCCATACCGAGCCGATGGAGAGCATCCTCGATTACTCACCATGGCTACTGAATATTAATGGTCAGTGGTTACCGTTCAAAATAGCGGATGGTAAAAAACATGGTAAGGGGCTGGTCGCAAAACTAGCCGGAGTCGATGATCGGGATCTCGCGAAACAGTATTGTGGCGTTGATATCGCGATAGAAACCAGTCTGCTTCCTGAATTGGAAGAGGGTGATTTCTACTGGAGCCAGTTAGAAAAGCTTGATGTATTAACCGAGTCCGGCGAAAAGCTGGGTAAGGTAAGTCATCTGATCGCTACCGGATCTAACGATGTATTGGTAGTGAAGGGTAACGCAGACAGCATTGATCGCCGTGAGCGATTAATTCCCTATCTGCCCGATCAGGTGGTGAAAGAGATAAACCTTGAAGAAGGTACGATTCGGGTCGATTGGGATCCGGAGTTTTAACCGGTGTGGATCGGTGTAATTACCCTTTTTCCGGAGATGTTTGAGGCGGTCACCCGCCACGGCGTTACCGGTAGGGCAGTGCGCAACGGCTTGCTGGATGTGCAGTGTTGGAATCCTAGGGAATTCACACAGGATAAGCATCGTACGGTGGATGACCGTCCTTATGGCGGTGGTCCCGGTATGTTGATGAAGGTGCAGCCGCTGCGGGACGCGATCCAGGCAGCGAAACAGACTGCTGGTGGTAAGGCTAGAGTGATCTATCTATCACCGCAGGGGCGCCGACTTGATCATGCCGGGGTAAAGGAGTTAGCTGCTGAAGAGCGGTTAATTCTGGTTGCAGGGCGCTATGAAGGTATTGATGAGCGTCTGGTGGAAACCGAAATCGATGAAGAGTGGTCGTTGGGTGATTTTGTGCTCAGTGGCGGCGAACTACCAGCAATGGTAATGATCGATGCGGTATCCCGTTTGGTTCCTGGCGTGCTTGGCCATCAGGATTCAGCTGCCGAAGATTCCTTTAGTGATGGGCTGCTTGATTGTCCGCACTATACCCGACCGGAAAAACTTGACGATATGTCCGTACCTGATGTGTTGCTTGGCGGTAACCATGAATCGATCAGACGCTGGCGTCTGAAACAGCAATTGGGTCGAACCTGGAAAAGGCGTCCTGAGCTGCTGGAAGATCTTGAGTTAAACAAAGAGCAGCAAACATTGTTAAACGAATTTATCCGTGAGACAGAAGCGTCTCAGGGTTAGTATTTAGGAGCGAGCGATGAGCAGCAAAAACTCTATCATTCAGCAGATTGAAGCTGAACAGATGAATAAAGAAGTGCCAGAATTTGCACCGGGTGACACCGTTGTTGTTCAGGTAAAAGTAGTTGAAGGCACCCGTCAGCGTCTGCAGGCGTTTGAAGGTGTTGTGATTGGTAAGCGTAACCGTGGCGTTAACTCTGCGTTCACTGTACGTAAAATCTCTCACGGTGTTGGTGTTGAGCGTACTTTCCAGACTTTCGCGTCTACTGTAGATAGCATTGAAGTTAAGCGTCGCGGTGACGTACGTCAGGCTAAACTGTACTACTTGCGTGAGCGTAGTGGTAAGTCTGCACGTATCAAAGAGAAACTGGCTAAGTAATCACTTACCCGGTTTGAGTATGAAAAGGCGGCTTAGGCCGCCTTTTTTGCGTTTGAAATTCGCGCTCAGAGTGAACTCACAGTAAAATGGTATGATTGCTGTATATAGTGTTGTGCTGTTGTTGTTATATGGCACTGCCAGATTATGAACTAAACTATCGCTTTTAGGTTGAGGCTTTGAAGAGACTATTGATCGGACTAAGCTCTGCTTTATTGCTGGTAGTTATCGGCGGCGCTTATGCGGGCGACGATAAACAAGCGATGCAGGTTGAGCCGCCAAAAGTAAAGGTGACAGAAGAGAAGCTGCGCCGAGAGGCGACCCGTGAAGCGATTCGACGGGCTGTGCGGGGCGATGTTACCGATGCCGCCGTGTTTGAAAAGCGTTATGAATCGATCAGTCATGAAGAAGTTGACCAATATATCGGTTGCTGGGTAAAGCTTGAAACCTATTTCGGCCGCAAGGTTGAAGGTGTGCTTCGGCGTGTGAAAGGCGATACTCTTTATATTGATGAGTATGTCGAGCGAGGCAACGCGACCTATCCGATTAATAAAACCAAATTGTCCCGCCTCAAAGTCTTACGCTGATTCTGTTTGTTAAAGGATGCACCTGAGTGACGAGCGAATTATCCACAGCTGAGCCTTCGGTTGATGGTCGCAAGACCGCAGAACGTCCATCCCCTGCTGATGTTGAATGGATAGAGCAGTATGTCGATGCGCTCTGGTTGGAGAAGGGGTTAAGTAAGAATACGTTGAGTTCCTATCGTCGCGATCTGTGTATCTATGCCTGCTGGCTCAATAGTCGTCAATCCTCTCTTTTACCATCGAGTCGTACCGATCTACTGAGTTATCTCAACTGGCGTGTTCGTCAGCGAATGAAAGCGAGCTCTACCTCCCGTCTCCTCTCCTGTTTAAGGGGGTTTTATCGTTATCTGTTAAGAGAAGGGGTATTAAGTGAAGACCCGACTTTGCAGGTTGAAAGTCCCAAGCGAGGCCGGCCTCTACCGAAAAGCCTGAGTGAGGTTGATGTTGAGTCGCTGTTGCAGGCTCCTGATACCGGCGATGCCCTTGGTTTTCGGGATCGGGCGATGCTAGAGATGCTGTACTCATCGGGTTTGCGTGTCAGTGAATTGGTAGGGCTACAGTTATCACAGATAAACCTTCGCCAAGGTGTTATTCGAGTGGTAGGTAAGGGTGATAAAGAACGCTTAGTGCCCTTGGGAGATGAAGCGGCTGATTGGTTGGTGCGTTATCTTAAGGAGGCGCGCCCTGCGTTGATACACGATGATGCCAATGAAGTGGTATTTCCGAGTCGTCGAGGGCAGCAGATGACGCGGCAAACTTTTTGGCATCGTATTAAACGTCATGGTTTAACGGCGGGTATAGAGCAGTTGCCATCCCCTCATGTGTTGCGGCATGCCTTTGCTACTCATCTATTGAATCACGGGGCCGATCTGCGGGTCGTACAGCTGTTGTTGGGGCATAGCGACTTATCGACTACTCAGATCTATACGCATATTGCCCAACATCGTTTACAATCGTTGCATAAGCAGCATCACCCACGCGGATGAAACTGCGCGTTTTTCAGGTTATTTTCAGTTTTAAGGGTTAGGCTGGAAACTAAGCGGCGCTTTTGGCGTCTTAAAAGCAGGTCTTTTTGTTGGGGTTTGTCATTAGAGCCTGTAGAGTAAAGTTTTTTTGATCAAGATGTCCGCAAGTGCCGGATATTAGAGGATATTATGCGAAAATTATTTTTCAGCTTAGTGGCGATGGCACTGCTGAGTTTCAATGTGTCAGCCGCTGACGCCGATAAAGAAGCCACTATTCGTGCTGCATTGAGCGCGCTGAACAGCAAAGTGCCGATTGTTGCTGTTGCGGATGCCGCTTTTCCTGGGCTTTACGAGGTCACATTGGCTAGCGGCGAGACACTGTATGTAAATGATACTGGTAGTCACTTTATTGTTGGTGAGGTATTTAAGGTTCAGGCCGATGGTCAGTTGATGAACCTGACAGAAGAGGCGCGCAAGTCTGGCCGTATTGATCAGTTGGATGCTATTAGCCGGGACGATATGATTATTTTCCCTGCTAAAGGTGAAACCAAAGCTCATCTGACGGTATTCACTGATACCGATTGTTTTTACTGCCGTAAATTGCACGGTGAGATGGAAGAGATTACTAAGCGCGGTATCGAAGTGCGTTATCTAGCCTTCCCTCGTGCGGGTGAGGGGTCTAAAACTCAGCATGTGATGGATGCAATCTGGTGTGCTGATAAGTCAGATCAAGCCATGCTGATGAATAAAGCGAAGTCTGGGCAGACCATCCCGATGCTTAGTTGTGAAGATAGCCCGGTTATGAGCCAATATCTGCTCGGGCAAAAACTTGGGGTAACCGGTACGCCTGCGCTGGTGTTGGAAGATGGTACGATGGTACCGGGTTATATGCCTGCCGCTGATTTAGCTAAGCGGATGGGGGTTGTTAACTAAGGGGTGTAGTCGCCGTTGAGATAACAATTTCAATAGAAAGGGAGCTTAGGCTCCTTTTTCTGTCTTTAGATTTTGCAAAGATGATTTTTTTTGGCCAGAGATAAGGCGCTGCGTAGAGCTTAGGCTTGGATTTAGCTATAATGCGTGCCTATTTTTTAACCGCAGAAATGTCTGTCGCTCGAATAGCCTAGTAATAGCGTGAGGTAATGGTTTGAAACCTGTAAAAGTTGGTATCTGTGGTCTTGGCACCGTTGGTGGTGGTACGTTCAATGTACTCAAACGCAACGCGGAAGAGATCTCCCGTCGTGCGGGTCGTAGCATCGTTGTAGAAGCGATTGGCGCCCGTCGTGAAAATCCTGATTGCGACACCCGGGGTACCCATATTACAGCGGATATTTTTGAGATTGCCCGCAATCCCGAGATAGATATTGTTGTTGAACTGATCGGTGGTTATGACATCGCCCTTGAGTTGGTGATGACGGCTATCGAGCACGGTAAGCACGTTGTTACGGCTAATAAAGCGTTGATCGCGGTACACGGTAACGAGATTTTCGAAGCCGCGCAGAAAAAGAATGTGATGGTGGCGTTTGAGGCTTCGGTTGCGGGTGGTATTCCCGTCATCAAGGCGATCCGTGAAGGACTGTCAGGTAACAAAATCAACTGGTTGGCGGGTATTATCAACGGCACCGGTAACTTTATCTTGACCGAGATGCGCGACAAGGGCCGTGATTTCGCCGATGTGTTGGCGGAAGCTCAAGCGCTGGGCTACGCGGAAGCGGACCCAACCTTTGACGTGGAAGGCATCGACGCTGCCCATAAACTGACTATTTTGGCTTCAATCGCCTTTGGTATTCCGTTGCAGTTCGATAAGGCCTATACGGAAGGTATCAGCAACATTACCGCGGCCGACGTGCAGTATGCTGAAGAGTTGGGTTATCGAATTAAACACTTAGGTGTTAGCCGTCGTAGCGAAAACGGTATTGAGCTGCGGGTGCATCCAACCATGATTCCAGAGAAGGCGTTGCTGGCTAATGTACATGGCGTGATGAACGCGGTGTTGGTCGATGGCGATGCGGTCGGTCAAACCATGTATTACGGTGCCGGTGCCGGTGCTGAACCGACTGCGTCTGCGGTCGTGGCGGATATCGTCGATGTGGTCCGGACATTAACGGCAGACCGTGATAACCGTGTGCCGCACTTGGCCTTCCAGCCGGGTAGTCTGTCTGAGATGCCAATCCTGCCGGTCGAAGAGGTCGTGAGTGGATATTATCTGCGTTTGACTGTTAATGAGCGCCCCGGGGTGTTGGCTAAGGTTGCCTCTATTCTTAGCGAATCTGAAATCAGTATTAATGCGATTGTGCAGAAAGAAACTCATCAGCGCCAAGTGCCCGTCATTATCCTGACCCAGGATGTGAAAGAAAAACTGATGAACGAAGCGATTGTTAAAATTGAAGCGTTGGCTGACGTGAATGAAGCGGTGACTCGTATCCGCGTTGAACATCTGTAAGGCAACCGCAAAAGTAGGAATTTAGATCGTGAAATATATCTCTACCCGGGGCCAGGCCCCAGCGCTGAATTTTGAAGAAGTGTTGTTGGCAGGTCTTGCCAGCGATGGTGGTTTGTATGTCCCTGAGGAATTGCCGACCTTCAGTAAAGCGGAGATCGCCTCATGGGCGGGTCTGCCATACAGCGAATTAGCGTATAAGATCATTAAGCCATTTGTCGGTGATTGTGTTGCCGATGCTGACCTAAAACAGATGATCGATGAAACCTATGCTGGGTTTAATCATACTGCTGTTGCGCCGTTGAAAGAGCTGGGTACTAACGAATGGGTGTTGGAGCTGTTCCACGGCCCAACCTTGGCTTTTAAAGATTTTGCGCTACAGCTGCTAGGCCGGTTGATGGATTATGCCCTGACTAAGCGTCAAGAGCGTCTGGTTATCATGGGGGCAACCTCTGGAGACACCGGTTCTGCGGCGATCGAAGGTTGTCGTCATAGTGAGCATCTGGATATCTTTATTCTGCACCCTTACAACCGAGTGTCGGAAGTTCAGCGCAAACAGATGACCACGATTATTGAAGATAATGTGTTCAATATTGCCCTAGAAGGCAATTTTGATGATTGTCAGGAGATGGTTAAAGACAGCTTCGCAAATCAGGATTTCCTCGGTGGTCGTAAGCTGGGGGCAGTAAACTCGATCAACTGGGCACGTATTATGTCGCAGATCGTGTATTACTTCTCGGCGTCTCTGGCGGTGGGTGGGCCGCATCGCGATGTAGCGTTCTCAGTGCCAACCGGTAACTTTGGCGATATCTTTGCCGGTTATCTGGCTAAGCAGATGGGCTTGCCGATCAGTCAGTTGGTGGTTGCCACCAATAAAAACGATATCCTTCATCGGGTGATTTCCGGTAATGATATGAGTAAAGGTGAGCTGGTTCATACCTTGTCGCCTTCTATGGATATCATGGTGTCGTCTAACTTCGAACGTCTGCTGTTTGATGTCTATGGTCGCGATGGTGCGGCGATTAGCGACTTAATGGCCAAGTTTAAAACGGAATCAGTGCAGCTCGATCAGCCGCGCTGGGAAAAAGTTCGTGAATTGTTTGATAGCTTTGCCTGTGATGATGAAGCTACCTGCAATACTATTGCCACGGTGGCCGCTGAAACCGGTTATCTGCTAGATCCACATACCGCGATTGGTGTGGCTGCCGGTCGTGCCTGTCAGCGAGATGCTAGTGTGCCGATGATTGTGTTGGCGACGGCGCATCCGGTGAAATTTCCCGAAGCAGTGCTAAAGGCAGGGTTGGAGTCACCTCAGTTGCCGGCCCATATGGCGGACCTGTTTGAGCGTGAAGAGCAGTTCACCGTGCTGCCTAATGAACTGACGACCGTACAGCAGTTTGTCGCTGAGCATGTCCACAGCGACTAAGTGCTTGCTGCTTTGATACTAGCCCGTTAGAGTCTCTGACCTTAACGGGCTTTTTATTGGGGGATAACAAGCATGGACCTGTTTTTTCTGTTGTCGAAAGGTTTTTGGGTGTTAGCCAATCCGGGAAACTTTCTCATTCTGTTGTTGGCCCTTGGGCTATTGAAAGGTTGGCGTGCTCTCTCTTCTGGGGTCGCGGTCTGTTTGCTATTGATCACCTTCTATCCGGCAGGGGATCTGCTCTTGCAACCGTTGGAAAAGCGCTTTTCAGCCCCGACGTCTATGCCGCAAGAGATCGCCGGTATTGTGGTGCTCGGCGGTGCCGAAGAGGCGGAATTAAGCCACCTTTGGCAGCAGCCACAGTTTAATATGGCTGCCGAACGAGATATGGCTATTTTGCCGCTGTTACAGCGTTATAGTGATGCGCCGGTGATTCTGACCGGAGGCTCGGGCAAGGTGCTTAACGCCGAGTATCGCGGCGCAGATGTTCAACAAGCGTGGCTTGCTGCGCAGCAGCTTGATCATCGGGTGATATTTGAACGGGATTCACGTAATACCTTCGAAAACGCGATCTACAGTCAGGATGTAATCCCGGCCGGTGTCGATTTTAATGACCCTCGTGGTTGGTTGTTAGTCACTTCGGCCTTTCATATGCCGCGTTCGGTGGGAATTTTTAGGCTGCAGGGCTGGAATGTTATTCCCTATCCTGTGGATTATTACTCCCGGCCTATCGGCTTAAGTAGTTGGCGTGCCGACTTAGGGCGTAACCTTTATGAACTTTCAATCGGTGTACGCGAGTGGATTGGCCTAGTGGCTTACTATGTAACAGCAAAAACCGATTCGTTATTTCCATCAGCTAATTTGGATATCAGTGTTAATGAGTGACATCATCATTCGTCGCCGAGAGGCGGACGCGAACAGCCCTATTTTTAATCAGGTGAATCCGCTGTTAGCGCGTATTTACGCCAGTCGAGGGTTGGATGATGTTGCCGCATTAGGACGTAGTTTGCAGCAGTTGCAAACTGGTCGGGATATGCTGGGGTTAGCCGCAGCAGTCGAGCGTTTGGTGTTGGCGTTAGAGCAGGATCAGCAGATTCTGATTGTCGGCGATTTTGACTGCGATGGTGCGACCAGTACTGCCGTCGCTATGCTTGGGCTGGGGATGATGGGGGCGAACCGGGTGAGTTACCTAGTGCCCAATCGGTTTGAGTATGGTTATGGGCTTAGCCCAGAAATTGTTGATGTTGCCGCCAAGCAACAGCCGGATCTGATTATTACGGTAGATAATGGCATCTCCAGCGTCGAGGGCGTTGCCAGAGCCAACAGTCTTGGCATCGATGTACTGGTTACCGATCATCACCTGCCTGGTGAGATACTGCCGGCGGCATGTGCCATTGTTAATCCTAATCAGCCGGGCTGTCAGTTTAGTGAAAAATCGACCTGTGGTGTGGGCGTCATCTTCTATGTAATGACTGCCCTGCGTCGAGTGCTGGATGAACAGCAGTGGTTTGAGAAACGCGGGCTGGCTAAGCCTAACCTTGCGGCCTTACTCGACCTTGTTGCCTTGGGGACCGTGGCGGATGTGGTGCCGTTAGAGCAGAACAACCGTACACTGGTTTATCAAGGCTTGCAGCGCATCCGTGCGGCTAAAGCGCGCCCCGGTATTATGGCGTTAATTGATATCAGTGGTCGGCAACGTAGCCGTTTAACGGCGACCGATCTGGGGTTTGCTTTGGGGCCGCGTTTGAATGCCGCTGGGCGCCTAGATGATATGTCGATCGGTATCGAGTGCCTGTTAACCAATAACACTGAGCGGGCTCAGCAACTTGCATTGCAACTCGACAGTCTCAATCAAGAGCGTCGAGGGATAGAGCAAGAGATGCAGCAGCAGGCAAATGCTCTGCTCGAGGAGCTGGAACTGGAGGCCGAAGGTGCGTTGCCGTTTGGTTTGTGCCTCTATGATGTGGATTGGCATCAAGGGGTTATCGGCATTTTGGCCTCGCGCATCAAAGAAAAGTTTAATCGCCCGGTGGTTGCTTTCGCGGTAGGTGATGCCGGCGAACTGAAAGGCTCGGCCCGTTCGATTAACGGGTTTCATATTCGAGATGGTCTTGATGCCGTTGCAGCAAAACATCCCGAATTGCTGAAGAAATTTGGTGGCCATGCGATGGCTGCGGGAATGACCATTGCGGCGGAAAATCTAGGTTTGTTTCAGCAAGCGTTTGATGCCGAAGTGCGTCGGCAGTTGAGTGCCGAACAACTGCAGCATGCAGTGCTGACCGATGGTAGTTTATCCGCAGCAGAGTTGACCATGGAGATGGCCGAGCTACTGCGCGAAGCGGGCCCTTGGGGGCACCAGTTTCCGGAGCCGTTGTTTGATGGTGAGTTTTCCCTGTTGCAGCAACGTATCGTAGGGCAGCGCCATCTAAAATTAGTGTTGATGGAGCCCGAAAGTGGCACCGCCATCGATGCGATCCACTTTAATGCTGATATGGAGATCTGGCCGAATGATAGCGTGCAGCGGGTGCGCGCTGTGTATCGGTTGGATGTGAATGAATTTCGCGGGCAGCGTAGCCTGCAATTAATGATTGATCACCTGCTGCCACTTTAAGGCGGCTATTTTTTTAATGAGAGCAAAACGATGAATGATTTTACCCTAGACGAACTAAACACACTGGTTACTGTATTTGAGAAAGCCGGTATTAGTGATGATGGTAGTGCTGAAGCCCTGATGTTTAGTCGTGTTAAAGCCGCACAAGCGGAACGTGCCGAACTGGAAAGCATGGATTTTGATGATTGCCTCGGCGGCGGCTGCAAGCTGTAACCATCAATGTCTCGGCGCAATCGGGGATACCGGTTGCGTACTATTGAGCCTATTTAAACGTTGCCTCTGCCGTTTAACGGCCATTTAATAAACTCTGTAAGGTGTTAGCGATGTATTATGTCGGCGCTCATGTCAGTGCCAGCGGCGGTGTTGAAAATGCTCCGCTGAATGCGGCCAAATTGGGGGCGAATGCCTTTGCTCTGTTCACTAAAAATCAGCGTCGCTGGGAGGCGAAACCGCTTACCGCCGCCAGTATCAAAGCGTTTCGTGATAATTGTGAACGGTTAGGTTTTAAAACAGAGCAGATTCTGCCCCATGACAGTTATCTGATTAATTTAGGTCATCCTGAAGCCGAACCGTTGGCCAAGTCGAGGGCCGCTTTTATTGATGAGCTGCAACGTTGCGCGCAACTGGGGTTGTGTTATCTGAATTTTCACCCGGGCAGTCATCTGCGTAAGGTGGATGAAGAGACCTGCCTGAATACTATTGCCGAGTCGATCAACCTAGCGCTGGATAAAACAACCGGTGTGACCGCTGTCATTGAAAACACCGCCGGGCAGGGGAGTAACCTAGGTTGTCGTTTCGAGCATCTGGCGCATATTATCGACCGGGTTGAAGATAAAAGCCGAGTGGGTGTTTGTCTTGATACCTGCCATACCTTTGCTTCGGGTTACGATCTGCGTGACCGGGCGGATTGCGAGCACACCTTTGCTGAATTTTCTCGTATTGTCGGTTTTGAGTATCTCAAAGGCATGCATCTGAATGATTCAAAAGCGGCTTTCGATAGCCATAAAGACCGCCACCATAGTTTGGGGATGGGTGAAATAGGCTTGGAAGTGTTTCGTTTTATTATGTCTGATGAGCGCTTTCAAGGTATTCCGCTAGTTTTAGAAACAATAGATGAGACTATCTGGACTGAGGAGATTCAGATGCTCCGGAGCTTTTCTTTAGGCGAGTAGCGGACGCTTTGAACGGGGTGTTCTGATGGCGGGAGGCCCGCCTAGCACCTAGCAAGTGTGCTTCCCGCTGGCGTAAAAGCTCCGCTTGTCATCTTACTGTCACCTGCGCTTAATAAGCTGTCGGAACTAGCCGCCATTGCCGACACTTTGAATATGACCGTTTCGCAGATTATACCCGACCGTTATGCCCAGCTTCAGGAACTGATTGAAACGGAACAGTTATATCCTCATTTTCAACCCATCGTGGATCTACGTCGGGGCGAAGTACTGGGCCATGAAGCGCTGATTCGGGGGCCGGAAAATAGTGAGCTGCATTCACCCTTGGTCTTGTTTAGCACCGCCATGGCATGTGGCTTGGAGCATCGGCTAGAGTTGCTGTGTCGTCGGCTTTCACTGGAAGCCTATGCGCGCCAAGAGTTGGAAGGTAAGCTGTTTCTGAATGTCAGTGCTTCTCTGTTGGGGACGCCAGAACACCGCAAGGGTTTAACTGCTGAGTGGCTTAAATCCCTTAATATCCCATTAGATTCCATCGTTATTGAGATATCCGAGCAGCATCCGTTTGATAATTACGGGCTAACGCTGGACGCGATTAACTATTATAAACAGATGGGTTTTAAAGTCGCGGTGGATGATCTCGGCACGGGCTACTCAGGGTTGAAGCTCTGGTCTGAACTGCAGCCAGATTATGTCAAAATTGATCGTCATTTTATCCACAATGTCGACCGCGAGCCGATTAAGCGACAGTTTGTGAAATCGATCTGTAGCATTGCCAATGGGGTTGGCTCGAAGGTGATTGTTGAGGGGGTAGAAACCCGCTCAGAGCTAGTCACCCTAAAAGAGTTAGGGGCAACAATCGGGCAAGGTTTTTATCTTGGGATGCCCACACAGCAGCCGAAAATGGAGTGCGATAGCGAAGAATGGCTACCCCGTAAACGCCGTGCGGGCAGTGAAAAAGATATGGCCGAGACCGCTGCGGTGCTGATTCACCCAGCGCCTGCACTTAGTTTTGATGATCAAATGGGATATACCGCTCAGCTGTTTAGCGATAATCCCCTGTATGATATTTTGGCGGTTTTGGAAGAGGGGCGTCCGATCGGGACTGTTCATCGTTCTGACCTGCTAGAACTGTTTTCCACCCAGTACGGTCGCGCTTTATATGAAAACCGTCCGGTTACTCGAATTCTGGATAGCAAGGCGATTATTATTGAATCGGACACCAGTCTAGAGCAGGTGTCGCGGTTAATCACCGAGCAGGATGCGGTGTATCTGCATCAGGGGTTGGTGATTACCAAGGATGGTCATTATCAGGGTATTGGTAATGTTCGGGATCTGTTGAAAAATATCACTGAATTGAAAATTCGCAATGCCCGCTATGCTAACCCGTTAACCCTAATGCCGGGTAATGTACCGATCAACCGAGAGATTGATGGGCTACTAAAACAGACGGAAAACTTCCGTGTTGCCTATTTTGATATCAATTTCTTTAAACCATTCAATGATAGCTATGGCTATGTGAAGGGGGATCGCCTTATTCAGCTCCTCGGTGAGCTATTGACTCGCCATGCGAACGGCGAAAATTTTACCGGTCATGTGGGCGGTGATGACTTCGTGGTCGTGTTTCGCACGGACGATTGGCAGGCCTGCTGTGAGTTGATTTTGCAGGAGTTTGATCAAGCCATTCGGGAGTTTTATAACCCAAAAGATTTAGAGCAGGGAGGAATTTGGGCGGCTAGTCGTAACGGTGATTCAACCTTCTACCCGGTACTTAGTCTTTCCTGTGGTGTAGTGCATCCCGACCCCTACTGCTGCGTCAGTTATCATGAAGTCGCTGAGTTGGCCGCGCAGGCTAAGAAAGAAGCTAAAAAGCGTGAGGGTAGTTATCTGTTTATCTCTCAACGGCGAAAAATACGTCCTAACTGAGTTGACCCTTACTCGGCTGTCCCTCGGCGGTCGTTTTTGTCAGTGCACACATGGCTTCATCCGCGGTAAAAAACACCTGCCCAGGACTGAGTTGTTGTAGAAAGGTGGTTTGTTGTAAGCGGTCCATAATCGGGCCTTTGACCTCGGCGAGGTGCAAGGTGACACCCTCTGAAGCGAGTTGCAGGGTTAGGTTTTCTAAACTTTCTAGAGCGCTGGCATCGATAAAGTTAACCGCATTACAGATCATAATGACATGTTCGACCTCTCGTTGCGTGGCGCACTGTGCCCGAATAAAGTCTTCCACAAAGCGGGTGTTGGCAAAATAGAGACTTTCATCCACACGAATCGCTAGTATATGTTTATCAGTGGTTACTTCGTGGCGGGCAACATTACGGAAATGCTGACTGTTGCCAACACGGCCGACAACGGCGATATGGGGTTGGCTACTACGGTAGATGAACAATAGGAAAGAGATCCCGATACCGCAGAGAATACCAAGCTCAACCCCCAGTGTGAGTACGGCGATAAAGGTGCTGAACATGGTGAGTGCATCGGCTTTATTGAACGTCCAGCTAGCACGAAAGGCGTGGATATCGATCAATGGTAGAACCGCCATAATGATAACGGCTCCCAGAATGGCTTTGGGTAAGTAATAAAACAGCGGCGTTAAAAAACTAACCGTTATCGCCACCATCAGTGCCGCTATGATTGAAGCGATTGTGGTACGCGCCCCTGAGGCGAAGTTCACCATTGAACGACCAAAACCGCCGGCAACCGGGTAGGTGCCACTAAAAGCCGCTCCTAGGTTGGCTGCACCGAGTGCGACGAGCTCTTTATTGGGGTCGATCCTTTCCCGTTCACGGCTGGCGAGTGTGGTACCCACGGAAACACTTTCGAGAAAGCCAATCAGGGCGATCAATATGGCAGGGGTTAACAGCTGTTGCCAAAGCTGTAGATCGATACTGATCAGTCCAATAACGGGGAGTCCCTGCGGTATTTTGCCGATAATGGCGATCTGGTCGTGTTGAGCCAAGCCGGAGCTGGCAACGAATAGGATGCTGATGATCATGGCAAACATTGGCCCGGCACGACAGAGTGGTTGGATCAGCCAGTCTGGCAACGGCGATCGACTGAGGATGCCGGCCAGCTTTGCTTTGCAAAA
This sequence comes from Amphritea sp. GJ51-11, assembly GCF_055808735.1. NCBI lineage: Bacteria > Pseudomonadati > Pseudomonadota > Gammaproteobacteria > Oceanospirillales > Oceanospirillaceae > Amphritea > Amphritea sp. GJ51-11. Next base: position 3,765,285 of record NZ_CM147881.1, on the reverse strand, counting down.
CCATAGTACCAATAAACCGAGTAAACCCAGCAATAGGGTGATGCCGTTGATGCTGCTGAGGTGTTGTAGTAGAAAGCCTAAGGAGTCGGTGATGAAGCCGTCGTTGGGGATCGCTAGGCCGGTCAGGTGGCGTAGCTGACTAACGCCGATTAATAGGGCGGCAGCACTGGTAAAACCTGAGATGACCGAGTGACTCATAAAGTTCACAATCGATCCCAATTGCAGAATCCGTAAACAGATAAGAATCGTACCAACCAAGAGTGATAGATTGATAGCGATCGATACCGGATCACCCAGACCGCTAGCGGTGGCATCGGCAATAGTGGAACCGACCATTAATGAGGCGATAGCCACGGGTCCGACCGCTAAACTTCGGCTTGAGCCGAGTAGGGCATAGATTAGCAACGGAATAATCGCCGCATATAAACCGTATTGCGGCGGTAGGCCGGCCAGAAAAGCATAAGCCATGCCTTGAGGGATCAGTAGTACCCCGACGACCATCCCGGCGATAAGGTCACTAATGAAGTCGCTCCGTTGATAGTCGCTTAACCAGCGAGTCAGCGGAAAATAATGACGTAATGTTGCTAAGCGTTGGGGTGATGGCATTAAATCGAGACAGACCTTGTATTGAATGGTTGATAGTACTAAATAGAATATCGATATTGCTCAACATTATAACTCCTGTTCAGAGTGCCTGACCAGTCATGGTATATTGGCGCACTGTTTATCATGGCTGCATTGTTGATGCACTGAGGTGCTCTAGCCCCAAGCCTTATTAAGGCTCGATACACACTGTTGGCGCTGAGTTGAGTCGTGCCAGTGTTCGGTCCTCAGCCTAGCATTCCACTCAAACGTAACATTTAGCACTTAACTGGGAGCTTAGCGATGGCTAACTGGCAACCTACCTTTACCGCTGCGGATGCAGCCATCATTGCGCAGGAGCGTACCTGTGATGGCTTTTTTAAAATCCGTCGCTTAACTATCCGTCATGCGCTTTTTGAAGGTGGAGAGATTGAGATTGTGCGGGAGCAGTTTCAGCGCGGAAATGCTGTCTGTGTGTTGTTGTTTGATCCCGATCATGATGCCGTGGTGCTGGTGGAGCAGTTTCGTGTTGGCGCGTTGGGTAAAGCTGATAGCCCGTGGTTGTTAGAACTGGTGGCGGGTATTGTTGAGCCGGGTGAAACGCCGAAGGATGTCGCTCTGCGTGAGTCGCAAGAGGAAGCCGGCGCCTATATTGATAATATTGTATCGATTACCCGTTATTTGCCTAGCGCTGGGGGATGTGACGAATATGTTGATCTACTCTGTGCCCGCGTGGATAGCACGATCGTCGGTGGCGTACATGGGCTTGCTGAGGAAGGCGAAGATATTCGAGTGCATGTGCTACCCTTTGCTGAGGTTTGTGAATTGGTAGCCAGCGGCGTGATCGATAATGCCGCCACCATCATTGCGGTACAATGGCTACAATTGAACCGGCAAACGCTGCTGCAAGGCTGGGGTTATCTGCCACCCCTAGAAGCTAAATGATGACTGTGCATGAGCGGTGAAGAGTAAAACTTAAATTTTAAACGCTGTAGATTTAAGAGCTGTCGAAAATGAAAAAACGTTATATTCCTGATCTGGTTAAGCAGATGGCCGATTGTGAGGCCAACTATCTGCGTCTAATGCGGTTGATGCCGGATATCGAGCAGCGCGATGAGCGTGCGTTCGATGTTCATTGTCATCAACAGCAGAGCACTGTTCGCCTGCAGGTTGAGGAACGTTTTACCTATACGACCACGGTCTTGGTCTCGCAGAGCTTCGATCACCATTGGCTGGAAGCTCCGAGTCTGATCGTGAGGATGTATCATGATGCCCGTGCAGCGGAAGTTATCTGCCTGAAAAGTAAGCGTCACTTTCGTGGCGTTTATAGTTACCCGAATGATCAGATGCATCAAAAAGATGAGAAAGCGCAGCTGAATCAGTATCTTGGTGAATGGCTGAGCCATTGTCTCAGTCATGGGCAAGCCACTGAAGCGGCGTATAGCTTTTCATGAACCCGATCACTGTTGCGCAGATTACTGATTGTCATCTGCAAAATGATCCAAGGCAAGATTACCGAGGCCGGGATGTCGAGCAGCAGCTCGATTGTGTGGTCGATGATCTGTTGGCTCAAACCCCCGCAGCTGAGTTAATCCTATGGACCGGTGATTTAGTCCATCACGGTGCGCAGAAGGGTTATCACCGTTTAAATGAACGGCTTGCTGCATTGCCGTTGCCGAGCTATTGGATTCCCGGTAATCATGATGATGCTGATCTGATGCGACAGCTGGGTGGCAAACTGAATCAGCGGACGCTTGTTAAGCAGGGATGGGCGATTATTCTGCTCGATAGTACTTCTGAGCCAGACGGTCAGGGTGGTGGATGTTTAGCGTCACTGGAGTTGAGTTTTCTGGAGCAGCAACTGCAGCTGTATAAGGATTATCATTGCCTGATCGGGTTGCATCACAACCCACTACCGGTCGATAGCGAATGGCAAGATAGTATCATGCTGGCGAATGCCGGTGCCTTTTGGCGTATTCTGGCCTCGCATCAACAGGTCAAAGGTGTCATTCATGGCCATGTTCACCAACCGGGTGATCACTTATATCAGGGGGTTCGTGTGTTGATGACTCCCGCGAGTTCGGTGCAGTTTAAGGCGCGATGTCGGCAAATGACCCTCGAGGATTCCCCGGTGCTAGAGTTGCCGGGCTATCGATTATTGCAGCTTTATCCTGATGGCCGGATAACGACCTCGGTCAAAAGAGTCGCCTGTTAAGGTTGCAACACTCAGCGCTCTCCGGTAATTTACTGAAAGCATGTATATATATACAGATAAAGTTTATAGCAGAGAGTAAAGGTTATTAATGGCCCAACCACTGTTTATCTATATTCACGGTTTCAACAGCTCGCCGGACTCTTTTAAAGCGCGTTTTTTTGTCGACTGGATGATGGCGGCCGGGCGTGGGGATGAGGTCATAGTGCCTGCGCTGCCCCATTGGCCTGCTGCGGCCATCGCGCTGCTTGAGCAACTCATCGAAAATCATTCTGAACGCACCATTGTGCTGGTGGGCAGCTCGCTGGGGGGCTATTACAGCACCTGGTTGGTCGAAAAATATGGCCTGCGGGCGGTGTTGATTAATCCAGCGGTACGTCCGTTTGAACTATTGGCGGAGATGCTGGGTGAGCAGGGCAACTATTATAGCGATGAAAAATATGAGCTAACCGGAGAGCATCTAGAGCAGTTGCTAGCGATTAACTGCGACAATTTGCAAGATCCATCCCGCTATCTACTGCTGACCCAAACCGGCGATGAAACGCTCGATTATCGCGAAGCGGTGAGTAAATTTAAGGCGTCACCCATGTTGGTTCAGACGGGTGGCAGTCATGGTTTTGACCAATTTGAATCTGTTATTCCGGCGATTCTGGCATTTGCCGAAGGCCGGATTGAGTTGCCAGCGATCACTGATCTGACCGCCGAGCAAATAAGGACTGAAACTTCCGATGAGTAATACCTATAACTCTGATGCAATTGAAGTACTGAGTGGGCTGGACCCGGTGCGTCGTCGTCCAGGTATGTATACTGAGACCGATCGCCCCAACCATCTGGCCCAGGAAGTGATCGATAACAGTGTGGATGAAGCACTGGCCGGTCATGCGACCCAGATGGATGTTACCCTGCATAAAGATGGCGCCATTAGTGTTAAAGATAATGGTCGGGGCATGCCGGTGGATATCCACCCCGAAGAGGGCGTCAGCGGTGTTGAACTGATTTTGACTCGGTTGCATGCTGGGGGTAAGTTTTCCAATGAAAACTACAACTACTCCGGTGGTTTGCACGGCGTGGGGGTCTCGGTGGTTAATGCCCTATCGAAACTCTTAGAAGTCACCATTCGTCGCGGCGGTAATGTTTATCGTATGACCTATGCCGACGGCGAAAAAGTATCTGATCTTGAAATTATCGATAGTTGTGGGCAGCGTAATACCGGCACCGAAGTTCGCTTTCTCGCCGATCCTCAATATTTCGATACGCCTAAATATCATCTGACTAAACTACGGCATATGCTGCGCGCAAAAGCGGTACTTTGTTCCGGTTTGCGGGTGACCTTTACCGACGCTTCAGGTAGCACCAAAGAAAAAGATGAGTGGTATTACGAAGATGGTTTGGTGGATTACCTTAAAGGTACCACTCAGGTATTTGATACTCTGCCGGAAGAACCGTTTACGGTGTCTTTTCAAGGTGAACGCGACGGCTTAGATGTGGCACTTCAGTGGCTGCCGGAAGGTGGTGAACTGACCGGCGAGAGCTACGTTAACTTGATTCCGACGGCACAGGGCGGCACCCATGTGAACGGTTTGCGTACCGGACTGCTGGAAGCGATGCGGGAGTTTTGTGAATTCCGTAATTTATTGCCCCGTGGCGTTAAGATCTCTGCCGAAGATATTTGGGAACGTTGTTGCTATATCCTCTCAGTGAAAATGCAGGACCCACAGTTCTCCGGGCAAACCAAAGAGCGTCTGTCGTCCCGAGAAATCGCGGCCTTTGTTTCCAGCGCGGTGAAAGATGCCTTCAGCCTGTGGCTTAACCGTCATGTTGAAGACGGCGAAAAGATCGCCGAATTGGTGATCAGCAATGCGCAGAAGCGGTTGCGTTCAAATAAGAAAGTCATCCGTAAGAAAGTCACCTCAGGGCCTGCGCTGCCGGGTAAGCTGGCAGACTGCACCGGTAACGATGCGATGCAAGGAGAACTCTTCTTAGTGGAAGGGGATTCGGCAGGTGGTTCTGCCAAGCAAGCGCGGGATCGTGAATACCAAGCGGTGATGCCACTACGGGGTAAGATCCTTAATACTTGGGAAGTCGATCATCATGATGTGTTGGCGTCTCAGGAGGTTAACCATATCTCCATCGCCATTGGCGTAGAGCCCGGCACCGATAATTTTGACGGTTTACGTTATGGCAAAATTTGTATCCTTGCCGATGCGGACTCCGATGGATTGCACATCGCCACGCTATTGTGTGCGCTGTTTGTGCGTCACTTTAAACCGCTGGTGGCCGCTGGTCATGTCTATGTGGCGATGCCACCACTGTATCGTATCGATGTGGCGAAAGATGTCTTCTATGCCCTCGATGATAACGAAAAAGACAGTATCGTTGAGCGGATTAAGAAGGAGCGCAAAAATGCCAAGATCGGCGTGCAGCGCTTCAAGGGTTTGGGTGAGATGAACCCATTGCAACTGCGTGAAACCACCATGTCCCGTGATACCCGTCGTTTGGTTCAACTGACCATCGAGCCGGGCGATGGTACCAATGAAGTGATGGATATGCTGCTGGCGAAGAAACGTTCCCCGGACCGTAAAGAGTGGTTGGAGAGCAAGGGTAATCTGGCAGACGTATAATGTCGGGGTTTAGTGACCTCGTGATTATATTGATGCGTACGCTGAAGCAATAGTTGAGTTTGATGAGCGCCGGGATAAGAAATGAGCGGAACAGTACATATTGATCAAGGCATTGAACGCCTGTCACTGAAAGAATATACCGAGAAGGCGTATCTGGATTATTCCATGTACGTCATCCTTGATCGGGCGCTGCCAAATATCGGCGACGGCCTGAAACCGGTGCAGCGACGCATTGTCTATGCGATGTCTGAACTCGGGTTGAAATCAACCGCTAAGTACAAAAAGTCGGCCCGTACCGTGGGTGATGTGTTGGGTAAATTCCACCCACACGGCGACAGCGCCTGCTATGAAGCGATGGTGTTGATGGCGCAGCCATTCTCCTATCGCTACCCGCTGATCGATGGTCAGGGTAACTGGGGCTCACCGGATGATCCGAAATCCTTCGCGGCGATGCGTTATACCGAGTCTAAATTGGCGAAATACGCCGAGGTGTTGCTTAAAGAGGTAGCGCAGGGCACCGTCGAGTGGGGGCCAAACTTTGATGGTACCATTGATGAGCCATTGACCTTGCCGGCTCGGCTGCCGAATATCTTGTTAAACGGTACCACCGGTATCGCGGTGGGCATGGCGACCGACATTCCGCCCCATAATCTTCGCGAAGTCACGCAAGCCTGTATCAAGCTGCTATCGAAGCCGAGTATGAGCATCGATGAGTTATGCGAAATTATTCCCGGCCCGGATATGCCCACCGATGCTGAACTGATCACTCCTCGCAAAGAACTGCAGAAGATGTATGAGGCCGGTAAAGGTAGTCTCAGAGCGCGTGCAGTCTATAGTCGAGAGCAGGGCGATATTGTGATTACTGCGCTGCCTTATCAGGTGTCTGGGGCAAAAGTGTTGGAGCAGATCGCCCAGCAGATGCAGCAGAAAAAGCTGCCAATGGTGTCTGATTTGCGGGATGAGTCGGATCATGAAAACCCGACTCGTTTGGTAATCGTACCCCGCTCAAATCGCATCGATGTTGAGCAGTTGATGGCGCACCTGTTTGCTAGTACTGACCTAGAGCGTACCTACCGCGTCAATATGAATATGATCGGCATCGACGGTCGCCCGAAGGTGAAAAACCTCAAGGAGATCCTGTCTGAATGGTTGGTGTACCGCACAGAAACCGTACGCCGCCGTTTGCAGTTTCGCTTGGACAAGGTGCTGGCCCGATTACATATTCTTGAAGGCTTAATGGTGGCCTATCTCAATATCGACGAAGTGATTGAGATTATCCGCACCGAAGAGAAGCCTAAACTGGTGATGATCGAACGCTTTGGCATTACCGCGACGCAGGCCGAGGCTATTCTCGAAATTCGTCTGCGCCAGTTAGCCAAGCTAGAAGAGATTAAAATTCGCGGGGAGATTGATGAGCTCACCGAAGAGCGCAACTACCTAGAAGAGATTTTGGGTTCTGAAAAGCTGATGCGTAAATTGATTCGTGATGAGCTGAAGGCTGATGCGAAAGAGTATGGTGATGATCGTCGTTCTCCGATCGTGGCCCGTGAAGAAGCGAAAATCATGGATGAGAAAGCGCTGCTGACGGCCGACCCAATTACGGCGGTGATCTCCAAGCAGGGCTGGATTCGTTCTGCGAAAGGGCATGATATCGATCCTGAAGGGTTAAGCTATAAATCCGGTGATGGCTTTAAGCTGGCTTGCTTAGGGCGGATGAATCAACCGATTATTCTACTCGACAGTACCGGGCGTGCCTATTCGTTGGAAGCGCATACGCTGCCATCTGCACGAGGACAGGGCGAGCCGGTGACCGGTAAGCTAACGCTTCCAAAAGGGGCGACGATAGATGGCGCGATTGCGGGTAAGGATGATGATGCGGTGCTGCTGGCATCGGATGCCGGTTATGGCTTTGTCACCAAGATTGCCGATATGACTAGTAAAACCCGTACCGGTAAAGCGGCCCTGACATTGCCGAAAGGCGCGAAAGGGATGCCGCCGATGGCCTTGTCTAGCAAAGATAGTGATCTGCTGGTGGCGGTGACAAACGAAGGTCGGATGCTGGTGTTCCCAGTAAAAGACCTGCCTGAGTTAGGTCGTGGCAAGGGTAATAAAATTATCAACATTCCATCTGCCAGAGCCGCTGCGAGGGAGGAGTTACTGATTGCGATGGTGACGCTGTCTGAGCAGGATACTCTGCAGGTGAACTCTGGTCGTCAGCATCTGAAAATGAAACCGTCTGATTTGGAGCATTACCGTGGTGAGCGTGGCCGCCGAGGTAATAAACTGCCGCGGGGCTATCAACGGGTGGATTCTCTGGAAGTGATCGTGAAGCCGTCTACGGATTCATCCGATGAACCGGACTAGCCGCTGAGTTGAGTCTGCTGAGTCGTACCTAAGCTCAAGACAGAAGATAAAGCCTAAGTAGAAAGAGCCATGATCGAGGGCTCTTTTTTTGTTTATCGAAATGCAGGCCTGTGTGGTTTTTGTGTGCGATGATGACAGCGGCAGCACTATTGCAATCACCTACCTGCTTTCTTATTGCAGAAGTTATCTGTATAATACCGCCCCTACCTCTCTTGTTTGGTTGTTTTTTAGTCAGTCTGTGCAACCTAACAAGATAATTAAACTGCCCTGTATCAACTGACAATACAGGTTGACCCCCTGTGAATCCTGTTTACCTACGGATTTGCTGTATAGGAAAAAGCATGACCGAAAGCTTTGCTGACTTATTTGAAGAATCCCTTGAACTCGTTGCTATGGTGCCAGGCACCCTCGTTATGGGTGAAGTTATCGACATCGATAGTGACTGGGTTACCGTAAATGCTGGCCTGAAATCTGAGGCTGTTATTGCCCGCAGCCAGTTCCTTAATGATGCCCAAGAACTTGAAGTTCAAGTGGGTGACATGGTTAAGGTTACACTGGAAAGCGTTGAAGATGGTTCCGGTGAAACACGTCTGTCTCGTGAAAAAGCTAAACGCGCTGAGTCTTGGGGCGTTCTGGAAACTGCATTCGAAGCTGAAGAAACGGTTAAAGGTTTCATCAGTGGTACTGTTAAAGGTGGCTTCACCGTTACCGTTAACAAGATCAACGGCTTCCTGCCAGGTTCACTGGTAGATGTTCGTCCAGTTAAAAACGTTGACCACCTGATGGGTCAAGAGCTGGAATTTAAACTGATCAAGCTGGATCAGAAGCGCGACAACATCGTTGTATCTCGTCGTGCTGTTCTTCAAGAAGCTAACAGCGCTCAACGTGATGAGCTGCTGGCTACTCTGGAAGAAGGTCAGCAAGTTAAGGGTTACGTTAAGAACCTGACCAACTACGGTGCATTCGTAGATCTGGGTGGTGTTGACGGCCTGCTGCACATCACTGACATGGCTTGGAAGCGTATTTCTCACCCTAGCGATATGCTGACTCCGGGTGATGAGATCACTGTTCAGATCATCAAGTTTGATAAAGAAACTAACCGTCTGTCTCTAGGCCTGAAACAGCTGAACGAAGATCCTTGGTCTTCTATCCTGGCTCGTTTCCCTGCTGGAACTAAAGTTCCTGCACGTGTGACTAACCTGACTGACTACGGTTGCTTTGCTTCTATTGAAGATGGCGTTGAAGGTTTGATCCACGTTTCTGAAATGTCTTGGACAAACAAAAACATCCATCCTTCTAAAGTTGTTCAAGTGAACGACGAAGTTGAAGTTATGGTTCTGGATGTTGATGAGAAGCGTCGTCGTATCTCTCTAGGTATGAAACAGTGCATCCCTAACCCATGGTCTACTTTTGCTGAGCAGTTCGCTGCTGGCGATAAAGTGACTGGTACTATCAAGACTATTACAGACTTCGGTATCTTCGTTGGTCTGGAAAATGATCTTGACGGTCTGGTTCATATGTCTGACATCTCTTGGGATGCGGATAGTGAAACTGCACTGCGCGAATACAAGAAAGGCGAAGAAGTTGAAGCCGTTATCCTGTCTATTGATGCTGAGAAAGAGCGTATCTCTCTGGGTATCAAGCAACTGGAAAGCGATCCTTTCTCTGAGTACGCTGCTGCCAATGACAAAAACACTATCGTTAAAGGTATTGTTAAGTCTGTAGACGCTAAAGGCGCTAACATCGAGCTGGCTGAAGGCATCGAAGGTTACCTGAAAGTGTCTGACATCAGCATCGATCGCATCGAAGATGCTTCTACTGTCCTGAAAGTAGGCGAAGAAGTTGAAGCGAAGATCGTTAACTTGGATCGTCGTAACCGTTCAATCACTCTGTCTATTAAAGCGAAAGATCAGGCAGATGAGAAAGCGGCAATCAAAGCGGTTGCTGATGCACCGGTTGAAACGGCTGGACCTACTACTATCGGTGACCTGATCAAGGCACAGATGGCTGCTAAGAAGTAAGACTTCTAAGCTGATAAAAAAGGAGCGCTGATGCGCTCCTTTTTTTGATTTTTTACCGGGCTGCCAAGCATCGGTATTGTTTGTAAAACCCTCAGTACTTGTTGTTTCCCTGTTCAGCTATTTCAGTTCCTTCCTGTGTTTTTATCGCGATGGTCTTGTGCCTGTGTACCCGCCTCGTTATCCGTCTTTATGAATTCCTTGCTAGCCTATTCATCAGGTTCATCTTAAGAGTCTCTTGTGCTTTATATTACTAATGTGCAGGTGTTCTGTTGGCATTGAATACCCCGTCGAGCTAGGCGAAAGGCTATATCTTGGCGTTCTAGCAGGGTTGTCTTAGTGTTGGCGGCTGGCTAGTAAGCCGATTCCAGCACTGCCAAGTAAGGTGGCGCAACTACGATTAAACCAGCGTCTTTTGTGGGGTTGAGCAAACCACTGGCGCAGATAGATGCCGAACAGTGCATAGGAGGTTATTGCGATGGATTCCAGTATCAGAAAGGTGATGCCGAGCTGGAAGAACTGTAGGCCTGTAGGCGCCGCCGGGTTGGTGAATTGTGGCAAAAAGGCGGTAAAGAACAGTATCGCTTTAGGATTGCCGGCCGCCAGCAAAAACTCTTGCTGGGCTAAGCCGAACAGTGTTTTTTTTGTGCTGTTGGGTATTTCGTTCGATTGGCTTGTGTCGGCTTGCCAGAGCTTAAAGGCTAGCCAGAACAGATAGCAGGCCCCGGCGACCTTAACAGCAATAAATACTTTTTCCGAGGCCAGTAGCACCACCGCTAACCCAGTCGCGGCGAGGAAAATCATGCCGCAGAAAGCGAGTAAGCGGCCTGCGCCGGCGATAACAGCGCTGCGAAAGCCATAGCGTTTTGCGTTACTCATTGCCAGCAGGTTGTTAGGCCCCGGTGACATATTTAATGCAAAGCAGGTGGGTATAAACAGCAGCAGTGTTATCATTTCCATGGTTGAATGCCCGGTCTTTTTAGACCTTTATTGTTTAGCGTTATGCTAGCCCCCTAAGACCGGTTTGACCAGATAGGCATCATAGAAAAAGTATAGGGTGATACCGATACTGGCGATGATAACGAAGTTGCGCACGAGTTGTTGTGGCAGTCTGCGAGACAGGTGAGCAGCCATATAGCCGCCAAGCACAGTTCCGACCAGAACAATTGAGCCTTCATACCAAGCAATGACGCCATCATAGGCAAACAAAACGATAGCGATCAGTGAGACGAAGGTTGAGATCAGCAGTTTTAATCCATTCATCCGGTTGATATCGGTGTGCCCGGCGAGGGCGAGATAGCTTAATGAAATAATGCCTAGGCCCGCATTAAAAAAACCGCCATACAGGCAGACGCCAAACAATAGAATGATCAGCAGCGCAGCACCGGCTGAGGAGGCGTGGCGATGTTTGGTGCTGAGCTTTTTGAGGCTGCGATTGAGGTGGCCGCCAAAAATAAACAGCAAGGTGGCAAATAGTAGCAGCCAAGGCACGGCCATTTCGAATGAGGCTTCCGGTGTTTGTAATAGCAACCAAGCGCCGCTGATGCCGCCCAGTAGGCTAATGATAATAAAGTGAGGCAGTTGATCTTTGATCTCTGCAAGGTCTTTGCGAAAGGCCCAGGTGCCGCTCATGTAGCCAGAGCATGAGGCGAAGGTGTTGGTGGCATTAGCGCTGATCGGCGGTACGCCGGCAAATAGTAGAGCGGGAAAGGTGATAAAGCTGCCGCCGCCAGCAATTGAATTTAAGATACCGCCAAGAAAACCCGCGATAAAGAGAATAATGAGGTCGTTTAACATGGTGTTACCTTAGGTCAGAGCGTACAAATGAAGAGGGGTGAGTATAGGTGAGCTTAAGTAAACGATACAGATACACGATAAATAAAAAACGAGGTCGATCTGTACTGCTTTAATCGTATAGCATAAGCAGTGATTGGGGTTGCTCCAAGGTTAGCCTGTTAGGCTTCTTGACCTGCGTTAGCGTCTATGGAAGCAGCTTGCTAAGCAGGTGTCGTGCTTGTTTATCTAGCAGTTTTTGATAGTTCTCGTTAACGGATTTAACCAATACCTTATCTTCTTCGGCACGGACGATCTCGGCACCCGCCAGTAAGCTCACTTTTAGGTCAGGGGCTTCGCTCAGCGTTGTGTGGGTGATCAGTTCATTACTGTCGGTGCTGTGGGTGAGGTAGCGAGCCTCTTCCTGCATGCGAGCGAGCTTTTGGTAATGCCCCCGCACTAATGCCATATGTAAATTGAGCACAGGTTGAAAACTGCGAATGCGTTGCTGATTAAATAGTTTATATAGACGGTTAAATAGTTGGCTAGCGCAGATAGCGTTGATGCCGTGGGCATCATCTTTATGTGGTTTTAGGAAGGCCAATTGTAGGTCGCCGTTATCGAGGCGGGCGACTTCGCCTTGGTAAATGGTGATTACCATATCGAGCATTCGATAATAGTATGCCTGTAACGTTTGTAATTCTTCGCTTTGCAGGTTATCGGAGTGGCCGGATGATAGGTCGAGATAGAGTAGGTAGCCGGCTTGGTCAGCCGGGACGATTAGCTCCAGTTCCTGCTCAAAGGCATAAAGGTCGAGCTGAACTTCATGCTTGCTGTTTTCAAATAGTGGGTTGCGTTTGTGACGCGGTGGCGCTTCCAGTTCGACCTCTTCGATCAGAGTGAACTCTATATCGGCGTCATATTCTTCCTCTGGCGCACTCTCTTTATGATCAGAAAAAGGCGCGAAGTCTGGCATATGGGGGGCGTCATCTGCGGGTCTGAGTAGATCAACGAGTGCTTCGTTATCAGGCGTTTTCTTCTTTTTCTTTTTGCTTTTCTGCTGAGGTGTCGCTATTAGGGGGTGTTCTGTACTGTTAGGGATGTTGCTCGGGCTGTGGTTTGGAGTATTGCCCGTATGAGTTGTTGGCAGACTGTTGGCTTGCTCAAGCTTGCTGTTGCGATTAAGGAAAAGCCAGCAGCCCAGCAGCGCTAAAATGACGGTAATTAGGGCTAGGATGGCGGCTTGCATCAGAATGGCGTTGAGATTGGCTTTGTTTGATGCGGGGTTAAGACGCAGTTCCAGAATTGCGAGGGTCTCTTGTTGCTGCCGAATGAGTATTTCTTGGTGAATAAGATTATCGTGTTTGATATCGCCAGCCCGGCCTAATAGGCGATCTTTAGGGTCATTAAGGATAATGGCGTCAATGCTGGGCTGTTGCACAAGTTGGTTGAGAATGAAATTGAGACTCACCGAGTCGCCTGCCATCAGGGCAGGTTTGATCATCGTTACTGTTTGCTGGCCTAGCAGCGTGCCTTGCTGTCGGGTTTGTTGTTGGGCTATCTTGCCTGCCACAACGGATAGGTAGATGCCAGACAGCAGCAAGCCTGCGAGCAAAATGCAGGCGAGTGTGATCATCAACTGGGTGCGCTGATGAATCATGACTGAAAAGCGTAGCGGTTTATCCATATTCCGACGGTAATTATTCCGGGGTAGTAGAGCCTGCAGATGATAGCAGCTAAGTTACCCTGCAAAAACGGGTTTTTTTCTGTTTTGCTTTCTCTGTCGATGACCCCCGCTGTCGGGCAGGTTATAATGCCCGGTCTCGAGGGGGAAGGAAGGTTATGAACGTTAAAGAGTATATGGCAGAACTGGGGCAGCAGGCGCGTGTCGCCTCACGTGCAATCGCGAAAGCTGACACCGGCATAAAGAACCGTGCGCTACTGGCGATGGCGGAGGCGATTGATGCTGCCCGCGAAACATTGGTTGCGGCGAATGCTAAAGACCTAGAACAGGGCCGTGTGAATGGTCTTGATGATGCTATGTTGGATCGTTTGGAACTGAAACCCTCTCAAATCGACACGATGATCGAAGGTTTGCGTCAGGTGGCGACACTACCGGACCCGATCGGTGCGATCACCGATATGAATTATCTGCCGAGTGGTATTCAGGTGGGTAAAATGCGAGTGCCACTCGGAGTGGTCGGTATTATTTATGAATCTCGGCCAAATGTGACCGTTGAGGCTGCTAGTTTGTGCCTGAAATCTGGCAACGCAACCATTTTGCGAGGCGGCTCCGAAGCTATTCACAGTAATAAAGCGGTAGCTGAGTGTATTCAAGCGGGCTTGAAGGCTGCTGGGCTGCCAGAAAATACCGTCCAGGTGGTGAAGACCACGGATCGCGAGGCAGTGGGTGAACTTATTACCATGCCTGAATATGTTGATGTGATCGTGCCGCGAGGTGGAAAGGGCCTGATTGAGCGGGTGAGTCGTGATGCGAAGGTGATGGTCATCAAGCATCTTGATGGCGTTTGTCATGTGTATATTGATAATGATGCCGATAAAACTAAAGCGATCAATGTGGCGATTAATGCTAAAACACATCGTTACGGTACCTGTAATACCATGGAAACGTTGCTGGTACATGAGGCCCGGGCTGAAGATATTTTGCCCGAGTTAGCAGGCCAGTATCGCTCACTTGGGGTTGAGCTACGTGGCTGCGAGAAAACCTGTGCAATATTGCCAGGTATTAACGCTGCCACCGAAGCCGATTGGGAAACCGAATACTTAGGGCCGGTGTTGTCGATTAAACTGGTTAGCGATATGGATGAAGCGATTGAGCATATTAATCGTTACGGCTCCCATCATACTGATTCCATTATTACTGAAAATTACACCCGCGCCCGTCGCTTTTTACGCGAAGTTGATTCCAGCTCCGTGATGGTAAATGCGTCGACCCGTTTTGCTGATGGGTTTGAATATGGCCTAGGGGCTGAGATCGGTATCTCTACCGACAAAATACATGCCCGAGGCCCAGTTGGGCTGGAAGGCTTAACCTCGCAAAAATATGTGGTGCTTGGTGATGGTCATGTCCGTCAATAATACGTGATGAGCCAATCGGTAAAGGTCTTTATGGGTGGGACTTTTGATCCTATCCATAATGGTCACCTGCGCACTGCGCTGGAAATTCAACAGTGGTTAGGTGTTGAACAGGTGACATTGATGCCATCAAAGGCACCGGTGCATCGCAAACAACCCGAGCGTAGCGGTCAGCAGCGTCTCGATATGGTGCGTTTGGCCGTTGCTGACGAACGAGCGTTGGTGGCCGAAGATCGAGAGGTTATCTCGGCTGATGCTTCCTATACTGTATTGACGCTGGAATCTTTTCGTCGTGAACTGGGTGAAAAGGTCCCGATCTGTATGATACTGGGTATGGATGCCTATCTTTCTCTGCCACAATGGGATCGCTGGCAGGAACTCCTTAATCTTTGTCATATTGTGGTGGTCAAACGTCCGGGATGGATTTATGAGCCCTGCGAACAGATGCAGCAGATAAGCATGAATCACGAAGTTCATGATATCGATACCATGCTGCAGTTACCGGCTGGCCAAGTGATTTTTCGTGAACTGACGCCGCTGGGAATTTCTGCGACACAGATCAGAGCGTTGATCCGTGCCGGCCACTCGCCTCGCTATCTGATACCGGATGCGGTGTGGGACTATATAAAACAAAACAAGCTCTATGATTATGAGCAACCAACTGAAGGTAAATAATTACTAATGGAAATGGATCAGATGATCATCGCTGTACGTGAAGCCCTTGATGATATGAAAGCCCGGGATATTGTCGAGATTGATGTCACCAATAAATCAACAGTGACTGACCGGATGGTGATTGCCAGCGGAACCTCTAAGCGTCATGTGATGTCTATAGGACAACATGTGCAAGAAGAGATGAAGCGTCAGGGTGTCATGCCGTTGGGTATTGAAGGTGTGGACACCGGTGAATGGGTGTTGGTGGATCTCGGAGACCTAGTGGTTCATGTGATGATGCCAGATGCTCGTAGCTTCTACGACCTTGAGAAACTGTGGGGCTTTGATAGCGTGGCTGAGCAGGAAACTGTTTAGTTCAGGTTGACTTAGTCGAGTTGTCACCAGAGAGAGAAGGATACTGGTCTTAGAATGAAAATACGCCTTATTGCCGTAGGCACCAAGATGCCTGGCTGGGTCACCGAAGGGTTTAATGAGTATCAGAAACGCCTACCGCACGAATTTTCTTTGGAACTGGTGGAGATCCCTTTGGGACATCGAGGCAAAGGGGCTGATTTAGCCCGTGCGAAACGTCAAGAAGGCGAACTGATGCTGGCGGCGATCCCTAAGGGCGATCAGGTGATAGCTCTTGAAGTGGGTGGCCGCAACTGGAGCACCGAGCAACTGGCAGAACAGGCGGAACAGTGGCAGATGTCTGGGCGAAATGTCAGTTTATTGGTCGGTGGGCCTGAGGGGCTGGCGCCTGAGTGTGTCGCCATAGCTGATCAGAAATGGTCGTTGTCCGGCCTGACACTGCCGCATCCCTTGGTGCGCATTCTACTGTCTGAACAGCTTTACCGGGCTTGGAGTATTTTGCAGGGCCACCCTTATCATAAATAACCGATTATTACCTACCTGTGAATCCCATTCTGTGACGAGTTACTTCGATGTCAGCCTTTGATAGCCTGAAAGATCATACCAAAGAGGGACGGGTGTTTTTGGCACGGTCGGTGGTTGCGTTTGTGATCGTGCTATTACTGCTGTGTGTTCTTATTGGCCGACTCTATTTCCTGCAAGTCGTACAGCATGATCAACTCGCCGCTGTTTCAGACGATAATCGTATTCAGCTACAACCGGTCGCACCGACGCGGGGGCTGATATACGATCGTAATGGCACGTTGTTGGCTGAAAATCGACCGAGTTACAGTGTTACGCTGTTGAAGGAGAAGGTGAGCGATCTTGAGGCGACTTTAGCCGAGTTGCAAACCCTGATTCCTATTTCAGAGCGAGAGCTAGAGTCGTTCCGTAAGCGGTTGAAACAGCGGCGTCGTCCTTACGAAACGGTACCGCTACGTTTTCGTCTGACCGATGATGAAATTGCCCGTATCGCGGTTAATTATCAGCGTTTGCCGGGGGTTCAGGTCGAAGCAGATCTGATTCGTTATTATCCCTTTGGCGCCAGCTTAGTGCATGCACTGGGATATGTTGGCCGTATTAACGAGAAAGAGTTGAAGCGGGTCGATAACAAAAACTACAGTGGTACGCACTATATCGGCAAGCTGGGAATTGAACGCTTTTATGAACCACTGTTGCACGGTGAAGTGGGGTATCACAAGGTTGAAACCAATGCCCGTGGGCGGGTGATGCGGGTGCTTGAGCAGACCGACCCGGTGCCGGGTAAAGATATTGTTCTGCACCTCGATATTCGCTTGCAGCAAGCGGCAGAAAAACTGGTCGAGGGGCGGCGGGCGGCGATCGTGGCTATCGATCCGAAAACTGGCGGTATTTTGGCGCTGGTAAGTAATCCCGGCTATGACCCTAATCTGTTTGTTACCGGTATTAGTACCAAAGCTTACAAAGCACTGCGTGAATCTCCCGATCTGCCGTTGTTTAACCGGGCTTTGCGAGGGCAATACCCGCCTGGGTCTACTATCAAACCAATGGTTGCCATGGGCGTTATTGACAGTGGGGCAGTGAGTCCTTCTCACACGGTGTTTGATCCGGGCTTCTATACGTTAACCAATGGCGGGCGACGCTATCGTGATTGGAAACACGGCGGTCACGGCAAGGTTGGGTTAGAGATGGCGATCTATCAATCTTGTGACGTCTGGTTTTACGATGTTGCCAACCGCGCAGGGGTGGATATTATTTCCGACTATTTGGGGCGTTTTGGCTTTGGTCAGGTGACGAGTCTGGATCTGCCGGAAGCCTTGCCGGGCATTCTGCCCTCTAAAGCTTGGAAAAAACGCACCGGGCGTGGTTCTTGGTTTTCTGGTGACTCCCTTAACTTGAGTATCGGTCAAGGCTGGATGCTGACAACCCCATTGCAACTGGCAACGGCTTCGGCGGTGATGGCCAATCGTGGTGTTTGGAAACAGCCTCGGATGCTCAAAGGGGTGATGACTCATAATGAAAACCGGGATCACAAGGTAGTTGAGGGCAGTGTTGTTGAGATTAGCGGGCTGGAGGGAACCAGTGCGGTGCTACCGGATATTAAATTGAAAAATAATCAGTATTGGCAGCGCATTATCGATGCGATGGTGGCGGTTGTGCATGGGCCGAGAGGCACGGCGCGCAAGGTTGGCCGTGGCTTGGATTTTCAGATCGCGGGTAAAACCGGCACCGCTCAGGTGGTCGGTATTAAACAGGATGCAGTTTACGATGCAGAAAGCTTGGCTGAACGGCACCGGGATCATGCACTCTTTCTCGCTTTTGCGCCGGCAGATAAACCGGAAATTGCGGTGTCGGTGATCGTTGAAAATGGTGGTGGTGGTTCGAGCACCGCGGCACCTTTAGCGCGCAAGGTCATTGATGCTTTTATGGCGCTTAAAAAGCAGGATGCTGAAGCCGCAAACAACGATCAGACAGAGCAAGCTGACGCGGTAACAGAGGGTTTAACCGGTGGCTGATTTCCAACGTACTATGCCCGATGCCCAACCCCATCTAGCCAGACGTCGAGGCTTTTGGTCCTATACTCGGTTAGATGCTTGGTTGTTACTGTTTATTTTGATTCTTTGTGGCTATGGTTTGCTGGTGCTGTATAGCGCATCCGGTGGCGATATGGGCTATGTCATCCGGCAAGCAATTCGCATGGGGGCCGGATTGGTGATTATGACGATTCTGGCGCAGTTGCGACCGCAGCTGTTCGCCCGTTGGGCTCCCGCGATGTATGTCGTCTGTATCGGCTTGTTATTGGCGGTGTTGCTAGTTGGCGTAGGCGCTAAAGGGGCGCAGCGCTGGATTGCCCTGCCCGGATTTCGTTTCCAACCGGCCGAGATTGTTAAGCTGGTGCTGCCGTTGATGGTGGCTTGTTATCTGGCCAGTCGGCCACTGCCGCCGAGCTTTCGTCATATTGCGATTTCGCTGGTACTGATCTTTGTGCCGGTCGTGATGATCATGAAGCAGCCAGATCTTGGTACATCCTTGCTGATTGCCGCATCGGGGGTATTTGTGTTGTTACTCTCGGGGATCTATTGGCGGTATATCTTTGGCGCCTTGCTGGTGGCATCGGCAGGGCTGCCGGGATTGTGGATGGTGATGAAAGATTATCAAAAGCAGCGGGTATTGACCTTTCTCGACCCGGAGAGTGATCCGCTAGGCGCTGGCTGGAATATTATCCAGTCTAAAGCGGCTATTGGCTCCGGGGGGATTGAGGGTAAAGGTTGGATGCTTGGCACCCAATCGCAGTTGGACTTTCTTCCCGAGAGTCATACGGACTTTATTATCGCAGTATTGGGCGAAGAGTTCGGAATGATCGGTATCTTATTGTTACTGTTTATCTATCTATTGATTATCAGCCGCGGGTTGGTGATCGCGGTGAAAGCGCAGGACAGCTTTGGTCGATTAGTGGCTGGCAGTGTGACGCTAACCTTTTTTGTTTATGTGTTTGTTAATATCGGTATGGTTAGTGGCATCTTGCCGGTGGTTGGTGTGCCGCTACCGTTGGTCAGTTATGGTGGTACCTCCATTGTGACGCTCATGGCGGGCTTTGGGCTGCTAATGTCGGTGCAAGCACACCGGCAGATGATCAGTCATTAAGCCGGGGCATAAATAAACATAATAACTCAGCCGTTTTGTTGTTGTGACTCTGTGATAAAGTCAGGATACTGCTGAGAGTACTTTTAATAGCGCCACAAATGTTTAGGAATGCCATCATGAAGATGGTGGCAAATTAAGGTAGGGTGATATGTTCAGAACTAAATTTTCAGGATTGCTAGCTGGCGTTGTGCTCTGTAGCGGCTTGGCATGGGGTACACAGGTTGCCGCTCATGGCTATGGTGATCATCCTGCTGCACAACAGTTTATTGCCAATATGGCAAAAGAGGGCTTTGACGAGGCTGAGGTTAAAACGATTCTGCGCTCGGCTGAACGTCAAGAAAGCATTCTGAAGGCGATCACTCGGCCAGCTGAAAAGCGACTGAACTGGGGTGAATACCGTAATATTTTCTTGCGGGATGCGCGCATTAAGCAGGGTGTTGAGTTCTGGCATCAATACAGTGCTGCTCTGCAGCGGGCTGAGAAAGAATATGGTGTTCCGGCCCATATCATTGTTGCGATCATCGGCGTTGAAACCCGTTATGGCCGTAATATGGGCAGCTATCGAGTGATTGATGCACTATCGACCCTCGGATTTGATTACCCGCCGCGTGGTAAGTTTTTCCAAGGGCAGTTAAAAGAGTATTTTTACCTGTTACGTGAAGAAAAAGCCGACCCGTTTGCGTTGAAAGGTTCTTATGCCGGAGCGATGGGTTATGGTCAGTTTATCCCGAGTAGCTTCAGAAGTTTTGCGGTTGATTTTGACGGCGATGGTAAAAAAGATATCTGGAACAATCCGGTTGATGCGATTGGTAGTGTGGCAAACTATTTTAGCGCCCACGGCTGGAAAAAAGGTGAAGCGGTACGCTCTAATGTGGTCATGCAGCAAATGGCGGATGAGGCTTGGATCAATAGTAGCCTGAAACCAGAAGTGACCTTGGCCGAGTGGGCCGAGCGGGGTATTCGCACCCGTAAAGACCTGAATCTTGATAGCAAAGCGACGCTGATGCGGTTAGAAAAAGACGGCGAGTTTCAACATTGGTTCGGATTACATAACTTTTATGTGATTACCCGCTACAATCATAGTCGGTTATATGCCATGGCTGTTTATGAACTGGGTCAGGCTGTTGCTGAAAAACATAAAGCAAACGCAGGTTAATTAACATGAGCCGAGTTATCCTCAATCTACTGGTGCTGTCATTGATCGCACTATTGGCGGGCTGTTCTTCATCGGGAGGGCGCTATGCTGTGGATAAGGATTACGGCCCATCGGCCGAGGTTGATGTATCCCATGTGCCGAATGCCGTGCCTAGAGTCGAAGCTAAAAGCCGTGGGGGTAATAAGAGCCCCTATTCGGTACTGGGTAAAACCTACCATGTGATGGCCTCTGGCAATGGTTATAAAGAGCGTGGTGTTGCTTCATGGTATGGCAAGAAGTTTCATGGCCATAAAACCTCGAATGGTGAAACCTACAATATGTATGCCATGACGGCCGCGCATAAGTCGTTGCCCTTGCCGAGTTATGTGCAGGTGACTAACTTAGCAAATGGCCGAAAGGTGATTGTGCGGGTTAATGATCGAGGCCCGTTTCATGGTGGGCGGGTCATTGATCTTTCATATGCGGCGGCATCGAAACTGGATATGTTGGGTCAAGGCACGGCCAATGTCGAGGTTGAAGCAATTGATCCCGCCAGTTGGAGTCATTCATCTGCAGCGGTTATTAGTGCTGCACCAGCCGCTCCGGAAAAGATAACCCCAGGGGACGGTACGCGTTATCTGCAAGTGGGGGCTTTTGGACTGGAAACAACGGCGATTGAAGCGCAGCAAGAGTTGCAGACAATGCTGCCGGGGTATCAAGTGAGAATTGTGCCGTTGCAGCGGCCGGGCCGAACACTGTATCGGGTTCAAGTTGGGCCGGTTAAGTTAAACGCAAACTTGGCAGAAATCGTATCAAGGATTGAAGCGGCAGGCTATCTGCGTCCACATTTGGTAGACTAGGCGCGCTTAAATGGATCTGCTATGGGAAACCGCTGAATTGTTCGCGAACCTTTAGCCTGTTTTTAGGTCTGAGCAGTACCTAGACCTTCTGTAACCGTAAAAAAGTATCTATAACACTATGATTAGAAAATTAGTTTTTCGCTCTACTCTGATTCGCCTTATGTTGTTATCCATGTGCATCTTTGCGCTGCCGGTTCAGGCGGCTAAGATTACCCCTGCACCACCGCAAGTGGCCGCCCGGGCTTATATTGTTATGGATGCCGATACTGGTAAGGTTATCATGGCCAGCCGGGAGAACGAGCGTTTCCCTCCCGCGAGCCTGACGAAGATGATGACCAGCTATATCCTCGAAGGTGAGCTGACCAAAGGTAATGTCAGTAAGAATGATCTGGTGCCTATCTCTGTAAAAGCGTGGCGCGCACCGGGTTCACGGATGTTTATTCAAGAAGGTACCCAGGTTCTATTGAGTGACCTACTCAAAGGTATCATTATTCAATCGGGTAATGATGCCAGCGTGGCGGTGGCTGAATATATTGCCGGTAGTGAAGCGGCGTTTGCCGATATGATGAATCAGCATGCCGCACAGCTTGGGATGGAGAATACCCATTTCTTGAATGCGACCGGGTTGCCCGCGGATGATCATTACTCATCGGCGTTTGATTTGGCTTTGCTAGCACGGGCCATTATCCAGAATTATCCCGAGCAGTATGGCGTTTATTCTGAAAAGTATTTTACCTACAACAAGATTCGTCAGCCAAACCGCAATAAACTGCTGTGGCGTGACGATTCTGTTGATGGTTTGAAAACCGGCCATACCGATGCGGCAGGATATTGTTTGGTCGCCTCGGCTAAACGGGAAGGTATGCGCCTGATTACCGTAGTGATGGGCACTAGCAGTGAAGAGGCCCGTGCCCAGGAAAGCCAGAAACTACTGGCATATTCGTTCCGTTATTTCCGTACTCACAAGCTGTATGATGCCGGTCAAGTATTGGAAACTACCAAGGTGTGGGCGGGTCAGCAAAGTCAATTGAAAGTCGGCTTGACCGATGCGATGGCGATTACTATTCCGCGTGGTGAAGGCGAACAGTTACAAGCCGTTTTAGATCTGGATAAAGTGATTAAGGCGCCGATTGCAAAAGGTCAGAGCTTTGGTACTTTGAAAGTTATGCTGGAAGATAAAGTCGTCGCAGAAGCGCCAGTGGTGGCTTTGGAAAGTATTGCTGAGGCTGGATTGTTGCAACGTATATGGGATGCCATAGCGTTATTCTTTTATAACCTGATCAACTGATCGATAGGTTTTGAGGCACGGATGCCCGAACTCTGTTTCTGAGTTCGGGCTTCTGTCGTTAAGGGAAGATGAAGACAGTATTTCTGAACGGTCACTATATTGCAGAAGACCAAGCCCAAGTATCGGTTTTTGACCGAGGCTTTTTGTTTGGTGACAGTGTTTATGAAGTGATTCCGTTTTATCGCGGTGTCGGCTTTCGCTTGGATGAGCATCTACAGCGATTGCAGCATAGCTTGCAGGCCATACAGATTGTGGCTGAGCAAGATTGGGAGGCCATTCTTACCCGCTTAGTGACATTGAATGGTGGTGGTAATCTGTCGGTTTATTTACAGATTAGCCGGGGTAACTCGGGGCGTCGTAGCCATATCTATGATGCCGAGATGGTGCCGACTATCTTTGCTTGCTGTAATCCGATCAAGGATATTTATAATGCGGGGCCTGATGCGGTATCTGGCGTTCGAGCAATCGTTACCGAGGATCTGCGGTGGGGACGTTGTGACATTAAAAGTACCGGCTTGCTGCCCAATATATTAGCGATGCAACAGGCGAAACAGATGGGTGTGCAGGAGGCGTTGATGATCCGCGACGGCCTGCTGACGGAAGGTGCTTCCTGTAACCTGATGTTAGTAGAGCAGGGCGTTATCTTTACGCCTAAACGCGGCTCAGAGATTCTCGGTGGAACGACCCGAGAACTGATCCTCGAGCTGGCGGCTGCAGATGGCATTGCGATGCGGGAAGCGGATATCAGCTATGCTCGATTGCTAGCGGCCGACGAGGTTTGGGTAAGTAGTTCAACCCGGGCGGTGGTGCCGGTGATCGAAATCGATGGTCAACCCGTCGCTGATGGAAAAAAAGGCCCTTTATGGGCGAGAATGTTTGAGCTGTTTACGCGTTATCAAAATGATCTGATGAACGGCTGAGTAGTCGAGAGATAGTTATGGCACAAGAAACGAAACCAGAAGCTCCGAAAATTGAGTTCCCTTGTCCAGATTACCCTATTAAGGTGATCGGTCGAGATGGGCCGGATTTTCAATCATTGGTAATTGATGTTGTGCGTATCCATGCGCCTGATCTCGATATTACCAAAATTGATTTACAGGGGAGCAGCAAAGGCACCTTTACATCGATTCGTATGAAAATTACGGCCACAGGTCATGAGCAACTGAAAGCACTGCATGAGGATCTGTTAGAGACAGGCCGTGTCACGATGGTGATATGATGGATTTGGCTGAACAGATTGTTATTCGTGATTTGGGGCTGGTGGACTATCAGCCGACGTGGCAAATCATGCAGGATTTTACTGCCGCCCGCACTGCCGAAACGGTTGATGAGATCTGGATGCTGGAACATCAGCCCGTGTTTACTCAAGGGCATGCCGGTAAAGAAGAACATCTGTTAAGCACCGGTGATATTCCGGTGGTGCAGGTCGATCGCGGTGGTCAGGTGACCTATCATGGCCCAGGGCAGTTGGTGGTTTACCTTTTATTGAACATCCGCCGTAAGAAGTTTGGCGTTAAAGAACTGGTCGCCCGTATGGAGGCTAGTATTGTTGAGTTACTGGCACAGTATGGTGTTGAGGCGTATGCGAAGGCCGATGCCCCGGGTGTCTATGTTAATGAAGCAAAAATTTGCTCGCTGGGATTGCGAGTACGTAAAGGTTGTTCGTTTCACGGACTAGCTTTTAACCTAGATATGGATCTCGAACCTTTTAATCGGATTAACCCTTGTGGTTATGCCGGTTTATCAGTTACCCGGCTGAAAAACCTGGTCGAAACCCTCGACAGGGAATCCGTTAAGGATTCACTTATAGAAATACTGGTGAAAAGACTCGAATATAACGAGCGCGCCAATGCTAACTCGTTGGAAGGTATAGATGTCTGAAAATAGCGTAAATGTGCAAAGTGCAGGGTCTGCGGACGATAAGCCGAAACGCGCGGAAGCGGGTGTAAAGCTGCGGGGGGCTGAAAAAGTATCCCGTATCCCAGTCAAGGTTATCCCCACTGAGCGGGATCAGATTCTTCGTAAACCCGAGTGGTTGCGAGTCTCGCTGGGTACCACGCCTAAAGTGCAGGGAATTAAGAATAAACTGCGCAAGCATAAACTTGCCTCAGTCTGTGAAGAAGCGAGTTGTCCTAACTTGGGCGAGTGTTTCAGTCATGGGACGGCGACGTTCATGATTATGGGCGACATCTGTACCCGTCGCTGCCCCTTCTGTGATGTGGCCCATGGTCGTCCTAAAGCTCTACCAGAGAATGAACCGAAAGAGTTAGCGGAAGCCATTGCTGATATGGGTTTGCGCTACGTGGTAATTACGTCGGTAGACCGGGATGATCTGCGTGATGGTGGTGCCGATCACTTTGCCCGTTGTATTACAGAAACGCGTAAGGCTGTGCCGTCTATTCAGGTTGAAACCCTAGTGCCAGACTTCCGTGGTCGGATGGATATTGCACTGGATATTCTCCAGCAGACACCGCCTGATGTGTTTAATCACAATATGGAAACGGTACCGCGTTTGTATCGTAAAGTGCGCCCTGGTGCTGATTATCAATGGTCACTCGATCTGCTGCAGAAGTATAAGCAACGCTGTCCTGATGTCCGTACTAAGTCCGGCCTGATGGTGGGTGTGGGTGAAACTAAGGAGGAGATCTTTGAAGTACTAAAAGATCTGCGCGCTCATGATGTGGATATGTTGACCATCGGCCAATATCTACAGCCTAGCCGTGATCATCTGCCGATTGATCGCTATGTGACGCCAGCTGAATTTGATGAATATGCTAAGGTCGCCAAAGAACTGGGCTTCTCTCAGGTTGCCAGCGGTCCGTTGGTAAGATCCTCTTATCATGCTGATCTGCAAGCCAAAGGTGAAACAATCAGCTGATGCGTCGAGCACAACTGCTTAAACTACTGCTGTCAGTGGTGATTCTTTTAATCACCCTGGCGGTAGTGGAATATCAGATCGGTTGGTATAGCCTGTTAACCTCTTGGCAGGGGTTTGACGGTGCAACGTTGACATTATTAGTCGTGTTATCGTTAACCAGTAATGCTTTACGAGCGTTGCGGATTAAGGTGAGTTTTGCCTTACCCAGCACGCGTTATCCGCAGATGTTTTACCTCAGCACCAATCATAACCTACTCAATAATCTGTTACCGATGCGTACCGGTGAAGTCGCTTTTCCGGTGTTGATCAAACGCTATTTCGGCATTGGGGTGGTGCACTCATCTTCTCATCTTCTGTTATATCGATTGCTTGATCTGGTGGCATTGCTATCGGTGGCGGGTATTTTGGCGCTCTGGCAGTTTAGTCCTTGGGCTTCATTGGGGCTGGCTGTCATAACGGTGTCGGGCCTGTTGCTATTTAATCAGGGCAAAAGGTTAGTGGTGTGGTTGTTAGGCCGTTTTAGTCATGTAAAACTGGCTAAACTAGCGCAAGCATTCAGCGACCTGCCGACCCGTGGCGGGCACTTCGGTGCCATTGTGATAACTACCTATGCGGTGTGGCTGACCAAGCTATTGGCGTTCCTTGGGGTGGTGCTGCAGTTATCTCAGTTAACCTTAGCGCAAGCGGTGACGAGTGTGGCTGTGGCCGATCTTTCATCTATCTTGCCGATTCACGGAGTGGCGGGCTCTGGCACGTTTGAAGCAGCCTTTGTGCTAGCGGGTCAGTTTTATGCGATCGATACCACTGCATTACTAAAAGTAGCGGTGCAGTTACATCTATTTCTATTATTAATGTCATTTGTCGCCTTTGTATTAGGCTGGCTGGTGGCTAAAGTATTTCATCGTGAAGGATCTGTGAGCTGAAACTGAATGAGCTGCAGTGCAGATACTACCGCCTTTCCTTCATATAAAAAGGGCTTTGTGATAGAGTCCAAACACTATTTTAATGTCCTGAATCCGGGTAATTTATGAAATCATTATCGATCGTCGTACCGATGTATAAAGAAGAGGACTGTGTGTTTCCGCTGGTAGAGCGGGTGCATGAGTGCCTTAGTGATTATTCCGGTAAGTGGGAGCTTATCTGCGTCGACGATGGAAGCCCGGATCAAACTGTTGGGCGTTTAATTGAGGCTCAGGAGCAGTGGGGCGACCACCTGCGGATTGTTGAGCTGCAGCGTAATTTTGGTCAAACCGCGGCGATGCAAGCGGGTATTGATGCTGCCCGTGGTGAGATTATTGTCACTATGGATGGCGATTTGCAGAATGATCCTGCGGATATTCAACGGATGATCGTGGAGATGGAAGAGCGCGACCTGGATATGTTGCAGGGGTGGCGTAAACAACGGGAAGATGAGTCGACCCGTAAGTTCTTTTCCCGACAAGCTAATCGATTGATTGCAAAAGTAACCAGCGTTAATTTACATGATTACGGCTGCAGTCTTAAAGTCTATCGTGCCAGTGTGATTAAACAGGTACGTCTGTTTGGTGAGATGCACCGTTTTATTCCGGTATGGGTTGCCTCAGTGACGAAACCCTCACGCATTGGTGAAACCGTTGTGGACCATCATGCTCGACAGTTCGGTGAGTCAAAATACGGTTTGTCGCGTACCTTCAGGGTTATTCTTGATCTGTTGGTGGTGTTCTTTTTCCTTAAATTTAAGGCGCGTCCCGGCCACTTTTTCGGCTACCTTGGCCTAGGTATGGGGGTTGTCGGCTCATTGATTATGACCTGGTTGATGGGGGTTAAATTGTTCTTGGGTGAGGATATTGGTAGCCGGCCACTCTTTATGATCGGTATCTTCCTGTTGGTGGTATCACTGCAATTTATCACCACCGGTGTGTTGGCCGAAATGATGTCGCGAATCTTTTTCGAAACCTCAAATACCCGTGGTTACACCCTGCGTGAAACGCTTAATAATGATGAAGAGGGTCGCTGGTTTGATCCTCAGCCACATGTCATGGCTGAATCTGATGGTCATGATGAAGAGGAGCTAAAGTAACCTGTTGCAATAAAAGATAGCTGCTCACTATACCGTTTCTATCTCTATGAGAGTTTTTCAGGAGGTATTGAAAGGTGGTGAGCGGCGCTTTTATGTTTCTATCTTGCCTGCGTACCCTGCTTCGATAAAGCGATAATATATTAGACGATCGGTTTTAGCCGCGCGGGTATCTGATAAAAACCTCTCGATTACCTCCTGCCACTGTTTAAACTCAGTGCCGGTGGACTATAAACGCTTGTGTTTGACTACTCCTCTTCATCTTGGCGATGAGCTTGTGCGATAATAATTAACATTAGGTTTTTCTTATATAGTCTTTGTTAATTTAAGGTGGTGATTATGTCTGCTAATAAAGTGATTTCTGTTCGGGCATCGATGCAAGCGGGTTGTCAGATCAATGCCGATATTCGTGGCCATAAAGTGACCATTGATCAGCCGATAAAAGCCGGTGGTAGTGATGCAGGCCCGACACCACTCGAATTTTTTCTGTTTTCATTAGGCGGCTGTATTGCCAGTATCGCTCGTCTGGCGGCAACTCAGCAAAAGATCGAGCTGCGGGGGATGGATATTGAGGTTGATGGTACGATGAACCCTGCGGGTCTGCTGGGTAAGCCGACTGAAGATCGGATCGGTTTTCAGTCCATCGTTGTTAAAGCGACTATAGATGCTGATTTAACAGATGTCGAAAAAGCTAAATTCTTTAAAGAGGTTTGCCATCGTTGTCCGCTAGATGACAATATTATGCTTGAAACAGAGGTCAGCCATCATTTAGCCTAAAGGGTGTGCGACGGCGTCGAGCCTTCAATTCGGCATTATTTCGGATTAAATAGATCGACGCCGATAACGCAGGCCGCTATTGACTTGGCCGTTGATGGTTAGTTTTTCTAATGCTATTTTTGAGCGTCAACCTCTCTATGTCTGCCGTGTACCCGGCAGTGCCTCAATCTTAGGTTCTTTTTTGACCTGTTTGATAAACAACGCTAACACAATCAATGTCATCGCGGTAAGTTCTAAACGGTCGAGTTGCTGTCCTAATAGAATGGCCCCTGTGAGTAACGCCACCACTAATTCTAATGATCCCGTTAAGGCGTTTTTATCGGCGCAAGATCGGGGTGCACCTTTCATAAATAAGATCTGAGGAATAGCTGCAGCGAGCAGTGCGATACCTAAGACAGCGATAACTCCCGAGAATGAAGCCGGCAATATATGCACCGGAGCCGTCCAGATAGCGATTGGCAGCAAGACCAGAATATGTCCGATTGTTATCCATGCCATTCTATTGAGGGTCGGTATCTGTTTTTTAGGGCTCGACAGGTATTGTACCTGAGTGGCTACGGTGAGAGGGGCTAGAAAGCAACCAATCATCGCCCATAGGGTGCCCGGCGGCAGAATTTCAGGGCGGATAGTTAATGATGCTGCTATGGCGACGAGCGCTGCAGAGATCAACCCGTTTTGTGAGGGAGTGCGATGAAATGCTAACCAGCCGATTAATACGCTAAACACGGGATAACTGTAATAGATCAAGATAGCCGTGGCCGCAGGAATGGTTTCTAGGGCATGGAAATAACCAAAAATGGCCACGCCGCTGATAATGCCAAGTACTAAGGAGCGACAAGCTTCAGTTCGATTTACTTGGGGAGTGCGCAGGAAGAAAATGAAAAAGAGTGCCGGCAGAATAAACCGATACAGGCTGACCATCTCTGCCCCTAACCCCTGCTGAAAGAGGAGTTGGGCAAAAAAGGGGTTTAAGCCATATAAACAGGCCGACATTGCGACTAGATATTGACCATTGATAGTTGATTTATTGTCCACGTTATTAACATTCCCTCTATTTGGCTGCACAATAGCGCGAGTTTGATTAGGAAAAAAGTGAATAAGGTGCGCTATTGATGAGTTTTGTGCATGTTGTGGGCTTTATTAACGCGCTATCGATATAAACGCTGAGGAAAATAGATGCGATTGGATATCAAGCATTGGGCGATGCTCAAAGCGATCGATGATACTGGAACATTAAGGCAAGCCGCTTATGTGCTTGGTATTACCCAATCGGCGTTAAGCCACCGGCTTGCTGAAGCTGAGCGGCGTCTTGGTGGCGTACTGTTTGAACGGGAAGGGCGACGGTTAAGGCAGACCGCAGCGGGCCGTGCGATGACGCAGACCGCGAATCAAGTTATTCCGGCGCTGCAGCGTGCGGAGTTTGATTTTCAGCAGATGGCGGTGAATAAAACCACGGTGGTTCGCTTTGGTGTTGCCGCTTATAGTTGTTATCACTGGTTGCCAGCATTTCTACACGCGATATCGCAACAAGAGCCCGATATACAGCTAGAGCTCGTTGCTTCGGCTACCCAAAATCCGCTTAGTAATTTGCAGGACGGTACGGTTGATGTTGTGTTGGCACCGGGTTATTTGGCGATTCCGGGTATTGATTCGATCGCGGTACTTCGGGATGAGTTGGTGTTGATAACCGGTTCAAGCCATTCATTGGCCCGTAAACCCTTTATCGAAGCGGTTGACTTACAAGGCGAGCACTACTTGACCTATAGCAAGTCGACTCAACCAGGGTTTGAATATGAGCGCTTTATTCGTCCTTCAGGGGTGGTACCGCATCTGGTGACGGTAGTTGAAGTGACCGATGCCATTATCGAATTGATTGCCGCAGGGTTTGGCGTCAGTATTTTGTCTCGTTGGGCGGTTCAATCAGCGATTAAAAATGGCAGCGTTACAGCGATCGGGTTGGGTGAGGAAGGTATCGATTTGGGCTGGTCTGCTTTAGTTCGAGCGTCAGAGCTCAAGCCTTCAGCGGCTAGAACTGTATCGGCCCGGTTGGCTCAGTGGTTCTCAGTGAGTTGAGTGTAGTCGTTGTTACAGAGAAGGGGTTGTTTGTTTGAAGCGCATGACTAGAGAAATGCGTCTGTTTAATTAGCTGTGTGTCTAGTTGGCGGTTTTTAGTACTGGAGCAGCTCGATTCCGGCTAGTTGTAGAATGATTCCGGTGAGTGTTAGCCATGCATCACCGAGTTCACCTTTAATTTGAGCATCCGCTTCGGAACAGCGGCTGAGCATCTGTCTGAGTTTGTCGGCGGAGAGTCGTTGGGCAGCATTACGCATCTGGTTTTTACGGTTGCCCCAGATGCGTTCTCGCTGACAGAGAGTGTCCAACGGAGTACCTTTTGAAGCCCGTTTTGGATGGCGACCAGTGAGCGAATATCGCGGGCGACGGCCCAGAGGGCGACCGAGGCTTCGGTGCCTTCTTGGCGCAGTACTTCAATGATTTTAGTGCAGCGGGGCACCTGCTGTAGAATAGCGGCTTCAGTTAGGCCATAGATATCATAGCGGGAGCTGTCTGAAACGCTGTCCATGACCATATCGACACTGACGTTTTGGCCGGCATAGAGTAGATTGAGTTTATCGAGCTCTTGTTTAGCGGCCAATAGATTGCCTTCGATACGTTCGCACAGTAGCTGTGTCGCATCGTTTTCTAGCGTCAAACCGATCCGTTGGGCGCGATTATTAATCCAACCGGGCAGCTGTTGTAAATCGACAGGCCAAATTTCGACAATAATGCCCTGTTGGTCGATTGCTTTAAACCAGGCGCTTTTCTTAGCTGAAGCATCAAGCTTGTCGGCGATAATGAGCAATACATTATCTTCGGCGGGGCGTTGCAGGTATTCACGTAAAATTTCGCTGGCCTGCTTATTGAGTTTTTGGCTACCGAGTCTTAGTTCAATGATTTTCTGTTCGGCAAACAGTGATAATGCGTTAGCGCATTCGAGTAGATATTCCCACTTGAAGCCGCTTTCGACATGTAGGGTTTCTCGTTCGTTAAAGCCGATCGCGTGCAGGTGTTGACGTAGTAAATCGCAGCTCTCTTCAATCAGCAGGGTTTCATCCCCGGTGACGAGATAAACCGGAGCCGGGTGCTGGCTGAGTTTGCTGGCAAGTTGCTCCGGTTTTATTTTCATAGGACCTGATGTCTGGAGTTAGCGTCTAGGGTGTAGCAGGTTTTACGTTGGTGTAGAACCGCAGGATCTGGTTTGCGAGATGTTGATCCATCTCGAGGTAGAGCTGGGCTTCCTGTGCGTTACTAGCCGTCTCTTCATCGGCATCGTAATCGTAGATGCGTTCGATTTGTAGACTGTGTTCGAGCACGATTTCACCCTGTGGATCTTTAATCAGGAAGCTCACGGTGGTGGACAGTTCATATTCATCAATGTCCGCATCTGCCCCGAGGGTGGCTTCACTTCGCTCACGTTTCTCTGAAGTGATTTGGAGCAGATAGCCTGTCGCACCGTGATTAACGCTGACACCGTTTGCTTCCAGTAGCCGCCGGAGAACCGGTGCTAGCTGGCTGCGGGAACGTTCCGGTGTTACCAGCGTTAGCTGCCGCAGTGGTTCGGCTATATCTGCACTGCCTCTGAGGTGAAACCCACAGGCAGATAGCAGCAGACAGCAAACAGTCAGAAATACAGTGGCCGATAGCCGGCTGTGGCAGCGAGTCATGTTTATCCTTTAACCTACAACGATGTTGACGAGTTTATTTGGCACAACAATCTGTTTGCGGATTGTTTTGCCATCCATGTGACGCTGAACACCTTCATCGGCCAAAGCTGTATGCAGGACGATGCTTTCTTCAGAGTCGGCGGGTAGAGTGATTTTGCCGCGCACTTTACCGTTGACCTGTACCACCATCTGTACATTAGCGAGGGTCAATGCGTCTTCATCGACCACTGGCCAAGGTGCTTCCAGTAAGTTATTGCTGTTGCCGAGATCAGCCCACAGTTGATGGGTGATGTGCGGCACAATCGGTGCGAGTAGTTGCACAGCGGCGGTGAGGGCTTCACGTACGACGGCACGACCCTGATCGCTGGCATCAACAAAGCGGCTGATGGCATTGCTGAGTTCCATCACTGCGGCAATCGCGGTATTGAATGTCTGACGACGTTCAACATCATCGGATACTTTCTTGATGGTTTCGTGTGTTTTACGGCGCAACTCTTTTTGGCGATCATCAAGGCTATCCGGTTGCAGTGCAACCACGTCACCGGGGAATTGAAGGTGATCGAACACCAGTTTCCACAGGCGACGGAGGAAGCGGTGAGCACCCTCGACACCGGAATCAGACCATTCCAAGGATTGTTCTGGCGGCGCAGCAAACATCATAAACAGGCGCACGGTATCCGCGCCGTATTTATCGATCATGAGTTGCGGGTCAATACCGTTGTTTTTCGACTTGGACATTTTGCCCATGCCTGCTGATTCCACCGGTTGGCCATCGACGATATGAACAGCCTGCGTCACTCGACCTTTCTCGTCGCGTTCAACTTTTACTTCAGTGGGTGGAATCCAGGTTTTACCGCCGTTTTCATCATCGCGATAATAGGTATCTGCTAGTACCATGCCTTGGCACAGGAGTCGCTCGATCGGCTCGTCAGAGTTAACCAGTCCCTCATCACGCATCAACTTGTGGAAGAAGCGAGAGTAAAGCAGGTGCAGAATAGCGTGTTCAATACCGCCAATATATTGATTCACCGGTAACCAGTAGTTAGCCGCTTCCGGATCCAACATGGTATCGGCATTACGGCAGGCATAGCGAGCGTAATACCAAGAGGATTCCATAAAGGTATCAAAGGTGTCGGTTTCCCGCTCGGCATCACCACCACAGGTAGGGCAAGTGGTTTTCTTGAAGCTATCCATCTTCTTGATTGGTGAGCCAACACCGTCAAACGTCACATCTACAGGTAATACGACAGGGAGTTGGTCTTCGGGTACTGGTACGGCGCCACAGCTATCGCAGTTAATCACTGGGATAGGTGTACCCCAATAACGCTGACGGGAGACACCCCAGTCACGCAGTCGATAGTTAATGGTGATTTTGCCCTTGCCTTTGCTGTGCAGTTCAGACGAGATCGCTTTAAAGGCGACTTCAAAGTCTAGCTCATCAAAATCGCCAGAGTTAACCAATACACCTTTTTCGGTGAAGGCCTCCTGGTCTATGTTGATGTCACGATTATCCGCCGGACGGATGACCTGTTTGATTGGCAAGTTGTACTTCTTAGCAAATTCGTAATCCCGCTGATCGTGTGCAGGAACCGACATGACCGCGCCTGAACCGTAGTCCATCAAAACGAAATTAGCGGTCCAAACCGGTACTTTTTCGCCGGTGAGCGGGTGAGTTGCTTCAATACCCAGGGCAAAGCCCTTTTTCTCCATGGTGGCCATATCGGCTTCGGCCACTTTCATGTTTTTGCATTCGTCGACAAAGGCGCTCAGCTCAGGATTGCCGGCGATAGCCTGCTGCACCAGTGGGTGGCCAGGAGCGACTGCTACATAAGTTACACCCATGAGCGTGTCGGGACGGGTGGTGAACACTTCGAGTTCGCCGAAACCTTCCACGTGGAAACTTAGATCAACCCCTTCAGAGCGGCCAATCCAGTTACGCTGCATAGTGCGAACCTGCTCAGGCCACTCATCTAGCTTGTCGAGATCATCCAATAGCTCATCGGCGTAATCGGTGATTTTTAAGAACCATTGAGGGATCTTTTTGCGTTCAACTAAGGCACCGGAGCGCCAGCCGCGGCCGTCGATAACCTGTTCGTTAGCCAATACTGTTTGGTCAACGGGATCCCAGTTAACTTCAGAGTCTTTTTTGTAGACTAAGCCTTTTTTCATCAGCCGGGTAAAGAACCACTGTTCCCAACGGTAATAAGAGGGGTGGCAGGTGGCAATTTCACGGTTCCAGTCATAGCCGAAGCCCATCAGATTCAGCTGGGTGCGCATGTAATCGATGTTTTCGTAGGTCCAGTTGGCTGGAGGTACATTGTTTTTCAGAGCCGCGTTTTCCGCAGGCAAGCCGAACGCATCCCATCCCATCGGTTGCAGGACATTTTTGCCCTGCATTCGCTGGTAACGGGAAACCACATCGCCAATCGTGTAGTTACGTACGTGTCCCATGTGTAGCCGACCGCTCGGGTAGGGGAACATGGAGAGGCAGTAGAACTTCTCTTTTGACGGGTCTTCAGTGGCTTTGAAGCTCTGGTTGTCGACCCAGTGTTTCTGTACTTCAGGCTCAATATGCTGCGGATTATATTGTTCGTTCATTTTGACTCTGATGATAAAAAACCGGCTATTATGGGATGCCGGTCAAAGGATAGTTTCAAGTGTGTTGCATAGGATACAATATATGCAATGCTACATATAGTTTTAAGTCCGCTTTGGAGAGTGATATGAGTAACAAGGGTAATAAAGAGCGTCGCGGCAAAGACAGTAGTGCACAATATGACCGGGTATTAGGTCGTTTACGTCAAGAATTAGAATCCGCAGAGCATTGGTCATGGGATTATCTGCAGCAGAAAATTGAAGAAGCGGTCGCGTTAGAGTTAGCTGCTGAAGATATGACCCGTGATGAGATGGATCTATTGAGTGCCTACCTTAAACGCGATCTCAAGCAGTTGGGTTATTACGCCCATGAAACCGGTGAGGGGATTGCTGCCTGGTTGAATTTCGATCTGGATGCTCTGGAACAAACGGTAGCTGCTCAATTGATGGATCTGGCTGATCGAACCCGCATTGGTATTACCGAATTAGAGCAGCGTCTAGCTGAAGGCGAAGATCATTATCATGCGGGCGACACAGCCGCCGCGGGGAGTTTTACCTGTGTTAGCTGTGGCGAATTGGTAGTGCATACCAGCACTAGCCGATTAGAGGTCTGTCCAAAATGTGGTTCAGAGACCTTTACGCGCCAGTCTGCTCCGTGGAGCAGTGAAGAGTCCGATCAATAACAGCAAGCCAATAACAATCTGTAATGGCTTAATGCCCCACTCCTGATAAGGAGTGAGGCCCTGCATACGCTGAACTTCACCGGTCAAAACGGCTTGTTCATACTGAGGTATTGTTGCGTTAATTTTACCCTCAGGTGAAATCAATGCGCTGATACCATTATTGGTTGAGCGAATCACCCAGCGACCGGTTTCTAATGCTCTCATCTGGGCTATCTGTAGATGCTGAGCGGGCGCGCTTGAGTGGCCAAACCAGGTGTCGTTACTGACGGTGAGTAATAGATCGCTGTGTAAGCTCTGTTCTCTCACCAGTTCTGGATAGGCGATCTCATAACAGATAAAAGGAGCAATCTGACTGTTGGCGGCTTCTAGCAACGGCTGATTCGGTGCACCAAGGCTAAATTCGGACATCGGCAGATCGAAAAAATCAATCATACCGCGTAACTGATTTTCCAGTGGTACATATTCGCCAAACGGCACTAAGCGCTGCTTATCATAGCTACCACTACCGCCGGCAAACAACCTGAGGCTATTGGTGTATCGCCGCCCTTTAGGAGCATCTGAATCACGGTGGATCGACGGGATGCCACTGATCAAAGCGGTATTGTTGTTCTCGAGATGGGTTATCAGTGGGCTGAGCATCACGCTAGCGGTACGATAGAAACTTGGAATGGCGGTTTCTGGCCAGATCAGTAGGTCAACCTTGTCACTATCCTGACTGAGGTTGGTGTAGGTCTGTAAAATTGCCTCAAGTTCACTGGGTCGCCACTTTAGCTGTTGTGGAATGTTGGCTTGTACCACCATGACGTCAATAGGTTCGCCTACGGCGGTGGTCCAGTTATGGGGAATCTGGTTTTGATCAACCGCAACCCAGGGGAGTCCTAGCACCATCAGAATAGCAGCAGCCTGTAGTGGATGTTTTAGACGTTTTAAAAAGGTAACCACTAAGGTGCTGCTGAGCACAACATAGAGACTGAGTAGCCAGACGCCGCCTAGTGGTGCAAACACCGCTAGAGGGGTGTCTACGAGGCCGTAGCCTAGGTAGAGCCAAGGGAAACCGGTGAACAACCAGCTACGTAGCCATTCAAATAGTAGCCAGAGGGCGCAAAAACCGATTAGGTTGCGAAATAGACGAGTATAAAGCCATATCTGTATAGCAAATAAAATAGCCAATGCGGCGACAAACAGGGCCGTCATCGAGCCGGCTAAGAGCGTCGATGCGTTGCCGTATTCATGAATACTGACAAACACCCAAGAAACTCCGCTGCCGAAGAAGCCTAAACCGTAACACCAGCCGAGCCATCCGCCGATGCGGGGGGCGCAGTTGTGTAGCAGTGTAAACAGCAGGGCAACGGACACTCCCCCTAAATACCAGTAGTCAAACGGCGCCAAGGACAGTGGCGCAAGCGCGCCAGCTATTGTGGCCAGCAGGACACGCCAAAATATATTGGGGGTGCGATGGGTCATTATTGTTTGACCGGCTCTGAACGAGTCACCTGTAGTAGGCGAATACGTCGGTTATCGGCGCTGAGAATCTTAAAGGTAAAAGCATCGATTTCAACGCTCTCATCTTTACGGGGTAAGTGCCCAAATTTTTGCGTAACCAGACCGCCGATGGTGTCAAAATCATCATCCGGCATACCGATATCAAAAAATTCGTTAAAGTCTTCGATGGGAGTCAGGGCTTTAACAATATAGCCGTTATCGTCAAAGGGTTTGATATTGCCGTCATCATCTTCGACATCGTGTTCATCTTCTATCTGTCCGACAATCTGTTCGAGCACATCTTCGATGGTAATGACCCCGGAAACCCCGGCGTATTCGTCAACCACAATCGCCATATGGTTACGGGTCGCTCGAAACTCTTTGAGCAGCACATTAAGACGCTTACTCTCAGGAATGAAGGTCGCTTTACGCACGTATTGTCGAATGTCGAAGTTTTCTAGATGGTTTTCATCGAGAATAAGTGGCAGTAAATCTTTGGCCAGCAATATTCCGAGAATATCATCGGGGTTTTCACCAATGACTGGAAAGCGAGAGTGAGCCGAAGAGATGATGATGGGTAGAAACTCTTTCGGAGTTTGGTCTGCTTCAACTAAAATCATCTGTGAACGGGGGATCATAACATCACGTACCTGCTGGTCAGCAACCTGCATAGCGCCCTCAATGATGCTAAAGGCTTCTT
Source organism: Amphritea sp. GJ51-11 (assembly GCF_055808735.1). NCBI lineage: Bacteria > Pseudomonadati > Pseudomonadota > Gammaproteobacteria > Oceanospirillales > Oceanospirillaceae > Amphritea > Amphritea sp. GJ51-11. Next base: position 3,727,754 of record NZ_CM147881.1, on the reverse strand, counting down.
GATCCAGAACGTTTTCATCGGTGGCGTCTTTTAGGTCGGCCAACAGATCTTCCCGGGTTTTCGGCTCGTCAGAAAAAATCTGGGAGAGCTTGCCCAGCCAGGATTTATTCTGGCCATGTCCCGATCGCTCTTCGCTCATGTGGTGCTCCGTGTGTTAGGTGTCAGACTTATTCAGAAACTAAATAAGGGTCAGGTATATCTAAGCCGGCAAGAATGTCCCGTTCCAGCTGTTCCATCTCTTCTGCTTCAGCGTTATTTATATGGTCGAATCCAAGCAGATGCAAGACTCCATGCACGACCATATGACACCAATGATTCAATAGTGGCTTATTTTGTTGCTCCGCCTCGCGGGCAACAACCTCTGCGCAAATGACCAGATCGCCCAGCAGGTCAAGTTCTATGCCCTCAGGCATCTCGAATGGGAAGGATAACACATTGGTTGAGCTGTCCTTACCACGGTATTGATGGTTAAGAGTCCGGCTCTCTTCGGCGTCGACGATACGGATCGATAGTTCGGCATCCTCTAGTCGGCCTTTTAGGGCGGCGCTAACCCACGCGGTTAGCTGCGCTTCGCTCGGGAGGTTTTCATCGGTGATTTGACACTGACGGTCAACAAAGTAAGTCATCGGCGCCCCTGTTGGTTAGCGGACTGATCGTCGTGATGTTGTTCATAGTGATCATAGGCCTCAACAATATGGCCGACCAGCGGATGGCGGACCACGTCTTTGGCGGTAAAGCGGGTAAAGCCGATACCTTTGACGTCCTTGAGGACTTCGCTAGCATGAATCAGGCCGGAGCGGACTCCTTTAGGTAGATCGATCTGTGTGGTATCACCGGTGATGACTGCGGTTGAGCCAAAGCCAATGCGCGTCAGAAACATTTTCATCTGTTCCCGGGTGGTATTCTGGCTTTCATCGAGAATAACGAATGAACCGTTGAGGGTACGGCCACGCATATAGGCCAGTGGTGCCACTTCGATCACATTACGTTCGATTAGCTTGCTGACCCGTTCGATTCCCAACATTTCATAGAGGGCGTCGTAGAGTGGCCGCAGGTAAGGGTCGACTTTTTGACTGAGGTCACCGGGCAGAAAACCCAGCTTCTCACCCGCTTCAACGGCCGGGCGCACCAATAAAATACGGCTAACCTCTTCACGCTCTAGGGCCTCACAGGCGCAGGCCACCGCGAGGTAAGTTTTGCCGGTGCCGGCAGGACCGATCCCGAAATTAATATCGTGGGTCAAAATAGTACGGACATAGCTCTGCTGATTTGGTCCACGGGGACGAATCAGGGTTTTACGGGTTTGAATCGCAATGTCGGCCTGATATACCGGGGCAGGTTCACTTCCTGATAGCTGCTCAATACCGGATTGTTGCAGTAATAGGTGGATCTGATCCGGGGTGATCTGTTCACCCTTTTCAGCGTCTTCATAAAGCTGTTCGAGCATTTTGGCACCGGCGCGCACAACATTTGATTTGCCTGCCAGTTTAAAATGGTTGCCTCGGTTGCTGATCTCAATGCCCAGCCGTTGTTCGATCAACCGCAGATGCTCATCGAGCTGACCGCAAAGGTTCGCGAGTGATTGAGTATTATCCGGCTCTAGGGTGAGCTGAATGGTTTGCGCTGTATTCAAGAATGAATCCTTAAGATAACGAATCTGTTTAATTTAGCGTCTCGGCAGGGCTGAGTATAGCGCTTAACCGTTATTGCTTATTGCAGTGTGCCGTCCAGCTCTGAACCGACTAACTCACCTAATAGGGAGTTGGTATAGACCTCTGCGATACGGACATCGGCAAAGTGGCCGATCTGATCCGGGTTATCACAGCGGAAATTGACTACCCGGTTATTTTCGGTGCGTCCCTGCAGCATGCCAGGATCTTTACGAGAGTAATCGGTAACCAGAATACGCTGCACCGTGTCGACCATGCGACGGCTAATCTGCAATGCTTGCTGGGTGATACGGTTCTGTAGAATGTTGAGCCGCTGTTTTTTAGTCTCTTCCGATACATCATCAGGCAGGTCGGCAGCGGGTGTGCCGGGGCGACGGCTATATATAAAGCTATAGGAGTTATCGAAGCCGATCTCGGCAATCAGGTTCATGGTGGCTTCGAAGTCGGCTTCGGTCTCGCCAGGAAAGCCAATAATAAAATCTGATGACAGGGTAATATCTGGGCGGGCGGCGCGAATCTTACGAATCAATGATTTGTACTCCAGCGCCATGTGGCCCCGTTTCATCGCCATCAAAATACGGTCTGAACCACTTTGTACGGGTAGATGCAAGAAGCTCACCAGTTCGGGCACTTCGCGGTAAACCTCGACTAAACTGTCGCTAAATTCAACCGGATGGGAGGTGGTGAAACGGATGCGATCGATACCTTCTATGCCTGCGATGCAGCGAATCAGCTCGGCGAGATCGGCGCTATCACCGTCGTGGGTGTCACCTCGATAGGCGTTGACATTCTGGCCTAACAGGTGGATTTCGCGAACCCCCTGTTCAGATAGCTCCACCGCTTCGGCGATAATATCATCCATTGGCCGGCTAACTTCTTCGCCACGGGTGTAAGGCACAACGCAGAAAGTGCAGTATTTACTGCAACCCTCCATGATTGAGACGAATGCTTCGGCACCTTCAACCCGTGGGGCGGGGAGGTGGTCGAATTTTTCGATCTCTGGGAAGCTAATATCGACGATGCCTTTTTTATGGGTGCCGGCATTGGTGATATCGATCATCTCAGGCAGACGATGCAGGGTTTGTGGGCCAAAGATCATATCCACATAGGGCGCCCGTTTGAGGATTGCGTCACCTTCTTGAGAGGCAACACAACCGCCCACGCCGATCTTTAGGTCGGGGTTCTTCGCTTTCAGTTTGCGCCAGCGGCCTAATTGATGAAATACCTTTTCCTGAGCTTTTTCCCGAATCGAACAGGTGTTCAGCAGCAGCACGTCGGCTTCTTCCTGATTGTCGGTTAGCTCAAGTTCATGGCTTTCGCCCAGCAGATCGGCCATTCGCGATGAATCGTATTCGTTCATCTGGCAACCGTGGGTTTTAATGAATAGCTTTTTGGCCATGGCACACCTGTTTCACATCTTGGAGAAATTAAAAGGGCGGGAATTATACTTTATGGCAATCAAACTGCATAGTTTTTAACCGCTCTAGATGATCACTTGTAATCAGCTAAAGCGCCCCCATAATAACCGCAGTAAACCCTTTTGTTGAGTATGATGAACTATGGCAAGTGACCCGATCTACCGGATAAAATTTCTTAATCAGAACGAGATCTACGAGATCTATGCGCAGAATGTCTACCAAAGTGATCTTTGGGGCTTTCTTGAGATAGAAAATATCGTCTTTGGTAGTCAGAGTGCAATGGTTGTTGATCCGACCGAAGAAAAATTAAAAAAACAGTTTGAAGACGTCGAAAGAAGCTATATTCCTATGCAGGCGGTCATCCGTATTGACGAGGTTAAACATCAGGGACCGGCAAAAATTACTGAAGTGAAGGGCACCGTGACACCTTTTCCGGTGATGCCGCCAAGAAATCCTTAACGCGCTATAAGCTATTCAATTTTGACGCCCGCACTGTCCTGCGGTCGTCATATCTCAGTAATACAACCGAGTAACACATGAATACTGGATTTGTTAATCCTTGCTGTTCTGTTCTTCTATCGTGTTATTTCGTTTATTTCGTTTATGTCGTTTGGCTCAGATCATCTTCCTATGATTACCCTGTAGGCCCTATTAACCGTGTTTTAATATGGATTTAGGGATTCATCGTTTATGATGCGTGTATAAACGCATATATCTGGCATTTTAATTAGAGTGTTTTCGTTAGCGCCTTTATAGTGCGATGAACATCAGCTTTAGTATTTCGCACTTAAAATGTGTTGGTTTGTTGGATGGATTATCCAACGTCTGACGGTGGTTTAGACAAAGTTATTTTGCAGATCCGTCCGTTTTGGCTCAATATCGACTGAGCAGCGCGTAAACGCTGCTTTAGGATTTTTATCGACCAGTATTTAAACAGAGAATGCAATTTACCTATGTCGTCGCAGTCAATCCTTCCTGTTAGACCGTTCGATCGTATAACCGGTCTGTTTTGTACCCATGTTTTGCCGGGTATTGCTTATCTGTTGCTGGCATTTCTTTCAGAAGACCTTTTATCGATTCCTCCGAGTGATGCTTCGGCGGTTTGGCCTTCTGCCGGCGTAGCGATTACCGCCGTTCTGCTACGGGGTTATCGTGTCTGTTTTGGTTTGTTTGTTGCCTTAATGATCTTTTATGCCACGACTTGGCTTGATGTGAGTAGCGTGGAAGCTTTTGTTCGCTCGATAGCCTTGATGTCGTTACTCAGTAGCGCGGCGGTGTTGGAAGCGGCGAGTGCGGTTTGGTTAGTCTATCGATTGATGGGCGGTTATCCGAATTTAATTGGCGAGAAGCAAATTACGCTATTTTTACTGATTATTGGACCTTTAGCATCGGTATTAGCGAGTCTATCCGCGACATTGATTTTGTTGCTCTTCGGGGGGATTGGCTGGGAGCATTTTTTTATTAGTTGGCTGACGTGGTTTATTGGCGATAGCATCGGGGCCATTGTTGTTACACCTATTTTAATGGCGATTTTTGCCACGCAACAGAGCTCTCTATATTCCCGCAAGTTCGCGATCGTTTTACCACTGACCGGGTTGTTGGTCGTGATTGTGGTGTTGTTTTCGATAACGAAAAGTTACGAGCTACAGGAACGTCGATTAAAGTTTAACCAACAATCGGAGCAGCTACATTCGAGTATGGAGAACCGACTGGAGGCGGGCCGAGAGGTGCTGTTTTCGCTGCGTAGTCTTTTCTTGAGTAGCAATAATATCGATAAAGATGACTTTACTCGCTTTACCGCCCATATTTTGACGCGTTATCCCGAGCTGCAAGCGCTGGAGTGGACGCCGCGTATTGTTAATGCGAACCGGTCGACGTATGAAGCCACAGAAGGTATGCCGGAACATATATTCGAAGCTGGAGAAGGTGATCAACTCATACCCGCTGCCGAGAGACCGTTTTATTATCCGGTGAGTTATATCGTGCCTTTTGTCGAGAATAAGCGCGCGTTTGGTTTTGATATCGCGAGTAATCCTGTGGCAATGGAAGCTTTAGACAGAGCGCGGCTGGATAATGGTGCGGTCGCAACGGCGCCGATTCGCTTAGTTCAGGAGTCCGCTGCTCAGTGGGGGGTCGTTGAATACCTGCATGTTGACCATCGGGGAATTGATAATGGTTTGTCGGATGAAGGGGTTGTCGCCGCCGTTTATCGTATTGGCGACTTTGTCTCCGCGGTGTTAAAAGATCGTGCGGATCTGGCAGAACAGATTAATCTTCAACTATTTGATATTACCGATGACCCTGTCCAGCTTTATCCCACCGGTATGCAAGCTGAAAACGCGATAGAAGAACTTGTCTGGACGCGTGAATATTTTATGGGTGGGCGGATTTATCTGTTCGAATATCATGCCAAGCCAGCTTTCCTAGTGAATTTTACACAATGGAGCAGCTCAATTATTTTATTGGGCGGAATGCTATTTACGGCATTGCTCGGGGGCTGGCTACTCTCTCTAACCGGCACAACACTTCGAATTAGTCGGGAGGTTAAAGAAAAAACCGCATCCTTACAGTATGAAGTAGAAGAGCGTCGCCGGACTGAGCAGCAACTACTTAAGGTTTCAAAAGCGGTAGAGTTTAGTCCTAATATGGTGCTGATTACCCTGCCGGATGGCGAGATAGAGTATTCAAGTCCGCGGTTTACGGAAGAAACCGGCTTTACTTTTGACGACGTGGTTGGCAAGCATATTGATATATTGCATTTCAAACAGCCGGGCGGTATTTCATATCAGGATATCTGGCAGCAATTGATCAATCAGCCCAATTGGGGTGGCGAGCTGGGTAACCGAAAAAATCGAACATGCTGTATTGGGCGCAAGTGAATATCGCGCCGATCTATGATCTTGAAGGTCAGTTGACTAACTATGTGGTGACTCTGCTGGATGTCACCGAGAACCGACTGATTTCAGAACAGATGAGTTATCATGCTAGTCATGATCAACTAACAGGCTTGATTAATCGGCGCGAATTTGAAATGCGTTTACAGGCTATGTTTCAGCATCAACGCCCGCCGGGGTGTCAGCATGCCTTTTGTTTCCTCGATTTAGATCAGTTTAAGGTTGTGAATGATACCTGCGGCCATGTGGCTGGCGATGAGCTGTTGCGTCAGATTGCCTCAATGCTGCAGAGTCAGGTGCGCTCGAATGATACTCTTGCCCGTCTAGGGGGGATGAGTTCGGGATACTGTTGCAAAATTGTCCACTCGAAAAAGCCTATACCGTCGCTGAAAATATACGGGACTCGATTGCTGAGTTTAAATTTTGCTGGGAGCAGCAAGCCTTTAATATCGGTGTGAGTATTGGGGTCGTCGCTATTACAGAGCATTCGGCTAATTTAACCGAAGTGCTTAAACAGGCGGATTCTGCCTGTTATACCGCAAAGGATGCTGGCCGTAACCGGGTACATCTCTATACCCAGGGTAATGAAATGTTGGCCCAGCGAGAGGGTGAGATGCATTGGGTCTCAGAGATTAATGCAGCCCTCGAAGAAAATCGTTTTATGCTCTACGGTCAGTTGATTGTCCCCTTGCAGAACACCTGCCTGAAACCCGATGTAGAAATCCTGCTTAGAATGAAAGATCGGGAAGGAAATGTTGTTCCCCCCGGTGCATTTCTGCCTGCTGCGGAGCGTTACCAGTTAGCGGGCCGAATTGATGAGTGGGTCGTTAGTCACGCTTTTGCTTGGTTGAATCGAAACTTCACTCAATTCAGCCGCTCTTTTGGTTGTTGTGCTATTAACCTTTCCGGTGGAAGCCTGGGTGATCCGCGCATTAAAGATGCCATTATTCGGCACCTGGAAAGCTCCACTTTACTGCCTTATAAAGTGAAGTTTGAGATCACAGAAACGGCAGCCATTGCGAACCTTGTGGAAGCTCAGCGGTTTATTAATGCGTTAAAGGCCTATGGTTGCCAGTTCTCATTAGATGATTTTGGCAGTGGGCTATCTTCCTTTGCGTATTTGAAGAACCTGCCGGTGGATAACCTTAAAATTGATGGTATGTTTGTTAAAGGCATTTTGGATGACGAGCTAGATCAAGCAATGGTTAAATCGATCAATGATATTGGCCATGTGATGCATAAAACCACCATCGCAGAATTTGTCGAAAATGATGAAATATGCGATATGCTGCGAGATATCGGTGTGGATTATGGGCAGGGTTACGGGTTAGGTTACCCAGAGCCGCTGGACAAATTGTTGCAGCAGGTCAGTGGCGAAGATGATCGTTAATTGATGAAACCTCGTCAGCTCCAGTGAACGTGTCACAGTGTTATAAGTTATAACTATCGTATTTTTTTAGTTTGTCGCGGCGGATAATCGATTCCAAACGCTGAATATACTCGTCACCTAACTCACTATAACGATGTAAATGATGTATGAGTTTTAGGCTGTCCTGACTTTTTTGTGCAGCTTGACGCAATTCAGTGTAGGCGCTGCCCTTTCCCAATGTTAAAAAATAGTCGTCTATCGCGCCTAGTAGCGAATCATAGCGTTTAACGTAGATCGCCTTACCTTCTCGCCGTTGGCTTGCCATGATCCGTTTTTCCTTTGGATCGAATGACCAGATACCGAAAACATTATTCGCTTTAACAAAAAATCGAGAACTTCCCCAGCCAGTTTCAAGCGCCGCCTGAGCTAATATCAGACTGTTGGGCAGGTTAATCATGCGTCGCTTAAGTTGTGCCGGTGTTTGAGCTTCATATTGCACCATCATCTGGTCCAGCCAAGCCTGTTCCAAACTAGTCGGACGGTCACTGGCGAGGATTCTGGCGAGTTTAAGCCGCTGTTGTTGGTATCGCTGTTTACTGATGAGAATAGCCGGCAGCAGTAGTGCAATAAAACGTTGTTTTTTATCTGAGACAGGCAGTTTCGCCAATGAAACAACGGAGGTGTAGGCGACCGCAGAGGTGGGGTTTGTCAGGTGGAGAATATCGCCGGCGGTGGTGACTGGACGATATTGAATGTCGAGGCTTTTTGGACTCTGCTGCGCGGATTTATCTCGTTGGTCGGCTATCTGAACTAAGGCACCAAAACCGAACATCAATGCCGCTAGAAAAAGTAAGGCTGTTTGCAGCGGGTGCTGTTGGTATTTCTGTGACATCGCCTTTTAATCCTGATCGATAAACAGCAAGGTTTTAGCCCCACGGCCGGGAATCTCTCGCGCTAAGCGGGGGACTAGGTAGCCGGGAAGTTGATCCTGTAACTGACGTAATAGCTGCTTTGCTTCCGCATCAGGAAGGTCAAAGTGCGCCGCACCTTTGACCGGATCAAAGGTAAACAGATAATAGGGTAATACACCGATATTGAATAGTTTTTCACTCAGCGCCTTAAGAATGTCCAGGCTGTCATTGACGCCTCGCAGAAGGACCGCTTGGTTTAATACGGTCACATCCGCTTGGCGAAGGCGTTGGATCGCTGAGGCCACTTGGTCATCGAGTTCTTGTGGATGGTTGCTATGAATGACTGTGACCACGTTGAGACGGCTCTGGTTCAGAATCGATGTTAGGGTGTCGGTAATTCGTTGCGGCAGCACTACCGGTAGGCGGCTGTGAATCCTTAACCGAGTGAGATGGGGGATCTGTTCGAGATCCGAAATAAACTGTTTTAAACGGGTATCACTGGAAACTAGCGGGTCGCCACCAGAAAAAATCACTTCGGTAATGCTGCTATCGGCGGAAATATAGGCCAAAATTTTCTGCCATTGCTGCGGCCCGAGACGGTTTTCAGCATAGGGAAAGTGGCGGCGAAAGCAGTAGCGACAGTTAATCGCACAGGCACCGGTGAGTATGATCAGCACACGGCCTTTATATTTATGGATCAATCCGTCCACGGGATTGCTATGCCTCTCTTCCAGTGGATCTTGCGTAAACCCGGGTACATCATCCAGTTCTTCGCCCAGTGGTAACACCTGTCGTAGGAGCGGATCGTTAATATTGCCTTTCTCTATGCGATCGAGCCAGGGGCGAGGAATGCGCATGGCAAACTCGGCATGGCCACGTTGCGCGCCTTGTAGCATGGTTTCTGGCAGTTGAAGATAACGAATCAGCTCTTCCGGACTCTCTAACGTCTGGCTAAGCAGAGTCTGCCAAGTGTCCGGTAATGGTATGATTGAATTCATATTTGAATAATTTCGCTGGAAAATTTGCTCGCATTCTCCTTTCAAGTAGAATGTGTGTCAATTTTGCGGTGGCAACAGATCACCTGAGTCTAATCTATTTCGAGATCAATATGGCAAATTACCCATCCAACCAGTTTAAAAACGGCCTGAAAGTGATGATCGAGGGTGATCCTTGTTCAATGGTAGATGTTGAATTCGTTAAACCAGGTAAAGGACAGGCTTTCACCCGCGTTAAACTGAAAAACCTAATTACGGGTCGTACATGGGAGCGTACTTTCAAGTCGAACGAAACCGCTGAAGGGGCTGATGTCATGGATACGGATATGGAATATCTGTATTGCGATGGTGAAATGTGGCACTTCATGGACCCACAAAGTTATGAACAGGTTGCTGCGGATAAAACCGCTATTGGCGATGCTCACCTATGGCTTAAGGAACAGGATAAGTGTTTGGTGACGCTGTGGAATAACAACCCTATCTCGATTACACCGCCAAACTTTGTTGAATTAGAAGTGGTTGAAACCGATCCCGGCCTGAAAGGTGATACTGCACAGGGTGGCTCTAAGCCGGCTAAATTGCAGTCCGGTGCGGTGGTGCGTGTACCACTGTTTATTGAACAGGGCGATATCTTGAAAATTGATACCCGTTCAGGTGATTACGTTTCTCGTGCATAAGTAATCCCGCGTTTCTAACGCGCTTGTATTACCTCAATAATGGCAGCTTCGGCTGCCATTTTATGTACAGGATGTACGGTATGCCGCGGGCGCAGGGATGCGCAGGAGCGGCGATGTACAGGTATTTGTATCAGTGTATGCCGCGAGCGCAGGGATGCGCAGGAGCTGCGATGTACAGGTGTTTTTATCAGTGTATGCCGCGGGTGCAGGGATGCGCAGGAGCGGCGATGTCTGGATAGTCGATATGCTTTTACTACGGTGGTTTGTATTAATGAGTGATTTTAATGAGTGAACAGTGGCGGGCAACCGCACCGCTTGAAAACCTTCGACGTCGAGCTGAGATATTTGCTCAAATACGGGCTTTTTTGCCGCCCGCCATGTGCTCGAAGTGGAAACGCCTCTGATGACGTCGGCTGCAGTGAGTGATCCTTATATCGATACGATTGAGTGTTGTTATCATCCTTTGCCGGGCCAGCAGGAGCAGACGCGCTATCTACAAAGCTCGCCTGAGTATGCCATGAAGCGGCTACTTGCTTCAGGAAGCGGGGCGATCTATCAGATCTGTAAAGCGTTTCGTAACGGTGAATGTGGGCGGCGTCATAATCCAGAATTTACCATGTTAGAGTGGTATAGGCCCGGATTTGACCATCATCAGTTGATGGATGAGGTTGAAATGCTGGTGGGCCCTCTTATCAGGCTGAATGACTTTCAGCGCATCAGCTATGCGGAGTTATTTCGGCAATACCTTCAAATAGACCTCCAAACGGTCACTGTTGCAGAGCTCACCGCGACAACTCGACAGCATATCGATATTCAGATGGAGGACGATAACCGAGATAACTGGCTGAACCTGTTGATGTCCCATGTGATCGAACCGCAGTTGGCGGATCAAGGTGCGGTGTTTGTTTATGATTATCCCGCGAGTCAGGCGGCATTGGCACGCACGGCGCTCGATGCTGAAGGGGACTTAGTTGCCTGTCGATTTGAGCTATTCGTGGCAGGTGTTGAACTCGCAAATGGTTACTTTGAACTGACTGATGGTGACGAGCAGGCTTGTCGTTTTCAACAAGATATCCTGCAGCGCCAAGCCGAAGGTTTACCGCTTAGACCGACTGATCAACTGCTGGTGGACGCATTGCAGAGTGGTGTGCCTGAGTGTGCAGGGGTTGCTATCGGGCTTGACCGGTTAGTCATGTTGGCGCTAGGAACCGAGAATATTAGTGATGTGATTGCCCTACCGTTTGAGCGGGCCTGATTTTACCTGTTGCATTGAAGTGAATTCGTAGTTAATAAAGCGTTATCGTCGTAAGTCTTCCGGTTGGTTGTGGTTGTTTTCGCTCTAATGCTGAGCCAAATACACGCTGTCTCTCTTTTTCATACCTAAGCGTCTGTTTCGTGTTTGGTTGTAACCTCCCATAGTGAGGATGATATCTAGGGCTGGAACACGATAATCTATGCAATGTAGATTATACTGTTTATTAAATAACCAATTGTGGTTGCAGAATAAGGCTCATATATGAAAAAAAGTCATTCCGGTTTTACACTGATAGAAATTTTGGTTTCATTAGCGGTGGTAGGGGTGTTGGCTGCAATAGCAATACCTGCTTACACTGGCTATACAACCAGAGCTGAGGTGTCTGAAGGGTTTAGTATGGTAAGCCCGGTTAAGCTACGGATGGCTGATGAATTGATGCAAGAGGGTGAAATCCCCCCAACTGATGCGGGTTTGGGATTGAACCTTGCTGACTATAAGACGGACGCTATTGAGGCTGTTACCATTGCTGACGGTATTATTAATGTTGAGTATAAGTTGGATCAACTCGGCAATAACAACGTTTTACAGTTTGTGCCTGAATGTAATAGTGATCTCATTGTTGGTTGGCAGTGTACTTCGCCACAAGGTTCTGGTGTTGCTGCTGAGTACCTGCCTACGTCTTGTGTGTCTGGGACTAGCAGCACCTCGACATCTTGTACGTTAGCAAGCTTAGCTAGCACGAGCGCAGGGGCTAGTGGTAGTGGTAGTGGCTCAGGTAGTGGCTCAGGTAGTGGCTCAGGTAGTGGCTCAGGTAGTGGCTCAGGTAGTACAGCGGCAGATGCAGCGGCAGATGCAGCAGCCCAGGCAGTGGCGGATGCAGCAGCTCAAGCAGCGGCGGATGCAGCAGCTCAAGCAGCGGCGGATGCAGCAGCTCAAGCAGCGGCGGATGCAGCAGCTCAAGCAGTGGCGGATGCAGCAGCTCAAGCAGTGGCGGATGCAGCAGCTCAAGCAGCGGCGGATGCAGCAGCCCAAGCTGCGGCCATTGCAGCGGCTCAAGCGGCAGCAGATGCCCAAGCGGCAGCAGATGCCCAAGCTGCAGCAGATGCTCAAGCGGCAGCAGATGCTCAAGCGGCAGCAGATGCTGCGGCAAATGAACAGAGCTGTAAAAATGTTAAGCAAAACAAGGGACAGTGTGAGAAAGTTACAGATTCTCAGGGTAATAACATTTGCGAATGGAAAGGCAACGGAAACTCTGGGTATTGCCAATCCAAAATCTAGTTAATTAATATAACTAATTTATTCACATAGTCGCCAAGAATACTGGCGGCGCCTTGGTTGATTAGATAGAAAAGCCTCTGAATTAGAGGCTTTTTTGTTGGCATATTAAATTAACAGGGGTTGCTTCTATCAACTCCGCTATTTTAGAACGGTTGTATTCACCCACTAGGCAAATGGCTCAACATCGCGCGGCGAATCCTGTCAACGGCTTCAATTAACATGCTGCGCGGACAGCCAAAGTTGAGTCGCATAAAGCGATCATCGCCGAAATCTCGTCCTGGAGACATTCCTACCCCTGCTTGCTCGAAGAAGTGAGCGGGGTTTTCTAATTTAGCGGCTGATACATCGATCCATGCCAAATAAGTGGCCTCGACCGGATTGAGCCGTAGGCCGGGTATCTGATTGATCTCTTTGGTCAGGTAATCGCGGTTGCCTTTAAGGTAATTTAGCTGTTGTTGATGCCATTCGCCGCCCTCTTTGTAAGCAGCCATCGTTGCGGTGTAACCCAGTAAATTTACGTCCGGCACGATCCCTTTACGTATCTGTTGGAACTGTTTGCGTCGCTGTGGATCAGGAATAATGGCAAAGGAGCAACCTAGCCCCGCAATATTAAAGGTTTTGCTGGGGGCCATCAGGGTGATGGTTTTGGCAGCGATCTCTGTGTTGAGTGAGCCAAGGGGAATATGTTTTAGGCCTGGCTCCATAATCAGATCGCAGTGAATCTCATCGGAGCAGACGGTAAGTCCATGTTTCAGAAAGATATCCGCGAGTCGTTGCAGCTCTTCTTGGCGGTAGACGGTGCCGCCCGGATTATGGGGGTTACAAAAGAGTAGCAGCGAGGTGGCGTCGGTGATGGACTGTTCTAGGGCATCAAAATCGATTAGCCAGCGTTGTTGCTGTTCAACCATCGGCACGGTGATTAAGCGGCGATCAGATAAACGCGGTGCCGACATAAAAGGAGGGTAAACCGGCTTAGCGGTGGCGACTTCATCTTGACTTACCCCGACACTGCGGCAGGCAAGGTTAAGGCCGCACACGAGCCCCGGTAACCAAACGAGCCACTCTTCGCTAATCGACCATTGGTAAAGCGTTTGCATCCGCTCAATCACCAACCGATTGAGCTCGGCCGGCGTGTTGGTGTAACCAAAGATGCCATGATCCACCCGTGCCTGCAGGGCTTCGATTACCGCTGGCGGGGCCATGAAGTCGGTATCGGCCACCCACATAGGTAAAATATCGGTATCGCGGTATTTTTCCCATTTTTGACTGGAAGTGGTATGGCGGTCGACGGCTTGATCGAAACGTGTGGCTGAATTCTGGTTGCTAACACCGCGCTTACTCATCGGCTGTATCCCTTTGATTTAGAGGCTGACAGGCATTTATTTGTACGTCATTGAGTTGCAAATAGCCATCAGAAAGTTATATTAGTCACTAATCGATAATATAGTGGATGCGGCCCTGATTTTCCGGCAAATTTTTACCTTTGCAACATTCCGTCCCGCCACCTGTTGATCCCTTTTCCGGCTTAGCCATGCCGCCTGTTTACAGCGCTGCGTATCGCGGTCGTTAATCAGTTTTGGAGTCCGGTCATGACCGATAATAACCGTGTAATTATTTTTGATACAACGTTGCGTGATGGGGAGCAGAGTCCCGGTGCGTCCATGACCCGGGAAGAGAAGCTGCGAATTGCTAAACAGCTGGAAAAGATGCGGGTCGATGTGATTGAAGCGGGTTTTGCGATCGCCTCTCCAGGGGACTTCGCCTCGGTTAAAGCGATTGCCGATACCATTAAAGACAGCACTATCTGTTCTCTATCTCGGGCATTGGATGCCGATATCGATCGAGCAGGTGAGGCGTTAGTGAACGCTAACTCTGGCCGTATTCATACCTTTATCGCTACCTCGCCTATCCATATGAAATATAAATTGCAGATGGATCCCGATAAGGTTGTTGAGCAAGCGGTTTATGCCGTTAAACGCGCGCGTAACCTAATCAGCGACGTGGAGTTCTCTCTGGAAGATGCCAGCCGCTCTGATCTGGATTTCATGTGTCGAATTATCGAGAAGGTCATTGATGCGGGTGCCCGTACGATCAATATCCCTGATACGGTTGGCTATGCGGTGCCAGACGAGTTTGGTCATACCATCACACAGCTGCTTAGCCGTATTCCCAATGCCGATAAAGCGGTTTTCTCGGTGCATTGCCATAATGATTTAGGCTTGGCAGTGGCGAATTCATTAGCGGCGGTGACGGCAGGTGCGCGGCAGGTGGAATGTACCATTAATGGTCTTGGTGAACGGGCGGGTAATGCGTCACTCGAAGAAGTGGTGATGGCGCTACGTACTCGTCAGGATGTGCTGGGGTTACATACCGGTATTGATACCACACAGATCGTTCCTGCTTCTCGCTTAGTTTCTAGTGTTACCGGTTTCCCGGTACAGCCTAACAAAGCGATTGTCGGGGCGAATGCTTTTGCCCATGAGTCCGGTATTCATCAGGATGGCGTGCTGAAACACCGTGAAACCTATGAGATTATGACCGCTCAAGATGTTGGCTGGAACGCCAACAAGATGGTGATGGGTAAACATTCTGGCCGTAGCGCGTTTCGCTCTCGTTTAGAAGAGTTGGGTACGACGTTTGAATCCGATGCCGAACTGAATACCGCTTTTGCTCGATTTAAAGACTTGGCTGATAAAAAGCATGAGATTTTCGATGAAGATCTACAAGCGCTAGTGAGTGATACCCGTGCGTCACATTACGAGAAGTTTAAGCTGAGTAGTTTGGCAGTGAATTCTCAGACCGGCGAAGTGCCGTTGGCTAAAGTGACCGTCTCGATGAATGATATTGAAAAGACTGCCGAAGCCGAAGGTAGTGGTCCAGTGGATGCGGCGTTTAAAGCGATTGAGTCGATTGTTGCTTCGGGTGCGTCGTTAGAGCTGTATTCGGTTAATGCGATTACCAGTGGTACTGACTCTCAGGGTGAAGTTACCGTGCGGTTGGAAAAAGGCGGCCGTATCGTCAATGGTCTGGGGGCCGATACCGATATTATTATTGCTTCAGCTAAGGCCTATATTCATGCGTTAAATATGCTTGAATCTACTGTCGAAAAAGAACATCCACAGGTTTAACCTGCCTTTAACTCAGGTGCTGGGGTAACTTAGCACAAAAGGAAAAACGAATGGAGCAGTCACTGCGCAATCAGTATCTGGAAACGTTGGGTATTGTCAGTTGGCTGCCTCGTCGTCAGTTACCGGGAGCTCGGCCGACACCTGATTGGGTGTGGGAATACTGTTGGCCTGAAGCCGATGATAGTGCAGGTGCAACGAGTACTGCCAAGGCCGCTCCTATTCTTAATCCCGCGGATCGTGCGTTGGCTGCCAAACAGGCTCGGTCCGAACTGAGTGCGAGTTTTGGCAGCGAGACAAAAGTGCAAGCGGCGAGTGCGGTTGCGGCGCCAATGATTAAGCCGGCGGTTAATCCACAGGCTAGTGTCGTGAAAACCGTCGCTGAGGTCTCGACGCAGACTGCACCTGCGGCTTCTACTCCTCAAGTCACTTCGACTCCAACGGTGTCGATAGCTACACCCTCAAAACCCGCCGCGAGGGCTGATACGATAGTCGATCCTGACATTGAGTTATCCTCAACATCTGAGCAGACTCCGCAGAAACCCTTTAAATTGGCCTTCATGGTGTATCAAGACTGCCTCGTGATCGATTCGTTGCCACCGGTGTCGGCTTCCGCTCGTTCGCCGTTGAACAACGGTCAAGCTGATGCGCATCATCAAATTTTGTTGGACAAAATCTTGCGTTCATTAGGCTTGTCTGGTGGTAGCAGCAGTGAATATCACACGTTGCCTTGGCCGATGTTCGCCAGTAAATCGCTGGATCAGGGAGCGGAACAGGCGCGTCTGACGGTCCAGCATAAGCTGAAGAAAAGCCTGCAAAAATATCCGCTGAATACGGTGCTGTTGTTGGGGGAAGCGGCGGCACAGATGGTGTTAGAGCGAGATGAACCGTTAGAGCAGCTACGGGGTATGTTATTCAGCTTGCGCTCGAGTGTTAAAACCTTGGCTTCGGCGTCTCTTACCGAAATGATGATGTTACCTGGCTGTAAGCGGGATGTATGGAGTGACCTACAGCCGTTGTTAACACACCTGCAAACACAGCAGGGCCGTGATGAGTAAGCCGTTAGTGCGAGCGCTCCATGAAACAGATTTGGCGGCGCTGCTTGAATTAGAAACCGTCTGTTTCGACCATCCATGGTCTGAAAAACAGCTCAGTACGTATCTAGTCGGTGAACGTTATCTTTGCTTTGGCCTATGGTCGACAACTCAATTGCACGGTTTTGCACTGTTGTCGACGGTGTTGGATGAGGCAGAGCTACTGCAAATTGGCGTTCATCCCGATTACCGTGGACAGGGCGGGGCGACAGAGTTGCTGAGTTATGTACATGCTCGGCTCAATGATCGGGGTATTAATCGCTGCCTACTAGAAGTGCGAAGCTCTAATACGCCGGCTTTGGGACTCTATCATCGTTTAGCCTATCAGGAGGACGGTGTCCGTAAGGGCTATTATCCAACCGCCAAGGGTAGTGAAGATGCTATTTTAATGAGCTGTGGCAAGCTTAAGTCTGCTTTAGGTGGTTAAGCACTATCAGCCGACCGGCTTTAACGCTAAGTTAAGATCTAAAATTTTGACTGCTTGGGTGGCAACAGGTAGCGCGGGTTAACGCGACCTCTATTAACGGATTAATCTATGAATTTAACATCAGATCTGATTACCGGCTTTTGGTTTTGGTTTGCTCAGGTAGGATATTTTCTGTTGCTTGGTGCGGCGATCTGGTCGGCACCTTGGTCGACCCTTATTAGTAACCGCCAACTACAGCATCTGTTTCTCGGGACGACGGTTGGTTTGGTCGTGTTATGGCAGTTGCGTGCGGGTATTACACCCGGACTAGGGATTCATTTTCTAGGTGTTACCGTGTTAACGCTGATGTTTGGTTGGAATTTGGCGATTTTGTCTGCCAGTATGGCATTGTTAGGTACTACGTTGATTGGGCAAGAAAGCTGGAATGGTTTTGCCGTTAATGGCCTCTGCACCATTGTGATTCCGGTCTTACTGAGTTATTTCATTCTTCGGCAGGTGGAAGCACGACTGCCGCCAAACTTCTTTGTTTATCTATTTCTTTGTGCATTCTTAGGAGCCGGTGCGGCAACGCTAGCGGGCGGACTGAGTATGGGATTTCTGCTTTGGATTGGTGATATCTACACTGGCGAAAAAATCTATAGTGAATATATCCAGATATTGCCGCTCATTGCGTTCCCCGAGGGCTTGCTCAACGGCATTATTATGACCGGTATGATGGTATTCTATCCTGATTGGATTCGCACCTTTGACGCGAAAAAATATATCGACGATCAGTAGTCATCTGGTCAGTGCTCCTCTCTCACCGGGCGTTTTTGCAGCTTACGTTGTAGGGTGCGCCGGTGCATTCCCAAGGCCCGGGCGGTGGCAGAGATATTGCCCTCATGCTCGGTCAGTACCTTTTGAATATGTTCCCATTCTAAGCGGCCAACCGACATCGGTTTATCGGCTATTTCGACATCGGGATCAGGGGCGCTGCCTTTGAGTTTAGCTAGAATCTGATCGGTATCCGCGGGTTTTGCTAGATAGTCAGTGGCACCCAGTTTAATGGCCTCAACAGCCGTAGATATACTGGCATAGCCGGTTAGAATTAGAATTCGAATCTCGGGGTTAACGGCCTTGAGCTGGGGAATCAAGGTAATCCCAGAAGCGCCACCCATTTTTAAATCTAAGGTGGCAAGATCGGGTTTGAATGTTGCCAGCATCTCCAGTGCTTGCTCCGCTGAACTAGCAATTGCAGTGTCATAACCTCGGCGCTTAATCGCTCGGCTCAGTACGCGTGAGAAGGTGTCATCATCATCCACGATGAGGAAACGTCGTGTGGCTGCGTTAGTGTCCATGCTGCGGGCTCTCTTTTATCACTGGGAGTTTAACTTCAGTCAGTGTGCCACCCTGAGGGTGATTGAATAGACAAACCTTGCCTCCATAGCTGTCTAGGGCATTAGCGGTTAAGAATAAACCAATCCCCAGTCCTTTGCCCTTAGTGGTGATAAAAGGGCTGCCGAGGGATTCTGCTTGCTCTAACGGAATCCCCGGCCCTTTATCCAGAATAGTAAAGAGTATCTGTTGGGCATCGGATGAAACTTCAATTTGTAGCGGTTCGGCGGAAGCATCGGCGGCATTATTCAACAAATTGATAAACGCTTGTTGTAAAGGGATAGAGCTAATAACGGTCGGCTCACCGGTGAAGTTGATCTTAGGTGGGTTAAATTTGGCAGTGGGGCGCATCAGTTGCCAGCGTTCCATTATTTCGTTGAAAAATTGTGTCGCGGGCAGTGCTCGAGATTCTTTTTGCTCTTGCTGCACCGATTCAGCGAGCTGTTTGAGGTGGCCGGAGCAGTTTTCTACCTGTGCTTGCAGAATATCGATGTCCTCGAGCAGCTCGGCATCATCGCTGTGATCAAGCTTGAGTTCGTGTAAGAGCACCCGCATGGTGGCTAATGGAGTGCCCATCTCATGGGCGGTGCCCGCGGCCATCGTCGCCAATGACAATAGTTGCTGATTGCGCAGGTTGGATTCTCTCGCTTGTTTTAGCTTGTGTTCTTGTCGATATAAATTTTCGCGGATATTAACCACAAACCAGGTGATCAAAATGGCCGTCAATATAAAGTTCAACCACATGCCCGCAAGGTGAAGGTTTAATAAGGCTGCGGCTTGATGCTGGTGACCGGTATCTGGCAGGGTGATAGGGATAAAAAAACGCATCAACAGGGTATAGCTTAGGGTTACCAAGAGAGCGGTCAGCCAGGTGTACTGTCTTGGTAAGGACGTCGCGCTGATAATTAGAGGGATTAATAGCAATGCTGAGAACGGATTGCCTACCCCGCCAATTTGATATAACAAGCAAACATAGAAGGCAATATCGGCAATGAGTTGAAAGAAAAACTCAAGTTGTGTCAGCGGTAAAGGAGAGCGTAGCCGCAGCAATGACAGCATATTGAGCAAGGCCATTGCCAGTAGTGCAAAGGCAACCAACCAAAAATTCAGATGGACATGCAGTCCAAAAAATAGGTACAGCAATAGGCCGCTCTGACCAAAAATGGTGATCGTACGAATATAACTCAGCTGCAGTAGCTGGTGGCGGGTATTGCTGGTGTAGTTCATATCGTTAGCTTGGCAGAAAGCCGAATTATAACCAAGAGGTGTAGGTCATGGATGTGGCAGATTGTCGCACTGTTTTCAGTCTTAGAGGGCGAGAACAGCTTTATTTTCTGACCGATTACCGATAGAGCCCCAAGTAAGGGCATGGTTTTGATTATAGTGATAAAATCGTCAACTCGAGTGCAGTCATGGTTCCCTTGGTTGCACTGGACTGCTTTACGGGTTACAAAGTGATCGAATAACTTTTTTGCTATCGAACGGATTTGATGATGGAACGAAACAGGGTCTTTGCACTACTACTGCCGTTGATCTTATTAGGCGCTGCTTCAGCCAGTTATGCTGAAGATTCGGGGGCTCTTCATTGCAGTGAGGGTGAAGTGCCCGCGTATGTGATTACCTACGATCATTATGTGACTCGGTTAATTGATGAGCAGCCGGATAAAATTGGTCATCAGGTTGTCACGGCAACGGCCGATACTCGCTATTATGAAGAGACGGGTGAGATGCTCCCCGCAGATGCCCGGCAGCGTGGTGAAACCACCTATACTCCTTATCAGAAAACACGCTGGGATACTCTTGATGCGGTCTACACCTATGTTTCTGTTGGAAATGTCGCCAGAGTACGAAGCCATCCGTTGTTGGAAAAAAATACAATCCCCTACGATGTACTGTCCCAAAAAGATACTTTGAGGACCGTGGCAGATTTTCCCTGTAATTGGTATGAAGAAGATATTGCCGAAATACAAACAACACAACGTTGTGACGCGGTTTTTTACGGTTGGATAACGCCACTCTATAGCCGAAAAGTAGCCGAGGGACGTGATATCCTGTTTTCTGAAGCCTCTGATATTAGCCAGCGTTGTGTTAATAAAGCGAGTTTGTATGTGCCTAAAGACAAGCCTTGGAAGTTTTCAGACTAAGATGTTAGCTTTCAGTAGAGCTAAATGCACCACACGCCTTGATGCCAAGGAATCTTTAGTCTGCGTTGACTCATCGAGCCTATGTAGATGGCCTGATCAGCTTTTCCAGACTGTTGTATTGCCTCATTGACTCACTCGCGAGTGACGAACGATTATATTCTTAGTAATCTCGACCGGGTTGCTCGCTTTCAGTTGTGGATTTAAGGTAGATCGGCGAAAATAGCGGCCATTCTATTTTTAAGTCGCTGCGGTGTCTTTTGCAGGGCTGTTGCCACAATAACCGGATCTCTATGTCTAGTATCTCTAAGAAAGTCACGACGCGTCGTACTTTCGCTATCATCTCCCACCCGGATGCGGGTAAAACCACGATTACCGAAAAATTGTTGTTATTCGGAAACTTGATTCAGAAGGCTGGTACCGTAAAAGGTAAGAAGTCTGACCGTCATGCCACATCCGACTGGATGAGCATGGAGCAGGAACGGGGTATCTCGGTTACCTCATCGGTGATGCAGTTCCCCCATAATGGTCGTATTGTTAACCTGCTAGACACTCCTGGGCACGAAGATTTCTCGGAAGATACCTACCGCACCCTGACGGCTGTTGACTCGGCGTTGATGGTGGTTGATGGCGCTAAGGGTGTCGAAGATCGCACGATCAAACTGATGGAAGTGTGTCGTTTACGGGATACGCCGATACTTTCCTTTGTCAACAAAATGGACCGGGATATCCGTGATCCTATTGATCTATTGGATGAGATCGAAGAAGTGCTGAAGATTGCGGCGGCGCCAATTACGTGGCCGATTAGCATGGGTAAAGATTTTCGCGGTGTGTATAACTTATACACCGATACTATTCATGTCTTTACCCCCGGTCAGGGCAGTGTTATCCCTGATGATATCCAAGTTAAAGGGTTGGCGACTGATGAAGCGAAGCAGCTGCTGGGCGCTCTGTACGAAGACTTTGTTGATGAGGTCGATCTAGTACGCGGTGCGAGTCATGAATATGATCAGGATGAGTATCTAGCCGGCCGTCAGACGCCGGTTTATTTCGGCACGGCGTTATCGAACTTCGGTGTGCGTGAAATGCTCGACGGTTTTGTCGAGTTAGCACCTTCGCCGATCGCTCGAGAAACCATTACCCGTCCAGTGGCACCGGATGAAGCTGCTTTTTCCGGTTTTGTGTTTAAGATTCAAGCCAATATGGACCCTAAACACCGCGATCGTATTGCCTTTATGCGGGTATGCTCTGGCAGTTATACCCGTGGCATGAAAATGCGCCATGTGCGGATTAAGAAAGATGTCAAGATTGCCGATGCGGTGACCTTTTTGGCGGGCGATCGCTCGAATGTCGAGGAAGCCTGGTCCGGCGATATTATTGGCTTGCATAACCACGGTACGATTCAAATCGGAGATACCTTTACCGAAGGAGAAGACCTTAAATTTACCGGTATTCCTCACTTTGCGCCGGAGATGTTTCGTCGGGTACGGCCGAAAGATCCACTGAAAATGAAGCAGTTGCAGAAAGGCTTGCAGCAGCTATCGGAAGAGGGGGCGGTACAGCTATTCCAGCCGATCAATAAAAATGATCTGATTTTAGGCGCGGTGGGTCAGTTGCAGTTTGAGGTGGTTGTTTATCGCCTTAAAGATGAGTACAAAGTGGAATGTATGTATGAACCGGTCACCATTGCGACAGCTCGTTGGGTTGAGTGTGATGATGAACGTAAACTGGAAGAGTTCCGTCGTAAAGGTGGCGATAACCTAGCCTTGGATGGTGGCGGATTGTTGACCTATCTGGCTCCAACGCGGGTTAATCTGAGTTTAACCGAAGAGCGTTGGCCTGATCTGCAGTTCCGGGCTACCCGAGAGCACTAAGACAAAACGCGCCTTCTGGGCGCGTTGCTATTTTCGCGGCTCGAGTCGTTGACGGTACGTTATCGTCACTATCTACCGTATACTTTCCGTTATGAACCTCATCGATTCTCATTGTCATTTAGATTTTCCTGAACTGTCTGCGGATATTACCGCAGTATTGGCGCGCGCTCATATTGCGGGCGTAGATTGTTTTATTGTGCCTGGTGTGACGGTGGATAACTGGGAAGGCGTGCTGAATCTCTGTGCTGAGCATCCGGGCCTTTATCCGGCCTTAGGATTACATCCCTGTTTTTTACAGAATGATTCTACAGAGGGTCTTACCAAGTTAGAGGCAATGTTACAGCACTGCCCAGCGATAGTGGCCGTCGGTGAAATAGGTTTAGATCTGTTTATTCCCGCTGCTGATTTGACGGCTCAGTTAGCGGTGCTGGTGCCTCAGCTAAAACTCGCAAAACGGTTTGATAAGCCGGTTTTGTTGCATGTACGTAAAGCCCATGATCCATTACTGAAGCAGTTACGGCAATTAAAGCTATCGCGGGCCGGTTTAGTGCATGCCTTTGCAGGCAGTGAGCAGCAAGCGAGAGAGTACTTGAAGCTGGGTTTTAAGCTGGGGATTGGCGGCGCCGTTACTTACCCTCGTGCCGTAAAATTACGTCGATTGGTAGCTACATTGCCATTAGATAGCTTTGTATTGGAAACTGATAGTCCTGATATGCCGCTGTGTGGTTATCAGGGACAAGTGAATTATCCGGAGCGGGTCGCTATGGTGGCAGAAACGGTTGCGCTGATTAGGCAGCAACCGTTGCAGGAGGTTATTGACGTAACGACGGCTCAGTTGGTTAAAACGTTGTCGTTATAAAGAGAGCTTTTCATATTCTCAAAGGCTTGCCACACCGTATCCGTGTGTTGATTCACAGGCAGACGGTAATAACGTCCGTTAGTGCTCATCTTTTTCACCGGATAAGGGCCTTCTGGATTAAGCATCATGCGTAATAAGCTACTGCGATAGTTGGGGCCAGTGATTTTGGCGTCATAAATATCTTCAATCGGTTTGAGGTGCAGCGCACCACTAGCGATCATGCTGAGTTTATGACAGGTGGGGGTGCTTCCACGACAGTAGGTGTAATGTTTCAAGTCGATGGTGTAATAGCTGGTATCGACCGGTTCAGAGGGCTTAGTGATGCTGTCCATGCAGCCCGTCAGCGCCAAGGTTACAAGTGATGCTGTGATAACTCTGAACATGTAATTTCCTATCAATCTTAGGTTAAATCGCTCAAGGCTGCATGATAAAAGCAGTGCCCGTTTAGCTCATATCTTTAAATGGATTTTCAATATCCAGACTGACCGGTTGGGCATAGCCTGGCAGTTTGATCTCTTGACTATTAATTTCAAGATCGTCACCGGCAAGCACATTGTTATCATATAGATAGATCGGACGGGTTAGGCCTTTGATGCTGTCTTGATCATACTGAGATGCTGTGGCTTGGGTCGCTACGAGTTTATCCTGATAGCGATCGATTGCCGCTTGTCCATGACGTTTCAGGAGCATCTGTCGGGTAATGTGAGGCGCTAAGACCACGGCGCTAGCATTGTTGCCGCCAAATCCTTTGGAGTTAAGAATGACCGAATCCATCCCTTGTGGGCCGACCTCGATATGCTGGTTGCTTAGGTGCAGATTGCTGGCGTGAATGTCGGTTGCGAACTCAGGGGTGGTAAGGATGCCTGGGATATAACCATGTTTCCAGATACCTAGAGACAGGTTTAACTGATCGCCGCCGGCAGTGCCTTGTGAATGCCCGATAAAACATTTTAGGGCGGCAACGGTCCAGTTTTGAATGCCAAAAGCTTTAGCGGTTTCATTGATAACGTGGGATTCAGTCACCCGGTTTTGCGGGGTGCTGGTGCCATGAGCTTGGACAAAGCTGCGTTGCTGGAGTGATTCTTCGCCGAGCATTCTGCCAACTAATGCGGCGGATTTACCTAGCGTAATGTAATTGCCGATGCCGGGAGCGGAAATTGATTTTTTATGACCATCGGCGTTGGCAAAGACTTCAGGCACTGCGCCATAGATATCTGCACCAAGTTCAAGGGCCAAGTCATCACTCATCAATAGAGTGAACTGAGATGATTCTGCAATGGTAAAGCCGCAGTTGTTACCAAAGGGGCGACAGGCTTTACGGTAATCATCGGCACTTAGTGCTGTCAGGTTATCGAGAGCCAGCAGGTCTTTGTCTTCTGCTAGTGCGCCCATTGAGCGAAAGCCTTCGATGACTTCTTGAATGACGGGCGCATCACTGCCACCGACTAACACAACCTTACGGCGTCCAGCGCGAATATCATTGACTGCGTTACGCAAGTTATAGAGGAAAGTGGCACAGGCGCCCAATGAGCCGCCAGTCACGCCAACACTCCCAAGAATATAGGCATTGATGAAGTCGGCAGGCATCTGGGCGTAACCCAGTGGCATCTGTTTTGACGTGGTGCGTTTGCCGATTGACGGGTATTTTGTTAGCCCGCCAAAGCCTAAATCATCCAACTGACCAATGGAATTGCTAGCATAAACACCGATCTGATCGGGGCGTACACTTGCTGCAATTTTGTCCCATGGAATACCGACCGATTGCAATGCATCAGAGGCACCGAAGATGGTCATCTGTATATTGCGAGGGTGGTTGCGGGATTGATATAGTTTGCCTGGTTGAAAACCGTTGGGCAGTTGTCCGGCTGACTGGACGAGCGCTTCTTTAAAGTCGGGAAAGATCACGTCCAGATCACCCTGAACCGTCACTTCCATCTGGCTGGCTGAGAGGGCTTTGACACTCCAGTTTGCGGGAATGTTTTTGGGCATCTGGCGGGTACGGAGAGTGAAACGGATAGCGCCGTCGGTGTTGAGGGTCGCCGGTTTATTGAAGGTTACGCTGTGAACATCGAAACACTCTTTCTCGATACGGCGAATCAGGGTGCTATTACACACCTGAGGTTGGATAATGGCTATTAGCTCATCAACCGGTGTTGGGTTGCCGTTTTGATCGATATAACCGTTGTCTTTGTAACTTGCTAAACCCATTAAGGTTGCAAGATCGAGCAGCGTCTCGTTGCGGTCTGTATCATTGAGCTTGTCGAGCAACAGGCGGCGATAGCCATGGTGAAAGGAACTTCGTCCGGCTGGGCTAATGCCGCCGAACCCCACAATGACTGGTAGTTGAGACAAGTGATAATCCTCGGGACTTAATGATACGACCGAAATACAAAGGTCTTACTTATGTGTTAATACCGATTCTATAAGTTGTTGTAACTTGAAACCAGATCTATATCGGTAAAAATGCACCACTCAGGTGATATTCGGGTTAAAAAACGCTAATTTACTAACGATATTGGCTAAAGGGGAACTTAGTTGGCAATATAACGACTAAGATCGACCTAAAACGCCCAGCTTAAAATGGCCGTGTAAAAGGTTATGATATTTAAGAATCTTATCAGTACTCAGGCATATCTGAAACCGGCTGATCTGTTTCACTGATACCCAAAGGAGTGATAATGAAAAAAATTGTAATTTTAGCGGCTGCGATCGGGTTGGCTGGCTGTCAAACATTGGACCCTTATACTCAGCAAGCTAAAACCAGTAATGCAACTGCGGGTGCTGGTATTGGTGCGGTTGCGGGCGCGGTGCTAGGCAATGCGGTAGCTGGCAAAGGTAAACGTACTGAAGGCACTATTGCGGGGGCGTTGATAGGTGGTGCTGTGGGTGGCGGTATTGGTTATTACATGGATCAGCAAGAGATGTTGCTGCGCCAAGAATTAGAAGGCACCGGTGTTCGAGTAGAACGGATTGGTGATTCAATTCGGCTGATTATGCCCGGTAATGTGACTTTCCCGACCGGTGCTTACAATATCGATCAAGGCTTCTATCCCACGTTGAACTCAGTGATTAAAGTGTTACTCAAGTTTGATAACACCATCGTGAATGTTGATGGCTTTACTGATAGCACAGGCTCATTTGAAACCAATCAGACTTTATCAGAGCGACGTGCAGCCAGTGTGGCTCAATACTTGTCCAGTGGCGGGGTACCGGCATTGCGTTTACAGTCCCGAGGTTATGGCGAGCGCTACCCGGTTGCGAGTAACGATACGGTTGCTGGGCGCGCGATGAATCGACGGGTTGAAGTTAATATCCGTGGGACGCAGAAATAGTAACGTCGTTTTCCGTGTTTGAAACTGCTTCGTTAAAACCGCCTTTTGGCGGTTTTTTTAGGTGTGAGGAGAGTCTATGTTTAGGCTGAATTTTATTGCTTGAATTAAGTTTAAAACAGACTAATATCAAAAATATATGAATATCAGTCGGCAGCGCTCGCAACGGCTGAAAAAGCGGTTACTTTAACGGTTGTTTTAATAAAAAATCCACAGGTAAAGTTATGGAGTGCTGCAAAATATTCTTTTTCTATCAAATAGATACCTTTCTGTAGTTACTGCTGTATCGGTAGCTAAGCAGCGCGAATATCTAAGTCTTAAACAGAAAATCCGGATTAAATAATTATTGGCTACTTCGTTTAGTTGCGAAGTTCTAGGCCAATTTTTTAGTGCAACGATGTTTATCAATGTATTGAGAACAGTTATGAATGTAAGACCTGAAATAACAATATCTTCTTCTGATGTCGATCGTTTATACGATCTGATGGATTCTTTACCTAAAGGGAGTTTTGCCGGGGCCGCGGAGCTTGAAACGGAGCTAGCGCGGGCGAATGTGGTCGCTCCTGAACTCATGCCGCCGACTATTGTGACGATGAACTCAAAGGTAAAGTTTGTTATTGAATCAACTCAAGAGGCGTTTGAATTAACCTTGGTGTACCCGAGAGATGTTGATTCGAGTGGTACAACGCTGTCTATTTTGGCCCCGGTGGGTAGTGCGTTACTGGGACTTGCTCAGGGCGATGAAATTGAATGGCCAAAACCTGGTGGCGGTTCTTTTAAGGTAAGCATTGAAGATATATTATATCAGCCTGAAAGGGCCGGAGAGCTACACCGCTAATCGATGAATAAGTGTTAGCCCTGTCATTTAGAGTGTGTGGCTGAGGGTTAATACCCCTCGGCCATTGATTTTATTTGCTTCTTCTAACAAGAAAACGAAATTGCCCATTTAGCTACGAACAGGCGTTAAAGGCTCCGTTCTGTGATTCTTACCAAGCTAATCACCAAGAAATAACAACATCATCCGGTTGAATATTGTAGATGGTGCCGTCTTGAGCCAGCCGACCGATGGCGAACATCGGTTGGACTTCGGTAACCGTCATGGTTTTACGGGTATTCGTGAGTTGAACATGGCTGCGCATATTGTCAGTAAAGAAATTCGATTTACGATACACCGTCAGTTTGTCCCCTACCTTAATGCCAGATAGGGCGCCGGCATTAAACCAAAGCAGGTTGTTTTCACTACGGGTGATACGGGCAGAGAAGGGTAAACAGCGTAGTTCATCGTTTAGGTCGTTGGCTACTTGATCAATCAGACTGCGGGTTTGTTTGCCGTAGTCTTGTCGCCAAAATTCAGCGCTAGCAAAGCGAGGGCGTGCTTCGGGCTCTAAGTTCCAACGCCCTGCAGTGGTATATTGCTTACTAAAGAGTAGCGCCCCGGAAAAACCATCGTGGATATAGAGATCCAGTGCGAGAGTACGGAGGTGGCGCTTGCTGCGATAATCCATACGGTTATAGAAATCGATCAGGATGTTGCGGTTTGGGTCGGTCACTGACGAGTCGTACATGGTCATATCCCGGATAACGCCGGAAACAATGTATTGCACATCGAGTTGTCGGGTATAGCCTAGAACGGTGGTGAGTGCGCCGGCACTAAGTTGTCGAGTCGGGGCGTTGCTGACATTTTGATGGACATTCAACATACCCGCATTGAGTGCTTTTAGATTGCTGGTTTGGTTAATCTGATTGCTAAGAATATGGCTCAGCTCTGTTTGAATGTTGCTCAGATCACCTAAATTGGCCTGTTGTGGATAAAGTAGCGGGAACGCGGTAACAGCCACCGATTTTTGATAACCATGACCGGAAACTCCGGCAGGGCAGCCTGCCTCAAAATCGACATCGGCTCGCACCTTAACCCAAAGCATCCGGCCCTGTATTTTCTCATCTAATACTTCGATGTTACTGACCATACCGAGAGTGCTGACTTGCATGTTGTCGATGCTCAGTACACCCTGATCGATACTTTGGGTGCTGCTGACAATCGCACTTGCCTGCAAAGATGCCTGTTGAGTGGCGTTTTTGATGGCGGCTTGGCGGGCGGAATCGATATCCTTATTGAAGATTAAGGCACGTCCTTCTGCTTCCATGGTTACGGCATGTAGTGACAGACTGAGAAAGCTAAGCAGTAAAACGGCGGCGATACGTATCATAGGGCTAAACATACTTTTTGGCTGACCGATAATACACTAAGGTATGCAAATTATTGGTTGGTTGCAATACGGCAGGGACTGTTTAAGTGTCTGATTTATGTTAGTTTAAACGGATCTTTAATTCTGAGTGTCGCTGTTGATGAGATATTCTTTACTACTTTGTCCAGTCTTGTTGGCGGGGTGTGCGCTGAATCAGCCGGTTCCTGTGACTGTGCAACATGTTGATCCACAAGCGTTGGAACAGATACGTGAAGCCGATGCGGCAAATCTTGAGGCTCAACAGGCGTTAAGCCAGTATGAGACGGGGTTGGTGAGAGGGGAGTCTTCTGGTGTTGATCCGTTAAGTGAAGCGGTGGCTCAGATGGCGGTGCAGCTGAATGTCGGATTGATGGAAAATCGGGTGAAGCGATTACCGATTGCGATCTTGCCTTTTGTTCAGTTAGGGAGCAAAACATCTGGTACGCCTACCGGTGAACGACTCAGTGAGAACTTCATCTTCCAATTGCAGCAGCATGGCTACAATCTCGTGGATTTTCGAGCAGTAAGTTTAAATACCACCGCAAAAGATCCGTTATCGACGGCGAACCTGTCGAGCATTCGTAATCGTTTTCGTATCCATTTTGTTCTGACCGGCACCTATAGCCAGCATCAAGATGGCATTATTATTAATGCTCGGGTGTTGGACACCACGACGCGACAAATTTTGGCATCTGCGCAAACGAATATTCCCGTGGCTCGATTAGAAGGGGCACTGCCGGGCTATGACCCCATTAAGGCGATGGATGAGGGGATGATAATCGAAAATGGGACTCGGCAACGGGTCTCGGAGAGTAATTGATGATGTTGACTGCTGGATTTAAGAAGCTGTCTCAGGTTTGTTTGGCAGCGTTGTTGCTAGTGTCTTTGTCTGGTTGCGAAACCTTTGTTGAGTCTACCAAGGATATTGTGTCTGCTTTACCTGATCTGCCGCCACGGGTCGATAATACGCCACTCGAACCAAATTGGGTGCAAGTCACCGGTTATGCTCCGATCAGTTTACAGACTGGCCAAAGTCAGCAGCATAAAGTATTGCAAGCGATGAAGGCGTCAAAATTGGATGCTTATCGTGAATTAACGGCGCTGGTGCATGGTCAGTACTTAGCTGGCACAACTTCCGTTAAGGATATGATTTTACAGAATAATTCGTTTCAGGGGGCGGTCGCTGGGATTATTCATGGCGCGCGGGTGGTAAAAAGTTACCCGGTACAAACCGATGTTTATGCGACGATTCTTGAAGTTGACTTGAGTCAGGTACAGCAGGCTTGGGAAAACAATAATTAACACGAATAATTGAGTGAAATTTAAAAAAACGCAGCTCCTGTGAAGAGGCTGCGTTTATTTTGATGTCTACGTTTGTATTAATAGACAGCTTTAAGCTGGTTTTTGGCTAGCTTGATAGGCGGCGAGTTGCTCTGGGGTAGCCTTTTGTTGATGTTTGGCTTTCCAGTCGGCATAGGGCATGCCGTAAACCTGTTCACAGGCGGCTTCATAGCTGAGCTCTACACCTTGTTCATCGGCGGCGGCTTTGTACCATTTTGATAAACAGTTGCGGCAAAAGCCCGCGAGAATCATGAGGTCGATATTTTGCACATCTTTGCGATCATCGAGGTGTTGTACTAAGCGGCGAAAGGCGGCCGCTTCGAGTTCGGTCTGTGTTTGTTTGTCCATGGGTATTCCTTAGGTTAGCGACCACGCCCTATCGCTAGGCGAGTAGGGCGTGTGCTTTTACGGCTAGCTGTATTCGTCGAGTTGTTGGCAAATGGCCTGCTGCAGTCGGATGCAGATATCTGGATCGCTGATGGGCTGGCCCTGATTGTCGGTAATAAAGAAGAAATCCTCTACCCGTTCGCCAATGCTGGCAATTTTTGCTTTACGGACTGAAATATCAAAATTAACAAAGATCCCCCCGAGGCGCGCCAGTAGGCCTGGGCGGTCGGGTGAAATGATCTCCAGGGTTGTTAGCTGGGTGGTGGGATCAGTGCTCATGTTGACCTGAGTTGGGTAGGCGAATAGCTTCATCTGACGCGGAATGCGTCGTTGGATAATTGCCGGGTAATCGTCGGGGTCATCGAGCTCTTCCACAAGATGATGGCGAATCTGCTCTAAGAACGCATCGTCATCTGGCAGCGGTTCATTGTCTTCTGTCAGTACGGTATAGGTGTTCAGGGCCTGATTATTATCTGCCACCATGATGCGCGCATCTTGGATGTTGAGCTTGAGCTGATCAAGCGCAGAAGCGGCAGCGGCAAACAGACTAGGCAGATCTGGCATGTAGATAAATATCTCGGTAGCCCCTTCGAACGCCCGGTATGATGTTTTGCGGATCATTACCAGTGGTTGGTCAGAATCACCGTGTTCGAGCACCGCTTGGGTTTGCCAAGCGATATGTTGGGGTTGCTCGCGCAGAAAGTAATCATCGCCGAGGAGTTTCCAAAACTGTAGGACATCGTCTTCTTCGTAGCCTTTGCGCTGCATGATCGCCAGTGATTCATTCTGAATCTGCTCGACCCGGTCGTCTTTGTTAACCGGGTTCTCTAAGCCGCGACGTAGGGCGCGTTTGGTTTCGGTATAGAGCTGGCGCATTAGAGTGGCCCGCCAGCTATTCCATAAACTATGGTTGGTGGCATTGATATCAGCGACGGTGAGAATATAGAGATAATCCAGATGGACGATATCCCTCACCTGTTTAGCAAAATGAAGAATGACATCGGGGTCTGATATATCTTTGCGTTGCGCCGTCATCGACATCAGCAGGTGGTTACGTACCAACCATTGTACTAAGTGTGTATCCCATTTGCCCAAGTGATGGCGTAGGCAAAAAGCGATAGCATCTTCAGCGCCGAGCTCGGAGTGGTCGCCACCACGGCCTTTGGCAATATCATGGTAGAGTCCAGCAATATAGATCAACTCAAGTTTGGGCAACTGATTGATAATGCGGTAGGCAATGGGGAACTTCTCCCGCTGATTGAGATGGCGGAATTTACGAATTTTTTGAATAACTTTAAGTGTATGAGCGTCAACAGTGTAAATATGAAATAGATCGTGCTGCATCTGGCCGATAATCTTGCCAAACTCTGGCAGATAGAGGCCAAGGATACCGAAGCGGTTCATTCGCTTAAGTTCGGTCGAAACACCCTTATCTTGTCTCAGTAGTTCCATAAACAACGACGTATTACGAATGTCGTTACGAAACTCATCATCAATTCGGTGACGATTGTTTCTGATGAGGCGAATGGTTGAGGCGCGAACGCCTTTGACTTCAGGATGCTGTGCCAGCAGGACAAACATCTCTAGCATAGCAAACGGGTGGTGTTCGAAAACGCTCTCATAAGCTACCCGTATAAAGCCGTTGTGCAGATTGAAGCGATTGTTGAGCGGTTCGATGACCTGCTCTTCTTCGTGACGTAAAATGACTTCATCAAAATACTGTAGCAGCATGCCATTGAATTCAGACATTGCTTTCGCAACGAGATAATACTTATTCATGAACTGTTCAACGGCTAAGGCACCATTTTGATCGGTGTAGCCGAAGAGTTCTGCCAGGCTGCGCTGGTGATCGAACAGTAAGCGATCTTCCCGGCGCTGACAGAGCATATGCATCGCATAACGAACCGTCCAAAGGTAGAGTTCCCCCTTGTTGAGGGTGTCTAGTTCGAGTTCAGTTAGAAATCCATGATCCACTAAGTCGCGAATATAGGTGGCACCAAAATGACGCTTTGCAACCCAGCCAATGGTCTGCATGTCCCGCAGCCCTCCGGGGGAGTTTTTTAGATTGGGCTCTAGGTTATATTCGGTGTCATTGGTTTTGTCGTGTCGGCTGTTTTGCTCGTTGACCTTCGCGAGGAAAAACTCTTTATCGGTCCAGGCGCCTTCCGAGGTGACTCGCAGATACATCTGGATATGTAAGTCTGCATTGCCCACCAGAGGGCGTGACTCGATTAGATTAGTGGCGATGGTGATATCGTTCTGAGCCTCGTCGTAACACTCATCAACGGTGCGGACACTGGAGCCAACATCGAGATTGATATCCCATAGGAGGGTAAGAAAGCGGCTGATGCTATCCTGAACTTCAGCATCGGTGATGTTATCCAGCAGGATAAGTATATCAACGTCAGAACGGGGATGAAGTTCACCCCGACCATAGCCGCCAACGGCGATCAAACAGAAATGTTTATTGTCTGGCCAATCAAACAGATTCCACGCTTGTAGCAATATCTGATCAATCAGCCAGGCGCGGCCATAGATTAACTTACGAATGTCTTCGCCCGCCCGAAAGCGGGTGTCCATGGTCTCTTGAGCAGCCTTAAGGGCTTTTTTAAAGACCGGAATCGGTGAGGTGGATTTCGCCAATGCGGCCGAAAAGTCACTGGCTGAAAAGAGCGTCTCGTCAGCGGCAAAAGCGGTGTGCGACATGAATGACTCCGTCAGCGGTAAATTTAGAAAGTTTCGTCTTTACGTTTCGTTAATGCTTCAAAGCCATCGGCGGTTACCAGCAAGGTATGTTCCCATTGAGCGGAAAGACGTTTGTCGAGGGTTTCGACTGTCCAGCCATCACGTTTCAATGTTTTAACATGCCGTTTGCCCGCATTGATCATTGGCTCGATGGTGAAGCACATTCCTTCTTGTAATTCGACGCCAGTACCGGGTGTACCGTAGTGAACCACCTGTGGATCTTCATGGAAACCTATGCCGATACCGTGGCCGCAGTATTCACGCACTACCGAGTAATGGTTGGCTTCAGCATGTTTTTGAATCACATGACCAATATCGCCTAGACGGGCGCCCGGTTTTACCAATGCCATACCTTTGTAGAGACATTCGAGAGTGACTTCGCAGAGGCGTTGAGCGTGTGGGGCTACGTTGCCAACATAAAACATTTTGCTGGTATCACCATGATAACCGTCTTTGATAACGGTGATATCGAGGTTGATAATATCACCGTTTTTCAGTGGCTTATCGTTGGGGATACCGTGGCACACAACGTAGTTAACCGAGGTGCAGATTGATTTAGGAAAGCCATGGTAGTTGAGGGGGGCAGGAATAACGTCCTGTTCATTGACCATGTAGTCGTGACAAATCGTATTGATCTCATTGGTGGTGACGCCTGGTTTAATGAAAGGTTCGATCATTTCCAGAACTTCTGCAGCCAGACGGCCTGCGACACGCATTTTTTCGATCTCTTCCTGCGT
This sequence comes from Amphritea sp. GJ51-11, assembly GCF_055808735.1. Classification (NCBI taxonomy): domain Bacteria; kingdom Pseudomonadati; phylum Pseudomonadota; class Gammaproteobacteria; order Oceanospirillales; family Oceanospirillaceae; genus Amphritea; species Amphritea sp. GJ51-11. Next base: position 3,693,629 of record NZ_CM147881.1, on the reverse strand, counting down.
TTTGATAGTGATGCTCATATAAACCCTTAAATGTGTAAGCCTTTGGGGCGTGGGATATAGCGATGAAGGCGGTTGTTCGTGGTGCGATTGTAGCGAATTTAGCGGCTAAGAACAAAAGGATGGGATAAATAGATTGTAAATCGCGCTTCAAAAAGTTTGTTGTTTATGTTATAAAGTCGCGCTCGAAATCTGTATCAGAACACACAGGTTTCATAAATCCACACATGTTACCGACACATCTCCTTGGGTGCCGCTTGCGGTTGGGAGTTGGGGTGCATGGACGTCTAACCCTAAACTTTTAGGAAAGTATATATAATGGCAAAAGTTACAATGCGTGACCTGCTTAAAGCAGGTGTTCACTTCGGTCACCAGACCCGTTACTGGAATCCGAAAATGGGTAAATACATTTTCGGTGCTCGTAACAAGATCCATATCATCAACCTGGAGCACACTCTGCCAGCACTGAACGGTGCTCTGGATGTTGTTAAAGGCATGGCTGTAAACAAGAACAAAATTTTGTTCGTGGGTACTAAACGTGCTGCCAGCAAGACCATCAAAGAAGAAGCGTCACGCGCAAACATGCCGTACGTTAATCATCGTTGGTTGGGTGGTATGCTGACCAACTACAAGACTATCCGTCAGTCTATCCGCCGCTTCCGTGATCTTGAATCACAAAGCCAAGATGGTACTTTCGCTCAGCTGACTAAGAAAGAAGCATTGATGCGTCAGCGTGAGATGGAAAAATTGGAACTGTCTATCGGTGGTATCAAGGATATGGGCGGCCTGCCGGACGCACTATTCGTTGTTGACGTTGATCACGAACGTATCGCTATCAACGAAGCAAACAAGCTGGGTATCCCGGTTATTGGTATCGTTGATACTAACAGCAACCCAGATGGCGTTGATTACGTTATTCCAGGTAACGACGATGCGCTGCGCGCTATTCAGATCTATGTTAAAGCTGTTGCTGATGCATGTTCTGAAGGTACTGAAGTTGAAGCTGGCGAGAAAAGCGAATTCGTTGAAGTTGCAAACAACGACGAAGCTGCTGCTGAGTAATCAGACTGTCAAGCGGTTTGGATAGACTATTCAGACACGCGGGAGGGGGAGCTGAGTTGCTCCCCTTTTTTGAATTTGAATTAATAGATTGTTGATGGGGTAAAACCAAATGGCAAAGTTCTCCGCTAAGCAGGTAAAAGAGCTGCGCGATCGTACCGGTCTCGGCATGATGGAGTGTAAAAAAGCGCTGGCAGCTGCTGATGGCGATGTAGACAAGGCGATTGAAGATCTGCGTAAAGCGTCTGGCATGAAAGCGGCTAAAAAGTCAGGTCGTACAGCTGCTGAAGGTATCGTTGTTGCTAAAGTTGCTGATGACAATAGCTATGCTGTTGCCGTTGAAATTAACTCTGAAACTGACTTCGCTGCGCGTGATGAAAACTTCACGACTTTCGCTAACACAGTGCTGGAAAAAGCGTTTGCTGATAAGCAAACTGATGTCGCAGCATTGATGGCGGGTGAGCTGACTGACGTGCGTGATGCGCTGGTTCAGAAAATCGGCGAGAACATCAGTGTTCGTCGCGTTCTGATTGTAGAAGGCGAAACCGTTGCTGCCTATGTTCACGGTACCGGTACTCTAGCTGCGATTGTTGCTTTGGCTGGCGGTAATGCTGAGTTGGCAAAAGACGTTGCGATGCATGTTACTGCGGTTAATCCTCAGGTCGTTAGCAAAGACGACATGCCTGCTGATGTTGTGGCTAAAGAGAAAGAAATTATTCTGGCTCAGCCTGATATGGCTAGTAAGCCTGCAGAAATCGCTGAAAAAATGGTTGTTGGTCGTATCAACAAGTTCCTGGCTGAAAACAGCCTGGTAGAACAGCCGTTCGTTAAAAATCCAGATGTGAAAGTGGGTCAGTTGGTTAAAGATGCTGGCGCTTCTGTTGCTTCTTTCACCCGCATCGCTGTGGGTGAAGGTATCGAAGTCGAGCATAAAGACTTTGCTGCTGAAGTTGCTGAGCAACTGAAGGGTTAATCTAACCCTGTGAAGATTGCGTGCCCGTTCTGGGTGCGCAATCTGTTTTTTTCTTGTTACACTGGTGCGAACTCAGTCTGGGTGGAGACGATACCGATGCCTGCCTCAAATAAGCATTCCAAATACAAACGTATACTTCTTAAATTAAGTGGCGAAGCCCTGATGGGCGAAGGCAATTTCGGGATTGACCCCAAAGTGCTGAACCGCATGGCGCTTGAAATCGGCCAATTGGTCGGTATAGGTGTTCAGATAGGCATGGTGATTGGCGGCGGCAACCTTTTTCGTGGTGCTGCTTTGAGTGCCGCGGGTCTTGACCGGGTAACCGGTGACCATATGGGGATGCTGGCGACCGTGATGAATGCCTTAGCGATGCGCGATGCCCTCGAACGATGTAATATAGCAACCCGCGTGATGTCTGCGATACCGATGCGCGGCGTGGTTGATGATTATGATCGCCGTAATGCGGTCCGTTACCTAGCTCAGGGTGACGTTGTTATTTTTTCTGCGGGAACCGGTAACCCGTTTTTCACAACAGATTCTGCCGCCTGTTTACGAGGCATTGAAATCGATGCGGATGTTGTGATTAAAGCCACCAAAGTTGATGGTGTGTATACCGCAGATCCAATGAAAGACCCGTCTGCCAAGCGTTATATGCATCTGACATTTGATGAGGCGCTGGATAAACAGTTGGGTGTTATGGATCTGACTGCAATTTGTTTGGCCCGGGACCATGATATGCCGGTTCGGGTTTTCAATATGAATAAACCAGGTGCGCTTGCCAACCTGATTGTTGGTAGCGACGAAGGAACCGTCATTGATAATAATGCGACGGTAGGAGATATATATGCTGAATGAGATCGCTCAGGATGCCCAAGAACGCATGGGTAAAAGCTTAGAGGCTTTAGCAACAAATCTGAGAAAGATTCGTACGGGTCGTGCACATCCTAGTATTTTGGAAACCGTACATATTAGTTATTACGGTTCTGCTGTGCCATTAAGCCAAGTAGCCAATATCAGTGTTGAGGATGGCCGGACGTTGTCTATCTCCCCATGGGAGTCGAATCTGGTGCCAGATATTGAGAAGGCGATCATGAAGTCTGATCTCGGTTTGAACCCATCTACCGCTGGCGCTGTTATTCGAGTGCCTATGCCTGCGCTGACTGAAGAAACGCGTAAAGGTTATATTCGCCAAGCGCGTCACAGAAGCTGAAAATGGTCGGGTATCTATCCGTAATATTCGTCGCGATGCTAATGGCGATATTAAGGATCTTCTGAAGGAGAAGGAAGTGACTGAAGATGATGCCCGTCGTGGTGAGGATCAGATTCAAAAGCTGACGGACAAATTTATCGCTGATGTGGATAAGTTGCTTCAGGATAAAGAAGCGGATTTGATGGAAATTTGATAGGGAATAGCCGGCGGCTGCGGCTGCCGGCAACTGATATGTCTGAAAAATTACAACTCAGCTTGCCTGCAGGCAGATCTGTTCCTCGTCATATTGCTATCATCATGGATGGCAATAACCGCTGGGCAAAAAAGAATGGTAAGGGAAGTCTTGCCGGCCATCGGGCAGGTGTTGATAGTGTTCGCAGTGTTGTGCGCGGTTGTGCGGAGCTGGGCGTTGAAGTATTGACTCTGTTTGCCTTTAGTAGCGAAAACTGGCAGCGACCACCTCTTGAAGTTAAAGGGTTGATGGAGCTGTTCGCGTTAGCGCTTGATCGTGAAGTTAAGAAGCTTCATAAGCATAATATTCGGATGCGGGTTATCGGTGATAAAAGTCGTTTTAGCCGCTCGTTACAAAAGAAAATTGATAAAGCTGAACAGTTAACAGCCGCGAATACCGGATTGATGATCAATGTGGCGGCCAATTATGGCGGTCGATGGGATATTGTTCAGGCAGCACAACGCTTTGCTCAGGAGTGCGTTGACGGACATTTTACCCCTGATCAACTGGATGCCGACCTGCTAGGTTCGATGGTCTGTTTGAATGATCAGCCGGCTCCTGATCTGTGTATTCGGACGGCGGGTGAGCAGCGCATTAGTAACTTTTTAATTTGGCAGATGGCTTATAGCGAATACTATTTTAGTGATTTGTTATGGCCTGATTTTGATAAATTTGCACTGGGTGCTGCGATTGAAAGCTACGCTAATCGCGAGCGACGCTTTGGTAAAACCAGTGAACAGATAGAGGCTGAGAATGCTTAAAGAGAGAATCTGGACCGCAGTCCTGTTAGCTCCGGTGGTTTTGGCGGGGCTTTTTCTCTCCAGCTTTGACGTTTTTAAGTTGTTTGTCGCCGGTATTATCTTACTTGGCGCTTGGGAATGGGCTAATCTGTCCGGTCTGATTCCCGCGACCGCTCGACTTGCATATACCTCCCTGATTGCAGCGTTAATTGCAGCACTGAACTATTACTCACCGAATGCTGATTTTGCTGATTTTCTTTGGCTAACCGCTCTTTTTTGGCTGATCGCTGTCTTTTGGGTGGTGCGTTACCCCCTTGCGAGTGGCTGGCAATCGGTTTGGCAGCGGTCGTTGATTGGCGTGCTGGTGTTAACCTCGAGCTGGATGGCGTTAGTTCATTTGCAGCACCAGTCTAACGGTGTGGTATTGTTGCTGATGTTGCTTTTGCTTGTTTGGGGTGCCGATATTGGTGCTTATTTTGCGGGTAAAACGTGGGGGCGAGCAAAGCTGGCACCGAACGTAAGCCCGGGCAAAACCCGTGCAGGTCTGTGGGGCGGATTGGCATCATGTGCGGTTATCTCATTCTGTTTTGTTATCTATCTTGAACTTGATCTGCTTACAGGAGTCTATCTGATGCTGATAGCGATGTTAGCGGGTGTCGCTTCTGTTTTGGGCGATCTGTTTGAAAGTATGTTGAAGCGACATCGAGGCATTAAAGACAGTAGTCGTTTATTACCTGGGCATGGCGGTATTTTAGACCGGATTGATAGTATTACGGCGGCCGCTCCTGTATTTGTGCTCTGTTTGCATCTGTTGTCGATAAGTTGATTTGAGGAATGATGGATATTCTTAATACTGTCTTGGCGCTGATTGTTACCCTCGGTATTCTGGTAACGATCCATGAGTATGGTCACTTTTGGGTGGCTCGGCGTTGTGGCGTTAAAGTTTTACGATTTTCTGTTGGTTTTGGTAAGCCGCTGCTACGCTGGCGTGACCGGCTAGATACTGAATATGTTATTGCTATGATTCCCTTGGGCGGATACGTCTCGATGCTAGATGAGCGGGAAGGCGATGTCGATCCCGAGCTGTTAGATCAAACATTTAACCGTAAACCCGTATTGCAGCGTATTGCTATCGTGGCGGCTGGGCCAGTGGTTAATCTGATTTTTGCGGTACTCGTGTACTGGGCAATGTTTGTCTCGGGCGTTGAAAAAGTTGCGCCGGTGATTGGTGGTGTTACTGCTGCGAGTGTGGCTGAGCAGGCAGGCCTGCAGGTAGGGTTTGAAATCATGTCGGTCGCTGGCCGCGAGACCCGTTCTTGGGATGATGTGAATCTAGCACTGGCAACCTATATCGGTGAATCAACTATTGTGCCATTAGAGGCGCGCCAAAGTGTCAATGGTGCTCGGCGGGAATATCGACTTGACTTGAAGGGCTGGCATTTTGATCCTGAAACGCAGAGTCCGTTGTCGGCCTTGGGTGTTCAGCCGTTTCGTCCGGTGTATCCAGCGGTGATTGGTCAAGTGGTGCCAGAGGGGGCGGCGGGTAAGGCCGGTTTGCTGGCCGGTGATAAAGTGACAGCAATAGATGATATGCCAGTATCAGAATGGCTACAGTTAGTGACGATCGTGCGTCAGCACCCGGGGCAAACACTGGATGTGACAGTGGAGCGCAATGGTCAGCCATTGTCATTGAATATTACCCCGGCAGATAAGCTTGAAGAGAGTGGGGTCGTTGGCTATATAGGCGCTGGAGTAGCGGCGGTTGCCTGGCCTCCAGAGATGCTGCGTCAGGTTCGTTATGGTGTGTTTGAGTCGATTAGTCATGCGGTTTCGAAAACGTGGCAGATGATTAGCCTAACGCTTGATTCTATTTGGAAAATGCTCAAAGGTATCTTATCGGTAAAAAACTTGAGTGGGCCGATAACCATTGCTAAAGTGGCCGGGGCTTCAGCGGCTTCGGGCGTTGAAGCTTTTGCTGGCTTTTTAGCATATTTGAGTATTAGTCTTGGTATTCTTAACCTCTTGCCAATTCCAATGTTGGATGGCGGTCATCTGTTGTATTATGCAGTTGAGTTTTTTCGGGGGCGACCTGTATCTGAGAAGGTACAGATGGTTGGCTTAAGGCTAGGTATGGCCGTTTTGTTTTCGCTTATGGGCGTCGCTATTTTTAATGATCTAATGCGACTTTAAATTTTCTCTTTTAATATAAGAACCAGTACATGAAGATCAGATTCGGACTTCTTTTTCCCTGGCCCTTTATACATCGGTCGCTGTGGCACAATCATTCACTGTCGACGACGTGCGCCTGAAAGGGTTGCAACGAGTTGAACCAGGCTTGGTGCTTCGTAACCTTGATATTGATTCAGGGCAAAGCGTCGATCAAGGGGATATTGCTGAGGCGACCCGTCGAGTATTTCGTACCGGTTATTTTGATGATATCCGGATTGCTCGTGAAGGTAATGTACTGGTGGTTTATGTGCAGGAACGCCCAGCTATTAGCCTTATTCGTCTTGAGGGTAATAAAGTCATAGAGGATGATGTTCTACTGGACGGCCTGAAGCAAAATGGGCTGCGCGAAGGTGACGTGTTTAAGCGTGCGACATTGGATAAGATTCGTCAGGATCTGCTGCGGTTATATGCGGGCCAGGGGCGTTATGGTGCTGATATTCAAGCGGAAATTGAGCCGCTGAGTGAAAACCGAGTAGCACTGAATATTGATATTAAAGAGGGCAAAGTAGCCACCATTCAGCATGTCAATATTGTTGGTAATACGGTCTTTAGTGATGAAGAGTTAAAAGACGATTTCTCTCTAAAACTCCCAGGTTTCTGGGATTTTTTTAGTGACTCAGATAAATACGCTCGGGAAAAATTATCTGGTGACCTAGAACGTTTGCGCTCATTCTATCTCGATCGTGGATATATCAATTTTGCTATTGATTCCTCGCAGGTCTCCCTGTCACCTGATAAAAAACACGTTTATATCACCGTCAGTGTGACGGAGGGCGAGAAGTTTACTGTCGCAGGTGTTTCTGTGGCCGGTGAGTTAGTCGTTGATAAACAAGAATTACTGGATGCGATCACCGTCGTTGAGGGGACAACGTTTTCTCGTCGTGAAATGACAGAGTCTCAGGAAGCGTTGATTCGTAAGCTAGGAGATAAAGGTTATCTTTTTGCTAATGTGAGCCCAGTGCCGCAGGTTAATGATGATAATACCGTTAACTTACAGTTCTTTGTTGCGCCGGGTAAACAGACATATGTGCGCCGCGTTTCTATTAAAGGTAATACCAAAACTGCAGATGCGGTAGCTCGACGTTCTATGTCTCAGTTAGAAGGCGGACTCGTCTCTTCTGCTGCGATAGAGCGTTCGAAGCAGCGAATTGATCAAACCGGTTATTTTAAAGATGTCAATGTTGAGACAGTACCTGTGCCGGGAACTGATGATTTGGTTGATTTGGAATACAGTGTTATCGAAGACAATACCGGTAACTTTACTGCCAGTGTGGGTTTCTCCCAGACCAGTGGTGGTATTCTGAATCTGAGTGTTGAACAGGAAAACTTCTTAGGTTCGGGTAATAGTGTCGGCTTTGGTATTACTCAGAGTGATACCGTGACCGAATATAAATTTAGTTACGTTGAACCTTATTACACTGTTGATGGTGTGAGCCGTGGTTATAATATTTACTCTCGTGAAACGGACTATGAAGAGGAAAACATAAGTAACTACTCCACAGATACTATTGGGGCCGGCGTTAATTTTGGTTACCCCATGGATGATTACCAGCGCTTGAACTTCGGATTGAACTACGAGGGGGTAAAGGTTAAAACCATTTCGGGTACAACATCTCAGGAAGTTTATGAGTTTATTCAAAACGAAGGTGATGAGTACCAAATCTTTAATGTGAGTTTAGGGTGGAGTGATAATCACCTAAACCGGAAAGTTTTCCCAACGAATGGTTATTCCCAGAGTGCATCTATCGAGATTGGTATTCCCGGTAGTGACCTGTCCTATCATAAAGAACAGTATAAAGGCCGTATCTATATGCCGTTAACGGCAAATAAAGAGGGTTTGATTGGTTCTTTGCGTGGTCGTGTAGCCTTTGCGGGTAAGCTTAGCGACAATGAGTATCCATTCTTTAAGAACTATTATAGCGGCGGTTTAAGCTCAGTGAGAGGGTTTGACTCGAACTCATTAGGGCCAGAAGACTCTAACGATGATCCCTTTGGCGGTAATGTGGCGCTTGATCTGAGTGCCGAGTTGATCTTCCCCGTACCTTTTATAAAAGATTCGAGTTCCATGCGAACGTTATTCTTTGTTGACGCCGGTAACGTCTTTCAAACAGATTGCCCTGTTGTGAGTAGTAACTGTGAAAACGGTATTGATCTTGGAGACTTACGTTATTCGACCGGCTTCGGTTTTAGTTGGTTAACCCCGATTGGACCGATCTCTATTGCTCTAGCGAAAGCATTGAATGCTGAAGAAGATGATGATGAGCAATTCTTTGAGTTTGCACTTGGCAAAACGTTCTAAGGAGAAAAAAATGTTTCGACCACTGGTAGTTATTCTCGGTGTAGTGCTGAGCTTCAATGCGATGGCTGAAAAAGTAGCCACCCTGAGTGTGCAGCAAGCGTTGCTGAGCAGTAAGGCCGCTGATACGTTTCGTGAAAAATTGAAAACTGAATTTAGCAGTGAACAAAAGCAGTTGTTAGAGTTGGAAGGGCAGGCAAAGAAACTTCAAGATGCTATTCAGAAAGGTGCGGGTACTCAGTCAAAAGAGGTACAAGACCAGCAGCGTGTTCAATTTCAGAAAGCTTATGGTGAATATCAGCGCTTAGGTCAGGTGTTGCAGCAGAAGCAGCGTGCCCGTGAAGAGGGGTTTTTGAAAGATATGCGCCCTAAGCTCGATGCCGTTATTCGTGATCTAATCAAAAGCGAAGGTTATGATTTAGTGGTGAATAAACAAGCCACGATTTATGCGAAGCCAGAACTCGATATTACTCCTCGGGTTGTCGAATTACTGAATAAGAAGTAAGTGATCTATGGCTAAGCCACGCTTTACCGTGTCTGAACTGGCAGGTCTGCTAGGTGCAGAGACGGTTGTTTCGAATCATCTGATCGATGGTATCGGAACGCTTGAGTCGGCCACTGAACATCAGCTGTCTTTTTTGCATAGCGGACGTTATCAGCAACACTTATCAGTGTCGCAGGCTGGTGCTGTATTAGTGCGACCTGAGCATCGGGATGACGTATCATCAATTGCCTTGGTAGTGGCAGACCCTTATATCGCTTATGCTCGTGCAACGGCATTGTTTTGCGAGCAGCAGGCTGAAAGTGTTATTAGCCCGTTGGCGGTGATCAGCGATTCTGCCGTTATTGGCGAGCGTGTGGCCATAGGTCCGCATACAATGGTTGATGCGCGTTCTGTTATTGGTGCCGGAGTGAAGGTCGGTGCGAATAGTGTTATTGGACCCGATTGTGTGATCGGTGAAAATACTCGTATTGCTGCGAATGTAACCCTGTACAATAAGACTGTAATAGGTGCTAACTGTGTTATTCATAGTGGTGCTGTGATCGGTGCGGATGGTTTTGGTTTTGCCAATAATCAGGGTGAATGGCTTAAGATATATCAGTTAGGCGGTGTTCGATTAGGCGATCGTGTTGAAGTGGGTGCTAATACGACGATCGACCGAGGCGCTTTAGATGACACAGTGATTGGGCATGGTGTGATTCTTGATAATCAGATTCAGGTCGGTCATAACGTTAATATTGGTGATAATACGGCGATAGCGGCTTGTTCGGCTATCGCGGGCAGCACTCGGATAGGTAAAAACTGTACTATCGCAGGGGCTTGCGGTATCGCTGGGCACCTAAGCATTGCCGATGGTACCCACATTACGGCGATGACCATGGTCAGTAAGTCGATCTTGGAAGCCGGAGCGTTTTCATCAGGCACAGTGATGGAACCGCATCAGCAATGGAAGCGAAATGCGGTGAGATTTCGTCATTTGGACGAACTATCTCGTCGGGTTAAAAGTTTAGAGAAATTTGTAAAGCAGCATACTGAAGGTCAGCCTGAATGATGATGGATGTAAAAGAGATCCGCAAATATTTACCTCACCGCTACCCCTTCCTTCTGGTCGACAGAGTGGTTGAGTTGGTCCCGGGTGAGTCAATCGTTGCCTATAAAAATGTCACTGTGAATGAGAACTTTTTCAACGGCCATTTTCCGGATCATCCGGTGATGCCAGGCGTTCTCATTATTGAGGCAATGGCGCAGGCTGCCGGTATTCTGGGCTTTAAAACCATGGAAAAAACCCCGGAAGATGGTTCAATATACTATTTCGTCGGTTCTGATAAAGTACGTTTCAAGCGTCCCGTTGTACCTGGAGACAGGCTGCAGCTGGAAGCGAAGATTATTTCAGAAAAGCGTGGTATCTGGAAATTTGATGTCCGTGCTACCGTTGATGGTGAAATAGCCAGTTCAGCAACCATTCTTTGCGCAGATAGAAAGGTGTAGATTTGATCCACTCCACGGCCATTATTGACCCGTCCTCCCGTCTGGCTGATGATGTTGAAGTGGGACCATGGACTGTTATCGGCCCTAACGTTGAGGTCGGTCCTGGGACCAAAATTCATTCCCATGTGGTTATTAAGGGGCCGACAAAAATCGGCTCTGATAACCATATCTATCAGTTTGCTAGTATTGGCGAAGACTGTCAGGATAAAAAGTATAACGGTGAACCCACCGAGCTGTTAATCGGAGACAATAATGTCTTTCGAGAAGGTTGCACGGTTCACCGGGGTACGATTCAAGATAACAGTATTACTATCATTGGCAGCCATAACCTCTTTATGGCTAACGTGCATGTTGCCCATGACTGCATCGTTGGTGATCATAATATTCTAGCGAATAACTGCGCCTTGGCAGGGCATGTTCATCTCGGTGATCATATTATTCTCGGTGGCTTCACTGCTGTGCATCAGTTTTGTTTGATTGGGTCGCACAGTATGTGTGGTGCAGGGAGCGTGGTGCTTAAGGATATTCCGGCGTTTGTTATGTCCAATGGTAATAGTGCTCAGCCCCATGGTATCAATGCTGAAGGTTTGAAACGCCGCGGCTTCTCGCCCGCTGCGATTCAGAATGTCAAGCGTGCTTATAAAATCATCTACCGTCAGGGGTTGAAACTTGATGAGGCGATTTCACAATTGGAACGGCTAGTCATTGATACTCCTGAGATCAAGCTACTGTCCGATTCACTCAAGGCTTCAACTCGAGGCATCATTCGTTAGGATATGAGTACCCTGCGTATTGGTATCGTTGCCGGTGAGGCATCCGGTGATATTCTGGGTGCCGAGCTTCTGGCTGAACTTAATCATCGTTTTCCCGAGATAACGGTTGAAGGTATTGGTGGTGAATTGATGCAGGCTGAAGGCTGTGTCAGTTTGCATCCTATGGAGCGTTTGTCGGTCATGGGGCTGGTTGAGGTGTTGGGTCGACTGAGAGAGTTGCTTGGCATTCGTAAAGCCCTAGTAAAGCATTTTATCCAGCAACCGCCGGATATCTTTATTGGTATCGATTCCCCTGATTTTACCTTAAATCTAGAAGGTAAATTACGCCAAGCCGGTATTCCTACTGTGCATTACGTTAGTCCTTCCGTTTGGGCATGGCGTAGTAAGCGGGTGTTTAAGATACTTAAAACGACCGATTTAATGCTGACCCTGTTCCCCTTTGAGGCAAAATTTTATCAACGTCACGGTATGTTGGTAGAATTTGTCGGCCATCCTTTAGCCAATATGATTCCCCTTGAGCCTGATCAGAGTGCCGCTCGTTCCGATCTTAAACTCCCCCATGGTCAACGGATAGTGGCGCTGATGCCCGGTAGTCGTGGTGGCGAGCTTAAATATTTAGCTGAGCCTTTTTTAGATACGGCACGTTGGTTGTTGAAACGGCACGCTGATCTGGTATTTGTCGTGCCGGCGGCGAATCAAGAGCGCTATGATCATCTAAGCGAATTGATTGATCGTCAATACAGTGATCTACCCATTGTGTTGGTTCTAAAACGTTCCCGTGAAGTATTAACGGCGTGCGATGCGGTGTTAATCGCGTCGGGGACTGCAACTTTGGAGGCGTTGTTATTGAAGAAGCCTATGGTGGTGGCCTACCGGATGGCACCGTTGACCTATGGAATTCTCTCTCGCTTGGTTAGTAGTGAGTATATTTCGTTGCCCAATTTATTGGCGGATGCGCCGCTGGTGCCAGAAATTCTGCAAAATGATGTGCGACCAGAGATATTAGGCCCCGCCGTTGAGCAGGCCTTGATCGATAGTGATGGGCGGAGTGAGTTAAAGCAGCGCTTTAGCGAGATCCATCAGCAGTTGCGTCAAGATGCGAGCAAAAAGGCCGTCGATGCAATCGTGCGCTTATTAGCATCCCACGGGGGGCAAGATGGCACAGCAGAGGCTTAATTCGTCGGCCGCACGTTTGATTGCGGGGGTTGATGAAGTAGGGCGTGGCCCGTTAGTCGGTAATGTGGTTGCGGCAGCGGTCATTTTGGACCCTAGTCGACCCATCGAAGGCTTAACCGACTCGAAAAAACTATCTGAGAAAAAACGTGAACAGCTGTTTCCGTTGATTCAAGCGCGTGCGCTGGCGTGGTCGATCGCTTGGGCGATTCCCGAAGAGATTGATCAGTTAAATATTTTGCATGCGACCATGTTGGCGATGCAGCGGGCGGTATTGGGCTTAAGTGTGACGCCTGACCTTGCCTTGATTGATGGTAATCGTTGTCCGCCGGGTTTGCCCTGTGAAGCGCAAGCGATCGTGAAGGGGGATCTAAAAGAGCCCGCAATTAGTGCTGCTTCAATTTTGGCAAAAGTTTATCGTGATCGGGAAATGGTGGCATTGGACCAATGTCATCCGGGTTATGGTTTTGCTAAGCATAAAGGGTATCCAACCGCCCTGCATATGGAACAACTGCGTCGATTAGGCCCGCTGCCTGAGCACCGTCGCAGCTTCAAACCGGTGGCTGAGCGACTAGCGTTAAACACTGACATAATTGATTAAACGAGTTGAAATGACTGATCCGGCATTTGTACATCTCCGTCTGCATACCGAGTTTTCACTGGTTGATGGACTTGTTCGTATTAAAGAACTGGTTAATGTGGCGAAAGAGCAGCAGATTCCGGCGATCGCTATTACGGATCAGGTTAACCTGTTCGCCTTGATTAAATTCTTCAAAGCCACCACCGGTGCAGGTATTAAACCCATTTTTGGGGCTGATATTTGGATCGAAAATGACGCGGACCCTGAGGGTACGCCTCATCGAATGACGCTATTGGCGATGAATGATCAGGGTTATCGTAACCTGATGGAGTTGATTTCTCTGGCCTATGAGAAAGGTCAAAATATTCAGCCAGAGCTAGCGCTGTTGAAACGAGGTTGGATTGCGGAGCGCTCTGCGGGACTGATCGCGTTGTCCGGTGCTAAAGATGGCGAAATAGGTCGGGCGTTAGCTGATAACGATTCTGCCCATGCTGTTCTGGCGCAGTGGCAAGCCGTATTTCCTGATCGCTTCTATCTAGAGATTCAGCGTACTGGTCGCCCCGGTGATGAAAGTTGTGTGCATGCAACGGTTCAGTTAGCCCATGACACGGGCTGCCCCTTGGTGGCAACCAATGAAGTGATGTTTCTACGCCCGGAAGATTTTGAGGCCCATGAGGTACGCGTTTGTATCAACCAAGGACGCACACTCGAAGACCCTCATCGGCCGAAGCATTATAGTGATCAGCAATATCTGCGAACGGCTGAAGAGATGGCTGAGCTGTTTAGCGATATACCTGCGGCGGTTACCAATACCGTCGAGATTGCTAAGCGTTGTAACGTTGAGTTGGATCTGGGGACCTATTATCTACCGAAATATCCTATCCCTGAAGGGGTAACGATGGATGAGTTCTTCGCGGAGGTGTCTTGGAAAGGCCTGGAAGATCGGCTGGAAATTCTGCTGGATAAGAATGATCCAGACTACGCGGAAAAACGTCGTCCTTATGAAGAACGGTTGCGATTTGAGCTCGATATCATTACCCAGATGGGTTTCCCCGGTTATTTCCTGATCGTGATGGACTTTATTCAGTGGGGCAAGGATAACGGCGTGCCCGTTGGCCCGGGTCGAGGGTCGGGTGCGGGGTCACTGGTCGCCTATGCGCAGAAAATCACCGATCTAGACCCACTAGAATACGATCTGCTATTCGAGCGATTCCTTAACCCTGAACGGGTATCGATGCCTGACTTCGATATTGACTTCTGTATGGATAACCGCGACCGCGTGATCGACTATGTGGCTGAGACCTATGGTCGAGATGCGGTATCGCAGATTGTCACCTTTGGTACCATGGCCGCTAAAGCGGTGGTGCGTGACGTAGCCCGTGTGCAAGGTAAGCCCTTTGGCTTGGCAGATAAACTGTCTAAGCTGATTCCGTTTGAAGTGGGTATTACGCTGACCCGTGCGATGGTTGAAGAACCCTTGATGAAGGAATTCGTCGAGTCTAGCGAAGAAGCGCAAGAAATTATGGAGATGGCCCTTAAGTTGGAAGGCCTGACCCGTAACGTGGGTAAGCACGCCGGTGGTGTGGTCATCGCACCAACTAAGTTGACCGATTTCTCCGCTACCTACTGTGATGAATTTGGTCATGGCTTGGTGACCCAGTTTGATAAGAGCGATGTGGAGGAGGCCGGACTGGTTAAGTTCGACTTCTTGGGGCTGCGTACCTTAACCATCGTGGACTGGGCGGTGAAAACCATCGACCGTATTCGGGCCAAAACCGGTGAAGAACCGCTGAATATTGCTCTAATTGACTTGGAAGATCCCGCGACCTTTGAGTTGCTCAAGTCGGCGGAAACCACCGCGGTGTTCCAGCTCGAATCCAGTGGTATGAAGGACCTTGTGCGTCGTCTAAAACCTGACCGTTTTGAAGATATCGTCGCCTTGGTAGCGCTGTTTCGGCCGGGGCCGCTGCAATCGGGCATGGTTGATGACTTTATTCTACGAAAACATGGTCAAGCTGAGCTGGCATATCCCCATGCAGATTACCAGTTAGACAGCCTGCAGCCGGTACTGGAGCCTACCTACGGCATTATCCTGTATCAGGAACAGGTTATGCAGATCGCCCAGGTGATGGCCGGTTATACCCTCGGTGGTGCAGATATGCTGCGTCGAGCGATGGGTAAGAAAAAGCCCGAAGAGATGGCGAAGCAGCGAAGCTCGTTTTTGGAAGGTTCTGCGGCGAATGGCATCGATCCAGATTTGGCTGGGAATATCTTCGACCTGGTGGAAAAATTTGCCGGTTATGGTTTTAACAAATCTCACTCAGCGGCCTATGCCTTGGTGTCATACCAGACCGCTTGGTTGAAAACTCATTATCCAGCGCCTTTTATGGCGGCGGTACTGTCTTCCGATATGCAGAACACCGATAAGGTGGTTATCTTTATTGAAGAGTGTCGCACCATGAAATTGCCCTTGGTGCTGCCCGACGTTAACTGGGGTGAATACATGTTCACCGTTAACGATAAGGGTGAAATTGTTTATGGTTTGGGGGCAATCAAAGGCGTGGGTGAAGGACCCATAGAAGCCATTGTGGCCGCTCGCGATGAGGGTGGTCAGTTCAAGGATATCTTCGATTTCTGTAAGCGAGTGGGTAGTAAAAAACTTAATAAACGAGTTTTGGAAGCCTTGGTCCGTTCAGGCGCGTTGGATCACCTTGGGCCGGATCGTGCTCAGCTTTGGGCGTCGATTGGCGAGGCGCTTAAAGCGGCAGATCAGTCTGAGCGCAATCAGAGTGCTGGAATGTTCGACCTGTTTGGTGAGGTCGAAGCCGAGCAGCCTCGAGATCCCTATGCTGAGTACATGAAGCTACGGCAGTGGACTGACAAAGAGCGTCTGCAGGGTGAAAAAGATACCCTAGGTCTCTATGTGACCGGTCATCCTATTGATGAGTATGAAGCCGAGCTACCGCACTTTATTACGCGTCGAATTGCCGAGCTAGTGCCGCAGCGGGGACAGCAACAGAAGATGTTGGGGCTCGTGGTGGATGTGCGGGTCAAGAAAACTAAGAAAGGTGATTCGCTCTGCTTTGTTACCTTGGATGATCGAACCTCCCGCATCGAGATATCCCTATTTGGTGAGGCCTACGATGAATATCGACCGTTATTGAATAAAGATGCCATACTGCTGATCGAGGGTGAAATTACCATCGATAGCTATTCGGGCACCGATAAGCTTAAGGTGCGCGGTAATAAAATTATCGATATAACCCAGTGTCGGGCTCGGTATGGACAACATATAGAGATCGATTGTGATGCTGTGCAGTTGAAAGATCGCCCCTTAAGGGCTTTTGAATCACTGCTTGAGGCTCATAAAGGGCGAGTCACTATGCCAGTTGCGTTACGCTATAAAAGCCAAGATGCGGCAGCAACCCTCTGTCTTGGCGATGCCTGGCAGGTGCAACCAACGGATGAGCTTTTGCTCAAACTGAAAGATCAATTTGGTGGCGATGCAGTCAGGATTCGCTACTGATTCAGGCTGGTTCTTGATCGCGACACAGGGTAGAATTAGGCCAACTTTTTTATCGTCGGCTGATCTCTGTTGCTACTGTGTCCCGGCCGGAACGAAGCGAACTTACGGAATATCAATACATGAATCCCAATTATCTGGATTTTGAACAGCCAATTGCAGACCTAGAAGCAAAAATTGAAGAGCTGCGTCTGGTTGGCGATGACAATGAACTGAATATTGAGGAAGAGATCTCAAAGTTACAGGCGAAAAGCCGTACACTGACGAAGTCGCTTTTTAGTGACCTGAGTGAATGGCAGATCTCGCAGATTGCCCGTCATCCTCAGCGTCCGTATACCCTCGATTATGTAGACATGATCTTTGATGAGTTCGAAGAGATTCATGGGGATCGTCATTTTGCTGATGATCGAGCGCTGGTCGGTGGTATTGCACGGCTTGAAGGTCGCCCAGTGATGGTGATTGGGCATCAGAAAGGACGCGAAGTTAAAGAAAAAGTACGTCGTAATTTCGGCATGCCTCGTCCTGAAGGTTACCGTAAAGCATTGCGTTTGATGGAGATGGCCGAGCGTTTTAAGATGCCAATTCTGACGTTTATTGATACACCGGGGGCTTATCCGGGTATTGATGCCGAAGAGCGTGGGCAATCAGAAGCGATCGCATTTAATCTCGCGGCGATGTCCCGCCTGAATACACCGATTGTTGCTACCGTTGTGGGTGAAGGCGGCTCCGGTGGCGCATTAGCGATTGGTGTATGTGATGAATTGATGATGCTGCAATACTCAACCTACTCGGTGATTTCGCCAGAAGGTTGCGCCTCTATTTTGTGGAAAAGTGCCGACCGCGCACCGGATGCCGCGAAGGCGATGGGTCTAACGTCCGATCGCTTGCATGCGTTGGGTCTGGTCGATCAAATCGTCGATGAACCGTTAGGTGGTGCTCACCGTGACCATGCGCTGATGGCCGCTAACCTGAAAAAGCATCTATTGGAAACGCTCGAGCGATTGACCGATATCGAGACCGACGAGCTTATTGAAAGACGTTATCAGCGTTTGATGTCCTACGGCATTAGCCAGTAACATCGGAACCGTCGTTAAATCGGCGGTTTTTTTGCCTGTTAGTATGGTGAAAGGCTGGTATATAGATCGTTATGAAAGACTTACAGCGTCACTTTAATCAGCAGCTTGAAAACCATCCCCACGAGGTAAAGCGCTGGGTGATCGGTTTAAGCGGGGGGCTCGATTCGGTGGTGTTATTACACTTAGCTGCGAGAGCTTTGCCGGCCTCACAGTTATTGGTGGTGACCATTGATCATCAGTTACAAGCCCAATCAACTCAATGGACTGCCTTCTGTAGTCATTTAGCGGCTTCGCTTAATCTCCCCTTTTATCAGCAGCAGGTTATTGTCGCAGATGGTGCGAGCTTAGAGCGGGTCGCTCGCGATGCGCGTTATCAGGCTTTTGACGATATCTTACAGCCGGGTGATTGTCTGCTGCTGGCACATCATTTGGATGATCAAGCCGAAACCCTACTGTTTCGCTTCTTGCGAGGGGCAGGCGTGCGGGGGATGGCTGGAATGCCCCAGCGTCGACTGTTAGGGCAAGCAAGTTTGTTTCGGCCGTTATTGGCGGTTTCTCGCCAGACATTACATCGCTGGGCGATAGCCGAACAGTTGCAATGGGTTGAAGACCCTAGCAATAGGGATCCCTCGTTTGATCGTAATTTTCTTCGCCATCGTATTCTGCCGTTACTACACCAGCGTTGGCCTGGTTTTACTCACCGTTGGGCGGCTACAGCGGGACACATGCGTGAGTCTGAGCAATTACTGGATGATCTTGCCACATTGGATATGGCATCGGTGGCCAGCGGTGATGGGCTGGATTGCCAAGGATTAATGGGGTTGAGTCAGCGGCGGCGACATAATCTGCTGCGTTATTGGTGTCGTCGAGTGGGTGTTAGCCTCGGTGAGACGCAATTGCGAGCGGTCACGCAATTGATCAATGCCGCTGATGATCGGCAGCCGCAGCTGTCCTTTGGAGCGCTGCAGTTACGGCGGTATCAAGGAGTGCTGTTGTTGCAAGCCGCGCTTGAGGCCGTTCAGTGGGGTCATCGACCGTTGTCACTTAATGGAGTGCAGATTGCCCAAGGCTGCTTAGAGGTCAGCTGTGAATCGGGTGTGACGGGGTTGCAGTCGCTAGCGGGAGTGACGGTACGCAACCGGCGCGATGGCGATCGCTGCAGACCATTAGGGCGTGGCGGGTCGTGCTCATTGAAGAAGCTATTTCAGGAACATAAGATCCCTGCGTGGCAACGAAATAGCTGGCCGGTGTGTGTGGTCGGTGATGAGATTGTGGCGCTGCCAGGAATCTGTCTCTGCGAAGATTGGCAGAGCGAAAAAAAAGGCCATGGTTTTGCGTTGAAATGGCAGCCAACTGCATTGTCTGTTCAGGGTGATTCTGATACCCTGTAGCCCCATCTTTAGTAGCTGTTTTTTGAACAGCACGACTCACTTTTCACGACCAGATACAGGTTCCTCATGACGCGATATATTTTCGTCACAGGCGGTGTTGTTTCCTCTTTGGGGAAAGGCATTGCATCCGCTTCACTTGCAGCAATTCTTGAGGCCCGGGGGCTGAAAGTTACCATGCTGAAATTGGATCCGTATATCAACGTAGATCCCGGGACGATGAGCCCCATTCAACATGGTGAGGTATTTGTTACCGAAGATGGCGCCGAGACTGACTTGGATTTAGGTCACTACGAGCGTTTCATCCGCACGACTATGTCGAAGCGCAATAACTTTACTGCGGGGCGTGTCTATCAGCACGTGCTGCGTAAAGAGCGGCGTGGTGACTATCTTGGCGGTACGGTGCAGGTTATTCCGCATATTACCGATGAGATCAAGCGCCGTGTACTCGAAGGCTCTGGTGATGCGGATATCGCCCTGGTTGAAATCGGCGGCACGGTCGGTGATATCGAATCGTTGCCCTTTATGGAAGCGGTGCGTCAACTACGCGTTGAACTGGGTGCCCGTCGAGCCATGTTTATGCACTTGACGCTGGTGCCTTATATCGCCACAGCAGGTGAGATCAAAACAAAACCGTCTCAGCACTCGGTAAAAGAGCTGCGTTCGATCGGTATTCAGCCTGATATTCTGGTGTGTCGTTCTGATTTTGCTCTGCCGATCTCTTCGCGTCGTAAACTGTCTCTGTTTACCAATGTGGAAGAGCGTGCGGTTATCTCTCTGCCTGATGCTGATTGTATTTATAAAATCCCTCGCATGTTGAGTGAACAGAAACTGGATCAGATTGTTATTGAGCAGTTTAATCTGGAATGCCCGCCTGCGGATCTGACCGAATGGGATCGGGTCTCCGATGCGAAGCTTAATCCGCATCGTGAAGTGACTATCGCGATGGTCGGCAAGTATATGGAGCTGCTGGATGCCTATAAGTCGCTGATTGAAGCGATCTCTCATGCCGGTATTGCGCTGCGTACTAAAGTAAATATCAAATATATTGATTCTGAGCAGATCGAACGCGACGGTGTTGATTTGTTAGAAGATGTATCGGCGATTCTGGTGCCGGGTGGTTTTGGCGAACGGGGGGTCGAAGGTAAAATCGCAGCGGTTAAGTATGCTCGGGAAAACAAGGTTCCTTATCTTGGTATTTGCTTGGGTATGCAGGTGGCGGTTATTGAATATGCACGTCATGTTGCTGGCATCACTGATGCGAGCAGTACCGAGTTTGATGCAAATACCACTTCACCCTTGATCGGTCTGATCACCGAGTGGATGACAGAAGAGGGCGCGAAGGAAGTTCGCGGCTATACCGATGACTTGGGCGGCACCATGCGTTTGGGGGCTCAGATTTGTACCCTGAAAGAGGGTACAACTGCTTATCAGGCTTATGGTTCTACTGAAATTAAAGAACGTCATCGTCATCGTTATGAAGTTAACAACAATTATGTTGCTCAGCTTGAAGAGGCGGGCCTGGTTGTTTCTGGACGCTCTGTCGATGGTGAACTGGTTGAAGTTGTGGAAGCGCCGGATCATCCGTGGTTTGTTGCCTGTCAGTTCCACCCTGAATTTACCTCTACCCCAAGGGATGGCCACGGTTTATTCAGCGGCTTCATCGAGGCAGCGTTAACTTACGCAGATCTTGAAAAATAAAGAATACTTATCATTTTTGGAGTTTAGTCAATGGCACAGATTGCTGACATTAAAGCCCGTGAAGTTCTTGATTCCCGTGGTAACCCGACCGTTGAGGCCGATGTAATTTTGGCTTCCGGTATAATGGGCTCTGCCTGCGCACCTTCCGGAGCGTCTACCGGTTCCCGCGAAGCATTGGAGCTGCGTGATGGTGATAAAGGCCGTTATTTGGGTAAAGGTGTTTTGAAGGCCGTAGCGGCTGTTAATGGTGTTATCCGTGATGCGTTGATTGGTATGGATGTGACGGATCAACGTGCGTTAGATAATACGATGCTGGCGCTGGATGGCACTGAGAACAAAGAAAACCTCGGGGCGAATGCGATTCTAGCGGTTTCGCTGGCGGCGGCTAAAGCGGCTGCACTGGTTAAAGGGATGCCCCTTTATGCCCATATTGCTGAGATTAACGGTACTGCGGGTCAGTTCTCATTGCCTGTGCCAATGATGAATATCCTTAACGGTGGCGAGCACGCGGACAACAACGTCGATATTCAAGAGTTTATGGTTCAGCCGGTTAACTTTACTAAGTTCTCCGATGGCTTGCGTTGTGGTGCTGAGATCTTCCACTCTTTGAAGGCGGTCCTAAAAGCTCGAGGCCTGAGTACAGCCGTCGGTGATGAAGGTGGTTTCGCACCTAACCTTGCATCTAATGAAGAAGCACTGGTGGTTATTAAAGAAGCGATCTCTAATGCCGGTTATGAATTAGGTAAAGATGTTACCTTGGCACTGGATTGTGCAGCGTCTGAATTCTACCAAGATGGCAAATATGATCTTTCAGGGGAAGGTAAAATCTTTGATGCTGAAGGTTTTAGTGATTATTTGGCTGCACTGACCGAAAACTATCCTATCGTTTCTATCGAAGATGGTTTGGATGAGTCTGACTGGGATGGTTGGGCGTATCTGACGAAGAAGATCGGCGACAAGATTCAACTAGTCGGGGATGATCTGTTTGTTACTAACACCAAAATTCTGAGCCGGGGTATCGAGCAGAGCATCGGTAACTCAATCTTAATCAAATTCAACCAGATCGGTTCTCTGTCTGAGACACTGGATGCGATTAAGATGGCGAAGGATGCTGGCTTTACCGTGGTTATCTCCCACCGTTCCGGTGAAACAGAAGATACTACTATCGCCGATTTGGCGGTGGGTACGGCAGCCGGTCAGATTAAGACGGGTTCACTGTGTCGTTCTGATCGTGTCGCTAAGTACAACCGTTTACTGCGCATTGAAGAAGAGTTGGGTGCCGGCGCTGTTTACAACGGTTTATCTGAAATTAAAGGTCAGGGTTAACTTTTAACTGATCTGTGAAATACTAGGGGGCTTAACGCCCCCTTTTTTGACTATATAGAATATGAGTGCTGCTAGGCTGTGTTTCGTTTGAGTTTATTTCGTTCGATATCGTTACTGCTGTTGATCTGTTTGATCGGCCTGCAATATCGACTATGGTTTGGCGAAGCTAATCTCGGCGATGTGCAAGCATTACAGCAGGAGATCGAACGGCAACGGGCTGAAAATGACCTTCTGGTGAATCGTAACCATCAGTTAGATGCCGAGGTTAAAGACCTTAAGCAAGGACTGGAGGCGCTAGAAGAGCGAGCCCGAAATCAGCTGGGAATGGTGAAAGAGGGTGAGTCCTTCTTTCAATTGGTTCCCGCGTTGCCAGGTAAACCACCGGCCGATAGCGGTCAGCCACGGAACCCCTAGCGTCAATGAACTTTCCAACTGAATTAAACTATTTATACGGTGAGCCTGCCAGTCGTGCGGTTATTCGAACTGAACCTGATGATTTTAGGGTCATAGAGGATCTCTCGTTTGAGCCGGAAGGCAGTGGCGATCACGTGTTTCTTTATATCCGTAAGACTGGTGAGAATACCGATTGGGTGGCCCGTCAATTGGCGCATTTTTGTCAGGTAAGTCCGAAAGAAGTGGGCTATGCGGGCAAGAAAGATCGTCATGCGATCACCGAACAGTGGTTTAGTGTGCACTTGCCGGGTCGCTCACCGTTAACCTGGTCTCTGTTCGAGACCGATACCATTAAAGTGCTTAAAGCGGTAAAGCATACCCGAAAGCTGCGATTGGGTAGCCTGACGGGTAATCGTTTTCAGATACGTTTACGTCAAGTGATTGAGCCTGCCGCTTTGCTGCGTCGTGCTGAAGAGATTCGTGCGGGCGTGCCAAACTATTTTGGTGAGCAGCGCTTTGGTCACCACGGCGGCAACCTGACTAAAGGCGCGCTGCTGATCGCGGGTAAGTTGAAAGAGCGGCAGCGGCATAAAAAAGGTCTCTATATCTCAGCTGTTCGTTCATTTATGTTTAATCAATTGGTGTCGCAGCGTATTGGGCAGTCTGTTTTTGCGCAGCCAATGCCTGGCGATGTGCTGATGATCAATGGTAGTCAAAGCTGTTTTCCCTTTGACGCTGAAGATGCAACGATCTTGAGCCGTTTAGAGTCGGGTGATCTGCATCTTACTGCGGCGATGTGGGGTCGAGGTCGGTCAATTTGTAGCGCCGATGCGGCCGCTTGGGAAGTTGAACAGCTTAAACCTTGGCAGGAACAGCTTGAAGGGCTGGAGCGTTTAGGTTTGAATCAAGAGCGGCGCTCAACTCGTTTGATGCCGGGTCATCTAGAGGTTGAGCAAGAGGCTGAAGATCAATTCTTGTTGGCTTTTGATCTGCCAGCAGGAAGTTTTGCAACCAGCGTGTTGCGTGAGTTGGCGCAGGTTGTGTCGGCATCGGGTCAACCCGAGCCAGAGGCAGAATAATGAGATTATTATTATCGAATGATGACGGTGTTTACGCGCCGGGACTGGAAGCGCTGGCGAGAATACTAGCGCAAGATGCCGAGATCGTTGTGGTTGCTCCGGATCGCAACCGAAGCGGTGCGAGTAACTCCTTGACGCTGGATCGCCCGCTTGAGTCACATCGTCATCAAAACGGCTTTGTTGGTATTAACGGCACGCCGACGGATTGCGTCCACCTAGGAATGGGTGGGATTTACAGTGAGCGCCCCGATATGGTGATTTCCGGGATTAATTGCGGCTGTAATCTAGGTGACGATGTGATCTATTCCGGCACGGTTGCAGCCGCGATGGAGGGGCGGCATCTGCATCTACCTCCTATTGCAGTGTCGTTGGAGGGGAGTAACCCAGTACATTACGATACTGCCGCAGAGGTGGTGCGTAAGCTTATTAACGATATCCCGGGGTTGGTGTTGGCGCCACGAACGGTACTGAATGTTAATGTTCCTGATCTACCGCTAGATCAGCTAAAAGGCATTCATGTAACCCGTTTAGGTCATCGGGTGATGGCGGATGCGCCGGTTGAGTCCCTTGATCCGCGAGGCAAACAGCGCTTCTGGATTGCGGGTGCCGGTGCTGCGGCAGATTGTGGTCCAGGTACCGATTTTTTTGCCGTTAAGTCCGGTTATGTTTCGATAACCCCCCTAAATATTGATATGACACAGTATTCCAGCATGGATAATCTGGGTAATTGGTTAGAGGATGCAGAGTGAATAAGTTGCAGTTGCAGGGGATTGGGATGACGTCCCAGCGCACCCGCAGCAGGCTGGTACAGCGGCTGAAAGATCAGGGGATCTCTGATCAGCAAGTATTGGATGTAATGGGTAATACCCCACGGCATATTTTTATTGATGAAGCGCTGTCTCATCGCGCTTATGAAGACACTGCGTTACCGATCGGTTTTAATCAAACGATATCGCAACCTTATATTGTTGCGCGAATGACTGAGATCTTATTGGCCGATGGTCCCCGTGAACGAGTACTCGAAGTGGGTACTGGGTCGGGTTATCAGACCACGGTTCTGGCACAATTGGTTGATAAAGTATTTAGTGTTGAGCGTATTAAGCCTTTGCAGGAGAAAGCGCGACAGCGTTTTTCGTTACTGAAAATACGCAATGTGTCTTTAAAACACAGTGATGGTGGTATGGGGTGGGCTGAGCGTGGGCCGTTCGATGGCATTATGGTCACGGCCGCACCGGAAGAAGTACCGCCCGAATTGTTAATACAGTTAGCGGTGGGTGGACGTTTGGTTATTCCGGTGGGTGGCACACAGAATCAGCAACTTAAATTAGTTATTAGGGTCTCAGAAACAGACTATGAAACCTCGGTACTCGAAGGGGTTAAATTTGTGCCTCTCTTGAGTGGCACTGTACGCTAGCCGACGATTGTTACGGAATATTACATGAACACAACGCGTACAACGCGAGAATATTTAGGGCTGTTTTTTAAAGGTGCCATGATGGGGGCAGCCGATGTTGTGCCAGGGGTATCGGGTGGCACTATTGCTTTTATCACTGGCATCTATGAAGAGCTAATCAATACCATTAAAGGGTTTAATCCTGCGGCGCTTAAAGTGCTCTTTAAGCAGGGCCCCGCGGCGTTTTGGCGACAGGTGAACGGCAGCTTTTTGTTAGTACTACTAGCGGGTATTGTGACTAGCATTGCGACCATTGCGGGTGGTGTACTGTTTTTGCTGAGCAATTATCCGATTTTGTTGTGGTCGTTCTTTTTTGGTTTAATCCTAGCATCGGTGTGGCTGGTGATGAGTCATATTGAAAAATGGGATATGAATTTAGTTTCGAGTTTTATTATCGGTTCTATCATTGCCTATTGGGTCACTAGTATTGCGCCTGTGAGTGTTGAGCCAACCGCGATGATGGTCTTTATCTCCGGCGCTATTGCTATTTGTGCGATGATTTTACCGGGCATCTCGGGTAGTTTTATTTTACTTCTGCTGGGTATGTATGCACATATTTTAGCGGCGGTTAAAGGCGTTGATCTCGAACTCATCGGCTTGTTTATGCTCGGCTGTATCGTGGGTATTATGAGTTTTTCCCGCGTGCTAAGCTGGATGTTCAGTCATCACCACCAAGTTACGTTGGCGCTTTTGGCTGGTTTTATGCTTGGCTCATTGAATAAAGTGTGGCCGTGGAAATATACCCTCTCCTATACCATTAATCGGCATGGTGAGCAGGTGCCGCTGTTGCAAGATAATTTGTTGCCGTGGCACTTTGAGAGTATCACCGGTCAGCCGTCGTTTTTGCTTTGGGCGTTTGGGTTGACGCTAGTGGGCGTTGCAATTGTGGTAGTCATGGAGCGCTTTCAGGCCGCTAAGGAATAGATTATGGTGAGAGCTCCTGCAGAGACCTTAATAACGACGGCACTGTTGTTCGTTGTTTTGATGGTGTCTGCCTGTAGCTCTACCAGCGTCTATACTCCGGTTGATGAACGTTCTATCGGTGGTCGCCAAGCGGTTAAGGTAGTCAGTAGTCAGTCACCGGATCAGTACCGTGTCCGCCGAGGTGATACGCTTTACTCCATCGCCTTTCGTTACGGTCTCGATTTCAGAGAATTAGCGCGCCATAACAATATTAGTAATCGCTATAAGATTTATCCCGGCCAAGTGCTCTCACTTAAGGCTAGCCCGGACCAACCCCAAGCCAAGCCCGTTACTGCTTCATCTCCTAAGAAAAAAACGAAGTCGAGTGTTAAAACGGCATCGGTTGTTGCCGCTAAGCCGGTTAAGCCAGCGGTGGTTAAAAAGACAGCAGCCCCCGCGCCCTCTGCAAAACCAAAAGTGACGCCAGCGGTCAAACTCTCACCTCAACCAGTGACGGCGCGTGCGCTAAAGTGGCGTTGGCCCGCATCGGGCCAGATTATTCAGCGTTTCAGCAATAAAGGTAAAGTAAACAAAGGTATCAATTTTGCTGGTCGTAAAGGTGAGCCTGTTTTTGCGGCAGAATCGGGCAAGGTGGTGTATGCCGGTAGTGGTTTGTTAGGCTATGGAAATCTTGTCATTATCCATCACAATCAGAAATTTCTGAGTGCGTATGCGCATAACAGTCGCATTCTTGTGAAAGAAAATGATAAGGTGAAAATAGGTGACAAAATTGCCGAAATTGGTAATAGTGGAGCTGCCCGAACAATGCTGCATTTTGAGATCCGCAGAGATGGCCAACCTGTTGATCCAATGTTGTATCTGCCGCGTAAAAGATGAGCACTTAATCGATTATCACTAAGCAGTAACTAATAAAAAGCAATAATAACTAAGTTACTCGGGATTAACACAATGGTAAATGTAGAGAATAATGAGCAGGGGCTAGATGCAGTTTCAGTTGATGTAGAAGAAACAGATCTGGCTAAAACTAAGGACGAACCTAAATTCCTCAATAGCGGACGGGGCAAAGGGAGTATGGCCCACAACGATCTGCTAAGTGCTAAAACCCTCGATGCAACCCAGTTGTATCTCAACGAGATTGGCTTTTCTCCGTTGCTTACCGCCGAAGAAGAGGTGTATTTTTCTCGGCTATCCTTGAAAGGGGATGAGCCCTCTCGCAAGCGGATGATTGAAAGTAATTTACGTCTGGTTGTGAAAATTGCCCGACGTTATATCAATCGTGGGCTTACACTGCTTGATTTAATCGAAGAGGGAAATCTCGGCTTGATCCGTGCGGTGGAAAAATTCGACCCAGAGCGAGGCTTCCGTTTTTCTACCTATGCAACTTGGTGGATAAGACAAACGATTGAACGGGCTATTATGAACCAGACCCGAACTATCCGTTTGCCGATTCATGTGGTGAAAGAGCTAAATGTGTATCTACGAGCAGCCCGTGAGTTGGCTCAGAAGCTCGATCACGAACCCACCGTTGAAGAGATAGCCGCTGCCGTAGATAAACCTGTTGCGAACGTCGAGAAGATGTTTGGTCTGAACGAGCGAGTGACTTCAATTGATGTACCTGTAGGTAAAGATTCCGACAAGATGCTGTTGGATACCATTGCCGATGAGGAATCTTCCGACCCTGAAACATTGCTGCAGAAATCTAATATCAGCGGTAACTTGGAAGGCTGGCTTGGTATGTTGCCGGAAAAGCATTCGGAAGTGTTATCTCGTCGATTTGGCCTTCGGGGCTACGAGATGAGCACCTTAGAAGAAGTCGGTAAAGAGATCGGTTTGACCCGTGAGCGGGTGAGACAGATACAGGTTGAAGCATTGCGTAAGTTACGTGAGATAGTCGAGCGTAATGGACTGTGCGGAGAAGACTTGCTGAAAAGTTAGTCCAGTGTTGTTGTTAACATAATAAAAAACCGAACATCGATATGTTCGGTTTTTTTGTTTTAAGGCTTAGCTTTAGGGTTTAATTTAACGTTTAGCTTCGGCTGAGTGTCGGCTTTATTTTAGCTGCGTTCGGCTTCTTTTTTCAGCGTATAGAGTAGTTCTAGCGCCTGTCGCGGGGTTAGATTATCCGGCTCCAATGACTTGAGTTGCGTTAGCGCTGGATGAGGCCGTGGCGCAACAAACAGATCGTCTTGCACCGGTGGGGGTTGGCGGCGTTGCTCTGTCTGTCCGGTGTCCTCTTCGAGTTGAATCAGTTTTTGGCGAGCACGGCTAATGACATTCGCCGGAACACCGGCTAATTGTGCGACCTGTAGACCATAGCTCTGGCTGGCAGGGCCTTCCTGAACCTCATGCATAAAGACAATATGATCCTGATGCTCCATGGCTGTCAGGTGGACATTGAAAACCCCTTGGCAGATTTCTGGTAGTACTGTTAGCTCAAAGTAATGGGTGGCGAACAGGGTCATTGCTTTGACTTCATTGGCGAGGTATTCCGCAGCTGACCAGGCCAGTGAAAGCCCATCGAAGGTGCTAGTGCCACGACCAACTTCATCCATTAAAACTAAGCTACGTTCAGTGGCATTATGCAGAATATTGGCAGTTTCGGTCATCTCGACCATAAAGGTCGACCGTCCGCCAGCAAGGTCGTCTGACGAACCCATGCGGGTGAAGATTCGATCAACGAGGCCAATGGTGGCGGATTGCGCTGGTACATAGCTGCCGATATGGGCCAGTAATGTGACCAGTGCAGCTTGGCGCATGTAGGTCGATTTACCGCCCATGTTTGGACCGGTGATAATCAACATTTGCCGTTCCGGTGATAGGCTCAGGTTGTTGGCGACAAACGGGTCGTCGAGCACATCTTCAACCACCGGGTGGCGGCCTCCGGATACTTCAATTTGGGGATCATCTGTCAGTATGGGGGCAACATAGTCTAGGGTGTCGGCACGTTCCGCTAGGTTGCAGAGCACATCTAACTCGGCCAGCGCTGCAGCACTGTCTTGTAGTTCCGCTAAAGGCTCTGCAAGGGTTTCGATAAGCGCTTCGTAGAGTGATTTTTCCCGGCTCAGGGCCCGGCTTTTTGCACTTAGGGCCTTGTCTTCGAAGGTTTTCAGTTCGGGGGTAATATAGCGTTCGGCATTTTTGAGTGTTTGACGACGAATATAATCCGCCGGTACTTCGGCTTTTTGCGCCTTGCCGATCTCAATGAAGTAGCCGTGTACTCGGTTGTAACCCACTTTTAGCGTGCTGATGCCGGTGCGTTCTCGTTCGCGGGTCTCCAGTTGTACTAGATAGTCCCCGGCGTTTTCACTGAGCCCTCGTAGTTCATCTAGTTCGGCATCATAGCCGGTCGCGATCACGCCACCATCGCGGATCACCACCGGAGGGTTTTCAATAACGGCTTTGTTCAGTAACTCGCAAAGTTCAGGGAAGGTGCTAATGGTTTCCGCTAGATTCTTGAGCAGTACGGGTTTGGTTGTCGCCAAGTGATCCTGTATCTTGGGTAGTACTTGGAAAGCGCTCTTTAATCTTTCAAGGTCGCGAGGACGTGCGGAGCGCAGTGCAACTCGTGCCAATACCCGTTCAATATCACCGATCTGCTTAAGGGCTGGCGATATCTGTTCAAAATGATAATCGCTGATCAGCCATTGTAATGCTGCCTGTCGCGATTGCAGGGTGTTGCGACAGCGCAGTGGGCGATTAAGCCAGCGATGCAACATCCGGCTCCCCATGGCGGTCGCGGTTTTATCAATGACTGAGGCGAGGGTGTTATCTCGACCGCCTGCTAGATTTTGATCAATTTCAAGATTTTTACGAGTGGCGGCATCGAGGATTACGCTTTCATCGCGCTGTTCCAAAATTAGCCGGCGAATATGAGGCAGTGCAGTTCGCTGGGTGTCTTTGGCGTATTGTAGAAGACAGCCCGCCGCGCCGAGTGCTACCGGTAGGTGGTCGCAGCCAAAGCCACTGAGGTCTTTGGTCTGAAATTGCTGACAAAGCAACCGTTCAGCGGTTTCACGTTCGAAATTCCACGGTGCTTGGGGCCGTAATCCGCGATAGCTTTGCAGTTGTTCAGCAAGATTATGGCCATCATTAAATAAAATTTCGGCGGGTTTGATCCGTTCGAGCTCACCGTGAAGCGCTTCTTCATCGTTTATTTCTAGCAAACTAAACCGACCGGTGCTGATATCAACGATGGCAATACCGTAACCTTGTAGATCGGTATTGACGGCGATCAGCAGGCTGTCGCGGCGTTCATCTAGCAAGGCTTCGTCACTGAGTGTGCCTGGCGTAACAATACGCATGACTTTGCGTTCGACCGGCCCTTTACTAGTCGCTGGATCCCCGACCTGTTCACAAATAGCGACTGATTCACCGGCCCGGACGATCTTAGCGATATAACCATCGGCAGAATGATAAGGAATGCCGGCCATTGGAATAGGGTCGCCTGCTGATTTACCCCGTGCTGTCAGAGAAATATCAAGTAATTGTGAGGCTTTTTTAGCGTCATCAAAGAACAGCTCATAAAAATCCCCCATGCGATAGAACACCAGTTGATCAGGATGTTCAGCCTTAATCTTAAGGTATTGCTGCATCATGGGGGTGTGTTCAGGTTTGCTTGATTTAGATACTTCGGCTTTTTTTGACATATGGGTTTATGTTTTCTATCTGAGGCAGGGAGGTTCTGAACTATCGTTCTTGTCTATTAGTGAACGCAACTAGATATTCTGCATATTCTATCAAAGAAACAAGGCTATGCTGAGATAGATTGAGTGTTTATTTGTTGGCAATTGGTTCGTCCTACAGCGTTTGCTAACACCAACTATTTTTAGCTGACTACCCGTCAGAGTGCGAATGAAAATATAGTCGAGTAGATAGGGTATGTATAATGTTGGTATGATTGTGTTGTATGATAGATAGGATATGAATATTGTTATGGATAGCCGTTTAATGAAGCTGAATACAACCTCTATAGTTAAGACTGCATCAGTATTTTTCCTAGTCTCATTGTTAGCAGCATGCTCATCTCAATCTGTGAAACTGACGCAGGCTGACTCATCTCTTTTTACGAGCAATAATACGGGTAGTGCTTTGCCTGTTGAAGTTAGTGGTATCCTGACAGAAAGCCCACAAGACTTATCATTGGTTATTCCTAGTGGTCCGTTGATGGGGAAGAGCTTATCAGTTGGTTCGACCTATTTTGCGGCTAGTGGACGGCAGTGTCGTAAAGCTGATCTTATAGATCGTAATATAGAAGAGCGCTATGTCGCTTGTCTGAGCGAGTCAGGTAAGTGGGTGCTTATTCAGGCAAACATCTGAATAGGTTAAGACTTTATCCATATTAAAATGCCGCCATCAGTTAGAATGTTAAATGGAACCTTTGCATGAATTTTTTCAGTAGTTACTCCGCCGTTAAGAAAAGCATAATCATCGGGATCTCATTATTGTTTTGCAGTGTTGCAAATGCAGCGATCGAAAGTGCTGGAGATCTCGATGCCGCTGTCCAGCAGTCTCTGGGTAATGGTGCTGATATACAGCAGAGTATTGATTGGAAGTCGGGAACGTATGGTCAACTTGGTGATGCTGTAGCTAATAACGAAAAAATTCGCCCTTTCGGAAGTCAGTTATTCGATGGTGGTTTTAGTGGTCTAAGATCAGATGGTTTGAATTCAGATTATAAAATTACACCGGGTGATCAAGTTGTTCTGCGTATATGGGGCGCTATAGAAATGGAACGGGTTTTGCCCGTTGATGCCCGAGGTAATGTCTTTATTCCGACAATAGGGCCAGTAAAAGTACAAGGCTTAAGTCATAAAGATTTAGATACCCGTATCCGGGGGGCTGTTCGTTCAATCTATCCAGAAAATGTGAACGTTTATACTCAAGTTCAAGGCGTTCAACCCGTTGGAGTATTTGTTACTGGTTTTGTCACTCGCCCTGGTCGTTATGCCGGCACTCCGAATGATTCTGCTATCTACTTCCTTAATCAAGCAGGAGGTATCGATGATAATATGGGAACATATCGTGCTGTTAGAGTCCTTAGGCGCGGAAAAGTTATTGAAACCATAGATCTCTATGATTTTTTATTGAATGGGCAGATGGCTCGGCCACAGTTCAAGGATGGTGATACTTTAGTTGTTGGTGAGCGACAGGCCTCCGTCATTGTTAGTGGTGATGTTGAGCGTTCATATCGGTATGAACTGGAACCGGATGAAATGTTTGGGAGTTCATTGATCAACCTGGCGCATATGAAAGCAGGCGTTTCCCATGCATTGTTACGAGGAGATCGAGATAGCGGCCCATTGACAGGCTACTTGTCTCTCGATGACTTTTTAGGTCAGCCGCTTAGAAATGGCGATGAAATTATTCTGAGTATCGATAAACGTTATGACACTATTGTCGTTGAGATTGAAGGTAGCTTTTATGGGCCCTCTCGTTACTCATTGCCGCGCGATATAATGCTACAGGATTTTCTAGATTCGATTGCAGTACCAAAAAGCATTACTGATACAACCAGCATTTCCATGCGTCGTGAAAGTGTTGCATTGCGTCAAAAAGAGTCTCTACAAGAGAGTTTGAAAAGATTAGAAGCTACTTATTTAGGCGCTTCATCCTCAACGAATGAGGAAGCAAGTATCCGGGTTCAGGAAGCGGAGCTGATAACTAAATTTATTGCTAGAGCATCAAAAGCTGAGCCGAGCGGCCGGCTGGTAGTCGCATCCAATGATCATATCGCTAATATCCGTTTGCAGGATGGCGATATAATTACTATCCCCGAAAAATCAGACTCTCTATTGATTAGTGGCGAAGTGCTTGTGCCACAATCAGTTGTGTATGAGCAGGGAAAAAATGTGGGTGATTATATTAAAGGGGCCGGTGGTTATACTCAGCACGCAGATGAATCGAAAGTTCTAATTGTAAGAAAGAATGGTGAGGTTAGGGCGGCTGCTGATGTTGCACTTAAAGCCGGTGATGAAATCTTAGTGCTGCCTGAGGTTCCAACTAAAAACCTACAACTAGCCACGAGTATTTCTCAAATTATTTACCAAATCGCAATAGCGGCTAGAGTGGCCACAGATTTATAGTAAGTGGATTAGTAACTTTAGTATTGTTACTGCAACCAATGATTATTATTAGAATGAAAGATTTGATGGAGTATGTCTGTGTTATCGCCCCGTAACTCTTGGCAAGTAACACGAGCAGTCTGGTATGCGTTGTTTATGCGTGAAGCTTTGGCTAAAACAACTCAAGACAGGTTTGCTTGGTTCTGGATGCTAGTCGAGCCTATTGCGATGATTGCAGTAATGATTGGAATTCGAACTGTGCTAATGAAGGGTCAGCATATTTCTGGAGCTGGCCTTATACCTTGGATGTTGCTTGGATTACTCGGTTTTTATCTCTTTAGAGATGGTCTTCAACGCTCATTGGGAGCGATTCAGGCTTATAAAGGGTTGTTTGCTTACCGGCAGGTTAAGTCCATCGACCCTGTACTAATAAGGTGCTTTCTTGATGGGATGATTCAATCATTTATCTTTATTGCCTTTATCCTGATCGCTGTATTAGTAGGCATGGATTTTATAGCTGTTGAACCACTATATGCTTTATTTAGTTGGCTCTCTTTGTGGGGGCTTGGTTTAGGCGCTGCTTTAACTTTTTCTGCTATGTCAGAATTAATACCCGAGGTCGGTAGAGTTATAAGGATTACAACATTGCCCCTGTTGATTATTTCAGGTGTTATTTTTCCTTTAAATTATTTGCCTTTTTGGCTTCAAGAGTTCTTGCTTTTGAATCCGGTTGTTCATGGGTTAGAGTTTCTTCGTATGAGCTTTTTTGAAAACTATCATCATTTGAAAGGTGTTAGTTGGGGGTATCTATGGTTTTGGAATTTAAGTTTGATTTCTTTAGGTTTAATGTTACATATTCGTTTTGAAGCGAGACTTAAAGCGCAATGATTAGTATTCGTAACCTTTATAAACGCTATCATAACCATCATGGTGGTGATTGGGTGCTTAAAAATGTGAATATCGATATACCTAACGGAATTAGTGTCGGATTGATCGGTCGTAATGGTGCTGGAAAGTCCACATTGTTAAGATTAATTGGTGGTATGGATAGCCCTGATCGCGGGGAAATTATTCGTGACAGTAGTGTATCTTGGCCAATCGGTTTGACGGGCGGTTTTCAAGGATCAATGACAGGCCGACAAAATGTCAAGTTTGTCGCTCGCATTCATGGTGGTAATAAACATCTGAATGAAATTATTGAGAGTGTCGAAAGCTTTGCAGAGATTGGTAAAGCATTTGATGATCCAGTTAAAACTTATTCATCGGGCATGCGAGCTCGGCTAGCATTTGGTCTTTCATTAGCCTTTGATTTTGATGTTTTTTTGTCAGATGAAGCGACTTCAGTAGGCGACCAAGTATTTCGTCGTAAGGCAGCCAAGGCTTTTAAAGATAAAGTAGGGCAAGCTAGTTTAATAATGGTTTCCCATGGGGAAGGCATACTAAAAGAGTTATGTCAGGCAGGTATTCTTATCGATAAAGGGCAAGTTGTTTGGTTTGATGATATCAATGATGCATTAGATGAATATCATGCTAAAAATGAACCGCCGAAACGCTAAGTTATTGATGATTGGTTTTAAATAAATTCTAATTCAACAAAGTTGGTACAGGATAAACGTTGATGAAACATAAAATAATGAAAAACCCAGTGTGGACAATGTGTGGGCTTTTCATTGCATTATCTGCTTTGTATTGGGGGATATTAGCAAGTGACCGATATGTTTCAGAAACTAATGTCGTACTTGAAAGTCCTCAGATAACAATTCCTTCGATGGATGTTAGTTCGTTGTTAGGCGGCAGCAGTGGAGAGAGCGGTGATATGCTGCTGCTTAGGGATTATTTGTTATCTGTTGATATGCTTAAAAAAATCGATTCTTTAGTCGGTTTTCGTGAACATTATGCTGCATCAGATATCGATTTTATTTCTAATCTCGGTGATGTGAATCTTCCTATAGAAGATTTACATGAATATTATTTAAAAAGAATATCAGTTGAGCTTGATGAGTATGCCAATGTTTTGCGTATTAAGGTCGAAGCGTTTACTCCTGAGATGGCACATAAGATTGCCAGTCTTCTGCTCGAAGAGGGAGAAAAACATATGAACTTATTGGGTAAGCGCTTAGCTGAAGAGCAAGTTAAATTTTTAGAGCAACAAGTTAGCACATTGAATGATAGCTTTAATACGGTAAGAGGAGAACTGATAGAGTACCAGAACAAAAATGGGCTAATTTCACCTTCAGGAACGGTTGAAAGTATTAGTGCCGTTGTCGCAAGCCTAGAAGGAAAACTATCAAATTTACAAGCAGAGAAAACAATGCTCACTAGCTATCAAAGTAGTAATTCTCCTGCAATGGTTAAAGTTGAAAATGAGATAAATGCGGTTAGTCATCAAATCAATGAAGAAAAAAGCAGAATGGCTCAGCAATCAGGAAATGCCCTGAATACTGTCACAGCAGAATATCAAACACTAGAGTTGAAAGTGCAATTTGCTCTTGATAGTTACTCCGGCGCCCTCGCTGCTCTTCAAAGTACCCGTATTGAAGCCGCAAGAAAGCTAAAGCAAGTCTCCGTTTTGCAAAGCCCAACCTATCCAGAGTATCCTTTAGAACCTCAACGTTTTCATACAATTATTGTCTATAGTTTATTGGCACTATTTGTGGCTCTAATTGCTCAAATGTTATTGCTAATTATTAAAGATCATCGTGATTAATGTTTTTGATATTCAAGTAGGAATATTGATAGTATGGAAAAAACATTTTTGGTAACAGGTGGAGCTGGTTTTATTGGATCTGCTGTAATACGTGAATTAATTCATAATAGCACCCATCGAGTTATCAATGTCGATAAGCTAACATATGCCGGCAATTTACAATCGCTGATAACTATTGATAAAGATGAACGGTACAGCTTTATTCATCAAGATATATGTGACTATCAGGCTATGTCTAGTGTATTAGCTCAATATAAGCCTGATATTATTATGCATCTTGCTGCTGAGAGTCATGTAGACCGCTCAATTGACGGGCCTGGTGTGTTTATACAAACGAATATCATTGGTACCTATACACTACTGGAAGTTGTTAGGAGTTATTATTCATCACTTAATAGCACTGATCCTGAAAAAGCTAAAAACTTCCGATTTCACCATATATCAACAGATGAAGTATATGGTGACCTCAATAACAATGAGGATATGTTTACAGAGTCTACCCCATACTCTCCTAGTTCACCCTATTCGGCTAGTAAAGCTGGCTCTGATCATTTGGTAAGGGCTTGGCAACGAACCTATGGGTTGCCTACATTGATAACGAACTGTTCAAATAACTATGGCCCTTATCATTTTCCCGAGAAACTAATCCCGCTAACCATTTTGAATGCATTAGCAGGTAAGCCTCTGCCGGTCTACGGTAATGGTCAACAAATTAGAGATTGGCTGTATGTGGAAGATCATGCTAAAGCTTTGATCAAGGTTGCACAAGAAGGGGCTGTAAACGAGACTTATAATGTTGGAGGGCACAATGAAAAACAAAATATTGAGGTTGTTTTAACACTGTGTGATCTGCTGGATGAACTAGTCCCAACAGTTGAAAATAATGCTGTTCTGGTTAAAAGCTACCGTGATCTAATAGTCTATGTAGATGATCGGCCAGGACATGATTTAAGGTATGCGATTGATGCTAGTAAAATTGAAAGGGAGCTGGGTTGGTCGCCTGATGAAACGTTCGAAACAGGTTTAAGAAAAACTGTGCAGTGGTATCTGGATAATAAAAGTTGGTGGCAAGCGGTTTTGGATGGTAGTTATCAATGTGAGCGGTTGGGCGTTTTGTGAATATTTTTCTTACTGGAGGAAATGGCCAAGTTGGTTATGAGTTAAAGCGCAGTTTGGCTGCTTTTGGAACTGTAGACTCACCGGATAGAACATTACTGAATCTTGAAAATTCAAATGAAGTAATCGCTTATCTAGATGCTAAAAAACCTGATCTTATTGTTAATGCAGCAGCTTGGACTGCGGTAGATAAAGCTGAAGAAGAAAAAGAGAAAGCGGAAGCTCTAAATAAGAATTTACCAAAAATTTTAGCGGATTATGCTGCTAAAGAAGGTATCTGGTTAGTTCATTATTCTTCAGATTATGTTTATCCCGGTATAGGCATAGATCCGTGGACAGAAGAGGATGCGACAGGACCACTCTCTGTTTATGGCGAGTCAAAGCTACAGGGTGATATGAGTATTATTTCGTCTTCGTGTCTTCATTTGATATTTCGAACTAGTTGGGTATACAGCACTCGAGGCAATAATTTCATGAAAACAATGTTGAAATTAGCTCAAACCCGAGAATTGTTAACGGTGGTTAATGATCAGTATGGTGCACCAACTACTGCCAGGTTGATAGCGGATATTACTGCATTAGCCGTAAATAGAATTTGTCAGGCTGCTGACCTTGATTCCGGAATATATCATCTAGCATCTAGTGAAACGACTAATTGGTATGAGTTTGCAAATTCTATCTTTACTATTGCTCGTGCTAACAGCGTTGATTTAAGCATTAAAGAGGTTATTGGTATACCAACAAGTGGCTACCCCACGCTGGCGAAAAGGCCGTTAAACTCACGTTTAGCAGTAGATAAAATAGAAAATGCTTTTGGCATAACAATGCCTAATTGGCATAGTCAGTTAGTTTTAACCATGGAAGACTATCTGTGTAAGAAAGAGGGTTGGGTATGAAACGAAAAGGAATTATCTTAGCGGGAGGTAAAGGTACACGGTTATACCCAATCACGTTAGGAGTATCTAAGCAGCTATTACCTATTTATGATAAGCCTATGATTTATTATCCGATATCAATACTGATGTTATCAGGTATTCGTGAAATTCTAATCATTTCAACCCCAGAAGACCTTCCTCAGTACAAAAAGCTTTTAGGATGTGGAAGCGCGTTTGGCATTTCTTTTAGCTTCGCTGAACAACCATCACCAGACGGGTTGGCCCAAGCTTTTATCATAGGAGAGGATTTTATTGGTGAGAGCCCGGTATGTCTCGTTTTGGGAGATAATATATTTCATGGGCAGCATTTCACTGGACAATTACTGCTAGCGTCTGCGCAGGAGAAGGGGGCTACAATATTTGGTTATCCTGTTAATGATCCAGAGCGTTTCGGGGTTGTAGAGTTTGATAATGATGGTAATGCCATTTCTATCGAGGAAAAGCCACAGAAACCTAAGTCAGAATATGCGGTTACAGGATTGTATTTTTATGATAACGATGTCGTTGAAATTGCTAAAAACGTCGAACCGTCTTTACGAGGTGAGGTTGAGATAACAGCTGTTAATAATGCTTATCTCAATAGAGGAGATTTGAAAGTTGAAAAGCTAGGTCGTGGCTTTACGTGGTTAGATACTGGCACTCATGATAGCTTATTACAAGCTGGGCATTATGTTCAAACAGTTGAGCAGAGGCAAGGGCTTAAAATAGCTTGTCTTGAAGAAATTGCATGGCGCCATGGCTGGCTTGATGATGAGGATATAGTACGCCGTGGTAAGTACTTAAGTAAAACAAGCTATGGCGACTATCTTACCAACCTGCTTTCAGAGAGGTAGACGTTTTATATGAAATATGAACAGTTGAAATTAAAAGGTGTTGTATTATTAACACCTGAAGTTTTTAGTGATGAACGAGGTTTTTTTCTCGAAACCTTTCGTCAGAGTGATTTTAATGAACACTGCGGTAACTTTGTGTTCGTACAGGATAATCACAGCAAGTCCTCAAAAGGTATTTTGAGAGGTTTACATTACCAGAAGAATAACCCACAAGGTAAGCTTGTTAGAGTTACTAAAGGTGAGGTTTATGATGTGGCTGTCGACCTACGTCAGTCCTCACCAACTTTTGGTCAATGGGTGGGAGTTATTTTAAATGATATTAATAAACAGTTGCTGTGGATTCCGCCGGGTTTCGCACATGGTTTCTATGTGACAAGTGAAGAGGCAGAGTTTCAATATAAGTGTACGGACTATTACTATCCAAATGATGAGTATTCTATTATTTGGAACGATCTTAGTTTAAATATTGATTGGCCCTTATTGACTGAAAATCCTTTGATTTCTGAAAAAGATAGTAATGGTGTTTTTTTTAAGGATATCTTCTGTTTTAATCGACTACACGAATTGTAGTCTTTACTGGTGCTAATGTAATGCTGAAACGGATTTATCATGAATATAAAGAAAAATCTTCTTCAAAGCAATTTTGCCAAAAAAAATTTCTTCAAGTAAGTATGATATAGTAATTCATATTGGTGCTCCCAAAACTGGAAGCTCTGCATTGCAATCCTTTTTGTTAGATAATAGGAATTCTTTGATTGATTTTGGTTATTATTATCCAGAGCATGGATTAGATAAGAATCGAGTTTCTGGTGGTCATTCTATTATAGGGATAAACTTAATAGAAGGTGATTATAAAGCGGCAGAGCAGAAGGTTGATGAATGGGTAATGGAGGCTAAAAAAGATAACGCGTGTTTATTGTTGTCAGCTGAGTCTCTTTACTCGAAGCCTAAGATGTTAAAGAAGATAGTAGAAAATTATAAAGTAGCTATTGTTGCATATTTTCGTGATCCTGTTGAGTTACTGATTTCAAACTATAATCAATTAGTAAAGCGTCATTATGCTACTCTAACACTAAAAGATTTTGCGAGGAATGAGTGTTGTAATGATAATTTAGATGGGCCATCTGGTAAAGTTTTGGCCATTTGGCTTGAATGTTTTGGCCATGATAATGTAGTTGTAATGCCCTATGGGAAGAAGTATTTCAGAGATGGAAAAATTGAATGTTCATTTCTTGATTTTCTTGGGGTCGAAAAAAGAAATATAAAATTATTTAAGTTATATGATAAAGCGATTAATGTTAGCTATACTAGGTCGGCTCTGGAGTTTAAGAGGTTAGTTAATCATGTCTTGGACAGAGAGGATATTAAGTACGGTAATAGAATTGATTGGTGTTTGCAAAGTTACTCAGATAAAAGTAATGAAGAGGCTGTGAATCCTATAGAGCTTCTAGGGAGTAAAGTTTATTCAGAACTTGTTGATAAGTTTTCAGTTTCAAATCAATATTTGTTAAATAATTTTTTTAAAGATAATTTGGATTTTTTCTTAAAAAATACTGACGAATATAGATCAGTTCCATTCGATTATGTTAATCCAGTTTCTCTTTACAGTGTTGTTGTTGAAGCCTTTGAGAAAGATGAAGATCTTGTGGTATTTATTAGGAATAAAGTTGTAGATATTATTCTCAAAGGTCAAGCAGGTTTTTCTGTGTTGAAACTGGCTGACTTATTGGGTGTCGATGTTCCAGAGAATACTAGTATTAAAAGTTTTTTTAATAAAAATCAAAAAATAGTTATACATTCTGATAAGGCAAAGGTGCCTGACTTTTTGAGGGAAATTTCCATTTCGTTGGAAAGGCTCGGGGAGTATGAGGACGCCTATTCTGTTATTTGTAAAGCTCAGGAAATGAGAAAAGAAGGTCCTGGTATTTTAAATATAAAAAAACGATTAGAAATTAAGTTGATAGAAAGTAAGTGAATTGTTTTGTTTTCATTGTTTTGAGGAAATATGTTGAACTTAATTCGTTTTTTTTATAAATGGTTTTTTAATTTTTTATATGATTTGAAACTTACTCCTTTATCATCTCTTCGGGAATTATGCTCTGATGAGATAAAGTATGATTTCGAAGCTGTAGATAAAGATCCACAGTTCTTAGCGAACCTACTATTACCTCTTCGGGGATGGTTTATGCTTGAAGTTCACATTCAGCATAACCAACCTAGCGCCAATGTGAAATTATATCTTGATATGGGGGATGGTTTTTCTGAATCAAGTGTTTTTTCTTTACCGTTAAAAAATGGACGGGTGACTAAGCGGTTGGTGTATCTCCCATTTGGCTTAAAAAAATTGCGTTTGGATCCGCTTGAAACGACAGGATCTTTTACGGTGCGTCATGCCAAATTGAAACGGTTAGGCTCTAAATTTGCTAAAAAACGTTTAACTTCGCGATTGATTAATATGCATTATCGCTTTCGTGAACAGACATCTGATCGTGTATGGCAAACTATTAAGGATGATGCTAAAGCGAAGGGGATTACTGTTCGTGAGCATTCACTCCAGTTATATAATGAAACCTTTACTAAACGTCCTGTACGCCGAGGATACCTTGACTGGATTAAGAATGAAGAATGTCTAAAGCGTCCAGTTAACGATGAAGTAGCTAGTTATATAGACCGTTGGACTTTGTTACCTAAAATATCGATCATCGTACCCGTGTATAACACTGATGTAGATTTTCTACGAGAGTGTATTGATTCTGTTTTGGCTCAGTCTTACCAATACTGGGAACTCTGTATTGCGGATGATGCGTCCTCCAATAAAGGCGTCTGTACGGCTTTACAAGATTACGCTGCATCTGATAAACGAATCAAGGTTGTCTACCGAGATTTAAATGGTCATATTTCAGCAGCAAGTAACTCAGCACTGGAGTTAGTTACCGGAGATTATGTCGCATTACTCGACCATGATGACTGTTTATCTTCCGATGCTCTTTATCGTGTAGTCGAAGCGATAAATGAAAGACCTGATGTCAAACTATTATATAGTGATGAAGATAAAATAGATGAGCAGGGCTGCCGGTTTGATCCTCACTTTAAACCTAAATGGAATTATGATCTGTTACTCGGTCAGAACTATATATCTCATTTAAGCGTTTTGAGAACAGACATTATACGAAGGGTGGGTGGCTTTCGCGAAGGTGTTGAGGGAAGTCAAGATCATGACCTACTGCTTCTGTTGTATAGCCGATATATCAGCTGAGAATATTGTTCATCTCCCTTATATCTTATATCACTGGCGAGCGGTCGAAGGATCAACCGCATCTGCTGCTGACCAGAAAGACTACACCAGTGTGGCTGGCCTTAAGGCTGTGTCCGATTTTTGTCAATCTAATCTTATAGGTGCAAAAGCTGAGCCTGGGCTTGTGCCAAATACTTACAGGGTGCGTTGGCCGTTACCATCGCCTTTACCTATGGTGAGTCTGCTGATTCCCACACGAGATAATGTCGATATATTAAGGTGTTGTGTTGATGCGATTTTAGATAAAACCAATTATGCTAATTTTGAGGTGATAATTCTTGATAATCAGACTCGCTGTCCAGAAGCATTAGCTTACATTGACCAGGTTGTATCAGACAGCCGAGTGACGGTCATTCATTGGGATCACGCCTTTAACTATTCATCGATAAATAATTTTGGCGCGAGTCACGCTAAAGGTTCAATTATTGGGCTTGTTAATAATGATATAGAACCTATTAATCCTGACTGGCTAGATGAAATGGTCAGTCATGTGTGCCGACCTGATGTTGGTTGTGTTGGGGCTAAATTGTACTACCCCAATGAAACAATCCAACATGGAGGGGTCATTCTCGGTATAGGGGGTGTTGCTGGTCATTCACATAAATACTTTGAACGGCATGAACATGGCTATTTTTCTCGAATGCGATTAGTGCAAGAACTATCGGCAGTTACTGCCGCATGTTTGTTAGTTCGAAAGTCTGTTTTTGATGAAGTTGAAGGTTTAAATGAAGAAAATCTTGCCGTCGCGTTTAATGATGTAGATCTGTGCTTAAAAGTAAGAGAAGCCGGTTATAGAAATATTTGGACTCCTTATGCCGAGCTTTACCATCATGAGTCTGTTTCTCGTGGGGCGGATGATTCAACAAAAAAACGGAAAAGAGCACAACGGGAAGCAGCTTACATGCGTCAACAGTGGGGAGAACAGTTAGATCATGATCCTGCATATAACCCCAATCTAACGTTGGTCCATGAGGATTTTTCTCTACGATGAATAGTGAATCGCAGGTGGCCTTTATTATTGAAGAAT
This sequence comes from Amphritea sp. GJ51-11, assembly GCF_055808735.1. NCBI lineage: Bacteria > Pseudomonadati > Pseudomonadota > Gammaproteobacteria > Oceanospirillales > Oceanospirillaceae > Amphritea > Amphritea sp. GJ51-11. The sequence goes on along the minus strand of NZ_CM147881.1, from coordinate 3,650,540 downwards.
CAGTAAATCCGTCATCTGATTTCTTTGTTGTGCCTGAATTACAGCGACGTGGCTATGAAATAAGACGTTTTGGTTTCAACTTTTTTCCGAAGCCTGAAGAGCTTAGTGGAAAGGTTCTGGTTTTTGTTCGTTATGTACCCAAAAATTGGAAGTTATTTGTCGATCGTTTTGGAGCGAAAATACAACAGTTAATCTACTTCATGGATGACGACCTATTTCGGTTTAGTTCTTTATCGGGGCTGCCTCTTCGATACCAGGTTAAATTAATACGATATGCTTTGTTTTCCCAGTCATGGTTAAAAAAATATAATGTAGAATATTGGGTGAGTACTCCATATCTACAATCGGCTTATCAGTCTTTAAAACCAGAGTTGATATTGCCAACACCCATGAAGCAAACTAATAAACCTGTGACGGTTTTTTATCATGGGTCAGCTTCTCATAACGCCGAATTAAGATGGTTATTGCCTGTTATAGAAGAAGTCTTATGTGCTCGGAATGATATAATCTTTGAAGTAATAGGTAATGCTGAGGTTCGTAAATTGGTACGCGGGATATCCCGTGTTAATCTATTACAGCCAATGAAGTGGATTTCATATCAAGGCTTAATTGCTAGAGGAGGGCGTGATATTGGGCTTGCTCCTTTGCTTGATAGCCCCTTTAATCGGGCGAGATCATATACTAAATTTTTTGACATAACGGCCGCAAAAAGTGTGGGAGTTTATGCAAATAATGAAGTTTATACGTCAGTGGTAAAGCACGAATACAATGGGATGCTCGCTTCAATGGAACATTCAGAATGGATCAATATGATACTGATGCTTATCGATGATGTAGATAAGCGACGCAACCTGCTGGCGGCCGCTATGACTGACTATAACCGGTTATTATGAAAAAGAAGTTAGTAGGTGTTTTTTCACAAGGTATTTCTCGAATTCCTCATTTAAGTACACTGTTGGATGCTGAGATTATTCGTTTAAAACCTCTTTGCAGAGCTAAATGTGACTTTATTGCAGGGTGGGGGCTTAAACCTAGCTCATCAAAAGCTCGTCATTTTGCTCAGTCACAAGATATTCCTTATCTTAGTCTAGAGGATGGTTTTGTTCGTTCTCTTGGACTTGGTGTTAATCAAACTCCTCCCCATAGTTTGATCGTTGATTCTACTGGGGTATATTATGATGCTACTCGTCCGAGTGATCTTGAAAGTTTTGTAATTAACACAGTTTTTAGTATTGAGTTACTTCAGCGTGCTAAAAAATGTATTGATCTACTAAAACTCCACAGATTATCAAAATATAATCATGCTCCTGATATTACTCTTTCTCACTCAGAGTGTCAGCCTAAAGTTTTAGTTGTTGATCAAACGGTGGGTGATGCTTCGGTTAAGTATGGGCTGGCAGATGCCAGTAGTTTTATTCGTATGCTTGATGTTGCTATAGAAGATAATCCTAATGCTGAGATATATGTTAAGGTTCATCCTGAGGTTATTGCGGGTCATAAACAAGGCTATTTGTACGCTGAAGCAAAAAAAGAGGTTGTACGTTAATTTCACAGGATATTAACCCTTGGTCTATATTTGATATCGTTCAGCGCGTTTATGTAGTCACAAGTCAACTTGGTTTTGAGGCATTGATTGCAGGAAAGGCAGTTAGTTGCTTTGGTATACCGTTCTATTCGGGATGGGGGCTTACAAACGATCAATATAAATCCGATAGACGAGAAGTAAAACGAACGTTAGAAGAGGTTTTTGCAGCAGCTTATTTGCTTTACTGTCGATATATCAATCCATATACAGGTCAGCGTTGTGAGCTTGAAGATACGATCAGGCTGATTAGCGATCAGAAACGTCAACTAGATTCTTTTAATGGTAGGTGGTTAGGGGTTGGTTTTGCAAGGTGGAAGCGTAAATTTGTACCAGGTTTTCTTGGTAAGAACTCCACTATTCGTTTTTTTACTCAGGCAGAAAAAAGTAGAGGCGCTTTACATTCTGGCCGTTATCAGCAGGTTTTAATTTGGTCTTCGAATGTAGAAATACATCAATATTTAAGGGAGTATTCAGCAAACGTTTCTATTGGCTTTATGGAAGATGGCTTTGTTCGTTCAGTTGGTTTAGGGGCTGATTTGATCACGCCTATTTCATTGGTAATTGATCGCTCGGGAATTTATTACGATCCCAACACTGCTTCTGATTTAGAAGAGATGCTGGAATCTAAAGTTTTTACTGATGACAGTTTAGAACGTGCTCGTGGTTTGATTAAGTGCCTCGTGAATCTCAAATTAAGCAAGTACAATGTAGGTTACTCAACATCAGTTAACTTGCCAAATGAACAGCGGATAATTTTAGTTCCTGGCCAAGTAGGGACAGACGCTTCGATTATGCGTGGTTCCCCTGTGATTAAGTCTAATTATGATTTATTAAAAAAAGTACGCCATGATAACCCCGAAGCATTTTTGATTTATAAGCCTCATCCGGATGTTTTAGCAGGGGCTCGCTTGGAAGGAGAAAGTTGTGGTGGGCTTTATGATTTACAGGTGACTGATATTTCGATGGCGGACCTATTAGAGGAAATTGATGAAGTGCATACACTGACATCGTTGACCGGTTTTGAAGCTCTGCTACGCGGTAAAAAAGTATATACCTACGGTCTTCCTTTTTATGCCGGATGGGGATTGACCCATGATTATCTTAGCTGTCCCCGTCGTAGTAGGCAACTAACATTGGATCAGCTAGTAGCGGCTACTTTGATTTACTATCCATTGTATGTGGACCCAGCTAGTGGTGATCATATTAATGTAGAAACTGCATTAGAGTTATTACATAAATATCGTCAACAGCCTCTCAAAGTATCATTAGCAACTAGAATTTGGAAGAGGGTTCGTCAACCTATCTAATGACGTGGGTTTTCTCTTGAGACTAACTGCTGAGACGTTTAACACAAGAATAGGGCTGTAATATTGATAGTTAATGATAATCCGAACTCTCACTCTCAAGTGATACTGATTACGGGAGCTACGGGCTCAATAGGCGGAGCCTTAGCTAAGTCTTATGCTGAAAACGGTGTTTTACTTCATCTTCATGGTCGTAATGAAATATTACTAAATGAGTTAGCAAGTGAGTGTCGGCATCGTGGTGCCAAAGTAAGTATACATAGGACCAACTTATTAGACTCTGTCGCCCTTCGCTGTTGGTTGGAAGAACTTGATAAGAGCAGTCCTTTAGATGTTTTTATCGCCTGCGCTGGCATTAATATCAATATTGGTAGTGATTTTTCCGGTGAGCAGCTTGATGAAATGGAGGCATTACTAGATCTTAATGTTAAGGCAACACTGTTAATGACAGGGCAGATTGCTATGTGTATGCGTCAACGGAGAAGAGGTCAAATAGGTTTGATGAGCTCGCTTGCCGGTTATTATGGTTTGCCTATAACTCCAAGCTATAGTGCAAGTAAAGCAGCGATTAAGGCTTACGGAGAGGCTTTAAGGGGGTGGTTAGCTGCTTACAATGTTAATGTTACCGTTATTATGCCCGGTTACGTTGACTCAGTGATGTGTTCTGAAATGCCTGGTCCTAAACCTTTTTTGTGGCAGCCTGATAAAGCCGCTGCGATTATTTGTCGCGGTATTTCCGCTAAGCGTGCTCGTATATCTTTTCCTTTTCCACTTAACCTTGGTTGTTGGTTTTTATCTGTATTACCTTCAGCGGTTTCTGCATGGATTTTAAAACGTTTGAAATACACGGGGCAGTGATGTTATTTAATGGAATGGAGATTAACGTATTCATTGAAAATGTTTTTGTGGCTGGGTTATTTGGCATCTGTATCTCATTTCTAATTGAGTTTTTGTTGTTGGTACCACGTTGTTGTATCCGGCTACAACGAGGTGCTATTGTTTATCTCGTTCATAGTGGTAGCTGGTTAAGTTTTTTCTTTGTTTGTCTGCTGTTATTTCAACGGCCGTGGTTTGCTATGTTATTGGCAACTTCTCTACAACTGTTGTTAATGGCCGTTAATTTCGTTAAATACCGTTCACTTAGAGAGCCATTTATCTTACAGGACTTCGAGTATTTTTCGGATATGTGTTTACATCCTCGTCTTTATTTACCATTTTTTGGTATATGGAATGCGATCATAGGATGTCTATTGTTTAGCATACTTGTTTATATCGCGTTATCGCTTGAAGTATCGTTACTGCTGGTTACTGAGACAGGGATGTTTTTTGGGTTAACGCTAACGATGGGGCTAGGTTTTTTTCTTGTTACATATTTTGCAGCGAAATATTTACCAGAGCCTTGCTTGCATCCTATTGACGATCTTCGTCAAATGGGGTTGTTTTCGTCATTTTGGTGCTACTTTATAGCTCTTGGCCGCTCTGCTAACTTAACCGTCCAGCCAATATATCAACAAGATTATTCGACGCTTAAAAAAGATGCTCTAGCTGATTTATTTGTTGTGCAAAGCGAGTCTTTTTTTGATCCTCGATTAAGCTTTAGTTCGGTGCGCCAAGATGTGTTACAACACTATGATCGGATTGTGAGTGAATCATTATTTTCAGGGCAAGTGGTCGTGCCTGCTTGGGGAGCGAATACAGTTCGTACTGAAAGTTCTTTTTTGACGGGGCTTAATTCATTAGATATGGGTATTCACCAGTTTAACCCATATTGGTATTTAGCCCGTCACTCTTTACCGAACTTAGTGTCTCAGCTTAAATCATTAGGATACAAAACGATCTGTATTCATCCTTATCCTGCTGCGTTTTATCACCGTAATGTGGTATTCCCAATATTAGGTTTTGATCGGTTTATCGATAGCAGCGGTTTCACCGCAGAACAGAAAGATGGGCAGTATGTTAGTGATAGAGCTGTTGCGGATAAACTGAAAGAAATAACTGAAAACGAAACAGCTCCGTGCTTTGTGTTTGTCATAACTATGGAGAATCATGGGCCGTTACATCTTGAAACAAGTGCTGGAATTGACACTGATTCTCTCTATTATGAGACTCCACCGGCAGAAGCAAGCGATTTAACTGTTTACTTAAAGCATCTTAAAAATGCTGATAGCATGATCGACCAACTGACGAAATATCTTAGTTCAAGAGAACGAGATAATTTTCTTTGTTGGTATGGTGACCATGTACCGGTGATGACCAAGGTATATAAGCACATGGGTGAACCTGTTGCAGAAACACCTTGTTTTATTTGGTCTAATCGAATGATGCCTGACACCAAGAATAGTCAGATCATTGATATCGATCAGCTATCGGTTGAGCTGTTTACACGATCTATAGTGAGTCGCTGATGAATAAAATAGTTATTTGAAATCAAGCATTGTTTTTGGACGGCGGGTATTGCCTTAAAAGGCTTTGTAACGGTGATTCTGGCATCAATAAACGCTTGATCGCGGAGTCAACACCGATTTTTATTCCCTCATTGGAATAAAAACCACCATTAATCTGTGTAGTATAACGAACTATTTTTCGATAATGATGGAAGAGCCTCATATTAGGCCGTTCGGTATCCTTCCAAAACTGGTCTAGGGTACAGCTAGATGTAAGACCTGGGATGTTATATATGGCATCAGCCAGCGCTATTGTTCTGCATTTATGAACGATTGAGGATGTTCCTACAGTACTATTGACCACAATGGTTCCTTGGCAATGATCCAATAATGTTGGTAAATGGCCACTTTCCAAGTAGAGGGTTCTGTTGCATATATTTAGTATACATTCTAATCGTTTGATTAATTTTTTAAAATTAGTAAAACCTGTATCTAGAGGGTGATTTTTTATCACGAGTACACTGTCTTTAGGTGCATGATTGGCAAAAGATACCATTGTGAGTTCTATCACTTCTGCCATGGATGAAAAAGGGGAATGGATCGCGACCTGGCTATCACTATCAAGTTGTAGTGGTAGTAAGAAGTAGGGTGATTGGTTTTTAATCAGTGTTTGGATTGAACATACATCTTTTTTTTCATAGCGGGGCATAAAGCCCAGTCTACAAGCCCAGCCAGAGAGTTCTATGCCTGAAATAAAGGGACGATGAGTTTTGTAACCAGGATAAAATATTGGATTAAATAGCCCCGGGAGATGATAACCGATCTCATGCCGTGCCAATAATGAAACGGGATTTTTAACGGGTATTCCCTCTACCAAAGGGGGAGTTTAGGGCCGACGGCCATATACCAAAGAGGATCTTTAGGAAGAGATGAAAAACCGTTGATACCGTTTTCCTCTAACGTTAAAAAGTTTGGTCTTAGATAGCCTTCCTCAAAAATATGTAATCTGATACTGTGTTTTTTTGACAGAGAAACTGCAGGTGCATTTACAGGTCTAGTATCGCCTACCATGATAATGTCAGTGATACTATATTGGAGTAGTTTTTTCTCAAGCCATATGGGTAATTTGGTAATATTACTGCGAAACTGGAATGAGGATTTATTACGCCAATAACAATAGTCACCCATGTTAAAGTTTACTCGATAGACTTTAGCTCCCATCTCTAATAGTTTATCACCAAGGCGCGAAAAGAAAGGACTCGTAGGCCCTTGCAGAAAGATAAAACTTCGGTTGATCATTTACGTGACGGCCTTAAACTTACAAAAGGGTCGTGAGAGTATTTAATGTTTTGTCCACTTGCTCTTTTGTATGTTCGCACGACAAAAAGAAACGTAATCGAGCGCTTTTTTCAGGCACGGCAGGGTAGAGAATCGGTTGCACATTGATACCTTGATCGAAAAGTGCAGATGATATTTGTGCGGCTTTAACTGAGCTGCCCAGAATAATGGGAATAATAGCAATTCCTTTGCTTTCACCGATGTTCAATTTTAATGCTTTAGCCTTATGAATAAAATAGTCTGATATTGAATGTAAACGATCTACCCTGCTGGGCTCTCGCTCCATTATTTCTAATGATTTAATAGCTGCTGCGGCTATAGGGGCGGGTATTCCCACGCTATAAAGAAAGCCAGGAGATAGGTGACGTAGGTTTTCCACTAGAGCGGACTCGCCGGCAATAAATCCTCCGCAGCCTGAGAGCGCTTTACTGAGCGTACCCATCCATATATCAACATCTGCTGCGGGGACCTGTGATAACTCCCTTAGGCCTTTGCCTGTTTTACCAAGTACTCCAAAAGAGTGGGCTTCGTCTACCATGAGAAATACGCGATATTGTCGCTTCAGTTCGACTAAGCGCTTTAGGTCTGGAAAATCACCGTCCATACTATATAAGCCTTCAACGACAATCACGACTCTTTCAAATTGATGGCGTTTTTCTTGTAGTAGTTGCTCTAATGCGGCTAGATTATTGTGTGGGAATGAGAGCCGTCTGGCACCGGATAGCTGTGCACCTACAATCGCGCTATTGTGGGTATATTCATCATGAATGATTAGATCCTTAGCTCCAAATAGATAACCAAGCGTGGATACATTTGTCGCATGCCCGCTCACATAAACAACAGCATCCTCAACGCCATAGGCTTTTGCCAGTGCTTGTTCTAATTGTTGGTGTATAGGACGTTCGCCAGCCACAATTCGACTAGCGGATACTGATGTTCCATATTTCTCCAATGCCTCGGTTGCAGCCTGATTAACTTCTGGGTGACCTGATAGGCCAAGGTAATTATAACTGGCGAAATTTATCAATTCCCTATTATTAATGATTGTTGTCGCGCCAGCGATACCTTCGTGCACCCGAAAAAAAGGGCTTTTAACACCGAGTTGTTCTGCCCCTTTATTCATTATTTGCATCTGAATATAACCCGGGTGCTGATCAAAACGATAAAACTTATCCGGGACCGCCGTTTTTTCAATAGCCACTAAGGGTTTAGCTGCATCAGTTTCCACATGCTTAAGTTTTCGCTGCAGAGCTTGCTGAATCAATTTTTGTTTTAGGTCACTTGTTAATTTTTTCGCAACCATTAGTGTTTCACTCGGTCTTGTTTGTCTGTTTGCTCTAGTGAACTGAGGATGTTATTGGCTATTTTGTTATTACTTTCCCCGTGTTGCGCGACGACTTTTTCGACAATAGCTTGAGTTTCCGATTCTGCTTTGGCGTTTTTATTATTTGCCAGATCAATAATCTTATCGGCTAACTGTGATAGTTTGGGGGTTTCAGTGAGTGCCATAACAGGTACTTTAATGCCAATTTTAGATTCTAGGGCAGTCATTAGTTCGACACCCATCAGAGAGTCCATCCCCATATCATAGATAGATTTTTCAGGGCTAATTTTACTTGTAGAAATCATGAGTATCTCACTGAGCTCATGAGTTAAAATATCGACAATTGCTCCATGGAACTCGGTCTGACTCATGGTTCGCATCATCTCTTCGAGGTCGAGGATATCATCCTCATTTTGTTCCGCTTCATTGGCGGTAAGTGCAAGCTCTCTGAACTTGTTATGGGAGGCTGTTGGTAAAAAACGGCTAAGTGCATGCCAGTCAAGTTCCAACACTCCCAGTTGTTGGCTCTGTGTGACAATCATCTGTTCCAAAAGATCTAGTGCCGTATCGGAATTAAGTGCGTTGCCGCCGAGCCGGTTTTGTAGTGCATCTTTTATTTCAGTGTTTCGCGATAGGAAACCGACATCATCAATGGCACCCCAGCGAACGCATGTTGCTGGTAGCTGTAAGGCTTGACGAGTTGCCGTTAGCGCTTCAAGCCAATGATTGGCTGCAACATAGGCTGCTTGCCCTGGGTTTCCTAGCAAGGTTGTTACTGAGGAGTAGAGAATGAAAAATTCGAGCTCCAGTTTGCGCGTTAATTCATCAAGATACTGGGCTCCACGTAATTTGGCCGCCATACTGGTTTCTATCTGATTCGTATCAAGATTACGAATTAGACTATCATTTATCACTGTGGCGGCATGCACGACGCCTCTAAGAGGAGGCAATTGTTTACCACACAGGTTGATGGTAGCTTCTAATGATTCTTTATTGGTCACATCACAGGCGACAATATGCACATTTATCTCATTGGCTTGGCAATTGGCTAGGAAGTCAGTTGCTTCTTCTGACGAACCGCCACGACGACTCAGGAGGATGAGTTGTTTAGCGCCTTTTTCGACCAACCATTGAGCTGTTTTAAGCCCAAAGCCACCTAGGCCTCCTGTAATGAGGTAACTACCCTGCGGGTCCAAGCTCAATGATTGCTTATGGTCAGTGCTGGCAGCTAGGAAGGTGTCAGGGGTTAAGCCTTCATCATAGGTAACAATGATCTTACCTATCTGTTTTGCCTGTTGCATGTAGCGAAATGCATCGACGACTTGATGTGCGTTAAACTGCGTATAAGGTAAAGGAAAAAGTATTTCTTGGTTGAAAAGTTCTAATACCTCAGTGAATAAGCGGCTTGTTAGCTCAGGTCTTTCTTGTTGTAACTGGTCTGCATCAATACCGAAATAGCTAATATTGTTGCGGAACGGGCGTAACCCAATGGGGGTGTTTTCATAGAAGTCACGTTTGCCCAGTTCTAGAAAACGTCCAAAAGGTTTAAGGGCCCGAAAATTCTGATTGATTGCTTCTCCCGCGAGGGAATTTAATACCACATCGACGCCTTTACCATCATCGGTATCTTGTAGTATCTGTTCTGCAAAAGTTAGTTCACGGGAGTTGTAGATACGTTTTGACGGAATTCCCATTAATTTAAGGAAATCCTGCTTTTCGTTGGAACCGACAGTGGCATAAATTTCTGCCCCAAGCCATTGAGCTATTTGTATTGCTGCGATGCCCACACCGCCTGCAGCGCCGTGAATTAATACTTTCTCACCAGGTTGCAATCTAGCTAGGTGATGAAGTGCATAATAAACGGTTAGGAATGTTGTCGGAATGGTTGCTGCACTTTCATAACTAAGGCTGGTTGGTATGCGAGCAATGGAATAACTAGTGGCCATTATGCGATTGCTAAAGCATGCGGCGCCAAAACCAACGACGTCGTCACCAATGCTAAATGTATCTACGTGCTTACCTGTTTTAATGATCTTACCAGCGAATTCTAAGCCCATTGTTGCGCCGGCAAAGCCGTTTTCGATTGCTTCATCGGATAGCAGACCCAATGCATACATGATGTCTCTAAAGTTAAGGCCTGTGGCTTTGACTTCGATTTCTACTTCATCATCATTAAGGTCTCTGGTCGGTCGTGACTGCCATTGTAGATTTCTTAACTGACCAGGAAGCTCAAAACCTAATGATATAAGTTTGGCCTCTGAAGTTTGTTCTAATACAGGGAACGTTTCTCGGCGTAAGCGCGGCGCGAAGCGCTGTCCCTGTTCAGCTATAAATAATTCATGTTCATTTGAGGGGGATTGTAACTCCGCAAGGAGTGCGTCTAGAGACAGGCTATTAAGCGTGTTAGGCAAGTCGATCAGGTGAACCTGATTACTCAGTGATTCATTCATCAGAGTGCGGCCAAAGCCCCAAAGAGCAGCATCTGCAGGTGTTTGCGTCGTTGGTGTTGTTTCGATTGCCTGATCACAAGGAAGCGTTGCACCTACCCCTTGAGTGACTATCCAGACTTCAGCAGTATTATTAATCGCTTCTAAGGTTTGTAACACATCTGTTGCTTGACTGCATCGAAGTGTTTGGCTTACGAGTGGGTCTGTATTATTACCCAGCTGCTGTAACAATATAATTCTAGAAACGGGTCTATTAACCTGCTCGGCTGCAAGTATTATGTTTGTCAGTTCATCTGCTGTCTCGTATGTGCAGGTGGTTGCCGGATGTCGGCTGCTGATACGAGCGGCTAGGTCTGTTTCTTTCTGATGATCGTCGGCAATGATCAACCACTGGTTACCCGTTTCTGTTTCTTGAGGTTTTATTTCGTGGCTTGAGAAAATTCCGCTGATCAGAAAAAAGCTACTGTCCTGTGCTTCTGTTGATAATAATCGTAAATCGGAGAACGATTGTTTTTCAAGGGTGGTTAACCATTGCTTACCAGACACTTGTACTGATTGGTTATCAACCCACCAGTCTTGGTTGCGACCAAGTGCAAAATCTAACCAGAATGATGGTTGCATGCCACAAATTAAGATGGTGGCATTATCCGCGAGTAGTGGTTTGATTTGCTGCAGTTGTTGTAGGCAGTTATCGGTTTGATAATCATCAAAAGTTAATAAAAGCAATTGATAGGGGGCCACTGCTTCGGTTTGGTCTAGCGCTGTTGACATAGCTAGCGGGTAGTGCTCACGTAGGTGGTCAACACTTTCTAAAGCCTCTTCATTATTGCTAGCGAAGGTGTAATCTGCAATATCAAAGTTGATTGCAGAACAGAGGCTATGACCGTAATGGCATTGCGATGAGGCAACTTCGAGAATTCGGAAACGTTGACCCGGTTGTAAGCTGTTTTGTTGCTCTGTGACTAAATTTTTCAGTGCGTGAGAGATTACTGGATAGGTCGTTTGAGTTAATAAATCTTTGAATAAACGTAGGTAACCTTCATGATTCGGCGCCTCATTTGAGAGCTCATCTGGTGTTAAATCACTCGTTTGATCAGTGGGTCTAAAGAAGCTTTCTAGCAATAGTGATGTTCTTCCTGCTAAGTGGGTAGCCGAGAAAAACTCAGGATAGTCACGGAGCAAAGCGTTCCAAATAAGATTGCTGTTAATCTCGGGCTCGTTAAAGTCCGGGGTAAGGGCGAAGCCGTCATCCGTCTTTGTCAGAACATTGTATTCACAGGCTGATTTCAAGAATTGACCGCGAATATTGCTATTATTGGGGTCTTGTAAATTCAGTACTTCTATATCCTCAATGGACAAGTTTTGTTTTGTACTTATCACCGAACGCATCGCTTCAGCCATGGCAAGTGTCATCATGCTTTCAAGCAGCGGAGCAACTTCATTATTATAGCGGTGAATGCTATGTTGCTTTTCTTGATAAGCATCACGAATAGCGTGATTCAGAGGTGTCAATATAGATGTTTTATTGTCCGATTTAAGTGGAGTCGGCGTCAGGTGGTAATTAAGGAATTCAATATCATGAGCGTCTGCTTTATAAAGGCGTACCGCTTTAAAACGCACACCTTCAAGTACTGCGATGGTGCTTCCCGTAGCATCGAACAGCTCAATGTTAGTCAGCAATGAATGCGGGGCTTTACGTGTTAATTTTAGCCGGACAAGGGTGGGTTGAGTACCCGCTTGTCGGTTGATCAGAATACGATCTGCTCTGGCGGGTATAAAGGCCGTCCCTTTATGTTTTGAAAGCTCACTTGTTAGGAAGTGAATGACTAGCTGTATAGCACTGTCGAGCATCCCCGGATGGAGCAAGTATTGGCTGGCTGTTGAGCTTATGGATTCAGGTATTTCTAACTCGGCTAGAATTTCATTTTCCTGCAACCAGCCTCGCTTCACAGCACTAAATACCGGGCCATACTGAAGTCCTGCGAGTAACGCTAGTTGCTGATGGCTTGATGCATCAAAATCAGGCATTGAGCTCGGTAAAACGGGTGCCGTTTGCTGCAAAGCTTGCCCTGTTGTTTGGTGAACGGCACGGGCCTTACAGTTTTGTGTCCATTGATCTGTAACAGTAAAACTTCGGCTGCAAATACGAATTTCGCCGGAAACTGGATTTACCTGAGTTTGTACAACTTTACTTTGACCGTCCTCTAATATTAATGGGCCTAAGATTTCAAACTCTTCGATCTCGACAGTGTCTTGCTGACGGCACTGATCTGCAGCATTTAGCGCTAGTTCAATAAATCCGGCACCAGGATAAACAACGCTGTCGCCAACCTGGTGATCTGCCAACCAAGGCATGCGCGTCGTATCGAGCTGGCTTTCCCAGAGCAATGGACGATGTGGAACTGGCGCGCCAAGTAATGGATGAATTGAATGACGGTTGAGTAATTGTTGAGATTCTACCGTTGTCGGATACCAATAATCTTCATGCTGCCAAGCATAGAGAGGTAAGGCTAGTCGTTTTCCTACATGCGGGAACCATGGCTTGAGGTCAACAGCCCCAGCCATAAAGAGGCTCGCAACACATTGCTCTAACTCCCGGGCTGTTCCGTTGTTACGTGTGATGGTTGGAATCATTCTAGCGGCAATATTATGCTGCCTAATCTGATCTTGCTGATAGCTTCGTAGCACCGGATGAGCACCGATCTCAACAAAACAGTTGTGTCCTTGATTCAGCAGGTAATCAACTGATTGTTTGAATAGAACGGGTTTTCTGATGTTCCGCCACCAGTAGTCAGCGTCGAGCTGTTCGCCTTCAATCGGACTGCCAGTGACAGTCGAAATATAAGTGATGGTATTTGGTTGTGGTGCTATGTCTGCAAGAGAGTGCCGAAGTGGCTGCTCAATAGGGTCCATCAGCGGGCTATGAAACGCATAGTCCAATGGTAAACGAAGGTTAAATGTGTTTTTGTCACTTAGTAGCTGTTCTAGCGTTTCAAGCTGCAGAGGGGCTCCGGCAAGGGTGACCCCTTTATGACTATTGTCACCTGCAAGATATACTCTAGAAAAGCGAGGTTGTAGCAAGTACTCTTTGGTTTCTTCTGCACCGATTGCTGCAGCGGTCATTGCTCCCTGACCCTTTGTTTTACCTTGGTATAAGCTTCGGAAGTAAATAACTTTTACCGCATCCTGCAAAGATAAAGCACCGCAGGCCCAAGCCGCGGCAACTTCTCCAACGCTGTGTCCTGTGACAGCTACGGGAGTTATGCCTAGATGCCGTAAGTGTTCGGTTATCCCCACTTGAATGGCAAAGAGAGCAGGTTGAGCTATCTCTGTATACTCAAAACGATCGCTGCCGTTTAGACCTTTTATTTCGTTTATCAGTGAGAAATCAGCAAATTTTGAAAATAGCGCATCGGTTTCGGCGATAGATTGTGCAAATACGGCTGATGATTCCAGTAATGCTTTGCCCATCGTTTCCCATTGGCAGCCATTACCTGAATAGACAAACACAGGTCCAGGTGATGTTGTTAGTCCATTGCCCGTATAGACCTGATTGGTTTTATCATCTGTATTTTGAATAAAATGATTTAACTTATCGACTGCTTCATCACTATTTTTGGCAAACAGGAAAATAGCGTCGTCGTAACGCTCTTTTTGTTGATTGTAGTTCCAGGCGACATCGTAGAAATCAGTGTTCTGATTGTGTTTCAGGTATTCAATCAGGCGAGTTGTATTATCATTACGCGCTTGTGTACTTTTACCACTTACCATGATGGGGAGAGGTACGGATGTTGTCGGATAAGCGTTCTGCTTATCTGGCGTAACAGTATTGTCGTCACTTTGTAAAATGACGTGAGCATTGGCGCCACCAAAGCCAAAGGAATTGATCCCGACGGTGAGTATTCCTTGATCTTTTAGGGGTAATAGTTGATCAACAACCTGAATGTTCCACTCATTAAATTTGATCTCAGGGTTTGGCGTCTTCATACTGATAGTCGCCGGGACCGCTCTATGTTTCAAAATCAGTAATGATTTCACTAAACTGGCAACGGCAGAAGCTGTTTCAAGATGTCCTAGGTTGCTTTTAACTGAACCGATGGGAAGTGGTGAGTTTCTTTTCTGTCCGATGGCGGTACCAATCGCACGTGTTTCTATAGGGTCGCCGACTGGCGTACCAGTGCCGTGTGCTTCTATATAATCAATCTGGTCTGGAGTGATTCCCGCTTTTTGACAAGTTTGCTCCATCAGCACTATTTGAGATTGGCAAGATGGGATTGTGATACCTGATTTGTTACCGTCAGTATTAACGGCAGAAGCCGCAACCACTGCCAGAATTGTATTTCCGTCGGCTTTGGCTTGATCGTAATCTTTCAATAGGAAAACGCCACCGCCTTCGGAGCGTACATAGCCATTAGCTGATTCATCAAATACTTTACAGCGGCCATCCGGTGACAACATGGTTGCCTTGGCAAAAATAATAAAGCCAAAAGGATGTAAATGCAGGCTTATGCCGCCGGTTAAGGCCGTTGTTGTTTCGCCGCTCAGAATTGACTGGCAGGCTTGGTGGAATGCAACTAAAGTTGATGAACAGGCCGTATCCATCGAGATACTGGGACCTTTTAAATCGAAAGTATAGGATATACGATTTGAGGCAATGCTGGATGTGTTTCCGGTTGCTGTTGATGAGGTGATGACACTCAGGTCATCACTCATTCGATATGAGTAATCGGTACTTGATATACCAAAGAAAACCCCGGTATCGCTTTTTCTCAGACTTGACGCTTTTATTCCAGCATGCTCAATTGCTTCACTGGTCATTTCTAATAGGTGGCGTTGCTGAGGATCCATGACCGATACTTCGCGAGGCGATATACCAAAGAATTCAGCATCAAATCCAGCAATATTACCCAGTGTCCCTGCTTTAAAAGTGTAACTAGTGCCAGGGTGTTGCTTATCAGGGTGCAGGAAACTATCAAATGACCAGCGATCAGGGTCAACCTCGGTTATGAGGTCTTTTCTATCAATAAGGTCTTGCCAAAAAGTCTCGTTGGAGGTTTGAGGCAGACGAAATGAGTAACCAATAAGAGCAACGCGTTTATCCATGCTGAGTAATCATGTCCATTTAAGCATATAGATGAATGGCTTATTCTAAAGGAAATACCCTCCCAATATAAGAGTGAGAACTTTAAGGAAGCCTACTTTCGTTGCTGTTTCTTGATGCTATATCTATTCAACTACAATCTTTGTGACGCATTTGTCATATATTAGCGACTAGTGTAATAAGTTGTTTTGTTGTATATGTTTCCAGCAGAGAAAGCTGATTTCCTTGATAATTAACTGTTTTGGTCGATAAATAAACATGAAAACACCTGAAAGGCCGTCGTTATTTGTGCCAGTAAACGTATTGCGGGCAAAGTCATCGAAGCTTTTATTATGTCGGCTACCAGCCTTTCATCAGAATATGCTATCACTCTGGTCTGATAAGGCTTATAGAGCTAGAAAAATGTCATTCAAACTGCTTAATCAGGAGTATATTCTTTGTAACTCGCCTGACACCGTGCGGCGTGTATTTCTTGATCGTCATGATATTTATGATAAAAAAAGCCCACAAATGAGACATGCTCTAAGGCCTTTGCTTGGAGATGGTTTGTTTGTCAGTGATGGCGCGCTTTGGAAGGCGCGTCGTAAAGCATGCTCACCTCCTTTTGAAAGTTCATATTTAGCTGATTTTGCTGCCATTATGTCGGCCTCATCTGTTGAAGTGTCGGAACGGTGGGAGGCGCTGCCGGAGGGGGCCACCGTTGATGTGCTGAATGAGATGGCACGGCTGACAGCACAGATTATTGGTCGTACTGTTTTTGGTGATGATGTATCAGATAATGATGCTGCCAAGGTTGTGAATGGTTTTACAGAATATCAACATACTATTAATCAGCTTGATTATGCGGATACCTTTGGTCTTCCTTTTCTTCGGCGCTTGGGTAATCCATTTAAACGTAAAAAAGCAGCTAAGGCTGCTGCTGAGGTCCATCAGGTTATCGATCAGATTATTGAGCGTTATAAGCATGGTAATAAGCCTGACCGTTTGACATTGTTATCGGTGCTGTTAGATGGGGATATGTCCTCTTCAGGACGAAGTGGTTGTCCTATGGGCGCTGAGGCAGCTAGGAATGAAGCGATTGTGATGTTTATGGCGGGGCATGAGACAACAGCTAACGCCTTGGCTTGGAGCTGGTATTTACTTGATGGTTGTGAGCGATCACGTCGCAAAATGTATGATGAGATTGATAGCGTCCTTCAGGGGCGAACGCCGACCCTAGATGATGTTGCTAATTTGCCTTTTACGCGGGCAGTATTTGAAGAGTCGTTAAGGCTTTACCCACCGGTTCCGTTACTCAGTCGTGAGGCTCGTAGTGATGATGAGATTCGTGGCAGCAAAGTTAAAAAAGGCACTATTATGTTGGCATTACCCTGGTTGTTGCATCGGCATGAGCTGGAGTGGGAAAACCCTAATGCATTCTACCCTGAGCGGTTTATGCCGGGTAATCCGCGACCCGATAAGTTTCTCTATATTCCTTTCAGTGTCGGCCATCGAGTTTGTTTGGGATTACGTTTTGGTTTAACTGAAGGTATTTTATGTTTGGCAACGTTGGCGCAGCGTTTTGAGTTAAGGCTACCCGAGAATCATCAGGTAGAGATTGAGTGTCGATTAACACTGCGGCCTAAAGGTGGTTTGCCAATGGTGCTGAGTAAAAGGAGCTAATATGGGAGACACTGAACTGTCCTTTAAACAACGTTCGGAATTGTTGTTAGCTCGTCTGCTTCGGTTTATGCCGATTGATGTCGCTTCAGCTATAGGCGCTTGGCTGGGGCGTCGAAGTGCCTACAAAGCGATTAGATTAAAAAGGAAATGGGTGGGGCGGCTGCACAATAATTTCGAGAAGTTGGAGGGGCTGACTGATCCAGTGGCAAGAGAGGCAAGGATCGTCGAGCATATTGAACATATCGGGCGCGTGTACGGAGAATACCCGGTGCTGCACAAAATTGCTGCTGAGCGGTTAACAGTTCGCGGCAGTGAGCATCTTGCTAATATTGATGGTCCGATCATCTGTGTGAGTGCGCATACCGGGCATTGGGAGCTAATGGCTGAAGTGATGCGTCGTCACGGAATTATGGGGGCGGTGTTATATGACCCTATTCCTAATAAGGCTCGGCTGCAGCAGGCATTAAAAATTCGAAAATATTTTTGTCCGGAAGATACGGGTAATCGCCACATTCCGGCATCACCAACGGCTGCGAGGGAATTGCTAAGTTGGCTAAAATCTGGGCGTGGATTGTTACTCTATATCGACGAAGAAAAAGATGGTTTTGTCTGGTCTCCTGCATTGGGTAGAGAATTACCGTTTCAGGGCAATAGGGTGATGGCGGCTAAGCTTGCGGTTAAACATAATGTACCACTTATCCCTATTCATATTCAGCGAAAGGACGGTGCTAACTATGAGGCTATTATCGAAACACCAATTGTTGCGGCAGATAGTTCAAGTCGTATAGCGGCTACCGAAGATGTTGCTTTACAGTTGAACGGCATATTAGAGCAGTGGGTTAAGGAAGATATCAGTCATTGGTATTGGCTGGCTCAGTTGAATTTGGATAAGCCTTTCCCGAAGAAGGGATCGTGAAAAAGAAATATCACTTGTTTGCATAAGTCGGGATGAGGGAATGTCTTCTGGTCATGTCGTGTTTGGTCAATCAGTTTAGGGCAGTCAATGGATACACAACAGCAAGTTAAAGTTTTGGCACAATTAGCTCAGGATAAGCAGGTCAGAGTTGCCACTGCTGAATCCTGTACCGGTGGTTGGGTCGCGCAGGAGATTACCGCGCTAGCCGGCAGCTCTGACTGGTTTGAGTGTGGCTTTGTGACCTATAGTAATGAAGCTAAGACTCAGATGTTGGGGGTGCCGTCAGAATTGTTTGTAACTGATGGTGCGGTCAGTGAGGCTGTTGTTATAGCGATGGCTGAAGGAGCCGTGGCAAACAGTTTGGCAAGCTTAAGTGTGTCGATCAGTGGCGTGGCTGGTCCCGGTGGTGGAACGTCGGAGAAACCGGTGGGTACTGTTTGGATCGGCTGGTATCTTGAAGGTGGTGTTGTTGATGCACGCTGTTTTCAGTTTGCCGGTGATCGCCATGCGGTGCGCTCCTCTGCGGTAACTGAAGCTTTAAAAGGGCTTATAAAACAATTAAGTAAAAGCACTGTATAAAAAAACATATTTTTTCCTTGCAAACGGAAGCCGCTATGTTAATAATGCTGGTCAAACATACAGTATTTTAACTGCGCTGCAGAGATAGGTCATTACAATGGATGCAAACAGACAGAAAGCACTTGATGCTGCCCTGAGTCAGATTGAACGTCAATTTGGTAAAGGTGCCGTTATGAAGATGGGGGATCACCCCCGGGAAGCGATTCCTGCAATCTCGACAGGCTCGCTCGGGCTAGATATTGCATTAGGCATAGGTGGTTTACCCACTGGCCGTATTGTCGAAATCTATGGGCCAGAATCATCCGGTAAGACAACACTGACGCTACAGGTTATTGCTGAAGCCCAAAAAATGGGTAAAACCTGTGCCTTTATCGATGCGGAGCATGCACTAGACCCAGGTTACGCGGAAAAGCTCGGCGTTAATGTCGATGATATGCTGGTGTCTCAGCCGGATACTGGTGAGCAAGCATTAGAAATCACCGATATGCTGGTACGCTCTAACGCGGTGGATGTATTGGTCATTGACTCTGTTGCTGCGTTGACGCCGAAGGCGGAAATTGAAGGCGAGATGGGCGACTCTCATATGGGGTTGCAGGCACGTTTGATGTCTCAGGCATTGCGTAAGCTGACGGGTAACGTGAAGAATGCCAATACTTTGGTTATTTTCATTAACCAAATTCGTATGAAAATTGGTGTTATGTTTGGTTCTCCAGAAACCACAACCGGTGGTAATGCACTTAAATTCTATGCCTCTGTTCGTTTAGATATTCGTCGTATTGGTGCTGTGAAGCAGGGCGATGAAATCGTTGGTAATGAGACCCGTGTGAAAGTGGTTAAGAATAAGGTGTCGCCACCCTTCCGGGAAGCTGAATTCCAGATCATGTATGGTTTAGGCATTTATCACATGGGTGAAGTGATAGATCTTGGCGTTAAGCATGGTTTTGTTGATAAGTCTGGTGCTTGGTATGCTTATCAAGGTACTAAGATTGGTCAGGGGAAGGCGAATGCAGCGAAATACTTGGAAGAGCATCCAGAGATTGCCGTAGAAGTTGAGACCGCTATCCGTGAAAAGCTGTTGGTCGTACCTGCTCCTAAAGAGAAAGACGAAAAAAAAGCCGCTGAGCCTCAGTTAGATCTGTAATGGTTTGTGTGCTATTTAATTAAGGAGCCTTTGGGCTCCTTTTTTGGTTGCTAGTTTTTTGGTCGTGGTTATATTGCTGCAACTTGTTAGAGATGGGCTGCTTGAGATAGATAAAGATGAAAGTATTTGAAACGTCAGCAGATGCAAAAAATGCGGCCATTGGTTTGCTCGCCAGACGGGAGCATTCTCGAAAAGAGTTGTGGGATAAGTTGTCGGCGCGTTGCGAATCAGTAGATCTTGATGCAGTGCTTGATGAGCTTATGGCTAAGGGGTATCAGTCAGATCAGCGTTTTACCGAAAGCTTTATACGTATGCGCGTAGGACAGGGGCAAGGGTTGATTAAAATTCGCTTCGAATTGCAACGTAAAGGCGTCGATAGTGAGTTGATCTCGAGCTCTTTTGAGGCGGCCGATATCGACTGGTTTGAATTGGCGGCCGATATGTATCAGCGAAAATACCGTACCGTACTGGATGTGACTGACTTCAAAGAAAGGGCTAAAAGAATGCGTTTTATGTCTCAGCGAGGGTTTACGGCTGGGCAGATAAACTTCGCAATCGAAGCCGCGTCCGAACATGACTAGCGTGAAATTCTGCTAGCGCCACCGCAAAACCTCCTCGTTGTTGTCTTTCTCGAAAATGTGTCAGAAGGAAAAATATTCGTAGATTTAATCGTCTCGTTATATACTACTTCGCCATTTTTGTAATGATTTTTGTGTCTGTTTCTAAGTTTTTGTTTTGTATCGGAAACAGTGGTGTAACGGTTAGGTATTGCGAGCGATTAAAGCTATGAAAAATATGACAAGTGCTGAACTGCGTCAGGCCTTTCTGGGATATTTTCAATCTCAGGGGCATGAAATTGTTGAAAGTAGTTCACTGATTCCAGCGAATGACCCAACCCTGATGTTCACCAATGCGGGTATGGTGCAGTTTAAAGATGTTTTCCTTGGTAGCGATAAGCGTTCTTATAACCGAGCCACCAGTAGTCAGCGCTGTGTCCGTGCCGGGGGTAAGCATAACGACCTAGATAATGTTGGTTATACTGCGCGCCACCATACCTTTTTTGAAATGTTGGGTAATTTTAGTTTTGGTGACTACTTTAAGCGTGATGCGATCCGCTTTGCGTGGTACTTCTTGACAGAAATTCTTGAACTACCGAAAGAAAAACTCTGGGTCACTGTGCATATCTCTGATGATGAAGCAGAGAAGATCTGGAAGGACGAAATGGGTATCGATCCGGATCGCTTTTCTAAGCTAGATGAAGATAACTTCTGGTCAATGGGCGATACCGGACCCTGTGGTCCATCCAGTGAGATCTTTTATGATCACGGCGCTGATGTTTGGGGTGGGCCTCCGGGTAGCCCTGAAGAAGATGGCGATCGTTATATTGAGATCTGGAACCTAGTCTTTATGCAGTTCAACCGTTCTGCGGATGGCTCTATGGCGCCGTTGCCTAAGCCGTCTGTTGATACAGGTATGGGGCTTGAGCGTATTGCTGCGGTATTGCAGGGCGTGCATTCCAATTATGAAATTGATCTGTTTCAAAATTTATTAAAAGCAGCCTCGGTTGCTGTTGGTTGTAAAGAAACGGATACGCAATCGTTGCGAGTGATTGCCGATCATATTCGTAGCTGTGCGTTTTTGATTTGTGATGATGTTATCCCCTCGAATGAAGGAGCAGGTTATGTGCTGCGGCGGATTATCCGTCGGGCCGTACGCCATGGTAATAAGTTAGGCGCAAGCGGTGCCTTCTTCCATACGCTGGTGGCCGCATTGGTTACTGAGATGGGTGATGCTTACCCAGAGCTGAAAGAAAAGCAGGTTCAGGTTGAGCGCATATTGTTAAAAGAAGAAGAGCAGTTTGCTAAAACGTTGGATCATGGTCTGCGTTTATTGGAAGAGGTGATTGCCGGGCTGAATGGTACCGAGATTCCCGGTGAAACCGTTTTCAAACTGTATGACACCTATGGCTTCCCCGTTGATTTAACCGCCGATGTCGCTCGTGAGCGCCAGTTGACAGTCGATATGGATGGTTTTGACCAAGCGATGGAAGATCAGCGTAATCGTGCCCGTGCGGCGGGTAAGTTTAATGTTGATTATAACGATGCGCTGCACCTTGAAGGGCAGACCGAATTTACCGGTTATAACCAACTAGACGGCACTGCCAAAGTGGTGGCGTTGTTCTGTGATGGTGAGCCGGTTGAACAGTTGAAATCAGGTGATAACGGCATGGTCGTGCTGGATCAGACGCCGTTTTATGGCGAATCTGGCGGACAGGTCGGCGATACTGGCGTGTTAACAGCTGCCGGCGTTGAGTTCCGAGTGGAAGATTGTACTAAAGAATCGAAAAACCATCTGCATCACGGTGTGCTGGTGAGTGGTAGCCTGACCGTGGGTGATACAGTGACCCCTCAGGTGGATGAAGCAAAACGTCGTGCGACGGCTGTAAACCACTCGGCGACTCATATCTTGCATGAAGCGTTACGTCAGGTGCTCGGTGATCACGTACAGCAAAAAGGTTCGCTCTGTGATGCGGATCGGTTGCGGTTTGATTTCTCTCACTTTGAGGCGGTCAAGGCTGAAGAATTGAAGCAGATCGAGCAGATTTGTAATGAGCAGATTCGTCTGAATAGCCTGGTTCAAACCGATATTATGGATCTTGAAACAGCGAAGCAGACTGGCGCAGCGGCACTCTTTGGTGAAAAGTATGAGGATACTGTTCGGGTATTAACCATGGGCGACGGTTTTTCCGTTGAGCTTTGTGGTGGTACCCACGCTACTCGTACCGGTGATATTGCGTTACTGAAGATTGTCTCAGAAGGTGGTATTGCTGCGGGGGTGCGGCGTATTGAAGCGGTCACGGGTGCTAAAGCATTGGCATATATTGATCAGACTGCTGCGCAGTTGGAGGTAAAACTTCAGGAGCAAGCTGATAAGAATCGTCAGTTGGAAAAAGAACTGGAGCAGATGAAGACTCAGCTTGCCGCTGCTAAAGGCGCGGATCTGCTGGGTAATGCGGTTGACGTCAAAGGTGTTAAAGTTCTTGCGGAAAAATTAGAGGGTGTCGATCCTAAAGCACTGCGCGATACCATTGATCAGTTAAAAAATAAGCTGGGGAGTGGTGTGGTTGTTTTGGCCACCGTTGTTGACGGTAAAGTCAGCTTGGCAGCCGGTGTGACTAAAGATCTGACCGGTCAGGTGAAAGCCGGTGACCTAGTGCGTAACTTAACAGCGGCGCTGGGTGGTAAAGGGGGCGGTCGTCCTGACTTTGCCCAAGGTGGTGGTACTGATGCCGAGGCGTTGCCTGCGGTGCTTGCTACGGTTCAGCAGTTAGTCGAACAAAATTTGTAATGATAGCAGCCGTGAGGCTGATAAAGGGAACAGATAAGTATGGCCCTATATGTACAGAAGTATGGAGGCACCTCGGTCGGTACCGTTGAGCGTATTCAAGGGGTAGCCGATAAGGTCAAAAAGTTCCGCGAAGCAGGGCACGATATTGTTGTGGTTGTGTCTGCGATGAGTGGGGAAACAAACCGCTTAATTGGTCTAGCCAGTGAAATTCAGACGCAGCCTACGCCTCGAGAAATGGATGTGTTGTTATCGACTGGAGAGCAGGTCACCATTGCGTTGCTGTGTATGGCGTTGCAAGCGCGGGGTGTGAGTGCCCGCTCCTATACGGGTGGCCAGGTTAAAATTTTAACTGATGACGTGCATATGAAAGCGCGGATTCAGAATATTGAAGTCGATGCCGTACGTGCAGACCTGCAACAGGGCCGAGTGGTGGTTGTGGCTGGTTTTCAGGGCGTCGATCCGGACGGCAATATTACGACGTTAGGGCGTGGTGGGTCTGATACCACCGGTGTCGCGCTTGCGGCGGCGCTTAAAGCGGATGAATGTCAGATCTATACGGACGTAGATGGCGTATACACTACTGACCCTAGGGTGGTAGAAGGTGCGCGTCGTATGGATAAGATCACCTTTGAAGAGATGCTGGAAATGGCCAGCCTCGGGTCGAAGGTGCTGCAGATTCGTTCAGTTGAGTTTGCGGGTAAATATAATGTGCCACTCCGGGTTCTGCATAGTATTGAGGATGGCCCGGGCACGCTTATAACAACAGAGGAAGACAATACAGTGGAAAAACCGGTCATCTCAGGGATTGCATTTAACCGCGATGAAGCGAAGCTGACAGTTCTGGGTGTACCAGATATTCCAGGTGTTGCTTCTCGTATTCTGGGGCCTATTAGTCGGGCAAATATTGAAGTCGATATGATTCTTCAGAATGTTGCGGCGGATAATACAACGGACTTTACATTTACGGTTCACCGTAATGACTTTGCTGCCGCGCAGGAGATTCTTCAGAAGGTGCAAGAAGAGTTAGGTGCGCGTGAGGTTAGTGGGAACAATAAGATCGCTAAAGTGTCTATTGTTGGTGTGGGTATGCGTTCTCATTCAGGTGTCGCCAGCAAGATGTTCGATACACTCGCGGGTGACAATATCAATATTCAGATGATATCAACGTCTGAAATTAAGGTTTCTGTCGTCATTGCTGAAAAATATCTCGAGCTAGCGGTGCGTGGTTTGCACTCTGCTTTCGATCTAGACGCGGCTGATACAGTTAGCGAATAAACTTAACGGCAGTGGTCTATAGTTAGGCTACTGTTGAACAAATATAATGTTTAACGCAAGGTCACCCTGCGGCAACCCATTGTTTGTAATGACGCAAACAGGAGAGGTCAGGTCTGTAGTACTTGTCTGTTAAATAAGGAGATTTATCTATGCTTATACTTACACGCCGTGTTGGTGAAACCTTAATGGTTGGTGATGACGTTACCGTGACTGTTTTAGGTGTTAAAGGAAACCAAGTTCGCATTGGTGTTAACGCGCCTAAGGACATTTCTGTTCATCGTGAAGAGATCTATCAGCGTATTCAGAAAGAAAAAGAGCAGGAAAGTGAATAATCGCGATTTTATAGGATTAGCGCTTTTCTTTTGAAAATCAATCTTGTATTATACGCGCCGTTGTCAAGGTGAGATGGCCGAGTGGCTGAAGGCGCGCCCCTGCTAAGGGCGTATAGGGGAAACTCTATCGAGGGTTCGAATCCCTCTCTCACCGCCATTTAGCGCCCGTAGCTCAGCTGGATAGAGTACCTGGCTACGAACCAGGCGGTCGCACGTTCGAATCGTGCCGGGCGCACCACTTCTTTATGATTATTTATAATCTTATCGAAATGGTCAATAAATGGTCAATACAACTTTTTTAGGTAAGCGCCCGTAGCTCAGCTGGATAGAGTACCTGGCTACGAACCAGGCGGTCGCACGTTCGAATCGTGCCGGGCGCACCACCTAAATAAATGTGTATGTTTAAACTGCTTGATTGTTTCATCTGCTTAAAAATATTACCTGATACGCGCCCGTAGCTCAGCTGGATAGAGTACCTGGCTACGAACCAGGCGGTCGCACGTTCGAATCGTGCCGGGCGCACCAGCTAATATATTTTTTCAAATAAGGCTTGATTGGTTTTGAAGTACGAATTGTAAATAATTCGTACAGATACTGTCTAAGTTCTTCCTTAATGATTCTATCGCTTTTAAGTTTTCATCGTATTATCAGATTCTAAATCGCTTCTATAAAAGACTATCCAGAATTGTTCATTTTGTGTTTTTCATAAAGACACTTATCTTATCAATATCTCCTGTATTTCATTTCTGTACTTTTCTAAAGATAAAGGTGTGGCCCTGTAATATTGCCGCTGAATAGGCTCTTAGGCGTTTTTGTTTTCTCTATGGCCGTTAACGGTAGCACTCATTTGCGATATCAGAGGTAAACATCACTGTATGAATTTTGTCCCCTCCTCGCAGCAATGTATAATGGCCGGCCTTTTAACCCTGCGCAGATGTAAACCATGAAATTTATTGTCAAACTCTTTCCTGAAATCACGATCAAGAGCAAGCCTGTTCGTAAGCGCTTTATCCAGCGTCTGCAATCGAATCTGCAGGTGACACTGAAGCGTATCGATAATGATATTAAAGTGCGGGGTTTATGGGATCGGGTTGAAGTTGAGTTGCCATCTGCCGATGCAGAGCTGAGAGCACAGGCCATTGAGTTGATGACCTGTACACCGGGGATTCAGCACATCCTTGAAGTGGATCAATACCCACTGGGTGAATTTGAAGATGTATTTCAGATTGCTAAGTCAGTCTATGCTGAGCAGGTTAAAGGAAAAACCTTTGTTGTGCGCATCAAGCGGGGCGGCAAGCATAGTTTTAAATCCGTTGATTTGGAACGCTATATTGGCGGCGGTTTGCTGCAGCATTGCGATACTAAAGGTGTCGACCTTCACAATCCAGAGGTGACTGTGAAGCTGGAGATACGCGATGAGCACCTGTTTTTGATCTCTCATCAGCATAAAGGTTTGGGTGGCTATCCTTTAGGCACTCAAGAGGATGTCATTTCACTGATTTCTGGTGGTTTCGATTCAGTGGTTGCCAGTTATATGACCATGCGTCGAGGTAGTAAGACCCACTTTCTGTTTTTTAATTTGGGTGGTCGGGCTCATGAGATTGGTGTAAAGCAGATTGCACTCTATCTGTGGCAGAAATATGGCAGTGCTTCTCGGGTTAAGTTTATCTCAGTACCATTTGATGAGGTGGTGGGTGATATACTGCAGAACGTACATCACACGCATATGGGCGTGATTTTAAAACGGATGATGATGAGGGCTGCTGAAAAAGTCGCGGACCGTATGAAGTTGCCTGCGCTGGTAACCGGCGAAAGTATTGCTCAGGTCTCAAGTCAGACCCTGGTTAATCTTCAGGTGATCGATTCAGTCACCTCTAAGCTTGTCGTGCGACCGCTGATCACCATGGATAAGCAGGATATTATCGATATCACCAAAACTATCGGCGCTTATGATTTTGCTAAAAATATCCCTGAATATTGTGGTGTTATTTCCGATCGTCCAACGACAAATGCTAAGATGGAGCGTATCGAAGAGGAAGAGGCCAATTTTGATTACGACGTGTTAACTCAAGCGTTAGACAATACTCAGGTCATTACTATCGATAAGATTGTCGAAGATATTAATGTGCATACCACGATCGAGGCGTTAACCCGGGTTGGTGAGCACCAAAAGATAATCGATATTCGTCATAGCCGTGAGCAAGAACGCAAACCGTTGAATATGCCAAAGGCTGAAGTGTTGTTGATTCCCTTCTTTGACCTTGAAACAAAATTTCAAGAATTGGATCAAGGCCATGAATACCTGCTTTACTGTGATAAGGGTGTAATGAGCCAGATGCATGCCCAGAACCTACAGGATAAGGGTTATCAGAACGTAAAAGTCTATCGTCCTGAAGGTTAAAAAGGTAAAAGCTGAAGTGCGTTAATTGGCGTATTTTCGATGTTTTTTGTAGTTTATTTACAGACGTTTGCGGCAGTTTTTATACGCTAATTATTCTTTAAGCAGTTGCCTGAAACGCATAATTCAGGTTTAATTGTTGACCGTTTATTAACTGTTCATCTGTTCTGTTGCAACCGGATCCTCTCTTCCGAGGACGAGATGCGGCCACAAGCCGGCAACGGACATATGGGTTTCGTACAAAGAAGGAGCACCCGTTAGATGGATAATCTAATGTCAGAAGGCCTGAGTTTGATGGTCTTTGGTATGGGATTCGTTTTCGTATTCCTGACCCTGTTGGTTTTCGCGACAGGCTTTATGTCGAAGCTGGTGACCAAGATTGCACCTGAGGCGCCACCTCAGCCTGCAAAAGCAAAGCCAGCAGCTGTTGCAGCCGCCGCAGGAAATGATGAGCTGATCGCAGTAATGACTGCCGCAGTGCATCAGTTCCGCAAGCATTGAGTTGCAGCCAAAACCAAATATTTATTTAAAGAGCATTAATCGACAAAAGGCCTATACCCATGTCTGATAAAAAACCTCTTGGCATTACCGATGTAGTACTTCGGGACGCGCATCAGTCTCTGTTTGCTACCCGCATGCGCATTGACGACATGCTGCCAATCGCTGAGAAACTGGATAAAGTTGGTTTCTGGTCCCTAGAAAGCTGGGGTGGAGCTACCTTTGATTCCTGCATTCGTTATATCGGCGAAGATCCTTGGGATCGTATCCGCGAACTCAAAAAAGCTATGCCGAATACCCAGCAGCAGATGCTACTGCGTGGTCAAAACCTGTTGGGTTACCGTCACTATGCAGACGATGTAGTCAGTAAGTTTGTTGAGCGTGCCGCTACTAACGGTGTTGATGTATTCCGTATCTTTGATGCGATGAACGATCCACGTAACTTAGAAACCGCCATTAAAGCGGTTAAACAAAGTGGCAAGCACGCACAGGGCACCATCTCTTATACTAAGAGTGTTGTACACACCATTGATATGTGGGTTGAGTACGCTAAAACACTGGAAGATATGGGTGCTGAATCCATCGCGATTAAGGATATGTCCGGTATCCTGACACCTTATGATGCCTTTGATCTTGTGTCTCGCTTGAAAGCACAAACCGACCTTGAAGTTCAGTTGCACGCGCATGCGACGTCTGGTTTGTCTGACATGACGATTTTGAAAGCGGTTGAAGCGGGTATTGACCGGGTCGATACGGCTATTTCCTCAATGTCTATGACTTATGGTCATACAGCAACTGAATCGGTGGTTGCAGCCTTGGCTGGAACTGACCGTGATACGGGTCTTGACCTGTTGCAACTGGAAGAGATCGCAGCTTACTTCCGTGAAGTACGCAAAAAATACGCTAAATTTGAAGGCTCTTTACGCGGCACTGATTCCCGTATTCTAGTCGCTCAGGTACCCGGTGGTATGCTGACCAATATGGAAAGCCAGCTACGTGAACAGGGCGCATCTGACAAGTTCGATGAGGTGTTAGCTGAGATTCCACGGGTACGTGAAGACCTTGGTTTGATTCCACTGGTTACTCCGACGTCACAGATCGTGGGTACACAGGCGGTCATCAACGTCCTGATGGGCGAGCGTTACAAAACCATCTCTAAAGAAGTTCAGGGGATTCTTAAGGGTGAGTATGGCGCAGCGCCAGCACCTTACAATGCAGAACTGCAGGCTCGCGTACTTGAAGGTGGCGAAGCCATCACTTGTCGTCCGGCTGATCTGCTTGAATCCGAAATGGACAAGTTGGTAACAGAGTTGAAGGCGTTGGCGACTGAGAAAGGTGTTAGCCTAGCCGCCGGTGAGAACGAAATTGATGATGTTCTAACCTATGCGCTGTTCCCACAAATTGGTCTTAAATTCCTTGAAAATCGCGGTAACCCTGACGCATTTGAACCCGCACCTACATTAGAGGACGCCCTAGCAATGGCTGCACCTAAGAATACTGGTCCACAGACTTACACTATTAATGTTAATGGTCAGAACTACGTTGTTCAGGTTTCTGAAGGCGGCGATATCACCGCCGCAGCACCAGCAGCGGCGCCTGCGGCTGCAGTAGCACCGGCAGCAGGCCCTGTAGAGTCTGTTCCTGCTCCACTGGCTGGTAACATCTGGAAAGTAATTGTTTCTCCAGGTCAGACAGTTCAAGAAGGTGATGTGTTAGTGATTCTGGAAGCGATGAAGATGGAAACCGAGATTCGAGCAGCACGTGCCGGTTCTGTTTCTACTATCGATGTTAAAGAAGGCGACACTGTACAGGTTGGTGACAGTCTGCTGACTCTGGTGTAAGGGCGGATTCTAAATGGATAAGCTAATGGACCTCTGGCACGCGTCAGGGGTATACAATGTGACGCCAGGTCAGGTCTTTATGATTCTGATCGGCCTGTTACTTTTGTTTCTTGCGATTCGTAAGAACTTTGAGCCTTTACTGTTAGTGCCGATTGGTTTCGGTGGCATCATGGCCAATATCCCGGAAGCGGGTTTGGCGATGTCTGCAGTTGAGAATGCCATCCATCTGGGTGGCCCTGAAATGTTGCAGACCTTAGCTGCTGCCTTGAATATTGGTAGTGCCGAGCCGGAAGCGGTAACGCACGCCTATCATGCAGCGGATGCAGCTACCCATACAGCAGCGGTTTATGCGGCAAACGATCATGGCTTTAATAACGGTATGTTGTATAACTTCTATACCGTTGCGATTGCTTCAGGTGCCGCACCTCTGCTGATCTTTATGGGCGTAGGCGCGATGACCGATTTTGGTCCGTTGCTGGCGAATCCAAAAACATTGTTCCTTGGCGCTGCAGCACAGTTTGGTATTTTTGCCACCGTGCTAGGGGCCGTAAGTCTGACGACTTTGGGGGTCATGGATTTCACCATTCAGGATGCTGCGGCAATCGGTATTATCGGTGGTGCGGATGGCCCGACGGCGATCTATGTGGCGTCTTTGCTGGCACCTGATCTGCTCGGTGCGATAGCGGTAGCGGCCTACTCCTATATGGCATTGGTGCCTATGATTCAGCCGCCGATTATGCGTGCGCTGACCACTGAAGCCGAACGTAAGATTGCCATGGTTCAGTTGCGGCATATCTCTAAGCCTGAAAAGATCATGTTCCCTATCGTATTGTTGATTTTGGTTGCCTTGTTGCTACCGGATGCGGCACCACTATTGGGTATGTTCTGTTTCGGTAACCTGATGCGAGAGTGTGGTGTGGTTGATCGTTTGAGCGATACGGCTCAGAACGCTTTGATTAACATCGTGACCATTTTCTTAGGCTTGTCAGTCGGTTCTAAACTGTCTGCGGATAAGTTCCTTGATCTGCAAACCTTGGGTATTCTGTTGTTGGGTGTTGTTGCATTCGGTATCGGTACTGCCTGCGGTGTACTGATGGCGAAGATTATGAACAAAATGGCCGGTGGTAATTCAATCAATCCATTGATTGGTTCTGCTGGGGTATCTGCGGTGCCGATGGCTGCGCGGGTGTCCAATAAGCTGGGTCTTGAGGCTAACTCTCAAAACTTCTTGTTGATGCATGCGATGGGACCGAACGTAGCCGGTGTTATCGGTTCAGCGGTGGCTGCAGGTGTGATGATCAAATTCGTAGGCTAGACCTTCGATACTAAAAAAACCGCCTCCGGGCGGTTTTTTTGTTTTTAGACTAAGTCGTTTGAAGTGATTTGGAGTGAATTAGGCGCTGGGTTTACTCGATGTTGTCTGTTAGCCCGCCGGAACGGGCTGTGGTGCGTTAATATCCGGCTAACACTTCTAAGTGTGCCTGTACGCTAAACGCCAGTGAGACAGGGTTGTAGCCGCCCTCAAGCACGGAGACGATTCGCCCACCGCAGGTGGTACGGGCAGCATCCATTAATAATTGGGTCGCCCAGCGGAAGTCCTCTTCCGTCAGGTTGAGGTCGGCCATGGGGTCTTCATGGTGAGCATCGAAGCCTGCGGAGATAAACAGAATATCGGGCTTATGCTGTTGTATGGCCGGCAGCCAGACCTTTTCTAATTTTTCACGGAAAACTGACGCCCGGGTGTGGGCTTCGATAGGGCAGTTGACGATATTGTCCCGTTGGATATCGGCATAGCGTTCTGGATAGTAGGGGTGCTGAAAGGTCGAGCATACTAATACTTCAGGCTTATCTTTGAAAATATCGACTGTGCCATTACAGTGATGTACATCAAAATCGACAATGGCCACCCGGTTAACATTGGGTTGCAGCAACGCATGCATAGCACCGATGGCAACATTGTTAAAAAAACAAAACCCCATGGCTGCATTGTGTTCAGCATGGTGGCCGGGCGGGCGTACGGAGCAAAAAGCATTATCGACTTTTTCTGCGAGTACCTGGTTAGTCGCTAAAATAGCAGAACCCGCCGCGAGGCTAGCGGCATGTAAGGAATCAGGGCACAACGCGGTATCTTCGTCGGCGTAGAACACGCCTTCTACCGGCACTTTCATTTCTAGCCGTTTTTGGTGCAGATTAGCATGGGCCAGTTGGATCTGCTCAGGGGTCACATGAACTGACTCCATCTGTTTTAGATGCTCAATCAACCCGGTCTTCTGCAGAACTTTTTGAATCGCCAGTAGGCGAATAGGGCTATCTGGGTGTTCCGGCCCCATATTGTGCAGACCATGGTCAAGATGAGTAATAAATGCAGTAGTCATATCTGATCAGATTCTTTTATTTATATTTAGTTTACTGGAATAACACTGTGGCAGCGCTTAGTCAAAAGTTGTAGGTAATAAATATCGAACCCGGTCTACCGTTGATCTATGTCAGTACCTTGTTGCCCGGAAGACTATATTATTCTTTCCACAGCATAGAACTGTATTTAGCACCGAGTGTTTCACCCTACACCCGGTGCTTTTTTTGTCTGCATGAAACAGATCCCGTTTTGGTATGTTTTCCCTTTCTCCTTGGGCACGTGGCTCTTATACTTGACTGAACTCAGTTTTAAGACAAGGTAAGCCGTGGCCGCTGTGCGTAACAACTCAACCGATATCCGGATCGACTATACGGACAAGCATGTTCTGTTAATCGACAGCAGCGGTAATATGCGGGCAACGATCTACTATATGTTGCGCGAGCTGGGTATCGGCAATGTTAAAGCCGTGACCATCAATGACAAGATTATTCCGTTTATCGCGCAAAACGATTTTGATGTCATTCTGTTGGGGCATAACGCGAGTGATAGTGTCACGGGAATTGAAATCTTGGAAGAGGCACGCTTTCGTGGCTACATCAAACCGAGTGCTGCTTGGGTGTGTATGACCAGTGATTCATCCCAAGAAGTGGTGCTCCACGCCATTGATAGTCACCCCGATGACCTGATTACCAAGCCGTTTTCGATAGAAGAACTGAAATACCGACTCGACCATATTATGCGTCGCAAACAGGCATTGCGGCCCGTGGATCTGGCGATCGAGTCTGGCGCACGTTATCAGGCCCTACAGATCTGCGAAGCGTTGATCGATCGGCAGCACCCGGAATATAACCACCTGCAAAAAGTACGCGGTACTCTGCTGCTGGATCTCGGAGAATATGAGAAGGCGCGTGAGCTTCTTGATGGTATTTATTGGGAATCTCGGGATAAAGAGGCAGGGCTTTATCTCTGTCGCGCCTATTGCGGTTTAGATGATCTGACCGCCGCAGAACAATTACTGCAAGAGTTGATTAGTGATAACCCTTTGTTGATCGCCGCTTATGATCTGTTAGCTGAAGTCCATGAGAAAATGGGAGACTTGGTACAGGCCCGTGAAACACTCAAAGAAGCGACTACCCGCGCACCTTTAGGGATACCGCGGCAGATGGAGTTAGGACGGGTTGCGATTCAGACTCAGGAGCTGGATCTGGCCAAAGGAGCCTATCGACGTTCGATTTCGTTAGGTAAGCACAGTTGTTATCGTTCCGCTGAACCCTATCTCAAGCTGGCTAATCTACGGCGTATGGAAGTCAAAAGTAGTGATGATAATACCCAAGAGCAGATCGAGCGAGAGGTTGATGGGCTGCTGATTAGTGCCCGTAAACAGTTTCCCACGGACAGAGAAGCTGAGGTGCGGTCATTTCTTATTCGTAGTCAGATGGCTGAAGATCTTGATGATGATAACGAAAAGGAACGTTTTCTACGGGATGCCAAACTGATTAATCGTGAGTTAGATAATCCCATTGATATCGACCGTGAACTGTTAGTGATGTCGGGTGAGGCGTTGCCGGTGCTGGAGAAAGTTCAACCCGTGACTGCACAGCAGGATGCTCAGGTTAAGCAGCTCAATCCGGATATGAGTGATAAAGCCAATCGGCTGGGTATTAAACACTACCTATCGGGCAAGATCGGGCTGGCGATCAAATCGTTCGGTGCAGCGGTAGATTTCGATTTTAATAATAAAGCAGCGGTTTTAAATCTAGCTCAACTGTTTCTCGAAACCGCCCGTGATGGCACTGACCGTCGTGAAGGGCGACTGAAGATGGTCGATCGTTATCTTAATCTGGTCGAGCATGCTGTCATGGCGCCTGATCTGGATAATAAGAAACGCTTGCTGCAAAAGTACCGAGCTACTCCTTTGGCTGAACTTCCTCCTTCCTCCCTCGGCCCGCTGCTAAAGTAGTTTGTTGATAGCGCTGATATCGCCCGTTCAATCACCAGGTAAAAACCGAATATTGATAGCACCGAGAAAATGATAGTATGGGCACCGTCTCTGTTCATTTATCTGTATTTTAAGGCTCTGCTATGCTGCTTCATAATCGCAATATCATTCGTGTCGCCAAGGGTGACAGTGTCGCTAACTGCATCATTGTAAAAATGTGTTATGACTATGCTGTCGTTAAGTTTGAAGGTAAAGAATACCGTATCGCTTATGATGTGATCGATGAAGTGGTAGGGCACGAGCTGTTGGTCAGCATTGAATAACCGAGCGGATTTCAGCCTTGCGCTGTTGTTAGCTTAGCTCGATTGTCGGTTTCAAGTTTTGCTTTAGGCGGATGACACCCCGTTAGGTTAGGTGTCATCCGTTTTTAGCTTATTGGTTAGCTCGTGCTGGGCGAGGTATGCGATAGACCATGGTGTAAAGGACTGGTACCACGATCAATGTCAGAATCGTCGCAAAGCCCAGGCCAAACATGATGGTGACCGCCATCGATTTAAAGAACACATCGAATAGTAGTGGGATCATCCCCAGGATGGTTGTAATGGCCGCCATGGCCACGGGTCGCACCCGGCTGATAGCCGAATGGAAGACCGCTAAATAAGGCTCCTTACCCTGAGATAGCTCGAGGTTGATCTGATCAACCAGGACAATACCATTCTTAATCAGCATGCCTGACAGGCTGAGTAAGCCGAGTAGCGCCATAAAGCTAAACGGCGCATTCATGACCAATAAGCCAAACGATACCCCGATGAGTGCCAACGGTACGGTCGCCCAAATAACCAAGGGTGCTCGTACCGAATTAAACAGCAGTACCGTAATGATAAACATGCACAGATAACCCAGTGGTAAGCCACCGAACAGCGCTGCTTGGGCATCACTAGATGATTCATATTCGCCGCCCCATTCGAGTGTATAACCCGGTGGTAATGGAATCGCTTCAATGCCTGGACGAACCCGGTTGAACAGGGTAGCGGCGGTTTCATCGCCGAGTACATCGTGATCGGCCATTACCGTAATCGTGCGCTTACGGTCTCGGCGAATAATCAGCGAATCTTCCCAGTCTGTTTTAAAGCCGTTGGTTACCTGTGTAATGGGTACATAAGCGTTAGTGGCCTGACTGTAGACTTGCAGCTCTGGTAGGCTGTCAATCGTTAGACGCTCTGCCTGAGGGGCTCTGGCGATAATCGGCAGTAATTTAGTGCCTTCGCGGTAGAGGCCAACCTGTTGCCCTGAGAAGGTGGTCAGTAGTAAGGTATCGATATCTTGTTTGCTGATACCAACGCGGCGAGCCATCGCTTCATTAAATTGGGGCCGAATGACTTTGCTCCGTTGACGCCAATCGTGACGAATATTGCGTGCCCCAGGATCGGCCTTTAAGAGTGTGACAGCCTCGCTGGCTAAACGCCGCAATTCATCCGGATCAGGGCCACTGAAGCGAGCTTCGATCTTGGCATCGGTGGATGGACCAATTTCCATGCGCTTGATTTTAAACTGTGCCTGTGGGTAGTTAGCGTTCATATGCGCTCTTAGATCGGTCATTACGCTGGGCAATGCATCTCTATCTTGCACCCGAATAATAAGCTGGCCAAAGGCCGCATAGGATTTTTCCGGTGCATAGGTCAGCATAAAGCGTGGTGCGCCTCGTCCGGTGGTACTGGTTACCTGTTCAACCTGTTTGTGCTGCAGTAGATAACGCTGAATCGACTCGACATCCGCTTGGGTTTCACGGATATCAGAACCCTGATAACGCCAGTAATCCAGATAAAACATCGGCGTGTTAGATGGCGGAAAGAACGATTGTTTTACCTGACTGAAGCCCATGATCGCTGTAGCAAACAACACCACCATCATGATAACGGTGAGAAGACGAAAACGCATACAGAGGTGTAACAGCGCTTTATAGACCGTAAATATAACCCCTTGATAAAGCTCGGCATCAGTTTCGTCGGTATTGCGCACGGTGGCATTTTCTTTAAACATCAGGTCGGCGAAAAAAGGCGTGAGGGTGATCGCGGTTACCCAGCTGAGCAGCAGTGAGATCAGCAACACCCAAAACAGACTGCCGGCAAACTCCCCTGAGGCATCTGCGGACAAACCAATCGGCGCAAATGCCGTAATCGCAATCACGGTGGCCCCTAGCAGCGGTAGATTCGTCTGGCGAGTAATCTCTAATGCGGCTTGGAGCTTTGTTTGGCCTTTCTTGAGACCAATGAGAATCCCTTCAGTAATGACGATGGCGTTATCCACTAACATACCTAACGCAATAATCAGTGCACCTAGGGATATTCGCTGTAGCTCGATATCAAATAGCTTCATAAAAATAAAACTACCGAATACGGTTAACAGCAAAATCAGACCGATCAGTACGCCACTTTTTAGCCCCATAAAGATCAGTAGTACGGCAATGACAATCGCGACGGCTTCCACCAGACTCAGCATGAACGACTGCATCGAGTTATCCACCTCTGCCGGTTGGTTATAGACGCTGCTCACTTCCATACCGATAGGGCGCACATATTCGAGCTCGGCCATGCGCTCTTTAACCGTTTGGCCGATCTCAATCACGTTAACTCCGCTGCTGAAAGAGATGCCGACTAATAACGCCTGATGGTTGTTGTAGTTAATGATGTTCTTCGGCACTTCGGCATAGGCGCGACTGATACTGGCGACATCCCCTAGGTACACCAACTGCGAGGTGCCTGGGTTGGATACTAACAATCCTTCCAGCTCTTTGACGCTATTGAACTCACCGGTGGGGTGTAAGCGGATATATTCACTATCGACTTTAATGCTACCGGCATTTGATACTTGATTCTGAGTCTGTAGTAATTCATAGATACGGTTAGCGGGGATGCCCAGCGCTGAAAGCTTGCTACGGGCAATCTCAACCACGACTTCTTCTTGCTGTTCACCGGCGACAGTGACTTTGCCCACTCCTTTGATTAGCACCAATTCGCGGCGGAGATAGTCGACATAGTCTTTCAGCTCTTCATATGAATAACCATCGCCATTGACCGCCAGTAAGACGCCGTAGACATCACCAAATTCATCCAGCACCGTTGGCGTAGCGACGCCGGGGGGCAGCTGGCCTTCAAGGTCATTGACCTTGCGTCGCAACGAATCCCAGATCTGTTGCAGATCATCTTTGCGATAGGTGCTTTTCATCTCAATAATAATCTGCGATAAACCGGCCGATGAGATCGAAGTAACGTAATCCACATAAGGTAGTTGTTGCACGGCATTTTCAAGCGGGTAGGTGACTTCCTCTTCAACCTGTTTGGGAGATGCGCCCGGATAGGCGGTGGTAATCATCGCTTGTTTGATCGTGTAAGAGGGGTCTTCTAAACGGCCTAACGCGTTATAGGCAATGATCCCGCCGACCAAGAGCAAGAGTGTGAACATCCAGCTGGTGACGGGGCGTTTAATCGAGTACTCGGTCAGCTTCATTTACAGACCTCCCTCTCTGTTCCAAGGACGCACCTGTTGACCTTCGGTTAAGAAGTTAGCACCAACGGCCACTACCTGATCACCGGGTTCGATACCGCTTTCAATCACAATGCCTTGCTGGGTGATTTCGCCCACGGTTACTGTTGCTTGATGTACTTGCTGGGTTTGTGGGTCATACTTCCAGATAAACCGCTGACTATCTGTCAGCGGTGCGCCTTCAGCGACAAATACCGCGCCGACGGGCAGCATCAGACGGGTATTGTTGAGATCGGTCACTTTTGATAGATCGATCTGAATACTGGCCGCCATCCCCGGTAAAACATTAAAGGAGGTGGGGGTCGGCATAGAGAATACCACCTTGTAGGTCAGCGTTGAGGGATCGGCTTGGGTATCCCACTCTTTAACGTCGACCAGGAAGTGTTGATCCGGGTGAGTGTCGAAGACGACAGTTGGCTGATAGCCGGTATCGGCTCTTACCCGCGAGATAATGTTTTCCGGCATCTGAATAGTGATGTCGATTTGATCGCTAGTTTGTAACAGCAATACGGTCTGTTTAGCCTGAATATTTTCATGTTTTTCGACATCGACTTTAGCAATAGTGCCGCTGAAGGGAGCACGCAGGTAAGTGTATTCCAGATCTGTTTTGGCCACATTGTATGAGGTTAATGCCACTTTGAGTTCAGCGCTGGCTTCATCGTAGTTGGATTGCGAGATGAGCTTGCGTTCGAACATCGTTTTGGCCCGTTCAAACTGCGAGCGGGCGAGTTCATAGCGAGCCTGACGGTCATCGAGTGATAACTTGTAATCTTTTTGATCTAGCCGCGCTAGAACCTGTCCTTTACTGACTTTATTACCGGGTCGTACGAGTACTTGTGATATCTGTCCGCTCACCCGGAAGGCAAGCTTAGCACCACCATTGGCTTCAACTTCGGCGGGAAAGCTACGCACATCGGTCAAAGTGGGATTTGTTACCTGAAATATCTTTGCCGGGCGAATAAGGTCAGGGGCTGGGGCGACGTCACTGCTGTCACTACAACCGGTTAGGGCAACGAGTAAGACCAGAAAAGAGATCGATGAAACCTGCATGCAAAACCTCTAAAGATGTTTTCGATGAATAAAACCGGATGACGGTTTTTATCGATTGAATAGCGAAAGTGTTTGCCTCTGTGTCGAAACGGATTATAACCGTCGGTACTTTGGCATGCGCGGCGTAATATTCGCCATTGAACGATGAAATATATGTCAGACTCTGGTTAAATAATATTCATTATTTTTTACCAAGATGTTAAATATAATTTATATGACATTAGATCAGTTACGTACCCTCAGTAAAATTGTCGAATGCGGCTCCCTTAAACTGGCGGCTGAGAGTCTGCATAAGACTCAGCCGGCTCTCTCGATGGCGATAAAAAAGCTTGAAGAGGAGTATGGTTTTAAGATTCTTAACCGCGACAGTTATCGACTGAGTTTGACCGAGGAGGGGCGATCTTTCTACCGTAAAGCTCAGGAGTTGTTGTTAACCAGTCAGCAGCTTGGTTCACTTGGACAGCATCTGGGCGCCGGTAATGAGCCGTTAATCCGTTTTGCATTGGATCAAGCCTGCCCTTATTCACAGATTTTGAATGTGCTCAAACAGTGCCAACAGCAATATCCGTTGACGGAATTCAAAATCTTTGAGAAATCCCGCTTTGGGGCCTTAGAGATGTTACAAACCGGTCAAGCGGATCTTGTGGTTAGCCCTTGGTGGCCGACGCTTTATGCAGCGGGTGATTTTGATACGCTGCAGATTGGTCATTTTAATATCTTGCTGGTCGCCGCCCCCGAGCTATTTCCTATGGGCGTGAGCCATTCTGAGCAGCTAAAGTCACAGGTACACTTAACAGTTGAAACCAGTATTTTTAGGTTTGATTCGGATAGTATTATGTTGGACAAAGGGGTTCGTAAGTGGAAAGCGCAGGACGGTTTTACCGTCAAACAACTGCTGCTGGCCGGGCTAGGTTGGGGCTATGTGCCTGAACATTTGATTACCCATGAGCTTGAGCGGGGGGAGTTGGTTCGCTTAACGCCTAAAGATATTGAGTACAGTGTATCCGGTGAGGTGCGCTTAATTCGTAGTCTTGAGGTGAGTTTAGGGCCTGTGGCCAGCATGATATGGCATTCTTTTTCGCAGGGGGCGCATGCCTAAAGCTGGGCAGGGGTAGACATAGGGCATGTGGTCTCTGTTAGGGTGTCAGGTATTAGCTAAATAGTACTTTCCGTTAACATTGGCAAAGATGGACTTTTTAACAGGAGGTTATATGGCTTACAGGGAGCTTAAACAGAAGCATAGGGCATTGCGCGAGGTCTTTCATACTAATCTGTCGTTGCGCACCCATCGAGCTTTAAGCTGGTTAGACCGGGCAGAGCAGAGTGCCGGTGATTTGGATGCGCAATTTATTTTTCTCTGGATAGCCTTCAATGCCGCCTATGCGACCGATATTGACGAACAATACCGCTCAACAGAGAAAGGTATGTTTGAGTCCTTCTTTAAAAAGCTGGTGGACCTCGACAGTGAAGATCGCTTGTATCATCTTGTGTGGGCTGAATTTTCCAGTTCTATTCGGGTGTTGCTTGATAATCAGTATATTTTCCAACCCTTTTGGGATTCTCACAACGGTAAGGTTCCAGAAGATGAATGGAAGCAGCGTTTTCAGCTGTCGAAGCGCAAAGCCGCCAATGCGCTGGGCAATCGCGATACCGTACAGGTGTTGTCGGTGGTGTTTAGACGCATCTATACGCTGCGTAATCAGATCATTCATGGCGGTTCAACCTGGAGTAGTCAGGTTAATCGCAGCCAGTTAAATGACTGTACCGCCTTGTTATTTAAAGTCATTCCCGTTCTTATTGATTTGATGATGGATCACCCGGAACAGCTCTGGGGGATGCTTTTTACCCGTTTCTCGCGGATGATTGAGTACTATAATGGCGCGATGATTGGTGCATGGACACAGTGAATGAAATTTATACATACCTCGGATTGGCATATTGGCCGCTTGTTTCAGAACATCTCGCTGCTGGATGATCAACTCTATGTGTTACAGCAGCTAAAGCGTTATGCGATTGAGCATCAGATAGATGCGCTGGTGGTTGCCGGCGATATATTCGACCGTTCGGTGCCCCCCGCCGATGCGGTGGATGCGTTGAATTGTTTTTTAGATGAATTCACCCGCGCGTTAAATATCCCGGTGATCATGATTTCGGGCAATCATGATAGTGCTAAACGGCTACGTTTTGGCGCTCAATATATGCAAGACGCAGGGGTCTATATATTGAGTGATATCCATAACATCGAAACGCCGATAGAGGTTACCTCCGGCGATGAGTTAGTGCGTTTTTATGGCATTCCCTATCACGATCCGGTTGAAGTGAGGGAGGCATTTGACTGTGATGTGCGTAGCTATGATGAGGCGCACACTTACCTGGTCGATAAAATTAAACCGCAGTTAGCCAACGGCATTCCCTCGGTGCTAATCAGTCACTGCTTTATCGATGGCGCACAGGAGTCAGACTCGGAACGTCCTCTGTCGATTGGTGGTGCCGACCGGGTCAGTTATGAGCCGTTATCTGATTTTAGCTATGTAGCCTTGGGACACCTGCACGGGCCGCAATATAAAGGCCATGAGCATATTCGTTATTCGGGCTCGTTGATGAAATATTCGTTTTCCGAATATAAGCAGTCAAAGGGGGTAACGCTGGTGGAGATATCGCCAACCGGAGAGGCCTCATATGAACACTTGCCATTGCAGCCCAAACGAGAGCTAAGGGTTCTTGAAGGTGAGCTGGAAACGATTATAGAGCAGGGGCGAACAGATGAAAAAAACGATGACTATTTACTGGTTAAGCTGACCGATTGCAAAGATATATTAGACCCTATGGGACAATTACGGGCGGTGTACCCTAATGTCCTGCAATTAGAGCGGTTAAGTTTTGCCGTTAGCAGCGGTAATCGTCTAGTCACTGACCTTGGTAATCGAAAAACCGAACTGGAAGTGTTCGATGATTTTTTTGAGCAGGTAATGGGGGAAGGGTTGTCTGAGGCGCAAACTGAGCTGTTGAGCGAAACCATTAATGAAGCAAAAAACCTATTGGCGGGTATGGAATGAAACTGCAAACACTTGAGCTTCAGGCCTTTGGCCCCTTTGCCGGTAAGGAAGTGATTCATTTTGATGCGTTAGGCGATAATCCATTGTTCTTGATCGATGGGCCGACGGGCGCGGGAAAATCGTCCATTTTGCATGGTATCTGTTATGCCCTCTATGGTGAGACGACCGATTCTGAACGTAAAGATCAAGGGTTGCGATGTGATTTTGCCGCTGCAGAATCCCTCACTAGCGTAACCCTAACATTCAAGATTAAAGATCATCGTTATCGTATCACCCGAGTGCCAACTCAGATGCGTCCAGCCAAGCGCGGCGATGGTGAAACGGAAGAGAAAGCCTCAGCACATTTAAGAGAGGTGTTAGAGGATGGCACAGAAACAACCTTAGTGGCGAAAAAGAAAAAAGATGCCGATGAGCGTATTCGCGAGATCGTCGGGTTGACGGCAGAACAGTTTCGGCAGGTCATGGTATTACCGCAGGGTAAATTCCGAGAACTCTTGTTGGCAAAATCAGATGATCGACAAACCATACTTTCGACTCTATTCGAAACCGGCTTATACAAGCAGATTGAACTGCTGTTAAAAGATAAAGCCGGCAATATTGAGCGGGAGAATAAAGCGTTTGAGCTGCGAATTGATGATGCTTTAGCCGATGTCGGTGTCAATAGTCTGGAAGCGCTGCTGGAAAAGCGACAGGCAGAAGAGGAACGACTAACTCTAGCGACAGCGCAGAAACAGCAGTGTACGGCGGTGTTGCAACGTCAGCAGCATCAAGCCACCGCCGCCCAAGAGATTAAGAGTCGCTTTGAACAACGAGCGGGGTTAAAAACGCAGCTTGCGCAAAAGCAGGCTGAGGTTGAGAACATCAATAAGATTCGCCGGGCTATTGTTCAAGGCGATGCGGCCTTTGATATAGCACCGTTGTGGCGTGATGCACAAAACAGTCAGAAAAATGTTATGGAGCAGCGCGGCGCGGTTGCTCTCATTGAACAACAACGTGTCAACGCTGCACATCAGACGCAGATAACGGCGGCTGAGTTAGTTGCGGCGACCAGCCGTTATAGCCAGCGGGATGGCTTAATCTCGCTGGCGCAACGTCTTAGCGATTATCAGGCGCAACTGAGCGGTTATGAACAGATACAGGTGCGGCTGAGCCAAACAGTACAACATGAACAGCAATGTCTGCGCGAAAAAGCGCAACAAAAGGCTCAGTATCAAACACTAATCGAGCAGATTAAGGGCCATAAAGACGCAATAGAGCAACGTCAGCAACGGCTACAGAATAAAGCGAATATCGTGCAGTCGATCCATACAGCTAAGGAAATTTTTGAACAGCGAAAAGCGTTGGATGAACAGCAAACGCTGCGACAGAGCCTAGAGACTAAAACGGCTGAGGCTGGGCGTCAGCGTGATTTAGCCAAAAGGCAGTACCAGACAGCCGAACAACACGCCGATCAACTTGAGATGCGTTGGTTTAGTAGTCAGGCAGCTATTCTGGCGGCAAAGCTTGAACAAGATGTTCCTTGCCCGGTATGCGGTAGCATTGAGCACCCATCCCCGGCGTCCTTTGAGTCGGATGCTGCTTCTGTGGATAAAGAAGGGGTCGAATTGGCGCGCCAGCAACAAAAGGCGCAGCAGAACACTTACAATCTCAGTGAGAAAAACTATCAGGATGCGCTGCGCTTGCTGCAAGAGTGTGAACAGCAGGTTCAACTGCTTATCGGTCAGCTAGGCGATCTAGCATCGCTTGAGTTAGATCATTTTAAGCAGCAGTTGTCCGCGCTTGAAACTCAGCTTCAGCAGACTGACCAAGATGAGCAACAGCTTGCTGCCTTAAGACAAACCTTGAACCGGGATGAACAGGCTTTAACGGTCTTAAACGATGTTATTACACAGCAGGAAGAGCACCTGCGTCAGGCGAGTGCCAAGCATGCTGCGGCACAGGCTGCGCTGATGGCGGCGGAGAAAAATCTGCCGGATGAATATCGTGATTTAACGACCCTTAATCAAGCT
Organism: Amphritea sp. GJ51-11; assembly: GCF_055808735.1. NCBI lineage: Bacteria > Pseudomonadati > Pseudomonadota > Gammaproteobacteria > Oceanospirillales > Oceanospirillaceae > Amphritea > Amphritea sp. GJ51-11. The sequence continues at coordinate 3,607,114 of NZ_CM147881.1, read as the reverse complement.
TTAACTCAGGTGCAGCAGCAGATCGAGCTGTTAGAAAGGGATTATGGCTCCGCTCAGGCGAAGGATAAGGAGCAACAACAAATACTGTCTGCATTCGGGGTTAGGTTAGAAGAAGCCGGTATACAGCTATCTAAACTGACTGATCAGGCGCAATTGTCGGCAGCTGCGTGGGAGCAAGCACTGCAGGAGAGGTTTGCTTCTCAGGCTGCGTTTGATGACGCCCTGTTGGATCGAGAACAGCTTAAAGCGCTGCGTCAGACAGTCGCCGATTATGATGATTTGGTTAAACAGCTCGCGACTCAGACCGATATGCTGGACGCTGCGCTAGAGGGTAAAGCCCAACCGGATCTTGACGCTATATCGAGTGCGGTTGAGCAGGCTGAGGCTGAATTCACTTTAGCGGATCAAGCGTGGATTGACAGCAAGACTGCGCTGGCTCGACTCAACGGTGTGGAAAGTAAAATCGCCGAGATTAAACGGCGCCAACAAAGTATCCGTCAAAAATATGAAGTCGTCGGGGCGCTATCAAAAGCCGCATCGGGCCAAGGTAATGTGAGAGTGAGTCTCGAACGTTTTGTGCTGGGGACTCTACTGGATACGGTGTTAAGTGTAGCGAGTCAGCGGTTACACCTAATGAGTAAAGGGCAGTATCGTTTGGTGCGGCAGAATGAGCAGGCGCAAAAGCGTAATGTCACCGCAGGGCTTGATCTCGCTATTGATGATGCTTTTACCGGCAAGGTGCGTCCGGTGGCAACGCTGTCGGGCGGCGAGTCATTTATGGCGTCGCTATCCCTCGCGCTGGCGTTATCCGATGTCGTGCAGCAGCGTTCGGGGGGAATTCAATTGGATACACTGTTTATCGATGAAGGCTTTGGTAGCTTAGATCAAGAGTCTTTACAGTTAGCCATCAATGCCTTGATCGACTTACAGTCTACGGGGCGTGCCATCGGTATTATCTCCCATGTATCTGAATTGAAAGAGCAGATGGCATTGCGCATTGATGTGATTGGCTCACGGGAGGGTAGTACGGTGCGCGTGGTTACCTAACTCTCCGGGGTATGACAGGATAGGGGGAGTTTGTCCCCTATCTTTAAAGTTCGTAGTATGTGAGCGGGGCTGTGGATAACGGCCTTTTTAGCCGCAACACTTTTTGAATTTTTTACCGCTACCGCAAGAGCAAGGGGCGTTCCTTTCCGGTGTCTTTTCACTATGCACGGTTTTCGGGGTGGTCAGCAGAGCGGTGAGTGCAGCGATATTTTCGTCAATACTGGCATCAACGGTGACTTTAACCACCAGATCATGCTCAGCGGCAAGCGCCTCGACTTCCTGTTGCCGCAATTCAGAGGTCACGTTCACGAGCAATGGGCTGATCTCACTCCCCATTTTCACTTTTGCTTTGGTGTTATAACCGCTTTTACCGTAGTTACCCATGATATCGGGAGTACCTTTATAGAAACATTTAGACATGGGTGACTCCTGGTGATTGTGTCATCGAATTGCTCCATTACGCGACGGGAGCAGGATTCTAACAGTTAACGGAGGGGAACGGTAATCTCTATAGCCGGTATTCCTATTGTCCGCTTTTTATTGTGCGACCGAGACAGTTATATCTAGCGTCGATATTTTCGATAAAATGTTGGCAGACACGGATGCGTGATGGTATCTGGGGTTATGTTATTAGGATGGTGAACGGTAAAAAGCAATAATGTATGGTGAGGATGGAGGGAATTGAACCCCCGACCTGCCCCTTAGGAGGGGGCTGCTCTATCCAGCTGAGCTACATCCCCATACACGTTTTGATGTCCCGATGCATAGGTCAAGGTTATGCATATGTAATCCCGCTCAAAGCCTTAGCAAGGCTCGATTTGATCGAATGAACTGGGGAGACAGTGGCGTGAATTCTACTTGTTCCGAGGGCGGAGGTCACGGGGAAATGCTAAAAAAATCAGGCTTTTCCGAGACTGTTTTGTGCGGCGTAGTTACCTTTTCCGCCACTCTGATTATAGAGTGTGTTTTTCTGGTTCTGTCCACGCAGAATACTCATGAGCTGTTCTAGGTTGCGACTGTTACGGCTGATGACGATTTCATTACGCTTATTCTTGTCATTGACCTGTCGCAAAACTATTTCGAGCTCGCTCCAACCGTGTTTGAACGCGTGAGCGTCTGCTTCATTAAGTCGAGATTGGTAATCAGCTAAGCCGGCTTTATTGGGGGTAATGCCCGCCGCGATAAAGAATTGGTTACGGCTTTGATTATTTTCTTCAAGTTGCTGCAGCACGGCAGTTTTTTGCTCAACCAATGTTTGTAATTCAGCCACGTCACGCTGCTGCAGAGCGTGATACTCAGCATCAAGTAGTTTATTGAGTGTGGTGAGAAAACCAATGCCCTGAGTCGTCAGAGCATTAATTTGGTCGAGCGGCGGTAGATTCGTTGGCATCAATTAATCCAACAAACTTTCTAACTGAAATAAGCCGCGAGCCGTGCTCTCATAGTTAATCTGATAGCTACCGCTGTCGATTGCGGCTTTTAGATCGGCTACTTTTTGTTCGTCCACTGTAAAACCTTCTTCGACCACTTGGCCGGCGGTTTTTTGGACAGCCTGTGCCGCATCGCTCAGGCTTACACCAGACGAAACAGTAGACTCTGTCGCAGTCGGTGACTGGGATTGCGATTTGCCACTCTCGGTCGCAGGTTGTTCACTTACCTTTGCACGAGAGTTAGCCGCCTGTGAAGAAGACGTTAAGCCCGTGATATCAATAACCATTTTCTGGTCCTCATGCTGTTCTATACACAGCTATCGGCGAGTCGATGGGAAACTTTAACGATATTTGTAAAATTATGATCCCAGTATAGCAGCTCAAATATCAGCCGGCGAGATGCGCTTAGCGGCCATTTACAGAGATCACGCCTTGGCTCTTAACGTAGCCATGAACCTGTTTGCCTGAACGGTTATTAATCACTGAGATTTGTTCGCCTAAGGCACCATCTTGTTGTGCGGTGCCGGTCATCCGTACGGACATTGGGCCTTTGTTAGCCTGAATATAGACGACATCACCTTTGCGGATCAGCAGTTTTTTTTCAACCAAGTTGGGGGAGATAACTTGGTTGGCTGCGATCGAACGTTTCATCTCTCGGCCGATCAGTTCGCCCGGGTTGGTAAAATAGGGTGATGTAAGCCGTTTAATATCAAATGCTTTCAGATAAATATCAGAATCACCCAAAATGGTACCTTTGGTTAAGGCGCGACTTGAGATGACAATGGGCTGCCATTGTTCGACGGTGGCGGTGATGAAAATGGTCCATGCAGGTCGGTGGCAGATCGCTTTTGCCGAGATGCGGTTTGCCCTGCTAGGCGCATGAGTAAAGGTTATCGGCTGATTGCAGTGGCGTTTATCGAGGGCTTTGGCTAATGGTTTAACGTTGACAACAGTGCGAGCCATTGGGTGGCTAACCTGATACTGTTGTTCTAGGTAATGTTGCGCTTTGAGAGCAATTGAATTCGATTCTTCTGCCAGTGCGCCCTTTACTGGCACCGCTAACATCGCTATAAGTGTGATTATTGTGGAGAATGTATATTTTTTCACGCTGAATCCGGAAGTTCGCATTGCAACCGAGTTGGCAATGTTCAGGTAACGCTTAGTACAGAGAGCATCATGTCAGGTATAAACAGTACTGTAAACCAACGCACGAATATGGCAGGCCAAAACCGCCTTGAGCTGCTTTTGTTCGGACTTAATGATGACCAGACTTATGGCATCAATGTGTTTAAAGTTCGCGAAGTTCTCACCTGTCCTGAGTTAACCGGGATTCCTAAGCAGACCACCGCCTTGAAAGGGTTGGCACATATTCGTGGCGAAACGATTCCGGTTATCGATCTGTCGCAGGCCATTGGTGGTGAGCCAGTTGAAGCTAAAGATCGCCATGGGTGCTTTTTGATCGTGTCAGAGTATAACCGTCGTGTACTGGCGTTTTTGGTACGTAATGTTGATCGCATTTTACCGGCCAAGTGGGATCAAGTAAGTCCTCCGCCGATTGAAACCAATGAAAAGAACTACCTTACCGCAGTGGTGCAGTATGAGAGTGGTTTGATTGAGATTCTTGATGTTGAACAGGTGTTAGCTGACCTTATTCCGGTGAGTACCGAGGTAAAGTCGACTATGATTACTGAGAGCGTTAAAAAAAGCGCTGCCGGCTATCGTATTTTAGTGGTGGACGATTCCAGTGTGGCTCGTACACAGGTGAAGAAGGCGCTGGAGAATCTTAATATCAATGTGACCACGGCCAATGACGGTCAGGCGGCATTAGACATGCTGACTCAATTGGCTGACAAAGAGCAAAAAGTAACCGATATGTTTTTAATGGTTATCTCAGATATTGAGATGCCACAGATGGATGGTTATACCCTTGTTAAGCGAATCCGTGAGGACATTCGCCTAAAGTCCTTGTATGTTATGTTGCATAGTTCTCTGAGTGGTCGTTTTAACTTGGCGATGGTCAAACGGGTTGGTGCTGATGCGTTTATCGGTAAATTTAATCCGGATGAATTGGCTGAAGCCGTTGTTAAGCGAATAGAGTCAGTAGAGGGGTGAGTGATTCAACCCTGTATGGGGGAAGAGTGTTAGAGGATAATAAAATAAGGATTACTCAATCAGAGTTTGACCAATTTTGTCAGTTTCTTGAGGAAGCGTGCGGTATTTTGCTGGCAAAACATAAGCAATATCTGGTGGAGAGCCGACTAGGTAAAATCCTTATTGACGGTCAGTATGGCTCATTAGGGCAGTTAGTCACTGTGCTCAAACAGCCGGGTAATAGTCGCCTAAAAGAACAGGTCATCAACGCGATGACTACCAATGAAACCCTATGGTTTCGCGATATTCACCCCTACGACATTTTAAAGCAAAAATTACTGCCTGAGCTCGCCATCAATGGCTCTTCCCAGCGTTTAAAAATCTGGTCTGCAGCCTGCTCAACCGGTCAAGAACCTTACTCTATCAGCATGATTATTGATGAGTTTAAACAGGAAAATCCTGGTACTTTCAGGCTGGGTGAAGAAATTGTCGCGACTGATATTTCTACCCGAGTACTTGAACAGGCGCGGTTGGCTGAATACGAGATGCTGGCGCTAGGGCGAGGGTTGTCCCAAGACCGATTAAAAGCGTTTTTTGAACCCGCGGCATTAGATGCTTGGAAGCTGATGCCTAAGATCAAAAACAAAGTTACCTTTAGAGAGCTGAACCTGCTGGGGACCTACCCGGGTATTGGTCCGTGCGATATTGTCTTTTGTCGTAACGTATTGATCTATTTTTCTACTGAACGTAAGCGCGATATTTTAATGAAAATTCATAAGACCCTTAAACCCGGTGGCTATCTGTTATTAGGGGCTTCAGAGTCGATCGGTGATCTGCATACCTTGTTTGATATGATTCACTGCCGTCCGGGCATCATCTATAAAGCTAAATAGCTAGGCGTACTGGCGGCAATCCTGCGACGCTCTCTTGTGTTTTCTTACTGAGTTACAAAACTGAATCGGACCTTAGCGGGGCCCGCACTTGCGTGGCTGCTGATTTTTCAGTGGGCGAAGATAATAATCTGAACATCCCTTTGATCCATAAGCGGCTCGCATATAGTTTCAGACCTGAGACTGACGGTTCTTATGCACCATTAGGCAAACAAGACTGTCTGTTTACGCATTGGCGTTCACATTGCCGCCTGCTCGTTTATCTTGCCGCTTTGCCGCTATTTCCCGGATAACGATTGCCGCTTTTACTTGTTCTTAAATATAACTCTATGTATTTAAATGATATTTAAGTTTTGGTATCGCTTTTGCATTATCTGGGTATCTAAACACTTTGAGGCAAACTGATGGCGATTAGCTTTGATAAAGCACTGGGGATTCATGAACAAGCCGTGGGCTTGAGAATTCAACGTGCTGAAATTCTAGCCAACAATATCGCCAACAGCGATACGCCGAATTATAAAGCTCGGGATATCGATTTCGAAAGTGTTTTGCAAGGTGTTCAACATGGTCAGCAGCCTTTAAAAATGAGCCGCACCAGTGAGGGACACAATAGTGGTTTGATCAACGCCGATTTTGCATCAGAGTTGATGTATCGAATTCCCAGTCAGCCGAGTGTTGATGGGAATACGGTGGATGTTCAGGCTGAGATGGCGCGCTATACCGAGAATGCGATTGATTATCAGGCGTCGTTTGAGTTTCTGAATAAAAAATTTAAAGGTCTTAGCAGCGCGATTAAGGGTGAATAACCATGTCTCTAGGTAATGTTTTTGATATTGCGGGTTCGGCCATGAGCGCACAAACCGTGCGCCTGAATACCACTGCCAGCAATATGGCGAATGCCGAGAGTGTTAGCAGCAGTGCTAATGAAACTTATCGCGCCCGTAAGCCGGTGTTTGAATTGAAACAGATGGGTAACACTCAGCCAGGCAGTGCGCCGTTAGGTGTGCAGGCGGGGCAGGGTGTGGCGATCGCAGGAATTGTTGAAAGTGATGCGCCCCTGCGTCAGGAATACAACCCGGATCATCCGATGGCCGATGAAAATGGTTATGTTCACTATCCCAATGTCAATGTTGTAGAGGAGATGGCGGACATGATCTCTGCGTCACGCTCTTTTCAAATAAATGCTGAGATCATGAATACAGCTAAACAGATGATGCAACGGGCACTCACTCTGGGGCAGTAAGCCCAGAAAGCCTGATGTGAGGTATATGTTATGAGTGTTAACGACGTTTCAGGAACGCAATCGATCTACGATCAGATCAATACGCAGAATCAGAGCAGCACTACATCGACTACGTCGAGTAACGATGATAGTGAGATGTTTATGAAGCTGATGATTGCGCAGCTACAAAATCAGGACCCAACCAGCCCGGCCGAAACCAGCGAATTCATGCAACAGATTGCCAGCATGAGTACGGTTGAGAATATCGCCAAGCTGAATACAACGATGGAAACGATGTCTGCATCGCTACTGTCGAGTCAGGCGGCGCTTCAGGCATCATCGATGATTGGTCAGGATATTTATGCCAATACCGATGTGGCGAAGGTGGCCGAATCGGGTGAAATTCGCGGCATCGTTGAGTTGCCGGTTAGCACAGAAAATTTACGTGTCTCTATCTATGACAGTGCTAATAACCTGGTCGATGAAGTTGAGATGGGTAGTCAAAGTGCCGGAGACCATTACTTTGCTTGGAGTGCGGGGGATCGTCCTGCCGGTGAGTATCGAGTGGTTGCTGAAGCACAGGTTGATGGAAATTACGAAACAGCGAGCAGTTTTATTGCTTATAACGTCAATAGCGTCACGCTGGGGCAGAATGGTATCGGCATGAAAGTAAATACCGATGCGGGCTCAGTCGACTTTAGCGATGTGAAACGAATAGGTTAAAACGGAGAGAATATCATGGCGGGTTTTAATACTGCGATAACAGGTTTGAAAGCGGCGTCGACTAATTTAGATGTGACCGGCAACAACATCGCTAACTCCAGTACCGTTGGTTTTAAAGCCTCCCGTACCGAGTTTGGTGATATCTATGCAACCGCAGTGGTGGGGGCGGGTTCAAGCAATGTTGCGGGCTCCGGTGTTACCGTCACGGATATTGCACAAAACTTTGAAGCAGGAACCACCGAGTTCACCAGTAACAACTTGGACCTTGCAATTAATGGTTCTGGTTTCTTCCAGTTAGATGATGGTCAGGGTGGTGTAACCTATACCCGTGCCGGCGCTTTTGAGCTGGATAAAGATGGCTATATTGTGTCCAAAACAGGTAAGTATTTACAGGGTTATGGTTTGGATTCTGAGGGCAACCGCTTGCCGATTCAAAACTTAGCAGTGGATCAGAAAGAGAGCCCACCTAAGGCAACGAATAACATTGGTTTGTCCTTCAATATTAATGATGGGGCGGATCCGACGTTGTTAAGCACGCCTTATGATAAAGATGAACCGGCGTCGTTTACCTACAGCACAACGGTCAGAACCTTTGATAGCCTAGGTAATGAAAATACTATTAAATACAATATGGTCGAGCAACGCCCTGTTAGGGATGTTTATACAGTTGATGTGACTTTTCCTGACACATTAACTATCAGTGGTGTTGATGTGGACTTTGATGCAGCAGGGATCCCAGATCCAATTCATCTGCAGACGCTGAAGAATAACGATAACCGTATTGATACCTCGACGTTACAGTTTACCCAGGACGCTACTGCGGCGGCGGGTGTGGGGTCGGTAAGCTTTGAAACCTATGCTAAATACAGTAGCTATGGCGATATGCTGATCAATGATAGTGCTGGTGTGAATATTACTCCTGAACCAACCGAGCGTGATGCCAACGAAAACTATTCTTATACGCTGGCGGTACCAACGGCAGACACTAAGCTGGAAATCGGCGGTGTTGCGATTGAAATATCTACTAGCCCTTCCGCTCCAACACTGAATAATATTGCGGATCTGATTACCGCGAGACAAACTGATATCAAAGATCGTAACCCTAATGTTGAGTCGGTCACCGTGGTAGAAGAGGGTGGTGATTTTCGCCTCGATATTCGCTTTAAAGCAGAATACGGCAACATCGGTTCTGAATTCAGTGTGACAGAAACCGATATAGCAACCGGTGCTGCTAGTACAACAGTATTGACGGCTGATGCGGATAGAACATTTGAAGGTGATGATTCTTATCGTGGTCAGTATCAGATGTATGCCTACCTGAATGGCACTGAGTTGCTGGATATCGGAAAGAGCGTTGACCCTGGCGAATCAGGTTTTTCAGTTGATAGCGACGAAACGCTAAGTGAGGTTGGTTCGGTCATGCTGGGTTTCGATCCCACCTCTGGTTTTTTGAATAGTGTTAATGGTACGAGTTTTGCCCAAGGGGCAACGGCACCGGCATTAACTGTTGCGGGTGCTGATCCAGCGAATACTGAAACCTTGATTGATCTAGATCTGTCGAATAGTACTCAGTTTGCTTCTGCATCCATTGTAAAAGCCTCCTCTCAGGATGGTTATACTAAAGGTGATTTGATCGGCGTCAGCTTTGCTGAATCCGGTGAAATGGTGGCGAGTTTCTCTAACGGTGAAACCCAAAATTTGGGTGTGGTAGCCTTCGCAACCTTTGAAAATCAATCAGGTTTACAGCCTGCCGGTGATACTGAATGGGGTGCAACGCTCACTTCTGGTAGTGCAGTACTTAACCCGCCGGGTACGGGTCTGAATGGTAGCTTGCGTTCTGCTGCACTGGAGCAGTCAAACGTCGATCTGTCGACAGAATTGGTAAGGTTGATCGAGGCACAGCGTAACTTCCAGGCGAACTCGAAAACACTGGAAACACTGAATACTGTGACTCAGGCGATTCTCCAAATCTGATTCTTGGATTTAAGTGTATTGATACTAAGGCGACCTCGGTCGCCTTTTTTGCGTCTAAATGACAGGTTGGCACAAGCATTGCATTTTACCTGTTAGTAAATTTAAACCACTAAAGCGGCAATTGATGACCGTTTTAGTGTGAAGGCGGCAAACGGGGTATCCAATGGATAAAGTGTTGTATCTGGCAATGAGCGGCGCGCGCGAAAATATGCGCTCTCAGCAAGCCCACGCGAACAACCTTGCAAATGCGACGACAACGGGTTTTAAGGCTGATTTCGCCCAAGCACGGGCGATGCAGGTTGAAGGAGATGGCTTTGCTTCAAGGGTATATGCCATGGCTGAACGTCCAGGCACCAACATGTCCACGGGCACGCTGATGCAGACCGGGCGATCAATGGACGTGGCTATCGATGGCGATGGCTGGATTGCAGTGATGGATGCTGAAGGTAATGAAGCCTATACCCGTCAGGGTGAGCTGCAGATCAATAGCCTAAACCAACTCGTTACCCACGCAGGCGATCGGGTGATGGGTAATGGCGGCGTACCGATCACTTTGCCACCCTTTGAACAGCTGGATATAGGCGGTGATGGCACGATTACCATCCGACCTGCCGGTGATGCGGCTAATGCATTGGCGATACTCGATCGTATTAAATTAGTAAATCCTGAGGCGGGTGAACTGTTTAAAGGCGTGGATGGCATGATGCATGCCGGCAATAATCAGCCGCTGTTGCCGGCCGCCGATGTGAAAGTTCGTTCCGGTTTTCTTGAATCAAGCAATGTTAACTCGATCTCAGAGCTGACATCGGTTATCGATTTAGCCCGTCAGTTTGAGATGCATGTGAAGATGATGAAGACCGCAGAAGAGAACTCCTCAGCGGCTACTAAAATATTGTCACTTCAATAACAGAATAATGATGAATAACGCAGGTGGAGAATAAGTATGCATGGAGCCCTATTTGTAGCAAAAACGGGTCTGAGCGCGCAGGATACCTCCCTGAAAATTATTTCCAACAACTTGGCAAACGTCAGTACCGTTGGATTTAAAAAAGATCGCCCAGTTTTTGAAGATCTGATGTATCAGATCCAGCGTCAGCCCGGTGCGCAGACCGCTGAAGAGTCGCAACTGCCCTCAGGCTTACAGTTAGGCTCCGGTGTGCGGGTTGCTGGCACGCAAAAGCTGTTTCAAGAAGGCGAATTGGAAACGACGGGTGAATCCTTCGATATCTCTATTCAGGGCCGCGGCTTTTGGCAGATCACCATGCCTAATGGTGAAACCGGTTATACCCGACACGGGCAGTTTCAGCTGAACTCTGATAATGAAATCGTTACCTCTGAAGGTTATCTGTTAGAGCCCGGTTTGACGTTGCCTGCAGAAGTACAGTCGATGACCGTTGGTGTGGATGGTGTGGTCAGTGTGGTGGTGCAAGGCAGTCCTGACTCGCAGGAAATTGGCCAACTGCAACTGGCTGACTTTGCTAACCCTCAAGGGCTGCAATCCTTTGGGCAAAACCTCTACCTAGAGACGGCGGCGAGTGGTAATGCAACGCTGTCAAACCCTGGTGAAGGGGGGACGGGGCAGTTACGTCAGGGCATGTTGGAAGGCTCTAACGTCAATGCCGTCGAAGAGCTGGTGAATATGATTACCACTCAGCGGGCTTATGAGATGAACTCTAAAGTAATCTCCACCGCTGACCAGATGTTGTCCTACGTGACGCAGAATCTGTAAACCTGAGTAGAGGAGGTAACCGATGAAATTACGCCTAATCATGCTGGCCGCCGCTCTGATCTTAGGGGGCTGTACGAGCACCGCGCCTAAGCCTGATAATCCGCGCTTTGCTCCGGTACGCCCTCAGGCGATGCAGGCTCCACGGGAAATTACCGGCTCGATCTTTAACGCCGCCACCAGTAATAGTCTCTATGGTGATGGCCGGGCGCATCGGGTAGGTGACATTATCACGATCGTTTTGGAGGAGAGCACCTCGTCAACGAAAAGTAATAAAACCTCGGTGGATAAGTCGAACTCACAAACCCTGGCATCGCCTACCATCTTTGGTGTGCAACCGACTATTTTAGGTAAGCCTTTGAGTATCAGTAGCGGTGACTCAAATACAGAGTTTGAAGGTGAAGGCTCATCCGATATGAGTAATAGCCTCGATGGCAATATCACCGTGACTGTGCATGAAGTGCTGCCTAATGGCTTGATGATTGTTAAAGGTGAGAAGTGGTTAACCCTGAATCAGGGCGATGAATATATCCGCGTCAGCGGTATGATTCGGCCACAGGATATCTCCAGCAGTAACACTGTTAACTCCACTCAGTTGGCCGACGCGCGGATTACCTATAGCGGCTCGGGTGCGTTGAATGATTCCAACTCGATGGGTTGGTTGTCGAAATTCTTTATTGGTCCATTGTGGCCATTCTAAGCGAATGATGCGGAGAAAAATGATGACTCGTTTCTGGATAATCGCTTTAACTGCCGTGTTGTTAAGCGGCACGGTTAATGCTGAACGCATAAAAGACCTAACCTCTGTCGCTGGGGTACGTAGTAACCAGTTGGTTGGTTATGGTTTGGTGGTGGGTTTAGATGGTACGGGTGATAAAACGTCATTTACCTCGGCCACCTTTCGCAATATGTTGAATAACTTCGGTGTGGCCATTCCGCCGAATATTAACCCCTCGTCAAAAAATATTGCGGCGGTCGCGGTGCATGCAGACTTGCCGCCCTTTGCCAAACCGGGTCAGGTAATTGATGTCACTGTATCGACTATCGGTGATGCCAAAAGCCTGCGCGGTGGTAGTTTGATTATGGCACCGCTGAAAGGAGCCGATGGGCAGATCTATGCGATCGCTCAGGGTAATCTTGTGGTCTCAGGGTTTGGTGTGCAAGGCTCTGACGGTTCACGTTTATCACTGAATGTTCCTAGTGTTGGCCGTATCCCGGGTGGGGCTTCGGTAGAGCGTACTGTGCCCAATGCATTTGGCCAAGGTGATAGCCTTGTACTGAATCTGAACTATGCTGACTTTACTACTGCGCGGCGAGTCGCCGAACAGGTCAATAGTTTGCTTGGCCCCGGCATGGCACAAGCGATGGATGCAACCTCTATTCGGGTTTCAGCGCCCCGCGATCCTAATCAGCGGGTATCATTTCTCTCGGTGCTCGAAAATCTTGAGGTACAGCCGGCACAGGAAGTAGCGAAAGTGATTATTAACTCACGTACCGGCACCATTATCATTGGTCAGAATGTTCGCGTATCTCCGGTGGCGATTACTCACGGCGGCATGACCGTTGCGATCACCGAGGATCTCAATGTCGACCAGCCCAATGCGTTGGCGGGTGGTGATACCGTGATAACCCCGCGCACCGGTATTGAAGTGGATGCTGGCAGTGGCCATATGTTTGAATTTTCCCCGGGCGCTTCACTACAAGATATTGTTGAAGCGGTGAATCAAGTAGGTGCTGCGCCGGGTGACTTAATGGCTATTCTTGAGGCGCTACGGCAAGCCGGTGCCCTGAAAGCTGAATTAATTGTGATCTGAGGCTGACAATGAAAACCGATTCGACTCAACATGCCCAGCTATTCACCGAATTAGGTGAGATGAATAAGCTACGTCAGCAGGCCAAGGACAAGGATCCAGCAGCACTGCAGGCGGTGGCTGAGCAGTTTGAACAGCTGTTTCTTAATATGTTGGTCAAAAGTATGCGTGAGGCGAATGCCAGTTTTTCTGAGGATAGTTATTTCAACAGCCCGCAGGTGGAGTTTTATCAGCAGATGGGCGATACCCAGCTGACCAAAGAGATCGCCGAAAATAAAGGTTTTGGTTTGGCTGAAATCTTGGTACGGCAACTGGGCGGCAATATCGATCCGCGCATGGGCGAAGAGGAAGAGGATAATCGCCTCAAGCCGTTGTCAGAGTCGGAACGGATGTTAAATCGCACCGTCGATACTGCTGCGAGTATGGCGGCATCCGCTATTCTAGGTCAGGCGCAAGCTCAGGCACGGGCAGCCGAAAAAGCCGAGGAACTGGACGGGCAGCAGAGTGCTGTGAGCGCACCCGAAACAGACGTGAAGAGTGTTACCACGGAGCAACTTAAGCCTGAGGCCGAATCACAGCCGCAGCGCTTTGATAGCCCTGAGCAGTTCGTGGCGACATTACTGCCATTGGCTGAGAGTGTGGCTGCAGAGTTAGGTGTCGATCCTAAAGTGTTATTGGCGCAATCCGCGTTAGAGACCGGTTGGGGACGTTACTTGGTTCAGACCCCTGAAGGGACGAGCCATAACCTATTCAATATTAAAGCGGATAGCCGCTGGTCGGGTGAAAAAGCTCAGGTGGGAACCGTCGAATTTCGTGATGGGGTTGCTCAGCGGGAACAAGCAGCATTTCGGGTGTATGACTCCTATGAACAAAGCTTTAGAGATTATGCCGATTTTCTGCGCGGTAGTGCGCGTTATCAAGAAGCATTGGAGCAAGCCGGCGATCCTTATCGCTATCTCAGTGGCTTGCAGCAGGCGGGCTATGCCACTGATCCTGAATATGCAGCGAAGATTAGTCGAATATTTGATGGGGATGTTCTGGCCGGCCTGAATGCCGGTTCAGGCACTAAAGAAAGTTAGCCGTTGGCCGCTATAGAGAGCAGTATCAAGGTGAAACCTGTCTGCTCCCTGCTTTGCCGATAGAGTATTCCCGGGAGTTTATATATGTCCAATTTGTTAAATATTGGTAGTCAGGCGACGCAGGCGAACCAGTCGGCGTTGAGCACTATCGGTCAGAATATCAGTAATGTGAATACTGACGGCTATAGCCGTCAGCAGGTTAACTTGGTTACCCGGCCTGATTCCGCGGGCGTGTTCGTGCAGGACGTCGAACGGATAACCGATAAGTTTCTCACCCAACAGGTGTGGACCGACCTGTCATCCTATAACCAAACCTCTACTTATGCTGATCTATCAGGGCGACTGGATAATCTATTAGCCAGCGAAACCCAGAGTGTTTCGGCGGCGTTAGATGATTATTTTGGCGCATTGCAAAATGCAGTGGACGATCCTACCTCTATCGCTAACCGTGAACTCTTTGTGGCGCAGTCTGAAGCGCTGGTGCAGCGTTTTAATAGTCTTGATGCCAATATCCGTGGGCAAGAAGATACTATTAATCAGCAGCTCGAAGGCTATGCCAGTCAGGTGTCTACCTTGGCTGAAAATATTGCCGGTCTTAATGAAAAAATTCGCTTTGCTGCCGCCGCAAATAACTCGGCCAATGACCTCCGAGATCGTCGTGATGAATTGACTAATCAGCTTTCAGAGCTGGTTGGGGCGACGGTGGTCGATCAAACAGAAAATGAATACAGTATTTTTATCGGCAATGGTCAGCCGCTGGTGGTTGGATCCTCGGCTGAGAAGTTTATTACGGTACAGGGTAATCCTGATAGTTCTCAGAAAGAGATCGCTTTGGTTATCGCTGATAATGTTATCAATATCAACGATTCTGTCAGCGGCGGAAAAATCGGTGGCCTGCTGCAGTATCGTAACGAGGCACTGGGAGATGCACGTAACGAACTAGGATTAATTGCGATCGGTTTATCTGAAAGCATGAATGAGCAGCATCGGTCGGGGATAAACCTCAATAACGAGTTCGGTGGTGATCTATTCACCGATATGAACAACGATTTTTTACAGCAGCAACGTGTCTCTGCAAATACCAACAACTTCTCTAATGTAGCCTCAGCACGGGTTGAAATTCAGGATGTTGCTTATCTACAGTCATCTGATTATTCATTGACGGTAGGGGATGGTGATAAATTCACTCTGACACGTCAGAGTGATGGCAAGCAGATATCTATTAATCAACTAACCGCCGTGACTGATCCGACACCGGCAACACCGTTAACCTCGGCTGATCGAGGTGATGCTATCGCAGCGGTGGGTCAGGGTGAATATTTCTTTGATGCAGAAAGCGGTTCACTCTCCTTTGCCGTGGACGGTATGAAAGTCACCATCGACACCTCTAACCGTTTTGCTAAAGGTGATCAGTTTTTGATTCAGCCCGTGAAGAGTGGCGCTGAAGATCTATCATTAGTGGTTCAAGATGGGCGACAGTTAGCGTTAGCATCCCCTATCCGGGTTACGACGGATGCGAATAATCAGGGTACAGGTGTTGCGGTTGCTCAGGTGACCGATCCCAAGGATATTGCGGTTACCGGTGGCGAGCTTAGTCCGCCAATACAAATCGTTTTTAATACACCGGCAGCGGGGTCATCAACGACCACCTTCACCGTTTACGATATGAGTGATAGTGATAACCCGCAGCCTATTGCTTTAACGCTGGATGACTCTCTGGGTGCACAGACTGTCCATGATTACAGCCCTGGTGATGATATTCAGCTTGAGGGTTATTCAGTTAGTATCAGTAATATGCCAAGCGCAGGTGATCGCTTTAATTTTGGCTTTAACCAAGATGGTGTTTCCGATAACCGTAATGCGTTAGCGCTATCGAACCTGCAGCAAAGCAACCTGTTCGACCGAGGCTCTTATCAGGATATTTATGGCAGCTTGGTTGAGCGAGTTGGTACCCGCACGGCGACGGCGGTCATTTCTGAACAGGCGAATAAAGCGGTACTGGATACCAGTACGAGTGCCAAAGACAGTGTATCCGGTGTTAACCTCGATGAAGAAGCGGTCAAGCTGGTGCAATATCAACAAGCCTATCAAGCGTCTGCTCAGTTAATTAGAGTCTCTCAAACGATTTTCGATAGTCTGTTAAATAGTATTTAAGAGGAAGGTTGAAACATGCGTATATCAACCCAACAGCAGTATTTGAAAGCCAGTGAAAACATGCAGCAAGGCCAGATAAATCTGGGTAAATTGCAAGAGCAGATT
Organism: Amphritea sp. GJ51-11; assembly: GCF_055808735.1. Taxonomy (NCBI): domain Bacteria; kingdom Pseudomonadati; phylum Pseudomonadota; class Gammaproteobacteria; order Oceanospirillales; family Oceanospirillaceae; genus Amphritea; species Amphritea sp. GJ51-11. The sequence continues at coordinate 3,590,862 of NZ_CM147881.1, read as the reverse complement.
TCGACCGGTAAAAAACTGGTAAACCCCTCCGATGATCCTGTTGCGGCAGCACAGGTTATCAAGTTAGAAAGGGAGCTGGCGCAGAATGAAAAATATGATGACAACATCAATGTTACTCAGCGGCGTTTAGAGCTGGAAGAAACCATTTTGGATGATATCAATATAGCTATTGATCGGATGCGTGAGTTAGGCGTTCAGTCGGGTAATGGTGTATTGGGTGATCAGGATCGGGCCAGTATTGCCAGCGAGCTGTATCAGTTAACGGATTATGTTGCCGGTTTAATGAATACTCAGGATTCTGAAGGTGAGTATCTGTTTGCCGGTAGTAAAGGTTCAACGCAGCCCTATGTCGAGTCAGGCAGCGGTGGCTATGATTATATGGGTGATGACGGGCAGCGTGTAATTCAGGTCGGCAGTAATTTGTTTATACCCTCGAATGACTCAGGCCAGTATCTGTTTGAATCCGTTGAAGGGCCATTGCAAGTAAAGCTTGCTGGGCAGTCAGTAACTAATGGCAATAGCTTTATCTCCGAGGCTGGGTTTCAAAACCAAGCGGCGGAAGATCAATTTGAGAAAGCCACTAATGGGCTAGGGGATCTGGCGGTGACCATCGAAGAAGCCACCCCGGGTAACTACAGCTATACGATTAAAGATAGCGGCGGAAATACCCTCGATGCAGCTGCATTTGTGCCGGGTGACAAGGTATCGTTTGAAGGGCTTGAGTTTGAGCTGGGTGCTGTGTCAGCTGACCCGTTAGATAACACTATCGTGATTAATACAGGGGCTGAGCGGAAGAATGTTCTTGAAGTCGCGATAGATCTTGCAAATGTATTGGCTCAACCAGTGACCACAGAGGAAGAGCGTACAGCGTTAAATGAGGCGGTGGCAACAGGCATTAGTCAATTTAAAGAGGCTGCGGAGCGTACTTTAGAGGCGCGCTCCACGTTGGGTTCTCGCTTGAATACGCTCGAATACGCGACGAGTTCAAACCTTGATTTTAAGCTGTTGACGGAAAGCACACTGTCGGCGTTAGTTGATGCAAGCCTTGATGAGGTAATTAGCGAGTTTAAATTGCAGGAAGTGACACTAGAAGCCGCACAGGCAACTTTTGGTCGTGTGACGTCGCTCTCTCTATTTAATTACATCAATTAAGCTTTATAACATCGCAGAATAGCTGAGTGTTGGTTGCAGGCTGGCAGTACCGGAGGTGATGACATTTCATTGGAGGGCATGGAATGCCATATTACCGAAGAAAGCAGGTTCCGTTAGAGCCTGTTTGCCACTCCCAAGTGTGCCAAATACCGTAAACCATACCTGTTGATCAATAAGATTGACTGCCTGTATCGCCTGTCGAAAAGTCAAACATACTCATCTATTTCTATTCAATGCATCAGTTGTGCGGGAATACCTGTGCGGTATCTGGATGATGCCGCTGGAAAAGATCGATTACCCGACCTGCTAGGCCGAGATTAAGACGGATTTTCCTGCGTTATACCCGTGAGGCAACAGCTCAATGTAGTTGGATCGTCCTTAAGCGCTACAAATCACCCAATGTAATCATACGTAACATAGTGTGTCGATGAAGAATGAATCGCTAATCTTCACCGTCTTAGGTTTGTGTTTACGGGGTTTTGTAGGCCTTGGCCATTTTTCGGCCTTTATTGTTTTGTAACGATTCTTTTATCAGGGCTTGGCGGCGCTGCTGCAGCAAGGGCGCTATGTGGGTATTCATCTCCTGCATGGCGATGACGAGTTGGCTGATACGCTCGGATGTTGGCTTATCCGTCGGTGCCGATAACGTTTCGGACTGCTGCATAAGCTGCTGTCGGGCTAGCTGCAGCCGTTGCACTTCGTCCCAGTTGTTTTGTTCTACGGCGGCGAGCATTTGTTTTGTTAATTCAAATGCCTGGCGAATTATTTCAAACATTATTTTATCCTGACTATTTTGCTAAAGCAGGCTGAATAGCTGCCGATATAGTAGATACTTGGCCATACTAAGGCAGTCGCTAAGTGGTTCAGATAAAGACTATAAAAGAAAGTCTGTGGATTCTCTAAGGAAAGCACAAAAGAATCGCTAAAGTATCTTAAAAAATGGTCGATAAAGTATTCCATACCCGGTAGCGCTCCGATTTATAAAGCGTCAGAACGATACCGACAATGTACAAATTAACGGCCAGTCAGATCTGGTTGATATGAGGAGAACAACTCATGAGCTTAGTAATTAATTCCAACATCATGTCGTTAAACGCGCAGCGTAACCTAACGAGCTCTCTGAACGAGCAAAATCAGGCAATGGAACGACTAAGCAGTGGTAAGCGTATCAACTCAGCTTCTGACGATGCTGCAGGCCTTTCCATCGCTAACCGTATGACCTCTCAGGTGAGCGGCCTTAACCAAGCGGTTCGTAACGCGAATGATGGTCAATCACTGATTCAAACCGCAGAGGGTGCGTTGAGCGAGTCAACCAACATTTTGCAGCGGATGCGTGAACTGTCTATTCAGTCTGCCAACGGTACCTACGATAGCGGTAACCGTTCAACTATGGATGCGGAAGTTAAGCAGTTGGTTGCTGAGCTAGATCGTATCTCTGAAACCACTAGTTTCAATGGCCAGAATGTTCTGGACGGCAGCTTGGGCAGCGTTACGTTACAGGTCGGTTCTGAAGCCAACCAGACGATTGAAATGAAAATCGGTGCAATGGACTCTAAGTCATTGGGCTTAGGATCCACTAGTGCTGATGTAATGGGGGCTTCTATTACTAAAGCCAATATCTCGCTTGAAAATAATACAGCGACGATTAATGGCCAGTCTATTATGGCGATCGGTGAAACGTACAGTGGTGCTACCGATAATGTGGGTGAACTCGTTGATGCGATTAATACCAATGTGAGCGGGGTTTCGGCTTCTACTTATGCAGAGTTAACTGCTACTACGGCGGGTGATGGTATCTTAGTTGAAGGGACTGACACATTAACAGTAACGCTGACTAAGCTTGATGGCACTACCGCAGCCATTAGTGTGACGGATACTGATAGCCTCGAATCTTTGGTAGATAAGCTAAATGAAGAAGGCGGCGGTTTATTAAGCGCTTCAATTACCGATGACAATAAGCTGAATATTAGTGCCGAAAATGTTGCTAGTGTTGGTATCACCGATGCTGGTGGTGCTGCTGGTACCATCGCCGCGAGTGCAGAGGCGTCTATTGCCCTTTCTTCAGATTCGGGCGATGACATCACTATCGAGCGAGGTTCTGCTGGTAACGCAGCTGATTTAGAAGCATTAGGTTTCCGTGAGAGTAATGTTTCTGGTGTTATCGAAGGCGCAGCCTCCGATGGTGGTACAACAACGTTGGCTGCTGGTGATGTAACGATTAATGGTGTGAAGGTTGGTGCCGGTGAATCGGGTGCTTTACAAGATACTGTGGCTGCGATTAATGACGTTAGTGATGAGTCAGGTGTGACAGCTAATGCTTTTACATCGGTTGAAATTGATACTGCAACTAACTCAACAGGTGCGGGTACCGCTGCAGCGTTTACTATTAACGGTGTAACCATCGCTGCGGGTGCTGATGCGAAACTGTCGACAACGGTTGATCAGATTAATGCTAAAACTGCTGAGACAGGTATTACGGCTGTACTTTCTGGTAGTGAACTGCGTTTAGAGGGTGATGTAGCTTCGATTACGTTTGGTGATGCTGCTGGTGCTTCCGATAGCGGCGCGGATTTTGCGGCTGTTCTCGGTGCGGGCCTTGCGGGGGCTGGTGCCGATGTTGATGACGGCGTCGGTGGTGTCAAACTGACATCTGATAGTGGTTCGCCAATTAGCGTTGATGTCACAGCCAATGGTGCACTGGCAACAGGTCTACTGGATGCGAACACTACTTCGAATGGTGCATTTGGATCTTCACTGAGCAGCATTGATATCTCTACAGCAGCTGGTGCCCAGAAAGCTATCGGTGTGATTGATAACGCCCTTGAAACCATCAACTCCACCCGTGGTGATCTCGGTGCCGTGGCTAACCGTCTGGACTTCACCGTCAGCAACCTGTCTAACGTTGCGGAAAACGTTTCCGCTGCACGGTCACGTATCGAAGATGCTGACTTTGCGGAAGAATCCGCGAACCTGAGTCGTGCGCAAGTACTGCAGCAGGCGGGTACTGCGATGTTGGCTCAAGCTAACGCTGCGCCACAGCAAGTGTTGTCACTGCTACAATAAGTGTTTAAGGGGACTCTGTTTTGCTTTTATGAGTTCTTCTTTGCGTAGCCCTGAAAGTTAAAGTCCCTCACCCACCGTTGGTGGGGGATTTTTCGTTAAGGAGAAAGAAAATGTCAGTTGAATCTATGAATTCAGGCAACACTTTAGCCACGGCTCAGCCACCAACACCCTCGGTACGTCAGGGTGAGGCCGCTGCGGTAAAAGCCGTATCCCCTGTTGAAAATTCGCAAGTGTCGCAGGAGATGAGTGCTGAAGAGTTGGAAGCGATGGTTGATAAGCTCAATGAGTTTATGCATAACGGTCAGCGCAACTTAAATTTCTCAGTCGATAGTGATACTAAAGAGACGGTTATTAAGGTGATGAACACCGAAACCCAAGAAGTAATTCGGCAGTTTCCTACCGAGGAAGCGCTGAAACTGACCAAGCATATTGACGGTATGATGGGGCTAATATTTAACGATCATGCCTGATTCGGTGTAAACTGTTTTAAATAAAGTGTTTTATAGGCGGCCGGTGGCTGCGTTTAGATGATAGGAGTTGTTATGGATACCAGTATTGTTTCCGCGTTGGGCTTCGGTTCAGGTATCGATACCGTGTCACTGGTTAACCAGTTGATTGATGTCGAAAGAGCTCCCCAGCAACAGCGTCTTGATTCTAAAAAAGAAACATTGGATGCGCAAATCTCAGCCTATGGCGCATTAAAAAGCAGTTTGTCTGAATTTCAGGGGCTGCTTGAACCGCTTGCAAATAATGACACCTTTAATTCCCGAGCGGTATCGTTCCCAGAAACAGATGTTGTTACGCCCAACAGTCTCGGTACGGATGCGCAGGTCGGCAGTTATCAGCTTGAAGTGATTGAGGTGGCTCAAGCGCAATCTCTCGCGATTGGCACTACCGCAGCAGATAAAAAATCAGCACTGAATGTTTCCGGTAATTTAACTATTAGTCTTGGCACCTGGACCTATGCGGCGGGTGAGCCCAGCGCGTTTGCCGAGAATGAGAGTCAAACCTCTATCGATGTAGCCATTACGACAGATGATTCGCTGCAGGATATTGCCGATAAAATCAACGAAGCCGACTCTGATGTGCAAGCATCGGTGTTGCTGGTGGACGGTAATTATCAGCTGATGATTTCAGCCCCCTCGGGTGAAAATAATGCACTGCAGATTACCAGTGATGATGCTAGTAAAGACGCCGAAGGGTTAAGTGGTTTTGAGTTTAATGCTGCTTATTCGGCGGGTGTGACCGAAACTCAGCAGGGTCAAGATGCACATTTGAAATTGAATGGTCTCGATGTTTATCGCGACAGCAATGAGATTGATGACGTAATGCAAGGATTGTCATTCTCAATCAATAAGGCCAGTCCGGGCGAAAAATTTACATTTTCCATTTCCGAAGAGAAAGATACCGCTGAAACCGCGATTCGCAATTTTATTGATGGGTATAACAGTTTATATACCACGATGAAATCATTGACGGGTGTGACAACCGATGCTGAAACCAACCTGACCTCTCAGGGTGAGTTGGCAACGGATGGTACGGCTAAAAATCTGCTAGCGCGTATTCGTAGCATGATCTCTGATGCAGTCCCGGGGGTGAGCGAGTTTAATGCCCTAACGAATGTTGGTATTCGCACAACGTTGGATGGAACCCTTGAAATCGATTCTGAAGATTTTGACGCCGCGATGAAGGATCAGTTTGATAAGGTCGCATCGATTTTTGCGCCTCAGACCTCTTCAACCAGTAGTGGCGTCGATGTGGTGATTGGTAGTTACGCCTCGAAAACGGTGTCTGGCACCTACAGCGGCTCAGTGACGACTTCACCCGCTAAAGGGTCAGTACTGAGCGATCAAGATTTTAGTGCATTTAATACGACCACTCCTGGGGGCGATTTTTCGTTTGCTGTGACGGTCGATGGTGTTACCTCTGAATCGTTAACACTAGCAGGTACTTTTAACACTGCTGAAGAGTTGCGTGCAGAGTTACAATCATTGATCAATAATGATGATTCAATCTCAGGGGCCAATGCGTTTGTTGATGTAGTTCTCGATGGCGATAAGATACAGCTGCAATCTCGTCAGTATGGTAGCACTTCAAAGGTTGAGTTCGATGCGGCAGGCACCGAGTTTGCCAGTGCAACCGGTTTGTCGGACGCCTCAATCTCTACCGCGGGTGTCGATGCCACTGGTACGATTAATGGTGAGGCAGCCTTTGGCTCTGGCGAAGTATTACTGCCCGCAATAGATACCGATCCCTATGGTTTAAACCTGACGGTGCAAGAGGGGACCACTGGGGATTTTAGTTTTACCTTCTCTCGCGGTTTTGCCGGTGAGCTGTCATTGCTGATCGATAATTTTCTCTCGAGTACAGGCGTGATTCAATCGAGAGAAGACAGTATTAATAATCAGCTCGATGGTATCGTTGATGACCAAGAGAGTCTTGATCGTAAGATGAGTATAAAAAGTGAGCTTCTGACACAGCAATACCTGGCAATGGAGCAAATTATTGCCAGTTTTAGTAGTACTGCCGATTCGTTGACAGGGCTGACCGATCGTTTACCGTTTACATATTCATCATAATTTATAGTGCTTTTGGAGTTGTTAAAAAAATGAATGTTAATCTGAATGCTTTGAAACAGTATAAAAGTGTCGGTTTGTCAGCGGCGGTTCAGACCGCTTCGCCACAGCAGCTTATTACCATGCTGTTTGATGGTGCATTAACCGCGTTAGCGAAAGCAAAGGGTTCAATTGAGCGTAAAGATATACAAGGCCGATCAGAGCAACTGAATAAAGCGAACGATATTATTTTGGGTCTGAAAGACTTTCTTGATCTCGAAAAAGGCGGCGATATCGCTGAAAATCTCGATGCGCTGTATGACTATATGGTACGTACTATTTCTAAGGCTAACCGTGATAATGACGCAGAGACAGTGCAGGAAGTGATGAACTTGCTGTTAGAAATAAAATCCGGCTGGACTCAGATGGATGTGCCTGCTTAAGTACTCTTTTGTGTTATAGCGCTTTAGCTTGAAACAGTGCAGTTTTACTCTAATTACCCAAACCGCCACTAGGCGGTTTTTTGTTGTCTGATGGATGCTCTATCACGTGAATAGAGACTCAATAAAGCATGTGTCAAAAAAACATCACCATCTTTGGTTGTCTTTTATCGCTGCATGTCATAAATTTGACGTATTGTTGTGTCATGTTCTGTCCTTTGAGGGCTTAAGCCGTTTGGGCACAACACCGAGTGATTGTTAATCTGGTAAGCCTATGAGTAGCCCGTTACATATTATTTATATCGATGATGATGCTGATAATCGCAGGCGCCTGTCGCAACGGTTAGATTTTGCTGATATCCGTCATATCACCACAGACTATGTGTCTTGGTTGCAAGAGAGTAACGAGCCGGGCGATCGAGCGGTGGTTTGGTTGGGGCATTGTGGGCTACCGATTTCAGTGGAAAAGCTGATGCAGCAACTCGATCAGATTGATGACAAGCTGCCGGTGATTGCGATCAGCCCTTGGACGGAGCTAGACCAGCTCTCTGAAAAGCTGCAAGAAAAAGTGATTGGTCGGTTAAATCCAGATGCTAGTTTGACGGAGCTAACGGTGATGTTGCACCGGGCGCTGATCTATCGTCAACTACAGTTGCAATATGCCGGTCAGCCGGACCTCTTTTCCCCTAAGTCCGTCGCTAGCCAATTTGAAGGGATGGTCGGTCACAGTGAATCGATGGCGCTGGTGCGCAAGATGATCAGCCAGGTGGCGGGGCGAGATGTAAATGTATTGATTACCGGTGAAAGCGGCACCGGTAAAGAGATCGTCGCGAATAATCTACACCGCGCCTCTAAGCGTACCAATGGGCCTTTTGTGCCGGTCAACTGTGGTGCTATTCCGGCGGACCTGCTGGAAAGTGAACTCTTTGGTCACGAAAAGGGCGCCTTTACTGGAGCGATTAGCTCCCGGGCAGGGCGGTTTGAATTGGCCAATGGTGGCACGCTGTTTTTAGACGAGATCGGTGATATGCCTCTACCGATGCAGGTTAAGCTTCTGCGGGTGCTGCAAGAGCGCTGCTTTGAACGGGTCGGTGGCAGTGTCACGATCGATTGCGACGTGCGCATCATCGCCGCGACCCATAAAAACCTCGAACAGATGATTGTCGATGGGAGTTTCAGAGAAGACCTTTATTACCGTCTCAATGTTTTCCCTATCGATATGCCGCCTCTGCGTGCGCGAATAGAAGATATTCCGCCATTGGTGGACGAGTTTGCTCGCCGGGTTGCTAATGATGGTTTTGGCCGTATTCGTTTTCATCCGGCGGCGATTCGCTCGTTACAGCAGCACGATTGGGCCGGCAATATCCGAGAATTAGCTAACTTAGTGGAGCGTCTGGCTATTCTGTATCCCGATGCGGTGGTGGGGGTCAGTGAGCTGCCAGCGAAATTTCGCCATATTGATGAGCCGAATCCTGAGCTGTATCGCGGGGCGGATGCTGTTCAGGATACAGAGGCACTGGCCGAGACTGAGTCCGGTGTGCTGGCGTTGCCGGATGAGGGGATGGATCTTAAGCGCTATACCGAGGCTATCGAACAAACCTTTATTACTCAGGCGCTGGACAAAACCGGTGGGGTCGTGGCAAGGGCAGCTGATTTGTTGCAGATTCGTCGCACCACGCTGGTGGAAAAAATGCGTAAATATGGAATTCAGCGAAAATAGATGATGACAGACGCCGATACTAAAATAGCTCAGCTTGAGCAGGAAGTGGCTCAACTGAAATCTCAGCTTGATGATATTCGTCAAGTGAGTGTAGAGAAACAAGCGGCCCATGATCGCCTATCGGGGCGCTTGGAAGATCTGCTGGATCTGTTGCCGGCCGGGGTTGTGGTGATTGACAGTCGCGGGCGCGTGGCCGAATGTAATAGTGCCGCCGAGCAACTGTTAGGGCTGCCACTAAAACATGAAAGCTGGGTGGGGGTTATCCAGCGTAGCTTTGCCCCCCGTAGTGATGATGGCCATGAGGTATCGTTGAAGAGTGGCCGCCGGGTGAGCCTGTCGACCAGCACTTTAGCGAATGAAGCGGGGCAGTTGTTAATGCTGACCGATCAAACCGATACGCGCCTGTTGCAGGGACGCCTAGCCCATTATCAGCGGCTCTCTGAGATGGGCCGGATGATGGCCTCCTTAGCGCATCAGGTGCGTACTCCGTTGTCTGCTGCACTTCTCTATGCTGGTCATCTGATGAAGCCTGAGCTGCGTCCGGAACAGCGAATTAAGTTTGCCGGTAAAGTAAAGTCACGGCTGGAAAACCTCGAGTTACAGGTGCGGGATATGCTGATCTTTGCGCGTGGCGAAACCCGTTTGGAAGATCGTATCACTATCGCGCAACTGTTTCGTGAATTGGAAGATGCACTGGATATGCCGTTGCTAAGCTGGGATGCGGATTGCGACTGTATTAATCGGGTGCCAGAACTACAGTTGCAGTGCAATAAAGACTCGTTGCTGGGGGCGATCATGAACTTGGTCAACAATGGTTTGCAGGCTGGCGGTAAGGGCTGTGAACTGGTTATTGAAGCTCAGTTGGTGGGTGATAAGTTGGGAATCGAGGTGCGAGATAATGGTCCGGGTATGGATGCAGAGCTTTGTCACAAGGTGATGGAACCGTTTTATTCGACTAAGTCTCACGGTACTGGCTTAGGTCTCGCAGTGGCTCAGGTGGTGGCTAAGGCGCATCATGGTGAGTTTATTCTGCGTTCTCAACCGGGTGTTGGCACTCAGGCTGCTTTTCTGATCCCTTATCAGACCGATGGTCAAGTAGCTGATCAGCGCGATAATCAAACAGACCGCTTAACCCATGACGGCAGGATCGGATAGTTTATGAGTATGAAAATATTAGTGGTTGAAGACGATGCCGATCTGCGGGAAGCGCTGGTGGATACCCTTGAATTGGCGGGTTTTGATTACCTCGAAGCCGAATCCGGCGAACAAGCACTCGAGGTGATCGCCGAGCATTCCGTCGATATGGTGGTTAGTGATGTCAATATGGGTGGCATGGATGGTCATCAACTGTTGGCGAAAATCCAGCAAACTCAACCCTGTTTGCCGGTGATGCTGATTACGGCCTATGGTCAGGTGAATAAAGCAGTAGATGCGATTCGCAGCGGTGCGGTCGATTACCTGATGAAGCCCTTTGCACCTGAGGCTTTGATTGAGGTGGTGAAGCGTTATACCGGCAGTCACCTTAATGAACAGGATAATCTGCAACCAATTGCTGAAGAAAATAGCAGTAAGCAGCTATTGCAAGTGGCCAGACGGGTTGCTGAAACCGATTCAACAGTATTGATTACCGGTGAAAGTGGTACCGGTAAAGAGGTGTTAGCGCAGTATATTCATGTGCACTCGCCCCGGGCCGACAAGCCGTTTATTGCCATCAACTGTGCGGCAATTCCCGAAAATATGCTTGAGGCGACTCTGTTTGGTCATGAAAAAGGGGCCTTTACCGGCGCTTATACCAGCAATCCGGGTAAATTCGAGCAGGCTAACGGCGGTACGATTTTGCTCGATGAGATTTCCGAGATGGATTTGGGGCTACAGGCTAAATTGCTACGTGTCTTGCAAGAGCAACAAGTCGAACGTGTCGGTGGACGTAAAATTATTAACCTCGATGTGCGAATTTTAGCCACCACCAACCGTAAGCTCGAAGAGTTTGTCGCCGAACATAAGTTCCGTGAAGACCTCTATTACCGGCTGAATGTTTTTCCTCTGCAGTGGTTGCCGCTGCGGGAACGTGTTGGTGATATCGTGCCATTGGCGCAGCGCCTGTTGGCAAAATATTCCCGCAAAATGAACCGTACCGCGGTATCGATGAGTGATGAAGCGCAACGGGTTTTACAAGCGTATCACTGGCCCGGCAATGTTCGGGAACTGGATAATATTGTCCAGCGCTCTTTGATTTTGCAGCAGGGGGCGTTGATCGGTGCCGCGGATCTACATATTCAGCCCGGCAGTATGCAAACCGCCGATATGGCTGGTCGAATCGAGGCAGTTGCCTTAGCCGGTGATGAGCCGAGTCAGTTGGGCAACGATATGAAGCAGCACGAGTTTCAGCTCATTATCGAGACCCTGAGAGAAACCAATGGCAGCCGCAAAGACGCGGCGGAAAAACTGGGGATTAGTCCTCGAACATTGCGTTATAAACTGGCGCGGATGCGTGAGGCAGGGATCGATCTGGATGCAGAATTGAAAAGCTAGGCTCTCAGCGTATCAGCCAAAAAGCCTCTTTTCATACGCCTAAAGTTGTATAAAAAGGGGCTTGTACGACTAATGGCCTGCGCCGGATAGACCAATGTCTAATTCAGGAAGAATTAGTCCCTTAGGTATAACATTAACCACTAGAATAACGATTTTAACGGCACGGCTCGATTCGAGTCTGAGCTGATTGAAAAGTAACTTGAAAAATCTCGCCGCGAATAACAATAATATCGGTGGAGCAGGGATAGGGAGACATGGTGTCTAAGGGTTTAGCCGCCATGATCACAGCATAGAATAAATAACAAGCTAAGGGCATCACACATGAGCGATTCTAAGATATATCCGGTTAGCGAAGAGCTGGCTGCATCTGCGCATATTAACAATGAAAAATATCTAGCGATGTATGAGCAGTCTATTAACGATCCGGATACATTCTGGGGCGAAGAAGGTAAGCGACTGGACTGGTTTAAACCTTACACCAAGGTTAAACATACCTCTTTCGATCCGCATAACGTCGATATCCGCTGGTTTGAAGATGGCACACTGAACGCTTCTTACAACTGTCTCGACCGTCACCTAGAAACCCGTGGTGATCAGGTTGCGATTATCTGGGAAGGCGATGATCCCAGCGATTCTGAAAACATTACCTACCGTGACCTGCATGAGCGCGTGTGTAAATTTGCTAACGCACTGAAAGCGCAAGGTGTTGAGAAGGGTGACGTGGTCACTCTGTATATGCCGATGATTCCAGAAGCGGCCGTGGCCATGTTGGCCTGTACCCGTATCGGTGCGGTGCACTCTATCGTTTTTGGTGGTTTCTCCCCAGAAGCGCTGGCGGCTCGTATTGAAGGGGCTAATTCTAAGGTTGTGGTTACCTCTAACTATTCGTTGCGTGCTGGTAAGTCAGTACCACTGAAATTGAACGTTGATAAAGCACTGGCACATCCTGCGGCTAAAGCCTGCGTCAACAGTGTTATCGTGGTTAAGCGGGTCGAGCAAGATGTTGCTTGGGACGACAATGTTGATGTTTGGTATGAAGATCTGGTGGCCAATGCGTCTGCCGATTGCCCGGCTGAAGAGATGGAAGCCGAAGCACCGATGTTTATCCTTTACACTTCCGGTTCTACCGGTGCGCCAAAAGGTCTGAAACATACCACGGGTGGTTATATGGTGTATGCCGCCATGACCCATGAGTATGCCTTCGATTATAAAGATGGTGATATTTACTGGTGTACCGCTGACGTTGGTTGGGTGACCGGTCACAGTTATATTGTTTATGGTCCGTTGGCGAATGGTGCTACCTCACTGATGTTTGAAGGTGTGCCAAGCTATCCTGATAACAGCCGTTTTGGCCGCGTTATCGAAAAACATAAAGTTAATCAGTTCTACACTGCGCCAACTGCTATCCGTGCGTTGATGCAACAGGGCGAAGATGTGCTGGGTGATTCTGATCTCTCTAGCCTACGCATTCTGGGCTCTGTGGGTGAGCCGATTAACCCTGAAGCCTGGGAATGGTATTACCGTATTATTGGTCAGAGCCGTTGCCCAATCGTTGATACTTGGTGGCAGACTGAAACCGGCGGCATGATGATTATGCCACTACCGGGTGCTACTGCGGCTAAGCCGGGTGCGGCGGCGCGTCCGTTCTTTGGTGTGCAGCCTGCACTGCTGGATGCGGATGGTCATGAGCTGGAAGGCGCCACCGATGGCAACTTGGTCATTAAAGATTCATGGCCGGGTCAGAGCCGTTCTATCTGGGGTGACCATGAGCGCTTTGTCCAAACTTACTTCACTACTTACAAGGGCTATTACACTACCGGTGATGGTGCCCGCCGTGATGAAGATGGTTATTACTGGATTACTGGCCGTGTGGATGATGTTATCAACGTGTCTGGTCACCGTATGGGAACAGCAGAGGTTGAGTCAGCATTGGTTGCTCACCCTGCAGTTGCTGAAGCCGCCGTTGTGGGTTATCCGCATGAGCTGAAAGGTCAGGGCATCTATGTGTATGTCACCCTGCAGTCTGGCTTTGAACAATCCGATGAGCTGCTGAAAGAGTTGCGACTGCATGTGCGGAAAGAGATCGGTCCGATTGCATCGCCTGATTTGATTCAATTCGCACCGGGTATGCCGAAGACGCGTTCAGGTAAGATTATGCGCCGTATTCTGCGTAAAATTGCCGAAGATGATTTCGATGCCTTGGGTGATACCTCTACCCTGGCCGATCCATCCGTGGTTGATGATCTGATTGAGCACCGTATGAACCGTAAGTAAATGTGCTAAGGCACTAACTTAGGGCTACAATTTCAAAGCTCCCTCCCGGTTTTTAAGGTCGGGGGGAGTTTTGCTTTGCAAGTGGTGTTAATATAATCAGGCGTAAGCGGCTGTTTTATCAGACGCTGCACTTTATAAGTAGATATATTTACACGTTTTCACAGATTGGAAGCGAGTAAGGAGGGAGATTAGCTGAATGCAACTGGCGCAGAAGATAATCATTGCGGATGATCATCCGTTATTCCGTGCAGCACTGAAACAGGCGGTAACTCAGGCTGTTCCGGGCGTTGAAATCGTTGAAGCCGATTCTCTGGAAGCGGTTCAGGCAGCGGTCGAAAATCACTCAGATGCTGATTTAGTATTACTTGATCTACACATGCCGGGGACTAACGGTTTTACCGGTTTAGTGTTCCTGCGGGGCAAAAACCCAGGTATTCCTGTGGTGGTTGTGTCGGGCAGTGAAGAGTCCTCGGTGATGAAGCGAGCGCTGGATTACGGTGCCTCCGGTTTTATCCCTAAATCCTCCCCCTTGGATGTGATCGCTGAAGCGATTACCACGGTACTCGAAGGTGAAGAGTGGCTACCTGAAGAAGTAGCCGAGGGCGTCGTGGACGTGACTGAAGAGGATCAGAAGTTTGCCACTAATTTGGCATCACTGACACCGCAACAGTTCCGGGTGTTAACTATGTTGACCGAAGGCTTGCTGAACAAGCAGATCGCTTATGATCTGAATGTCTCGGAGGCGACCATTAAAGCTCATGTGACGGCGATTTTGCGTAAGCTTGGTGTCCATAGTCGTACCCAAGCTGTAATTGCAGCACAGCGACTCTGTGTTGATCCTCCAAAGACTGAGTTGGGCTAAACCAACGGCATCATTATCTAGGCTATTTATAGTCTGCATAAAAAAGCGCACTACTAGCATTGTTTAGTAGATGCGCTTTTTTTGGTACTGCTGTTTAGTGTTGTTGCCGCTGTCTAGTCGGCAATAGCGTTGAAATGTCCATGTTGATCTTATTTTGCCGAGGCAATCAGTTTGCTGATAATTGCTCTAAGGGCTGCCGGCTTAATGGGTTTATGTAAAATTTCAGCATGATTGGCGGTGATCTCCTCTTTAACTGCGTCGGTACGGTCGGCGGTAATCACCACTGCTGGAATCGGATGGTCCCACAGCTCTGCGAGGTCCTGTAGTGCCATGACCCCGGTGAGGGTTTCATCGAGGTGATAGTCAGCCAGAATGATATCGGGCACAAAGTCTTGCTCGATAATATTCGCCTTAGCCTGCGCCGCTGAGATAGCCGTAACTACAGAGCAAGACCAACCCTGTAATAGTGCGCCCATCCCTTCGAGAATCTTAGGTTCGTTGTCGATCACCAGTACTTTAATACCTTCGAGGCCTTTACTGCGTATCCAGCCGCGTTTTTCGGGGCGTGCTTTAACCGCTTTGGTTTTATCGCCCAACGGTACGGTAACGCTAAAAACAGTACCTTTGTTAGGCCATGAACGCACATTGATTGGATGGTGAAGCATCCGGGCGATACGTTCGGTGATGGCCAGACCTAAGCCGAGTCCATCCACCTGAGAATGTTTTGGGTTGTTGATGCGGTGAAACTCCTCAAATACCTCTTTGAGCTTATCGGTAGGGATGCCTACGCCGGTATCCCATACCTCGATCCGCAGATGTTTGCCGGTACGGCGGCAGCCGAGCATGATTTTGCCCTGCTGGGTGTAGCGGATCGCATTGGATAGGAAGTTTTGCAGAACTCGACGCAGCAGTTGTTGATCGGAATGAATGGTCTGGCAACATTTGACGAAATCAAACTGCAAGTTTTTCTCTTCAGCTAGGGCGGTGAATTCGGCGCTGAGATTGTCGAACATGCCGTTGATAGAGAAGTGGCTGAGGTTTGGCTCTAAAGCGCCCGCATCCAGTTTAGAGATATCGAGAATGGTGGTTATCAGGCTCTCGGCGGCTTTTAGCGAGCCATCGAGGTTGTTAACCAGTTGGTGGGTTTCTTCGGTATGTTTTTGCTGCGCTAGGGCCGAGATAAATAATCGAGCGGCATTTAGCGGCTGCAGTAGGTCGTGACTGGCGGCGGCAAGAAAGCGGGTTTTGCCTAGGTTGGCAGCGTCGGCATCAAATTTAGCCTGTCGCAGCTCATCCTCAATGAGGGCACGAATGGTGTTCTCTTTTCGCAGTTCTTTGTTAACCACTGATAGCGTATGGGTCCGTTCGCGTACCCGCTGCTCTAAGTTTTCGTTGGTTTCTTGTAGTAATTGCTCGGCTTTACGACGCTCGGTGATGTCCTGATAAAGGGTGAAATAACCCAGTTGATCACCGCTGTCGTTGATATGAGGAATGTAGGTTACTTCCGCATAACGGGCTTGGCCGTCGGGTGATGGGATTTGAGTTTCAAAGCGCTGACGTTCACCCTGTAATACCTTATCAACATAGGGGTGGCGTATCTCAAGCTCTTGTGCAGATAGGGTGCTGGCGCTGTTAACGCCGGCGATGTTGTGGCGATCGAGTTTAAAGGTATTGGCATAGGCTTTGTTGATAAAGCGGAAGTTCCGCTCGGTATCCAAAAAGGCGATCAATACCGGCACATTATCGGTATAGATACGGACATTTTGCTCACTCTCCCGCAATGCCTCCTGCACCCGTTTATGTTCGGTAATATCCATATAGGTGTTAACAAAACCACCATTGGGCATCCGATTGCCCCGGACCTCTAATACCGAACCGTCGGTACGGTGGCGTTCATAGGAGTGAGCCTTACCCTCTTTTAGGGTCGTGAGGCGGGTTGTAACCTGTTGTTCGATATCGCCGGGGCCATATTCACCCTTCGAGGCGTTATAGCGGAAGATCTCCTCGATTGGGCGACCAACACAGATTAGGCCGCTAGGGTATTCGAACATCTCAATATAACGCCGGTTCCAAGCGACCAGACGCATCTGTTGATCCACCACGCTGATGCCCATGGTGATGTTTTCGATGGTCGATTGCAGTAACGAACGGTTAAAGCGCAGCGCTTGCGAGGCTTCATCAACGATGGTGACCACATCGCCAATCTGCATATCTTTGCCGCGCAGGGTCGAGGCCAATACGATGCGGGCAGAGGACGCGCCGATAACTCCGGCTAACAGACGCTCGGTAAATTGGATCAGTTCGGCACTGGCTTTATCGCCGGACAGTGGTGGATCGATGCCCGCCTTTAGAGCAAAGCCAGTAAACGCGTGCTGTGTGCGGCTAATGCCGAGGAAGCGCTCGGTGAGTATCTGTAAGTCACCTACGGTGGCGTGGCTGAACACCCGGGAGGGTTCAGATAGGTCTTTGCTGTAAACATCTACAAAGGCGCTGGCCTGAATCCGATCGACCAGTCGTTGTGGGCTATAGCGGGATATCACCACATAGAGCAAGGTGTTGATCGAGAGGCTCCAGAACGTGCCGTGGGTGAGGGGATCCATACCGGTGATGCCGAATAGTTGTGTGGGTCGTAAGAAGTCATAACCAAATAAGCCGTTTTCGATAAACGAGTTGGGCATCAAGCCGGCGCTGGCCATGGTGGGGAACACCAAGGTGTAAAGCCAGATTAGGAAGCCTGCGCAAAGGCCGATGAGAATGCCGTGGCGCGAGCCGGTTTTCCAATAGACGCCGCCGAGTAGTCCCGGTAAGAATTGCGCCGAGGCGGCAAAGGCCAGCAGGCCAAATGATGCCAGGGTGCCTTGATCACCCAGGATTCGATAATAAAAGTAAGCCATGATCATCAGGCAGATAATGGTGATCCGCCTGACACGAAGTAGCATCGCGCCGAGATCTTTATTTTTAGATAGTTTGAGCCAAGAAACTCTCAACAGCAGAGGCATAACAATGTCGTTACAAACCATAGTGGAGAGTGAAATAGAGGCGACGATAACCATACTGGTTGACGCGGATAGACCACCAATAAAGGCGAAGGTGGCTAAATCTTCAAAGCCTTCGTGCAGGGGCAGCATCAGCAAGAAGGTATCAGCATTGATATCGGAGCCTGCGAATAGGGTCATCCCTGCGGTTGCGATGGGCAGCACAAACAGTGATAGCAACAGCATATAGAGGGGGAAGAGCCAACGGGCGGTTTTTAGATTTTCAATGCGGGTATTTTCGACGATGGTGACATGAAACTGTCGTGGTAGGCAGAGAATAGCGGCACAGGCGAGCAGTATCTCGGTGAGGAAGCTATTGCCGAGAAAGCTGCCGTTGAGCGGGCTATTGAAATTAGTATTGTTGTTGAGTTGATGGCGAATATTGTCGATCAGATCAGGCACGCCATCAAAAATCTCAAAGGTAACTAGCAGGCCGACGGCAATAAAGGCGGTGAGTTTGACGATGGACTCGAACGCCACCGCTAGCACCATGCCTTCGTGATGTTCGGTGGCATCGATATGCCGGGTGCCGAATAAAATAGTAAAGACGGCCATGACTAAGGCGACAAACAGAGCGGTGTCGTTACCCTTGCTGAGTGCTTCAGTCGCGCCGGGAGCAATCGCGTCATAGCTAATCGCCACGGCTTTGAGCTGCATGGCAATATAGGGAATGGTGCCAAAGACGGCGATGATGGTGACTAATACCGCCAGTGCCTGACTCTTGCCATAGCGGGAGGAGATAAAATCGGCAATTGAGGTAGTGTTTTGCTGCTTACTCACCAAGATGATTTTTTCAATAACCCGCCAAGCAAAAATAAACACAATGGCGGGGCCGAGATAGGTGGCCAAAAATTGCCAGCCGCTGACCGATGCCCGACCTACTGCTCCGTAGAAGGTCCAAGAGGAGCAATAGATAGCCAAAGACAGTGAATAAATAACGGGGTTGCTGGCGTATGAGCGTCCTTGGGCGCTGCGGTCACCAAAGTAGGCAATAGCAAAGAGCAGCCCCACATAGGCCAGTGAAATAAGAATAATGGAGCCGCCAGAAAGCATAGTCAGGTCTGCCTGTTGTTACGGTGCTGGAGTGCTTAGTGTAACCGAACTCGGGGTGAGAACCCTATCGCTCTTATACCTTTGTCTAGTCTGTTGAGTTGTAACGGTTTTTTTGAAATGGCTTGAAGGCGCGCAGGGTATGGCCTGCGGCCTGTTTAGGGTGTTTTGGTGATGTTTGATCAGACCAAAGTAGGGGATTTTTTTGCCAGAACACTTTGTTAAATTCTAACAGTCCACAACTTTTACTTAACCTTCAATAACAAAAATAAGGATGGTGCAAATGTCTACTTCTGCACAAGACAATGCTTCGGCTTATTGGGCCGAAAACCTACGCATTATCATGACTTACCTTTCGGTCTGGTTTGTAGTGTCTTTCGTCGCTGGAATCCTGTTCGTTGATCAATTGAACGCTATCCCGTTCTTCGGTTTCCCTCTGGGTTTCTGGATCGCGCAGCAGGGTGCAATCTTCGTCTATGTCGCATTGATTTGGATGTACGTTGCGAGCATGAACAAGCTTGATGAAAAATACGATGTTCATGAATAAGAACAATAACGGCTGAGCTGAGGATTACGAATATGAGTCTTGATCTACTTACTTACATCTTTATAGGGGGCTCCTTTGCTCTCTATATTGGTATTGCAATCTGGGCCCGTGCCGGGTCTACAAAAGAATTCTATGTCGCTGGCGGTGGTGTACACCCCATTGCGAACGGCATGGCGACAGCCGCTGACTGGATGTCAGCAGCTTCCTTTATCTCGCTTGCGGGATTGGTATCGTTTATCGGTCGTGATGGAGCGGCTTACCTGATGGGCTGGACCGGCGGCTATGTGCTGTTGGCGATGCTGCTGGCACCTTACCTGCGTAAATTTGGTAAGTTTACCGTGCCTGATTTCGTGGGTGATCGTTATTACTCTACAACGGCGCGTGTGATTGCCATTGTTTGTACTATCGTTATCTCCTTTACTTATGTTGCTGGTCAGATGCGTGGTGTGGGTATTGTATTCTCCCGTTACCTGCATGTTGATATCAACACGGGTGTTATCATCGGTATGGCGATCGTATTCTTCTACGCTGTATTGGGTGGTATGAAGGGTATTACCTATACTCAGGTAGCTCAGTACTGCGTACTGATTCTGGCGTTCATGGTGCCAGCGATCTTTATGTCTATGCAGGTTACCGGTCACTTCCTGCCACAAATTGGTCTGGGTGCGACACTGGATTCAGGTTTGTCTGTTTTGGCAACGCTGGATAAATTGTCTGTTGACCTTGGCTTTGCGGAATATACCTCCGGTCAGAAATCCACTATCGACATTTTCTGTCTGACAGCGGCGCTGATGGCGGGTACTGCGGGTCTACCACACGTAATCGTACGTTTCTTCACGGTACCGCGTGTTAAAGATGCGCGTACCTCTGCGGGTTGGGCGTTGATCTTCATCGCGATTCTGTACACTACTATCCCTGGTGTTGCTGGTTTCGGTCGTGTAAACCTGATCGAAACAATTAACGGTACTGATGCGACTAACGTAGGTACTTCTTATGCTGAGTTGAAAGCTGACCCTAAAACACAGTGGTTTTCTAACTGGGAAAATGCAGGCTTGTTGGCTTGGCACGATTATAACGGTGACGGCAAAGTACAATACTCTGCAGGTTCAGCGTTTGAAGGTGGTAAGCCTGCGTTTGATGGTGAAGCTCGCGGTATTCATGGTGAGCGTGCGGTAACAAACGCTAAGGTTAATCCAACGCCTGCTCCAGGCGCTCCATTTGTCACCGAAGTGTATGTTGACCGTGACATCATGGTATTGGCTAACCCTGAGATCGCTCAGTTACCTAGCTGGGTTATTGCGCTGGTAGCAGCCGGTGCGGTTGCTGCGGCCCTATCAACAGCGGCAGGTTTGTTGTTGGTAATCTCTACTGCGATTGCGCATGACTTGATGAAAACCTGTATCAACCCAGGTATCTCTGAGAAACAGGAGCTGATGTACGCTCGTCTTGCGGCGATTGTGGCGATCTGTATTGCAGGTTACTTCGGTATTAACCCGCCAGGATTTGTGGCACAGGTGGTGGCGCTGGCCTTTGGTTTGGCATCCTCCTCAGTGTTCCCTGTTATCGTGATGGGTATCTTCAACAGCCGTATGAACAAAGAAGGCGCAATCGCAGGTATGGTTGTGGGTCTGGGTTCTACTATGGCTTATATGGTCTACTTCACCTTCATGGGCGGCTCGAAAGATGACCTGTTCTTGGGTATCTCCACCGGTGGCTTCGGCTTCGTGGGTATGATCCTGAACTTCATCGTCGCTTATGTTGTTTGCATGATGACTCCGCCACCACCTGCTGAAATTCAGGAAATGGTTGAGAACATTCGTGTACCACGTGGTGCTGGTGTTGCTCACGCGCACTAAGATCTGAATAGATCTGATTCAATGTAAGGCGCGTCAGCGAAGGTTGGCGCGCCTTTTTTTATCGAGTCTGATTGAGTGTTATTAAAGTTTCAGCCTAAAGGGTTCTTTGACCCTTTAATCAGATGCTTTAAGCCGCCGCGGATTGAGGAGAGTATTGATGCCATCATCTTTCAAAATAGAGAATATGCCGTTTAGCTTGCTGTCTGCAAAGGAGCAGGAACTACTGCGTTCGAGCTTGGATATTGGTTACTACCAGTCAGGTGAGACCATTCTTGCGGCGGGCAGTGTGCCTGAAGGTGTGTACGTCATCTTAAAGGGGCGGGTCGCTGAGAGTGACGAAGTAGAAGAGCAGGGGGCGCAAGAGCACCTCTATGTTCACTATACCAACGAAGACTACTTTGGCGGTTGGTCGGCACTTAAGGGTAAGGCGATTCATAACTTTATTGCGGTCGATGAAACGATCTGCCATATATTGCCGACCCGTGTGCTGCTCGATCTGTGCGCCAGTAATAGTCGTTTTGCCGATTACTTTCAGCAAAGCCTTTCCGCTAAGACTGAGATCCAAGCCCAAGAGGGCGGCGATCAGGATATGGCCGAGTTTATGCTGGCTCAGGTCAAAGACGGCCTGATTCGTGAGCCGCTGATCGTGCTTGAAGGAACGACGATTACCGAAGCGACGCTGCTGATGCGAGAGAAGCGTGCCGATTGTGTCTTGGTTAAACGTGGTAATCGTTACGGTATGGTGACGGGGACCGATCTGTTAGATGCGGTGGTGGTGAATAAGTTAGCGCTGGATGCCAGTGTTGCCGGTATCGCCAGTTATCGACTGATTACCACGACCTCGGATGACTATCTGTTTAATGCGCTGATTATTATGACTCAGCAACGCATAGAGCGAATCGTGGTGATGGATGGTGATCGTTTAACCGGCGTGATCGAACTGACCGATGTATTGAGTTATTTTTCCAGTCATTCCCATGTGATCGGTTTGCGAATCGAGCGAGCGCAGACGGTTGAAGATCTCTATGAGGCGGCGCATGGATTAAATGACCTGATTAAAGCGATGGTGTCGCAGGGCGTTAAGGCGCGCTTTGCGATGGAGTTGATTGCCGCCATGAATGAACGGGTGATTGCTAAACTCTTTGGGTTGGTCGTGCCGCCGGATATGCAGCCCCATGTGTGCTTGGTGGTGATGGGCAGTGAGGGGCGTGGCGAGCAGGTCATGAAAACCGATCAGGATAATGCATTGATCTATCGTGATGGTTTGATCTGGCCTGAGATGCAAGCGACTATGGAGCGCTTTACCGAGATACTGATCTCGTTCGGCTTTCCTAAATGCCCAGGTAATATCATGGTCTCTAACCCAGAGTGGGTTAAGTCGATTGGCCAGTGGACTCAAGCTATGAGTGATTGGTCTTATCAGTGTGAAGGCGAGGCGCAGATGCGATTAGCGATTGCCGTTGATGCTCATCCGGTCGCGGGTAATGCGGCGCTTTTTAAAGCGTCAAGAAACTGGTTTTTGCGTCATCTGCAGAACAATGACGTTTTCTTTTCCCATTTTGCCCGGGCGGCTATTGAGTTCAATACTCCGCTGACCTTTTTTGGTAACTTAAAAGATAAAGGTGAGCTGGATGTGAAGAAGGCCGGTATTTTTCCGATTGTGCACGGTATACGTACTATGGCGTTGCAGTTCAAAATATTGGAAACCAACACCTTCAAGCGTATCGAAGCGCTGGTTGAGATGGGGGAGATGAAGCCTGAACATGGTCGTGAATTGGGTGAGGCGTTGGCATTGTTTATCCAGACACGCCTAAAGCAGCAGGTTAAGCGTATTGATGAGTCGAGTGATGGTGTAGACCAAACGCCTAATATCCTTGAACTGTCATCATTGGATAAAATGGAGAAGGATTTGCTTCGGGATGGGATGCATATCGTTAAAGGATTTAAAAAACATCTTGTGCTTAGGTATCACCTGGGAGGCTAACACGGAATATGATTATTCCCAGAAGTATCAGAAAAATAAAGGAGCGGATGGATCATAAGAATGGTCCTTATGCTCATCTATTTCAGCCCTATGATGGCGATGAGGTGGTGTCTCTGGATTGTGAGACCACAAGCTTGAATGTTAAAGAGGGCGAAATTCTTTCGATTGGCGCGGTGAAAATCAAAGGTCGCAAAGTGATGACCAGTGAGCGGCTAGATATTAAGCTCAAGCCGCCGAAAAGTTTGACGGGCGACTCTATCAAGATTCATAAAATTCGAGCGGCGGACCTCGTTGATGGAGTCTATATGGACGAAGCGCTGGAAAAAGTGCTGGAGTTCGTTGGTAATCGCCCGATTCTTGGTTATTACGTTAACTACGATGTGCGCATGTTAGAAAAGTATTTGCGGCCTCGTTATGGCTTCGGTTTGCCGGGTAAAGCGATCGAGTTATCACATGTGTATCACGACATCATAAAGTGGCGGTATGTTGGCGGTGATGTCGATTTGCGCTTTGATACGATCTCTAAGCAGCTCGATATTCCGATGTTAGAGCGACATACCGCCCTAGGTGATGCTATTACGGTAGCGCTGATGTATGTGCGGCTGCAATATGGTGAGCGACCGGGGTAGAAATAGGTTAAACATGTCAAAAAACAAACGGGCCTTGTGGCTCGTTTTTTGCTTTATACATAGCTAAGATTGAAAATTGACACGGTTTTGTGTCATAAAATTGGCGAACAGTTTGTTTTGTTGCTTGCTAAGTGGCTGATCAAACTTATAATGTCAATATATTGCCATTTCTGAGGTGTGTATGATTGAACGTGCAGACATTAACGCAGTTTTACAACAGATGCGTGAAGTCAAAATGCAGGCCCAACAGGGCATTTCCTCTGATATTAACCGGCCTGCTGCGATTCGTCGTGTCGCTGATGAGCAAAACGGTGAAAGCTTTGCTGATCTATTTAAAGGCGCAATCGATGGTGTTAATAACGCTCAAGCGCAGGCGAAAACGCTGGCGACCTCTTATGAGCAAGGGGTGGCGGGGGTTGATCTCCATCAGGTGATGATCAGCATGGAAAAGGCCTCGGTTTCTTTCCAGGCTCTGACCCAGGTGCGTAATAAAATGTTAAGCGCTTATGAAGACGTTATGAAAATGTCGATCTAATGCGAATGAAACACACAATAATATGTATAAGTAGCATCAGGGTGCACGGTTAGATGGAAAACGCAGCAGTGCAGACAACAACAGGTGGCTCGGTAGCCTTTGGCTTTAACCGCTTGGGGTTGGTGCGTCAGTTAGGTCTGATGGTGGGCTTGGCAGCCACTATTGCGATCGGCTTCGCCGTGGTGCTCTGGTCCCAAGAACCCGATTACCGGGTGCTTTATAATAATATCTCCTATGCGGATGCAAATCCGATTGTTGAACAGTTACAGCTCAACGGTATCCCCTATAAGTTTGATTCAACGGGTCACAATATT
Organism: Amphritea sp. GJ51-11; assembly: GCF_055808735.1. NCBI lineage: Bacteria > Pseudomonadati > Pseudomonadota > Gammaproteobacteria > Oceanospirillales > Oceanospirillaceae > Amphritea > Amphritea sp. GJ51-11. The sequence goes on along the minus strand of NZ_CM147881.1, from coordinate 3,566,314 downwards.
CTTGTGGCTGAAGAGTATCTGCATAAAGCTCGTTTGCGTTTAGCCGCTGAAGGTTTTAATGGTGATAATACCGTTGGCTTTGAGTTGTTAGATAAGGAGCAGGGGTTAGGCACCAGTCAGTTTATGGAAACCGCTCGCTACCGGCGTGGTTTAGAAGGTGAGTTGGCGCGGACCGTTACTAGTATGCTGGCGGTACGTAGCGCCCGGGTTCACTTGGCGTTGCCTAAGCAGTCGGTATTTATTCGTGATCAGCGTAAACCGACTGCATCGGTGTTTTTGGATCTGGTGGCGGGACGGCGACTCGAAGCGATTCAGGTTGAGGCGATTACTAATCTCGTGGCTTCCAGTATCCCGGAGCTTTCCAGTGAAGATGTGACGGTGGTCGATCAAAAAGGTCGCTTGCTGAATACACGAGATATGGATACCGATGTGGTGTTGGCTGCTAAACAGCTTGAATATACCCGTCGAATCGAAGAAACCCTAGTTAATCGGGTTAACAGTATTTTACAACCGGTGGTTGGTCTAGGGCGTTACCGAGCTGAAGTATCGGCTGATATTGATTTCACCGCCGTTGAGCAAACCGATGAGATCTATAACCCGGACCTTCCTGCGTTGCGCAGTGAACAGGTGCTTGATGAAAGTACGGTAGGGCAAGGTGCTGCATCTGGTGTGCCGGGTGCTTTGTCGAATCAACCTCCGGGCGCAAATGCGGTGCCTGAAGTGGGTGGTACGGGTTTGCCGGTGCAAGGCGAGGGGGTTGTTGATCGCCCCGCGGCGCCACAAAATGCGCGCTCTCAAGCTACACGTAATTATGAGTTAGACCGCTCTATCAGTTATACCAAGCATCAAATGGGGCAGATTAACCGTCTCTCTGTTGCGGTGGTGGTTGATGATATTCCGACGGCAGGTCCTAATGGTGGTGAAAAGATACGGGCCGCTTGGGATCAGAACGAACTCGATCGATTGTCTATACTGGTTAAGGATGCGGTCGGTTATTCGGCGTTGCGGGGTGATAGCGTTAGCGTGATCAATTCTCCGTTTGCCGTGCCTGAGGTCTATCAGGAGGAAGAAGTACCGATCTGGAAGCAGGAATGGGTGCTGGATCTGGTGAAACAGGTGTTAGGTGGTCTGTTCGTGCTGTTATTGGTATTTGGAGTGTTGCGACCGATTATGAAAAGTTTGGCGATTAGTGCGGCACAGAAAGCAGCGGCTAATGAATCCGATTCGAAATCTGAATCAGATATGGCTGCTGAGCTTGAATCCCTCGATATGAGCGGTATATCGCCGGACCATGTGACCTTTAGCGGCATCGATAATGCGCTGGCGCCGACGCCGAATGAAACCTATGAATATCAAATGAATGCGATTCGCAGCATGATTGCTGAAGATCCTGCCAAAGTGGCGCAGGCTATCCGTCAGTGGGTGATTGAGAATGAATGATCAGGTAACGGAATCCGGTGTTGAATTAACAAATGTCCAGAAAGCGGCGGTGTTGCTTATCTCCTTGGGTGAAAGTGATGCCGCCGAAGTGCTGCGCTATCTTGGCCAGAAAGAGGTGCAGCAGTTAGGTTTGACCATGAGTAACCTCGATAATATCCCTCAGTCGACGGTCGAGTCGGTGATGGCGGACTTTATGGAAGCGATTAGCGATCAGACCAGTATCGGTATTAACAACGATCACTATATCAAAGAGATGTTAAGTCAAGCCCTAGGCAATGACCGGGCGCAGACGTTGGTTGATCGTATTCTGATGACCACTAATACCTCGGGTTTAGAGAGCCTGAAATGGATGGATTCCCGGCAGGTTGCCGAAATTATTCGTTATGAGCACCCGCAGATACAGGCCGTGGTCATGGCCTATCTGGATCCAGATCAAGCAGCCCATGTGTTGCAACGATTTGATGAAAATGTCCGTCTCGAGATTATGATGCGGATCACCTCATTGGATCAAATCCAGCCATCCGCCCTGCAGGAGCTGAATGATATCCTTGAATTACAGTTCTCTGGCAACAGCAGTCAGAGCGCCAGCTTGGGTGGACTACAAACAACGGCTAATATTATGAATTATTTCGATAATAATATTGAGCAAGAGTTGATGGAGAAAATTCGCGAAGTGGATGAGCCGCTCAGTGATCAGATCTCTGAAATGATGTTTGTATTTGATAACTTGATCGATGTGGAAGATCGAGGCATTCAGGTTATTCTGCGTGAAATTAATACCGATACTCTGGTGGTTGCCCTTAAAGGTGCGGAATCGGGACTACAGGATAAAATCTTCAAAAATATGTCGAAACGGGCGGCCGAATTGTTGCGAGATGATCTCGAGGCGAAAGGGCCTGTGCGTGTGAGTGAAGTGGAAGATGCCCAGAAAGAGATTCTCAACGTGGCCCGTCGATTGGCCGATGAAGGTGAGATTATGCTCGGTAGTGGCGGCGAAGAGATGATGTAATGCAGATGAAGGCGATCGATAAATCGGTAATCCGGATTCGTGCGGAAGATGCGCGGGCTGCAGCATTATGGACCCTGCCCGTGGTGCAGGGGAAGCATGTAGTTGGCTTGCAGCAAAAACCGGAAAAAGTGACAGAAGAGGTGGTTGAGGAAGTTGTTGATGGTCGTCTCACACTGTCCGAGCTCGAAAAAATCCGTGAAGATGCCTATCAGGAAGGTTTACAACAGGGCCGCGATGAAGGCTTGGAGAAGGGTCTAGAAGAGGGTCGTGCTGCTGGGCACAAAGAAGGCTTGGCTACCGCGCGTGCTGAAATCGATGTGCAGTTAGCGTTACTGACAAACTTGCAGCAGCAGTTAGATCAGCCGTTGCAAAAAATCAATGCGGAGGTCGAGCAGCTAGTCGTTGATTTAATTACTGAACTGAGTGAAGCGGTGGTCGGTACACAGGTTGAGTTAGATAGTGCCCCGGTGATTAAAGCGGTTGAAGATGCTGTAGCGCAATTGCCACAAACCGGCGCCGAAATTAAAGTGATTTTACATCCAGATGATGTGCCGAACCTCGAACCTTTGTTGGCGTTGAATGAACGTTGGTCCTTGGTTGAAGAGGCGTCTATGGCTCGAGGGGGTTGTAAAGTGGTGAGTGGCTATGGCCTGCTTGATAATACGGTTGAACGCCGTTTTGAGGCCGCGGTTACGCAGCTACGCAGAGCATTGACGCAGATGGAGGATGAGGTGCCAGTCTCGTCAGAGGTTGAGCCATCAGCTCCCCATGAGTGATCAACTGAATGCTCGATTGGCCCGTTTAAAGGGGCTGAAATATAACATTCCTGCGCCCGTGGCCCACGGGCAAATAACCCGCCTGATCGGTTTAACCCTTGAAGCGGTGGGTATCAAGGCCTCGATGGGTGAATACTGTCTTATCTATCCCGACCATGGTGAGCCGGTTGAAGCTGAAGTCGTGGGCTTTTCTGGTGATCGAATCTACTTAATGCCCGTTGATCAATTAGAAGGCTTGGCGCCTGGTGCCCGAGTGAGTCCGATGGTCGGCGGCAGTGATGTTCAGGTAGGTTTTGAGTTGCTGGGGCGGGTGATTAACGGTGTCGGTAAACCGCTCGACGGTCTAGGTGAACTCGGCTGTAAAACCACGGTGCCCTTGCAGGGCAGGAATATTAACCCACTCAGTCGACAACCCATCAAACAGACGTTGGATGTTGGGATTCGCGCCATTAACTCGCTCTTGAGTGTAGGTCGGGGGCAGCGGTTAGGGTTGTTTGCGGGTAGTGGTGTGGGTAAAAGTGTCTTATTGGGTATGATGACGCGGTTTACCGAGGCGGACATTGTGGTGGTGGGCTTGATTGGTGAACGTGGCCGTGAGGTCAAAGAGTTTATCGATCATAGTCTTGGTGAGGAGGGCATGCGTCGCGCCGTGGTAGTTGCCTCTCCCGCTGATGAGTCGCCGTTGATGCGTTTAAGAGCGGCCCAGCTATCGACTCGCTTGGCTGAATATTTTCGTGAGCAGGGTAAAAATGTCTTGTTGCTGATGGACTCTTTGACCCGTTATGCGCAGGCGCAGCGCGAGATTGCTTTGGCTGTGGGTGAGCCGCCCGCGACTAAGGGTTATCCACCGTCGGTATTTGCTAAGCTACCAAAGTTGGTGGAACGTGCCGGGAATGGGGATAAAGAGGGAGGCTCTATCACCGCTTTCTATACGGTTCTGACCGAAGGGGATGATCAGCAAGATCCGATTGCCGATTCGGCCCGGGCTATTTTGGATGGACATATTGTGTTATCCCGTAGCTTGGCTGAGCGGGGCCATTATCCTGCCATCGATATCGAGCAATCAATTAGCCGAGCGATGCCTTCGGTGGTGAGCTCTGATCATCTACAAGCGGCGATGGGGTTTAAACAACTCTATTCAAAATTTCAACAGAATCAGGACCTTATCTCTATTGGTGCTTATGCGCGGGGAAGTGATGCTGAAACTGATTTTGCGGTAGAACGGATGCCCTTGATGAATGCTTTTTTGCAACAGGGCCTGAATGAATCCTATGCTTTTCAAAAGAGTTTGACGGATCTTGCGATGGTGCTAACGCCGAACCCGAGCAGTATGCCTGGGGTGCAACAAGGGCAGCAGAATATCGCTATGGGAAATAGGACGTCCTGATGAAAAGGTCTAAGCGGTTGCAGGTTGTCTTGGATCTTGCAGAGCGAAAACGTAAGCAGGCCGATCAGTGGTTGAGCCAAGCCCAAGCGAAAGTACAGCAGGGAGAGGCTACGTTAACCCAGTTGCATGGCTATTATTCCGATTATGCCAATAGCTTCTATCAGCAAGGTGCGGCGGGTATCTCCCCTGGGCAAATTCACACCCATCAGGCTTTTATGCACAAGTTACGGGTAGCGGTAGAGCAGCAAGAAAAGGCGTTGCAGATGGACCGCGAGCAGCTTGAAAAAGTTACCACCCATTGGCAAAGCGCTTATCAGCATTTTAAATCGGTTGAGATGCTGGTGGATAAGCTGAAAATGCAGGAATCTAAAGAAGCGGAACGTCAGTTGCAGAAAGAACTTGATGAGCGTTCCCAGTTAATTCGTCCCCCTTTGATCTAATAAATTTTCCTCTTATCAAAGTGGCACTGATTGTGCATTCTCAACGGTAGTTATAAGTCTGCCGGGGAGTGCAGTATGGATCAAACGTTTTCGGCTTCGGGGGTCGGATCATTGCTGAGTGTTGGTTCGGTATCGAGCAGTCAGGCTGTTGTTACTGAAACGCCCCCTGTGGGCGCTTTGAATGCTGCAGGTGTTAGTGTTATAGCCTCCTTTGATCAATCGATGTTACAAGCGCAGCAGCAACGCTCAGGCATTCAGGGGCAATCGCCGAGCGGACAGAGTTTGCCGGGTGGAGGTGGATTATTGCCTGCCGGCATGAACGTAGCGAATGCGGTCGCTATGACCGAGGTGGCTGGCGCGCAGATAGTTGTTGATGCGGTTGCTGATGTGACTGCCAAATCCGCCGAAATGACAGAACAGCGGCTCGAGTTAAAGCAACAACAGAGATCGGCGCTTAAAGCCGACCTGCATACCGAGTTAATGCCGCCTTCAGCACTAAGCGCAGAGTTAAATGTTGATCTAAGAACTGATGTAAGCGCTGCACAATATACCAGCGTCAGCTTGGCGGGTGATGAAACGCTGAAACAGATAGATCAGTATCGCCGTGCCGATTTAGCGGTGGCGGTTGATTCAGCCTTGAAGCGTTTGACAAGCGTTGCGGATAGGGGGAGCAGTCAGGCTTCTTCTACTGTTCAGCCATTAGTTGGATCCGTTCCGCAGGTGACTGTTTTGGCTGAAGATGCGCCTCTTTCAACGGGACGTGTCAGTTCAATTGCTGCATCCGAAAGCGCTACAATGGCATCGACAGAGCCTGTAAGTCAGTTGGCTCCGTCAGTGCCGAATACAGCACCCGTTAGTGACGAATCTGATAGGTTAAATCGTTCATCTCAACTCCCCTTATCGTCGCCTCAGTCTATAGTGAGAGAGTCTGGTTCTCCTGAGGTGATAGTTAATGCGGCAGCGTCGTTGGATCGCAGTGCTGAGATTAATCCTCAGTCGCCATCAAGTCAGCAAAGTTTTGAAGGCGAAAATCCTAATAAATTCAATAGGGTTGGTGTTGTTGAACGCGGTCTAGCTGATAACGGTGTAGCGGCGTCCAGTCGCCCTGGTGAATCAGTAGCGCAGGTGTTAGCCGCTAGCGGAGCGACAGGTAACAGTGCGACACAGAATCCCGTTACTCCTGCTTCTTTAGTGGCGAGTTCGGCGTCTAGAGCCGAAGGTGCGGTTGGGGCTGATCGAGTTGTCGAGTCTAGGGTAGAAGTGCCTGTGGCTAACGGGCAAGCATCGTTGAGTGAATCTTTAGTTCGATTACAGTCGTCTGAGTTAACTCCTTTGCAACCTGTGCAGCAAAGCGATAGTCGAATTCAGCCTCAGCCTAGTTTTGCGTCTGGGACAGGAGAGCGTCAAACGTCTGAACAGAATGCTGCAATATTGCCTGTTGGTAGTGCTTCTGAGCTACGCCAGAGCGTTGATGTTGCTGCGCCACGTAAACTAGATATGCAAGCTGCCGATCCTCGTGTTTCATCGAACCTCGTTGCGCCCGCTTCTTTAGCTGCTAGCTCGGTATCTAGCACTGAAAGTGTGGTCGATATTGATCGAGTTGTCGAGTCTAGGGTAGAAGTGCCTGTGGCTAACAGGCAAGCGTTGTTGAGTGAATCTTTAGCACGGCTGCAGTCGGAGTCGCAGAGTGATAATCGGATTCAGCCTCAGCCTAGTTCAGGGCCTGCTGTGGCGGAGCGTCACGCGCTGCCTGAGCAGAGTGTGACTGATGTGGTGTTGCCTGTGGCAGGTACCGCGAGAGTGCAGCAGAATGATAATCCTGCTGCTGCGACGTTGAGTGAATCTTTAGCGCGGCTGCAGTCGTCTGGTCATGCCAGTTCGCCGTCGGAGCCGCAGAGTGATAATCGGATTCAGTCTCTGCCTAGTTCAGGGCCTGCTATGGCGGAGCGTCATGTGCTGCCTGAGCAGAGTGCGACTGGTGTGGTGTTGCCTGTGGCAGGTACCGCGAGAGTGCAGCAGAATGATAATCCTGCTGCAGCGACAACAAACGCATTAGCATCGCGCTCTGATTCGCCAATATCAAGCGTTGCACCGGCTGTTTCTGCTGCTCAAGGCGCATCACTACCTGATGCTGATATTGGTGCTGCGCCTGGCTCTGAAGGTCTGGCTGATCGGGCCGTTGAGCCTGCAGTGAAAGTGTCTATTGGTGATGGGCAAACATCATTGAGTGAATCGTTAGCTCGATTGCAGTCGCCTGAGTTAACGCCTTCGCAACCTGTGCGGCAATCAAATGATGCGACACAAGCGTCGATAACACCTCCGCAGCAGCCGGTTAATCCGTTAACCGGTCAGGTTATTGGTCAAGCGCCAGCTCAGCCTGTGGGGCAGGGTGTCGAGCAGCCTATGGCTCAGGCCGCGGGATCTCAAGGTCGAGATGATCTTGCAACAAAAATGGTGTTGGATAAAGCGAACGGTATTGATGTGGGTCGAGGCGTCGATAATAAGCAAGAACCACGACAAGAGAGCTCGCTCACGGGTTTTGCCGATTCCTTAGCCGCTTTGTCTAAGCCGACTCGTACCGTACAGGAACCGCTTCAGACGAGTATGCCTCAAGGTGTTAAGCCGGGTATGCCAAGTTGGGGGCCGGCCGTTAATGACCGGGTGATGTTAATGGCGTCAAAAAATGGTCAGTTTGCTGAGATTCGGTTAGATCCACCGGAGTTAGGCTCCTTGCAGGTGAAACTGCATCTAAAGAACGATCAAGTGAGCGTGGTGTTTAACACCCCTCACGGCAGTGTTCGCGAAGCATTAGAACAGAATATGCCAAGGTTGAGAGAGATGTTTGCCGAGCAGGGGCTCAATCTGTCGGAATCCTCGGTAGAAGATCAGAGCGGTGGTCAGCAACGGGATCAATCTGAACCGGGAACGGCTTTTGCGGGCTATCAAAATGATAATGCGGATGAGAGTCGAGTCGAGTCTGTCGTCAGGGAGAGTCTTTCTTTGGTTGATTACTACGCTTGATAGGCTAACATTCGCCTGAATGTTGACTCGCTTGCTTCCGCTGTTGAATCAGTATGTTATATTACGGCTTTAATTGTATGTTTATGCATTTGCCGGGTTTCCGGCTGATAATCAGTGGGGCTAATGATGGCTGATGAAAATACTGATGCGGCTGCTGGTGGGGCGGCTGAGGGTAAAAAGGGCTCAGGTAAGTTAAAACTGATCCTGATCGCTGTTGCTGGGATCCTCCTAGCGGCCATTATCGGTGGTGGGGTAGCGATGTTCTTGCTCGGCGGCTCCGATGATGAAGCTGTTGCCGAAAATGCCAAACCTGATAAGCCTGCGCAGGCGCTATATACCAAAATTCGTACCTTAGAGGGCAGTCCTTACTTTACGGTCGTTGTGCCGAGTAAAGATGGTCGAACGCATTATATGCAGTTGCATGTCGAGGCTAAAAGCCGAGATGATGCTGTGGTGGTTGCGTTAACCAAACATATGCCGAAAATCGTTTCCGTATTGAACCAGCTGTTTTCTAGCCAGTCTTTTGATGAGTTGCGGACGATGAAAGGTAAGTTGATGCTGCAGCAGGCTGCTTTGGCTGAGATTCAAGGCGTTATGCAGGATAAAATTGGTAAGCCTGGAGTCGAGAAGATATTGTTTACCGGGTTTGTAATGCAGTGATGGATAGGCATATATGACAGTCAAAGACCTGCTTTCTCAGGATGAAATCGACGCCCTACTGCATGGTGTGGATGATGGAGATATTGAGACTGAAGAAAGCGTTGTCGACGAAGATTCCGGGGTCAAAGTCTATGACCTAGCGAGTCACGAGCGGATTGTTCGTGGCCGGATGCCAACGCTTGAGATGATTAACGAGCGGTTTGCCCGTCATACCCGTATCTCGTTGTTTACGCTGCTACGCAACAATGCCGATGTATCGGTTGGTGGCGTGCAGATTATGAAGTATTCCGATTATATTCATACCCTTTATGTTCCCACTAGTATCAACCTATTGAAAGTGTCGCCTTTGCGCGGCACGGCGCTGTTAGTGATGGACGCTAAATTGGTATTCCGCTTGGTGGATAGCTTTTTTGGTGGTGATGGTCGGCACGCCAAAATTGAAGGGCGGGAGTTTACCCCTACTGAGATCCGCTTGATTAATAAGGTCATAGGGCAGTTTTTTATTGATCTTGAGGGAGCATGGGAGCCTGTCATGCCACTGAAATTTGAAGTCAGTGGACATGAGGTTAACCCGGCAATGGCCAATGTAATCAACCCCTCGGAAGTGGTCGTGGTGAGTAGTTTTCAGGTGGATATGGAGGGCGGCACCGGTGAGTTTCATGTGACGATGCCTTACTCTATGCTGGAGCCTATTCGAGATATTTTGATCTCAGGTTATAAGCCCGCTGAAGAAGAGTTGGATGAACAGTGGTTGACCTCACTGAAGCACGATATGTTAGGCGCGCCGATCGATTTGGATGTGGTGATTGCCGAACGTAAGATGAAGTTACGCGACATTATGCAGTTTGAGGCTGGCGATATTATTCCTATCGATATCGCTGATACACTTAAACTGAAGGCTGCGCGGGTACCGGTATTTAATTGTAAGCTGGGTACATCCCGAGGGAATCTGGCGGTAAAAATTATCAGCCGGAGTAAAAATGACTAAACCGTTGGACAGAGCATATCACTCATGAGTAATGACGATATTGATAATCAAGGCCAAGAAGGCCTTGACGATTGGGGTGCTGCGATGGCTGAGCAGGCTCAGTCTGAAGCATCAACCGGGCAGGCCATCGATCTGGATGAGTTGAGAGATGACAGTGTACGACTGGATAACCCTAACTTGGATGTGATTCTCGATATTCCGGTAAAATTGTCGATGGAAGTGGGCCGGTCAGATATTTCGATTCGCAACCTATTACAGCTTAATCAGGGATCGGTTGTGGAGCTTGATCGGGTTGCCGGTGAGCCACTCGATGTGCTAGTAAACGGTACTTTGATTGCTCATGGTGAAGTTGTTGTCGTGAATGACCGCTACGGTATCCGGCTGACTGATGTGATCAGTCCGCAGGAACGTATAGATAAGCTAAGATGATCCCTTTGCGCGCCCGTTTGTCCGCTATTCTTCTGCTTTGGGCGGGGAGTTGCCAGCTAGCGCTAGCAGTGGAAGGTGAGACGGGTAAAGCCTCGAGTGTCGTGGCGCGTCAGATGGTCGACCCCGTCAATACGGGCTCGATCATGCAGTTAACCGCCGGTTTGATCTTAGTGGTGGGGTTGATTCTATCGTTGGCATGGTTGCTGAAACGGTATTCTGGCTTGCCGGGGCAGAATAAGGCCCTGCGTGTTATCGCCTCGGTGCCGTTGACGACCCGTGAAAAGCTGGTGCTGGTGCAGGCGGGTGAACAGCAGCTGTTGTTAGGGGTGGCGCCTGGGCGGGTTAATCTATTGCAAAGTTATGATCAGCCTCTGATTGAACCCGGTGCTGCATCTGGTGAGTTTGCGGCTAAGTTACAGCAGGTGTTGAGCCGTAAGGAGGCCGAGTGAAACGATTATTCGCTCTGCTATTACCGTTTCTATTGATTCTATTTCCCGGTGCCGTCTTCGCGGCGGATCTAGGTATTCCCGCTGTTACCCTTACAACCAATGCTGATGGTACTGCCGATTACAGTGTGACGCTCCAGATTTTGGGGCTGATGACACTGCTGACGTTCCTGCCCGCTATTCTGATGATGATGACTTCGTTCGCGCGTATTATCATTGTTTTTGCTATTTTGCGGCAGGCGTTGGGATTGCAGCAAACACCTTCGAACCAAATCTTGGTGGGACTATCACTGTTTCTGACACTCTTTATCATGTCGCCGGTGCTCGATAAGGTGAATGAGCAGGCGGTGCAGCCGTATTTAAATGAAGAGATTACATCTCTGGAAGCGTTAACGGCGGCTAGCTTGCCGTTTCGAGGTTTTATGTTGGCGCAAACCCGTGAAAACGATCTTAATCTGTTTATGAATATTTCCCGCACTCCGGCGGTCGAAACGCCGGAAGATATACCTTTTACAGTATTGGTGCCTTCGTTTGTGACGAGTGAGCTGAAAACGGCTTTTCAGATTGGCTTTATGCTGTTTATTCCATTTTTGGTGATCGACTTGGTGGTGGCCAGTGTTTTGATGGCAATGGGTATGATGATGTTGTCACCGGTGATTATCTCGCTGCCGTTCAAGATTATGTTGTTTGTGTTGGTCGATGGCTGGGCTATGGTAATAGGTACGCTGGCGGGCAGCTTTGTTGTTTGACGGTTTTTCAACGGTCGCGTAAGGCATCGTTTAACGCTTGGGAGAGTATCTAATGACACCGGGAATGGCACTTGATCTGTTTGGCGAAGCACTGTTTTTAGTGGTTGTGCTGGTGGCGGTGATTGTCGTGCCATCATTGCTGGTGGGGCTTATGGTATCGACCTTTCAGGCGGCTACCCAAATTAACGAACAAACCCTGAGTTTTTTGCCGCGCTTGCTGGTGACCCTGTTAACGATTATGTGGGCAGGGCCTTGGATTCTGGGACAGCTGATGGATCAGTTCCACAGTATTTTCGCCAATATACCCTTGTATTTGGGGTAAGAAATGTTGCAACTGACGTCCCTTCAGTTGGAGCAATGGGTTGCGCAGTTCTTGCTGCCCTTCTTTCGTATCGCGTCTTTTTTTATGGTGGTGCCGATGATCGGTACCCAGCTGGTGGCTGCCCGTATTAGACTGGGGTTGGCGTTAGCCATGACCATCGTTTTATTGCCTACCTTACCGGCTATGCCCGTTATCGACAGTATGTCGCTGCAAACGTATATTTTGATTGCGCAGCAGGTGCTGATTGGTACGGCGATGGCGTTTGTTATTCAGATTTTGTTTCAGATATTCTCCTTGGGGGGGCAGTTAATCTCCTCACAGATGGGGCTTGGTTTTGCCTCTGTCAGTGATCCGGCAAATGGCGTATCGGTGGTGGTGCTATCGCAACTCTATCTCATGTTGGTGATGCTACTGTTTTTGGCTTTTAACGGTCATTTGGTGATGTTTGAGGCGTTGGCCCGTAGTTTCTTTGTCTTGCCCGTGTCGGCGGGGCCGATGCCGGTGGCCGGTTATATGGCAATAGCGAAGTCGGGTAGTTGGATGTTAGCCAGTGCGCTATTAATGGCGCTGCCGGCGGTGACGGCATTGTTAGTGATTAACTTCGCTTTTGGTGTGATGGCTAAGGCCGCGCCGCAGTTGAATATTTTTGCTATCGGCTTTCCATTTACCATGCTGGTGGGGTTAGTGATTGCCTGGGTTAGTTTGGAAGGCTTTTTAGGTCAGTACCAGCGCTTTGTAGCGGTGGCATTTAATTACCTCGATGAGGTGCTTGGCGTGGGGGTGTTGTAGATGGCTGAAGACAGCGGTCAGGAGAAAACCGAAGAACCCACGTCGAAACGACTTCGTGACGCTAAAGAGAAAGGCGATGTTGCCCGATCGAAAGAGCTGGCGACGACGGTGCTGTTGTTGTCAGCGGCAGCGGCAGCGATGATGTTCGGTGGGCAGGTGGCGGATAAGATGGCCGGCATGATGAAGTTTAACTTCAGTCTTGATCGACAGGCGGTAATGGATCCGGCCGCGATGTTTATGCATCTAGGGTATTCGCTGTTTGAGGCGCTGTATGCCTGTATTGGCTTCTTTATGGTGTTATTGGTTGCAGCAATTGTGGGGCCAATCGCCCTGGGTGGCTGGAACGTCAGTATGAAAGCGATGGCGCCTAAGTTTAGTCGGATCGATCCATTGGCGGGTATTAAGCGGATGTTTTCACTTAAGGCCTTGTTGGAGCTGTTTAAAGCGCTGGCTAAATTTTTAGTGGTCGGTTCGCTCTCGTTTCTGGTGTTGATGGCTTCTAAGGACGCGCTTTTTTCGCTTGGGTCACAAGATATCTTTCCCGCCATGTCCCATGCGACTGAGATTGTGATCTGGGCGTTTCTGGTCATGAGCTGCACCATGATTCTGATTTCTCTTATCGATGTGCCCTTTCAAATCTATGATTACACGCAAAAACTCAAAATGACCTTTCAAGAGGTTAAAGATGAGATGAAAAACAGTGAGGGTAAGCCTGAAGTTAAAGGACGTATCCGACAGCTACAGCGTGAAATCTCCCAACGTAAGATGATGTCTGCAGTGCCTGAGGCGGATGTGGTCATTACCAACCCGACTCATTATGCGGTGGCCTTGAAGTATGATCAGGGCGGTGGCGGTGCGCCGTTTTTAGTGGCTAAAGGCGGGGATTTTGTTGCCCTTAAAATCAGAGAAATTGCGGATAAACACGATATCCCCGTACTTTCTGCACCACCTTTAGCGCGGGCCATCTATCACTCTACTGAAGTCGATGAAGAGATACCTTCTGGTCTATTTAAAGCAGTGGCTGAAGTGCTGGCCTATGTATTTCAGTTGCAACGCCATAAGCGTCAACAGGGTCCAGCACCGAAAGCGGTTTCTGAGGATCTGGATATTCCAGATGAGCTGCGTCAGGACGATTAATCATTCTGCTAGGTCAAATTCCGGCAAATATATGGCTGGATTCTTGCATTCCTATCCCTAAGGCCATGAAAGCGTCAAAATATTGATGTTTTTAGCCTTCTATTAATGTTATTTTTCAATCTTCAAATAATTAATTATTTTGTGATGTTTTTTTGACGCTTTGTCAGCGGAAAGATCTCATTTGGGGCGTAATGGACAGAGCAGCGATTTACAACAATGTTCGTGGAGCGAGTAAAGGGAATTTAGGTATCCCTTTTCTACTCATGCTCGTACTCGGCATGGTTACGCTGCCGATGCCGCCCTTCCTGCTGGATACCCTGTTTACCTTTAATATTGCTCTTTCTATCGTGGTGTTGTTGGTGTGTGTGTATGCCATGCGGCCGCTGGATTTTGCTGTTTTTCCTACCATTCTTCTCATTACCACCTTAATGCGCTTGGCCCTCAACGTCGCCTCGACACGAGTCGTTCTGTTGTATGGGCATGAAGGGGGTGATGCGGCGGGTAAGGTGATTGAGGCCTTCGGCGAAGTGGTGATTGGCGGCAACTATGTTGTGGGTCTGGTGGTCTTCATGATTTTAGTCATCATTAACTTTGTGGTGGTCACCAAAGGTGCAGGGCGTATATCCGAAGTAAGCGCTCGCTTTACCTTGGATGCTATGCCCGGTAAACAGATGGCGATTGATGCCGATTTGAATGCGGGATTGATCAGTCAGGAGGATGCCAAGCTGCGTCGGCAAGAGGTGACTCAGGAAGCTGACTTTTATGGTTCGATGGATGGTGCCAGTAAGTTCGTTCGTGGTGATGCGGTAGCGGGTATTTTGATTCTGGTGATCAATATCCTTGGCGGGCTGGGTATAGGCATGTTGCAACATGACCTGTCTTTTGAGCTGGCGGCCCGTTATTACTCCCTGCTGACCATTGGTGATGGGCTGGTGGCGCAGATCCCTTCGTTGCTATTATCAACCGCCGCAGCAATTATGGTGACCCGGGTTAATTCTTCCCAGGATATGGGGCAGCAGATTATTGGTCAGCTATTTGGCTCGCCAAAGGCACTGGCCGTTGCAGCTGTTATTCTGTTTATTATGGGCTCTATCCCGGGTATGCCCCATGTGGCGTTTTTGTCGTTGGCAATTGCTGCTGGGATTGGCGCCTACTTTATTCAACAGCGCAACTTGGCAGCCAAGGCTGAATTGGTTGAAGAGGGCGCGGCTAAAACCAAGCAGACGGAACCTGAGCCGGATGTGAAAGAGCTAGACTGGGATGATGTGATGCCGGTCGATATGATCGGCCTCGAGGTGGGCTATCGCTTGATACCGATGGTTGATAAATTGCAGGGCGGGCAGTTGTTGAACCGGATTAAAGGGGTGCGTAAAAAGCTTTCTCAAGATTTAGGCTTTCTCGTACCGTCAGTGCATATTCGCGATAATCTCGATTTAATGCCTGGAGCCTACCGAATCACCCTAATGGGTGTGTCTGTGGGGGAATCGGAGGTCTATCCTGATCGAGAGTTGGCAATTAACCCCGGTCAGGTGTTTGGTACTCTCAAAGGGATCGATGTAAAAGACCCTGCCTTTGGTTTGGATGCGGTGTGGATTGAGCAGAGCCAAAAGGAGCAAGCGCAGACCCTCGGTTATACGGTGGTTGATGCCGGCACAGTGGTGGCAACCCATCTTAATCAGATTCTGCAGGCGCACTCCCATGAACTGATGGGACATGATGAAGTACAAAAATTATTGGATCTATTGGGGAAAACGTCCCCAAAACTGGTAGAAGAGTTAGTACCTGGCAAGCTTTCTGTGAGTACACTGTTAAAAGTGCTACAGAATTTGCTGATGGAGCAGGTGCCGGTCAAGGATTTCAGAACCATTACCGAATCGCTGGCTGAAGCGGTTGCCCGGACGCAGGATCCGCAAAGTCTCACGGCGGCGGTACGGATATCTTTATCGCGTATGATTGTGCAGAATATTGTTGGTAATGACGATGAGCTGCCGGTGATTACCCTCGATCCTCAATTAGAGCAGTTGTTGTTAGGTTCTGTGCAACGGGGTGAGGGTGGAGAAGGCTTAGTGATTGAACCAACCATGGCTGAACGGCTGCAAACCTCCTTGGCGGAGGTTGCACAGCAGCAAGAGATTGCAGGGCGGGCTTCCATTTTATTGGTGGCGGCTCCAATCCGGCCGTTGTTGGCTAAGTTTGTACGTTATGGTGAGCACCAAATTAGTGTGCTTTCCTATCAGGAAATCCCCGAAAATAAACGGGTTACGATTATTGCTACGGTGGGTGGCCAGAATCAGGCCGGTGCTTGATTGGGTAATGAATAGAGACGGTTATGAAAGTTAAACGCTTTTTTGCTCCGGATATGAGGCAGGCCATGCAACGGGTCAGGGACGAGATCGGCCCGGACGCGGTGATTGTCTCTAATCATCGGGTGGCGGGTGGCGTTGAAGTTGTGGCGGCCCATGAGCATGAGTATGAAGCTGCGCAGCAAGAATTTAAGCGTAAACGATCAGCAGAGCACGCCCGTAAAGAAGCCCCTAAGCCCGCCAAATTGCAGAGTAACCTCGCCGAGGAGCTGCGCAAGGCGCAGGCGCGGATAGCCACGGCTCAGGAAGGTGCACCGGAACCTAGACAAAAAAATCGGCAGCTGGATGACGATGATGATGAGCTAACTGAGATTCTCGATACGCTAAAGCGCCGTCAACAAGGGCGCCAGTATCAATCGCCGAATGTTCAGGAAACCAAGGCGCGGGTGGCTGCACCGAGGCTTGATCCTACTCGGCGGCGCCATGAATTTGCACCAGAACCCCCCTGATCGAGATAATGAGCAAGATGCGATTGCCGCTTTGCAGCAGGAAATCGAATCCCTTAAAAGCATTCTTAATCGTCCCCAGACGGTAGAAAAGGCTGAACCTCCGCGTCCACCCTCTCCGCCTCAGCCAGCACGAGCAAAAGCTCAGCCCGCTAAAGCTGCGGGGCGTCCGCGTCATGAGTTGGCTGATTCTGCCATTGTAAAAGTTGAGCGTCGCTTAGAGCGGATCGGATTAGGCCCGCAGATTAGTCGCCAGTTATCGTCTAAGGTGGTTGATACCGATGAGTTGGATGATGCTTGGCGCTCCACTCTGACTCGTTTTAGTGACAATATCCCAGTGATGGGGGAAGATTTCGTCGAACGTGGTGGGATGATTGCATTTGTTGGCCCTACAGGGGTGGGTAAAACCACCACAATTGGCAAACTTGCAGCCCGTTATGTGTTAAAACATGGTAGTTCCAGTGTCGCGCTGGTGACGACGGACTCCTATCGTATCGCTGCGCATGAGCAATTGCTTACCTTTGGTCGCATTCTGGATGTGCCGGTGAGGGTCGTGGATGAAAACAATTCGTTGGATGAAGTACTGGTTTCCTTGCGAGGCAAACGTCTAGTATTAATAGACACGGCGGGTATGAACGCCCATGAACCGCATACCCAGGCACAGCTGAATATGCTGGAAGATGTCTCTGTGCGGCTGAAAAAGTTATTAGTACTGTCCTGCTCGAGTCAGCGGCATGTGATCGAAAGTGCCTATGCCACCTATGCTCCCTTGGGGTTGAGTGGTTGTGTGCTAAGTAAGCTGGATGAGTCCGGTAATCTAGGGGAAGCCCTCGATCTGGTGATCGAAAACGGTTTGTCTGTGAGTTATGTCACAGACGGGCAGCGGGTGCCGGATGATATTGACGTGGCGCATAAAAAGGATTTGGTCAGCCGGGCGGTGATCACGGCGCAGAAAGCGACCCGTAGTCGTCGCGTATTTCATGAGCATCAGCAGGATAGGTTGGCCAGAGATGAGCATTGGGAGAGCTGATTTGTTAACAGATACAGGAAACCGCCATGAGTAGTTCGCGACCGGTTAAGGTGATTGCCGTTACCGGTGGTAAAGGTGGCGTAGGCAAAACCAATGTCTCGGTTAATATGAGTCTCGCATTAGGTGAGATGGGACATCGAGTGGTATTGATGGATGCCGACCTAGGACTTGCCAATGTAGATGTTTTGCTGGGGGTTAAAGCGCAGCGTAATATTTCTGATGTGTTGTCGGGTGAATGTGGTTTAAAAGAACTACTGATCGATGTCGGTACGAATGTGCGTATTGTGCCGGCGGCTTCGGGCACACAAGCGATGACGTCATTAAGCGTCCATGAGCATTCGGAGTTGATTCACGCATTTAGTGAGATCGCCGATGATCTCGATATTCTTGTAATTGATACGGCTGCCGGTATCTCAGAGGCGGTGGTGAGTTTTGTGAAAGCGGCGCAGGATGTTGTAGTGGTCGTTTGTGATGAGCCGACGTCTATTACCGATGCCTATGCCCTGATGAAATTACTCAACCGGGATTACAAGATGACCCGCTTTCGGGTGCTGGCCAATATGGTCCGCACTGAGCAGGAAGGCCGTAATATGTATAACAAGTTATTGACGGTAACTGACCGCTTTCTCGATGTGACGCTTCAATACCTGGGTTCAATACCTTATGATGAAGCGGTAAGGAAGGGAGTGAAGCAGCAACGTGCTGTTTTAAAAGCGTTTCCGCAGAGTAAAGCGGCGCTGGCTTATAAACAGTTGGCAACTAAAGTGGACGCTTGGCCGATGCCTTCCAGCCCGCGGGGGCACCTTGAATTTTTTGTTGAGCGTTTGATTGCCGGCGCCTGAATAAATTATCAGAGTAACGTATGGTCTCTATGTATAATCAGCTTCAGTTTCAGTCAAGTCAGGAGATTATTGAGCAGCATACGACGCTGGTTAAACGTATTGCTCATCATCTATTGGCGCGTCTGCCGAGTAATGTCGTACTGGAAGATCTGATTCAGGCGGGTATGGTCGGTCTGCTGGAAGCCGCGAAGAAATATGATGCGAGTAAAGGGGCCAGTTTTGAAACCTATGCGGGTATCCGTATTCGTGGCTCGATTATTGATGAGGTCCGTCGAGGGGATTGGACGCCCCGTTCAGTGCACCGTAATGGTCGCCGGGTTTCGGAAGCTATTCAGACGATTGAATCGCGTACCGGTCGAGATGCCCAAGATGGGGAGGTTGCTGCTGAACTTGATATCAGTGTCAGTGAATATCATGCATTATTGAAAGACTCCGCTGAAAGTCGTCTGTTTAGTTTTGATAAATTGACGGGGCCGCAGGATGAGGGGCCGGGGGAAACCATTGCGAGTAATTCGCCAAACCCCTCTGACGAGTTTGAAGAAAAAGATTTTATGAAGGCGATCGCCCGTGAAATACAGGGGTTGCCGGAACGTGAGAAGCTGGTGTTGTCACTGTATTACGATGAAGAGCTTAACCTTAAAGAGATAGGTAAAGTGCTTGGTGTCAGTGAGTCACGGGTAAGCCAAATACACAGTCAAGCGGCATTACGGTTACGTGGTCGTTTAAAAGAGTGGCGGTGAGTCTGAAGAATAACTTGCCGTTTAAAACGAGTTAGGAGGGATTGTCTTGAATAAAGACATGAAAATTCTGGTAGTAGATGATTTCTCAACGATGCGACGGATTATAAAAAATCTGCTGCGGGATTTAGGGTTTACCAATATTGTCGAAGCGGATGATGGTTCAACCGCACTGCCTGTGCTTAAAGCCGGTGGGATTGATTTTTTGGTGACTGATTGGAATATGCCGAAAATGTCCGGCATTGATCTGTTAAAAACGGTTCGAGCCGACCCTTCGTTAAGTCATATACCGATCTTGATGGTCACGGCTGAAGCCAAACGAGAACAAATCATTATGGCCGCACAGGCGGGTGTTAACGGCTATATTATTAAGCCCTTCACCGCTGCGGTACTGAAAGAGAAAATTGACAAAATCTTTGAGCGCCTGCAGGGCTAGGAGGCGTTTATGTCTGATTTTGAAAAACATTACGACCAGCATCTTTTTGAAGTAGAGCTACAGACACGTGCTGAACGGCTTGTTGAACTGCTCAGTCAAGGGCAGTTACCGCAAGCGATGGATCAGGTACAGCAGCTCAATGAGATGCGTCATCAAGCACTCTACCATGAGGTGGGAACTCTCACCCGGGCCGTGCACAATGCGATTGTTGGCTTTACCGACGACGTTAGTTCTACCGAGTTATTGCAAGATTCGAAACAACGTATCGCTTCAATTTCAGACGCCAGTGAACGTCTCTCCTATGTGATAGAGTTGACTGAAGCTAATGCCCATAAAACCATTGATCAGGTGGACGAAGCATTGCAGCATGTTGCTACGATTGAGCAGGATTTCTTACAACGCCAAGAGCTGATTGAAGACCTTGCGGCGCTTAAGAGTGATCACCCACAACTCGAAGCACTCTATGAGAAAGCCTGTCGCTATGCCGGTGACCACAAAGTTGTTTTAGGCCAGCTAAAAGAACGGTTAACGGGTATTTTACTCGCACAGGAATACCAAGATATTACCGGTCAGTTAATTAAGCGGGTTATTCAGCTGGTGGCTGATATCGAAGAAAAACTAGTTGGATTAATGGCAGTGGCCTCCCGGGTGAATAGCCTCGGTGCGTTGCCGATTGCGGATTGTGCGACACCAGTAGTCGAACCATCGGTTGCTGAGAGTTCAGAGATTAAAGCCGAAGGGCCTCAGATGAAGGGGCGAAATCAAGGGGCGGTTGCATCCAATCAGGATGATGTTGATGACCTCCTGTCTAGCCTCGGTTTTTGAAGGGTAAAGCGAATGTCCTTGAATGTTGATCAGGAAATATTGGAAGACTTTTTAGTTGAAGCTGGAGAAATTCTAGAACAGCTATCTGAGCAGTTGGTCGATCTTGAGCAACATCCTGAAGATCGTGAATTACTTAACGCTATTTTTCGCGGTTTTCATACCGTAAAGGGCGGGGCCGGCTTTCTTCAACTCGATCCGATGGTTGATTGCTGCCACAGCGCTGAAAATCTCTTTGATCAGTTGCGTAACAATGCTTTAAAAGTTTCTTCAGCGTTAATGGATCTAGTGCTTCAAGCATTGGATAGTATTAACGCTATGTTTGAGACAGTAAAGCAGGGTAGCTATCCTGATCCGGTTGATCCTCAGCTGTTAGCCGGCTTAGATGCGATCGCTTCCGGCAAGTCCCTTGGAGCACCGATGCCGTCGTCAGCGCCAGTCGCACCGGCGAAAGCCGATGATGTCTCTGTTGCGGCAGAGTTTGATTCCCTCGTGGCGGGGTTGGCGACGGATGTTCCTGGTGCGAATAGTGCAGGGGCCTCTGATCTTATTACTGAAGATGAGTTCGACGACCTACTCGATCAATTGCACGGCGCTCATGGTGCACCGGGTATGTCGGCCCCCGTCTCAGATCTTATTACCGAAGATGAATTTGATAACCTGCTAGATACTCTGCATGGCCCGGGTGGTGCACCCGGCGTTAAGCCTGTTGATACCCGTGCCGATGATGAGTTTGATCAGCTACTGGGTGCGACTGAGCCGGCTTCGCCTGTCATGCCAACCTCAGCGGTAAGTGATGATCTAATTGACGATGATGAATTCGAACATTTATTAGATGATCTGCAGTCTAAGGGTGAAGGCGCCTTTGCGGCGATAACGCCTAAACCGACTGGCGCTGCTCCGATGACGCCCGCGACCTCCTTTTCTCCCCCAGTGTTGAGAGCGCGCCTGCCTCGGCAGCCGCAGCTAAAGCCCATCCCCACAAACCGGTCGCTGAAAGCAATGTTCGGGTGGATACCCGTCTGCTAGATCAGATTATGAATATGGTGGGTGAGTTGGTACTGGTTCGTAACCGCTTGGTTAGGTTGGGTGCTGAGGTCGACGACGGTGATATGTCAAAAGCATTAGCGTCATTAGACATGGTGACCGCTGATCTGCAGATGTCGGTGATGAAAACCCGCATGCAGCCGGTTAAAAAGGTTTTTGGTCGTTTTCCTCGCTTAGTTCGCGACCTATCTCGGCAGTTGCACAAAGAGGTCAACCTTGAACTGCGCGGCGAAGATACCGATCTGGATAAAAACCTAGTCGAAGCATTGGCAGATCCTCTGATTCACTTAGTCCGAAACGCAATCGATCATGGTATTGAAGAGCCTGCCGTTCGAGAATTTAATGATAAGCCTCGTGAAGGTCATGTGCTGTTATCGGCTGAACAAGAAGGCGACCACATTCTGCTGGTGATTGAGGATGATGGCGCGGGTATGGATCCCAATGTACTGCGTAATCTAGCCGTTAAACGCGGTATGCTTGATCATGAAGCAGCCGCTCGACTGAGTGATCATGAGTGTTACAATCTGATTTTTGCAGCGGGCTTCTCAACCAAAGAACAGATCTCGGATGTTTCGGGTCGCGGTGTTGGGATGGATGTGGTGAAAACCAAAATCTCCCAGCTCAACGGTAAGTTAGATGTCGATTCTACCCTTGGCATGGGGTCGCGTATTGAAATACAGGTGCCGTTGACTCTCGCTATTATGCCCACCTTGATGGTGCTGCTTGAAAGTCAGGCGTTTGCACTACCGCTGGTCAATGTAAATGAGATTTTCAATCTTGATCTAACACAAATTAATATGGTTGACGGGCAGCAGGTTATTATCGTTCGCGATAAAGCGATGCCACTGTTTCATTTGAAACGCTGGTTGATGAAAGGCTTCGAGAAAGACCCGTTGCCTGAAAATGGCCATGTGGTAATCACTAACGTTGGTACCATGCAGGTCGCATTTGTGGTTGATCAACTAGTGGGTCAAGAAGAGGTTGTAATTAAGCCCCTTGGCTCTGTTTTACACGGCACCCCAGGATTATCGGGCGCTACGATTACGGGTGATGGTCGGATTGCTTTGATTGTTGATATTCCTAGCCTCTTGAAGGCATACGCCAGTTGAGCATTATGTTCGCGCGGCAGACTTATACTGGATAACCGTATGGCAGTTCGAGTTTTAGTTGTTGATGATTCATTCTTCTTTCGCAACCGTATAAAGCAAATACTGTCTAGTAACCCTGGCATCGTCGTGGTGGATACGGCTAAAGACGGTGAAGAGGCGGTGGCTAAAGTGAAGTCGCTGCATCCGGATGTGGTCACTATGGATGTGGAGATGCCGAAGATGGATGGCATCACCGCGTTAAAACAGATTATGTCTGAAAACCCATGCCAAGTGATTATGTTGTCGTCGCTGACACGTCGTAGTGCTTCGGTCACCCTTGAAGCGCTAGCCCAGGGGGCTGCTGACTATATGGAAAAAGACGCCCGGGCCTGGGTTGCAGGGCCGGGTTCCACCGAGTCTGGTCATATAGAAACCATACTGACCGAAAAAATTCTGGCGTTAGGTCGGCGCACGCCTCGCCCAGTATCGTCTGTTACGATTAGGGCGAATAGAACCTCGGTGAGTGCCGCTTCAAATGTTATCAGTACCCCGTGGAAGGAAAAAAGCGATAAGGAGGTCTCTGTTCCAGACTGTGACATTGTTACGATTGGTTCCTCTACCGGCGGCCCTGCAGCCTTACAATTTATTCTGACGCAAATACCGGCTGATTTTCCTGTGCCAATACTGCTGACTCAACATATGCCTAAAGCATTCACCTCTGTTTTCGCCAAGCGTCTCGATGATTTAAGTCTTATCAAGATTAAAGAGGCTGAAAATGGTGACAAGTTAAAGCCGGGGCATGCTTATCTTGCGCCGGGTGGTCAGCAAATGATTTTAGATCCGGCCAATCCCAACAAGTTGATTATTCGCGCAAGCGATGAGCGCATGACCTATAAACCGAGTGTTGATCTGACCTTCGCTTCGGTGGCCAAAGGCTATGGTCGGCGGGTGTTGGCGCTGGTCATGACCGGTATGGGGGCTGATGGTTGTGATGGTGCACGGGTGTTGAAAAAAGCTGGTGCCACGGTTTGGGCACAAGATAAAGAAAGCTGTACTATTTTTGGTATGCCAAAAGCCGTTATTCAAGCGGATCTGGCTGATGCGGTGCTGAATCTGGAAACTATCCGGCAACTGTTTAATCATTGGGGACACAAATGAACCTAGTGAGTCTGAGTGGCATACTGCTGGCGGTTATTGCCATTTTTGGTGGCAACTATCTCGAAGGTGGTGGTTTTGATGAGCTGTTTGATCTTCCTGCCCTGTTGATTGTGATTGGGGGGACCTTTGCAGCGGTGTTAATTCAATCATCCCCTGCGGAGCTTTCTCGAGCAGCTAAGTTATCTGTGAGTGTGTTTGGTAAAACCGATTTGGATTACCGTGACGGGATTAATAATATTGTCAGCTGGTGTGTAACTGCGCGTCGTAAGGGATTACTGGCGTTAGAGGATGAGATTGCCGGCCAAAGTGATAGCTTCGTGCGCAATGGTTTGCAGCTGTTGGTGGATGGCCGCACCGCGGATGTGATTCGTTCGACCCTTGAAACCGAGCTAGTGAGTCGTGAAAATCGTGACTTGCAGGCGGCTAAGGTGCTCGAGAGTATGGGCGGGTATGCCCCGACGATGGGTATTATCGGTGCGGTGCTTGGGTTGATACATGTGATGTCTAACTTACAAGATCCGGCTAACTTAGGGTCGGGTATAGCAACCGCATTTGTCGCAACAATTTATGGTGTGGCGCTTGCAAACCTGCTGTTTCTGCCGCTGTTTAATAAGATTCGAGCGGTGATATTGAAGCGTTTTTACTATCAAGAGATGATGCTGGAAGGGTTGCTATCCATTGCCGAGGGCCAGAACCCTAAAATCATTCAGCTACGTCTGCAAGGATATCTGGAACAGGGGCCTTAACGTGTCCAGGCGTCGAGTCGAAGAGCAAGATCTACACTCCCAGCGTTGGATTATCTCCTATGCTGACCTGTTAACCTTATTGTTAGCGCTTTTTGTGGTGATGTACGCTATCTCGTCGGTGAATGAAGAGAAGTATCGCCAGGTCGCTGACTCATTTGCCGGCGTGTTTGCTAAGCAACCCTCTAATAATCCGGTCGATAGACAATCCACAGTTGATCCCACTGGCGTTGGTCAAACCTTAGGGGAGGCCAGTCAGCAAAGCACAATCGTGAAAATTGTGCCACCAAAGCCGGAAAATAGCGCTGCACTTCAGGCGATTGGTGAGCAGCTGCAGATGCAGTTTAAAAAACTGATTCGCACCGGACATGCGGCGGTGCAGAGTAATAATCTTTGGGTCGCCTTAGAGTTGGGCGCCAATCTCGTTTACCCTGAAGGTGGCTCATTACCAGCGATCACATCCGATCCGGTGTTTGAGCGGGTGGCGAAAATACTTAAACAGTATGATAACCCTATCCACGTTGAAGGCTATACTGATAATCAGTTTATCTCTTCTGATCAATACCCTTCGAACTGGGAATTATCCGCGGCAAGGGCTGCCGGTGTGGTGCGAATCCTCGAAATGAATGGTATTCCGCCGCAGCGCATGGCTGCGGTAGGTTTTGGTGAATATCAACCATTGGGTGATAACGGCACGGAAAACGGTCGCAGAGTGAATCGTAGAATCGTGATTGTGATTACTCGAGATCGGAAAACCCAACGGGTTGTCTCTGCTTTTGGCAGTGAGCAGGTGAGTGAAGACGCGGTGAGCACTATTTTGACGGAAAGCGGTTTGCCTGAATCAGCCATCAAAACGGTTGAAGATGATCAGGGGCGGATTAGTTTTAGTCGTCAAGAAGCGACTCAACCGCTGGATACAGAAACATTAACGTCGCCGGAGCGTTTTTCTCCGCAGGCACAGGAGTCACCGCAGTAATGCAGGTATGGGCGGTAGCCAATCAGAAAGGTGGCGTGGGTAAAACCACGACTGCTGTTACATTAGCCGGGTTGTTGGCTGATGCCGGGCAACGGGTGTTATTGGTCGATCTTGATCCTCACGGCTCGATGACCAGTTATTTTAAGTATGATCCGGATGAATTAGAAAACAGTGTTTATGACCTGTTTCAGCCGGGTGAGATCGACATGAAACGGCTTGAGCCGTTGTTAATGCCTACCTCGAATGAAGGCATCGACCTCATTCCAGCGACGACAGCGCTAGCTACGCTGGAGCGAAAATCTGTTGGTCAAGAAGGCATGGGGTTACAGGTTGCTAAAGCGCTGCGGTTGGTAAAAGACCGCTATGACTATGTCGTGATCGATAGTCCACCGGTGTTAGGTGTGCTTATGATCAATGCGTTAGCCGCGTGTGGCCATCTGTTGGTGCCGGTTCAAACGGAGTTTTTGGCCTTGAAAGGGCTAGAGCGAATGCTGCGTACTATCGCTATGATCAATCGAGCGAGAAAACGACAGCTAACCTATACCCTTATCCCCACGTTTTATGACCGTACTGTTCCAACGTCTGTCAGCTGTTTGCGAGAGTTACATCAGCGCTTTGTGGATAATATGGCTGCTTCCGTGGTGCCGGTAGATAGTAAGTTTATTACTGCCAGTGCTAAAGGGGTGACACCGTCGGAGCTGGATCTGACTATGCCGGGTGTGCAGGCTTATATCCGTATATTACGCGGTTTGGCGGAACGGAGTAGAGGATGAGTGACGGTCAGTTAAATCGACAGCAGCAGCTAGTAAAAGAGTATCTCGATACCTTACTTAAGGATGAAGGTAATCCTTATAGCGTTGAAGGTGAGCTTGAGCTGGCGCAAACGCCGGAGGTAGGCGTTAATGAGACATCTTTGGTGTCGGCGGAGCTGCCAAAAGCTGGTCCCGAGATGGAAGATGTCGATCTCGATGAGATGGAAATAATACTGGATATGTCTGGCGAGCAGCCCAATACTGTTCAGCCAGAGCCAGAGCCAGAGCCAGAGCCAGAGCCAGAGCCAGAGCCAGAGCCAGAGCCAGAGCCAGAGCCAGAGCCAGAGCCAGAGCCAGAGCCAGAGCCAGAGCCAGAGCCAGAGCCAGAGCCAGAGCCAGAGCCAGAGCCAGAGCCAGAGCCAGAGCCAGAGCCAGAGCCAGAGCCAGAGCCAGAGCCAGAGCCAGAGCCAGAGCCAGAGCCAGAGCCAGAGCCAGAGCCAGAGCCAGAGCCAGAGCCAGAGCCAGAGCCAGAGCCAGAGCCAGAGCCAGAGCCAGAGCCAGAGCCAGAGCCAGAGCCAGAGCCAGAGCCAGAGCCAGAGCCAGAAATCGTGGTGGAACCGTTACAATGCCTACTGGTGAAAATGTATGGCATTAAGCTCGCATTGCCCGTTAAATATTTACAAGGTGCACATGATATTAAAGCCATGAAATTGGGGCTGAATCATGATGATGAGTGGATTTTGGGTAGTTATGATGAGTCGGGTACTTTGGTGCGGGTGGTTGATACCGCCATGTGGATTGTGCCGGAACGATATGAGCCTGATAAAGCTGATTATGCTGAATTAATAAAATTTAAAGACTCGGGATGGGCGATAACGATCGATTTGATGATTGGTTCTCAAACAATAGAAGCCGAGTCCATTACTTGGAATAACAACCCTAAATCGCGACCGTGGCTGTTGGGTACCTGTATGACACATCAGTGCGCGATTATGAATATTCCGGCGCTGTTAGATGAACTGGATGCAGCGTGGCATCAGTGATGAGGAGATAGAATGATCTGGTTTGCCCTGGCGGTTGTCGCCGTGATTGCATCGGTGTCGGTAGGATACACGATTAATGCTCGGCGGAAGCTGCAGCAACATCAGCGCCAGTATGAAGCATTAATTAATGTGCTGCGCAACGAAATACAAGCGTTGACGAGTAGTTCCATCGGTATGGGTCATCGTCTAATGGATGTTGAAAATCAACTTAATATTACCGCTGAAAAACAGCAGGAATTGGCTAATCGCGACCCCGGTGTGCTGGCCTATAATCAGGCCGCTCGGTTAATGGAGATGGGGGCTGATGTCGATGATCTGGTGAAGAACTGCGGTATCGGCCGGCCTGAGGCTGAATTGATGGCGCTGTTGCATAAAGAGATAGCGGCACCGGATAAACAAAGCTAACAGCTTTACCTTAACGGTTTAGCCTCGCTGGCTGGTCGTTAGTTAAGGTGTTTCGTTTTTTAGTTTATAGGTAAAGGCGATGATCTCGGCAATGGCGCGATAGAGTGCTTCCGGAATCTCATCGCCGAGTTCTAAGCGCAATAGCACCTCAACCAGCTCCGGACTTTCGTGAATATGTACATCGTGTTCCTTGGCTAACCGGATGATCTGTTCGGCAATTACGCCTTGACCCTTTGCGGTGATCTTTGGTGCCCCTTGGTGATCATAATTAAGGGCAATCGCTTTTTGATACTCTTCAGTTTTTTTATTCATTGATGACTCGCTCAGGTTGTGACATCAATTAACTGTTCAACCTGGTTGATGGCCTTAGGCGCGGCGCCTTCACTGCAATGGGTGGAATGAATGCTGAACCCTTGAAGGTGCAACTGCTGATTAAAACTGGGTAGCTTCTCATTCAGTTCCTCCGCTACGGCGGATTGGCTACACCAAAAATGTGCGGTAATTTGATGTTCATCTTCCAGCACCAGCTCTGCATCGATGGTGCCTTTTTCCTGCATATCAAAATGTAACCGAACCCGCCAAAGCTGTTGCCATTTATCTTCAGACAGTTGGCGGCGATGCTCCGAGAGCTTAAGTTCGACATTATCCAGTTGATCACCGTTCTTAATCGGTAAATCCAATGAAAAATAACGTTCAAGCCCTCCGTCACTATTGATGCGGGTGTTGTGGATGCTATCCAGTTGATTGGTGGTGATGCGGTTTAGTAATCCTTTAACTAGGTCTTGTAACTGTTGTCGTGGCTGTTCGGGCAATTTATCCGCCTGCTGTAACAGTTGACTCAGTTGATATTTCATATCATTGGTCGAGATTTGGCTGCGCGGGTCGGCGAGATTGCGCTCCGTGAATAGCCCGCCATTGAGTAAGTTCTGTTGTACCCCGGCTTGAGCTTGAGCAGCCGATTCGGTTTTGACACCAAAGAGCGATAGCAGTGAGCTGATCATGCCGTTAACGGGGCTTTTTTCACCACCGGCTTTATTATTCAGTTGTTGCAGTTTAAGCAGGCTGTCGGCAATGGGTTGTTGGGTTGGTAGCACATAACGTAGTGCGTCATTAATGGTATGGGCGAGATTCTGGTTTTGCGCCGGTGAGGTGATGGGCTGTATCTGCACCTGGTTATCAGCAGTGCGGGTCAGCATCACCTTACCATCGAAGGGCAGAGATTGATTAAGGTTTAGCGAAAACGGGCGGCCATTGATGGTGGCGACAATGTTACCTTCGCCAGCTCCGGTTCTAACGGCCACCGATACGTTTGCTAGAACCGGGCGGTTAATGGGCAATAGCCGGTTGAGTTCTGCCGCAGAGCGGGCAGGAATCGTCGCTGTGGAGGGTAAGTTCGTTGAAGCTTGCTGCCCCCGTTGATCTTGAGGGGACGTCTGCGGGCCGTTCTGACGCAATGGCACTGGCTGCTGGTTATTCGTCAGTGTTTGGGTGTTCGTGCTGGCCGCGGTGTTTGCTGGGCTTGCGTTACTACTTAAGAGTAACTCCCCGGCAGCGGTGCGGGTGAGCGTTGCTGTGGTGCCGGGCGGTAGGGATTGATCACTTTTTAACTGATATAGCTGACTACCGAGCTGCACCTGTAAGGTAAATTGATTCGGCCGTGATGCATCGGGGTTGCTTTGGCGCACGTTAATTTGGGTCGGACTGTTGAGCGGCAGCGTACGCACCAGTTCGGTGGCAGAGAGGGGTTTTCCCGCGCTGTTTTGCAGATTCTGTATGCTCAGTGGATTAAGCATTCGTTATTTTCCTGCTCAGGTTCCATACCTTCATAGTTCTTTTGACCGAGTTATGCACTACGGCTGTTTATTTTGTATATAATGCCTTGCTTTCGGCGGATATTGCTAATTATAAAGGCGGCATTGTCTGTTTTGCTTTTTTTGAGGTTGTTCTGTTGTCCACACCAAGACTGAAAATCGAGAATCTGTTCTGTGAGCGTGATGAGCGAGTGCTATTCGAAGCGCTTTGCTTTGATGTGCACGCCGGTGAAGTGATTCAGATAGAAGGCCAGAATGGCAGTGGTAAAACCACCTTGCTGCGGATTCTCAGTGGTTTGTCGCGTCATTTTGAAGGTGATATCTACTGGCAAGGTGAACATCTCGATAACTGCGCTTCTGATTACCGGGAGTCGTTACTCTATTTTGGTCATCAGCCCGGCGTTAAAGCGGTGTTGACGCCGCGAGAAAATCTTCAATGGTATGCGTCATTACACCCGGATATGGCGTTAGAAAAGCTTGATTATGCGCTAATGAAAGTGGGGTTGACCGGCTATGAGGATGTACCTTGTCATACGCTTTCTGCCGGTCAGAACCGCCGTGTTAGCTTGGCGCGGCTTTATTTGAGTGGGGCGCCTCTCTGGATTCTGGATGAGCCTTTTACGGCAATTGATAAACGTGGTGTGGCAGAACAAGAAGCCCTGATGGCGGCTCATGCCGAGCAGGGAGGGACGGTTATTTTGACGACCCACCACGAGTTGGCTATGGGTGATAAGATCCGTCGGCTTAATCTAGATCAATTAGCGGGAACTTTATGAGCGATACTATGCCTAATCGACCGGCGGAAGATGGGATGCTCTATGAATACCGGGTCGATGGTCCGTTTTGGGGTGCATTGAAACGTGAACTATTGCTTTCTTATCGACGTAAAAGTGATCTGGTTAATCCGCTGATTTTCTTTTTAATGGTGGCAACACTGTTCCCATTGGGCGTTAGCCCTGACCCAACCTTTTTGGCTGATGTGGCGCCGGGAGTGGTATGGGTAGCAGCGTTGTTAGCAACGCTGTTGTCGATGGATAGTTTGTTTCGCTCTGATTTTGAAGATGGCACCTTAGAGCAAATTTTATTGAGTCCGCAGCCACTCTATTTGGTGGTGCTGGCAAAAGTGTTGGCTCACTGGATGTTGACCGGTTTGCCGTTAACTATTTTGGCTCCATTGCTGGGGGTAATGTTATTTTTACCCGGTGATGGTATGTGGGGACTGGTGCTGAGCCTATTGCTTGGCACGCCTACCTTAAGTTTAGTGGGCGCGATTGGTGCCGCACTGACCGTTGGTTTGCGCAAGGGTGGGGTGTTAATCTCACTGTTGGTTCTGCCACTGTATATTCCGGTGCTGATTTTTGGCAGTGCGGCGGTACAGGGGGCAGTGACGGGATTACCCTTAGGCGGGTATCTGGCGATTCTTGGGGCCATGTTGTCTCTGGGATTGGTGATGGCTCCGTTGGCAATCGGTGCAGCATTAAGAATTAGTGTGAGTGGGTAAATCCCCGAAAGGTTGAAATATGGCTGAAAAGAAGTGGATGCCACGTTGGTTTTATCAACTGGCTTCTCCCCGCTGGTGTTATGACATTACCGGTAAATTACTACCGATATTTACGATAGCGGCTATCCTATCGCTCGTGGTTGGTGTTGCTTGGGCGTTAGCCTTTGCTCCTGCAGACTATCAGCAAGGCAATAGCTTTCGCATCATCTATATCCATGTACCGTCCTCTATTTTGGCGCAGTCCTGTTATATGTTGATGGCAGTAGCTGGCGCGATTGGCCTGATCTGGAAGATGAAAGTGGCCGATATGGTCGCTAAATGCTGTGCTCCGATCGGTGCCTCTATCGCTATTTTGTCATTGGCTACCGGTGCCATTTGGGGTAAACCGACCTGGGGCTCTTGGTGGGTCTGGGATGCACGTTTGACCTCGATGCTGATTCTGTTTTTCCTCTACCTAGGCATTATCGCTCTCAACTCAGCCATCGAAAGTGAACGGACTGCGGCGCAATCGACAGCCGTGTTAGCGCTGGTGGGGCTGGTGAATATTCCCATTATCAAATACTCCGTTGACTGGTGGAATACGCTGCACCAGCCAGCAACCTTTAAATTGACCGAACGCCCGGCGATGCCTGCAGAGATGTGGGTGCCATTGTTGGTTATGGTGATCGGTTTCTATTGTTTTTTTGCAGTCGCCATGATGTTGCGGCTGCGCAATGAAATTATTCAGCGTGAGCGTCGTAGTAGCTGGGTGCGCGCCCTGATCACTGGTTGAGGATATTAGTTTGAGTTTCGAATCGTTTGCCGAATTTATCGACATGGGTGGTCACGGCCTCTATGTCTGGCTGAGTTATGCGATCGCCTTGGTGGTGATAGTGATCAATATAGTCAATCCGTTGATGCAAAAGCGTCAGATTTTTACTGAGCAGGCCCGTCGGCTGCGCAGGGAGAAACAAAACTCATGAACCCTAAACGTAAGCAACGTTTGATCATCGTACTTTTTATTGTATTCGGGGCCGCGACGGCGGTTGGGCTGGTGATGTATGCCCTGAATCAGAATATCAATCTGTTTTATTCCCCTACGGATATTGTTGAACATAAAGCACCTGAAGGTACCCGTATCCGGGCTGGCGGTATGGTGGTTGAAGGCAGTGTTAAACGGGATACCCAGAGTTTGTTAGTGACCTTTGATATGACTGATTATGCCAATAAGGTCACTGTTACGTTTACTGGTATTTTGCCGGATCTTTTCCGTGAGGGGCAGGGTATTGTGGCACAGGGTGAGATGAATAGTGACGGCGTGTTTGAAGCGGTTGAAGTGTTGGCCAAACATGATGAAAACTATATGCCACCTGAAGTGGCTGAAGCGTTAGAGAAGGCCGGTAAGATGCCGGAACAGATGCGCGCTAAGGGAGCCCAGCCACTATGATTCCTGAATTAGGACAATATGCGCTTATTCTGGCGCTCTGTATGTCTGCTCTGCTGGCGGTTGTGCCGATGGTGGGCGCTTCAATTGGCAATACCCTGATGATGAATTATGCCCGGCCTTTGTCGGTGGGAATGTTTTTCTTTTTGGCGATTAGTATTGTTTGTTTAGGCTATTCGTTTGTCGTCGATGATTTTTCCGTGGTGTATGTGGCGACCAACTCAAACACCTTATTACCTTGGTATTTTAAGGTCAGTGCGGTTTGGGGAGGGCATGAAGGCTCTTTGCTACTGTGGGTGTTTATTCTCAGTGGCTGGACGGTCGCGGTAGCATTTAAAAGTAAAAACATGCCGATAGAGATTGTTGCCCGCGTGCTAGCGGTGATGGGGATTGTAGCGGTTGGCTTTACCCTCTTTACCCTGATGACCTCGAGTCCGTTTGATCGTCATTTGCCAACGTTTCCACTTGAAGGTGGCGATCTAAACCCATTGCTGCAAGATATCGGTCTGATTATTCATCCACCAATGCTCTATATGGGTTATGTGGGTTTTTCGGTAGCCTTTGCTTTTGCTATCGCAGCGCTGCTGACAGGTCGTCTCGATTCGGCATGGGCCCGTTGGTCACGGCCTTGGACCAGTATTGCTTGGGCTTTCCTGACCCTAGGTATCGGTTTGGGTAGCTGGTGGGCTTATTACGAGCTTGGCTGGGGCGGCTGGTGGTTCTGGGACCCTGTTGAAAATGCCTCATTTATGCCTTGGTTAGTGGGTACCGCACTGGTGCACTCACTTGCGGTAACGGAAAAGCGTGGGGTGTTTAAAAGTTGGACAGTGCTGTTGGCTATCTTTGCCTTCTCGCTGAGCCTGCTGGGTACTTTCCTCGTGCGTTCTGGTGTGTTGACCTCGGTGCATGCTTTCGCCTCTGATCCTGATCGCGGTTACTTTATTCTGGCACTATTGGTGATTACCATCGGTGGTTCCCTGATTCTCTATGCCGTTAAAGCGGGTAATGTGAAGAGCGAGTCTAGCTTTTCATTATTATCTCGGGAAACACTGTTGTTGCTGAATAATATTTTACTTGTTGTATCCGCCATGATGGTGCTGTTGGGCACGATCTATCCGTTGATCGTAGATGCGATGGGGTGGGGGAAGATTTCGGTTGGACCGCCGTATTTTAATTCGCTGTTTATACCTTTGATGTTGCTGATCCTTGGCGCGATGGGGGTTGGCGTTGCCGCTCGCTGGCGCGAGACCTCACTGACATATCTGTTGCAACAGCTGTGGTTACCCGCGGTACTGAGCTTAATCGCCGGACTGTTATTTCAATACTTCTATGCTGAGACCTTTAATCTGACGGTCGCCGGTGTAATGACCTTAGTCTTCTGGGTGGTCTTTACCAGCATCAAGGATTTTTGGCGCAAAATAGCCGGCCGCAGTCATCTGAAAAAAGCGTTAACCGGTATGTCTCGCAGCTATATCGGTATGATATTAGCTCATACAGGTATTGCCGTAACGGTTGTTGGCGCGCTGATGGTCAGTGTTTATAACGAAGAGCGTGACCTGCGGATGGCGCCCGGTGATGTACTGAATTTCAGTGAATATCAGTTTGAGTTTTTGGGCGCGCAGAAGAAGCAGGGGCCTAACTATACCGCCGATATGGGGGTTATCCGGGTGCTTTATAAAGGCGATTTTTATGGCGAGTTGAAGCCGGAGAAACGTTTCTATCCTGCCCGAGGCAATGTGATGACCGAAGCGGATATCGATCCAGGTTTGTTCCGCGACCTTTATGTGGCGCTGGGCGAATCTCTAGGGAATGGTGCTTGGGCTGTACGTGTCCAGTACAAGCCCTTTGTTCGCTGGCTCTGGTTGGGTGGCTTGCTGATGACCGCTGGTGGTTTACTGGCAGCGACAGATCCTCGATACCGTAAACAGGCTCGGCGCGAAGCTGCCCGAGCCGCAGCTTGATTAAGTGTTTCAATAGGTATAACGATGCGTCGATTAATTGTTATTTTTCCCCTAGTGCTATTTGTGGCTCTTGGGCTGTTTCTTTGGAATGGTATTGGTAAAAATACCGAAAGCATACCTTCACCACTCATTGGTAAAGCGGTGCCTGAGTTTAGTTTGTCTGATCTGCTGGATGAGCAACAGACCATTACCGCTGCCGACCTGAAGGGACGCCCTGCACTGCTGAATGTTTGGGCAACTTGGTGTCCTACGTGTAAGGCGGAGCATGCTCAGTTAAACCGTATGGTTCAAAATGAAGGGATTACAATTTACGGGGTTAATTATAAGGATGATCGTGAGAAAGCGAAGGTCTGGCTGGATAATTATAGAAATCCCTATGCTCTGAATATCTATGACCCAGAAGGCAAGCTTGGGCTGAATCTAGGGGTTTATGGCGCGCCGGAAACGTTCTTATTGGATGCTCAAGGGGTTATCCGTTACAAACATATCGGCGCTATTGATGAGCGGGTCTGGAATGACTTGCGTGAGCGTATGCAATTGCTGGAGGTTAACTGATGATCCGGCATGCTTTGTTGGTCGTGTTACTTAGCTTTAGTTCGTTAGTGAATGCGGCCATCGATACCTATGAGTTTAAAGATGACGTCACTCGTGAACGATTTCAATCGTTAGCGGCAGAGCTGCGCTGCCCTAAGTGTCAGAATCAGAATATTGCCGATTCTAATTCGCCGATTGCTGAAGATCTGCGTAACGAATTACACCGCATGTTGGAAGAGGGGGCTGACGATCAGCAGGTGATTGATTTTATGGTCGGTCGGTACGGCGAGTTTGTACTGTATCGTCCACGGATGACCGAACAAACCTATTTACTCTGGTATGGTCCCGCAGGTTTGCTGGTGATCGGCCTCGTGGTGGTTTTGTTGGTCAGTGGTAAACGAAAAAAAGCTGAGCCGGGCAAGCCTAAGGCTAATCTGAGTGATACGGAAAAACAAAAGCTCGATGAGATATTGAAACAGGAACAGAATAAATGACGGCGTTATGGTTAGGTATTGCACTGCTTTCACTGCTGGCAGTGGCATTTGTTTTATTTCCGGTTTATCAAGGACGTCGATCCGAAACACAGAGCCAGGTGGATGTTGATCGCCGCGCACTGAATATCTCAATTTATGAGGAGCGCCTCGCCGAACTTAAAAGTGAGCGCGCTGCGGGTAATCTCGATGAGGAGAACTACGCGCCTCTGAAATTAGAATTAGAGCGTAACCTGTTACAAGATGTGGATGATACGGTTGCCTCCTCGAGTAAACCGTTGTTAGTGACGCAACGGGCGGTTATCACGGCCTTTTTATTGGCGGTGTTGGTACCCTCGATGGGTTTAGCTATTTATAGCGAGCATGGACGTTCCGGTGATCTAGCGGTGGCGATGAATGGACCGGTTGATCCTTTTAATGGTAAAACCCCGACTGTTGAAGAAGCCATTACTGCGTTACAGAATCGTCTTGAGCAGTCACCAGAAAATCCTGAAGGTTGGTATTTACTGGCAAACACCTTTATGAGTATGCAGAATTATGCTGCAGCGGCAGATGGTTATAGCAACGCGCTAAAATACTTGCCGGAAGACGCGCCGCAATATGCCGGTGTTAATGGTCAGTATGCGCAGGCACTGTTTTTTGCTAATAATGGCCAATTGAATGACCAGATTAATGCTGAAGTAGAGAAAACCTTAGCGCTTGATCCTTTTGATGTTACGGCTTTAGGGCTGCTTGGTATTGCGGCTTATGAAGCTGGCGACTATCGAGGGGCGATGGCGTTTTGGCGTAAAGGGCTGCGTAATGCAGCGGGTGATCAAGCCGACTCACTGAAATCCGGGATTCGTTCGGCGCGCGATAAGCTCGTTGCTGCAGGCGAAACCGTTCCTGATATGCCCGAATTGGCTGAGGTTAAGCTACAATTAGCTGTAAGCCTAGATCCTGAGCTGCGAAGCCGGGTAACA
Organism: Amphritea sp. GJ51-11; assembly: GCF_055808735.1. Lineage (NCBI taxonomy): Bacteria > Pseudomonadati > Pseudomonadota > Gammaproteobacteria > Oceanospirillales > Oceanospirillaceae > Amphritea > Amphritea sp. GJ51-11. Next base: position 3,530,150 of record NZ_CM147881.1, on the reverse strand, counting down.
CCGGACATGACCGTGTTTATTTTTGCTCGCCCAGTAGGTGGAAGGATGCCGTTGGCGGCGAAGCGTTTGACGGTGGCGGATCTGCCGTTGACGGTGGTGTTAGACGATACTACTTCTATGAGTCCCCAAGCTAAGCTTTCCGGGGCTGAAACCGTTGAACTAGTAGCACGGATATCGGCCTCTGGACAGCCGACACCTCAGCCGGGAGATCTCAGTGGGATTATTTCTTCTGTTGCTGTTCATGGACAAGTTGATATATTAGAGCTGTCGATCGATCACATTGTGGAATGATTGACCAAATCTGGCGCAGGAGTATCTCTGCGTTCGGCATATAAATTAGATGAAGGGTAATATCAGGCAATGGAATTAGGATTACGCGAATGGCTGATTATCGGTGGCGTGATAGTTGTTCTCCTGATTGTGTTGGATGGTTGGCGCCGGATGCGCGGCAGCAGTAATCGACTAAAGATGAAGATCGATAAATCATTATCGGACCTTCCCGATTTGCCTGAAGAGTCATCTTTCAATCCCGAACTACCCGGTGGCGGTGCGCGTGTGGTTAACGGCTATGGCGAGCCTCCGAGCGCCCGTCAAGAGCCGGTATTTAGTAATGACCCCCAGCCAGCAGCAGAGCCTGGGTTTAATGATCTTAATCTCTCACCGGTCAGAAAAGCTAAGCCTGATTCAAGCAAGATGGATGCAACGGTTGTCGCTACTAAGGCGCCGGTAAAGTCGCCTGTTAAGCAGTCTGCAGCGGCCAATAATCGTTCATCAAGTGATAATGTCCCTAAGCTAAATACGGCTGCCAAGCCTGTAATGTCACCAACTCAGCCATTAGTGACCAAGCCGGTAGAGCCTGCGTCTGCTTTTGTGCCGGAACAAGATCCACTGTTTGCATCAGCCGATAGCTTTCCTCCACATCATGATGGTCCCTCATTTGATGAAATGGATGAAGGTGTTTCAGCGGTACGTGTAGTCTCTGCTGAAGTACCAGCTAATGCTGATAAAATGCCTGAGCAAACCACGGTTGGGACTACAAGTACTGCGGAGTTTGTTGATAACGCTATTCCTTATACTGAAGTTGACGATGTCGAAGATATTCCGATGGTGCAGCATATTGTTAAGCCAGAGGTTGTCGCTCAATCGATTGAAACCGATGATCAGCCCGACATTGACGATATGTTTGCCCTCGATAATGATCCTGAACTTAATGCCGATAAAGGGCATAAAACTTCAGCGTATGCCGTTGAAGAGGACAATCTGATAGATTCTTTACCCGCTGGTTTCCAACTGAATGCTAGGGATGAAGCTGCAGCGGATGACGATGAACATGAATTTGATTATACCCGTCCGGTGAGTGAGCTGATGCGGCCGAAGCGGGAAGATAATAATCAACTGCAGCAAACCATGATGGATCTGCCAGAACACCCAGAGATATATCAGCGGCGGGTTGACTCTGTTGCAATGGTTGATAAATCGATAGCTAATGCGGCGCCCCGCGATTTTGTAGCTGAAACGCAGCGACCATCAGAGCATTTCTCGGCCATTGATGATGAAGAGCAAACTGAACTGACAGGATTGTTTACGGATGAGCAACCTGATGCTGCGCCAGCGCCTCCAGCAAAACCAATATCTCAGCCGCCAGCGGCTAAAGCCAAAGAAACGGTCGAGCTAGATAATAAGGCTGATCCAGCGATAGGCATTAAAGGCCAATCACTGCAAAAGATCCCTGAAGCCGACAAGGTGTTGGTTATTTCGGTGGTTGCTTCTGAAGGTGAAAGTAGTTTCTCAGGTCGCAATCTGCTGCAAATCTTGTTGGCTTGTGGCATGCGCTATGGTGATATGAAAATTTTCCATCGTTACGAAGATGGGCTCGATAAAGGCGCGATTCAGTTCAGTATGACTAACGCACTTGAGCCGGGCTATTTTGATATCGATACTATGGATAGCATCGAAACCCGAGGTGTCACTTTCTTTATGTCGATGGAAGAACCTCGCGATGTGATGAATGCCTATGAGTGTATGTTGGCGACAGCTTCGGCGGTCGCCAAGAACTTGCACGGCGTACTGCTGGATGAAAACCGTTCGACCATGCGCGATCAGACCAAAGAACATTATCGTGAACGTATTCGCAAATTTGAAATGCGTAAGCTGAAAAAAACGACAACCGCCTGATAGTCCCAGATAAAAGCCGATGAAACCCGATACCTCTATGACGCCGTTGCTTGAGCAACTGCGCGACCAATTACGCCATTACAATTACCAATATTATGTGCTTGATGATCCTCAAGTGCCTGATGCTGAATATGATCGGCTGTTTCAACAACTGAAAAAACTGGAAGATGAACATCCTGAACTGATTACTTCAGACTCACCCACACAACGGGTGGGTGCGGAACCGCTGACTGCCTTTACTCAGGTACGGCATGAGATGCCAATGTTATCGCTGGATAACGCCTTTTCAGCGGAGGATATGCATAGCTTTGAAAAACGACTACGCGATCGTCTCAAGCTGGATGAAGACACTCCGTTGGTGTTTGCTTGTGAGCCAAAGCTTGATGGTATTGCGGTTAGTCTGCTGTATGAAAATGGGCGGTTAGTTCGTGGCGCTACTCGAGGGGATGGCAGTACCGGGGAAGATATCACGCTCAATGTTAGGACCGTTGAATCAATTCCATTACGATTGATGGGCACTGGCTACCCTGAGCGACTCGAAGTGCGCGGTGAGATTTATATGCCGCGCAAGAGTTTTGCTCGACTCAATGAAGAAGCGCTGCAACGAGGGGACAAGCCTTTTGTTAATCCGCGTAATGCGGCGGCGGGTAGCCTGCGTCAGCTCGACCCTAAAATTACCGCACAACGATCACTGGAAATGTGTTGTTACTCGGTGGGCGTAGTCAGTGGTGGCGAACTTCCAAGCAGCCATGAGGCTATTCTACGGAAATTGGCGACCTGGGGCCTGAAAATCAATGCCGAAATGGCGGTGGTGCAAGGTGCAGAAGGCTGTTTGGCGTATTATGAGTCGCTCTCAGAGCGGCGTAATCAGCTTGCTTATGAAATAGATGGGATTGTATTCAAGGTTAATGATATCGCGCTACAGCAGCGCTTAGGGTTCGTCTCAAGGGCGCCTCGCTGGGCCATAGCGCATAAGTTTCCGGCACAGGAAGAGATCACGATTGTGAATGCGATTGAATTTCAGGTGGGCCGGACCGGGGCGATTACACCGGTGGCCCGTTTGGAACCGGTCTTTGTTGGTGGCGTAACCGTGAGTAATGCTACGCTGCACAATATGGATGAGGTGGAGCGACTGGGTGTGAGAGCGGGGGATAGTGTCATTATTCGCCGCGCTGGAGACGTGATTCCGCAGGTTGTTTCGGTGGTCTTAGAGCGCCGCCCGGCTACAACGGTGGCAGTGCAGTTGCCAGAGCGTTGTCCAGTGTGCGATTCTGAAATTATTCGGGTAGAGAGTGAGGCGGTGGCACGTTGTTCGGGAGGTCTGAGCTGCGCCGCGCAGCGTAAAGAAGCGTTAAAGCATTATGTGTCCCGTAAGGCGATGGACATTGATGGGCTGGGTGAAAAGCTGATCGATGGTTTAGTCGAAAAGGAGTTGGTGCATAGCCCCGCAGACCTCTATCGCTTGGGTCACTTACAACTCGCCAGTATGGAGCGGATGGGCGATAAGTCAGCCACTAAGCTATTACAGAGTATTGATAACAGTAAGGCGACGGAACTGGCTTATTTTATCTATGCGTTGGGTATCCGTGAGGTCGGTGAAGCGACTGCGCGAACCTTGGCGATGCAGTTTGGTTCTCTTGAAGCGGTGATGGCGGCAAGCGAAGAAGAGCTACAAGCAACACCGGATATTGGGCCGGTGATGGCGCAATATATTGTGAGCTTTTTTCATCAAGTACATAACCGTGAAGTCATTGAAGCGCTACGGGCTGCAGGGGTTCACTGGCAGGATGTTGAGGTGGATCAGAATGCGCAACCCTTAGCCGGGCAAACATGGGTGCTCACTGGCACGCTGGAGCAGATGCCTCGTACTGAAGCTAAAAAACAGTTATTGGCACTGGGGGCAAAAGTGGCCGGTAGCGTATCGAAAAAAACCGATTGTGTGGTGGCTGGCCCAGGCGCGGGTTCCAAGTTACAGAAAGCAGAAGAGCTGAATGTGCCCGTTATGGACGAAACGCAGTTAATGGCGTTACTGGCGGAATACAACGACTAAGAGGGACGACAGATGCATAGGTTGAGGTTTTACAGATCAGTACCCGTATGTTTACTGAGTATTTTGCTTTTGCAAGGCTGTAGTGATATTGCTCAGGTGGTGCCTGAGCGATTTGTAAAACCGGATAATCTCTTTTGTCGTGGGTTATATCAGAATAACGATTGGCTCGATGCCGCCGTTGCCACTGAAAACCACTGGGGTCTACCGTTGCACATTGCCTTGGCCGAGCTAAATATGCCGGTGGGTACGCAGGCGAGCGAATATATCAAACCCTCTTATACCGACTGGGAAGAGTATCGTTTGGCGAGTGAAAACTGGGATGCATCGGTGGCCGATATCACCACTGCGCTAGATTTTCTCGGTTGGCATGCGCAGATGGCCAGCCAGCGTAATGATCTGACGATGAACCAAGCAGGTGAGCTTTATATCGCCTCAAGAATCGGCCATGGTGGCTTGCGACGCTTGGAGTATCATCCTGATCAGCTATTACTTGAACAGGCGGATGCTGTTGAGCAACGGGCTACACAATACCGGGAAGATCTTAAGTCATGTCCGCGTATCAGTGAACGTGCCGATAGCTTTTTTCGTTGGCCTTGGTAACGATGATTATTCCGTGGGAACAACTGCAACCCGATACGCTAACTAGTCTGATTAAAGAGTTTGTCACCCGTGATGGTACTGATTATGGTTTTAGCGAAACTTCACTTGATACGCGCATAGAGCAGGTTCGGGCTAAACTGAGAAACGGTGAAGCCGTCGTTTTGTTCAGTCAGAGTACAGGCCTGTGCAATATAGTGGCTCGTGAACTTTTATAGTTGAACGGGGTATTATGATGGATCAGTTAGAACAGATTACTGCCTTAATTGCGTTAACCATGGGTGTCGGCTGGGCGAGTGGTATCAACCTTTACGCCACCATTTTAATGCTTGGCTTAGCGGCGAACATGGGGCATTTTCAGTTGCCTAGTGGATTGGAAATTATTGCTGATCCTATGGTGCTGATGGCTGCAGGCTTTATGTATTGTGTTGAATTTTTTGCTGATAAGATCCCCGGTGTTGATACGGGGTGGGATGCCCTACATACCTTTATTCGTATCCCTGCAGGAGCCGCGTTGGCTGCTGGTGCGATGGGCGATATGAATGAAGCGGTGATTGTCGCCGCCGCCTTAGTCGGTGGCTCATTGTCGGCGACCAGTCACGCTCTTAAAGCGGGTGGACGGGTGATGATCAATACCTCTCCCGAACCGGTTACTAACTGGACGGCCTCTATTACTGAAGACTTAGCCGTCTTTGGTGGCTTATGGGCGGCACTGAACTATCCGATTGCGTTTCTTGTTGGCTTGGTGCTGTTTATTGCATTAGTTATCTGGTTGTTGCCGAAAATCTGGCGTGGGGTACAAAAGGTCTTTGCTTTTTTGGCAGGCTTATTTGGCGGGCAAAAGGATACCATCAATCTCAGCGAAGAAAGCGTGCTACCCCACCGTAAACCTTAATATAGCCGCGTGTTTAACGGCTATCTAACCACTCGTTATTGATGAGCGATTGTAATAAATCCGTGCGGGTGATGATCCCTTTCAGGTTACCGTTTTCATCGACAACTGGAATACAGCTAAGCTGATGTTCGACACAGCTGACAGCTAATTGTCGGATATTCGTGTCTGGTGTCGCAGTGATGACTTGTTTTGAATAGCAGCGATCAATGGTGTCTTCGATACTATGTGGTTGAGCCCCTTGATAGCTAAGATATTGTAACAGTAGCTTTTCGGTGACGATTCCCATCAATCGACCCGTACCGGAGAGCACCAGTAGATGGCTGATGGAATACTGTTTCATTTTGTATAAGGTTGATTGAATTTTACTGCCTTCCAGTACGGTCTGTATCGGGTATGACATGACCAGTGAAGCCGGAATATAGGAGCGCGGCTTGACTAAGTTAGCGTCATCGCCGCCGGTTTGGCTATAAGCAGAGGCCGCTTTGCGAGCATTTCCCTGGATGCTGGGGCTGGTTTCATGATGCTGGGCTTGGTCGACCATCTCTTTTTCATGGTCTCGTTCACCGCCGGCGGGTGCTGTATTTGCTGACGCACCCGTCTGCTCTACGCCGCCAGGCATAAATAATGATTTAACCGGTGTCTTGATACGATAACCCTGATCGTAAATAACCAATGCCATAACGATTCACTACTGCCATAACTGAATGATAAGTACTATATCGCCCGTCTGATCAAATTCTTGATGATGAACCTTGCCGGATTGAGTTTATCGATTAGCTCTTTTTCCAGCGGTAACGGTTCGTTTTCAAGCATCGCAGCGATAAGCTCTCCACTAATAGGACAACTAATAAGCCCTTTAGATCCATGAGCAAGGTTAACAAAGAGTCCCTGATGGTGTTGAGGTGCTGTATCAATTAGGTTTTTTGCATCGTGCCGTAGCCGAGCATAATCCTCTATGAAAGCGCTATAGATTGGAGCTGGGCCAACGATCGGCAGTTTGTCGGGTGAGGCACAACGGAAACCGACACGGCCGTTTAAGGTATTTTGGCTATGATATTGCGTCAGTGCTGTGCCGAGGTGGGGAGCCATGTTCGAGATTTTTTCAAGATTATGCTGGTGGCCTGATTCGCGGATATCCGTTGCTGCATCTTTAAGATCGAAGGTTGCACCAAAGCAATAGCGGCCCTCTTGAGGGGGTGAAATATAGCCTTCGCTACATAGGACGGTCTTGAGAGCGGGCAAACCGGAGTGTTCATGGGTGATAGATACCTGCCCACGGATATTTTGTACCGGCAGATGGTTAGTTTGCTCGAAATAGACGCTGTCGGCAGCGGAGGCGATAACGGTCACCGCTGCTGATAGTGCTTGTCCATGTTGGGTATAGCAATGCCATTGATGATCATCCCGTACAAGTCGATTGATCTGGGTGTTAGTCATGACCGTGATGTTTGGGTGCTCGCATAACCACTGACACAGCAGTGGTGGCGTCACCCAGCCGGCTTCAGGAAAAAACAAACCACTGTTACTCACAGCGGTGCCCGCAATATCAGACGCTTCCCGCTGCTCGACATAGCGAACCACGGAGTTAGGGTAGTTACCGGACTCAGTCAGTTTCTGATGCTTGGCCTGTTCTTTCTCATGAGCGGCTAGCTGTAATAAACCGCAGGGTGACCAGATATCGTTGCGATTAGCTAGGTTCTGCGTCAGAAAATGACTGCTATACAGAAAGCCTGATAGATGGATACGGCTGGTTGGGATTGGCTCAATCGGCAGCTTTGCATACAGAGCACCTTGATGATTGCCTGAGCCTTCAGCGGCAATCTGTGAATTCTTATCCACAAGGGTCACTTTCCAGCCACGCTTAGCTAATGAATGGGCCGTTGAGCAGCCCGCGATACCTGCACCGATCACGATAGCGGTTTTCTCACTGCTGTGTTTTAGTGGCAATCGCGCCCATGCAGGGCTTTCCGGCGGATGTGAATCAGGTTTGTCTGCGGTAAAAGTGCCCACGAACATCTCTCGTTTACGACCAAAGCCGGTTACTTTTTTTACCGTAAATCCCACATCTCGCATACCGCGCTTAACTACGCCTGCACAAGTAAAGGTGGAAAAGGTTGTCTCAGGTTTACTGAGCCGACCGAGTTGCTGAAATAGTTCAGGGCACCACATCTCTGGATTTTTTGCTGGCGTAAAACCATCAAGGAACCAGGCATCTACTTGAGCGTCGAGCTGACGATAACAATCAACCGCATCACCCAGCATCAAGGTCAGCGTAATACGATCGTCATCAAAAAAGTTGATGAAATCCCGGTGAATGACATGGATACTGGACAATCAGTTGCTCAGAGAACATGCTAAGCTCTGGCCATAGGGCGAGGGCTTTTACCAGATCATTCTTAGTGATGGGATATTTCTCAACACTGATGAAATGTAGCTTGGCGTCAGCCGCGGATTGTTCGTTAAACAGCTTCCAAGTGGCAAGAAAGTTAAGCCCCGTACCGAAGCCCGTTTCGCCGATCGTGAAGGTATTAGCTGTCGCAAAGCGTTCGGTGAGTTGGTTGCTATCGTGAAACACGTGCTTGGTTTCGGCCAAGCCATCATCGATGGAGAAGTAGATGTCTTCAAATAACGGAGATGTCGGTGTGTCTGACAACCAATTGAGGGTTGATGAGCAAAATTTAGGCATTGTGATCATTGTTAATGGATTTGTGGCGTTATTATAGTGGTTCTGTGGCTTTTTTTATAAGTGAAAACGTATATTATATGTGTCATTTGTTTTTTACTTGAACTTTTTTGGGCTGATTCGATTACACTACTGGTATCTTGTATGAGTGGTAAAGGGGTTATGTTAGGTAAAAAGTGATTGTGTTATATAATTTATTTTAAAGTGGGGTTTTATATATTTTAACAGTAGGAGATGATTATGAATGTATTGCACTTAGTAGCTGGGAACTTGTCCGGAGGGGCTGCTAAAGGGGCGTATTCATTACATCTGGGTTTAATTCGTGAGGGTATAGAATCACAAATATTGATCACGAGTGAATTGTTAGAGGATAAACCTTTCATTAAATCAATTTCCGAAAATGAATTTGAAAAGTTTTTAGCCTTGTTACGTGCTAAGTTAGATGGTTTTCCTACTAGATTTTATAGGAAAAAGCCGAGTACTATCTTTAGTGTTGGGGTTCTAGGCTATGATTTTACAAATACTAAGGAGTATAGAAAGGCTGATATTATCCATTTACACTGGATAAATGCTGGTTTTGTGAATGTTAAAATATTAAAGAAAATAAAAAAACCTATCGTGTGGACTCTGCGTGACATGTGGCCTATGACTGGAGGGTGTCATTATTCAATGGGTTGTGATAAATATATTGATGGGTGTGGCGCATGCCCTCAGCTTGGTTCAACTAGAAAATATGATTTATCAAGTTATATAATTGCAAGAAAGAAGAAATACTTACCTAAAAGTATAAAAGTAGTAGGTATAAGTGAATGGATAAGTGATCAAGCAAAGAATAGTTATGTTTTCTCCGGTTTTGATGTAAGAACTATATCAAATAATATTGATACCAATGATTTTTTTGCTGTTGAAAAAGAGATGGGTAAGTCAATTATTGGAATAAAAACAAATAAAAAAATATTATTATTAGGTGCTCAGTCTCTTGATGATTATTATAAAGGTATATCTAAAGCGTTGGAAGCATTGCAGTACCTTAACTCTGATGAATACTTTGTTTGTTTTTTTGGTAGTGTTTCTTGTGAAATAGAAAATAAAATTGAATTTGAGTTTAAAAGTTTAGGGTTTATTAACGATATACTAACATTGAGGTTAATATATTCTGTGGCTGATGTTTTTGTTGCTCCAAGTATTATGGAGGCATTTGGAAAGACAATTGCAGAGGCGATGGCGTGTGGTATACCTGTTGTTTGCTTCGATGCAACAGGACCAAAAGATATTGTTGATCATAAGATTAATGGTTATAAAGCCTATCCATATGATGTAGAGGATTTAGCAGTAGGCATTGAGTGGGTTGCAAAAAACCCAAACTGGCTAACGCTTAGTGATAATGCCCGACAGAAGTCGGTATCTAGTTTTGATAATGGGATTATATCGAAGAAATATCATGAACTTTACAATATGATTTTAGATAAAAGCTGATAGTTTTTGTTTATTTTATATATTGATATTGTTTTTTGAAAGTTTTTTCTGTTATATAAGTGATTTTTATTTGGTTTTGGGTTTTTTGTGATGCTCTCAGTTATTACTGTAACCTATAATGCATTAGGATTTCTTCCAAAGCTTGTTTCAAGTTTAGAGGAACAAACGTCAAAAGATTTTGAATGGATTGTGGTTGATGGAAACTCATCTGATGGAACTGTGGAATATTTGAACGATATTAAGTCGCTCAATATGAAATTTATTTCTGAAAAGGATTTTGGTATTTATGATGCGCTTAATAAAGGTATTGGTTTGATTTCTAATGATTATTATTTAGTTGTTGGCGCTGATGATATTTTATATCGAGATGCCGTAGAAAAATATTTGATTGAAATTGAAAAGAGTAATGCGGATATTATTGCCGCGATGATTGATGTTAATGGTAAAATGGTAAGGCCAAAAAATGGTTTTCCTTTGGTGAATAATCAATGTGCATATGTGTCAGGTCATGCTGTTGGGTCCGTTTTTAAAAAATCACTGCATGATCGGTTTGGTTTTTATTCAAATCGACTACCCATCGCGGCTGATCATTTATTTATAAAGACAGTAGTTGAAAATGGAGGAGAGGTAAATAGAGCTGACTTCGTTGCTGGTGAATTTTCTACTTCGGGTGTTAGTTCAAAAGATTTATTAGGGTCTCTTACCGAAAACTTCAGAATACAAATGGAAACTAAAAAGAGATTTATTAGTATTTTTATTTTTATTGCTCGTTTGCTTAAAAATTATAAAAAGTTATAGTGGTTTTAGCTTATGAAAGTTTCAGTTGTTATTCCTGCTTATAATTCTGAATATTCTATTCTTGAATGTATTGAGTCCGTTGTTTTGCAAACATATCAAGATGAAATTGAAATTATTGTCGTTGATGATGGGTCATATGATTCAACATCTTTGATTGTTCAAGATATTAGTCGGAATTATTACTTTAAACGTACCATTAATATGATATCGCAAGTAAATAAAGGTGTTTCTGTTGCAAGAAATATTGGAGTAAAAAATGCTACTGGCGAATATATAGCATTTTTAGATTCTGATGATTTTTGGCATCCGCAAAAGCTAGAGATAGTAATTAGAGAAATGGTGGGAAATGGTATATTGATTTTAGGTCATGAATTTACACTTTTTGATAATTTCAATTATGATTTTCTGGATTGTAAATGCGATAATAAGCGTATTGCTTCATGTAGTATTTTATTAAAAAACTTTTCAGTTACACCTTCTGTTGTTGTTAAGAAGTCCGCTTTTTTTTATTTTGATGAAACATTGCGATATTCTGAAGACCATGAGTTGTGGATGCGTACTTCCTTATACGTTCCTGTTTATTTTTTATCTTTGCCTTTGGTTGTGCTTGGAAGACCTTCTCTAACGGCCGGGGGGCTAAGTCATGCTCGATTTAAGATGAGGCTAGGTGAAATGAAAATGTACTTGAGAGTATCTAGAGTTAAATATTCTTTATATCTTATGGTTCCCTTTCTTTTTTTATTTTCATTAATAAAGCATTTTTTTTGGAAGTAAAGATTTTATTAAGGAAGTTTATTTATTGAATAGGTAGGTGGCTTTTTATTTAGTTGTTGAGGAAGATTTTTGGAATATAACAGTTGTGCAATTTTATTAGCTGCCTATAATGGTTTTGACTACATTAAAGAGCAGGTTGAGTCGATTGTTAATCAAGTTGATGTTAACGCTATGATATTTATCAGTGTTGACTTATCGCAGGATGAAACTTATCAATGGTGTCGTCAGCTAGAAAGTGAAAGAGATAATGTTATAGTCCTACCCTATGGCGAAAAGTTTGGTGGAGCTGCAAAGAATTTTTTAGGCTATTTAGAGATGTAGATTTTAAGGAATTTGATTATATTGCTTTGTCTGATCAGGATGATATCTGGTATCCAGACAAACTCTCTAGAGCAATCCAAAGTATAAAGTCAAAGAATTTTGATGCCTATTCAAGTAATGTTGTCGCTTTCTGGGCTGACGGTCGACGTCGATTAATTGATAAAGCACAACCTCAGCGAAAACTTGATTACTTTTTTGAAGCCGCTGGGCCTGGCTGTACTTACGTTATGAATCAAAAGCTTGCAGCTGATTTTCAAGATTTCTTACGTAAAACCCCTGCGACTAACAATGTGATTTTACATGATTGGCTGCTGTATGCTTTTGCTCGATCTCAAGGATATTCGTGGCTCATCGATTCTGTGCCTTGTCTGGATTACAGGCAGCATGAAAATAATCAGGTGGGCGTCAATACAACATTTTCCTCTTTATTTAAGCGCGCTAAATATGTTTTTTTTGATGGTGTTACTCAAGTCAATCAATTGATAGATATTTTGCCTTCAAATGCCGAATTTACAAAATATAATCTATTTTCCCGAAGAGATGTTTTCTGTTTGTTGTTGCAAAGTAATGAACTTCGTCGAAAACCTGTTGAACGCTTATATGTTGTTATGGTGTTATTGATAACTCTTATTCTTGGAGTAAGGAAGACATGAAGCTTTTAGTCACCGGTGCTACTGGCTTTCTTGGCTCAAATTTGGTATTTCGTTTATCAGCTTTGGGTTGTGATGTTGTCATTTCTTCACGGGGTAGTACAGCGTTAGTTTCTTTTGGTGGCTCGGTGGTTAATGTCGGTAATATGGGTGCGAATACTGATTGGCAAGCAGCGGTTCAGGATGTTGATGCTGTTATACATACCGCGGCTATTGCGCATGTGATCAACGAGAATGATGCTAATTCGATTGAGCATTACAGTGATGTGAATGCCAAGGGTACACTTAACTTGGCTCGTCAAGCGGCATCCGCCGGTGTTAAACGATTTATTTTTATCAGTACCGTAAAGGTGCTAGGTGAGTCTACTGCTGTCGATAAGCCTTTTAAGGCCAATGATCAGTTTAACCCTATAGGGCCCTATGCTAGGTCAAAATGGCTTGCTGAATTAGGTTTGATGCAGTTAGGGGCAGACACTAATATGGAGGTGGTCATCATTCGTCCACCCTTAGTGTATGGCCCCGGTGTTAAGGCTAATTTTTTGAGGATGATCCAGTTAGTTGAAAAAGGCATTCCCTTGCCTCTAGGTGCTATCCACAATAAACGTTCATTCGTGGCGCTTGATAATTTGGTTGATCTGATTGTGACTTGCATCGATCATCCTGCGGCGGCTAATGAGGTTTTTTTAGCTGGTGACGGTGAAGATCTGTCGACATCTGAGCTTTTGCGAGGAATAGCTGTCGCCATGGGTAAGCCTAGTCGGCTTTTTCCTGTGCCAGAGAGTTGGTTGCGTTTTGCTGCTAGGCTATTAGGAAAAAAAGACATTGCGGATCGCTTGTTAGATTCTTTGCAGGTAGATATCAGTAAAACCCGTGATATGCTTGGATGGAGTCCTCCAATTTCAGTGGAAGAGGGGCTTCGGCGGTGTTTTGATACGGGGCGTGATAAGTGATTCGTTTTTTTGATATTGTTTTTGCGTTGATAGGGTTAACTTTTGGACTTCCATTACTGTTGGGGTTAATGTTGGTTGGTTTCTTTGATACAGGCTCACCAATTTTTTGCCAGCAGCGTGTCGGGCGCTATAAACAGCCTTTTACTCTTTTCAAGTTTAGGACTATGCAAACGAATACAGCCTCAGTTGCAACGCATCTTGCGGACAGAGCCTCTATTACCCGCTTTGGTCATTTTTTACGACGTACCAAACTTGATGAATTACCTCAACTGTGGAATGTGCTGGTCGGAGATATGAGTTTGGTAGGGCCTAGGCCCGGATTGTTTAATCAGGATGTGTTAACAGAAGCACGGGATAAGTTGGGTATCTATAATGTTCGGCCCGGTGTAACTGGGCTTGCTCAAGTTAATGAAATTGATATGTCGACCCCTGAGCGCTTGGCTGAATGGGATGCTCGTATGATTAAGACGTTATCATTGAAGGATTATTTTCGTTATCTCTTGCTGACGTTGTTAGGGCAAGGCTCGGGTGATCGCGTCCGATGATTTCACAATTTAGGGATTAATTGTGTTGCAACTATTACTCAATTCTACGCGAAAGCAAAAAAAGCCGTTTTTGTTTTATTTGATTTATTAGTTTTACCTATTTGCTGCTGGTTCAGTTATGCGCTGCGTTATGGCGACTGGACCGCTGTTAATTTCGTGCACTGGCCTGCGTACCTTCTAGCGCCAGTTATTGCGATTCCCATTTTCATTAAGATGGGTATGTATCGGGCCATCATTCGTTACATTGGTTATCGTGCCCAGTGGACGGTTATTAAGGCTGTGTCGTTATCGGTGCTGGTTTGGGCTGTTGGCGTTTATATGATGGCGCTGGAATATAATACCCCTCGATCGGTTATTTTAATCTTCTGTTTGGTCGCAGTATTAGTGATTGGCGGTAGTCGAATGTTTGCCCGCTGGGTTATTCTTCACCAATTTCCGGGTGGCGATAGTAAAGCGCAGCAACATGCCGATCGTGTGCTGATTTATGGCGCTGGTTCTGCGGGTAGGCAGCTGGCGACAGCCTTGGGTGAGTCGGGTGAGTTTTCAGCGATCGCTTTTATTGATGATGATCCAACCCTTAACGGCATGGATATTAATGATTTAAGGGTTTATGGTCCGACCGATATTGCTGGGCTTATTGAGCGCTATGATATTGATTCGGTTTTGTTAGCGATTCCTTCGGTGTCCCGTTTTCGCCGGAAAGCGATTGTTGATTCGTTAAGTGTTTTTCAACTGAGGGTGCTAACCCTGCCGGCTTTGTCTGATATTGCCGGTGGCAAAGTGAGCATGAGTGATGTTCGTGAGGTTGATATAGCCGATCTCCTAGGACGTGAAGAAGTGCAACCCGATAAGGCGTTACTTGATGCCTGTATTCTAGGCCGGAGTGTTATGGTAACAGGGGCTGGCGGGTCTATTGGTTCAGAACTTTGTCGTCAGATTATTAATCAGCGACCCTCTACTTTAATTCTCTATGAGCAATCAGAGTTTGCGCTTTATTGTATCGAGCAAGAGTTACAGAAGTTTTTGTCTAATCTGGATGGCGAGAAATCGATTAAACTGGTACCGGTGTTAGGTTCGGTGCTTGACTTGGCTTACCTCAAACGGGTGATTCGCCAATATGCTGTTAACACTATTTATCATGCCGCCGCTTATAAGCATGTGCCGTTAGTCGAGGCTAACGTGGTGGCCGGTGTACGTAACAATCTGATAGGTACCTGGAACGCTGCAGAGTCGGCGATTGCTTGTGGTGTTGATAACTTTGTGTTGATTTCTACCGATAAAGCGGTGCGGCCAACGAATGTGATGGGGGCCAGTAAGCGTTTTGCTGAGCTGGTCTTACAGGCGTTGAGCAAACGAGAGCAAGGTTGTGGCTTGCGTTTTGCTATGGTGCGATTCGGTAATGTCTTAGGGTCTTCAGGCTCGGTGATTCCGCTGTTTCGCCAGCAGATTAGTGAGGGTGGGCCGGTAACGGTGACTCACCCGGAGATTACCCGTTATTTTATGACGATACCTGAAGCCTCCTCTTTGGTGATACAGGCGGGCTCAATGGGCGCTTCCGGTGATGTGTTTGTCTTAGATATGGGTAAGCCAGTCAAGATAAAAAATCTTGCTAAGCAGATGATTAATCTGGCGGGTTTATCTGTGAAAGATATGCACAATCCGGATGGTGATATTGAAATTATTTATACTGGGCTGCGTGACGGCGAGAAACTCTATGAAGAGTTATTAATCGGGGATGATGTGCAAGCAACCGAGCATCCCATGATTATGCGGGCGGAAGAAGCGATGCTTGAATGGTCCGAGCTTAAGCCAATACTCGTCAACATGATGGACTCTCTAGATCATTACGATTACTTCAAAGTCCGTCAGCTTCTGCTGGAAGCTGTCAGTGGTTATGATCCGCAACACGCAATAGTCGACCCTATGCATTCCTCTATAGCATCAGATAGTTCGGTCTTAAACTCATAGAATGCTGTTAAGCCTAATCCGCCATTTATATGTTGCAGTACTTAAATACCGGGTTTGCAGTTTGTTGTTATCCGATGAAAAGTTTAACTTTATATGACTAAAGCCTTTGTTTACTGGGGTAGAAATCGCGACAACGCTTCGCTCGCTACAGGTTATTGTGCGTGCAGTATGAGTTAGGCTTTTTAATTTAATAATAGGAATAAGGCGGCTTTACAGAACTTGTACCTGCGACCGATACATCTCTATTAGAGAGTTGAGTCGAGCTTTTTCTATTGAATATTTATGGGAGGTGGTGGGCCTTGCAGGGCTTGAGCCTGCGACCGATACATCTCTATTAGAGAGTTGAGTCGAGCTCTTTCCATTGAGTATTCGTAGAAGGTGGTGGGCCTTGCAGGACTTGAACCTGCGACCGATACATCTCTATTAGCGAGTTGAGTCGAGCTCTTTCCATTGAGTATTCGTAGAAGGTGGTGGGCCTTGCAGGGCTTGAGCCTGCGACCGATACATCTCTATTAGCGAGTTGAGTCGAGCTCTTTCTATTGAATATTTATGGGAGATGGTGGGCCTTGCAGGACTTGAACCTGCGACCGATACATCTCTATTAGCGAGTTGAGTCGAGCTTTTTCTGTTGAATATTTGTAAGCGATCAATAAACCCCATCTAATAACTTTGCGACTTACCCGCTAACCTGCACCCTCACAGTAAGCAGAGGGCAACGCCATGACGACCGAACAAAAACGCACTTTTTGGCAAAATCATATCGACTGTTGGCAAGGAAGTGGACAATCACAGACAGCCTATTGCAAGCAACACGGACTGAAACTCGCTAACTTCGGCTATTGGCGTACCCGCTTGAGTAAAACCCAGCGCAGCCATAAATTCATACCGGTCGATCTGGAGCCAAATGTACAGGCCAGAGTATCATTGCCTAATGGCATCCGCCTGGAAGTGCCCGTTCATACTCTGGCCGATGTATTACCGTTACTGAGTCGAGCCGCTCTGGAGGACTACTGATGCTTCGCCCCGCAGACAGTATGCAGGTCTACCTGTATGCCGAACCGGTCGACATGCGTAAGTCTATTGATGGTCTGTCCGTGCTGGTTGAGCAGGAAATGATGCTGTCTCCCAGCAGGGATGCGCTGTTTGTGTTCTGCAATCGTGGTCGCGACAAAATTAAACTGCTGTGCTGGGAGCGTAATGGTTTTATCGTCTGGTACAAGCGGTTGGAGAAGCAGCGTTTCCGCTGGCCCAAGTCTGAAGACACACTCAGCCTCACCGGTCAGGAGCTAAACTGGCTATTAGATGGCTTCGATATTTTTAACAATCGCCCTCATCAGCCCCTGTATTTTGACTCGGTAAGCTGAGCATTCAATGTTAAAATCCGCGCTATGAGCGCGGTAAATACACAATTTCCAAACGACCTTGAGGCGTTAAAAAAGATCATTGAGCAGCAGGCGAATCGCATCGCCGCGCTTGAAGAGTCTCTGCGGCTGCAAAAACTGAAGAAGTTTGGTGCCAGTAGCGAAAAGTCTCCCGACCAGCACGACATGTTCAACGAAGCCGAGCTGTCGGTCGTGGTTGAGGCGTACCTTGCTGAAGATGAGGTGGAGCCAGCGCACACCGAATCCAAAACACCAAAAGCCAAGCCCGGCCGTAAACCGCTGCCAGCGGAACTGCCTCGCGTGCGTATTGAGCATGATCTGTCCGAGCCTGAAAAGCAGTGTCCCTGCGGTCATGAACGCACCGAGATCGGCGAAACGACCAGTGAACAACTAGACATCATTCCGGCGCAGATCCGGGTACTAGTCAACGTGCGCAAAAAATACGCTTGTCCAGCCTGTGAAGACGGCGTCAAAACCGCGCCGCTGCCGCCACAGCCCATCCCCAAAAGTAACGCCAGCCCCGGATTATTGGCTCATATTGCGACCGGCAAATACCAAGATGCATTGCCATTGTATCGCCAGGAAGCGGTACTGAATCGTTCCGGTATTGAGATTCCTCGCAACACTCTGGCCAGTTGGATGATCAAGGCAGGTGAACTGATCCAGCCATTGCTTAATTTATTAGAAGATAAGATGCTGGCCTATCCGGTACTGCACTGCGACGAAACCAGTGTTCAGGTTTTAAAAGAACCTGATAAAGAGGCCTCCAGTAAATCCTACATGTGGGTGCGGGTCGGCGGGCCACCCACGCAACCGGTACGACTCTTTCATTATGCGGACAGCCGTAAAGGTGAGGTCGCCTGTCAGTTACTGGCGGGATATGAAGGTTACCTGCAAACCGACGATTACGCCGGCTACAACGCCGTGGGCTCGGACGGGGTTATCACGCAGCTGGGGTGCTGGGCGCACGTGCGTCGCAAATTTATCGATGTACAGAAAGCGACTGCCAGCAAAAATAAAAAAGTGGGCAAAGCCCATATGGCCGTCAGCTTGATTAGCAAACTGTACGCCATCGAGAAAAAGATCAAAGCCGAAAGTACAGAAATAAGGTATCAAACCCGGCAACAGGAGGCAGTACCGCAGCTTCAGAAGATCCGAGCCTGGCTGGATAATACCTTGTACAGCACGTTACCCAAGGGGGTACTCGGCAAAGCGCTGGCATATCTAGATAAAAACTGGGATAAGCTCACCGTTTACACGAAAGACGGTCGCCTGGCCATTGATAATAATCCGGCAGAAAATGCGATCCGTCCCTTCGTGGTCGGCCGTAAAAACTGGCTCTTCAGCGCCACGGTTCTGGGTGCTAAGTCCAGCGCCAACCTCTACAGCCTGATCGAAACGGCGAAAGCCAATCAACTGGAGCCTTACCAATACCTACGCCATATCTTTGGGCAACTGCCTAAAGCGAAAAGCATCGATCAAATCGAGGCACTGCTACCCTGGAATGTCACATTGCAAGACGTTGTTAACTGACCGCTTACGAATATTTATGGGAGGTGGTGGGCCTTGTAGGGCTTGAACCTGCGACCGATACATCTCTACTAGAGAGTTGAGTCGAGCTCTTTCCATTGAGTATTCGTAGAAGGTGGTGGGCCTTGCAGGACTTGAACCTGCGACCGATACATCTCTATTAGAGAGTTGAGTCGAGCTTTTTCTATTGGATATTTATGGGAGGTGGTGGGCCTTGCAGGGCTTGAACCTGCGACCGATACATCTCTATTAGAGAGTTGAGTCGAGCTCTTTCCATTGAGTATTCGTAGAAGGTGGTGGGCCTTGCAGGGCTTGAACCTGCGACCGATACATCTCTATTAGAGAGTTGAGTCGAGCTTTTTCTATTGAATATTTATGGGAGGTGGTGGGCCTTGCAGGACTTGAACCTGCGACCGATACATCTCTACTAGAGAGTTGAGTCGAGCTCTTTCCATTGAGTATTCGTAGAAGGTGGTGGGCCTTGCAGGACTTGAACCTGCGACCGATACATCTCTATTAGAGAGTTGAGTCGAGCTTTTTCTATTGAATATTTATGGGAGGTGGTGGGCCTTGCAGGACTTGAACCTGCGACCGATACATCTCTACTAGAGATGTTGAGTCGAGCTCTTTCCATTGAGTATTCGTAGAAGGTGGTGGGCCTTGCAGGACTTGAACCTGCGACCGATACATCTCTATTAGAGAGTTGAGTCGAGCTCTTTCCATTGAGTATTCGTAGAAGGTGGTGGGCCTTGCAGGACTTGAACCTGCGACCGATACATCTCTATTAGAGAGTTGAGTCGAGCTCTTTCCATTGAGTATTCGTAGAAGGTGGTGGGCCTTGCAGGACTTGAACCTGCGACCGATACATCTCTATTAGAGAGTTGAGTCGAGCTCTTTCCATTGAGTATTCGTAGAAGGTGGTGGGCCTTGCAGGACTTGAACCTGCGACCGATACATCTCTATTAGAGAGTTGAGTCGAGCTTTTTCTGTTGAATATTTATGGGAGGTGGTGGGCCTTGCAGGACTTGAACCTGCGACCGATCGATTATGAGTCAAAAATAAACATATAATTCGGTGTCACATAGTATAACGCTATGTAACTAAGTTATTGATATATAAGGTTTTGTATGTACTTTGAGATCATTCTCAGTAATATGAAATCTTCATGTGATGTAACCCTAGTGTGACCCCGGAGAATGTGTGACTAGACAATTCAACTTCACTAAGCAGGCTATAGAAAGCTTGCCACTTCCTGAAAGCCGTATCGAATATCGTGACGATAAGATACCGGAGCTGCGTCTTCGTGTTACTCCAAAGGGTATCAAAAGCTTTTCTGTATTCAAGCGTATCTCTGGCGGCCATCCAGTTCGTGTGACTTTGGGAAAATATCCAGTATTAACTCCAGTGAAAGCAAGATCTTTAGCGCTTCAGCACTTAGCCGACCTATGTGGCGGTGTGAACCCTAATGAAAAAAGGCGCGTAGACGCTTTAGCCGAGATTACTTTACTTGAGGTTTTTGAGGCTTATAAAAAAGCCAGAAGTCTTAAGAAAACAACGTTGACGGGGTATCAAGGTGTTGTAAGAAATCACTTGGCTCGTCAGCTGAATAGGCCCCTAAAAACTATAGATCGCAAAACTGTTGCTGATATTCACTCGAAAATAGGATCTAAAGCACAAGCAGATCTCACCATGAGAGTTTTGCGAGCTTTGTTCAATTTCGCAAAGTATGAATACTGCTATCAGGATGGCAGTTCAATCTTCTCTGAAAATCCAGTTGAAATCCTTTCCCATCGTAAGCAATGGAACAACGTCAGGCGTAGACAAACACATCTACGTCCAGGTGAATTGCCACTTTTCTACCGCGCTCTACAGTCTGTGAAAGCTACCGAGACACCAACAGGGAAGTCAATATGTGACGCGATGCTGTTTGCTCTCTTTACAGGTTTAAGGCGGGGTGAGGTTTTCAATCTCCAATGGAGAAATGTAGATGAGAGAGCAAAAATTTTTACTGTAATGGACACTAAAAATGGTTTGCCTTTAGAGCTCCCAATTACAGATACGATCCAAGATATTTTCTCACGACAATCTAAGGCTTTTGGATCTATGTATGTATTCGCTGCCGAGAATTCTTATGGGCAGATCAGGGAACCAAAAAAAGTTGTAGCTAAGGTCAAGCTGCTTTCATCTACTAGCTGTGACTTCCATGATTTGCGTAGAACATTCGCAACCTCTGCAGAACACCTGGATATTGGAAGCTATAAGCTCAAAAGGCTAATGAATCATGCAACTGGTAGGGATGATGTTACAGCCGGATATGTGATTCTGACAGCCGAAACGTTGAGGCATTCAGCAGAGAAAATTCAGCAATATTTTATGGAGCGAATTTTACCGGAATAGCTCCTCCCTTCTCGAAGTAACTCAAGAAATCATAAGGATGGTGTATATGGATAACGTTGTATCGCTCCCTTTCGTAGAGAGAGAGTCTAAAGAGCTTCAATCATTGCTCTTTAAAAATTTCGATAATCTGGCGCGTCAGGCTGGATTTCAATCATCACAACTGGTTGGACAGCAGCCTATTAGAACCCCTGAGTTGTTCGATTCGTTGAAGCGGATCAAAGCTTTAGTAGATTCAATAGAAAACAAAACTGCTCTGATTTGCAGATATTCAGAGGGTGGTATTTTAGAAAGAGGGAGGACAGATTAATGATTAACTCTGTTCAAAAGAGGATTTTTTTACTGATCCTTTGTCTCTTATCTTTCTGGACCTATGCCGGAGGTGGCGGTTTAACTGGCGGTGCGACTGAGATAACTCAGATCGCAAATAACGCTGAGTTGGGGGCAATGCTTAGCCAGGAAACTAGGCAAGTTTCTCACCAGTTAACGCAGATTCATAACCAAATCCAGCAGTATCAGCAGCTTGTGAACCAGTACAACAACATGGTTCAGAACACGCTTAACCTGCCTAACCATATCTGGGGTAATGCAACCCAGCATTTGCAGCAGCTAGCGAGCATTGTGCAGACCGGCGAAGCTTTGGCCTACTCCGGAACCAACCTAGATTCTCAGTTCCAGGCTAAGTTTCGGTCGTATGACGATCACCTGGTCCGAGACTACAACCGTGCTAACTTCAAATCTGAATATCGTGACTGGTCTGAAACCAACCGGGATTCGATCCGCTCGGCTCTACGTGCCGCTGGCTTGCAGTCTGAACAGTTCGTAGATGAAAACAGCACTCTCCAGCAGATTGAATTGTTATCTCAGTCTTCTACTGGACGGCTTCAGGCGATACAGGCCGGTTCTTTGATAGCTGCCCAGCAGGTACGTCAAATTCAGAAACTGAGACAGTTAATCATGTCTCAAATCCAACTCAGTGTAGCGGCTGAAACATCGATCCAGGCTGAAAAGGATCGTGACCAGGCTATCCGTGAAAGCTACTTCACCAACGGTCTGAAAGACCTAGACGTTAATGATGGGCAGGGATTCTAAACATGAACAGGACAGTGATTATATATACCGTTTTGACGGTGGTTTTAGGTGGAGCCGGCTACGGCATTACACAGATCAATTTGAATAGCGAAATTACGGTTATTGAGCAGGAAAAGTACGATGCACAATGCTTTGCTGACAAGGAGTGCGAGAGCCGTAAAAAATACTTCACCAACGGTCTAAACGACTTAGACGTTAACGACGGGAAGGGGTTTTAGCATGCGAAATTTTCTATCGATACCAGTGCTGGTCATCTTCGTTTTTGCAATCCTACCTAGTGAAGCCATAGCCGCGATTAACTCTGAAAACATCCTAGATGGCGTACTTACCTCGTTCCGATTTGAAGCGGCGAGCTGGGAAGCTCTAATCACTGATTACGCCACACGTCTATTCTGGATTCTGGCCGTGATCGAACTGACCTGGGTGGGTATTACTTTGGGGCTTGGTCGCAATGAGCTGGATAATGCTCTGGGGACAATCGTTCGTACGATCTTGGTCATTGGCTTCTTCTGGGTGTTGGTTGTAAACGGTTTCGATTGGGCTGGAGATATTATCGCCAGCTTGCGTCAGATTGGACAGGATGCAGCTACCGTATCAGGCGCACAGACGCAGCTATATCCATCTGCAATTATTGAGCTGGGCTTGATCATCACAGGTCGTATATTCTCTGAGATCGGTGTTACTTCGCCGACTTCTTGGATATTACTGATTCCAGCTCTAATTATCATGATTTGTTTCTGTTTGATTGCTGCCGAGATGGTATTGATTCTAGTTGAAAGCTATTTGGTAACAATCGGGGGTATTATTTTCTTGGGCTTTGGGGCTTCTCGTTTTACCAATAATTTTACCGTGAACTACTTCAAGTACGCTCTTAGTGTTGGCGTTAAGCTAATGTTGCTCCAGTTTTTAATCGCTGTTGCATGGGGAACATTGTTCCAGTGGCAAGTAGACGTTGAATTGACAGAGGACCAGATCCTCACACTTGCGGCCGCATCGATAGTTATTGCTATCCTTGTTAACCGTTTACCTGGTATTGCTGCTGCAATGATCAATGGTTCCGCCTTTGGCGGCGGTTTAACTCCCACTGGTGCAGCATCTGCATTCATAGGCGCTGCGACCGGTGCGGCGTCAGGCGCAGCGGCTGGGACTAAAATAGCTACTGGTGGCGGTTTGGCTGTAGCGGAAGCTGCTAAACTAGCCTCGGCTCAGGGCGCTACAGGGATGGGCACTGTCGCCCAGGCTGCTAAGAACCTAGCTTCACATACTGGTTCCGATATTGCCGGAAAGCTCGCTGGGAACTTGCAAAACCAGCATGGGGTTATGGGTGCGCGAGTGGCAGACAGCATGAAATCAGAGCGCCTATCTAGTATTAACTCAATTTCTGAAGGGGAGAGAGGATCACCTGCAGGTAGCTCTGAATACATATCTCCTGCTAGCAAATAATATTGAGGTCCTTTTAGCTTGGATCCATTAGGTTAAGTGTCAGATGCTCTTTATGATGACCTAAGACGACGAAGGAATCTTCTTTGTCGTCTTAGATTTGCTAAGAATGTTTAATTGATTAGACCTCAATCTGGATGTTAATCATATTTTCAACTTCGGTGTATATGTTGATGTCTTGATCAGGCGTTTCTATGCTAACAATAAGACTAAATTTAACATTGTTCTGCCAACGGTCTTCTGCTGTCCGATACTTCCACCAACCACCGACAGGGAAGATGGCAACAGTGTGCATATCAATCAAATCACTTGCACTCCCAGTCCAAGTATCTGAATGAATAGAACCGCGGGTTCTTAGTTGGTTACCTAGGAACCATCCTTCGTTATCACCTTCGGGACCATCGTAATCTTCTACATCTACTAGGCCGTTTATAGTAAGCGGTCAGTTAACAACGTCTTGCAATGTGACATTCCAGGGTAGCAGTGCCTCGATTTGATCGATGCTTTTCGCTTTAGGCAGTTGCCCAAAGATATGGCGTAGGTATTGGTAAGGCTCCAGTTGATTGGCTTTCGCCGTTTCGATCAGGCTGTAGAGGTTGGCGCTGGACTTAGCACCCAGAACCGTGGCGCTGAAGAGCCAGTTTTTACGGCCGACCACGAAGGGACGGATCGCATTTTCTGCCGGATTATTATCAATGGCCAGGCGACCGTCTTTCGTGTAAACGGTGAGCTTATCCCAGTTTTTATCTAGATATGCCAGCGCTTTGCCGAGTACCCCCTTGGGTAACGTGCTGTACAAGGTATTATCCAGCCAGGCTCGGATCTTCTGAAGCTGCGGTACTGCCTCCTGTTGCCGGGTTTGATACCTTATTTCTGTACTTTCGGCTTTGATCTTTTTCTCGATGGCGTACAGTTTGCTAATCAAGCTGACGGCCATATGGGCTTTGCCCACTTTTTTATTTTTGCTGGCAGTCGCTTTCTGTACATCGATAAATTTGCGACGCACGTGCGCCCAGCACCCCAGCTGCGTGATAACCCCGTCCGAGCCCACGGCGTTGTAGCCGGCGTAATCGTCGGTTTGCAGGTAACCTTCATATCCCGCCAGTAACTGACAGGCGACCTCACCTTTACGGCTGTCCGCATAATGAAAGAGTCGTACCGGTTGCGTGGGTGGCCCGCCGACCCGCACCCACATGTAGGATTTACTGGAGGCCTCTTTATCAGGTTCTTTTAAAACCTGAACACTGGTTTCGTCGCAGTGCAGTACCGGATAGGCCAGCATCTTATCTTCTAATAAATTAAGCAATGGCTGGATCAGTTCACCTGCCTTGATCATCCAACTGGCCAGAGTGTTGCGAGGAATCTCAATACCGGAACGATTCAGTACCGCTTCCTGGCGATACAATGGCAATGCATCTTGGTATTTGCCGGTCGCAATATGAGCCAATAATCCGGGGCTGGCGTTACTTTTGGGGATGGGCTGTGGCGGCAGCGGCGCGGTTTTGACGCCGTCTTCACAGGCTGGACAAGCGTATTTTTTGCGCACGTTGACTAGTACCCGGATCTGCGCCGGAATGATGTCTAGTTGTTCACTGGTCGTTTCGCCGATCTCGGTGCGTTCATGACCGCAGGGACACTGCTTTTCAGGCTCGGACAGATCATGCTCAATACGCACGCGAGGCAGTTCCGCTGGCAGCGGTTTACGGCCGGGCTTGGCTTTTGGTGTTTTGGATTCGGTGTGCGCTGGCTCCACCTCATCTTCAGCAAGGTACGCCTCAACCACGACCGACAGCTCGGCTTCGTTGAACATGTCGTGCTGGTCGGGAGACTTTTCGCTACTGGCACCAAACTTCTTCAGTTTTTGCAGCCGCAGAGACTCTTCAAGCGCGGCGATGCGATTCGCCTGCTGCTCAATGATCTTTTTTAACGCCTCAAGGTCGTTTGGAAATTGTGTATTTACCGCGCTCATAGCGCGGATTTTAACATTGAATGCTCAGCTTACCGAGTCAAAATACAGGGGCTGATGAGGGCGATTGTTAAAAATATCGAAGCCATCTAATAGCCAGTTTAGCTCCTGACCGGTGAGGCTGAGTGTGTCTTCAGACTTGGGCCAGCGGAAACGCTGCTTCTCCAACCGCTTGTACCAGACGATAAAACCATTACGCTCCCAGCACAGCAGTTTAATTTTGTCGCGACCACGATTGCAGAACACAAACAGCGCATCCCTGCTGGGAGACAGCATCATTTCCTGCTCAACCAGCACGGACAGACCATCAATAGACTTACGCATGTCGACCGGTTCGGCATACAGGTAGACCTGCATACTGTCTGCGGGGCGAAGCATCAGTAGTCCTCCAGAGCGGCTCGACTCAGTAACGGTAATACATCGGCCAGAGTATGAACGGGCACTTCCAGGCGGATGCCATTAGGCAATGATACTCTGGCCTGTACATTTGGCTCCAGATCGACCGGTATGAATTTATGGCTGCGCTGGGTTTTACTCAAGCGGGTACGCCAATAGCCGAAGTTAGCGAGTTTCAGTCCGTGTTGCTTGCAATAGGCTGTCTGTGATTGTCCACTTCCTTGCCAACAGTCGATATGATTTTGCCAAAAAGTGCGTTTTTGTTCGGTCGTCATGGCGTTGCCCTCTGCTTACTGTGAGGGTGCAGGTTAGCGGGTAAGTCGCAAAGTTATTAGATGGGGTTTATTGATCGCTTACGTTTATATATGCTCGGAAGTTATTAATATCTTGACCGGGGCGAATAGCCTCAAATCTTAAACCGTGTGATTGATAACTATATCTTGATCTGTAGCCTCTTCGTCCAGGGTTCGGCTCGATAAAGTAGGAAAGTGTAATTTTCAGCTTTACTTCCGTCTCGATGGGTAATTGTCGTAAAGCTTCAATCGGCCAAGGTAGTTGGTATAGCTTCATTTGATTCAGCTTAGGATCTGTAGAAGCTGTAGCCCATTTTTTCTTTGTAAACGGTTGCAGCTCTCCTTCTGCAATAAGTGTTAAATTATGATCTGCGCTATATCTAGCTTTCTCAAGATTAGGGACTCCGTATCCTACTGTACGTAATAGGTTTTCTTTTGCCACTTTAGGGCTGTGTACACCGCTAAGTAAACCAAATCTTTCCATCATTCGAGGGGTCCACTCGGAAGAGTGTACGATCAATCCACGAATGCTTTCTGGCCAAAGATCAGGGTATTCCGTGCTTAATATTGCGGCTTGACGTGATACTAAAGCGCATGCGGCACTTGTATCTGCATTTCTTTCAAATAACTGTCCCTCGGCCCTTCCTGAAGTTGAAAGTAGAGAAACAACATCTTCACTACTTACATCTTTTTTATCGGGCGAGAGTAGTTTGTTGCCACCTTCTGCAACAACTTCGGGTTTGAAAGGTGCATGTATTTTCCATTGCCAGTTAACAGAAGAACGGCTAGATGCAGCTACATCGCCAGGGCGAACAAAAGGGGACCAACCTTCAAATTGTTTGTCATCATTGGTTGTCATTTCGGTATATGCACCGACTGTAATAGCGTTCCATGCTTGGGCGGGATCTTCGATTTCAGAAAGAGAGACTTGATCCCAATAGTCAGGTGTAGCTTTGATGTCTCTATTGTTACCTGCGGAGATAACAAACAGTCTACGGTGGCCGTCGTCCATCCCCGAGCAAAACTTGTCTATTTCTGCTGACCATGAAGAGGGTTGACCACTTTCTTTTTCATGATTGGAGGTTACAGCGAGACTATACACCCTATTCAGATTTGGTCGGTCAGCTTCAAGTTTGTATGCAGTACCAACAGTGATCGAGCCATATAGTTTCGGAGTGTTTTCACCAGTTGGTGGTAGAATGCGCCCCGACTCGATAGCGTATGTGATGTCAATTTCTTCATTACTTAATGCTAATTGCATCAAATTACCGAAAGTAGCAGTACCTGCTTGTAGTGACCCATGGTCGTTGTATGGGGACAAGGGTTTATAGACATCAAAATTTGGCCAATCTGGGTCCCAGGTCGCAGAATAGTTTTCATCACAAACAAAGCTCAGTAGTGGATTGTTATAGTTAACGCCAGAATCGAGGATGGAAACAGCACAAGTAATTTCTTCTGATCGCCTGATTCTTTCTTTGATATTCTCAGTCCATTGGGCCTGTTCTAAAGGAGATGATTCTAGAATTAACTCCGGAGTTTCTTTAGCTTTACGAAGCTCCTCTAAGTTGGCTATTAATTCCGGAGCTTTTTTTAAATCGTTAGCTGAGCAGCAGATAAGGAAGACTGCAGAGTTAAAAAAGGTTAATGAGGTATTACCAAGCTCTGCATTTAGTCGCTCAGAGAGTAAATTAGCAACCTTAATAGCGTCGTGACTGGCGGAGTTCTTGAGCCAAAGTTCCCACCATGTTGCAGAATCTGGATCAGTTGGGTAGAACTCATCAGGATCCGTCCAAAATGATTTTAAATTAGCTAATCTAATTTCAGAAATACTATCCAATAAATTATGATTTTTAGGGAAAACCTCACCAGCTTTATTAGGTTTTCCATCTTTTTCTGAATCAAGATACTGTCTAACTTTTTTATGGAAAGCTGCTCTTCGAAGTTCAGGAATAAAAACAGTTGCTATTTCTCGGTTTTTAGTGACTTTGTGAGCACATAGCTTGAAGTCACGATTATCGAGGCTATCTAAAGGTAGCTTACAATTTTCTGCGCTTACTACCTCGACATAGATACCAACATCCTCGGTGATAGGCTGTTCTCTGTTTGCCTCAATTTGAGTGTATTGGTTAAGTACTGCTTGATACTGCCTATCTAATTTAGCTCCATGGGTATTCCTGTCATTTGTTGGAGCCCCAGGGTTTCTACCTAACCTTTTCGATTTGAACTGTTCTTCAGTAAAAAAACGTCCTGCATTCAAGTGCTTCCGATCACCAGGCATAACTATCCTTATTATTCTTTACTTATTAATTGAGCTACCTGAATGTCTCCGAGACAGAGCCTTGAGTAAAATGTCAGTGGAGATCCTTCCTTCGCAATTAAGAACCGCTTCTTTTGCTGCGTCTTCACATGATCTTGTTACTTCAGCTGAGCTGAGGCCGATAGCAGTAGTTGATATCTCATCCCAATCTAGATTATGTGTATCGAATATAGCTAAACGATTCTCAATAAGAAGGGATATTTGGTCTTTGTGAGGCTTTTTAAATTTAATGATGTCGTCAAAGCGGCGATATAGAGCTTGATCAAGAAGCTCGGGATGGTTTGTAGCTGCAACAATTACACTTTCAGAGCTATCTTGCTCAACGAAAAGGAGAAAAGAGTTGAGTACACGTCGGATTTCACCTACGTCATTTGGAGCGCCTCTTTGGGCGCCAATCGCATCAAATTCGTCAAAGAGATAAACAGCTCTGGTCCTTTTAATATGGTCAAAAATGAGACGGAGCTTTGCTGCCGTTTCACCCATATAACGAGTAATAAGGTTGTCTAACACGATGGTGTAAAGTGGAAGCTTTAGCTCTGTGGCCAGCATTGAGGCTGACATGGTTTTACCTGTTCCTGGTGAACCGGTAAACAAGAGCTTTCTTCTCGGGTGGAGCCCGAATCTGTTAAGTTTATCTTTTTGGCGTTGTTCAATTAGAACTTGCTCTAACCGTTCTTTTATATCTTGAGAGTAAACAAGCTCACTTATTCTTACGCTTAAAGGAGTAAGTTCTAAAAGACCATTCAGTTCACTTTTTGCTTTGTGGGTAAAAGGAAGGGCTTTAGTTGGGGCTACTTCTAACTTAGCGCTCTGTTGGGACTTCTCTACAAGCCCCTTGATGTCTTTAGCTAGCTTGTTATGCCCTTGCCTAGCCTCCTTGGCAGCCACTTGAAGAGCAATAGAGTAAAAGCGATCATCATCACGATCTGCGTGACTTTTTAGTAGTGCTTTTAGCTGGTCTGCAGTGGCCATTGTTGTATCTCCAAAACTAGGCGGTAGAACCTTGGTTGTGAGTTGGCTTACAGGTAAATTCTCTTATTACCGAAATGCGATTTATCCACGGTTCTCCTTGTGTAATTCTAACCTTCAAATCTGAGTGACACCACGTATATTTTCGAAGTTTGAGCAATCCATAGGAATACATGAGATAGAAAACTTCAACTGAGCATCCCAGTTTTGAGCTAAAAGTTGAATAGCTGTAGAAGCTTTCTCTGGGGAGGAGGGGCCACTACTTGGGAGCAAACGTCTCGTCAAACCCAGCGATATATGCAGAAAACCATAAAGTGAACGAGAAGATAAGTAGGCTAATTGCGTATTTCGGAGCATTCCGAACAGCCATTTCGGTATGACCCGAACACCTATTTCGGTTTAATCCGAACGCACATTCCGCGATTATCCGAACACTTTTAAGCGAACTCCGAAATCAGCGTTCGGAATAGCGAAAACCGCGTTCGGAATGCCCGAAATCCTTCCTTTTTCTCTTTTAAATCAATAGCTCGCTATTCTTTACTTCTTAAAAAAGAACGTAAGGAAGCGACAATGGCTAAAAAGAGAACGCCAATGAACAAAATCAAAGAGGTATTACGCCTTAAGTACGAGTGTGGGTTGTCCTACCGTAGTATTGCCAGTTGTCTCAATGTCAGTCTTGCAACAGTCTCAGAACTTGTCGCTCGCTTTAAGCAAAGTCAGATAGGCTGGCCTCTCCCAGAAGGTTGCAGTGATACAGACCTTACTAAAGCTCTTTATCATTCGAAGAAAGCCAGTCGACACAAGGTCATGCCAGACTTCG
Organism: Amphritea sp. GJ51-11; assembly: GCF_055808735.1. NCBI lineage: Bacteria > Pseudomonadati > Pseudomonadota > Gammaproteobacteria > Oceanospirillales > Oceanospirillaceae > Amphritea > Amphritea sp. GJ51-11. The sequence goes on along the minus strand of NZ_CM147881.1, from coordinate 3,499,669 downwards.
CTCAGTACGCTGTCGAACTCAAGCGTAAAGGCATGACAAAGATGTTGTTGTGGCAGGAATACCATGAGCAATATCAAGAGCAGGCTTACGCTTACACTCAGTTCTGCGAGCACTTCACTCGCTGGTTCAAAACCCAAAAGCGCAGCATGCGTCAGCTCCATGTTGCAGGTGACAAGCTGTTTATCGATTACTGCGGGCCTCGGCTTCAAGTCGTCAACCCTGATACAGGTGAAGTGCGCGAAGCCGAAGTGTTCGTAGCGACCTTAGGCGCGTCAAATTACACCTATGTTGAAGCCTTCCCTAGTCAAGGTAAGTCTTACTGGTTAGAGGCGCATGCGAATGTGTTCGAACACTTCGGCGGTGTACCACAGCTCTTGGTTCCCGATAACCTGCGTAGCGCGGTCACCAAAGCTAATCGCTATGAGCCAAGACTTAATGACAGCTATCAAAAACTGGCAAATCACTATCAAACTGCTGTGATGCCTGCTCGCCCCTACAAACCGAAAGACAAAGCCAAGGCAGAGAATGCCGTGCTCCTAGTGGAACGTTGGATCATGATGCGGCTACGACACCAAACCTTTCATACCTTCAAAGAGCTGAACTTGGCCATCCGTGAGCTTATGAATGACTTAAATCAACGTGAGATGAAACAGTATGGTGCAAGTCGTAAAGCGCTGTTCGACAAACTCGATAAACCTGCATTGAAGCCACTGCCTAAGCAGCGATACCTATATACCGAAACCAAACGAGCCAAAGTGGGGCCTGATTATCACATCGAATATCGCCGCCATTACTACTCGGTTCCTCATCAGCTTGTTGGCCATCATGTCGAACTGGAAGCTTCCAACCGTTTGGTGCAAATCTACCATCAAGGTAACTTGGTCGCTCAGCACCCACGTAGCCAAAGGGAGCACGGAAACAGCACTCAACCAGAGCACATGCCGAGTAATCATCAACATCAAAAGTGGTCGCCTGGACGCTTACTCAACTGGGGAGCCAATATCGGCCCAGCCACACGAGAAGTTGTCAATAAGATGCTTAACTCCAAGCCTCATCCAGAGCAGTCTTATCGTTCTTGTCTGGGGTTACTCAACCTAAGCAAAGCCCATGGTGAATCGCGCCTAGAGCAAGCCTGTAAAGATGCACTGATGCTGACAAAACCCAATTACACCTTCTGTCAACAATCTACTCAAGAACAATCGTGAAGGGCAACTGAGTAAAGACAAAGCGAATACGCCGAACCTTGTTCACAGCAATGTTCGAGGCCCGACCTGTTATCACTAGGAGAAAAGATATGAACGCACTTAATGATCAACTCAAAAGCCTCCGCTTGAGCCATGCGGCGAAAGCGTTAGAGCAGCAACAAGAGCAACTGACCACTTACGCAGAGCTGAACTTCGAGGAGCGGTTAAGCTTGCTTCTGGAAAGCGAGATCTTGAACCGTAATCAGAGCAAAATACAACGCTTAAAACGACAAGCTAAGCTGAGAGTGGATGCGCAACCGAGTCAACTCATCTACAAGGAGGGACGAAACCTCAATCGCAAACAGATGAGCGAACTTCTGACGGGGAGTTATCTGCACAAGCACCAGAATATCTTGATTACAGGCCCAACAGGTGCAGGAAAAACCTATCTTGGTTGCGCTCTGGCAACCAGCGCCTGCGACCAACAGCAAACCGTCAGATACTACCGCTTAACTCGCTTGCTTGATGATCTGACCGCAGGTCGTCTGGATGGTAGCTATCAAAAGCAACTTCAGTCTCTCGCTAAAAAAGCCCTGCTTATCCTAGACGACTGGGGGATGGAAAAACTGACTCAAGAGCATGCTGGTCACTTGTTAGAAGTGCTTGAAGACCGCTACCAAAACAGCAGCACAATCGTCATCAGTCAGTTACCTGTCAAGGAGTGGCACAACATGATCGGCAACGCCACCGTCGCAGACGCTCTAATGGATCGTCTAGTTCACAATAGTCATCGAATAGAATTGGGAGGAGAGTCAATGAGAAAACTGGCGCAATCCGAACACTTAGAGTAAAAATAGGGAAAGAGAAAAAGTGCTGGTTCAGGTGTTCGGAATAAACCGAAACAAGCGTTCGCAATCACCGAAATACGCACTAATAACTATTAATATTAAGAAACGCCAATAAGTATCAGGTAGTTGCTTCATTAAGAATCGTGAAACGTAGATTGTTGGAAAGATCGATAGTGTTGAAGCTAAAAATATGACAGCGCTATGAATTCCGGGCTTAAGAATAGCTAGGATAGCTAAAAGAACGGGAATGAGTAGTGTAAAGAACAACTCGGCAAGACTCATTGGCTTTGATGTTTCTTCTCTTTTTCCTGAAGAAATTTTAGAAAAGTATTTTGAGCTATCGATCTCATTTCTAAGTTGCTGGTTATAGTGTTTAGACTTGTTGCCGCCAGTCAGCGCATCTACTTCGGCTAATAGCTTAACGTCATTAATTTTCCTCCGAGCGGTTTCATTGGTGAAGAAGTTGAAGAACGTTATGATCAATGGAGCCACTAAAGCGACGATTAGCCCTGCGGCTATGTTGTTGCTTGAAGCTAAGGATAGTAGTTCAATGATGAGTTCATTTTTTTCCATGGCTGATTCTTACGGCTGTTGGTATTCTTTAGTTTCTGTATTGGGCGTTTCGCTATGGCTTGTTACGTTATTTTTATCGTATTGAATGATGTTGGCAACCATTTGATCATGTCGACTTTGCCTTATTTGGATGCCCAGCATAGAAGCTCCAAAAAGCATAAAAATGAATCCTGCTAAAGCAGTGCCTCCATCGCCCAAGGAAAGCATTAATAAGGACGCTGCTGTAAGTAGTCCAAATACAGTAATTCCGATTCTAGCTATCCAGAGATCAATAAATTTGAATATCGGATTTTTAGCAATTTTGGTGTATTTGAAGTTCCCTTGTTCGTATCTAACTAGTCCAGGTGTTTTTTTGATTGCGTAAATAATCTTGATGCAATCATCGTGCTGTACTAGTTCTACAATGTCCGAGTAATTCATACGTAGGCCATGTAAAAGCCTGAATAGCTCAGTTGCTGAGTGCTTCTGCTCTTTCTTTAAGGCATTTTCAAACTTAGCCAATAGTTCTGCTTTTGCTTGAGCTGCTTGGTGAGAGCTTAAGAAAATGACTGCAAATGTTCCTAGTGTTGAAACTAAACCAAAAATAAATTTAGTAATGGTATCAAATTCCATTTGAACCTCGTTATTTGCTTCTAATGGCGGTAGCCATTCATCGTCGAAGACCAGGACCTGTTGAGCTCGGTAGAGCGAATAAGCCAAGTGAATGCATATGTAAAACTCGTTTTGCATATGCATTCACACATCCTGCCATCCACTGTAACTGTAATCTAGTGAATTTTACTTAATTCAGCAGGTTAGCGAGGGAGAGAAGGGGGAATCCGGTAGAATTTGGTTAAATCTGGTTAATTTTACTTAAATCTGGTTAATTTTATTTAATTAAGCAGCTAGGGCCCACTTCATACCAAGAGAGTGCGCTGATTCTACTATTTGTCCACTTTTAGATGTGGGAGGAAAGGGGGCTGGAGCTAACTTTCTACTCTTGGTCCACTTTTGGTAGCGGTCAATATTCGGTGTTTGAGAGCTGCTTAGCGGCCCTTCTCAGATATTTTAGGGAAATGTATGGATAGAAACAGATAGAGCCCTACTGATCGTAGAGAGGCTTAGCATCTAACAGCCACTTTTGAGGATTTCTTTTCACAGGTACATGAGTCTTGCTGGGATGCAGAATGAGGTGTTCACCAGTTACTTCAAATCTTGCTTCAGGATACAAAACAGCTACTTCTCGTATTCTTCGTAGGAAGTGACGGCGAAGTTGTCGAAGCTCCATATGGCCTGTTCCAAATTGTTCGGCTATTGAACTCCAAGGAATGCGCGTTGAGTGTTTCATTTTGAAATACCTATGAGTTAGCCAGCAGTATATGTCTAGGGCTAGCGGGGATTGCTTTAATGTTCTAACTGCGGTCAAGTCTAACGGTACGGCATTTTTTACAGCTTCATGAAAGAATGCCGCGGATAAGGTGACAGTTATAGGGGCGTTTAATCTGTCAGTAGATTGTTCCCACCACACCGAATGCTCATCTGCAAACCTATATCCGCGCTCCGTTGATTTTTCCTTGTTACTTGAATGGAATGATACTGTAGAACTGAACAGTTGTTGGGCGTGTTTGCGGATACGAGGCAGGCTGCCGTTAGTTCCGCCAGTTGCTTTGCCTAACCCAGCTTGTTGCATGAAGTTGTTAAAGCTGCGGCCGAGTTGTATTTCCCGGCTACCTGTTTTCTTTGCCTCTGTTGTTATCCAACAGATAATTAGGCGAGGAATACTTCCCCAAGGTAAACCTATCTCAGAGGGGGTAAGAATCGATAGTATGTGATTCCCGTTGATTCGCTTGTATTCTGAACCAGCGATTTGTCTATGAGGAAGAGTTGTCATAATCAACTCTCTAGGCATAAAGCACACTTCTCCACTCATCCACGGGTCTCGTTCCTGGATGTACACGCTTGCCTTAATTAACTTTCGATCGCACGGTCTCATGTGGTTTCTTAAACCTTTACTGAGAGTGCAAATTTTGATGATTTTGGCTGTGCTTTCTCTGCTCAATCCAAATCTTGAAATCTTCTTCAGGAAATAAGCGTCTACGTCCAACTTTGACTGAAGGAGGCATCGGCTCTCCTCTACAGATACGGTTCCTAATGGTACCGACAGTCATATGTAATTGTTCTGCAATTTGGTCAATTGTATAGAAATTCATTTTAATTAATCCGAATAAATGAGTTATGAATTGATATACATAATTACATAGGGTTATTCTGTTATTAATTTTGTAAAATTGTATTATTTTATTAATTAATCCGAATGGAATTTCTATGGGAAGGAAAGTTGGTCGGCCGAGAAAGGAGGAGCGAAATCGTCCTACTCAAAAGCTCAGGACAATGTTATGGGCAAGGGAATTAAAGAGTGCTGTTATTGATGATGCAGATATGCATAGACCGCAAGGAGAGAAGGTTGAAAATGAAGTCCAAGGTAAGCTGGGTGTAAGCATCTCAGCGACACAATTCTTTTATTGGTGGAAAGGATCTCAAGACCCTTCTGTAACAACGGTAAAACAGCTTGAGAATAAGGGCTTTAAGCGTAATTACTTGTATGCCGGGAAGTCATTGTGTTGCGGTGCGAGTAGGCATTTCTCTATCCTAGATGCCTGGTCTGAACTTAATATATCTCAAGAAAATAGGGCTTCTGCAGAGGTAGTTCATACTATTCTTTCCAAGCTGAATTCAGAGTGGAGCCCATGTTTTGGGCGATTGGCGACTATTAAGCGGTTTGAGTTTGAAGAAGACCTTTATAGCGATTGCTTTGGTCTGCTGGTATCATCAGATGAACTCAAGGGGCACTATGCAAGGATGGGCTGGAATAAGCAGGGGCTTTATCCAGGGCCGCGTATTGATGACTCGTTTTTGAAATTCTATGATCCATATAGTCTATCTTGCCTGCTAATGTGGCTGGTATCTATTTCGCCGCTTTACCTCTTTGATGAAGATGAATTTGAAAGGCTTGCCTTAGACTTCGCGACGGCGACACTTTGTTTTAGGTTTATACAAAGTAGCCTGTCAGGGGATTTGATGCTTTACCGTTCATCTGGCTTTGGGCAGTTAATACTAGCGCTTTCTGAGATACTTTTTAGCCAGGACCTGTCAGAAGAATGGTTAATCTATAATTGGCCTTTTGAACAAATTGATTGGCCGTTTCAGTCATCCGGTATAGATACTGATGAGGTTATGGCTAAAGTAGTTTGGCGAGTTAGGAGTGTTTACCATTCGTGGATCGGGCGGTGTGGCTATTCTTTAAAAGAAATAAGGGCCTTTCTGTAGTCTGATTGGCCCCGGTTTTTTCGCATGCGAAATTTTATGAACTACTTAATAACTACAGGATCATATCTATATATGGTTATTAAAGGTGTATATAGGGGGTGGGTTAACTTATTGAAATGTAAGGTGTAGATTGGTGCTGGCGTGTACGTTTATGCGTAGATTTGTGTATATTTATGCGTAAAATCGTGGTAAGCGTAGACTGCTCACACCTTAAATCGCTTCGGTTACCTGAGAGTCATTGAGATTGATATTCCAAGGCAGCAGACTTTCAATATCTGTGGTCTTGGTATTGTTGATCCGTTTTAGCACGGCTGTCAGGTAGGCCTTTGGGTCGATACCGTTGAGCTTCGCTGTGCCCATGATGCTATAAAGCGCAGCACCATAATGCCCTCCATCCTCAGAACCGGCGAATAGGTGATTCTTCCGCCCCAGCGCTAGTGGGCGGATAGCCCGCTCAGCGGCGTTGTTGTCTATTTCTATACGGCCATCATCAAGGTACCGCGTCAGGCTATCCCATTGTTTGCGAGCATAGTTGATCGCTCGTCCCAAAGCCGAGCCTTTAGAGCATTGTCGAAGGGTCTGATCTAACCAGGTATACAGATCATCCATCAAAGGTTTGGCATTTTTCTGCCTATCATATTGCCGTTCATCCGGCGGCTTACCCTTGATCTGTTTTTCAACCTGATACAACGCGTTTATTCGTTCAACGGCTTCCAGCGCAACAGGGCTTTTTGTCGATTCAGCAAGCTCGAAGAACTTTCTGCGGACATGAGCCCAGCAACCCGCTCGCGTGATGCCGGACTGAACGGCAAGGTTATAACCCGCATAAGCATCAGTCTGGATGATCCCGCGATAACCCTTCAAGTGAGCGGCAGGTTCTTTTCCTGACCGGGTGGTACTGTACTGGAACCAAACAGCAGGCGCTGCATCGCCTCCCCAGGGACGATCATCTCGTACGTAGTTCCAGTAGCGCCCCGTTAGGGTTTTGTTATTTCCGGGCTTGAGCGTTGGTGCCGTTGTATCATCCGCATGGAGTTTGTGTGCTGACATCACATGCGTGCGGATGGCCTGCACCAAGGGCTCTAACAGCGCACCGGCACGGCCAACCCAACCCGCTAACGTCGAACGATCCAGTTCGATATCTGAACGCTTGAAGCGTCCTTCCTGACGATAGAGTGGCAAGTGATCTGCGTATTTATCAACGATGACCTGAGCGATCAGTGCAGCCGAGGCGATCCCTTTATCAATGACGCGTTCTTGCGCAGGTGCTTGAGCGATCTGATCGCAAGCACTACAGCCATACTTAGGGCGAACCTGTTGCAGAACCACATACTGTTCCGGCACCACGTGCAGCATCTCAGAGAGGTCTTCCCCGATTAGTTTCATCTTCCCTCCACAGTCAGGACAGTGACAGCTTGCGGGTTCATGGCGGTGCTCTTCACGCGGGAGTGATTCGCTAAAGCGTTTACGGCCGCGCGAGGTGGAAGATGACCGCGCAGACACTGTGGAGTTTGGAGATATCTGAGCGATCGCTGTTTCGGTATCTTCGATCAGAAGATCAAGCTGATCAGTACTATCTGTGCGTTCACTGGAACGGCCAAAACGGTTCCGAAGCAGCGCAGCAAGACGTAGCTCAAGATGCTCATTTCGGGTCCGCTCCACCGTCAGATTCTGCTGCATAGAAAGCACTATCTGCTTGAGCAGTTCAGGATCATTGGGCAGGGAATCAGCGGTCATTTTCATGAGGTATATTTTATCAGAACACCCTCTGAAATCCCCGTATTTATTAGGTTTTCAAGCAGACAAATGTGGTCGATTAGTACGTTTGGGAGCTCTCCAGTCTATCCCTTCGAGCAGCATAGAGAGCTGCGCAGTCGATAGATGAATAACGCCATTTTTCGCCTGAGGCCAAACGAATCGGCCCTGTTCAAGACGCTTATAAAACAGGCAGAGTCCTTGACCGTCCCACCATAGCACTTTGATCCGGTCACCACGCCTTCCTCGGAACACAAAGAGCTGCCCTGAAAAGGGATTTTTATCAATCTGATATTGGACAACACCAGCAAGACCATCAAAGCCTTTGCGCATATCCGTATGACCGGCGATCAGCCAAACACGTGTACCTGAAGGTAACCCCATCATACCAGTGCCCTCAAGATCTGACCGAGCTGGGTATCCGTCGGATTACTCAAATTGAGCTGATGGCCTGAGTTAAACCGGATACTCATAACTGACATAGAGGGCCGTGTCGACTCTGGTGTCTGCGCACATGGTTGGTGATTTGGCGCGTGCTGATCAGTTGAATCATCAACAACAATCATAGGTATCATGGGCGAGTTTGCTTTCTTAACCCAGCGAGCCTCGTTCCGAAACTCTCTAATCCAGTTCGACAACATATTTGCGTTGATGTCATATTCACGCGCAATCGCCGCCTTAGACTCAGGGCCTGTAATCGCTTCATGAACTATCTTGAGTTTCAGTTCGGGGGGATATCGACGTCGTGGCGGTAGTGTGGATTTATGCATGTTACGTTCCCATCTATTTTTAAATGGGAACTTCGCATCTCACTTATTTTCAAGCAACGTGTGAGCAGTCGACGCTTACAAATCGTGTACGTTTATGCGTGGAAATCTATGAATGAGCGTGTACGCTTATGCGTGGATAACTAAGATAACAACAGCTTAAAAACAGGAAAGTAACAGTATATTCAGAGTCAATGCGAGCCAAAAGTTTCGTAGTGGTGCTCATTTTAACAAGCGCTTACGTGCAAGCGTTGTTGAATTGAGGGAGAGGGTTCTATGAAGGTAAATAAAGGAAGTCTTTTCTAGGAGGCTTGTGGTAAGAAGCGATATTGCCCTTAACAAAATCAGCGTGATGCTCTTAAATCAAACTTTGTTGATATTGTTGTTGGTCGCAGTATCAGTTACGCCAGAATTCTAAGGAGAATCCTTAATATTTTTTATTCGCAGGGAAGTGTTGTGTTTGATTGAGTTATGAACGGTTTTAAGAATTGTTATCGCCGATAGTATGTCTTGAATTCATAATATGCCTCCTTTTTTTGTGATGTTCGCTATCTAGGGTAAAATACCTAGTGCTATTTTTTACTGTAACCCGCAACTCATGGAGGAAGAGGCCGTTGTGAATTTGGATGACATAAAAGAGTTAATAAAAAGTGGTCAAATTGAAACCAAATCAGAGGTTGTAGGTGAAGGGGAATTAACGCATATTTCTGGAGATGTATTCCCTTACAAGGTTTGTCATGGTTGGAACATCGCTTCGTCATTTCAGTGTGATGAGAGTTGGGGGCGATCTAACCTTGAGCTTTTTGAATATATCGAAAGGCAGGACTTTGATGATAATAAACTTACTGAAGTCTTAGATAGTATTCAAACAGAAGATCATCACTGGAGTTGGTTTAAAAAGTCAGTTGGCACTACGGGAGACGAATATGAGTGGTTTTACCTGTACGCTGAGGGCCTGCCTCAGGCAGCCTGTTTGATTTACCATCCTAAGGATAGTGCGCTTGAGGATTCTAATATCTTTTATGTTGAGTTTCTGGCAGTGGCTCCCTGGAATAGAAGCTGCTTAGTTCGTGATAGAGCGTTTCTAGGGGTTGGCTCTGTATTACTTAGGGCTGTTCTCGATTTTTCTGTTAATAAGCTAGGCTTGTCTCCTGGCTTCTCATTGCATTCTTTACCGCAGGCCAGTGAATATTACTCAAAATTGAAAATGGTGAATGTGGCAGAAAAAAATAAGGATAGTTTGCTCTACTTTGAACTGCCTGGAATTGAGGCTAGCAAATTGTTGGGGGTAGCATGAATCAGGATGATGAAAAAACTGGCTTTCACGAATGGGCTGACTTTTCGGTGGCAGGTGACGCTCTGGGATCCACGGCTTCGGATCTATATAGCAGCTACATAATATATAAAGAGAGATTAAATGCTCTACCTCAAAAAGAGTTGATTAGGCGCGGTTGGATTAGTGCTAAAGGGGACTCCACATCACTAGTAGATTATTTTCGAGATGTTCATGGAGAACGCGGCTCTGCTTTATACCGAAAATCTGATACTGCCAATGCGTCTTTGATTTCACTTTGGTTATCGAAAGTTAAGTCACAAGGGGAAATGGAGGTTCTACTTAAAGGTGTTCCCAAGTTTGATGGTTTGAGTAAAGATAAATTACGAGAAATATCTCGTTTAAGCGTCGATGTGAGAGTCTTGCCTCAGCTCCCCGAAATTCTTTCAGATCTCGGCATTATACTGATTTATATGGAAACTCTTCCGTCTATGAAACTTGATGGGGCAGTTTTCAAGGTGGCATCAGGAAATCCGGTTGTTGGAATGAGCCTTAGGTATCCGCGTCTTGATAACTTCTGGTTTACGTTATTGCATGAATTATCACATCTGCATCTGCATATGGATACTTTAGATACCGCTATTCTTGAAGATTTCGATTATGAGTCTGACAGTGAAATAGAAGTGTCTGCTAATAGGTTGGCGAAGAATACTTTTGTAGAGCGCAGAATATGGCGGAACTGTGAGCCAAAATATAACAAAAGCTTTGGGGTTATTGAAAAATTTGCAAATGAAATGGGTGTGCATAAAGCCATCATAGCTGGCATGTTACGAAAAGAGTTCGGTAATTACACGGCATATAGCAAGATTGTAAATGAGTATGATGTAAGGGAGATCGTTTTTCATGGAAGTTAAGTATGTGCCATTTCTAAAAAGTAAACAAAATGAGGTTCATGCCCTTGCTGAATTGGATGAAAGCATTACGGAGAAGCTAGTTCCTTTTTTTGATTACCCTAAAAAGCAGGGTGGCGATAAGGCTGAAGAGATTGGGCCTGCTGTTATTCGTCTCGCAAAAAAGTTCAAAAGGTATCTAGGTGGGCTTGAGGAATTTTACTTTGATATATATGACCTTAATGATGGGTTAGAGGTTGAAGGTGAGCATTTATATTCTTTTCTTTTAGAGGCGTTTTCAAGTTTCCCGCTTGTTCCTGTAGTATCTATAGATCGAAGCGACGATCACCAGGCCAGTGTGATTAAGGGGAAAGGGGAAGGTGTTGTGTCGTCAAGTTATGTGGCTTTTAGGGTAACACCTGAGGATTTTCAGAATTTTGATGCTGTAGTTGAAGATATAGAGAATATGCTGAATCCAGTGTTCTCCCTTTTTGAGATGGTGGATTTGATTTTTGATTGTAGGGTTTGTTCAAATTTAGATTCTGATAAATTGTCTAAGCAGATAGATGCTTTCACCAGGAGGTTCGTATCGTCCTACCCTGTTAGAAGAATTGTTGTTTCAGGTTCCTCCATCCCTGCTTCGGTAGCAGAGGTTCTCTCTTCAAACAGTGAGGAGTATGTCGAAAGGGTTGAAGTCAATGTTTTTGGCGCTGCTTTAAGTATGGGAGCAGCAGAGTATGTGTTTGGCGATTATACTACGATAAGCCCAGATTATTCTGAAGCTGATATCCCAAGAGATCAGATGCAGGGGCGGATTACGGCAAAATTCATTTATTCATTTGAAGGGCAGCATTACTTTATCCGAGGTGGATCGTTAAAGACAAAAGGGCGAGATCAATACTACGACCTTGCAGAAGTTCTTTGTTCCAAAGCTTTTTTTCGAGGGCCCGAATATTCCAAGGGTGATGCTTATTTCTATCAAAAAAGCTGTAGAGATGGTGATCAGTGTTGGGTAAATACGGTCATTAAGCCCTCCATTGATGCGCATATATCATATACTGTTAAAAATTTTCTAGCAGACTGCTTTCTCTAGTTCCCGAGTTACTAGCAAGTCACAGATATTAATGCTTAGCTCGGTTTTTTTCTTATTACTGGAAATTAGTTGCGCTAAGAAATCTCGTGGCTTTCTTTTATGTTTCTGTTCGTCGAGTATGGAGAGCATTTCACTCTTCCAAAGCGTTAGTAAAGCCATTTCCTTGCAGAACTCTGGGTTCACTTTTGCTCCACGTATATGTCTGAACCTTAAGTTCGATTTGCTGTCTTCAGTAGTAATCATAATTCCCCAGAAGTCAGGGCAAATATTTAACGCTTTGTCTAAGTGGTTTGTGGTTGTTACAAGAGTGATTTTTCGAAATGATGAGTTGTAGTATCTGCCTTGCGTAAGTATACGTTCTACTTTATCTGTGCTGCCTTTAATCTCAAAGCAGTGAGCTTCATTGTAAAGAGCTACTACGTCAGCAATGGCGTTGCCATTGCATACATGGAGTTCATCGATAATGGCTTTTGGCTTCGAAGATTGGTTTTGTAATTTTACTTTTAGTGCGGCTCTAATTCTTTTGTCGTTTAGCTTCATGCATCCCCCTCTTCTTTTCGAAAATTTATTTGAATTATATGTGATTAGCTTTGATTTATCGATGTGCTAGTTCAAATACTAGCAAGGCGAGCTTATTGCTCACCAGAATAGGCGAGGCTATTTTTAGTCAATGTAACCCGAGTGTAACCCAGGTATTGATGGAGTTTTTATTTGGTGTAGGGTGTGAATAAGTTGAGGTTGAGGGATACGTGGCTGTGAACCCAAGGGAGATAAGTTTTAGGGTGAATAAATTTTTTAACTTGTTGATTTATATTAGGAAAATGGTGGGCCTTGCAGGACTTGAACCTGCGACCGATCGATTATGAGTCGAGCGCTCTGACCAACTGAGCTAAAGGCCCATTTTCTTTTTTTCTTTAGACTCATTGATTATGAGTCGAGCGCTCTAACCAACTGAGCTAAAGGCCCCCATAGGGTTTGGCTTATGACTAAATCAGTGTGGATGTTAAGCGCTAGGGCTATAGATCAACTGAGTTAAAGCCGCTCTCTGGGAGAGGACGCCCATAATACCACAGGATATTATGGGCGCAACGGTCTGATTTAAAAGATTTTAATGTTCGTCTAGGAAACTGCGCAGATGGTCTGAACGGCTTGGATGACGTAGCTTGCGAAGCGCTTTTGCTTCGATCTGGCGAATTCGCTCACGGGTGACATCGAACTGTTTACCCACCTCTTCAAGGGTGTGGTCAGTGTTCATGTTAATACCGAAACGCATACGCAACACTTTGGCTTCACGGGCGGTTAAGCCGGCTAGCACTTCTTTAGTCGCTTCACGTAGGCCTTCACCGGTGGCAGAGTCGACCGGAGAGTCGATGGTGATGTCTTCGATAAAGTCACCCAAGCTGGAATCTTCATCGTCGCCGATGGGGGTTTCCATAGAGATAGGTTCTTTAGCGATTTTCAGTACCTTGCGAATCTTGTCTTCCGGCATATCCATACGTTCAGCCAGCTCTTCTGGAGAGGGTTCACGACCCATTTCCTGAAGCATTTGACGGGAGATACGATTCAGCTTGTTGATCGTTTCGATCATATGCACCGGAATACGAATAGTCCGTGCTTGGTCGGCAATCGAACGGGTAATGGCCTGACGAATCCACCAAGTTGCATAGGTGGAGAACTTATAGCCGCGACGGTATTCGAACTTATCAACCGCTTTCATCAAGCCGATGTTGCCTTCTTGAATCAAATCAAGGAACTGCAAGCCCCGGTTTGTATATTTCTTAGCAATGGAGATAACCAGACGAAGGTTGGCTTCAACCATTTCCTTCTTGGCTCGACGAGCGCGGGCTTCACCGATCGACATGCGACGGTTAACCTCTTTCATTTCGTTGAGTGTCAGGTGGATATCTTGTTCAGATTGAACCAGTTTCTTCTGTGCACGGCGCAGCTCAATCTCATGACGTCTGAGTATTTTGGCGTAATCCGTATCAGAGTTCAGCAGGTTATCTAGCCATTCGCTGTTGGTTTCATTGCCAGGAAACTCTTTGATAAATTGACGACGTGGCATTTTTGCACGCTGGGTACAAATCTGCATGATCGTACGTTCTTGCTTACGAATTTTATCAATGGAGCTGCGGACATTGGTGACCAGCATGTCGTAATAGCGAGGCGAAAGTTTGATCGGCGAGAAGGCGTCGGCCAGTTCTTCGAATGCTTTTGCGGCGGTTTTGCTGTTACGGCCTTCTTTCTCTACGGCTTTCTTGTAGGTGTCGAAGGTGCTGCGTAGCAGGTTAAAACGACGTTTGGCTTCCTCTGGGTCAGGACCACGCTCTTTTTCTTCGTCATCGTCATCGTCGTCAGCAGCTTCTGCTTGCTGTGCTGCGGAGGGGATTTCAACGCCGTCATCAGGATCGATATAGCCACTGAAGATGTCGCTCAGGCGAGTTTCTTCTTCAACCGTCATATCATAAGCGGCAAGAATAGCGTCAACCGAGCCTGGGAAGGCGGCTAAGCCGGCCATGACTTCACGTAGACCTTCTTCAATCCGCTTGGCGATTTCGATCTCACCCTGACGGGTTAGAAGTTCAACCGTGCCCATTTCACGCATATACATACGTACTGGGTCGGTGGTGCGGCCTGCGTCTGATTCAACGGCCGCCAGCGCGGCGACAGCTTCTTCATCTGCTTCTTCAGCGGAGTCGCCTTCGGTCATCAGAAGGGTTTCTGCATCCGGTGCTTCTTCGGTGACCGAGATACCCATATCGTTGATCATACGGATTATATCTTCGACCTGGTCCGGATCAGCAATATCTTCTGGCAGATGGTCATTAACTTCAGCATAGGTAAGGTAGCCTTGTTCCTTACCCCTTGCGATCAATTCCTTGAGGCGTGACTGCTGCTTTGAGGTATCTGACATAATTGCCCTTCAGTGATGACAAAAGTGAAAAAAATTAGCCCGACATTATAGCGATTTCGGGGGGGAATTCTACAGACGGTCTAAGCTTATAGGGATAAATCCCTTATAAAAATAGACTATTTTCAATGCGCTGGGGCAGAAAGGTGAAAATAAGTCTGAGTTTTCTCTGTAGCTCAATTATGGGGGTAGTTTGCCGAATTTCAAGGCGGATGGTTATTTTTCAGGTGTCTTTCTTAGCCGGCTGCCGGCTTGCTTCATGATTAATTGGTTCAGGCGTTGTTTATCCTCGGTACTCAAATGGGGTTGAGACTTGAGTTGTAGTATCTCTCGATCGAGGTGGCGCTCTTGTAATCGGTTAAGGCAATCGCTTAATACTTGCTGTGCATTGCTTGCGTCAATAATCGGTGTTTGGTGAGCGATTTCGTTGAGCTGGCGGATCAGCGGTTTGAGGTGCTCATGTTCCTGCCAGTCGATTGCGAGGATGCCGGGGGTGACACCGGGGTTTTCCTGTAAATAAGAGGCGAGTTGGTAGAGTAGGATTTCAGCACTGTCATCGGAGCTGGCAAGCATCTCAAGATTGCTGCACAACGTCGCTAACGCCGGCAAGTGGAGTAGTATGGAGACCGCGGTACTGCTAGGGTTGAAATGCACGGCTGAACCGCCCGGTGGTGCAGGGCGCGATTTCTTATTGCCTTTGCCAAACTCTTTTTTTGACTTACGATTCTGGCTGTTTTGGCTAAAGCTGCCTTGCTCAAAGCTATTGAAATCGGGTGGTTGATCAAAATAGCCATCGTCTTGATAATCGGCCGTTTCGTAAGGGTAGTCAGGTTCTGGTGCCGCGTGGCTGACAGTGGTTTCTTGCAGGTTGTTAACACTCACTAGTTGTTCAAGGCTCAATCCGGTGAGTTCAGAGATTTTTTCCTGCATCATCTGTTTAAGAATGCCCGGCTGCATCTGATCAATCAGGGGTAGTGCTTGGTTGCTAAATCGAGCACGGCCATCGAGTGAGAGCATGTCGGCCCCGTCTTCCAGTGTTTTAAAGAAAAAATCAGATAGCGGTAATGATTCACTGATGCGCTGTTCAAATTTATCGCAGCCTTCTTGGCGTACCAAGCTATCGGGATCTTCGCCTTCGGGGAGGAATAGAAAGCGCGCTTGTTTGCCATCGGTAATGACGGGTAAAGTTGTATCTAGCGCGCGTTTGGCTGCTTTTCGCCCGGCTTCATCACCATCAAAGCAAAATATGACTTCAGGCACCATCTTGAGTAATCGCTCGAGGTGCTGTGCGGTGGTGGCGGTACCTAGGGTAGCGACGGCATAGCCGATGCCGTATTGCGCTAAGCCGACGACATCCATATAGCCTTCAACGATAATCAGGCGATCCAGTGTTTGGTTAAACTTACGTGCTTCATATAGGCCGTAGAGTTCGCGGCTTTTATGGAAGGTGTCGGTTTCCGGGGAGTTAAGGTATTTGGGTTTTTCATCGCCGAGTACTCGGCCACCAAAGGCGATCACCCGACCACGCATATCCCGTATTGGAAACATAATGCGTTCCCTGAAGCGGTCGTAATAGCGCTCGGTTTCCTCTTTTTTGATCAGCATGCCGGCTTGTTCAAGCCTAACTTTGGTCGCTTCGTCTTTGGCGAGTTTTTTAAGCAGGTTGTCCCAGCCCGGTGGTGCGTACCCAATACCGAAACGGGCGGCAAATTGCCCGGTCAGGCCGCGGTCTTTAAGATAGCTAACTGCGATCTCTTTGTTGGAGTGCTCTCTAAGCTGTCGCTGGTAAAAGGCGGAGGCCTCTTCTAGTAGGGCATAGATATCCTTGATGCGTTGCTCTCGTTGATGATCAACGGGGCCGTCAGCTTTTGGCATCTCAACGCCCGCTAGCTTGGCGAGTTCTTCTACGGCTTCAGGGAAGCTAAGACGGTCATGTTCCATTAGAAAGCTAAGCGAGTTACCACCGGCACCACAACCAAAGCAGTAATAGAACTGTTTTTCATTGTTGACGGTAAATGAAGGTGATTTTTCTTTATGGAATGGGCAGAGGCCAGAGTAGTTTTTGCCGCTGCGCTTAAGCTTTACGCGGGCTTCAACGATATCGAGAACGTTGACGCGTGCAAGAAGGTCATCAATGAAAGATTGCGGTATACGTCCGGCCATAATGTCAGACTACCTGCTGATTAGAGGATGGGGTCAGCAGTTGTATTAACTATTTAATGCGTTTTTGACGAGTTGGCTGATAGCGCCCATATCTGCGCGACCTTGAACCTGAGGTTTGACCAGTGTCATGACCTTGCCCATCTCTTGCATATTTTGCGCGCCGGAATCTGCTACGGCTTGCTCAACAATGGTGGCAAGTTCTGACTCTGTCAGAGGTTGAGGCAGGAACTCCTTAATAACAAGAAGCTCCTGTTGCTCAATATCGGCCAGATCATCACGACCGGCAGTATTAAACTGCTCAATCGAGTCGCGGCGCTGTTTTTGCATTTTATCGAGCGTCGCGAGTACGCGTGCATCATCTAACTCAATACGTTCATCAACTTCGATGCGTTTGAGCTCAGACAGGATCATCCGGATAGTACCCAGGCGCTCTTTTGCTTTCGCGCGCATGGCTGCTTTCATCTCGATACTGATGCGTTGCTTCAGTTCGGACATACCGGTCTCCTGTCTGTATTGGGCTAGTTAATGCGTGGTGAAGATCTTAGTACAGACGTACGCGGCGCTGGTTTTCGCGCTGAACTTTCTTCAGGTGACGCTTAACAGCAGCAGCAGCCTTACGCTTACGGATTGAAGTTGGCTTTTCGTAGAATTCACGACGACGCACTTCAGCCAGAACACCGGCTTTTTCGCAAGAACGTTTGAAACGACGCAGAGCTACGTCAAATGGCTCGTTTTCTTTAACTTTAACTGCTGGCATATAATACCTTACCTTTCCTGTAGAAATTTAATGTCTGTTCCGCTGAGTATTAGACACAGCTGGCCAATAAGGGCCGGTATTTTATTCTTATGGATCGACAGTGTAAAGCCTAAATACGATGAAATGATTGTTAAAATGGATGATAATAGCCCGATCTCAACTGTCCTGCGGTTTTAGGGCAGGCATTTATCCATGTTTATGAGCGAGAACAGTTAACAATGCGTGTGTTAGGAATCGAAACCTCCTGTGATGAAACCGGTGTGGCTATCTATGATAGTGAGGCTGGCTTGTTGGGTGATGCTCTCTACAGTCAGATTGCGGTGCACGCTGAATATGGCGGTGTTGTGCCTGAGCTGGCATCCCGAGATCACGTGCGCAAACTGTTGCCGTTAGTCAAAGAGGTATTGCAGCAGGCCAATATGACCGGCAGTGAGCTGGATGCGGTTGCCTATACAGCAGGCCCAGGCCTTATTGGTGCATTGATGGTCGGGGCTTCGACGGGGCGGGCTATGGCGCTGGCGTGGGATATTCCGGCCATTGGTGTGCATCATATGGAGGGGCACTTATTAGCGCCGATGCTGGAGGAACATCCACCGGCGTTTCCATTTGTCGCACTGTTGGTGTCTGGTGGGCATACGCAGTTGGTGCAGGTTGATGGCATCGGTGAATACAGATTGCTAGGCGAATCCCTCGATGATGCCGCCGGTGAAGCCTTCGATAAAGCCGCGAAAATGATTGGTCTTCATTATCCGGGTGGGCCAGAAGTGGCTCGTCTGGCTGAGCAGGGAGATCATAGTCGGTTTCGTTTTCCGCGGCCGATGACCGATCGCCCAGGCTTGGATTTCAGCTTTAGTGGATTGAAAACATTTACGCTGAATACTGCTAATGATCTGCGGGTGGATGGCGAGTTGTCCGACAAAGATCGATGCGATATTGCCGCGGCCTTTGAGGATGCGGTGGTTGATACTTTGGCGATTAAATGCCGTCGAGCGTTACAGCAAACCGGTTTTAAACAGTTAATTATTGCCGGTGGCGTGAGTGCCAATCAGCGCTTGCGAGATCGTCTAGAAGAGATGGTTAAGAAAGAACGAGCTTCGCTATTCTATGCTCGTCCTCGTTTTTGTACCGACAATGGCGCGATGATCGCTTATGCGGGATGTCAGCGTCTTATGGCGGGGCAGAGCAGTGATCTGTCGATTCAGTGTCAGCCTCGTTGGCCGATGGATACCCTTGAACCTATCGCGAACGTTTGAGTTAAATAAGCGTGCTGGTGAGGTGTCTATTCTTCTGTAGCATAACAGGCGTGGCGCCACAGCGGCCGTGCGATCTGTGCTTTGCCGGTACTCTGCAGTTGTTGTTCGCTTGTCGTTATAGCGGATTTTCTTGACAATTTAGTAGTTTACGGATGTTTTGGTGGTGAGTCGCCAATATAAGACTGCTCATGATGATAAGTGGCAATAGCAGTTCTGGAATGACTAACCAGCAGAAGGCCGGGCTCATTAAGGCCATCCCCACCGCGGCCAGTGATGAGATTCGCCGAATCGCCAATAATAACAGCCAGACAGCTATTTGAAAAAGTGCCAGTCGGTAGTCTAGGAAAAGGCAGCAGCCCAGCATGGTGGCCACACCCTTGCCACCTCTGAAACGCAGAAAAATAGACCAAACATGACCGATTAGGGCGCATATTCCCACTAATGCTTGGTCAAATAGTGTCAATTCAAGCCATTGTGCAATGGATACGGCTAGCATTCCCTTACTGATATCGCCGGTCAGAGTTAGTAATGCTGCAGCTCTGTTGCCTGTCCGCAATACATTGGTTGCACCTGGGTTGCCAGAGCCGAGTTGACGAGGGTCGCCGATCCCCATAAAGTGGCAAACAAGCACAGCATTAGAAATAGAACCTAGCAGATAAGCGACGACCATTACGCACAGCGTTGTTGCAGCATCTGCTTCGATCATAGTTCTGGTCCGCTGTTCTTTAAGGGTTAAACTATTTTTTATAGCGTACTTATGCACAGGATGAAAGCAGTAAAGGTGCGTGAAGGAGTTCAGGGATGAAGAAACTCATAGTGTTTGGGCTGTTGTTACTGGCAAACTACTGTTCCGCAGGATTGCGAATGGAAGATGGTAGTTTGATCAGGGCTGGTGATAATATTGGTCTTATCTATTCTCAGTGGGGAAAAGAAGATCATCGACTTATTAGTGAAGAAACCTGTAATCACATCATTAAGTTAAAGCGAACATATTGCTCAACCCGGCGGCTTATTTGGTGGCGTAATGGCCGTTATATACTGGTGCAGGTGGCGGGGCGGATGATTATTAAAACAAGTTGGACTCGTTCAAAGCGAGCGCTTAAAGCTCCGCTTTAAATGCTTAGTGAAGAATCTGAGATCAATTTCAGGATTGTAAGGGTTTTGTCTTGGATATTGTGTACATTGAGGGCTTAAAGGTAGAAACCGTGATCGGAATCTACGATTGGGAACGCGAAATTCGTCAGACCGTCTGTTTAGATATTAAGATGGCGACGGATATTCAACAGGCTGCGGCCGCTGAAGATATTGAAAGCACCCTTAATTATAAGACAGTCTCTGATCGCTTAATCAGCTTTATTGAAACCAGTGAGTTTTTGTTGGTTGAGACCATGGCGGAGGAGATTGCGCAGATTGTGATGGATGAGTTTGGTGTACGTTGGTTAAAACTGAAGCTGGGTAAGCCCGGCGCTGTGCCAATGGCCCAAGATGTTGGTGTAATTATTGAACGAGGAGAGCGCTTCTGATGGCTGAGGTGTTTGTAAGTATCGGTAGTAATACCGACCGTGAAGTCTATATAGAACGCTGTCTTGAGGCACTGGACGCTCAGTTTGAAAAGCTTGAGCTGTCGCCGGTTTATGAAAGTGAAGCGGTGGGTTTTGATGGCGATAATTTCTATAATCTTGTCGCGTCTTTTAAGACCGAATTATCGGTTGGTGAGTTAAGCAAAGCGTTAAAGAAAATTGAAGATGACAATGACCGGTGCCGTACTTCAGAGAAGTTTAGCGGCCGAACGTTGGATGTGGATATTCTGACCTACGACGCGCTGATCGGTAAGATTGACGGTGTCACATTGCCCCGTGATGAAATTACTGAAAATGCTTTTGTGTTGTGGCCGTTAGCCGAGCTTGCACCAAAGTCTCGTCACCCTGTGTTGGCAGAAACTTACCAGCAGCTATGGTTGGATTACGATAAAGAAAAACAATCACTGAATCCGGTGTCGTTTGTCTGGCGAGATAAAGACCTCTCTGCCTGATGTGCAAGCCAGCAGTGAAATAGACAGGGGTAAACTATGGAAATGGGCACGCTTGTGTTTTTAGTCATCGTTGTTGCGTTGGTGCTTTACGTAGTGGCGATTTACAACCGACTAGTGACATTAAAAAATCGTTTTCAAAACAGTTTTTCGCAAATCGATGTGCAACTGAAACGGCGCTACGATCTGATTCCGAACTTAGTTGAGACAGCGAAAGCCTATCTTGAACATGAGCGAGGAACGCTAGAAGCGGTTATTGCTGCGCGTAATGAGGCGCTGGCGGGGCTTAAGGCGGCTGCGGCTAATCCCGGTAGTGCTGAGGCTTTAGCGCAACTGGCGCAAGCTGAGGGCGGCTTGCAGGGAGCGATGGGCAAACTGAGTATTGTGGTTGAGGCGTATCCAGAGCTAAAAGCCGATACCAATATGCGTCAGCTCAGTGAAGAACTGACTTCGACCGAAAACCGTGTTGCTTTTTCACGGCAGGCCTTTAACGATGCGGTAACGGAATACAATAGTTACAAGCAGAGTTTTCCGCCAGTGATTTTAGCGGGCACCTTTGGCCATGTACAAGATGCTTCACTGCTCGAATTTGCAGATCGAGAGCAGCTACAAGCTGCACCTAAAGTGAGCTTCTGAAGCGCGCGTGTTTAGGGTTAGAGCGCCACAAAGTCTATGAATTTCTATAAGGCACAAGACCAGGCCCGTCAGCGTAGCCGACTGCTATTAGTGCTGTTTGTGCTACTCAATATAGGCCTGGTTTGCCTGATTAATCTGTTGTTCGCTTGGTATCTCTGGGTGAATGACGATCCTCTCACACTGCCCGATAGGGTATTTCTTGATTATCTGAGTTGGCAACGCATCTTCTGGGTGGCCAGTGCGATAGCGCTGTTATTAATATTTGCTGCTTGGCTAAAATGGTTGGATGTTAAACAGGGCGGTGGCGCGGTCGCTGAGCAACTTGGTGGTGAGCAGGTGTTGCCGTTAACAGCCGATACTGCAGAGCGTCGTTTGGTCAATGTGGTTGAAGAGATGGCCTTGGCGGCGGGGGTTCCTGTGCCGCCGGTTTATGTGATGCGTCGAGAGCAGGGTATTAATGCCTTTGCGGCTGGGTTAGGCATTAGTGATGCGGCCATCTGTGTTACTCGTGGGACTTTAGATAGTCTGGACCGGGATCAATTGCAGGGCGTTATTGCGCACGAGTTTAGTCATATCCTGAATGGCGATATGCGTCTGAATATGCGTTTGCTGGTGATGTTGCACGGTATGGTGTTTTTCGCCGAACTTGGGCGGGTGTTTGCCAGTAGTCGCAGCAGTTGGTGGGTTGATTCGACTAAATCTCGTAGCTCTAATCGCGGTTACTTAGTCTTGTTAGGGGTTGGTTTGATGGTGGTTGGCTGGTGTGGCGTGATGGCCGGTAACATGATCAAAGCGGCCATTAGTCGGCAGCGTGAGTTTCTGGCGGATGCCTCTGCGGTGCAATTTACTCGCAATCCTGAAGGTATTGGAGGCGCGCTGAAAGTAATTGGTGGTAGCCACGTTCAGGGGCACTTAGAACATCCGGAGTGTCAGGAAGCCGGCCATCTGTTTTTTTCGGCGGTGATGCCGAGTTGGCTTTGGTCGACACATCCACCGCTAGATGTACGTATTAGAAAGGTTGATCCTCATTGGGATGGTCGCTACCTGCAACCTCAAGCCACATTAACCGAAACCGACGCGAATGCTGATGAAGCGATCAAGGCTAATCGTCCTGAGACCCGGGTGATAGAGGGGTTGTTAGGGACCTTAGCTGGAGCTGAGTTGATGAAGGACTATCACGCCTCGGAGGTTGCTGCTGGGCAGCAGGAGGATTCACTGTATCAGTTGGCCAGAGACCCTTATGATGCCCGCGTAGTGTTATTGGGGTTGCTGATCGATGGTGATCAGGCTATTCGGCAACAGCAGTTGAAGCTGATAGCGGCAGAAGAACAGGCGCTGGTTGATAGGCTGTTGGGCTGTTTTGAACAGTTTGAACGCTTGCCTCGCGCGGAATATTTGGCGTTAATCGAGCTAACACTGCCGGCGTTGAAGGTGCAGTCTGCCAGTCAATATAAAGCGTTTAAGCGCTTGCTGCTGCAAGTGGTACAGGCTGATCAGCAGATAGATCTATTTGAATGGGTTCTGTATCAGTTGGTGAGTCGCTATTGTGATGCGCACTTTGGGGCGGTTCGGTCGCGGCAAAATCGGCATAAACAGATTGATTCATTAGCCGATGAGTATGCGGTCGTTATTTCGATGCTGGCCTATCATGGTGAAACCTCGGAGGAGATGACGCTCAAAGCCTTCAATCGAGGTGCCGGGGTGGTCGGGTTGTATACGCTCAATATCGTTTCTCGATCCGATTGTACCCGTGAGCTTTTTTCCGCCGCGGTGGTTGAGTTAGCCGCTGCTACTCCCTTTTTACGTCAGCGGATGCTTAAAGGGATGGTGCAGGTTGTGCGCCATGATGGTCTGATTATGCCGCTTGAGCGGGAATTAATGACCGCGATTGCCGCAGTGATGGAAAGCCCATTAACTGGGCTCGATGAAGGTATTGAAGGCTAATGACTATAAAGGGACTTGCCGCCGTCTACCGCAATGATCTGGCCGGTAATAAAGCGCTGTTGAGCCAGAAATAATACCGTCTCAGCAATATCTTCAGGCGCGCCAGCACGCTTTAACAGGGTTTTATCGACAATCGCGGCCTGCTCGTCTGGGCTAATGGCCGCGGCTTGCTCCGGCCAGAGAATAGGGCCGGGCGCTACGCCATTCACCCGTACTGCCGGTGCTAGCTCTTTGGCTAGGCTAAGCGTCATCATTTGTAGGCCCGCTTTGGCGATTGAGTAGATCGGATAGCCTGGTAGGGCCCGTTGGGCGTGGATGTCGATCAGATTGATTATGCAGCCCTGTTGTTGTGTTAGCGAAGCGGCTAATTGTGCCGAGAGGAAGTAGGCGGCTTTTAGGTTGCTGTTAATCAGGTCGTCCCACTGTTGATCACTGCTCTGCTCCAGTGGCGTGGGATAAAACGAGGATGCATTGTTGACTAGTAGATCGAGTTGGCCCCAGCGTTTAAGTGCTTTGTTGGCTAGCTGTGATACCTGTGTTGTGTTGTTTAGATCTGCTTGAACGACGCAGGCACTATCGGTCTTGGTGCTGTTGAGTTCTTGTGCGAGCTGTTCTGCTTCAGTCAGCGAGTGGTGACAATGGATGATCACCCGATAGCCCTGTTGCCAGAGTTGGCGGGTAATGGCTGCACCAATTCTGCGTGCAGCGCCGGTAATCAGGGCGACAGGTTGACTCATTATTTTTGGCCATCGATTTGTTGTTGGCAGAGCTGCAGTTGTGCCTGTTGAATCGCTTTACCCAGTGCCTTGCCCTTAAAACCTTGTTGCATGAGTTGCTTGGGCTCGACCTGCTGTAGCGATTGCAGTAGCTCGGGTAGAAGTGTTGTTACGCTCAAATCATCAGCACAGATCAGTGCACAGCCTTGTATGAGTAAGTCGAGATGCTCACTGCGACGCAATAGGTCGAGATCTTTGACTAATTCGAGTCGCTGTTGAGCGTCGAGCTCCGTAAAGTGGCACAGCTGGTCTGCTTGAGCGCTAAACTGTAAAGCTAGATCCCGGTATGCATTAGGGGCGCGGTGAACATCACAAAATGTTTTGATCAGTTGAATAGATTCCGCTTTAGAGGTACTAGCAAATGCGCTGCGCAGCAGTATGGCAAAGCGTACCCGTGCGTCTGCGGGTTGGCTAATGGCGCTGAGTGTCTGTGGGTTGTTCACCGCAGGCAGTAGCTCAGGGAACAGTATTGAGAGAGCATTCGCTTGTTTTAACGTCAACAAAAATTGCTGCGGTGCTGTCTCTCCTAAAGCACGTTGGAATTCCTGCCATACCCGTTCAGCAGTGAGGTGTTCGAGTTCATCGCTGGCGGCCAGTTGCTGCATTAGTTGGAGTGTTTCAGGAGCAACGGTAAAGCCCAGTGGCGCATAGCGAGCCTGAAAGCGCGCCACTCTAAGCACTCGAAGTGGATCTTCAGCAAAGGCCGGTGAAACATGGCGAAGCTGTTTGCGTTGCAGATCAAGCTGGCCTTGATAGGGGTCGATAATATTGCCATGGTCATCCATCGCCATGGCGTTAATGGTCAGATCGCGGCGGACTAGATCCTCTTCGAGTGTGACTTCAGGACTGGCATGATAGAGAAATCCGGTATAGCCTTTACCTGATTTTCGTTCAGTACGGGCCAGTGCATATTCTTCGCCGCTCTCCGGATGGATAAAGACCGGAAAGTCTTTGCCAACGGGGCGAAAGCCCTGCTGTTGCATCTGTTCGGGCGTTGCGCCAACAACTACCCAGTCTTTATCGTAGACGGGGTAATTAAGTAAACCGTCTCGAACCGCACCGCCTACCAGATAGATCTGCATGGTTTAGCTGTTCGCGCATTGTTCGGGACGACTTGCTTGCCAGAATTCGAAGCCACCATCGAGGCTATAAACTGCATCAAAGCCCTGCTGGATGAGAAAGCCCGCGGCCGATTGACTGCTAAAACCGTGGTAACAGCAAACGATCACAGGGGTGTCCATATCGGCGGCTTGGATAAAGTCATGCAGGGTTTCGTTGCTCAGGTGTACCGCATTTTTGATATGGTTTTGTTGATAGCTTTGTGGATCACGGATATCCGCAATAACGGCGCCCTCGGCGATCAATGTTTCCGCGCGGACGATATCGATACATTCAAAGTTGTCCATCAGTTGCCATACCTTTGATTACTATTAACAGAAAAGATTTGCTGATCTTCGAGCCGTAGGGCAGTGAGTTTGCCACCCCAGACGCAGCCGGTATCCAGCGCATAAACGTTCGCCCGGTCGGCTTTGCCTTCCAGTGCAGCCCAATGACCAAAGACGATGCGGCTTTGATCGAGTATTTTGCCTTGATGTTTGAACCAGGGTAAGAAACCTGTGGGTTGACTGGATAGAGAGCCTTTGGCAGAAAATTCCATCTGCCCTTTGCTATCGCAAAAGCGCATACGGGTAAAATAATTGGTAATGGTTCGCAGGCGATCAAAGCCTTCTAGGCTGGGCGACCAACAGGTAGGCTGATTGCCATACATCCGCTTAAAAAACTCACTTGCCAGTGTGCTTTGTAAAACAGTTTCAACTTCTCTGGCCCGTTTATGTGCTTTTTTCAGCGACCACTGGGGAGGGATGCCGGCATGCACCATGGTAAATCCAAGTTGTTCATCGGTTACCAGTAACGGTTGGGAGCGTAGCCATTTCATTAGCTTGTCGGCATCCTCCGCTTGTAAGATATCCTCAAAGGTATCTGAGCGTTTGCTCTTGATTGTGCCGCTGTAGACCGCCAGGAGATGTAGGTCGTGGTTGCCGAGTGTGACGACGACCCGGTCCCGAATGCGATACAGGAAGCGCAGAGTTTCGAGTGATTTAGGGCCGCGGTTGACTAGATCGCCAGCCAGCCAAAGTCGGTCGCGATCGCTAAAATTGATATGCTGCAGTAAGGCTTGTAGCTCGTCATAGCAGCCTTGGATGTCACCCATTGCATAGGTTGCCATTTAATTACCTCAATGCAGCGCGTTTGGCAGAGCCAGGGTGAACGGCTCTATGTCAGCATTGAACGTCTGGCCGTCGTTGGTTTTCATCTGATAGTGCCCCTGCATACTGCCAACGCGGGTGGCCAGTACGGTGCCACTAGTATAGCTATAGCTTTCTTGGGGTTCGATGACGGGTTGTTCACCAATGACGCCTTCGCCTTCTACTTCCTGAACCTGTTCGTCGCCATCGACAATCAGCCAGCGGCGGCGCAGCAACTGCACCGGCTGGGGCTCAAGGTTAGTGATGGTGATGTGATAGGAAAAAACATAGCGCTTTTTCTCCGGGTCGGATTGCTCCGGAAGATAGGCTGTTTCCACATTGATGTCGATATTATGAGCGGTGTCTGAGTAGATCATATAGTTTCGTTATCAGTTGTTATTTACTGCTCAGATAATCACTTATCCGGATAAAGTCAGTCAGTGCTAGTCGTTCAGGACGAAGGCCTGGGTCGATACCCAGTGATTCGATTTCATCGACGGCGAGTAACGGTTTGAGGTTGTTACGCAGGGTTTTTCTGCGTTGCCCAAAAGCGGTACGAACCACGGTTTCGAGTTTACTGATGTCCTGCGCCTTATGAGGCAGCTCTTTGTAAGGGATGAGACGCACAATGGAGGAATCAACCTTGGGTGCAGGATCGAATGCGTGGGGCGGTACCAGGAACAGCGGTTCGATTTGGCAGTAATACTGAGCCATGATGCCGAGTCGGCCATAGGCGCTATCACCCGGTTGCGCTGCGAGCCGGTCGACAACCTCTTTCTGTAGCATAAAGTGCATATCTTCGATCTGATCAGCAAAGGTGAGTAGATGGAAAATCAACGGCGTGGATATGTTATAAGGCAAATTGCCAACAACACGAAGCTGCTCATCCTGCTGTTGCAGTGTGCTGAAATCAAACTTCAGCGCATCACCTTCATGGATAGTGAATTTATCGGCATAGCTGAAAAACTTGGTACGCAATATTGGAATCAGGTCACGGTCGAGTTCGACCACATCAAGGCGCTGACACAGATCCAGTAGCTCTTCAGTGATGGCGCCGAGACCAGGGCCGATCTCTATCAGGTGTTGCTGCTCACCCGGTGCAATGGCGCGGATAATACGGCGAATAACGCCCTGATCTTGTAGGAAATTCTGGCCAAAGCGTTTACGTGCTTTATGACCTGCAGGCTTATTACTCATTCACTGTTCCGGTATGACGGTTAGCTGCCATCTCGGCAGCGTAATTGATGGCGGTTAGTAGACTGCCGCAATCTGCGTTACCGCTGCCGGCGAGATCGAGCGCGGTGCCGTGATCGACAGAGGTACGGATAATCGGCATTCCGAGGGTGATATTCACCGCGCGGCCAAAGCCTTTATATTTTAGCACCGGTAGCCCCTGATCATGATACATCGCCAGAACCGCATCGGCGGTTTTAAGTAGCTTGTCGGTAAAGAGAGTGTCTGCGGGCAATGGGTCGCTAAGATTATACCCTTGGGCTCGCAGGCGATCGATAACGGGTTGGATAACGTCGATCTCTTCCCGTCCCATATGGCCACCTTCACCCGCATGAGGGTTTAAGCCGGCAATCAGAATTCTGGGGTTGGGCAGGCCGAAGCTTTGCTGCAGATCTTGGTGTAAGACCTCCAGCACTTGCTCTAGTAGCGGCTGGGTGATGGCGGCGGGTACTTCGGCTAAAGGGAGATGAGTGGTCGCTAATGCGACTCGTAATCCTTCAGTCGCTAACATCATGACGACTTTGCGAGTATCGGTTAGCTGTTCAAGAAACTCGGTGTGACCGCTGAATGGAATACCCGCATCATTAATAACCGCTTTATGTACCGGGGCCGTCACCAGCGCAGCAAATTCACCGCTTAAGCAGCCTTGAGTTGCACGGCTCAAGGTGTCAAGAATATAGCGGGCATTTGCCGGATTTAGTTGTCCTGGCACAGCGGTTTTAACGAGGCTAATCGGTTCAATCCAGAGTGTGCCGGGGGCCGTCGGTAAGATCGCGTCATCCGCCTTGTAGGGTAGCAGTTTGATGGGCAGGTTTAGCTGGCGTGCTCGCGCCTGCAACATCAATGGATCCGCAATAATAATTAATTGGTGATTATGTCCCTGCTGGGCGATCTGGATACATAGATCCGGCCCTATTCCGGCAGGTTCGCCCGGGGTCAGGGCCAGTCTGTATGTTTGCATCAGTATTATTTAAGCTCGATATACGCCTGAGAACGGATTTCACGTAGCCAGTTTTGTAGTTCTTCATTGAACTTACGCTGGCGAATGGTAGCGCGTGCTTGGTTGGTTTTCATCTCTTCGCCCATATCTTGCTGGCGACGATCTTCAACTTTGAGTATGTGCCAGCCAAAACGAGATTCGAAGGGCGCGCTAATTTCGCCTTGGGCAGTATTAAACATCACCTCTTCAAATTCCGGCACCATTTGGCCTGGTTGTGCCCAGCCGAGGGAACCGCCGAGAGAACCACTGGCAGGGTCGTCACTGTACTGCTTAGCGAGTTCTTCAAAGGGTACGCCTTGTTGTAGCTTTTGATAAATAGCATCTATCTCGCGGCGGGTTTGTGCAGGCGAGCGAATTTCATTAGGGCTAAGCAAGATGTGTTGTACTTTAACCTGGTTCACTAACTGAACCGAACCACCCTGTTTGTCGTTTACCTTCAAAATGTGGAAACCACTAGGGCTACGCAGAGGGGCGCTGAATTCGCCGGGGTTTAATTTCTGTACCACCGCAGAGAACTCTTCAGGCATCTCGTTGAGTTTGCGCCAGCCAATTTCGCCACCTTTAAGTGCGTTAGGGCCTTTCGATTGGGCAATGGCTGTTTCTGCAAAGTCAGCACCATTGGCTAGTTCGGCGGCAATTTTTGTCGCTTGTTTTTGAGCGGATTGCAGCATTTGAGAGGTGGCTTGCAAAGGTACAGCAATGAGTATCTGTGACAGATTGTAGCTTGCGTCACCTAGCTGTTCACCCTTGTGCGAGCTAAGAAAATTATCAATCTCCTGCTGCGAGACATTGATGCGGCTATTGACCACCCGTTGCTGAATTCGTTGAATCAGCATCTCATTGCGAATTTGCTGACGCACTTGGGCGTAGTCTTGTCCTTCGGCCACTAATGCTTCACGGAACTGATCCAGTGTCAGCTTGGAGCTGGCCGCAATACGTTCGAGAGAAGCGTTGAGTTCGCTATCACTGATGCGAATACCACGTTCTTTACCGATCTGCAGCTGTATATTATCTAGGATTAGACGATCCAGTACCTGGCTCTGTAGGGTTTGTTCATCTGGCAAACTACGTCCTTGAGCATTCAGGCGACCCTTGATGAGTGTCTCCCGTTCACTGAGTTCGCTTTGCAAGACGATATCATCGTTAACAATCGCGACGATCCGGTCGAGTGGGGTATCTGCGGCGCTGGCCGAGACGCTGAGGCCTAATATCAGGGCAGCCATAGATGGCTTTAGTTTTTTTATGAGCTTAGTAGTCATCATTCTCTTCACGTTCATTAAAGCCATCAATATCTTGCAACGCTTTACTGCCGTTACCAATTGAGCCTAATCCTTTCAGGACAAATTGCAGTAATAGGGCGGTGTCTTCCTGACCACCGCTATCATCCTCTATCCACTGGCGTGCAGCAACCCGTACTTTCCAACAACAGCTAGCGTACTCCAATCCGAGCATCGCTTCAGGTGTTTGGTTGTTTTCCATATCTTCTTGCCACAGTCCCAACGCCGTCCATTCGGGTGAGAGTGGCCAGATAAATGAAACTTCAGCTTGGCTACGGACATCTTCCCGGTAGCGGTAGCTAAAGTTGATCACTTTATTGAGCGCCGGAGTGTAGCGTACTTTGAAGTTACTCTCTAATGGGGTTAAGTCGCCTTTATCCAGTTCGGTATCGATTGAGAAGCGAAGTTTGGAGTAAGGATTCCAATAGGCTTCAGCAGCAAAGTTGGATTGCTCTTCAGTATCGACACTGGTATCGCCATTAAGTTGCACCGTGCGGTCGGCAAAATAATAGGCTTGTGCCAATCCTAGGTGCGCCATTTCACTGCCGTCGTCACGGTAAAAACCGGAACCAATCCCCGCCGTTACCTGCTGTGCATCGCCAATCTTATCGAGACCGGTAAAACGGTTCTCTCTGAATAAGCCGTCATAACTAAAATCCGCTTCGGCGGTATCAAAGTCTGGAATGCCCTGTTGATCCTCTTCTTGGCTATAGAGTGCAAATAAACGAGGTTCTAGGGTTTGGGTATAGCGGCCGGTTTGACGCTCAAATAACAGACCGGAATCAATACTGGCGACGGCTGCTGAACGGCTAATGCTGTCATCTTCACCGGCAATCTGATCGTTTAGGTCATATTGGCTTAACCAATAGCTCAGTTTTGGTGTTAAGAAACCCCAAGATGAACGCATCGGTACGCTGATCGCAGGTTGAACATGTAGGCGGCTACCGGTGACACGATCAATGCCGGTTAGACCATCGATATCGCGGTCGAATTGGGTTGTGTCAGTGAGGTAGCTGAGTACCACCTCTTGGCCTAAATCGTAGCTATAGCTGCCTTTGACTTGCAGTTGAGGCATCTGTTGATACGGTGTGTCGTTATCACTGATTGTTTGATAGCTATGAGCCCGCAGTGTAGCAGACCAATTCTGCTGGCTATAGGTCGCCTCTGCCAGCCGGTTTAGGTGGTTAGACCGGTCGACTTCTAAACTTGAGCCTAGGTCATCGAAATAGTCATCATCACTGACCGCGTTGAAATCGACTAGGCTACTCCAAGCGCCTTTGTAACCGGTGTGATCAACGCCGAGCACCCAGCGATCACGGTTAGCTTTGCTATCATCAACAATCAGACCTGTACTAAGGGATTGCTGGCCATAGCTATTCATGTGGCGAAATTCGTTTTCTAGCAATAAACCGCGTTCGCTAAAGATAGTGGGCGTCAGCGTATCATCGTAATTTGGTGCGAGATTGAAATAATAAGGGGCTGAGACCTCAAGTCCATCATCGTCAGAATAGCCTAATGACGGGAATAAAAAGCCTGAGTGGCGCAGGTCGTCAATCGGAAATTCTAGATAGGGGAAATAGAATATCGGGGTGTCCGCTATTTTCAAGGTTGCATGGCGGGCAGTACCGAAACCTCGATTGGGATCTAAAACCAGTGAATCAGAGGCAATTTTCCAGCTTTCATCGACCGGAGGACAGGTGGTATAGCTACTCTCTTCCATCCGTATCCGGTTGTCTTTCAGGCGGATAATCCGTTTGGCTTCGCCGCGTAGCGATTGTTCATGGACGATATAATCGGCATCGCTTATAACGGTTTCGCCGGTGAGAGCATTGGTTTGCGCCTTAGCGCCTCGGAGCAGCAGGCCGGGTTCGCGGTAACGGATATCGCCGCTTAAAGTTATCTGATTGGAGACCTGATCTACTTCGGCAGAATCGCCGCGTAAGAAATGCCCCCGTTGGCGAAGCTCAACATTACCTTCTAACTGTGTCAGACCGCCTAGTTCTGTTTTAGAGCTGTCGGCATCGACGGTGAGCTTCTCGTCAAAGTCGGTTACTGTTTCGGATGTCGGTTCAATATAAACGCCATAGCATGCTTTTGATGCGCCGGTGATGGGATACCAGTCTTGGCTAGCGTAGCGGATATCGGTCAAGTCGGCTTGGGCTACCGCTTCTGCTTGACTTTGTTGGTTTGCCTTTTTGCGTTTGGAGAGGCTTCGCTTTGTTTTTGTCGTGGTTTGCGTTGCCGCTTTAGCTGCCGGTATCGCCTCGGTAGTTTGGGTTGCCGTGCTTGTCGTATTAGACTGCTTCGCTGCTGGTGGTGGCACCGCGGTGGCTGCTGCAATCGTTCGTTTCGGTTTGGTTAATGCCGACGTGGAGGGCTTGTTTTCTAGACATGACCAGCCGCCTGCGGCATTGGCTTCGCATAGCCAAGCACCATTCACCTGTTGTTTAGCGACAGCTATGGGAGCAGTTGCAGGAACGGCTTTAACGTTTTGTTTGTCATCAGCTACTGGCTGCACCAGGGTATCGCCTGTATCCGCTTGATACAAAAGATCAGACCGTTCGGGTTCATCGCATTGCCAGTTTTGACCATTTTCCATGGTGCAGGTCCAAAGGGCATCACGGATATCGGTATCCATTTCAGCGCCTTGGAGTGCTGCAGGCGTTGCAGCAACTATAGCCAGTGTGAGTGTGTAGGAAGAACGTCTTGAGAACGGCATTCAGATTGTCCATTAGGAAGCGCAGAAAAAGTGTCTTTTCTCTTATCGCTAAACCTTGATTCGAGTAACATAGCCCATTGAGCATGGCATGATAAAACATTCAGCTATAACAAGGCTAGGGGATTGATAGATATGGGACAAAGGCTGGCCGGACTCAGGCAGTGGATAGAGCAGGTTTTTGCCGAGCTGAAGATCGATTTGACTGCGGATTGGCAGTGTGTGCCGGTGTCGGGAGACGCGAGTTTTAGACGTTATTTTCGCGTTATCAGCGGCGATCATAGCTGGATTCTTATGGATGCTCCGCCGGAAAAAGAGAACAGCCACCCCTTTGTCGCTATTGCCAACGCTTGGCAGCCGCTAAAGATTAATGCGCCGGTGGTGCATGCGGTGGATTTTGATCAGGGTTATATGCTGCTGTCGGATTTGGGGGATGATCTATATCTAGGTCAGTTAAATGACGACAGTGCCGATGCGCTTTATCGACAGGCTTTTATCACCTTGACTCAGTTACAGCCCTGTCAGACGATTGAGGGTCATGATCTACCGGTCTATGATCGCGCGCTGTTGCAGCGAGAGATGGATCTTTTTCGTGATTGGTTCGTGGCTGATTTACTGGGGATCGACCTAGGGCCGGGGGTTAAGCATCTGTTTGCTGAGGTGTCTGAGTATCTTATTCAAGCAGCACTGGAACAGCCGACTGTCTGTGTTCATCGTGATTATCACTCGCGTAATTTGCTAGTGGATGGTGACAATACGCCGGGGGTGATCGACTTTCAGGATGCGGTAATTGGTCCGGTGACTTATGATTTAGTGTCACTGTTGCGGGATTGTTATATTGAATGGCCGGATAAGCGGGTGTATGGCTGGGTCGATGAGTTTGGTGAGTTGCTAGTGGCCGAGGGGTTACTCGCCCATTACGAGCGGGAAACTTTTTATCGTTGGTTTGATCTGATGGGCGCGCAGCGCCATTTGAAGGCGGCAGGTATTTTTGCTCGGTTGTGGCTGCGAGACGGTAAGGCAGGTTACCTTGAAGATATTCCCCGCACCCTGAATTACATTATCCGGGTTGCCGGACGTTATGATGAGCTGCTGACCTTTTCGGCTTGGTTGCAGGAGGTTGTGGTACCCGCGATGTATGCCTGTGAGCAATTTGAGCCGACGCCTCTGGATAAGTGGTTTAGCTGATGCGGGCGATGATACTGGCCGCTGGGTTAGGCACTCGGATGCGTCCTTTGACTTTGACAACGCCAAAACCGCTACTGCCGGTGGCGGGGAAACCGTTGATTGAATACCATATTGAACGACTGGTCGCGGCTGGAGTCACGGAGATAGTGATTAACCATGCTTGGCTGGGTGAGCAACTCGAAGCCTTTGTGGGTGATGGCCGGGGTTGGGGAGCCAAGGTGCACTGGTCGCCGGAGTCCGAACTATTAGAAACGGGTGGGGGGATCTTTCGAGCACTGCCTTTTTTGAGTGATATGGGGGAACCCTTTCTCTTGGTGAATGGGGATGTCTTTACGAACTACCCCTTTGCTTCCTTGTTGTCCCACTCATTTGGCTCTGATGATCTGGCCCATCTGGTGATGACGGAGAATCCCACGCATAATCCCGCCGGTGATTTCCAATTACGGCAGGGCCGCATCGTTGAGCAGGGCGATGAAAAAACAACGTTTAGCGGAATTAGTCTGCTTTCCCCACAACTGTTTAAGGGCTGTCAGCCGGGTAAATTTCCGCTGGCACCACTGTTACGCGATGCGATGCAGTCACATCGCGTGACGGGGGAACTTTTTCGGGGTATTGGCGAGATATAGGGACGCCTGAGCGACTTCAGGACGTCAGTGAAGATATTAACAAAGGTCGGGTAGATGGCATTTAGAAGTGAGAAGGCAGGGTTTAGTCTGGGTCAGTTGGTCCGCAGAAACCGCACCGCTTTGATTATTGGTGGTTTTATTGGCCTGATGAGCGGTGGCTTATTTGGTCTGTTATTGGGTGCGGGTATCGGTGTGGCGCTGTCAGCCGCGTTGAAAAATGCCTTAGGTAACGCTTTGAACCCGCAAGATGCCTTCTTTAAGGCCACCTTCACGGTGATGGGTAAGTTAGCTAAAGCAGACGGTCATGTCAGCGAAGCAGAGATTCAATACGCGCGGGAAGTCATGAGCCGGATGGGGTTGAGTGAAGAGCGTCGTCTGGAAGCGATGGCGCTATTTTCGCAGGGTAAAGAGAGCGACTTTGATATCGCTGAGGTGATGCGCCCACTGAGTGCGCTGATTCGGTTTCGTATTCCGTTGAAATTGATGTTTGTCGAAATACAATTGCAGGCGGCGATGGCTGATGGTCAGGTTAGCGAAGCCGAAACCATTATTATTCGCGAGGTCTGCGGTCTGCTGCAGATGTCTCAAGCGGAGATGGCCGCGCTGATCGCTCGGATGCAGTCTCAGTTCTCTTATCAACAGCATAGTTATCAGTCCCATCAGGGCGGTTATGTATCGGAACAGGAACTGCTGAAAGAGTCTTATGGCGTGCTGGGTGTTGAGGCATCGGTGTCGGATGCCGAGCTGAAAAAAGCTTACCGTCGTTTGATGAGTCAACACCATCCCGATAAGCTGGTGGCCAAAGGTTTACCTGAAGATATGATGCAGCTGGCGAAGGAAAAAACTCAGGAAATTCAGGCAGCGTACGATCGAGTACGTACCGCGCGAAAAAATAGCTGACAGATACCGCTGTGCTTTAATGGACAGGCCGATTGGGCATAGCGATCAACTTCCCAACGTTTAACTTCCCGGCGTAAGCTCTCCTGCGGGCGCTGGGTTTGAATTTTTCTGGGTAGGTTGAATTGTTATCAAGTGGTTTTTAAGAATGCCTCTAACCTGACGAGTAAGCCACAGAGGTTCCTTTCTCGGATCGTTACTGCGTTGGTTTAGGCGGATCTGCCGATAACCTGGGTTGCCGCTTCTTAGGGCTGTATGTTTACGTAGAATGGCTTGTTGCTGTTGATAGCGGTTGTTATTGAACCAAAGATCTAATATCGCTGCCTGGCTGTCTTTGAGCATCTGTAGCAGTTCTGGGGCGTTAATTCCTTTGGGTTGCATCGGGTCGAGCAAGACTAAAAATCGGTTTTCTTGCAGCTCATCTTGTGCGAAATAGTGCATCGCCCAAACCGCACCTTCTCCCACCCCTAAAATGACGGTTATCTCCCCCGGTACTTCGGCTAAACGATTAGCGGCTAAATTACCCAGCGTCACGACCTGTTGTTGATAGTTGTTGATAAGTTCTTCTGGCGTTGCTGTTTCGGTAGTATCGGCCGCTGTTTGGCTGTCCACAGCCGCGGTTTTGGTATTAGCGTCGGGATTTGTTTCCGCGTTAGGTGCCGCATTGCTCTCTGGGGCTGTTTCAGGTGTCTGGATCTGATTGCGATTTTGTAGGCTCGGTAGTGTGCGTTCGGGAACGGCGACCGAGGGGGGTTGGTAGTGATAGGCTGAGGGTGTTCCAGCCATATTCAGTCAGTTGGGTTCTCAGAGGGTGAATCAGGTCGGGCCAGTCTGCTCCCGTGGTGGGATCGGTGAAAATGAGAATGCTGCCGGTTGGCGTTGCGGTTGTCGCTTGTTGCAGCAGCGCTAATTGTTTTTCATTATCAAGTGCTAGCCAAACCACTTCGGTTTCTGGGGTTTGTGCCAGCGCTAGGTCTGCCTGTCGTTGCCGGGAAGGGTTGGGCATGACACGGCTGGCGATTGCGCCGTCGGTTTCTGTTGTGTCTTCGGTGCCGGTGTTGCTGCTGTCATTGTTTTCAGTCGTATCATTCTCGGCTGCCGAAACAAGGCTAGCAAGGCTTAAAAACAGTGTAAAAAACAGGGGTTTAAGTTTCATGCTTCGATTATTCAAGAGCGACGCGATATTAGCAAGGGCGAAAGCTGGTTGAGTTTCAATGCGTGCAAAGTACAATAGCCGAATCCTCCACCTTTTACTTTCCGAGTTACGTTCATGGCTGATTATAAGATTGCTCCATCCATTCTGTCTGCAGACTTCGCCCGCCTAGGTGAAGAGGTTGACAATGTGCTCGCTGCGGGCGCTGATTATGTCCATTTCGATGTGATGGATAATCACTATGTGCCTAATTTGACCATCGGCCCTATGGTCTGTAAAGCGCTGCGTAAACACGGTATTGAAGCGCCGATTGATGTGCATTTGATGGTTAAGCCGGTGGATCGTTTGATCGGTGATTTTATCGATGCCGGTGCTAGCATTATTACCTTTCACCCAGAAGGTTCTGAACATATCGACCGTTCATTACAGATGATCCGTGACGGCGGTTGTAAATCCGGCCTAGTGTTTAATCCCGCGACCCCGTTGAGCTATTTAGACTATGTGCTCGATAAGGTGGATATGATTCTACTGATGTCGGTTAACCCAGGGTTTGGTGGTCAGAAATTTATTCCGGGTACGTTGAATAAGCTGAAGCAGGCCCGTGCGATTATTGAACAAAGTGGCTACGATATTCGTCTCGAAGTGGATGGTGGCGTTGGTGTTGCCAATATTGCTGAGATTGCCGCGGCCGGAGCGGATACCTTTGTGGCGGGCTCGGCGATCTTTAACACCGACGACTACAAAGCCACCATTGATAAGATGCGGGCCGAATTGGCAAAGGTTTAAGTAACACGCCAGCGCGTTTACTTAGCATTATGATTAATTGAAAAGGTTGGCCCGTCGCAATGCTTATGACCACCCATTATGATGCTCAACTTCCCCAACTGGTGCTGTTCGATCTGGACGGCACTTTGCTGGATAGTGTGCCCGACTTAGCCCTAGCGGTTGATCGAATGTTGGCTGCGTTGGCACGGCCATTAGCCGGTGAAACTACGGTACGTGATTGGGTCGGTAATGGCGCCCAGATGTTGGTCAAGCGGGCATTAGCCTTCGGTGATGGGAATAATGAGCCGGACGAAGCGCTGTTTGAGCAGGCATTTGCTCTGTTTTTGCAGCATTACGGCCAGTGTTGTGCGGAGCAAAGTCAGCTCTATCCTGGGGTACGAGAATATCTGAATTTTTTGTTCGAGCATGATGTTGATATGGGTTTGGTGACCAACAAACCGATCAGCTTCACCGAGACCTTACTGGATGAGTTTGATCTGCGGCGCTATTTTTCGGTTGTCTTGGGTGGTGATAGTTTGGCGGAGAAAAAGCCACATCCGTTACCGCTGCACCATGCGATGACTACGCGAAGTGTCGCGGCCGAACAAACTCTGATGGTGGGCGATTCACGCAGTGATATTAAAGCGGCTCAAGCCGCCGGTTGTCGCGTGGTTGCGGTCACGTACGGCTATAACCATGGCGAGCCGGTTGCGTTATATCAGCCGGATATTATTGTCGATGATCTGATGCAGTTGACTCTCTGATTAAGGTTTTGTCTGACGGCTCAATCTCATCAAAGAAAGCCATTCTGGCGGCATTGCAGACCGCTAGTACACCGGGGTGGCTCACTCGGCGTTCCAATGAAATCGCATAAAAACGCTCCCGAATATCATCCATCCTGCCGATCACTTCCACACCGTATTGCCGAGTCATCTGTTGTTCGATGACGGTTGGCGCGCAAAATATTCCGGCCCCCGAGAGGCCAAAGGCTTCGATTAATGCGGTATCGGCACACTCCACCCGGATATCTGGGCGAATCTTATACCGTTCGAACCAGCGTTTCAGACCCATACCGCGCTCTGTTTCGGCGGAAGGCATCAGCATGGGTGCGCCTTCCAGTGAGGCGGGAAAGTTAGCTCGGTAAGTGGCGGCTACGGCGGTGGTGGCGAAAAAGCTAAGGCCGCACTCCCCCAATAGATGGTTATATCCGCGAATATGAAAGCTTGCGTCAAGTGGGCGGTCAGCCAGTACCAGATCGAGTTTTTGGGTGGCAAGATCCGCCAGTAAGCTAGGCAGCGGGCCCTCTTCACAGATCAGTCGGCTCGCATCATTGAGTTTAAGTGCCGGTTCTAGCAGGTGATAGGTGATCAATTTGGGCAACACATCGGCGATGCCAATATTAAAACGCTGCTGCTTATGGGGTACCGGATTATGAATGCTCTGTTGCAGTTCATCCCCTAGCTGGAAAATGTCTTCGGCGTAGTTGAGGGCGTGTTGTCCAGCCTTCGTTAATATGAGATTGCGGCCGCGTTTTTTAAACAGCGAAGTGCCCAGTTCATGCTCCAGCAGTTTTAGCTGGCCACTAATGGTTTGAGGTGTCAGGTGGAGCTTCTCACTGGCTCTATTAATGCTGCCTTCCTGGGCAACAACGAGGAAATAGCGCAGGTGTTTAAAGTTCATGGTGGTACCTGAATTGGAATAATGCTCGAATAAATCTTACTATTTACATAGTAAATTCGTATTTTATTTATAATTTCGTTGACTATACTGTGACTTATCGGCTTTGTCATGAGTTCTCAGGTTCCCCCTCAGACTTATGCTTACCGAGTTGTTAGACAGGTTGTTACAAGGTTGTAGTAAGTGTTACACAGTTAAGTTGTTACAAAGTTAGGCTGTTATGAAAGCATGTTGTAAGGCTCTCTAGTCTTAAGTAAGTGGACTCTCATCCAATCATTCACCCGGCGCCCAAGGCCGGGTTTTTTTTGTCTAAAAATTAGCCATGATCCTGGAAGCGCACATTGTGGTGCCTGATATCATTTCAGGGGAACGAGAATATACACTTGAGAAGGCCATCGAAAAGCCTTTAGGCTGAAAAATATAGTCTGTAAATAACGACTCGGTTGATTCAAAGAGGGGGCTGCTATAAGGTTGGATCTCTGAATTAACGATTGCCTGGAATCACTGTGTCAGATTTGCTATCCCCTATTGAAATTAAGTTGTGTGCCCACTATGTCGGGGATCGCTGGCGATGGCGTAACTGAGCCCTGCTTATCAGTTATTACGCTGGCTGAATCGGTTATCGATTTAGCCAAATAGATTTCAAAACTCTGCGCTATAAATGACAGAGTCGTTATGAGAATACACCATGATCCCTGAACAATTTGCCGAGCTAGCGGCTCAAAACTTCAATCGTATTCCAGTGGTTCGCGAAGTATTAGCGGATTTGGATACACCATTATCCACTTATATGAAGTTGGCCAATCAGCCATACACCTATCTACTGGAATCCGTTGAAGGCGGCGAAAAGTGGGGGCGGTATTCGATTATCGGTTTGCCTAGCCGGACCGTGTTGAAAGTCTTTGGCCATAGCGTTCGGGTGGAAACGGACGGTGAGGTGGTAGAACAAGCTGAAGTTGAAGATCCGCTGGATTTTGTAGAACAATTTCAGGCGCGTTATCGTGCTGCAGAGTTGCCTGATCTACCTCGTTTTAACGGTGGGTTAGTGGGTTATTTTGGCTATGATAGCGTCCGCTATGTGGAACAACGGTTGGCGGATAGCGTTCCTGATGATGTTATCGGCACGCCGGACATTCTGTTGATGGTGTCCGATGAGGTGGTGGTATTTGATAACCTCAGCGGTAAGTTGGTATTGATTAGCCATGCTGACCCGGCCGATGAGGATGCCCTGGGGCAAGCGCAGTTACGCTTGGATGAGTTAGTCACACGCTTGCGCTTTTCTGTACCCCATCAGGAAACTGCACCGAGCGAGCGACGTGAGGTGTTTGAATCGGAATTTAAATCCAGTTTTGGCGAGCAGCAATTTAAAGATGCCGTCGATCGGATTAAAGAGTACATCCTCTCAGGGGATGTGATGCAAACCGTTATCTCGCAGCGAATGACGATCCCTTTTACTAGTAGTCCGTTGGATCTTTATCGGGCGTTACGTTGTCTTAACCCTTCACCTTACATGTATGTGCTGAATTTAGGTGATCACCATGTGGTGGGCTCCTCTCCCGAAATTCTCGCCCGGGTTGAAGATCGTGTTGTCACGGTGCGACCGATTGCCGGAACTCGTCCTCGGGGCGAAACCGAGGCTGAAGATTTAGCACTAGAGAAAGATCTGTTAGCCGATCCGAAAGAGTTGGCAGAACATCTGATGTTGATCGATCTTGGCCGTAATGATGTTGGCCGGGTGTCGCAAATAGGTCAGGTGGAATTAACCGCTCAGATGGCGGTTGAACGTTATTCTCATGTGATGCATATCGTCTCGAATGTGATTGGCCATTTAAAACCTGAGGTATCGGTGATGGATGTGCTGCGCGCGACCTTGCCGGCGGGTACTCTCAGTGGTGCGCCCAAGGTGCGGGCGATGGAGATTATTGATGAGTTAGAGCCGGTTAAACGAGGTATTTACGGCGGAGCTGTGGGCTATCTGTCTTGGAATGGCAATATGGATACCGCGATCGCTATTCGTACGGCGGTGATTAAGGATGGTGAGCTGCATATTCAAGCCGGAGCTGGTATCGTCGCTGATTCGGTGCCTGATTCCGAATGGGATGAAACGATGAACAAAGGCCGAGCAATCTTTAAGGCCGTCGCGATGGTTGAGCAAGGGTTGGATAACCTCTGAGGCCGTTATGATCGATATGAAACCTCCTACGGGAGGTTTTTTTATGTCTTGTTTAAGTTGAAGCGTTATTTGGCTGCATACTTTGCCCGCCAGCGATTTTGTTTTGAGTGTTATGATGTTACTGGCTTTTTTGTTATATTATAACAAATATTACCTTGCAGAGTTGATCATGTTTACACAGATACCTACCAATATTATTACCGGCTTTCTCGGCGTGGGTAAAACTACCGCTATTCAACAGCTATTAAAAGATAAGCCGGCCGGTGAGCGTTGGGCGGTGCTGGTCAATGAGTTTGGGGAAATCGGTATTGATGCCAGTCTATTAGCCAACGAACAGCAGTCAACCGGCGTATTTATGAAAGAGGTGCCCGGTGGATGTATGTGTTGTGCTGCGGGTATTCCTATGCAGGTTGCACTTAGTCAATTAATTCGTCAGGCAAAACCTGATCGTATTCTGATTGAACCGACGGGGTTGGGTCATCCTTTAGAAGTCATCCGGGTATTGCAGCAGCCTCATTATCGAGAGGTCTTGGATCTGCACACGGTGATAACGCTGGTGGATGCACGTAAGCTGGTGGATGCTCGATATACCGAGCATGAAATCTTTAATCAGCAGCTACAGGTTGCCGACTTAGTGATTGCACATAAAGAGGATCTTTATAGCGGGACGGAAATGGCCCAACTGACCGATTATCTGTCCCAGCTTGAGAGTCAGGCACCGGTTGTCGGCAGTTCGAATGGTTTGTTTGATCTGTCGTGGTTGGAAGCGGCCTCTAAGCACATTGCGGATAAAGCACCGGCTGAGTCATCCCATCAA
This sequence comes from Amphritea sp. GJ51-11, assembly GCF_055808735.1. Classification (NCBI taxonomy): domain Bacteria; kingdom Pseudomonadati; phylum Pseudomonadota; class Gammaproteobacteria; order Oceanospirillales; family Oceanospirillaceae; genus Amphritea; species Amphritea sp. GJ51-11. Next base: position 3,457,743 of record NZ_CM147881.1, on the reverse strand, counting down.
CACCACGATCATTATCAGGTCGATGATGAGATCCCTGCATGTGGTTATCTGCGTAAAGATAATCAGGGGGAGGGTTATCATAGCAGTGGTTGGATTTTCAGCCCTGAATTTGAGTTTTCTTATGCCGCGTTAGAACCGTTGTTGATGGGTATAGAATCCGAACGCTTGAAAGCGGTGTTTATTACCGATGAAGGGATTTTTGCGTTTAATCAGGTCGATTCCGTTTTGAAAGTGCAGGCGCTTGATGAAGTGATGGATAGCCGAATTGAAGTGATTGATGAGGAGCCCGGCCAATGGGCCGAACTCGAACAGCAGTTACTGGCGATGGCGGTGCGTTGCTAGGCCTCTCCATCACGGTTTGGGGCGGCGATATCCAGCAAAGGTGCTGCATCGAGTGCTTCGGCATCCATCATCCCAGATACCTGTTGCAGAGCGGCGAGTATATGCAGCTGCTCTGCATTACCTAAACTTTCAAAGCGAGTGATAAAGGACTCATGTAACAACGTCGGCACGGTTTGAAAAATTTCGTCACCGGTTGTTGTCAGCCGAGCATTCACTATGCGGCGATCAGTATTGCTGCGTACCCGTTCGACCAGTTGGCGCTCTTCTAAACGATTCATAATGGTGCTGACGGTCGCTTGGCTTAACGAAACATCATCTGAAATCCGCTTAACGGTAACATCCCCCAAATCTTTGATGGCGCGTAGCACCATCACCTGTGGAATCGTCAGACCACAAGCTTTTACCACCCGTTTTGATTGAAGATCGGTCGCCCGAATGATTTTTCTCAGTTCAATCAGAACATCCTGCCAGCAGGGCATATTATCAATCATTGTCTCTGAAGACCTCTTAACTCATTGAAAAGCCGAGCGAATGTATAGCTAGGCAGGCTTGCAGCACAAATAACAGTGCGCCCAATCAAACCATTATAAACAGAAAAATAGTTTGAGTTCTAATTATTACAGGACTAATATAATCACATCAAACTATAATAGTTCAAAATAAACGTGGAGACGTCATGAGAAAATTGATTGCTGCATCGGCAATGCTGTTGGCCGTTACGCAAGTACAGGCGGCAGACGAGTGCGGAAAAGTCACCATTGCGGATATGAACTGGAGCTCGGCAACACTGATTGCCAATGTGGATAGATTTATCCTTGAACACGGTTATGGCTGCGAAGCTGAACTCGTGCCAGGGGATACCATGCCGACGGGTACCTCGATGATCGAAAAAGGTGAACCTGATATTGCTCCAGAAATGTGGAGCAACTCCATGCGTGAAGCGCTGGATAAAGGTGTGGCTGAAAAACGTCTGCGGTATGCCGGTAATTCATTGTCTGATGGTGGTGAAGAGGGTTTTTGGATACCAGAATATCTGGTTAAACAATACCCTGAGCTAGCAACCATTGATGGTGTAAAGAAACACGCTGCACTGTTTGAGCATCCAGAAGATGATAGCAAGTACGCCTTTTATGGTTGTCCAGCGGGCTGGAACTGTCAGATCAGTGCCAGCAATCTGTTTAAAGCATTGAATCTGGCTGATGCAGGTTTTGATTTGATCGATCCCGGTTCAGGTGCTGGTCTGTCAGGTTCTATCGCTAAGGCGTTTGCCCGTGAAGAGCCTTGGTTCGGTTATTACTGGGCGCCAACTGCTGTGTTGGGTAAATACAAAATGGTGAAAGTTGATTTCGGTTCGGGTATTGATAAAGATGAGTTCGTTAACTGTACCTCATCTAACGAATGTGAGAACCCTAAAGTAACCATGTATCCGCCTTCAGCGGTACAAACGGTCACCACCGAAGAGTTTGCTACCCGTGTTCCCGCGGCTTATGAGTATGCGTCTAAGCGTTCATTGACGAATAATCAGCTCAACACGCTGTTGGCTTGGATGGAAGATAATCAGGCTGATGGTGAGGTTGCTGCTGAGTATTTCCTTACTGAGCATGAAGAGCTTTGGATGCCGTGGGTTTCGGCAGACGTTGCTGCAAAAGTGAAGCAAGCTCTGCAATAATCGTTGCGGTTGAGTGCTAAAAAATCACTGCCTGATTGCCCACAGTAATCGGGCAGTGTTGTTTCTGAAAGAGGTTATATATGGCTGATGCAAGTTGGTTGAGTGAGGTACCCCAACTAAGCAGAGGGGATCTCAGGGATATCCGGAAGTTTTTAGATACTGCGTATCGCGACTTTTCCCGTGAGTACGGTGAGATGATTGAGGGTTTTTTTGACCCTTTGTTAACATTTTTAGTTTGGTTTGAAAAACTGCTATTAGCAACGCCGTGGTGGTTGGTGATTGCCATTATCGCCGTTCTTGCTTACCTATCCAGTCGTTCATGGAAGCTTAGCCTAGGTGTAGTGATATCGTTCTTTATGATCGGTTATTTCGGCATGTGGGATAATACCATGCGCACCATGAGTATTATTTTGGTGTGTACCTTCATGGCCATCGCCTTAGGGGTGCCCATAGGGATCGCCATGGCGCGCTCAGATAGGGTGCAGTCAGTGGTGACACCGCTATTGGATATTATGCAAACCATGCCAGCATTTGTGTATTTGATTCCCGTGGTGATGCTCTTGGGTATCGGAAAAATTCCGGGTGTGATTGCCGTTATTATCTATGCAATACCGCCGGTGATTCGTTTGACCAATCTCGGTATTCGGCTGGTGGATAAAGATGTGCTGGAAGCAGCAACAGCTTATGGTGCCAGCTCGATGCAGCGCTTAGTCGGGGTGCAACTGCCTTTGGCTATGCCAACGATTATGGCGGGTATCAACCAAACCATTATGATGGCGCTGTCGATGGTGGTTATCGCCTCGATGATCGGTGTTAAAGGGTTAGGCCAGCCAGTATTGAAATCCATTACTAACCAGTACTTTACGCTGGGCTTATTGAACGGCTTAGCGATTGTAGCATTGGCGATTATTTTTGACCGAGTCTCTCAGGCATATGCTAAACGGAGTCAGCGATACCTAGGGGGTATGGATAATGGGTGAATCGGGTAAAAAAGCTGCCGCGACAACACTGATTAAGATCGAAGGGCTGTATAAGCTTTTCGGGAATAATCCTAAGAAATACATGCCGCTGGTGCATGAGGGTAAAAGCAAGGATGAAATTCTGGCGGAAACGGGTCATACACTCGGTCTTAAAGATATTAATCTGACCATCAATAAAGGCGAGATTTTCGTGATTATGGGGCTATCAGGCTCCGGTAAATCCACGTTGATTCGTCATTTTAACCGGCTGATCGATCCGACTGAAGGTGTCATTGAAGTCGAAGGCACCGACGTCATGAAACTCGGGCCTAAAGAGTTGGAGCAATTCCGTCGGCACAAGATGTCGATGGTGTTTCAGCGCTTTGGATTGCTACCGCATAAATCCGTCGTCGATAATGTTGCTTATGGGCTCTCTATACAGGGTGTCAGTAAGGCTGAGAGTAAAGCGAAAGCAACCGAATGGTTAGCCACGGTTGGCTTGGCCGGCTATGAAGAACAGTATCCGGCGCAGCTCTCAGGTGGTCAACAGCAGCGGGTTGGGTTGGCTCGGGCATTGTGTACCGATGCTGAAATTCTATTGATGGATGAAGCGTTCTCCGCACTCGATCCATTGATCCGTTCCGAGATGCAGGATCAGCTGATTGAACTGCAGGAAAAACTGCACAAAACCATTATCTTTATCACCCACGATCTCGATGAAGCACTGCGTATCGGTGACCGTATTGCGATCTTGAAAGATGGTGAAATGGTACAGCAGGGTGAGCCTGAAGATATTTTGCTCAATCCCGCTAATGATTATGTTGAAGCCTTTGTACGCGATGTAAACCGTGCTCGTGCACTAACCGTCGAAACCGTGATGAAGGCACCTGCTTCACGTATCACCGCTGATACCATCGAAGACGCTTTGAAACAGATGAAAGGTTTCAAACAGGATTATGGTTATCACATCAATGATGAGGGTTATCAGGGTGTTCTGACGGAAGAGACCTTACAGGCTGCTTTTGAAGATGATAAAAAAGCAGACCTTGATTCTCTTCAGTATGAAGACTTGGACGCTATTTCGCAGGATGCGGTGCTAGAAACCGTTATTCCCGAGACTTTGAATGCGGAGTACTCTCTACCGGTCATCGATGAAGAGGGCCAAATGACAGGGCAGTTATCCCGTCAGACATTGGCCGAAGTGTTGGGTAATGAGGATACATCGGAAGAGCAGAAAAAGAGCTAGCCTCTTGGTTAATCTTTCAAAAGGCTGATGCTTAACGCGTCGGCCTTTTTTGTGGCTGACGCTTGGCAGCTAAAGTCAGTAGCGAGGTTAACTTTATTGAGTATTGGCGCCCCCTAAGGCGAAGATACGCCCGCCTTTACTGACTGAGTGAGGTTTGCCCAGCAGTTGTAATACATGCCAGGCCATCACTTGGTTACTGGTGATTACGGGAATACCCAACAGTTCTTCTAGGGTTGCAATGACCTCGATGGAGCGCAGTGCGGTACAGGATATGAATAAGGCTTCAGCGTCTGGATGAACCTGTGCTAACGCGGCTTGCTTGATTGCTTCGGGGTCTATTCGGGTGATATCTGCGTCGGCCATCACATTAAAACCGACGATATTGAGGATGTTAAGCCCTTTATCGGAAAAAAACTTGGCCACCTCTCTGTTAACTTCAGTGATATAAGGGGTGATGATAGTGAGTTTTTTGACGCCCAAGGCTAAGAAAGCCGAGGTCGCTGCCGTGACGGGGTTGGTGACTTGAGATTGCGGTTTAATTTTCTGTATTTGTTCTTTCAGCTTCTGCTCGCCAATCGCGACGGTGCCGGAAGAGCAACAAAAAGCAATCACATCGACCTGCTTTCCCGGTAGTAAGTCCGCAGTAGCACGGTTTAAATCCTGCGCCATTGCTTGAAGATTTTTTGTATTCACGGGGTCATTGAAGGCGATTCGATTGGTGATGATTGAAACCTCAGCGTCGCAGAGCAATGAGCGCATGGCATCTTCAACTAAATGGTCTGTCCGTAGGGCGATAAGGCCTATTTTCCCGCCGGGAAAATATTCGCTTTCAGCATGCTTAAAGCCAACTTCTTCCATTTTTGTCATCGCTATGTATCTCATCTCTTTTTAATTATCGCACTGTATTATGCGCCAATTGTCGGGTGATCGCGTCGAAGGGGGATTTCTCTGTTGGAGATTCAACGATGGAATAACGACACTATCGATATTAGAAAAGTGGCGGTAAGCGCTCAAGACAACAACCCTAGTATCGGCTTGGTGACATTCACCTGACTCATCTGACTGGCTGTATCAGAGGTGCTTGTCTAAATGGATTTAAGCACAATCGCTTTCATTGTTTAAATGATATAACTGAAATAAATTAATGTTTATTTTGCATATAGGGTTCCGATGTTTTCTTGTGTTAAGTCTGCGCCGCTGGTTGGGCGCACTCATTAGCGAGAGCTTAAAAGTCGCTGTTAAGGGGGAGGGCGTGAGTCACCCCTGAGACGGGGCAAAAGCGTTCTTCGCAGTGAGTCGACGGTATAAAAGGATTTAAAATAGCGGGGTATCTCTCTGTTCGAGAATCTGTTGAATCAGTTGTTGGGCAGCCTCATTTGCTAGGTTAGGGGCTTGGTGTAATGAAATCTCAGATTCACCCAAACGCGGGAAACCCTCTTTCTCATCCAGTATCCTCATACCGGGTCGTAAGTCTTTTTGAGTCAGCACGGTCACTGCGAGCCCAGATTCTACGGCGGCTTTTATGGCCTCGTGACTATGGCAGCTCAGTGCTATTTGCCAAGCCATACCCGCTTCTTCTAAGGCTGTTAGCGCTGTTTTTCGGTAGAGGCAGGGAGAAGGAACCAGTGCCAGTGGTATCGGGCCATTTGTCGGTACTTGAAAGTCTTTACTGGCCAGCCAGACTAATGGGTCTCGATAGAGTGGGGTGCCCTCGCCTGTTGGGGGGATCTGGGTAAGGATAGCAAGATCAATCGCGCCGGTATCAACCTCTGGCCGGATGTTATTACTTAAACCCACGGTGATTTCGATCTCTACATCTTTTTGAATGCGAGCAAAGCGCGCCAGTACACGGGAGAAGGGCAGTGATAGATAATCTTCCGGGGCGGCAAAGTTAATATGCCCCTGTAATGGTTTTTCTTTGAATCGCGCTTCTACCTCGTCGCACAACTGAATAATTTTCTTCGCATATTGATACAGCACATCGCCATCATCGGTCAGCCGGCAGCTTCGCGTTGTTCGATGAAATAGCTGCTGCTCTAAAGATTCTTCAAGACGTTTGATCTGATGGCTTACGGTCGATTGAGTTAAATGTCTGCTCTTGGTTGCTGCGGTAAAACTTTCGCCTTCGGCAACCGCAATGAAAGTGCGCAACAGTCCAAGGTTCATGGGCAGTCATCTCTTGATATATGGTGAAAATGAAACAATGTCTTTCATTTATATCATTTCTAAGATTTATATCAATGTGATTGAATCCATTAACGCAAAGAGGAATCGAACATGAATACATCGAAAGTTAATAAAGAAAAACCCGCTGTTGAGCGCCGTCATCAACATTCAGCTAAACCGGTTATCTGTTATGACGTTGAGTGTTTGCCTGCCTATGACGCGAGCCTCTACCAGCAAGCTAGGCAAGGTATGGAAAAAGTGTCTCAGGTTGTCGTGCCTCCCCGAGACGGCGCTTCTTTTACGGTGCCGGCGGGGCATTTCTTTCGTATTGTCAGCATCGAAGGCCCTCAGGTTGGCGATCTGAATTTATGGAATGCGAATGATCTATCTGAACGATTTTATAGTGGTAAAACACGTCAGTTACATGCCAGTCATGTAAGCACTGGTGATCGTTTATGGAGCACTCTTTCGACACTGCGTCCAATGGCAACCATTACCCATGATACTCTGGATTGGTACGGCTGGGATGAAGATGGAGCGGGTGTGCATGATGTGATCGGTACGCGCTGTGATCCCTATACCAACCATATGCTTAAAGGTGTCGATTACAACCATTGCTGCCATTCAAATCTGACCCGCGCGTTGGCGCATGCTGAAGGGGTGAGCCCTGAGATCGCTGAACCACATGTGCACGATGTGCTGAATGTATTTATGTGTACTGGATTTACGAAGGACACGCATCAATATTTTATGAAAGCGAGCCCTGTGCGCCCGGGCGACTTCATTGAGTTTTTTGCTGAGATCGACCTATTAGGGGCGTTATCCGCCTGTCCTGGTGGCGATTGCGGCAGCAGCCATTCCGATGACAGCACCGCCTGTTATCCACTGTTGGTTGAAATTTATAAACCGACCAATGATGCCTTAGCGGATTGGCAGTCACCCTCTACGAGTGGCTATAGAGGTAAACATGCTGTTTAAGTGATGTGTTGGCAACTACACCAGGTGTAGCTGCCTTGTAGTTTCGAGGCGACTTTATTCGACGTTAACGGTCACTGCCGCGGCGGCGGTTAGCGCCTTCTCTACCGCATTATCGATATCGGTTCCCCGAGCGAGTGCCACGCCCATACGGCGTTTGCCGTTGATGTTAGGTTTGCCAAATAAACGTAGCTGAGTATCGGGGGCGGCGAGTGCGACTTCGAGGTTCGCAAAGCTTAGCTGGTTTGATTCGGCCTCGACTAAGACGACAGCCGATGCCGATGGGCCATGTTGCACGATGTTCGGAATCGGCAAGCCTAAGATCGCCCGTGCGTGCAGAGCGAACTGCGATAGATCCTGAGAGATCATAGTTACCATACCGGTATCATGGGGGCGAGGTGAGACTTCACTGAAGTAAACCTCATCGCCTTTGATAAACAGTTCGACACCGAAAATGCCACGACCACCCAGTGCGCCAGTGACTTTTTCGGCGATCTCTTTGGCTCGTTCGAGGGCCTTGTCACTCATCGCTTGTGGCTGCCAAGATTCGCGATAATCACCATCTTCTTGACGGTGTCCGATCGGTAGGCAGAAACTCGTGCCCTGAATATGACGGATGGTCAGCAGGGTAATTTCATAATCAAAATTGACAAAGCCTTCGACGATCACCCGTCCCGCGCCAGCTCGGCCGCCTTCTTGAGCATAAGTCCAACTGCTGTCGATATCGGCCACTGTTTTGATGGTGCTCTGGCCTTTGCCAGAAGAACTCATAATCGGCTTAACGACGCAGGGCATACCGATCTCAGTTACGGCGTTTTCAAAATCGGTGCGGTTATCGACAAACTGGTAGTTTGAGGTTGGAATACCAAGTTCTTCTGCGGCAAGACGACGAATCCCTTCACGGTTCATAGTGAGTCGCGCAGCATTGGCTGTCGGCACCACATTGAAACCTTCCTGTTCCAAGGCAACCAGGGTATCGGTTGAGATCGCTTCGATTTCCGGCACGATATAATCAGGCTTCTCCAGTTCAATCACCCGCCGCAGTTCGGCACCATCGAGCATTGAAAAGGTGTAAGAACGATCGGCAACCTGCATGGCGGGGGCATTTTCATAACGGTCACAGGCGATGACTTCACAACCATAGCGCTGCAGTTCAATCACCACCTCTTTGCCCAGTTCGCCAGAACCACAGAGTAAAATTTTAGTTGCCGACGATGAGAACGGTGTACCGATATGAGCCATGAGGAGAGTCCTATCCTTTAAAAAGTAGGGATTATATTTCAAGAATGCGGTGGCCCCTAATATTTATGCGGATTAGAGCGCCAACCAGCCGAGTAGACCTTTGATGCTGACTAACAGCGCAGAGGCGCCGGAAACGGCTAATAACATCGGTTTTGCTGAGGTTGTGGATAACTTGCCATCAATTTTTCGGGCTAAAAAGAAACCGAGAAACAGCCCTGGAACTATTTTTAGACTCAGTTGGGCGCTGTGCCAGTCGAGGCTGCCTTTATAGATCAGCATTAACAGGGATATCGGTGTGCCGATCAACAGAAAGGCGGCGATCTCGCTACGTGCGGTAATCCTATCCTGTTGCTGATAAACCAGTGCTATCGGTGGCCCGCCTACGGAGGTGGCTGTGCCCCCCACACCGGAAAAGAAGCCGCCGATGATTAGATTGACGGGGGTGGCCGAAATATTAAACCGCCATAGGCTGAGCAACACGGCGGTCAGTACGGAAAAACCAAAAAAGAGGCTGAGGGCATATTGTGGTAGCGCGACTAACAACGCTGCACCGCACCAAGCACCGGGGATTCTAGCGATGATAGCGGGCATGACCCGTCGCCAGCGCAGGGCATTAGGTTCCCGTATGACCATCATTAAGGCTAAACCAAAGCCGACGAGCAAGACCGGGCCGGGTACATAAGCGGGATTGATCAGATAAAGTAAGGGTGCAGCCAGTAAGCCATAACCGATGCCTACGACAGTTTGTAGGGCAATGCCACAGGTGACGATCAAGACGGCCAGTAGTTCCGGCAGGGTATATAACATGGTTTCCAGCTATTCACGAGTGAGGTGACAGTATGCCTGTGGATAGGGCGGACGGGTATGGTTGGATGAAAAAATGACCCGGCAACGGAAGTGCAGTCAGCTGCCGGGTCATGGGGTGGCCTGCGGGATGAGGTATCCAACAGGCCATACGCACGATAATGAACGAGTTAGCGTCCGCCTGCACCCTGACGGGAGCGTTCGGTATTGGCGACTAAAACACCGTCGCCAATACGGTTAATCTCAGCCCAGAGTTCGGTATCGATAGCGATACCGTCATCTACGCTCTGTTCTTTATTCAGCTGAATCTGTTCTGCGCTGATATGCCGAGCTTTATAATTACCCTGTGATTGCTGCAGTGATGAGGCTAGATTGACCCGTGAACTACAAATAATCGTAAGCGCTTGTTTGTCATCGATATGTGTTGCTAGGTTTGTCACCGCTTCACTGTAACTCGGGTAACGCTCGCCGGCTTTAATAGCGGCGGTGTGTTCGGTAATGGTTTGACTGCCGTTTTGCCAATAAGCGGTGACGCTGATACCTCGGCGACCACAGTCGGTCAGTGCCTTGAGGATAAACATACGGTTGTGACAGTTATGTACGGTAACGGTTGCGATACCGTTTTCCAGTGCTTTGGCATGGGCGAGATCAACGGAGGCGGCGATACAGTTCAAGGCGCTACGGTCATGGCTGTCGATAACGGCAGCCGTACTGTCTTCATAGATCACCGTGCTGAGCGGTTTGCTGCTATCGTCACCGATATAGGGCAGCGCGCTTTGTAACTCTTTAAGGCCATCTAGACCATGTTTTTCTAACCAAAGAATCATATTGGCGGCATCTTCATAATTGCCAACATAGTAACCCGTAGCTTCAAAGCAGCGTCGCAACGCCGCTTTCAACTCAGTCATTGAAATATGCATTAGCGTGCTCCTTGTGCGTCGGGGGCCAGTGGCATAAACCAGTCGTCATTAAATGTTTTACCAATATCTTCCAGCAGTGGCGCGCCTTGAAACATGGTATTGCGCACCCAAAGCTTAGAGCGCGGATCAAATTTACCGACGCCAAAGCAGGCGAGCTTAGCGCGTAGCAGATGCATGGGCATAATCTCGCGATCCAGTAAATTGGCCTGAATATCTCCGTAAAGACAACGGTTCATGCTTTGAATACGGCGCACGATGCCACGTAATTTAGGTTGTGCAACCATAAATCGGGCGGTGGAATGCTGTGGATATTCGAGCATATAATCGCACAGTTGGTCATAGCATTTGCGCACTGCATAGCCGACGCCTAACGCCATCTGTTTATCCTTGCCTTCGTCTTCCCGGGTGTCTCCCAAACGAGGCTCCATTTTTTCTTCTGAACGATACCAGAACGTATCTTTTGCGCCGTCTGCGGCAAAATCCAGTTTTAACGCCCACTGATAACGCTGTTCAATGACCTGCTTCAGTTGTTGCAGCGGCATCACCGGATCAAGATCCAGAAACTCTTCGACACTGTAATGGCCTTCGAGGTCGTCGACCAGTTCTGGATAGAGCTCCAACATCACCGATATCAGCATCTCTTGACCCTGAAGCGAACAGTTTTTCTCGCTCCAGTCGAGCAGTGCATCCCAGCTTTCGATCCCTTGGGCGCAGTGTTGCTCAATCGCCTGCAGGTCAACCAACACCTGGCGGTTATGTACTGTTTGCCATGCATCTTCAGTGACGGTCTGTTCGGTATGGACGGTGCAACGTTGCAATAGCTGTGGAAACTGTTGCAGAACACGCTGGTTGATGTTGCCCAGTACTCGGATTCTGGCCAATGCCAACTCACGCATCTCGATCCACTGGTTGATTAGCTGTGGGTGGTTGATCAGATAGGGAGCCATACCTAAGCCGGTGGAGTTGCCGATGCCGAAGAAGCGCTTAATATCGGCCTGCATTGGGGTGTAACTGTCGGGGCTACGATGCTGGGCGATATGTTCAGCCTGCAGCAGGCTGAAGTTGCGCAACATTAGACAAACAAACATTTCGGCAGCGAATGGACGGGCAAAATCAGCATGACGAGTGGCGACCTTTTCCCAATCGGCCATGCCGAGTTTGCCACTACCGTAGACGGCGGTGGTGCGATATAGATAGCCTACCCGGGCAATCTGAGCGATGTCCGGCTGTTCACCCTTGGCGAGCTGATCGACAACATAGTCGAAATTACGGGCACTGCGGTTGGCGCGGGAGAGAACAAATACGCGGGCGTCGACACGGCCCGCTTCCTGTTTAGGTACATTCTGGCGCAGTTTGGACAGATAAAGGTCGTCTATTTCCCCTTCGACCAGCGCCATGGTTAGATCCCACTGAGTGGCAATCACCCGGTCATTGCGGTCTTCGGCAGAGAGGTAGTCGGAAAACAGCACAAAGCTATAGCATTTGTGGGGTGTTTTGATGCTATAGATAACGCTGCCGTAGCCCTGCTCATCGAGCTCAAAGCGGCTGGGGGCGATCTGCCAGCGCTCGCGCATAATACGTCGTACCAAGGTGCGCATGAAACTTAACCGGCTCTGATGTAGCGCGCCGAGCCTTTCTAAGTTCATAACCTGGTCTGCTGGACGTAAGGGGAGTGCATTTTCCCCTCGTAGAGCAGCCTGTATAGCAGCGGGCATGGTCATTGTTATTCTCCTCATAAATAGCCGCACATCGTTTTTTATCATTGAACCTGTCGATGTGTCCAAAACCTTAAACAGGGTTTGTTCTGTTCGCTGAGCAGCAAGCTAGGGTTTAGTAGCAGCGCGTAGCGGAACAGGGAGTTAGACGGCAAGACGAAACCTATCGATGATGTTGTCTCATCTTATGGTTTCATTTGAAAGCCATCTTGAGCATCCTGTTCGTATGAGGGTTATCATGGGCTATACCGAGGATCACATACAAATCAGAAGGTTATATCGCTTAATAAGCAAAACTTATCAAAACCCTTCAAACTATTATTTTTCCTATAAATTTCCATCGCTCTTTGTCACTCAAGGGTAAACATTTTCCGTCGCTGCTGATTTACACCGCATGATTACTGGCGAGAATAAAGTCGACTAGAGCCTGTGCCGATGGTGTCAGCGATTTATTCGTCAGTTTGACGATCCCTATTCGGCGCACGACGACGGGGGCGCTCAGAGGAATGAAGCATAGGGTTTGACTGTCTTTGGGTACGGCATAGCGGGGCAGGGTGGTGACACCAAAGCCGGCTTCCAACATGGCGATGAGTGAGATCATACTCGAGACGTAGATCTGTGAGTCATGAATCAAGGACTCAGCTTCACTGCCTTCAAACAGGCGAGATGTGCCGTTACTGATTAGTCGATGATGACGCAGTGCCTGCCAGTGCAGTTCTTTATATTCAGTCAGCGGGTGATTGATCGGGCAGACAACGCCGATTTGATCTTCCCAGATAGGAATAAAACTTTTGTCACTGTGTTCCTCTTCATGAAATAGGTGGGCAATGCCGAAATCGACCTGCTGGTTCTCCACCATACGATAAACCGCTGCAGAGTTGTCATCGAAAAAGCTGATATGCAAGTCCGGTGTATCTTTAATAAATTCGAATAGTAGTTCAGGCAAGACCTGACTGGCAATCGATGGCACGGATGCAAGCCGCAGGTGACCGGTTTTATGCTCGGCGAGTAGGGTCATGTCTTCGGCAATTCGATCGTGATGCTCAATCAGTTCTTTGGCTTTCGGTAGAAAGTATTTGCCAAAGGGGGTCAGTTCAGTCTTAGCGGTTTTCGCATTGCGCTTTTCAAATAACGATTCACTTAGCTTATTTTCGAGATCGCGAATCGATAGCGAGATAGCCGGTTGAGTACGGTGGGCTTTCTCTGCCGCGGCATGAAAACCTTTAAGTTCGGCCACCCAGACAAAATGACGCAGTTGAGTAATCTTCAGTTCCGGTAGCATCGTCGACTCCAGGCATGTGATCAGGAAGGGATTCTAAATAAGGAAACCTTATCAATGAATATTATTTATTAATTATTCTTATTGAATCACAGAATCTATGATGGATCTATCAACATTCAGGAGGTCAATATGTCTGATTCAATTTTTCGTAATTACATTGCAGGTGAGTGGGTTGAGGGTAATAGCGGCCATGTGGCCAATATCAGCCCAGCGGATACCCGTGATGTGATCGGTCTGTATGCGCAGGCCGATAAGGCTCAGACAGACGCGGCTATTGCAGCGGCTGCGGTTGGCCAGCTTGAATGGCAAAAGAGTGGTCTAGAACAGCGTTATTCAGTGCTCATGGCGATCGGTGATGAGTTGATCGCCCGTAAAGATGAACTGGGTGAGTTGCTGGCCCGAGAAGAGGGTAAAACGCTGGCTGAAGGTGTCGGTGAAACCTACCGCTCGGGGCAATTCTTCCATTACTATGCCGCTGAAGTGTTACGCCAGATGGGTGAAACAGCTGATTCTGTTCGCCCAGGCATTGAGATTGAAACCCGACGTGAGCCGGTGGGTGTGGTTGGTATTATCACCCCATGGAATTTCCCGACGGCGACCGGTGCGTGGAAGATAGCACCTGCTTTAGCCTTTGGTAATGCGGTGGTCTGGAAGCCTGCCAATCAGGTGCCGGCATCGGCATGGGCACTGACCGAGATCATCGCCCGTCAGGGGCTTCCGGCTGGCACTTTTAACCTCGTTATGGGGCCGGGGGCTGAGGTCGGTGATACCTTGATTAACTCCCGTGGTATTAACGCACTTACCTTTACCGGATCATTGGAAACCGGGCGTAAAGTAGCTGCAGCAACGGCGGTTAATCTGGTCAAGTGTCAACTCGAGATGGGCAGTAAGAATGCGCTGGTGGTGCTCGATGATGCGGATCTTGATAACGCGGTTGAGTGTGCCGTCGGAGGCGCGTTTGGTGGTACGGGTCAGAAGTGTACTGCGTCTTCCCGTTTAATCGTGACGGAAGGTATTCATGATCGCTTTGTCGCTGCGATGGTGGAGCGGATGAAGCAATTGGTGGTTGGTCATCCGCTGAAAGCGGGTGTTCATATTGGTGCCGTCGCTGATGCTCGTCAGATGGAGCAAAACCTGAATTACCTGGCGATTGCCAAGGCTGAGGGTGGCACGCTGGTCTACGGTGGTGAGGTGCTGACCGAAGAGACCGAAGGCTATTATATGCAACCGGCGTTATTCACGAACACGACTAACGCGATGACGATTAACCGTGAAGAAGCGTTCGCTCCCATCGGCTGCATTATCAAAGTGAAGGATTATGACGAAGCCTTGGCGACCCTGAATGATACGAACTTCGGTTTGACCGGCGGTATCTGTACTGAATCACTGAAATACGCGACTCACTTCAAACGCAATGCCAAAACAGGTTGTGTGATGGTGAATTTGCCAACAGCAGGCACCGACTACCATGTGCCCTTTGGTGGTCGCAAGGATTCCAGCTTCGGTCCACGTGAGCAAGGTAGCTATGCTAAAGAGTTTTACACCATCGTTAAAACGACATACATCCGTGGCTAACGGAGGCTAATCATGCATGATTTACAAAAACAACCGGCGCACATGGCGTTGCATAACGATCTGATTGTGGTTGATGGCTTACAGTATTCAAACTGGAGCCGCGATATCTTCGAACAGCTACGTGACGGTGGTGTGACGATGGTCCATGCGACCATTGTGTATCACGAACAGATTCGTGAAACCCTGCTGCGAATCGCTGAGTGGAATCGTCATTTTGAGATGAACAGCGATCTGATTATGCCGGTGAGAAGCGCTGCAGATATCCGCTTAGCGAAACAGTTAGGTAAGGTTGGCGTCATGTTTGGTGCGCAAAACTGCTCACCGATTGAAGATGATATCGGCATGGTCGAGGTGATGCGTGAGCTGAACCTGATGATTATGCAACTGACCTATAACAATCAGAGTTTACTGGCTTGTGGTTGCTATGAAGCGCATGACAGTGGCGTCACACGGTTTGGTCATCAGGCGATTAAAGAGATGAACCGGGTCGGCATGATTGTGGATATGAGTCACAGTGGCGAACGCAGCACGCTGGATGCAATCGAGATTTCTGAACGGCCCATCGTGATCTCCCATGCTAACCCTTCGAGCTTTCATGCGGCTAAACGCAATAAATCCGATCAGGTGCTGAAAGCGCTGGCGGAGTCGGGAGGACTATTGGGCTTTAGCCTTTATCCGTTCCATCTAAAAAATGGCCCGGATTGTAGCCTCAATGAATTCTGCGACATGGTCGCTAGCACTGCTGATCTGATGGGGATTGATCATATTGGCATCGGTACCGATCTGTGTCAGGAGCAGCCGTTGTCTGTTCTGGAATGGATGCGAAATGGTCGCTGGTCAAAAGCGATGGATTATGGCGAAGGCTCAAAAGCCAATGCGGACTGGCCCCGGCCGTTGTCCTGGTTTCGTGACAGTCGAGACTTCCCGAATCTAACACAGGGGCTGTTGACTCGAGGGTTTAGCACCACGGAAGTAGGCAAAATTATGGGGCTGAACTGGCTTAACTTTCTGGATGAAGGGCTTAAGCCGCAATAATCCAAGGCAGGATAGATAGTTTAATGCTGTTTATGATTCAGCCAACTGAGAGTCCTGTCTGGATCATAGATTTACCTGATAATTAATAAATATAAAGATCCGTCAGGAGACGACTATGAGTAACGCAACGCAAGCTGTTGTTACCGGACAACAGGTTTTGAATGATGAGCCAGAGATGGCAGGTAAGAAATTATTGGCCGGTGTTGATCTGCCAGTTTTTTTGATTAGTGGGGGCGTGTTAGTACTGTTTGTGGCATTAGCCTTGTACGACATTGATATGATGAGTGGTTGGGTCAATACGGGGTTTGCGATATCGACTCAATATTTTGGCGCTTATTGGCAGGTGCTGTTGCTGCTCACCTTCGTCATCGGCCTGATGTTGACGATAGGGCGGACGGGCTCGGTTGTTTTAGGCGGCGTTAAAACCCCAGAAATGCCACGATTTCAGTGGATTTCGGTGATTATGTGTACGCTCTTAGCGGGTGGTGGTGTGTTTTGGGCCGCCGCAGAGCCAATGGCTCATTTTACTTCGCCGCCACCTCTGTTTGCGGCGACTGAAGCGGGTACGGTTGGCGCGGCTTATAATGCATTAGCGCAGAGCTTTATGCACTGGGGATTCCTTGCATGGGCGATTCTCGGCAGCCTGACAGGCATTGTGTACATGTATCTGCATTATGAAAAAGGTTTGCCGTTAAAGCCGCGCACACTGCTCTATCCGGTGTTTGGCGATAAGGTGATGACCGGTCCTTTTGGGGCGATAGTTGATTCCAGTTGTGTGTTAGCCGTGGTGGCCGGCACCGTTGGGCCGATCGGCTTTCTAGGGTTACAGGTTAGCTTTGGTTTAGAAAAACTCTTCGGCATTCCTGATACTTATGCCACTCAGGTGATGATCTTGGTCGCCTTAATCTGCATCTATACGCTCTCGGCAGTAACAGGCGTCACGAAGGGGATACAAATGCTGAGCCGAGCGAATGTGATTCTCGCGGTGATTCTCATGGCCTTTATTCTCCTGTTTGGCCCGACCGCTTTTATTATCGACGGTTATTTGCAGTCCTTCGGAATCTATCTGAACCAGTTTATCCCGATGGCGACGTTCCGCGCTGATACAGGCTGGTTGGATTGGTGGACGGTGTTCTTCTGGGGTTGGTTTTTAGGTTACGGTCCGTTGATGGCGATGTTTGTCGCGCGTATCTCTAAGGGACGCACTATTCGTGAAATGATCCTACTGATCTCGGTTGTGGCACCGATTATTACCTGCTTCTGGTTCACCATTGTTGGTGGCAGTGGGCTGGCCTATGAACTGGCCAATCCTGGGGTGATCTCTGAGCCTTTCACCGGCTTTAACCTACCGGCGGCGCTGTTGGCAATTACCGATCAGTTACCCATGGGCTTTATGATCTCGGTGCTGTTTCTGGTGTTGACCACTATTTTTGTTGCGACCACCGGTGACTCAATGACCTATGCCGTATCGATGGTGATGACTGGTACAGATCATCCGCAGAGTTCGGTGCGCGTATTCTGGGGTGTGATGATGGGGGTTGTGGCGGCGCTATTAGTTTCGATAGGCTCCGGCGGGATCTCAGCATTGCAGTCATTTATCGTTATCACCGCCGTGCCAGTATCGCTTGTTCTGTTGCCCTCGCTTTGGACGGCTCCGCAAATCGCCCGCAAGATGGCGGACGAGCAAGGCTTGTAATGCGGTTGAACTCGACTGTTTAAGGGGATCAACCATAAGGTTTGCCTGAGTGATTAATATCGCTAGGCAAGCATTATGTGAGGCACCGATTTAATTGATATATTTAAAAGTGAATTGCTATGAAACACGCTGTAAAAACCGATCTGTTCGCCTCGAAAGCGCCGCTTGAGTGGGCTGTTATCGCCAATGGTCAATTGTCCACCGCGCAGATTCCGATCAATGCGCAAGGGCAAGTGGTGGACGGCGGGATTGAAGCTCAAGCACGTCAGACGATGGACAACTTTAAACACACCATTGAAGCGGCTGAGCTGACGATGGATGATGTGACCCAAGTACTGATATACGTGACTGATCGCGATCTGTTACCGGTCTTTAATCGAGTGTATGCAGATTATTTCGCTGCCCCTTATCCGAATCGTGCTGCGATGGTGGTTGCGGGGCTCGCGCGGGAAGAGATGCTGTGTGAAATAGTCGCCTATGCGGCGGTGCCTAGCGTTTGAATCGAGCGTTGCTCTGTGCTTGTGATATGCCTTAAAAAAACCGCCTTATGGCGGTTTTTTTAGTTGTAGCTTTGTTGATGCCGTTTTTTATTTACGCCATTTGGCCCATGGGTCATCATCGTTATCGGATGAAGCTTGGGTTGGTGTTGTGGTTTTTCGTTCCGGCTTCCAGCGTTCTTGTTTGTCCCGAGCATTTTCCTCTTTACTCGAATAGCCCTGCTTGCCGTTAGAGCGGCTGCTGCGGTAGCTTTTGGTTTTGCCATGCTCAGCCGCTTTCAGCGCCTGTTTTTCACGCATCCGTTCGGCATCTTCGAGGCTGAGTTCTGCAGGTTCTCGCGGCGTTTGGCCTTCGGGGATAATACGGTCTCTAGGGGATAGGGCAAACTGCTCAGATGAAACCCGAGGTAGGTTCTTAAATTTATACAGGTAAAAGATTTCTACCTTCTCCCGCGCCCAATCGGTTTTCTTGAGAAATTTCACACTGGACTCAATGCTTGGGTTGGTTTTAAAGCAGTTGATGTTCAGGTAGGCATACAGAATCTCGAAGCCGTAGTGATCGACTATCTGAGTTAATAACTCTTTTAAGCCGAGACCGTGTAGTGGGTTGTTTTGGTAATTGATCTCGTCAGTCATAATAATGTCCGGCAATAGCGGCCTGTGGATGTTTTGAGTATAGATAAGTATGGGCATCATACCTGTCAGCGTCCAGACAACCTAGCCTAAAGCCGTGATTCAAGCCCATTTATCAGCCAACCGTCGTCCATTGCCGAGACAGTGAACCTTTTTCGATGATAATACGTATTCAATAAACCGCTTAATATTGATGATTTTACCTTGGGGTTATTGGCCCTATTGTCATCTGGCGACTTCATTCTGTTCTGTTAGACTAGGAACCGGTCAGTGATAAAAATA
This sequence comes from Amphritea sp. GJ51-11, assembly GCF_055808735.1. Taxonomy (NCBI): domain Bacteria; kingdom Pseudomonadati; phylum Pseudomonadota; class Gammaproteobacteria; order Oceanospirillales; family Oceanospirillaceae; genus Amphritea; species Amphritea sp. GJ51-11. The sequence continues at coordinate 3,438,705 of NZ_CM147881.1, read as the reverse complement.
ATTGAAAAGGATTCATATGCCATCAGTCAGCAACGCTATCATCCGCATCAAAAACCTGCGACTGCGTACCTATATAGGCTTTAACCCTGAAGAACGTGAAAAACTGCAAGATGTGGTGATCAATATTGAAATTCATTACCCGGCGGCGAAAGCGGCCATCAGTGATGATGTTGAAAAAGCGCTGAACTATAAGGTTGTCTGTAAGGATATTATTCAGCATGTGGAAGAAGGTCACTTTCTGTTATTAGAGAAGCTGGTGGGTGATGTATTGGAGATCGCTAGCGCTCATCCTTGGGTAACCTTTGCTAGCGTTACTATTGATAAGCCTCATGCACTGCGATTTGCTGATTCGGTCTCCTTGACGCTGGAAAAACATTGCTGTTGATTGACGGCTCGGCTAAGCGTCTTGCCTGTTTTTTGCTCTAAGAGTAAAACCTAGGCGGTACTGTATTAAAGCACTACCGTCATATAGGAAAAGAGTTGTAGCGTTCATCATATTCGTCTTGCGTTGACAGGGCTGAGCGTTAGCGTTTAAGTGTGTTGTTCACCCAGCCATAAAGTATTAGCTATGTGAAACGTGCATCGAATTTTGGTAGTGCTGTTATAAGCTGTGATAGAATTTGAGCCCATAAATTGTAGAGATTTTACTTTGTTTTTATCGCTGGCCTCGCTTGCTTGTTAATATCGCTAAGCTGACTCTACATTAAACCAATATACGACTGCTCACATGTCTCTAGGCCTGTTCTCTGGCCTGTTTACAGTTTCCAATTGAGAGTATGCGTGTGGATATGGCCATGATCACGTCACTAGCCTATGCCACATTGTCAAAGAGGTAAAACTTGTATGCTACTGATGATCGATAACTACGACTCGTTTACCTATAACGTCGTGCAATATCTGGGTGAGCTGGGCGCTGATGTTCAGGTGTACCGTAATGATGAAATTACGATTGAACAGATTGAGGCACTTAAGCCGGATCAGTTGGTGATCTCTCCGGGGCCCTGTACGCCAAATGAAGCGGGTATCTCAGTCGAGGCGATTAAGCATTTTGCTGGTAAACTGCCTATTTTTGGTATCTGTTTGGGTCATCAGAGTATGGGGCAGGCGTTTGGCGGCGATGTGGTACGTGCGCGCCAAGTGATGCACGGCAAAGTGTCACCGGTTTATCACCATAATACGGGGGTTTTTAAAGGGTTGGAAAATCCGGTCTCCGTTACCCGTTATCATTCGCTGGTGATTGATAAAAATACTCTGCCAGACTGCCTTGAAATCACCGCCTGGACCCAGAATGATGATGGTTCGATGGATGAGATTATGGGCGTGCGACATAAAGAGCTGGATTTAGAGGGGGTTCAGTTTCACCCCGAGTCGATCCTGACTCAGCAAGGTCATGACCTGCTGCAAAACTTTTTGAATCGAGGATAACAACGACACAATGGATATCAAACAAGCGCTGGCGCGGGTGGTCGATCATATCGATCTGAGCCGCGATGAAATGGTTGACGTTATGCGTCAAGTGATGACGGGTGAATGTTCGGAATCACAGATTGCCGGTTTTCTGATCGCACTACGCATGAAGAGTGAATCGATTGATGAGATCACCGGTGCCGCTCAGGTAATGCGAGAGCTGGCCACGCCAGTCAGGGCTATGGCCGCACCGTTGGTCGATATTGTCGGCACCGGTGGCGATGGCGCAAACCTGTTTAACGTGTCATCCGCCAGTGCATTTGTGGCTGCGGCTTGTGGCGTACATGTGGCTAAGCACGGTAACCGAGGTGTTTCTTCAAGCAGTGGCAGTGCTGATCTGCTTGAGCAAGCGGGTATTAATTTAGATCTGAGTGCCGATGCTGTTGCTAAGTGTATCGATGAAGTCGGTGTCGGCTTTATGTTTGCCCCGGGTTTTCATGGTGCGATGAAACATGCCATTGGTGCCCGTCGTGCGCTGGGCACTCGAACGTTGTTTAACATCTTGGGGCCTATGACCAATCCAGCCGGCGCGCAGCGCTTGGTGATTGGTGTGTTCAGCAAGAAACTCTGTCGGCCCATGGCGGAAGTCATGCAACAACTGGGTGGCGAACATATTATGGTGGTGCATGCTGAGGATGGTCTGGATGAGATCAGCCTAGCCACCCATACCTATGTGGCTGAGTTGAAAGATGGTGACATTACTGAATATCGGATTACCCCTGAAGATCTGGGGATTGAGAGCCAAAGTCTGATCGGCTTGGTGATCGATAGCCCGGCAGAGTCGCTGGCGTTGATTCGTAAAACGTTCTCCGGTGCCGAGGATAACACGGCTAAAAAAGCGGCGGCGATGATCGCCCTGAATGCCGGTGCTGCGGTTTACCTAAGCGGCCAAGCAGCCAGTCATAAAGAGGGTGTTGCCCTTGCCTTGGAGGCGATTAAATCCGGTGCCGCACTGACAAAAATGCAAGCGTTGGCTGACATGAGTCAGTCGCTGAAGAGCTGAGTAACGATGACTGATACCCCAACTATTTTAAAGAAGATTATCGCCCGTAAGCACGAAGAAGTTGCTGAGCGTAAGCCAAAGGTGAGTATTGATGACTTGCAGGCAACCATTGCGCGTCAACAGGGATCGGCCTTTGATCCGCGTGGCTTTGCTGCGAGTCTCGGTCGCACATTAGCCGAGGGGCGCTCTGCCATCATCGCTGAAGTGAAGAAAGCCAGTCCATCTAAGGGGGTTATCCGTGACCCGTTTGTGCCGGCTGAGATCGCCCGCTCATATGAGGCCGGTGGTGCGAGCTGTTTATCCGTGCTGACCGATGCTGATTTTTTTCAGGGTAGTGAAGCTTATTTGATGGAAGCCCGAGCGGCTTGTTCATTACCCGTTATCCGTAAAGACTTTATTGTCGATCCTTATCAGGTGTATGAAGCCCGCGCGATGGGGGCCGATTGCATCCTGTTGATTGTGGCAGCATTACAGGATACGCAGATGGCCGAACTCAATACGCTTGCCACTGAGCTAGGGATGGATGTATTGATTGAGGTGCATAATCAGCAGGAGCTGGAACGCTCACTGCCGTTAGGTAATCGCCTTGTCGGCATTAATAACCGGGACTTGCACAGTTTTGATGTTTCCCTCGATCATACCTTTGAGCTACTGGATATGATTCCCGATGACCGGATCGTGGTGACGGAGAGTGGTATTCAGACCCGTGCGGACGTGATTGCTATGCGAGAGCACAATGTGGATAGCTTCCTTGTCGGTGAAACCTTTATGCGGGCAGCCGATCCCGGCGCTAAATTAGCCGAACTGTTCGCTCACTAATAACGATTTGAAGAAGATACTGCGATTATGCAAGCAAAAGTAAAATGGGACGGCGATGTTCGTTTCAAAGGCACCACCGGTTCGGGTTTTGATGTCACCATCGATGCGGAGCAGAAGCAAGGCCCTCGGCCGATGGAGTTGTTACTGCTCGGGCTAGGCGGCTGCACTTCTTATGATGTGATTGGTATTCTCAAGAAAACCCGTCAAGATGTTGTCGACTGCGTGGCTGAAATTGATGCTGAACGTGCTGATACAGTACCGGCTGTTTTCACTAAAATTCACGTGAAGTTTATTGTTTCTGGGCGTGGCTTGAATGAGAAAAAAGTCGAACGGGCGGTGAAACTATCGGCGGAGCAATACTGCTCAGCATCGTTAATGTTGGAAAAAGGTGGCGTTGAAATTACGCATAGCTTTGAAATTATTGAAGTAGCGTAAATGTAGAACCGCCGTTCGAACTCGAACGTCACAAGGCGTGTCGCTTGCTCGTTGTCCAAAAACCTTCCTCGATTGATCTCTTACCAAGCGCGTAACGTCGGCGCTTGGTAAGAACATTGTGGTATTGGCCGAAGAACGGTTACAACGAGCAATGATTTATTTTATTTCATGCAACAAAATCTCTGTCTCTTCAACCCGTGCATAGGCAAAGGAAAGTGATGCCATAAATGCGGCATGGGTCTGTTGTGCTGGCACGGTGACTCCGTTGAAAACTTGGTCCCGAGTGGTGCAAGCATCTTGTGCCACGCTGACGTTATAGCCTATATCCGCCGCCGCTCTTACCCCCGCATCAATGCAAATATTACTCATAGCACCTACGACGATTAGGTTTTTAATGCCCAATGAATCGAGGTCGGCTTGTAATGAGGTATTTTTAAACGAGTTGGCTGCATGTTTTAGTATCACCGGCTCGCCCGTTTGGGGGGTAAAGGTCGGGTGTATTTTGGCACCATCGCTCGCGGCCAAAAAGAATGGTGCATCGGCACTCTCAAACTCATGATAAACGTGAATTACGGGCAAACCCTGCTGACGAAACGCCGCCAGTAGTTTGGCGCCATTAGCCGCCGCATTATCAATATTGTCGAGTTCCCACTTACCGCCGGGAAAATAGTCATTTTGGAAATCAATTAATAGTAGTGCTGTATCTGTGTGTGTCTTGCTCATGGGTATGTCCTCGGGTTGTTCAGTTGATAGGGCTATTATCAAGCAGCTAAACTTCTTATACTGCAGTCGTATTTGACATAATTAAGGCAATAACTGACAAGGCGTAGTGCTGTAGATGAAAACCATTAAGGTTGTGATCCTGTTGTACCCGGGGGTAATGAGGTCTGCCGTGGAAGGCCTGCGTGAGTTATTCGAACTGGCTAATCGTTTAGGCCAAGCGCAGCCATCAGAACTTCAGTTTGCTGTTCATCTCTTGGATTATTCCGAGCTAGTCCAAGCTGAAGCGTTAACAACGCCGGCGGTATTAGATAATCCACAGATCGTTATTTTACCGCCCTGTATTACCGATCAGTTTTACCTGACGGAACAGCCGCAACTGGCTGCGTGGTTGCGTGAGATACACGGGGCCGGTGCGCTTCTTTGTTCGGTGTGTGCGGGGGCGTTTATCTTGGCGCAGTCGGGGCTGTTAAATCAGCGGCCGGCGACCACTCATTGGCTGCTAACCGAGCGATTAGCGCAGCAGTTCCCTGAGGTGCTGGTCGACGGTAACAAGATTCTGGTTAATGATGGAGACCTGATTACTGCCGGTGGGTTAATGGCTTGGTTGGATCTGGGGCTGGAGTTGGTGGCACAATTTGCCAGTCCAGCACTGATGCGGCGGTTGGGTAAACAGTTGGTGGTTGATACTGCACCCCGTGAGCAGCGTTACTATCGCTGTTTTATACCGCCATTCGATCATGGTGATCGGGTGATTTTAGCGGTGCAGCATCGTTTGCAAAATGGCTATCAGCATTCGCTCACGGTAAGGCAGTTGGCGTTCGATAGTCATCTGACCGAGCGGACCTTTCTCCGTCGATTCGTTAGGGCAACGGGTTATAAGCCCAAAGAATACATACAGCAATTGCGCATCAGTAAAGCCTGTGAAGCGCTTGAAGCGTCTCCAGACAGCGTTGAAACGATCTCTTTGGCGGTGGGCTATGACGATGTCAGTGCTTTTAGGAAAGTCTTTATTCAGATTATCGGTCTTACGCCACGTGAATTTCGTGCTCGTTTTAGTCGCTAAAAAGGGATTCAAGGTTTGCAACAGTGAGATGATACGATAGGCTGATGACTTAGGGTTGTAACGTTTGAAACCGCTCAGATAGCTTACTTGCTTCATTATTACTGAATACTTGTCGATATTTGATGGGTATCCCTGTTTTTCAGGAGGATCGAAATGCTACTTAAGGGAATTTTACTGGGGTTACTACTGGTGTCTCAATTGACCTTTGCGGCGGGCTCAGATGTCTACCTATTGGGGCGTTTTACTTACAAGGGTACGCCGGTAAGTAAGGCGGTCATCTTGTCCGATAAGCGAGTTACTGAGCTAGAGCAATGCCGTGATTTTGTACGTTATCAGATTCGAGGCTCCGAGCAGGGTAAAAAGTATTTCCGTGGCTATGAGCGGTTTCATAAAAAAGGCCTGAATATTGTTCCTCATTACACCTGTATAGAGACGACTCTTAAGATCAGTGAGTGGAATGAGTATGATTTTTACGACAAGGTGTACCTCATCGACTTGCGTGGCGGTAAGCGTTTCACTCGCTATCCAGATACCAACAGCTGTTGGTCCGCTATTCGTCAAGACCCAGACAAACATAGCCGCAAACTGTATTGCGCTAAAATGAGCCAGACATTATTACCGGCCAAATAGTATAGAGTGTTTGTGTTTTATCTATCTTCGCGTATAATTTCGGCTCCCGTTGGCTATGCCATTGAGGGAACTCACTTTAACTCCTTGCTTTCTACCGTTTTTCGATGCGGCTGAAGGCTGTATAACCCGTAAGGAGCAATTAATGCGTCATTACGAAATCGTTTTTCTGGTTCACCCGAATCAGAGTGAACAGGTTCCAGCTATGGTTGAACGTTACACCAAGCTAATTGAAGAATCTGAAGGTAAAATCCACCGTCTAGAAGATTGGGGCCGTCGTCACCTGGCTTACCCAATTAACAAAATCCATAAAGCTCACTACGTTCTGATGAACGTTGAATGTGCTCAGGAAACACTGGACGAGTTAACTAACATCTTCCGTTACAACGATGCGGTTATCCGTAACCTTGTTGTACGTCGTAAAGATGCTGTTACTGATGTATCTCCAATTAAAGCTGCTGAAGGCCGTGAAGAGCGTCGTCCACGTCGTGAAGAACGTTCTGAGAAGCCTGCTGCTGAAGTGACTGAAGCACCTGCTGCTACAGAAACGCCTGCTGCAGATGCACCGGCTGCTGAAGAAGCTGCTGCCGAGTAATCGGTTTAACATTTATTTAGAGGAGATATACCATGGCTCGTTTTTTCCGTCGTAGAAAATTCTGCCGTTTTACCGCTGAAGGTGTTACTGAGATCGATTATAAAGATCTGGATACCCTGAAAGGTTACATCACTGAAACCGGTAAAATCGTTCCTAGCCGTATCACTGGTACTAAAGCTCGTTACCAGCGTCAGCTGGCGACTGCTATCAAACGTGCACGTTACGTAGCACTGCTGCCATACACTGACAGCCACCAGTAATAACGGTTAACTTACTGCACATTGTGACTAATTAAGTCGATGTGGTAGGTGATTAAACAAGTTTCAGCCCATAGATGTTTAGCATCGGTGGGCAAGCGTAAAAAATAGAGGTTTGCGAGATGGAAGTTATCCTGCTCGAGAAAATTGGCAAACTGGGTAGCCTGGGTGACAAGGTTACCGTGAAGCGTGGTTACGGTCGTAACTATCTTCTTCCTTTTGGGAAAGCGGTTCCTGCTACTGCAGCTAACCTGGAAACCTTTGAAGCACGTCGTGCTGAATTGGAATCCGCTGCAAATGAAAAACTGAACAGTGCTCAGACTCGTGCTGATCAACTGAATGAAATCGAACTGTCTATCGTTGCGAGAGCTGGCGAAGAAGGCAAATTGTTCGGTTCTATCGGTACTTCTGATATCGCTGATGCGATCAGTGCTTCTGGTATTGAAGTTGCGAAAAGTGAAGTTCGTTTGCCAGAAGGTGCATTGCGCACGACTGGTGAATTCGAAGTTTCTATTCAGCTTCACCCTGAAGTTACTGCAGTTGTCGGCATCATTGTTGTTGGCGAATAAGTATTGCTCTAATCTGGCGTAAGTCAGAGATGAGTTAAAAAGCACTGCGTAGTATTATACTGCGCAGTGCTTTTTTCGTTTTAGGCCAGTGCGATTGTGATACTGGTGTTTTGTTTGCTGAGGTAAAAGAGTTTATGGATTATCCGGATCCCAATGCTGCCGATATGGAAGGTGTAAAAATCCCTCCCCATTCACAGGAAGCAGAGCAATCGGTGCTCGGCGGCCTGATGCTGGACAACAATGCCTGGGATACGGTTTCAGAGATTGTGCTGGAGGATCAGTTTTATCGTCATGATCACCGGCTGATTTTCCGCACGATTGAGAAGCTCGTCAGTAATATGCAGCCGATCGATGTGGTAACCATTTCTGAAGAATTGGATCGCACCGGTAATCTCGATGCTGCGGGTGGGCTGGATTACTTGGTCGAGCTGGCGCGAAATACGCCCAGTGCTTCAAATATTCGCGCCTATGCCGAGATCGTCCGGGACCGTGCATTACTGCGCAAGATGATCACTGTGGCCCATGAGATCGCTGAGAATGCCTTTATGCCCGAGGGGCGTGCCGGTACCGATATTCTAAGTGAAGCCGAGCAGAAGATCTTTCAGATCGCTGAAGACCGACCGAATGAAGGTGGGCCTATCGGCGTGAATCCATTGTTGAAGAAGGCTGTGGATAAGATTGATGAATTGTTCAACTCTGAAGGGGCCATGACCGGTGTAACCACCGGTTTTGATGAGCTTGATAAAGCCACCGGTGGACTTCAACCCTCGGATCTCATCATCGTTGCTGCGCGTCCATCGATGGGTAAAACGACCTTTGCGATGAACCTCGTGGAAAACGCCTTGATGGCGCAGGATAAGCCTGTCTTGGTGTTTAGTTTGGAGATGCCCGCCGATCAGCTCGTGACGCGGATGTTGTCATCCTTAGGGCGGATTAACCAGACCAAAGTACGTTCCGGTAAGTTGGAAGAGGATGATTGGCCTCGCCTCACCACGGCGGTGAATATGCTGCGGGATAAGCCTCTGTTTATCGATGATACTGCTGGTATCAGCCCGACGGAGATGCGTAACCGCGCCCGACGAATCGTGCGTGAACATGGTGATATCGCTATGATCATGGTCGATTACCTGCAATTGATGCAGCTCAAAGGCGGTAATAGTGAAGGCCGTACCGCTGAGATCTCAGAGATCTCCCGCTCGCTTAAGGCATTGGCGAAAGAACTTGAGTGTCCGGTGATTGCGTTGTCGCAGCTCAACCGTGCGTTGGAGCAACGGCCTAATAAACGACCTGTTAACTCTGACTTACGGGAATCCGGTGCAATCGAGCAGGATGCCGACGTAATCATGTTTATCTATCGGGATGAGGTGTATAACGAAGACTCGCCGGATAAAGGTATCGCTGAGATTATTATCGGTAAGCAGCGTAACGGTCCTATCGGTAGTAACCGCTTGGCCTTTATTGGTCAGTTTACCAAGTTTGAAAACCTAGCACCGATGGGTTATCAAGAGTACGAATAAGCGGCTAGCGTCGCCATGTGATTGGTGTGGGAGCCGCCTCTGGCGGCGATAACTGTTTGATTGTATCGGTGCGGTTTGTTCCTTATTACATCCTACGGGACTGCGTCTTATCGCCTCTAAAAGAGGCTCCTACACCGACTGTCAATTACGGCACCAAATTTCCCTGTAGGAGCCGTCTTTGGCGGCGATATTGCCTTTATCAACGCGCCTATGATGCGGTTCGCACAGCTCACCGCATCCTACGATAGGCGACTATACGACCGCTTGTTGTGTCGTATTATCACTAATCACTTTGGCGCTAGCCAATTCGACCGCTTCTGCCAGCGTGGGCGTGAAGACCAATTTTTGGTCGATCGGTTTGAGTCCCGCTTTGGCGATATTTTTCAATGGTTGAAACTGCAGGTCAGCAATAATCACAAAGGTGTTTGCTTGAAATTTTTCGTCCAGAAAATGGTTGAGCGACGATAATCCACCGGCATCTAAGATCGGCACTGCATCCATGTAGAGTACGATATGACGTTTATCCTTAGAGATCTCCAGTATCTCCGAGAAAATCCGGTCGGCGGCGGCAAAGAACAGCGGTCCGCTAATTTTATAGACTCCCCAATCGGCGGGTAACGTTTCGGGCACGTGTTTACGGTTATCACTCACCTCGGTGACACGCGTCATCTGCGCAATATCACGCATAAACAGGATTGATGCGAGGATAATACCGAAGGAGATGGCGACGACCATATCGATCATCACAGTCAGCGAAAAGCAGGTGAGCAGCACCAAAATATCGCCAGTCGGTGCTTTTTTGAGCAGTTCGACCACCTTCGGTGCTTCGCTCATATTCCAAGCCACCATCAACAGCATTGCCGCCATCGATGCCATTGGAATGTAGGCCAGCCAAGGGGCTAAAATTAACAAACTGGCAAGTACCACTAAACCGTGTATCACCCCGGCGATAGGTGATTTAGCACCGGCGCGATAGTTGGCTGCTGAGCGGGCAATAGCCGCAGTGGCGGTGATGCCGCCGAACCAAGGGGTGATGAGATTACCTATTCCCTGTCCCATCAATTCAACATTGGAGTGATGACGGGTACCACTCATACCATCGAGTACCACGGCGCAAAGCAGTGACTCAATGGCACCAAGCATCGCGATAGAGAAGGCGATCGGCATCAGCTCTGCCAGTTTATGGAAATCCCAATCGATCAATTCACCGTCCGGGCCGGGTTGCAGCCACGGCCAGTTAAATTCGGGGAGTGCGGGCGGGATACCCTGGCCGACGGTGCCATCGAGCAGCTCATAGCTAAAGCGCGAACCAATGGTTTGAATATCGGCACCGGTAGAGGTGAGTACTAAAGACAAGATCACACCGATCGCTACTGCCGGCAGATGTCCCGGCACGGGTATGCGTAAGCGTGGCCATAAAATTAATACGAGCAGGGTGGTCGCGCCGATGGCAAATTCAGACAACGTCAGGGTTGGCAGAGCGTGGCTGAGTGCCGCGACCTTATCGATATACTTTTCTGGCATCTCCTCAAGGTGCAGACCTAGAAAATCTTTCATTTGCAGGGTAGCAATCACCACTGCAATCCCTGAGGTGAACCCGAGGGTGACCGGTTCTGGAATATATTCAATGAGTCGACCTAAGCGACTGACCGCCATGATTATCAGCATCACACCCGCCATCAGCGAGGCGATAAGCAGACCACTCAAGCCAAACTGTTGAGCCACCGGATAGAGAATCACGACAAAGGCTGCTGTAGGCCCTGAGATGCTATAGCGAGAACCACCGGTCAGTGGGATTAATATCCCTGCGATGATCGCCGTATAGAGGCCGTATTGAGGGGGAATACCACTGGCGATGGCGAGGGCCATCGACAGGGGAATGGCAATAATGCCTACGGTGATGCCGGCCATGATATCGCGATAAAGATCGGCGAGACCGTAGCCCTCTTGAAAGGTTTCACGTAAGGCACTAAAGGGCCGAATACTATGCAGATGTAAACGATGCGACATGAACAATTGCTCTTGCTGAGGCGCGGCAGCTGACGGACGGCTTTCCGGCCTGAAATGAGAAGTGGCCTCTGACTCTGCTGAGTGGGGTCGTTACTATAGAGATGTAACATTACATGTTAACTGCTATATAAATCAATGTTAATATGATTAACATAAACTAAGTTAAGGAGCTGTAATGGAGCAGAGAACGGCACGATTAACACTGCTGATCGATCCAAAAAAGAAAGCGACGTTTGAGAAGCTTTGTAGTGCGGACGATGTCACCCCATCACAGATGGTGCGTAAGTTGATACGAGAGTATATCGAAGCAAAGCTAGGGCCTGAGTGGCGGGATGAGGTGTTTAGCCAAGATAAAAAGAACCAGCCTTGAGCGCTGGATTACGCACAGGTGTAGCGCAGGTGTCATGTTGTATCTTATAAACAGAAATAGTGTCACAAGACTGTGTGTAACTCGAGGATAACTCTCTGAAAGCCCCATTGTACGGGGCTTTCCGTCGGTGGGTTAAAATTCGTTCAGTGTAGCGTTTGTGTATATTTTTCAAACGCTTATAACGATGTTTTTGAGTATTTTTTAAACAGTTATTCGACGACTTTCATAATGCTGTCTTTAAATTTCTCAGGAACCGGCACGACTTTTCCGGCACTGTAGTCAAAAAAGACAATCCCCGTTTTCACATGGGCCATCTCGACCGCAGTTTTCTTATTACTCAGTAGATAATAGATATCGCAGCCATATTTATTAAAATCACCTACGGTGACATCGATCTGCACCAGATCGCCATGAAAACCTTCAGCCTTATATACAATGGCGGAATCGGTCATAATAATGCCTCTTCCTTCGATATCTAGCTCGGTGTAGTTACGTGATTTTAGGTAGCGTAGGCGGGCTTCGTGTACGATTGATAACACCGAATCGTTGCTGAGATGACCCGCGTAGTTAATATCCCGAATCTGAACGGGAATTTCAGTGGTAAAGCTATAATTCTCGGGCATATCAATTTTGATACGTGCCATAGGTAAAACTCCTGTAAAACAAAATAAAGTACGCAGTTGCAACATACAACAGAATAGTGGAAGCCGAGTGATGAGTCTACGTAGATACAACCCCTATTATCGTTGGCTGTTTCCTTGGCTGCTAGATCGCGTGTCTGCGGCAGTTGCCGATGAGCGGCGTGACCTGTTAGCTCAAGCGCAGGGGGTGGTATTAGAAATTGGTGCGGGAACGGGCAGCAGTTTTCATTGCTATAGTGCGGCTGTGGATACTTTAATCGCATTAGAGCCGGATGTTTCGGTGATGCGTTTAGCACGTCAGCAGCTAGGCAAAATGTCTTTAACAACCCAAGTGAAAACCAAATTATTGCTTGCCGATGCAGAGTCTATTCCGTTAGCGGATAACAGTGTTGATACGTTGGTTTCTTTTTTAGTGCTCTGTTCCGTACCGCAACCGCAACATGCCTTGGCCGAGATGCACCGGGTGCTAAAAGCGGATGGACAGTTGCTGTTTTTTGAACATGTGTTGGCGGATGACCCAAAAGTGCAACGTTGGCAGCATGGTTTAAATCCCTTTTGGCACCGCTGTGCTGGTGGTTGCCAGCTAAACCGGGAGACCGCGGAACTGATCCAGCAAGCCGGTTTCAGTTTGCAGTACTATGAACGTTATCAGCATCACTCTTTCCCCCGTTTAGTCGGGCAGCTTATTTCGGGTGTCGCGACCAAAGCGTCTGTAACGCCTGAGGGCCGCCTAGTTAATGAGGATGCTGATTACGATAGTGGATAACATGGGTTGGCTGCGTTATCCCACTCTTAGTGATCCGTTAAGTTATGCGCGACTTATGCACAGTCTGTCCTAGACAGTGGAAGAGTGAGCACAAATAACGGCGTAGATGCCCGCTGTCAGTGCCTGTAGGTCTTCATCGGACATGATGTAAGGCGGCATCACATAGATCAGTTTACCGAATGGTCGAATCCAAATGCCACGTTCAACAAACAGGGGCTGGATATCGGCAGTCACAACGGCTTGTTTCATTTCAACTACACCAATAGCGCCAAGGCAGCGTACTTCGGCAACGGTATCGAGCTCAGCGCAGGGGGCTAATCCGGCTTTTAGCTGTTGCTCAATACGGACAATATTACTTTGCCAGTCGGATTGACGTAGCAGTTTTAGGCTGGCATTAGCCACCGCACAGGCCAGAGGGTTGCCCATAAAGGTCGGTCCATGCATAAAGCAACCGGCCCCGCCAGCGGAGATGGTTTCGCCGACGTCGGTGGTAGTGAGGGTGGCGGCGAGGGTCATATAGCCACCAGTTATGGCTTTCCCGAGACAGAGTATATCGGGAGTGATATCCGCATGGTCACAAGCAAATAACTTCCCGCTACGACCAAACCCCGTGGCAATCTCATCGGCAATCAGTAATACATCGTATTGATCACACAAGATTCTCGCTTGCTTTAGGTAGTCGGGGTGGTAGAAACGCATGCCACCCGCACCCTGAACGATGGGTTCGAGGATTAATGCGGCTATCTCGTTATGGTGTTTCGCCAGCAACTGGCTTAGTTCATCACAGTCGCGCGGATCCCAGGGCTGACCATACTTTACTTGTGGAGCGGGAGCGAAAAATTGCTGGGGCAGTACGCCGCTAAAGATTTCGTGCATACCGGTGATCGGGTCACAGACGGACATCGCACCAAAGGTATCACCATGATAGCCGTTACGAATGGTGAGAAACTTGTGTTTGTCTGGTTTTTCTTTGGCATGCCAATATTGAATCGACATTTTTAGCGCGACCTCTACGGCCACCGAGCCGGAATCGGCTAGGAACACTTTTTGTAGTGGTTCTGCCGTCATTTCCACCAACTGCCGGCACAACTCAATGGCCGGCTCGTGGGTCAGCCCACCAAACATCACATGGGATACCCGATCGATCTGTGCATGGGCGGCGGCATTGAGTGCCGGGTGGTTGTAACCATGGATCACCGACCACCAAGAGGCCATGCCGTCGATCAGCTCGCGACCATCCGCCAAGGTTAGCCTTACGCCCTCAGCGGAAACCACTGGATAAGCGGCCGGTGGATTGATCATGGACGAGTACGGATGCCAAATATGCTGTTGGTCAAAACGGATCTGTTCGCTGGCAATATTCATGCTGATACTCCGAAGACGTGCCATAGACTCGCTGATTAACGAGGTTGTTAATGGCGGTGATTAAACAATATCAATAAAAAAACCGGGCTATTACAGCCCGGTTTTAAGGAGAAAGCAAATAACCGCCGATGCTTTATTCCGGTTGGCAGAACTCATTTCGAATAACCGCCAGTAGGGTACGTAACAGCAGTAAAATAATCACGACACTGGATAGCCCGATAAGCGCCAAGGATAGATAGTAAAAAAATGCTTGCCCTTGGATGCTATACATCAACTGAGCGGCAATAGCGGCCGCCGCGAGAGGGAACGAATACGCCCACCAAGACATAAAGAATTGAATGCGGGTAAAGCGTGGTGCTTGAGCCAATAAGAGGATGACCAGAAACATCGCTGTGTAGAAGAGGATGTGGGCAAAGTTATCCAGTGCTCCATTGAGTTTTATATAGGAAATAAACCCGACCGCTGGTGGGGCGATCATAATAAACATGGTTGGCAGTAGCTTATGGGGGATGGGGTCGTGAAACATCATCCGGTTGAGCACCAGTGTCTTTAATAGAACCCAAAAGGTGATCCCGATTGAGAAAAAGAACCAGCTGACTTCAGGGTAACCATGTTCTACACCCGCAATCGGCACCAGAATATTACCCACAACCGGAATAAACCAAGCGGGAGTCATATGAATAATTTGAAATTTTGGATGGTGGATCCATTGATTCAAAATATAGACAGTTAGCATTAGGTGAATAGCACTACCGCAGCTCCAGAGTATAAAGGATAACTGCTTGGATACCGTCAGTGTGGCGACGCTCAATAAGATCATGCTGATACTGAACGCAGGGAAGAAGCTGAGTTTAATCGGGTGAGCAAACTCCTCTAATACGGCTGGCGTTTTAAGCATGATTTTTAAAAGATAAATGACCGCCAGTATTAAAAACAAGCAAGCGGTGAGTGTCAGTAAGATGTGGCCAATAATGGGCGGAGTGGAAAACACGCTACTAGCTTTTTCCCAGACTAGTGTTAATCCGGTCATTCCCATAATCATGGCAAAAAAGGTAATAGGAAAGTGTTGCAGCTTTGATGCGGCGGTCTGTTCTAACACGTTACTCATGTGATGATTCCCGAAGGTTCACTGACAAGCTGGTTAAATCGCCAGCTTATAAAATTAAGTGCTAATTTATTAAATTAGAATGTTCTAATATAATAAATTATTCATACATTAAAATCGAATGTTTTTTGCTCATTATCGATTGGGATTACCGGGCTATCTTATAGTGAACATAGGCCCAAGGGAACGCTGTTACGCCTCGAGAAACGTTGCTTTAGAGCCTGTCTTATTGGACATCATGGCTTGGTTCCATATTTATCTGTTTAACCAGAACCGCTTGATCACTGATTTCCCAACGGATATTTAGGTCATGTAGGCGAATGCCATAGACTCGTTGTTGGGGTTTCTGTTTATGGTAGGCGGGCCTAGGGTCACAGAGTAATACCTCTTCTATCTGCTGTTTCAGCGGTTGCTTCAGCCGAGCAGTGTGTTGATTCAGGGCAGTCTGCGCTTCGCTAGAAAATACCACCGGCAGGTCGAGTGTTTCGCTCTGGCTGGCCAGTTCAAAATGAGCCTCTGGAATACTGTCGGCATAAGGTAGGTAGGGTTTGATATCCACAATGGGGGTTTGATCCAGTAGGTCGGCACCACTAACATCGAGCAACACTTGACCGCCTTCGCAGCGAATGCCTTCTAGTTTTACCGGGGATAAACCGATCGGGTTGGGACGAAAAGGGGATCGAGAGGCCAGTACCCCTAGTTTTTCATTGCCACCGAGCCTTGGTGGTCTGACCAACGGCGACCAACCTTTACCGACGCAGGTGCTAAAGATAAATAGCAGCCAGATATGACTACACTGCTCTAAGCCCCTGACGGCATCTGCGCCGTTATAGGGAGGGAGTAGTTCGATCGTCGCCGCCATTGAACGGGCCAATCCTGGTTGGCGGGGAATGCCAAACTTTTCCTTGTAGCCGCTGTGAATAATGGCGATAGGTTCAAATATTAGAGGTGAGTTCATGTTGATATATCAGTCGCAGGGTGAGCAATAACAGCGCATCGGCTATACGATCCGCTGTGTGGGGTGCGGCTATTCTGCCTCCTGTGCTAGTTAACTGCCAGTGGTTCTTTGGCGTTGGCGGCCTTCTCTTGTGAGCTTGCCTCTTGAGGCGGCGCGATATTATCTGAACTATCCGTTTTATCGGCTTTGCGATCGCTCTCTCTATCGGTTTTTTTATCGATAAGAGGAGAGCGGTGCTCAATGGGGGTCAGGCTACTCCAGTAGCGTGCACTTTTTTCCGCCTGTTGACCGAGACGGTGCACATGGCTAAGCGAATCAAGTAAATCAGTGCCTTCATCGGGGCTCAGACGTCCGGCGATCATCGCATCCAGCACATGTAGCTTGATGTTCTGGTATTTCTTTTCCAATTGATGCAGCAGCTTGCGGCTGTCGTCGGAAGAGGTATATGAGTCGTTATCGATATTGGCTGCATCCAACATGCTGTTGGTCACTTTTTTCAGTTCATAAATATCTTTCTGGGTATTGCTATCACTGATCTGATGGAAACGTTCACTGTATTCCACGATTAAACTTGAAAGGCGGGCGATCTCATTGAAATAGCGAGCGACTCGCATGCTGCTGGGTAATATTTGAGCAATCTCTTCACTGAGCGGTTGCTGGCCTAACTTTTGACTGAACTTACCGACTTCAACAATTAGTTGATTCACGATGAGTGCTTGCGAGCGAATATGGGCGCTGTCCGACACTTCAGAGCTGAGTGCCTGTTTCGCCAGTGTGATGGCCATCTGTCCGACACGACTTAACTCTCTGGCCATCGCTTCAGTGGCCAGAGCGGGGGTTTCTAGAATGTTATTGTCCAGATAACGGGGTTTGGCCAAATCTTCATCACCGCGACGAAAACGTTTCTCCAAAAACGCCACCATCGGATTCGTTAGAGGCCACATGATCAGCACGCCTGCGACATTGAATAGCGTGTGGAATAGGGCCAGCAGAATAACCAGATCAAAGTACCGGGTGAGATTTGAGCCGTTAATGATACTGGATAAACTGATCAGTAAGAGTAAACCCGCAGCGCCAGTAATCAGGTTGAAAAAAACATGGGCGCAGGCAATTCGTTTAGCATTGGAAGTGGCACCGATAGCTGATAGGGCGGCGGTAGAGGTTGTCCCGAGGTTAGCACCAATCACCAGTGCACCGGCGGTTGCGAGTGGAATTGCGCCGCTGGCCGCCAGCGATAGCGTGATGGCCATGGCGGCACCGGATGATTGAATCAGTACGGTGAGAATAAACCCTGCCAGCACAAACAGCGCCAAACCATAGCTGGTCTGACTAATCGCTTCAAAGGGGATGCTGTTCTCAAGACCGTTAAAGGTGTCTTTAAGAAACGATAAACCAACAAAAAACAAGCCGAAGCCGGTAAGTGTGGTGCCTAAGTGAGCATAGCGTTTTTCGCCGCCGATCAGACGCATGATCATACCGATGCCGATCATGGGCAGTGCAAACGCACTAATATTAAAGTTAAACCCAATGGTGGCAACCAGCCAGCCGGTCATGGTGCTGCCAATATTGCAGCCATAAATAACGGCGATCGATTGCCCTAAATTAAGCAAACCCGCATTGACGAAGCCAATTGTGGCCACTGTGACCGCGGTGGATGACTGCACCAGTGCGGTAATGGCCGCGCCGGAAATGAGTCCTCTAAAGCGAGAACGAGTTGCCGCTTCTAGCGCTTTTCGTAGCGAGTGACCGGCAGCCCGTTTTAAGCCGCTGGTCATTAATTGCATGCCGAGCAGAAAAAGTCCTATGCCTCCGATCAGGTCACCAATATTACTCAGATCCATGCTGGGCTCCTTACGGCGGGATAATGGATAGATTTATTATTATCAACGTCTTGCGGTTAATCAGTTAGCCTATAAAACATCGTCTTCAGGTTTCGATAACACAATAATAAAAGCGTCAATTTACGATAAATGCAACTCTTTTGCAGTGCGCGCAATGATCCAGATATACACCTGTTGGCAACCTGCTTGCTTTAATACTCGGCTGATTTCTGCAGCGGTGGTGCCGGTGGTCATGACATCATCGACAATCGCAACCGAGGTAGGTGGTGCGCCGACACATTGAAAACTGTTGCGCAGATTCTTCCGCCGAGCTTTACGGTTGAGGTCGGCTTGATGTTGGGTGTTTTCGGTTTTCAGAAGTAATTTGTTACTGAAAGGGATGTTTAATCGCCGGGCTAGGTGTTTTGCCACGATAGCGGCCTGATTATATTGGCGCTCCTGTAAACGTTTTCGATGCAGCGGCACCGGGATGATTAGCTCGGGACGAGGCTCAGTTTGCAGGCGTAGACTGAGCAGTTCGGCTAATGGTCTTAGATAGTGTGTCTGGCCATTGAATTTAGCGAGTTGGACTAACTGATCAATAGGAAAACGATACTCAAATGGTGCGATGGCCTGCTCATAGGGTGGTGGCTTCTGCTGGCATTGAGGGCAGATAAATGAACCGCTCGCGTGGTGCATGGGTTCGGCACAACGCTGACAGGCATTGCCTATCCAAGGTAGATCGACCAGGCAGGCCTGGCAGATTTGGCGGTCGTCAGCGGGTTGTAAACCGCAGAGTATGCAATGGCTGTTTTGGTTAAGTAATAACCAGCTGTTTTTGTAATGTGTAATCATAGGTTGACAGATCCTTCTGTCCGATTAAAATTAGCCTTTCATGAAATCCTTATCATTCGGATCTATTACAGGATATACACAGCGATGCAACAAAACCAGACAGAGATCAGACACGACTGGAGCGAGCAAGAAGTACGGGCGTTGTTCGAACTGCCATTTAATGACCTGCTATTTAAGGCTCAGCTGGTGCATCGTCAATTTTTTAATCCGAATGAGGTGCAGGTCAGTACATTGTTATCGATTAAAACCGGTGCCTGCCCTGAGGATTGTAAATACTGTCCGCAAAGTGGTCATTACAATACCGGACTTGAGAAAGAGCGTTTGATGCAGGTTGATGCGGTGCTGGAAAAGGCAAAGCAAGCGAAAGAATCAGGCTCCACTCGCTTCTGCATGGGGGCTGCTTGGAAACATCCTGCCGATAAGGATATGCCTTACGTTGTTGAGATGGTGAAAGGGGTGAAAGCGCTTGGGCTAGAAACTTGTATGACCTTGGGTATGTTAGATGAGGACAAGGCCGGTCAATTGGCCGATGCGGGGTTGGATTATTACAACCATAACCTCGATACCTCACCAGAGTTCTACGGCAATATCATTACCACCCGTACCTATCAAGACCGTCTTGATACCCTGCATCATGTGCGAGAGTCCGGTATGAAAATTTGCTCTGGCGGTATTTTAGGCATGGGTGAAACCGCCACCGATCGTATCGGCCTGTTGCGCCAATTGGCAAATCTGCCAAAACAGCCTGAAAGTGTGCCGATCAATATGTTGGTTAAAGTGAAAGGCACACCGCTGGAAAATGCAGAAACCTTAGATAACCTCGATTTTATTCGTACCATCGCGGTGGCGCGGATCATGATGCCTCAATCTCATGTCCGTCTTTCTGCAGGTCGTGAAAATATGAGCGATGAGATGCAGGCGATGACCTTTATGGCCGGTGCCAACTCCATTTTCTATGGTGAATGCTTGCTGACTACGCCAAACCCTGAGACCCACCGCGATCTACAGCTATTTAAACGTCTGGGCATTAATCCAGAGCAGCGTATTTCTGAAGCCGATGCTACTCAGGAGCAGGCGATCATTAACAATCTGCAAAAACAGCAAGACGAATCGTTTTTCTACGAAGCTTGATTCGCGTTTACCCGCCGGGCTGTCATTGACAGCCCATCGAGGATCTGACTATGTCTTTTGATCAGCTACAGGCTGAGCTGCAGGCGCGTAAGGCGCAGTCTCTGTATCGTCAGCGCCGTATATTACAAAGCCCGCAGTCACCGCAAGTAATGGTCGACGGTAAGGCTTGTCTGGCTTTTTGCTCTAATGATTATCTCGGCTTAGCGAATCATCCTGAAGTCATTGCCGCGCTCAAAGCCGGCGCCGATCGATATGGCGTCGGTGGTGGGGCATCCCATCTGGTAAATGGCCATAGTCAGGCTCACCACGCTCTCGAAGAGGAACTGGCTGACTTTACCGGTCGTCCCCGGGCATTGCTGTTTTCTACCGGTTATATGGCCAATATTGGCGCGATCACGGCGTTGTTGGATAAACGGGATGGGGTATTTCAAGACCGGGTCAATCATGCCTCGTTATTGGATGCGGGGCTGCTCAGTGGTGCGCGCTTTCAGCGTTTTTTGCATAATGACGCCGATAATCTAAATACCCGACTACAGCGGACCGAGGCGCGACGTAAGTTAGTGGTCTGCGATGGTGTTTTCAGTATGGACGGCGATCTGGCGGATTTACCGGCGATCTGTCATACCGCTGCACAGCAGCAGGCTTGGGTGATGGTGGATGATGCCCATGGCTTTGGTTGTCTTGGTGAACAGGGGCGTGGCACGGTTGATTATTTTGGTTTAGGCAGCAATCAGGTACAGGTACTCGTTGGTACTCTAGGTAAAGCCTTTGGCACTTCCGGCGCGTTTGTTGCTGGCTCAGAAGAGCTGATCGAGACCTTGATTCAGCATGCCCGAACTTATATCTATACCACCAGTATGTCACCGGCAATGGCATCAGCCACCCATGCTAGTTTGAGATTGTTACGGCAAGATGAATGGCGTCGGGAACAACTCAACCATCTGATTCAGCGTTTTCGTCAGGGTTGTGAGCAGTTAGGTTTGCCTTTGATGGCTTCGCCGACGCCGATTCAGCCGATCCTCGTGGGCGCTGCTGATCGGGCCATGGCGATCAGTGCCGCCTTAGAAGCCAAAGGGATCTTTATCGGCGCCATCAGACCGCCAACGGTTCCTCAGGGGGCTGCACGATTACGGGTTACACTCAGTGCGACCCATACCGATGAGCAGCTTGACCGCTTGTTGGATGCGCTAGATGACGTGATGAACGGAGCGGCGAGTTAATGCAACCCTCTCAAGCGGCTGGCCTGCAATCACTCTTTTCTCATACGGATACCGACGTCTCCACGACGTCTAACACTCAACCCTTGGTACTGTTGCATGGCTGGGGGATGCAGAGCGATATCTGGCAAACATTGATACCCGAACTGCAGCAACATTATCAGATTACGGTGATAGATCTACCCGGATTGGGGCGCAGTGCTGAGTGTCTACCCCAAGATTAT
This sequence comes from Amphritea sp. GJ51-11, assembly GCF_055808735.1. Taxonomy (NCBI): domain Bacteria; kingdom Pseudomonadati; phylum Pseudomonadota; class Gammaproteobacteria; order Oceanospirillales; family Oceanospirillaceae; genus Amphritea; species Amphritea sp. GJ51-11. Next base: position 3,417,168 of record NZ_CM147881.1, on the reverse strand, counting down.
GATCTCGAAGCGGTGGTGGCCGCTATCGCTGATGCGGCTCCCGCCTCGGCCATTTGGCTGGGTTGGTCGTTGGGTGGCATTATCGCATTGGCATTTGCTCGGCGTTATCCCGACAGAGTCTCGCGGTTGATTACGCTGGGGAGCAGCCCCTGTTTTGTTGCCCGTGATGATTGGTCTTTCGGGATGGATGAGACGACTTACGCTCAGTTTGAAGCCGACCTGCAAGCGAATCCGACGAAAACCCTGCAGCGTTTTAATCGCTTGCAAGTGCATGGTAGCGCCACCGCCCGCACGGATCTAAAAATACTCAAACAGATTGTGGCGGATGTGCAACCGAGTGATCGTGGTTTAATTGCTAGTTTGGCGTTACTACGACAGGACTATCGGGAGCTGTATCGGGCTATCGACATACCTTCGTTGCACCTACTGTGCGAGCTGGATACGCTCGCGCCGGCAGCTATGGCCGATGCTCTCTCGCAACTGCAGCCCGATGCTCATATTACGGTGCTTGCCGAGCAATCCCATGTAGGCTTTCTGGCCGCGCCACAGTGCTTAGCTGATAGAATTAGGCAGTTTTGCCCATGAGTGCTCAGTTTCTGAAGCCCCAGATCGCTGAATCATTTAGTCGTGCTGCGGTAAGCTACGACAGTGTGGCGCAGTTGCAGCGGGAGATAGGCCATGAACTCCTCAGCCAACTGCCCACCTCATCCGCCGATGTCGTGGTGGATCTTGGTTGTGGCACCGGTTATTTTGCCCCCTTATTAACTGAACACCTTAAACCACAGCAACTGATCTGCTTAGATCTAGCGCTGGGCATGTTGGAATACGCCCGCCAGCACAGGGCGACCCCTAATACACTTTGGCTGTGTGGGGATGCAGAAAAGCTGCCGTTGGCTGATGGGTCTGTCGATCTAATTTTTTCCAGTTTAGCGGTACAGTGGTGCGAGGACCTGCCGGCCTTGTTTAGCGAAGTTGCCCGGGTATTGAAACCTGGTGGCCGTTTTCTGTTTAGCACGCTAGGGCCCGAGACACTCTACGAGTTACGGGACTCTTGGTCAGTCGTTGACTGTTTTCAACATGTGAACCGTTTTATTAGTTTGAGTTGTCTGCAGGTGAGCGCAGAAAAACAGCTGCGGCAAGTCCGTTTGCAGCAGAGACACAAAGTGCTGCTGTATGATCAGTTGCGCGAACTAACCGCTGAGTTAAAGGGGATTGGTGCTCATAATATCAGTGCCGGACGGCCCAGTGGTTTGACGGGAAAGGCGCGAATCGTGGCGTTTAAAGCCGCTTATGAGCAGTTCAGACGGCCGGATGGGCAACTACCGGCAACCTATCAAGTATTTTATGGCGAGTATATCAATGGCTAAACGGACCTTCTTTGTTGCTGGAACCGATACCGATGTGGGTAAAACCGTGGTGTCGGCGGGCTTATTAGCCGCAGTGAATCAGCGTGGATTATCGACTATCGCGCTAAAGCCGGTAGCTGCTGGATGTGAGAAAACCGAGCAGGGGTTGCGTAATAGTGATGCATTATTATTACAACAGACGGCCTCCATCAAACTGAGTTATGAACAGGTTAACCCCATCGCTCTAGAGCCACCTATTGCGCCTCATATCGCGGCGCAATTATTGGGCCGTCGGTTGGATGCGGATCGTATCGCTGCATTGTGCCGTGGTGCAATGATGCAGCCCGCCGATTTTATGGTCATTGAGGGCGCTGGTGGTTGGCGGGTACCGTTGAATAACCGGCAAACCTTGGCGGATGTGACCAAATTGTTGCGCATTCCCGTGATTTTGGTCGTGGGGATGAAACTCGGTTGTATTAACCATACCCTGCTAACCGTCGAGGCGATTGTTAAAGATGGTTTGCGATTAGCCGGCTGGATTGCTAACCGAGCCGAGCCGCAGATGAGTTGTTATGACGAAAACCTAGAGACATTGAAGGGGATGCTGTCAGCGCCGTTGTTGGCGGAAATTCCTCATATTGAGGACTGCTCGCCTGAAAATATCGCTGAATATATTGATTTAGGGCCGCTGTTAGCTGATCAATAAATGAACTATTCGCTAGAGTGGTCTATAATCATCCTACATAGCAATGTAATATGATCAATTGTTAATAGGATAATTGTCGGTCGCGCAGGTTAACAAGCCGTCGGACAAAGGATGCAGCAGGTGTTTTTATGAATGTTTCATCAGCACTGAATACTGGGGTTTTAGGATTAAACCGTGGTTTGGATGGGGTGCAAAAAGCCGCGTCTGATATCGCCGGTGCAGGTAAATCAGATACGCCTGAAGAGGGTACCGGCAACGACTTGAATCAGTCATTGGCTGATCTAGCCGTTGAAAAAAATGCCGTGGCGGCGTCCACTAAAGTTGTGCAATCAGTGGATGAAACCTTAGGCACCCTGATTGATATTCGCGCCTGATATAACCAGCGTACCGTTCATCTATTGAAGAGATATGAGCCTTAGCCGTCGCTACTAACCTGTGGTTGTTTGCTCGGTTCGTTCGCTAGCGTGTATAGCTAATCTAAGTATTTGCTATTTTAAGACTTATATCCGTAAGACGGGATCAGTGACAGGAGGTAGGCGTGATGCAGTTACAGCTGACGGCCAGTTCACTTACTCTGAATACTCATGAGTCACCCTATACTGCGAGCCGTAACCAATCCGCAGCGACAGGTAGTGCACTCCCGTTGTCTTTATCTGTTTCTGACCCCTTATCTACCTCTACTGCAACGTCACCCGTGCAACCTTCGGCTGCTGGCGCGTCCATCGATAGTAACCCTAATGCGCGTACCGGTGACCCACCGCAATCCGGTGAACAAAATCAATCGCCCAACGCCGTTGAAGAAGAGCGTGCATCGCAACAACTGATAAATGAACTAGCCTCCCGTGATATGGAAGTGCGACAGCATGAGTTAACCCATGCGGCTGCAGGTGGTCAATACGCTGGCGCGCCGACGTTTGACTATGAACGAGGGCCTGATGGCCGACTCTATGCGGTGGGTGGCGAAGTGAGTATTGATACCTCGTCGGTGCCTGATGACCCGCAAGCGACTTTAGAGAAGGCTGAAATTATTATGCGGGCGGCATTGGCAGTGGCTGATCCTTCGCCTCAAGATCGCTCTGTAGCGGCCCAAGCGGCGGCAATGGCTTCTGAGGCAAGAGCGGAACTCGCCCGAGAGAGCCGGGAAACCAATGATAGCGATGCGGGTCAAGTGGATGGCGATACGGAGCAACTGAATGATGAGCGTCGAGCAGAAGAGCTGAAAAAGCAGCGAGAGGCGTTGGAAGAGCAGGAAAACAGCCAAGCGGAAACGTTACAGGAATTTAATCAGCAGCTAACGGAAGTGAATCTTAAACTTGCAGAGATCAACCAAAAGTTGATTGATGCCGGGGTGTTTAAAAAGCTCTTCGATGAAGGGTTTATCTTCGATGAAATTGTCTGATAGCGTGGTTAGGACGACTCGCCTGAAGGTTCTATTTATAGCCTAATTAGCGCTCAATACTGTTAGATAAAAAAAGCACGGGTTTTTAGCCCGTGCTTTTTTATGTCTGCGCCCGATTGAGCGCAGCGGCTGACTGGGGTAGCCCGGAGCTGTTATTTAATAAACAACATTTCACGGTATTTAGGCAGTGGCCATAGGCGGTCATCAACCAGCATTTCCAGTTTATCGGCTGCGGCGCGAACTTTAAGCATGAGGTCACAGACTTCAGTGGCAAGGAACTGCATATGCGCTTCGGTAGAATCAAAGCTTTCAGTTTCCAGCGCGCTGCTGAGTGCTTCAACAGAGGCCATCATCGCATTGGCGGCTTCGGTAATCTTGTCCGCCGGCGAGAATGCCAGTGCTACACCGGTTGCGGCAATATTCGATAGGTAGTTAATCGCCGCTGGGTAGATAATGGTGGTGGCCATTTCGACAACCAATTTAGCTTCTACTTCAATAGAGAGCACATATTGCTCTGCATAGACTTCGAAGCGGCTCGCCAGCTCTGCCGGTGTAAATACGCCGGTATTAGCGAAGAGGTCGATAACGTCCTGTGATTTGAAGGCGGGTAAAGCGTCAGCAGTCGTTGGGATGTTTTTCAGACCGTGTTCTTCAACCGCTGCTTTATGCCATTCGGAAGAGTAACCGTCACCGCCAAAGATTACTTTGCCGTGCTCTGTCATCAGTTCTTGTAAAACAACAAATACCGCCGCTGTTTTGTCAGAATTTTCCGCCAGTGCAACTTCCAACTTCTCGGCGATCCATTCTAGGGAGTCAGCTAGGATAGTATTCATTGCCACGAGAGGGCCAGAAACAGACTGAGAAGAACCTACTGCGCGGAATTCGAAGCGGTTACCGGTAAAGGCAAATGGAGAGGTGCGGTTACGGTCGCCCGGATCACGATCAAACTTCAGAATCTGGGACAGACCTAGATCCATTTGTCCGCCGGTTGTTGGTACGTGAAGTGCACCGGTTCTGATATCGTCAAAAACTTTTTCCAGCTGATCACCCAAGTAAACAGATAGGATCGCTGGAGGTGCTTCATTCGCTCCTAAGCGATGGTCATTGGCAGCGGAAGCGATAACTGCACGCAATAGCGGTCCAAATTTGTGCACGCCACGAATTACTGCACCACAAAAGAGCAGGAAGTTTAGGTTTTCATTCGGAGTGCAGCCAGGATCAAGCAAATTACCTTGGGTCGAATTGCCTACAGACCAGTTAACATGCTTGCCTGAGCCATTTATACCTGCAAAAGGCTTTTCATGTAACAGGCAGACAAAGCCGTGACGTTTGGCGGTATTCTTCAGCAAAGTCATCAATAATTGCTGATGATCGGAGGCAATATTAGCCGATTCAAAGTACGGTGCGATCTCGAATTGGCCCGGAGCTACCTCATTATGGTGTGTTTTCGCCGGAATTCCGAGACGATAGAGTCTATCTTCCAGATCCTGCATGAAAACCTGCACTCTTTCAGGGATTGCACCAAAATAGTGATCGTCGAACTCTTGGCCCTTGGCCGGCGATGCACCAAACAGTGTTCTGCCTGCGAGCAATAGGTCAGGGCGGGCGTTGGCAAACTTCTCATCAATGAGGAAGTATTCCTGCTCAGCGCCGCAGCTTGAGTTCAGGGTTGCGATCTCTGTTTCGCCCATCAATGACAGTACTTTCTGTGCGGCGCTGTCCATGGCGGCATTTGAGCGTAGTAGTGGGATTTTCTTATCCAGCGCTTCACCGGTCCAAGACATAAAGACGCTTGGAATCATCAATACAGCACCGTTAGCGGTGTGCATCATATAGGCTGGGCTGGTTGGATCCCATGCGGTATAGCCGCGTGCTGCGTTAGTCATTCGCAGGCTTCCGTTCGGGAAAGATGAACCGTCCGGCTCACCTTTAATCAGCAAACTTCCAGTAAATTCGGTGATAGCGCCGCCATCTGAGTTAGTTACAACGAAACCGTCGTGCTTCTCTGCGGTAGCATTGGTCATTGGGTAAAAGATATGAGAGAAGAACTTAGCACCCTTGGACATGGCCCAGTCTTTCATGGCTGCAGCCACTGCGTCAGCCACGGCAGGGTCTAGTTCAGAACCGGTTTGTACTGTCTGTTTGATGGATTTAAAAGCAGATTTTGAAAGCGACTCTTCCATTTGCTGCAGACCAAAAACATCTGACGCCCAGATTTGAGTCAGCGGGGCTGTCATGGTCGTTGTGTATGGTGCTGCGTTAGTGATTTCATTAACCGCACTCAAACGTGTTTCATTTCTGCTCATATTCTTCCCCTTTTTATCCAAATTGTTACAGTGGATTTTTGCTGGTACGGGTTGTGGTAACCCTGATAGTCGAAAACTCAATATTAATGCTTATCTATTAAGCAATAAGCGAACCAAGTTGGTGCTATTTTTGTTTGAGCGCTAAAAATAGTGTTAAAACAGAGGCGTCGCGTTGATGGTGGCATTGTATGGCTGAGCGTCGTGTGTGCGTTATGTCGGTCAGGAGGGGTCAACTGATGACCTCTCCTGATTATTAATGATTAGCTGTCGCTTGGTTGAATCAACGGATTGCGCACAAAGCTAATGGTGGCCACGTCGTGGGTTTGTAGGCTCTGTATGGTCAAGGTGCCGGCGTTAATGATGACTTGGCCGCCGACCTGTAAGGTTTTAACCTCCTGCTTTACAAAGTCACTCAGGCTGGTGCTATCGGTGGGGCCGATGATGATACCGTAGGATCTGAAGACATCTTCTAGCGTAGCGGAGCCTTTCAGCAGTAATTCGGCATCGGGCAGGTCGGTTGCCAAGCTCGGAGATATAGTTGAAAAAATGCAGTCTACGAATCGGCGCAGGCCGGGTTTTAAGACAATAAAGAGATGATCTTCGGCCTCTAGTTTGGTTGAGCCTCTAGGCGGAAATACATCGCTGCCACGGGTGATCATCGCGATGACAGCGCCTTCTGGTAAGGCTAACTGAGAGATCGTCAGGTCGAGCACTTTGGCATTTTGCCCTAAGGTATATCTGACAATTTCGGTGTCAACGTTGGCCAGCGCCGCGATTTCCAATGTTGCCGAGGGGGTCGCGGGAGGTGGCACAATCAGTTTCAATTTTCTTGCCATCCAGGGCAGCGTTGAACCCTGCAGTGTGGCGGAGATTAACACCACGAAGAAGACCACGTTGAACAGCAGGGGGGCTTGAGGCAAGCCAAAGATGAGTGGGAAGATGGCTAGAATAATTGGCACTGAGCCTCGTAGGCCAACCCAGGATACTAAGCCTATTTCGCGTTTGTTGAAGCCAAAGAAGGCCAATAAGGGCGCAACCGCTAGCGGACGGGCGACAAAGATTAACACCAAGGCGATCAGTAATCCTTCGCGCCAAACATGGATCAGCGAGGTGGGGGTTACTAGCAAACCGAGCATCACAAACATGCCGATTTGGCTTAACCAAGCGAGCCCGTCGTGGAACAAGAAAGTGGCCCGTTGATAAACAAAGCGACCATTACCAATAATGACGCCGGTAATAAAAACAGAGAAGAAACCACTGCCGCCAAGGGTAGCTGAAACACCAAAGGAGAGTAATCCACAGGCCGATACCATCACTGGATAAAGCCCCGGTGCCTGTAACGATATGCGGTTAAACAGTTTCACCGCAGGATAGCCGATCGCTAAGCCGATAATGGAGCCAACGCCGATCTGCTGGATGAAGAGTATTAATAACTCAGTGCCGGGCATTGCATTGGTGGTGACCAGTTGCAGCAAGCCGATGGTGAGAAAGATTGCCATCGGATCGTTGGATGCGCTTTCTATTTCTAGAGTGGATTTAAGCCGGGGGCTTAGGTGGATGCCTGCATTACGTAAGATGGTGAATACCGCTGCCGCATCGGTTGAGCCAACAATGGCACCTAGCAGAAAGCCGACGGGCAGGGGCAGGTCTAATATAAAAGCCGCCGCGGCACCGGTTATTCCGGCGGTAATGGCAACCCCTAAGGTTGCTAGTGCGCTGGCGGGTTTCCAGACGAGCTTAATTGAGGACAGTGAGGTTTGTAAGCCACCATCAAAGAGGATGATCGCCAGTGCTAAGGTGCCCAGTGCATGGGCGGTATCCACATCATCAAACTGGATTCTACCAATACCATCTTCACCTGCCAGCATGCCAATACCGAGAAAGATAACCAGTACCGGTAGGCCGATGCGGGGGAAAGTTTACTGGTGATTACACCGGCAAACAGTAATACCGCCGCAATAAGAATTTGATGGTCAATGGGGAACATTAGGCGTCCTTTAGTGTGAAGGGGCTAAAATCCTGCGAATTGTATGAGGACCTGCCAGCTTACCTGCTATCTATTAGTCCGAATAAGCGGGGTGGAGTTCAACACACCGTTGCTCGAATCATACTGCTTGTGGTTTATCTCGTTGTCTATATAGGGGCGCTTGAGGGTATAACCAATCCATGAGAAGAATTGTTTTTCAGTTTTTAGCGCTCGCCGTGGAACAGATAAAGTTAAGTGGTTAGTGGTGCAACTAAGGCAGGGATATTGTTATTTTTGTGGGGAGCATTTGGGTCGCTCCCATGCCTGTACGGCCTAACTTACTGTCGGTCTATTTAAGTAAATAATTTAACACCAGTTTGGTGAAAATAGCAGCTTTTTCCGCATGGGGCCAATGGCCTGAGTTTTGGATCATTCGATAATCGGCTTTAGGGAAGAGTGATAAGATAGGTTCACGATACTCGGGGGTGATGTAATCGGAGTTTTCCCCTTTAATAAACAGTACGGATTTGTCGAAAGTCGTGCCGCTAGGGGCCGCGCTGATATTGTCATAACCCGCCTCCAGTGCCGCGAGATTCATGCGCCAGGCGAACTGCTTCTCTTCGTTACGGTAAAGGTTCGTCAGGAGAAACTGGCGGACCGCTAATTCTGGAATATATTGGCTTAGTTGTTTATCTGCGTCACTACGAGATTTTAGCTGCTGTAAGTCAACGGCGTTAAGACCTTTGAATACATCGCCATGATGATTGGGGTATTGTACTGGGGCGATATCGACAATAACCAGTTTGTCGACCCGTTCGGGATTGTTCATCGCCACTTGCATCGCGACCTTGCCGCCCATGGAGTGGCCTAAGATATGAGCGCTAGTCAGCCCCTGTTGATCCATCAGTTCGATAATATCATTGGCCATCAGAGGGTAGCTGATGTCATCGGTGTGGGGGGAGCGGCCATGGTTGCGTAAGTCTACCGCGTAGACGGTAAAATGCTCGGCCAATGCTTTGGTTTGTCCACTCCAGTTTAACAGGGTGCCGAACAGGCCGTGGATAATGATAAGCGGGGCTCCGTCACCGGAGATCTGAACGTTCAATTGCATTATAGCGCTCCATAAAAAAGACCGGGGCATATGCGACCGGTCTTTTGTGTTACATCAGATGTGACTAGCGGCTTATAGGATATCCAGCAGCTCTACATCAAAGACCAGTGTTGAGTAAGGAGGGATGCCACCGGGAGAACCCTGAGCACCGTATGCTAGTTGATACGGTACTGTTAGACGCCATTTGGCACCTTTAGTCATTAATTGCAGGGCTTCAGTCCAACCGGCAATCACGCCACCGACTGGGAATTCTGCAGGCTGACCGCGCTCGTAAGAACTGTCGAATACTTTACCGTCGGTGAATGTGCCGTGGTAATGCGTACGTACAGTTGATTCAGCTGTTGGGCTTTCGCCGCCTTCTTCACCCGCTGTAATAATTTCGTACTGCAGGCCTGAATCGGTAACGAAGATCTCTTCACGCTGAGCGTTCTTCTCGAGATACAGTTCGCCTTCAGCAGCAGCTTCTTTCGCTTGCTGTTCAGCTTTTTCCTGCATGCGAGCTTGAATCTCGTTAAATGCAGCCTGGATCTTTTCGCCTTCAATGCTCAGTGCTTCACCGGCAAATGATTCTTGGATACCGGCAATAACAGCATTTAATTCTACGCCGTCGAAGCTTTGGGTCGCCAAGTGATCGCCCATCTGACGGCCGATACCGTAGCTGGCGATCTGTTCAGTTGTTTCAAATTTAATATCAGACATGAGTACTCTGTCGGTTCGGTTTTAAAGAACGGCGAAGCCTATCATATTCGCCCGCTTATAGCTTGTTTACATCGGCCTCAGTTGCACTATGTTGTACATTTATTGTTGTACAAACAGCAGTGGGTCAACGCGGGTATTATTGAGACTAACACTCCAGTGCAGATGGGGGCCGGTCACTCGACCGGTTTTACCGATGTCGCCGATGGTGTCACCGGTATTGAGCTGATCGCCGATATTGACTTTGATTTTGCTCATATGGCAATACATAGTCGTCAAGCCGTAGCCATGGTCCACGATGACGGTATTGCCGTTGAAGAAATACTCACCGACAGCAACGACTTTTCCCGGTGCGGGGGCGTGAATAGGGTTGCCCTGTCCGCCGGCGATATCGAGGCCGCTGTGAGGGTTGCGAGGTTGGTCATTAAAAAAACGCTTTAGGCCGAACGGGCTACTAAAACGACCGGTAGCAGGCAGCTTGAATTGGGCAGTAGATATAGCGGGTGTGCTCCAAGATTTAAACGCAGCAACCATCTCTTCTTTTTCTCTTTTATAGCGCGCGAGGTCTTGGGTATTGGGATTCACATGACGCTTATTGGTGATGGTCAGGCGCTGTTCTTTATAGGCTTTACCTTGAATCTTAAAAGGATAGCGCTTGCCGTCGGCTTTCATTAACTGTTCTTGGCTGGGTTTGGCTGATAGTGGGATGCCAATCACGGCGAGCCAAGTGGCCTGTTCTGCATAGGGCGTGGTTTGGGCAGGAATAACCATAACGCGGTTGCCACGATACCAAGCTGACGGAGCCGCCGGAGTATCTAGCCCGCTGAGTGGTATGAGGGCGACACCCCCCGGTACTCTGGACTCTGTTGGCAGGTCGATCGCTGCCGCTGAAAGGCTGAATAATAGGGTAAACATAAAACTGATGAAACGCATAGGGTGTCCTTATTCCTTGATGATCTGGGTGACGGTGCTGAGAAAGCGACCATTGCTGAGTCGGGTTTCAACGCTGCCATCCATGACGATATGGTTGATGTCCTGTATTACTTTGCCTGCGTCATCCTGAACAATGGCATAGCCTCGATCAAGTGTTGCCAACGGACTGACACTGTTGAGCGTTGCCGCAAGCCCACTAAGTTTTAGTTGCTGCTGTTTTAGCAGCCCCTGCATAAGGCTAACTAAGCGGTGTTCCAGTTCATCTTTGCGTTGCTGTCCAGCGACGATACGCGGGCTAGGTGAGCAGCGTTGATAGCGTTGCTGCAACTGGCTGAACTGCTGTTGCTGACGCTCAATGGTATGTCTGACCGCACGGCGCATGCGTAGTTCAAGATCATCGAGTTTCTGAGCCTGCTCTTTTAGTTTGTCACCGGGATGACGAAGCCGCGAGCGAGTCCATTGGAGTCGCTGTTGTTGCTGCTGATGATTGCGTTTCCAAGCCTGTATCAGTCGCTGTTGTATCTGTTGCAGTCGTAGCAGTATTTGTTGTTGATCGGGGCTAATCAGTTCGGCAGCCGCCGAAGGTGTTGCGGCCCGTAGATCGGCAACGAAGTCGGCGATCGAGACATCGACTTCATGACCGACAGCACTGATAATCGGAATATGGCTATGAAAGATACTGTGGGCGACTACTTCTTCATTAAAAGGCCATAGATCTTCCAGTGAACCGCCGCCTCGGCCGACGATGAGTACATCGCAGCGGCCATCTTCATTGGCCAATTGTATTGCGTTGGCGATTTGCGTGGCGGCTTCAGCCCCCTGGACGGCGGTTGGAAATAAGGTCACCGGCAGAGATGGAAAGCGTCTTCTTAGTACCGTTAGAATATCATGCACCGCTGCGCCGGTGGGGGAGGTGATCACCCCGAGGTGTTGCGGGTGAGTTGGGATTGGCTTTTTAAAGGCGGGATCGAATAGGCCCTGCTGAAGCAGTTTCTGTTTCAGTGCTTCATAGGCTTGTTGTAGTGAGCCGATGCCGCTCTCTTCTATATAGTCACAGATGAGTTGGTAATCACCTCGGCCAGGATAAAGGCTGACTTTGGCACGGACGACCACCTTATCGCCATTTTTGGCTTGGTATTTGAGATATTGATTACGGTTACGGAACATCGCACAGCGCACCTGAGCGCCACGGTCTTTCAGTGTGAAATACCAGTGGCCTGAGCTGGCTTTGACGACGTTCGACAGCTCACCTTCGACATGAATGGTCAAGAAGGAGCTCTCTAATAGCGACTTTACCTGACGGTTCAGTTCGGTAACGCTCAGCGCCAGTGGTGTAGCGCTAGTGCGGGATAAATTTGGGCTGTGTGAGTACGATTGCATAGTGCGCATCTTAAACCAAGCGAACATCGGTTTGTAACGACTGTTTGGTAGAATTAACAAAATGGATAAAAATGGTTGGGAATAACAGCATTTTGATTGTCGGACGTGCGACAAAAGGCTATAATCCCGCGTCTTATTTTTTTAGACACTACAGGCAATCTCACTCATGTTGCGAATCGCTGAAGAAGCCCTCACTTTTGATGATGTTCTACTGGTTCCCGGTTACTCCGAGGTTCTGCCTAAAGACGTTTCGTTGAAGACACGCCTAACAAAAGGTATCGCGCTAAACGTCCCTCTGGTCTCTGCTGCAATGGATACGGTTACCGAATCTGGCCTGGCTATCGCAATGGCCCAGGAAGGCGGTATTGGTATCATTCATAAAAACTTAACGATTGAACAGCAGGCTGAAGAAGTCCGCCGAGTTAAGAAATATGAAGCAGGTGTCGTTAGCGATCCTGTTACCTGTAGTCCTGATATGACCGTCGGTGAGCTGAATGCGATGTCAGCCCGTCTTGGTTTCTCTGGTTTCCCCGTTATTGATAAAGGTGAGTTAGTCGGTATTGTGACTGGCCGTGATGCTCGTTTCGAGAAGAAACTGGAAGCGTCTGTAGCCTCTATTATGACCCCTAAAGATCGTTTGGTGACTGTGCTTGAAGGCGCCGATCCAGATGATGTTCGCAATTTGCTCCGCAAGCACCGTATTGAAAAAATTCTGGTAGTCGATGAAGCCTTTGGTCTGCGCGGTATGATGACCGTAAAAGATATGAACAAAGCGCTAACACACCCGAATGCAGCTAAAGATGGCGACGGTTGTCTGATTGTTGGTGCCGCTGTCGGTACTGGTCCTGAAACGGAAGATCGTGTTGATGCATTGGTTAAGGCCGGTGTTGATGTAATTATCGTTGATACGGCTCATGGTCACTCAAGAGGCGTTATTGATCGTGTTGCTTGGGTGAAGAAAACGTACCCAGATGTTCAGGTCATTGGCGGTAATATCGCGACAGCTGACGCGGCTATTGCGTTGGCCGAAGCCGGTGCTGATGGTGTTAAAGTGGGTATTGGTCCAGGTTCTATCTGTACTACCCGTATCGTTGCCGGTGTTGGTGTTCCACAGATTACTGCGGTAGCGAATGTTGCCGAAGCATTGAAAGCCTATGATATCCCTTGTATTGCCGATGGTGGTGTACGCTTCTCCGGCGACCTATCTAAAGCGATCGTGGCGGGTGCGTCAGCGGTGATGATCGGTTCTATGTTGGCCGGTACCGATGAAGCGCCGGGCGAAGTTGAACTGTATCAAGGGCGGGCGTATAAGTCTTACCGTGGTATGGGTTCTATTGGTGCAATGGCGCAGAGCTCTGGTTCGTCTGACCGTTACTTCCAAGATGCTTCACAAGGCGCTGAAAAATTAGTGCCGGAAGGTATCGAAGGTCGCGTTGCCTGTAAAGGGCCGATGGGTGGTGTGGTGCATCAGTTAATCGGTGGACTGCGCTCTTCCATGGGGTACACTGGCAGCCCAGATATTTTGGCAATGCGGACTATTCCGCAGTTTGTCCGTATCACCAGTGCAGGCATGGCGGAAAGCCATGTACACGATGTTAGCATCACCAAGGAAGCGCCAAACTATCGCGTTGGATAATCCTTTTTAAATGACTAAAACAGGTGGGATGGCTTCGGCCCTCCCACTTTTTCTTTTTTAACACGCGGCTAAACAGCCAATCGCTGAGGTTAACCTGAACAGGTACCGGCGATGATTTCGGAGTCATCGAAATGTCACAAGATATTCATGCTCAACGAATTCTGATTCTAGATTTCGGTTCACAATATACTCAGTTGATCGCCCGACGGGTACGTGAGATCGGAATTTACTGTGAGATTCATCCATGGGATATGGATGACTCTGCGATCCGTGAATATAACGCCAAGGGTATTATTCTTGCCGGTGGACCTGAATCGGTTACCGAGTTTGGTTCGCCTCGCGCACCTGAAGTAGTATTCGAACTGAATGTTCCCCTGTTGGGCATCTGCTACGGTATGCAGACCATGGCTGAACAGCTGGGCGGCAGTGTCGTCTCTTCTGATCTACGTGAGTTTGGTTATGCCAAAGTGCGTTTAGAAGATAGCCCTAGCCGTTTATTGGAAGGTATCGAAGATCAGATTGCTAATAATGGCTCGCTGATGCTGGATGTTTGGATGAGCCACGGTGATAAAGTGGGTGATCTGCCAGAAGGCTTTAATGTCATCGCCAGCACCGCCAGTGCACCGGTCGCGGCTATGTGCCACCCGGGCAAAAATTACTACGGTGTGCAGTTCCACCCAGAAGTAACACACACCAAGCAGGGTGGTCGTATTCTAGAGCGTTTCGTTCGTGAAATCTGTGAATGTGATGCTCTGTGGAACCCGGCTAACATTATTGCTGACCTGATTGAAAAAGTGCAACAGCAAGTGGGCGGTCAGAAAGTCTTGTTAGGTCTATCCGGTGGTGTTGATTCCTCCGTGGTGGCGGCATTGCTGCATAAAGCGATCGGTGAACAGCTGACCTGTGTGTTTGTGGATAACGGCCTGTTGCGTAAGCAAGAGGGCGACCAAGTCATGGAGATGTTTGCTCGCAATATGGGGGTCAAAGTGATCCGTGTTGATGCGGAAGACCTGTTCCTCGGACGCTTGAAAGGTGAAAGTGATCCAGAAGCTAAGCGTAAGATTATTGGTAATACCTTTATCGAGGTATTTGATGAAGAAGCCACTAAACTGAAAGATGTTAATTTCCTAGCGCAGGGTACTATCTATCCGGATGTGATTGAATCGGCAGCCTCTAAAAATGGTAAAGCCCATGTGATCAAATCTCACCATAACGTTGGCGGTCTGCCAGACGATATGAAGATGGATCTGGTTGAGCCTCTGCGTGAACTGTTTAAAGATGAAGTGCGCAAAATCGGTCTAGAGCTGGGTCTGCCATACGATATGGTTTACCGTCACCCGTTCCCAGGTCCGGGTTTGGGTGTGCGTATTCTGGGCGAAGTGAAGAAAGAGTATGCCGACATTCTGCGTGAAGCGGATGCGATCTTCCTCGAAGAGCTGCACAAAGCCGATTGGTATCATAAAACCAGCCAATCCTTTGCCGTCTTCCTACCGGTTAAATCGGTAGGTGTTGTGGGTGATGGTCGTCGTTATGAATACGTTATCGCACTGCGTGCCGTTGAAACGATCGACTTCATGACCGCTCGTTGGGCGCACCTGCCCTATGAGTTGCTGGAAACGGTTTCAGGCCGAATCATCAATGAAATCGCCCATGTTTCCCGGGTGACCTATGATGTGAGCTCTAAGCCACCGGCGACTATTGAGTGGGAATAACTGCTCGCCAGTACTAACCAGCTAGAAACCGCTAAGCCCGCATTGTTGCGGGCTTTTTTGTTTTTATCGCTAGCCATGTCGATAGCGTTTTTAATCGTTACCCACAGCAGATGAATTAAAAATTCTCGGTTGAACGCCATTAATTTGAGTATCTAAAAGGCCACCGGTAGTGAGAGTCTGGCTAACGAGTGCGCTTTACGTAAATCGCTGCACCAAAGAGTAGAAGCACTAATATTGCCAAAATAAGTAGCAACTGTATGGCGCTATGGGGTGTGCCTGAATGGGTCCAGTATGCGGCGATAGTCCATGGTGCGGCGGCGCGAGCCAGTGACATCGGCACCAGCATAATACCGTTGATGGTGCCGTAGTTGTGGCGTGAAAGTAGTTCTGGAACGGCCATACCTCGCACAATGGTGAAGATACCATTGGCTGCGCCATAGAGAATACATAAACCTGCCAAGGTGAAGGCGGAGGGCGGTAATTTGAGCATCAAGATTGCCAGTGGAAATGCGATACCCGCCAGTAAGCCAAGCCGCTTGATACTGATCTCTTCAAACAATAGTAGCAGCGTCCGTGCGCCAACTTGGGCGGGGCCAATCAAGGCAATGGCAAAAACAACTGACTGAGTATCGCTAGACAGAGCGATAAGCA
The DNA here is from genome assembly GCF_055808735.1 of Amphritea sp. GJ51-11. Lineage (NCBI taxonomy): Bacteria > Pseudomonadati > Pseudomonadota > Gammaproteobacteria > Oceanospirillales > Oceanospirillaceae > Amphritea > Amphritea sp. GJ51-11. Next base: position 3,401,326 of record NZ_CM147881.1, on the reverse strand, counting down.
GTGGATAGATGTGATAGGTGAAACCGGAAAAGAGTGCCATGTAAGCACAGAAAGAGGCGGTAAGTAGATAGAATCGAGGGCTGCATAATACCGCTCTAATGGGGCTTTCTTCTGGGTTTTGTGTTTGCTGTAGAGGATGACTGTCAGCGTTGGCCGGGCAGATGGCCCAGCGATAGAGTGGTGCAGCGATGCTGATATTGATAATGGCTAAGCCTAACAGTGCATCACGCCAACCCCAATTATCGAGCATGAATTGCAGCAAGGGGACGAATATGGTGCTGGCAAACCCAGCCCATAGCGTGATGGCGGTGATCGCTGAACGTGCTTGCTGCGTACCCAGTTGCTGCACGGTAACGGCAAAGGCCGGCTCGTAGGATAGCGCAGCTTGCAGCACACCCAATGTTATGATGATGGCATAAAGTGACAGTATGCTGTCTATATAAGACCAACCTATCAAAACTAAAGAGGCTGCGACGGTTGCCCCGACCATTATCTTACGTCCATAGCCGCGATCAATCATTGCACCAATTGGATAGGCGCCCAACGCCGAGGCTATTAAGCCGAGTGTTGCGGCACCGTAAATATCGGCGCGGCGCCATCCCAACTCAGCGGCCATGGCTTCGGCGATAAGAGGAAAGCTGTAATACAGCGTTCCCCAAGAGACGAGTTGACTGAGGCCCAGCGCGGAAATAAATCCGCGCTTGGCTGTTAATCTATTCATCCTTGGCAAGTAGTAACTGCGGACGCTGCTGTAAATGTCTGACTAACGGTCAATGCTTCGGGTGTACCCAGCGCAGAGACAACAGCGGCAACTTGTTTATAACCGGTTCTCAGCAGGAAGGTTGGTGCACGGCCATAACTCTTGATGCCTAAGATAAATAGGCCGGGTTCTGGATGCGACAGTTCAGCCAAACCATGTTCAGGCACTGAGCCACAGCTATGTAAGTTTGGATCGATCAATGGCGCCAATCGTATGGGGCTTTGAGTCGCGGGGTCCAACGAGGTGCGTAACTCGGCAAGTAGGTTAAGGTTTGGTCGGAAGCCGGTGGCGGCGATGATGCGATCGACGGGCGGCAATGCTTTTGATCCACTTTGTACCATTAACTTACCGTTTTTACGTTGAATCGTGTCAATCTCAAGTTCGGTAAATACTTCGATACGTCCCTGTTCAAGTAACTCCTGAATTCGCACTTCAAGGCGTCGGCGCTCTTGCAGTTCATCATTTTCGGGTGAACGAACAACGTTAGTTACGGAGGTGCTTCTTACCCCCCAAAGCACGCGCATATCTTGATGCTCATCGGCGAGCTTAACTAAATCCTGTAGTGCGTTAAAAGCGGAATGACCGCCACCGACGACCAGTACCGAGCGGTTTATATATTGTGCCCGCGCCGATCCGAGAATATTGGGAACGCCGTAGGCAATGGCCTCGGTAGACTCGCTTTCACCTAACGCTGGGACGCCGTGTGTACCCAACCAATTAGGCGTTTGATAGGTGCCGGAGGCATCGATAACAGCCTGGGCAATTATATCCTGCTCACCTTCAGGGCTTGATACTCGCAGCACGAACGGCGCTTGATCTCGACCTTCGGTGCGTAACAGATCATGGTTGAGTCGACTTACATATTGAACTTGCGTATTAAGATGCAGATGAGGGTTGATCTCAGGGTGAGCGGCTAATGGCGTCACATATTGCTCAAGTAGTTCGCTGCCGGTGGGAAACTCATGGGCTGCGGGTTGAGGCCAGTTCTGCTGCTTTAACAATGTGGCAGCGGCGTCATCAATGTTGTAAGACCAAGGGGAAAAAATCCGCACATGTCCCCAGCGAGCGATGTTGGCGCCTGCTTGATTACCCGCTTCAAACAGGGTGGGAGTGAAGCCTCGCTTGAGTAGTTGGGCGGCGGCACTCAAGCCTATGGGGCCTGCGCCAATAATGGCCACTGGGAGATGGGTTAACTGATCGTGCATAAGTCTGTCCTCCATGATTTATGTTGTTAGTAACAACTAATAAGTTAAAAAAACTAAGCTATGAACCCAGGCGCGCGCGTGCCGCTTTGGTTAGCTGTCGAATAAGGGTTAGGGTTCCATCAACAACCTCTGGCGAAATATCTTTAATTAGCGAGGCCTCTTCCAGGATCAAGTCTTGGTGAATGGTATGGTAGAGCGCTTCCCCCGTCGATGTTAGAGATAATTGGACCGCCCGCTGGTCTAATGGATCTAACAGCTTGAGCACATACTTTTTACGCAATAACGAATCGACCACACGACTAGTGGTGCTTTTGTCTAGATACATCTCATCGGCGAGTGCCTGCAGCCTTAAAGGGCCACGTTTGAATAAGGTTTCAAGTGCATAACACTGTGCTACTGATACATCGTGGGAACAGATGTAATCCCGGTCACGGAATTGGTGAACCCGGATAAGCTGGTTGACGGCTTCATATAGCGCTTCAGCACGCTCTAAATTAGCGGGCATAGAGGTAAACCTCGATGATTTATGTTGTTACTGACAACTATAATGGTGGCTGTTATGCCTTGCAAGCTTGCAGGGTGGTTTGTTTAGTATTTCCTAGATAATTTATTAGGGAGGTATCTTTTGATTGAGGTGGACACAGGGCATGGGCAAAAGGTTGGCTGAGTAGATCTGACCAGGATTTTACGCTGCCTTAAAATTCGTAGATTGATGCTAAGCTCTCGTGGCTGCTTCCTTTTTTTTGCCCATTTCAATGCATACTAGTGATTAACTTTTTCGCCAAGCCTAGATGATTGAATATGACCATTACCCGAAAGATTTTTGTTGCGCAGTTATCGATTGCGTTGTTGCTGGTGGGGGGGATGTATCTGTTCGTGCAATGGTCTTTCGATGCGGGTTTTATTCGCTATGTTGAAGAGCGTGAGAATCAGGTGACTGAACGTCTGGTCGATGAGTTAGCCGCCGTTTATGAGGTGGACGAGGGGTGGGATGCTTTGGCCGATTCCCCCACACGTTGGTTGCAGCTGATTACCTCCGTTGTAGCGCTGCCGATGAAGGGCAAGCGTTTGCAGGATCATGTGGAGCAGGTGAGACGCGAAGGTTGGCCACCGGGCAAATTGATGCAGCCGCCGGCTGGGATGCCTCGACCACTGGAGTGGCGTATTCGGTTATTGGATCAGCAGCAGCGGATGATCTATGGAGCTGCGAATGAGCCATTGACTGATTTTGAGCTTCATCCTATTCAAACTCGCCAAGGGGATCTTGTTGGTTATCTCGGTATGCAAAAAGACAATAGTGGTTTTTTAGCGGCGCGGGATGTTCAGTTTTCTCAACAGCAAACTAAAGCATATTTTATTATCGCCTTGGTTATGTTGCTGTTGTCGGCCGGGGTGGCGCTGCCATTGGCGCATCATTTAGTGGGGCCGATTAAGGCGTTAACACTCGCCACTCGACGTTTAGCCTCGGGTGATTATAGCCCACGTATTATCCATAAAAATCATGATGAGTTGGGCCAGTTAGCTCAGGATTTTAATGAACTAGCACTGACGCTGAGTCAGAATGAGACGCTTAGACGTCGATGGGTAGCGGATATATCCCATGAGTTGCGTACTCCTTTATCGATCTTGCTCGGTGAAATCGATGCCATGCGCGATGGTATCTATGCGCTCGATACTTATTCGTTAAATTCGTTACATCAGGAGGCCCAATTGATGGCGCGGTTGATTAATGATCTTTATGAGTTGTCGATGTCTGATATTGGTGCCCTCGACTATCACAAAGTTCCGGTTGATCTTGGTGCGGCGGTGCGGGATGCGTTGGAGGGGTTTGCCCCGGCGTTAGCTGAAAAATCGATCCAGATGACAACGACGGGGCTGGATGATGTCAGTGCAATTGTGTTTGCCGATCCGGACCGCATCGATCAATTATTAACGAATCTGCTGCAGAATACGCTGCGCTACACCGATGCGAATGGGAGCGCGCGCATGTGTTTGCAACGACAGGGCGGTCGGGCTTATTTAACCTTGGAAGATTCGGCACCGGGAGTGAGTGAGTCGGAATTGGCGAAGTTGTTTGATCGTCTCTATCGTGCTGAAACGTCACGGAATCGTAACACCGGCGGCACCGGGCTGGGGCTAGCTATTTGTCAGAATATTACCGAAGCCCACAGTGGCTCTTTAACGGTCACGCTATCACCTCTCGGCGGCCTGTGTTTTACTCTCGAATTACCTCTTATCATGGAAGAATCGGCATGAACGAAACCATACTGATTGTCGAAGATGAAGCCAAGCTGGCACGCTTGTTGGCCAGTTATCTGGAGCAGGGCGGCTTTAAGGTGCAGCAGTTGCATAATGGCCTCGAGGCGTCGCCGTGGATTCGGCAACATAAACCGGATCTGGTTCTGTTAGATCTGATGTTGCCGGGGATGGATGGGCTGGATATCTGTCGTCATGTACGTGCCTTTAGCAATGTGCCGATTATTATGGTGACGGCGCGGGTAGAAGAGATTGATCGACTATTAGGTTTGGAGTTGGGGGCTGATGATTACATCTGTAAACCCTACAGTCCCCGTGAAGTGGTTGCCCGGGTACGAGCGGTGCTGCGCCGAGTGCAGCAAACCGCTTTAACTGCGGTGAGCACTCCCCAGCTACAGCTGCACGAAGATCAATTACTGGTGGTGGTTGGTCAGCAATCGATAGAGCTAACTGCGGTGGAATTTCATCTATTACAGACCCTTAGTCAGTCCGTCGGGCGAATTTATTCCCGTGACCAGTTAATGGATCGTATTTATGCTGACCGTCGTATCGTGAGCGAACGGACGATCGATAGCCATATCAAAAAACTGCGGCGTAAGTTAGAAGGCTTGTTGCCGGGGCAGGATGTGATTCAGTCGGTCTATGGGGTCGGTTATAAATATGATCCAACGGCTTGATGTCGATCTGTATTGCAACCCGTATTAGTGCTAATTAAACCAAGTTTTACCTTTGTGATTCGGGTGAGTTGATACCAAATGGGTTGTATAGAATGCAAGCAAAAACTCCCAGAAAACGTTGTTTCTGGGAGTTTTGTTCTATGGGGTATATTAGTAGCGTTGTCTGGCGATATAAGGTCAGGGCTTTATCTACTGAGCCTTACCTGCTTAGTCCCGTGGCGGAAGGTTTTCGGGGGCGCAGATCAGCTTATCATCACGTTTACTTTCACAGACGCCAGTGAGTGTTTCACCCTGTCGCCCCTTAAAACGACAGCTATCCCCTTGGTTTATCGATGCGCACGCTTCAATCGCTTCTTTTGGTGGGCCGCGACGTTCAGGTGCCGCCATGGCGGCGGTGGTTAAAAGTAATCCCAGCGCTGCTACTGTGAGAGGGAGATGTTTCATATGATGACTCCAATAAACGGTTATGACGGATGTTAGGTCTTCGACATTAGATTACCGATCGATTTTAAACTTAGCTTAACTGGAGAAAAAGCAAGCAGTGTGCAAGCATTATGGAAGTAGCGGCGAGTGATATCGCAAAGGCTTAGCGGTGACGACTTTATCCTGTGATAAATCTCCTTGTTCTGTTCGGCTTTTGGTATATTTCCATCCTATGAATGAAAATGATGATATACAGTGGATGACTCAGGCGTTGCTGCTAGCAGAGCGGGCGGCGGCGCTGAATGAAGTACCGGTAGGTGCCGTGGTGGTACTCGATGGTCAATTGATAGGTGAGGGCTGGAACCAGCCGATCTCAGGTCATGACCCTACTGCCCATGCTGAAATTATGGCCCTGCGTGATGCGGCGGCAAAAACTGAAAATTATCGTCTGGCGGGGGCAACCCTCTATGTCACTATTGAGCCTTGTACTATGTGTGCCGGGGCCATAGTGCATGCACGAATTAAGCGGGTTGTGTTCGGTGCCGTTGAGCCAAAGGCGGGCGCGGTGGTCAGCAATAATCAGCTATTTGATCAGTCTTGGCTGAATCATTGGCCCGAATTTACGGCGGGGGTAATGGCAGAGCCGTGTAGCGATGCGATTAGCCAATTTTTTAGACGGCGGCGGGCGGAGAAAAAAGCACAAAAATTAGCCGCGAAAGCGGCTGTAGCACCAGAGTCTTAAACGTCTGTTTGGCGATGAGTTATTTTTGGCCTTTACTCATTGCTCGCTTTTCGCGCTAGCAGGGTGCCGTCACCTTCGGTGCGCAGTTTGATCCAGTGGATAAGATCGGCCCACATATGATCAATATCTTTTTTCGACGGCATAATACCCGCATGTTTCAATTCGATGGTCATCACCGGGGTTTGCTTCACAAACCAGCCATAATTACCCAAAGATCCGGGGTAGGTGCCGAGCTGCTTTAGATGCAGTGGGCCGAGCTTTTGTGGCGGTGTGATGCTGCCGTCATAATCAAGAATGCCGTGAGGGGCATGAACCGAGACGATAATGTCGGGTTTAAGTTCATTGATCAGCCCATGAATAGCCCGAGTTTCGGGTTCGCTAAGTGGTTTGGTGCCGGGGTAATAGCGGGCGCGCTTTTTGGCATAGGTTTGCCAGTGCTTAATGGGATCGACGGATGTTTCTGATGGAATAAAGTTACGGTTCAGGTCGACGTTGTTGGCGTTGACCCGAGTCGATTTCTTCTGCAAAAGACCATCAGGGTTCGTGAGTGGCATGAAGTGCCAGTCATAAATACCGCTGTGATGCTGTTCGAGTATTTTTAGCCACTTAAATGACAGGCTAACACTGGAGTATTCATCGCCGTGGATGCCGCCTAAAAAGAGAATGCGGGGCGCATTTTCTAGCCCTGGATTGGCGTGGAAATGTTTTTCTAGCAGTGGGCGATGTTTGTTTGAGTAGAAGCGAGGGGCATCAAAGGCGGCATCGAGACAATCTTTACTGGAAACGCTGCCGAGTTTATTACCAATTTCATGACAGATGGTCACGATCTCTTGATTGGGTGCTTTGGCTGTTTTAGTGGGCGTGGATTCTATCTGAGGTTTACTGCGGGTGGCTGTTTTAGTGGCGTTGTCAGACTGTGGTTGAACATGGGTTACCACGGGAGCTGTTTTATTAGACTCGGGGGCGGCTGCGGGTTTGATACTTGTTGTCGCGGTTGCTTTTACGGTTTGTGATTTTACGCTGTCAGTAGCGACGTTGTCTGTCTTGGGTTTTTCGTCGATGGTAGAGTTTGTTTTCTCTGTTTGTGATTTTACGCTATCGACAACGGATTCTGTGTTGTTTGTCTTAGGTTCAAGATCAATGAGCGCGGTTGCTGTATCGCCTTGCGGTGTAGTATCAGTTTCGTTATCGCTTGGTTTGGCGGATTGAGGCTCGCTAAGGATAACAACCGGCACGGCTTTTTCCGGCAGTGGCTGACTAGGGGTATCCAGTGGTGAGGTTGTGCTTGCCTGAGAAGTTGTATCGACTTCGGGCTGGGTGGTAATCGCTTGGTTTTCGGTGCTATTTGGCTCACTGGAATAGTAGCTTAGCGGATCTTCGGGTTCACCGAGTACCGGCAGCGAGATACACAGACTGAGTCCGGATAGATAGATAAAAGCAACGCGTCGCAACATTGGACCAGACTCACCCCGCCGATAATTTAGTCAGTCATTGTAAAGCGCTTTTTTGTAGATGTGGAGATCTGGCATCGTAATTGATGAAAAAATCAGCATTTGTCATCGAAATATAATATAGCGTCGATGCTTTCTATAGGGTTGAAGGGATGGAATCGATAACCTCTTGAACCGCTGCTTCACCGTTATCTAAGGCGTTGCCGGGGATGACAATTTCGCCTTCGTTTGCGGCTGGACTAAGCGGTGGCTTGGCCGCTTCAATCCGCGCTTTCTGTAATTCCCAGTCGAGCAGGTCATAGTAGTTGCGGATATTCTTTACATAGAGCACTGGTTCATAGCCGCGAGCATAGCCATGACGCACGGTGGAAAAGTGCTTAGGTTGTGTTAACAGGGGTAAAAACTCTTTTACATCACTCCACTTATCAGGATCCCGGTTAGCGCGGGCGGTTAATACCCGTGCATCTTCAAGATGCCCATAACCGATATTATAGGAGGCAAGGGCAAACCAGATGCGTTCTTTGCCTTGGATTCGTTCCGGTATTTTAGCCATCACTTTTTTAAGATAGCGGGCCCCGCCCATTACGCTTTTAACCGGATCGGTTCGGTTGACGACCCCAACTTCTTTGGCGGCGGCTTTCGTGAGCATCATGATGCCTTTAACGCCTGTAGGGGAGACCGCCTCTGGATTCCAGTGAGACTCTTGATAGGCGATTGAGGCCAGTAGTCGCCAATCGATATCAGTTTCCTGTTCGGCCATCATGAAGTATTGTTCTAGTTGGCTGAAGCGCTCATCTAGATCACGGCGAAAAGTTTGAATATCAACATAACCAAGACGGGTTTGGCGAGTAAGGTATTTCTTTTTTAGCTTAACCAGAAGGTCTTGAGTGTCAGGACGGTCAAAGAAGCGTTTCATTGCCCGTTGCAGGCTTTGATCGTTTTGTTTGATTAACAACCATGCGACCGGTTTCGGTTCGCTGAGCACCAGCGATTTTTTTAGGCCGGGGAAATACGACTTTTGCGCATCAAACACAAAGTCATCGCTGATGGTGTAGTCGATCTCTTGTTCGTAAACATCTTCAAGCAGTTCTGTCACGCCGCTGGTGGAGGTTTCCTGCCATTTAAGAAACTCATGGGTTTCTTTTAAGCTGCGTAAGAGTTCGGCATGACTACTATTCGCAATGACTTTAATACTTTTGTCTGCTAAATCAGCCAGTGTTTTCGGGATCGATTTGCCCTGGGTTTCACGGTAAATCAGTGTCGGTGTGGAGTAGGCATAGGCCGGAGAGAAGCGGAAATATTGTTTACGTTCTTCGGTAACTGTTAATCCTGCTGCGGCAACATGAGCGCTGCGATTTTTGACTAAGGTGAAAATGTCGCCGAAACTGTCTGGGATGATGAGTTCGAGTTCGACGCCGAGGTAGTCAGCAAAGGCATTTAACAGCTCATATTCAAATCCGGTGGCTTTACCGTTGTTGTCCTGATAATAGGTTGTCGGGGTGTTACGGGTAGCCACTCGCAGTGTGCCGGTCTTCTGAATGGCTTCAACTTGGGTGCGATGGCTCTGATCAAATAGGAATAAAGCCAAAAACAGGGACACTGAAATCAGCAGGAAAACGAGCTCTTTAACGTGAAATGAATTTATTCGCATAAGATGGTGGGCTTTTTCTGGTAACTATTCCGCTATTTCAGTAAAATTCGGCCTTAATTTTCTCCTACATACAACCTATCTGTTAGACAGACTCAAGAGGCTTGAAACTAACATGCTGGTACTGCGTGGAGCGCCTGCTCTTTCTGCTTTTCGACACGAAAAGCTGCTATCTGTCCTGAAATCTCGAATTGCTCATATCACCGGCGTTTATGGTGAGTATATGCACTTCGCTGATTTGGAAAAAAACCTGTCTGATCAGGAACGTAACACGCTGGAGCGTATCCTTTGCTACGGCCCTAAAGCTAAAGCGGAAGAGCCATCAGGTCAATTGGTTTTAGTCGTTCCCCGGCCGGGAACGATCTCACCGTGGTCGTCTAAGGCGACTGATATCGCTAGAAACTGCGGCCTGCAGAGCATTAAGCGACTGGAACGCGGGACTGCCTATTTTGTGTATTCTGACCAGCCCTTGACGGAAGTTGAGCTAGAAACCGTACGTGCAGAGCTGCATGACCGCATGGTTGAGGCGACATTTGAGAGTGTCGATGACGCTGCACAGCTATTCCGTACCGACCTTCCTGCTCCGTTAACGCTGGTAGATGTGCTATCCGGTGGACGCGAGGCGTTGGCAAAAGCAAATATCGATTTAGGCTTGGCCTTGGCTGATGATGAGATTGATTATCTCGTTAGCAGCTTCACCGAGCTGGGGCGTAACCCAGCGGATGTCGAGCTGATGATGTTTGCTCAGGCAAACTCAGAGCACTGTCGTCATAAAATCTTCAATGCCTCATGGGATATTGATGGTGAAGCGCAGGATAAATCACTGTTCGCGATGATCCGTAATACCAATGAGTTGGGTGGCGAGAATATCTTATCGGCTTATTCAGATAACGCCGCTGTGATGGTGGGGTCAGAAGCGGGGCGTTTCTTCCCTAACCCTGAGACCAAAGAATATAGCTATCATCAGGAGAGTATTGAGATCCTGATGAAAGTGGAAACCCATAACCATCCGACCGCAATTGCTCCTCATTCTGGTGCGGCGACTGGGTCCGGTGGTGAGATTCGTGATGAAGGTGCGACCGGTAAAGGGTCTAAGCCGAAAGCGGGTTTGACTGGTTTCACGGTTTCTGATCTGAAAATCCCCGGCTTTGTTCAGCCATGGGAATCTGATTACGGCAAGCCAGAGCGTATCGTATCCGCATTAGACATCATGCTTGATGGCCCAATCGGTGGTGCGGCTTTCAATAATGAGTTTGGTCGTCCTGCTTTGAACGGTTATTTCCGTACCTTTGAGCAGAAGGTTAACGGGGCTGCCGGTGAAGAGATGCGTGGTTACCATAAGCCGATTATGATCGCCGGAGGTTACGGTAACATTCGTACCGACCATGTGGATAAAGGCGAAATCGAGGTCGGTGCTAAGCTGATCTGCCTCGGTGGGCCAGCCATGCAGATTGGTTTGGGTGGCGGTGCCGCTTCTTCTATGTCGTCCGGTAGTTCATCGGCGGATCTGGATTTTGCGTCAGTACAGCGCGACAACCCAGAGATGGAGCGTCGTTGTCAGGAAGTGATTGATCAGTGCTGGCAGCAAGGGGATACCAACCCTATCGCCTTTATCCACGATGTGGGGGCCGGTGGTCTGTCCAATGCTTTCCCTGAGCTGGTCAAAGATGGCGGTTGTGGTGGTGATTTCGAACTGCGTAATATCAATAATGATGAGCCAGGTATGTCGCCGCTGGCAATCTGGTGTAACGAAGCACAAGAGCGTTATGTGTTGGCGGTTCAGCCGGAAGATATGCCGCGTTTTGAGGCAATCTGTGCTCGTGAGCGCTGCCCTTATGCCATCGTGGGTACGGCTACTGATGAGAAACACCTGATTCTGAGTGATGCTCACTTTGGCAACAAACCTGTTGATCTACCGATGAGCGTGTTGTTTGGTAAGCCACCTAAAATGCACCGTTCAGTTGAACGTATTAGCTATGAAGTGCCTGCCTTTGATGCCTCTGCTATTGAACTGAAAGATGCCGTGAAGCGGGTTCTGACATTGCCGGCAGTGGCTTCTAAGTCCTTCCTTATTACCATTGGTGATCGCTCAATTACCGGTCAGGTTGTTCGTGATCAGATGGTTGGTCCATGGCAAGTGCCGGTGGCTGACTGTGCGGTAACCACCGCCTCTTTTGACACCAATGCGGGTGAAGCGATGGCGATGGGCGAGCGTACACCGCTGGCACTGGTTGATTCCCCCGCTTCCGGTCGGATGGCGGTCGGTGAAACCGTGACCAACCTAGCGGCGGCGCGGATCGGCGATATTATCGATATTAAACTCTCGGCTAACTGGATGTGTGCTGCTGGCCATCCGGGCGAAGATGAAAAACTTTACGATACGGTTCAAGCGGTCGGTATGGATCTTTGTCCAAAACTGGGTATTACGATTCCGGTGGGCAAAGATTCAATGTCGATGCGTACGGTCTGGAATGACGGTGATGAAAAATCGGTTACCGCGCCGACTTCGCTGATTATCACCGGTTTTGCGGCAGTTAAAGATGTGCGTAAAACACTGACGCCGCAACTGCGTACTGACGCTGGCGAAACCGACCTGATCCTGTTGGATCTGGGTAACGGTAAAAATCGTCTGGGTCTGTCTGCATTGGCGCAGGTCTATAACGAAGTGGGTCAAGATGTCCCTGATGTTGATGATGCCGATCAGTTGGTGGCTTTCTTCACTGCGATTCAAGAGCTTAACGAGCAAGGTCTGCTGCTGGCATACCATGACCGTTCCGATGGTGGTTTGTTGACCACGGTTGCAGAGATGGCCTTTGCCGGACATACCGGTGTGGATATTAATCTGGATATGTTGGCGACCGGTCGCACTGAGTTTGCAGCGGCGCTGTTTGCTGAAGAACTGGGTGCAGTTATTCAAGTTAAACGAGCTGATATTCAGCAGGTACTGACCGAGCTTAATGCCGCAGGCCTTGCTGAAGTCACTAAGGTGATCGGTTCGGTTAATCTGGATGATGAATTGCGTGTACATTTCGATGATGAAGAGATCTACACGGAATCGCGTACCACCTTACAGCGTATTTGGGCTGAAACGTCTTATCGGATGCAATCACTGCGGGATAACTCCGTCTGTGCGCAACAAGAGTTTGATGCGCTGTTGGATAAAGAAAACCCAGGCCTGAATGCTGAACTGACCTTTGATGTGAATGACAACATCGCTGCGCCATACATTCAGACGGGTAGCCGCCCTGAGATGGCGATCATTCGTGAACAGGGTGTTAACGGCCAAATTGAGATGGGGGCGGCCTTTGACCGGGCTGGTTTCGCGGCGGTTGATGTGCACATGAGTGATATTCTCGCTGGACGGGTTGAGTTAGACCGCTTTAAAGGTCTGGTTGCCTGTGGTGGTTTCTCTTACGGTGATGTTTTGGGCGCTGGTGAAGGTTGGGCGAAATCAATACTGTTTAATGGTCGTGCTCGTGATCAGTTTGAGGCCTTCTTTAATCGCGACGATACTTTCTCGTTAGGTATCTGTAACGGTTGTCAGATGCTGTCTAACTTACATGAGCTGATTCCAGGTGCTGATCTGTGGCCGCATTTTGTGCGCAACATGTCGGAGCAATTTGAAGCACGGGTGGCGATGGTTGAAGTGCAGCAGAGTCAATCTGTGTTCTTGCAAGGCATGGCGGGTTCGCGGATGCCGATCGCCGTGGCTCACGGTGAGGGACGGGCTGAATTTGCCGATCAAACCCATCTGGCTAATTTGCAAGCGTCTAACAGCGTGGCCCTTCGCTATGTGGATAACTATGGCAAGGTAACAGAAAGTTATCCTGCGAATCCGAACGGTTCTCCAAAAGGTATCAGTGGTGTCACTACCACCGATGGCCGAGTGACTATTATGATGCCTCACCCTGAGCGTGTGTTCCGTGCGGTAACCAATAGCTGGGCACCAGAAGAGTGGGATGAAGATGGCGCTTGGATGCGAATGTTCCGCAATGCCCGAGTTTGGGTTAACTAAAGGTTAAACAAGCCTAGGGGTTGCTCTGCGACTCTTTGGCGATATAGCAATATTGTTACTTTAAAGCGCCTGCGGGCGCTTTTTTATTGCCTGACGGTTGTGAAAAGTAGTGTAAGGCGGGGATGAGCGGTTAGTGTTCTAGCGGCAGTGATTGTTTCCACCAGGCCAGCATGCCGCCCTTGAGTTCTTGGACGTTAAAGCCTGCTTTGATTAATTTGCGGGTAGCTGGTTTGCTTCGATGGGCTGATAAGCAGATACAGATAATAGGTTTGTCGTTGGGAAGAGTCCTTATTCGCTGCTGGGATAGTGCGTGTAGCGGTATTGAGATCGCACCGGGAACGTGGCTTTTCTGGTATTCCTGTGAGGTACGCACATCGATAATCAGATAGTCCTGAAGGTGCTGAGCAGCCAGCGTGGGCGTTATGCACGGAACGGTACCAAAAGGTAACCAGCTGAGCCAGTTGGGTAAAACGTTATGGTGAGTCATCGGTCATCTTACTCAGTGGTTTAGCGATAGCTAAAGCGTTTTGTTGTTTGCCTGAAAGCCGTTGTTCAATAATCGTGAAATAGTCAGGTTTGTTTAATAGTGTAAGCTGTTTTAGGGTGCTTGTGGGTGGATGCTTTGGCTCTGTTATGAGTATTAACGGACATAAAAAAACCGGCGCTCTCACTAACTTTAGTGCGATTGCCGGTTTATGTCAGGCTTTATGGCTGTTTAGAACCATAAAGCTTGGGTTGTATTACTGTTGTACTTTAACTTGCTTCTGGCCGTCGATGTTAACTTCTACGCGACGGTTTTCAGCTAAACAAGACTTAAGTGATGCACCTGTTTCAGTACAAACTTTAACAGGGTTCGCTTCACCGAAAGAGTAAGTAACAACTTTCGCAGTATCAATACCGGATGCGGCCAGTGCTGCATCAACCGCTTCAACACGACGCTGAGACAGCGCATCGTTGTAAGCGTTAGTACCGATAGAGTCAGTGTAGCCTTTCAGTTCAATGCTGTTCAGTTTAGACAGAGTACCAACATAGTTAACGATAGCGCTAACATCTGTTACTTTGCTGCTGTCAAAATCGAAATAAACGATATGGCTTTCTTCAGCATCGACCATTTTCATGACCATTTTAGGCGCGGGTGCTGGAGCAGGCGCGGGTGCTGGAGCAGGTGCAGCGGCTTCAGCGCCACAGTCAACCGTTTTGTCTTCTTCCAGCCAGTAGCCGTGCTGCCAGCATTCACCGTAGCTGGTTTTCCAAACAGTGTCACCAGTATCCGTTGCATAACCCTCATGGTTAGGGTGAGCATTGGCTACAGCAGAAACACCCATTGCCAGAGCTAGAGCGGTTGTAAGTGCTAATTTCTTCATCGTAAACATCCTTATGTTTTAATTTTGATCTATTTATACCAGTTCAACCTGAACCTAAGTTAAACAGAGTGTGCTGATAATGGGTATTTAAGCTTAAAAAGCGACATTATGGTAAAACTTTTTTATATGGCTTTACTATCACTTGCTGATAAACACCTGCATCTATATAGGGATCTTGATCTGCCCAAGCCTGAGCTTGTTCGAGTGAGCTGAACTCAGCGATCACCAAGCTGCCGGTAAATCCTGCTGGGCCTGGGTCTTCACTGTCGATCGCTGGGTGTGGACCAGCCACTAATAACCGGCCTTGGTCACGTAATGCTTCGAGTCGGGCAAGATGCTCAGCGCGGGCGGCCAGTCTTCGTTCAAGTGAGTTAGGCTTGTCTTCGCTAATAATGGCGTAAAACATTCTATAATCCTTAGTTGTCGCTTTGGTTACTGTTGTTATCAGGGGTCATGTGCTTCGATATATAAAAGCCCTGTAGCAAAATAAACACCATTGTTAGGCCGAGCATGCCGAACAGCTTGAAGTTAACCCATGTTTCTTCGCTCATAGTGTAGGCGACATACAGGTTAATTGCGCCAAGAATAATATAAAAAATGATCCAAGCGATGTTTAATTGCTTCCAAGCATAAGCGGGCAGCTCGATGGTGCCGTTCATGAGACGCTGTATGATGGTCTTTTTGCCGATAAACTGGCTGCCCAAGAAGGCTGCGGCGAATAGCCAAGTGACGACGGTAGGTTTCCATTGGATAAAGGTTTTATCCTGAAACATCACGGTTGCGCCCCCGAGTACTACCACTAACGCTAGGGTCACTAGTTGAATCGTCTCTATTTTATGGGTTTTTAGCCAGGTATAGAGCATCTGCAATAGAGTGGCTGGAATGAGCACAGCTGTGGCTAGAATAATATCATCGGTGCTTTTGTAGACAATAAAGAAGATAATGACCGGTAGAAAATCTAAAAGTAGTTTCATAACAACATTTTTTTGTTTAGGAAGTAGGGTGATTATAGAGTGAGCCAGTTAAGTTATAAACCCGAAACCGGTGATGAATTGCCTTTTAGCGATCTTCATTGTCATTCCTGTTACTCCGATGGTGAGTTGACCCCGGCAGAACTGTTGCAGGGGGCTCATGAGCGGGGGGTAGCCGTATTTGCTATTACAGATCATGATACGGTCGCCGGTATTGGTGAACTGCGGACTGCTGCGGCTGATTATGACGTTAAGGTGCTGTCCGGTATCGAGCTAACCTCTGAATGGGGTCGTAATATGGTACATATTGTCGGTTTAGGTTTTGATGAGCATCATCCGGCATTATGTGATTATTTACGTAAAATCGACCAATTGCGTCTGCAACGTGCCGGACTTATTAATGAAAAGCTAATGAAACGCAATATGCCTGATTTGCTACCACGAGTGTTGGAATTATCCGGTACAGGTCAGGTTGGTCGGCCGCACTTTGCGCAAGCGATGGTTGAGGCGGGTGTGGTCAAAAATGAAGTGCAGGCATTCAATCGTTATCTTGGTGCGGGCAAAGTCGGAGATGTGAAAGCGGAATGGCCGACGATGGAAGAAGCGATTGATATAATCCATCAGGCGGGTGGTATTGCGGTATTAGCCCATCCGACCAAATATAATATGACGTTTACTAAGGTGCGGATATTGACCGGTGGTTTTTGTGAACAGGGTGGCGATGCGATTGAAATAAGTTACCCCGGGATTGAATCCGGTCATCAATTACAACTTGATAAACTCGCCTCAAAATTTAATATAATGGTTTCGGCGGGCAGTGATTTTCATAAAAGGCAGTTTCATTGGACGGATATTGGGAAATATCCGCGTTACAGCAGTGTAAATCACCATGTGCTTTCTAAATTGCTTCAGCATTAACCGCGTTTTTAGTAGAATAGATTAAATAACTTTACCTAGAAGGGTTTCTTGTGAGCCAGCTTTTTCAGATCCATCCCGATAACCCTCAACAGCGTCTGATTAGTCAGGCGGTTGAGATCATCAATAAAGGCGGTGTTATTGTGTATCCTACCGATAGTGCCTATGCACTCGGGTGCCGCCTCGGTGATAAGGGGGCGGTGGAGAAAATTAAGCGGATCCGTAAATTAGACGATAAGCATAACTTTACTTTGGTATGTCGAGATCTATCTGAAATCGGCACCTATGCAAAAGTAGATAATTCAATTTATCGTTTGCTTAAAGCAATGACGCCCGGTGCTTATACTTTTATTCTTAATGCGACCACGGAAGTGCCGCGACGTTTATTACACCCTAAACGCCGGACTATTGGTCTTAGAATTCCGCAAAATAATATTGCGCTACAGTTAATGGAAGCATTAGGTGAGCCTATTATGAGTACTTCGCTTATTATGCCTGGCGAAGAGTTACCTTTGATTGACCCTTATGAAATACGCGATCTGCTGCAGCATGATGTGGATCTTGTGATTGATGGGGGCTATTGCGGCATGGAAGCAACCTCTGTTATTAACCTAGTGGATGATGTACCTGTTATTATTCGTAAAGGTGCTGGTGATGTATCAGATTTTGAATGATTATAATTAATTGGTTTTTTTATTGAAAAACCGTATTACTTAATCAATAATTCCTTTATTCCTAAACTTTCTTTTCATTGGTGATTTATAATGACCGACTTTGTAAAACTTCTTACCCGCAAAAACTCACTGCGTAAACAGTGTCACGAGCTTTCAAGTTCTGATATTGAAAAGGCAATTGCTGATCTGACTGAAATACTGGAAGAGAAGCAAGCGTATGAAGAAGAAAGACAGGCCGAAGAACGTGAGCGTACTGAAAAGATCGAAGCGATTAAGCAGAGCATGCAAGAAGCTGGTATTGGTCTGGATGATCTAATGACGCTGGTTGATGCGCCGGTTAAGAAAAAAGTTGCTCCTAAGTATCAAGTGACAGATGAAAACGGTGAAGTACATCAGTGGTCTGGCCGTGGTCGTACCCCTGCTGCTTTCCAAGCTGCATTTGCTCAAGGTAAAACAAAGGAAGATTGCTTAATTTAATAAGCACTTTCCGCTATTATTAAAAAAGCTCTTCGGCGCGCGTCGAAGAGCTTTTTTGTTTATGTTGAGATTAACTATTTTTAAATTAGCCTTGTTGAGGTTAATTATTACAAACGATAAGAGGATGCGTCGGTGATAGACGAAAAACTTCAGAAAGTTTTGGCGCGTTCCGGATTAGGTTCACGTCGTGAGATGGAACGTTGGATTGAAGCTGGCCGTATTAGTGTTAATGGTCAGGTTGCAACGCTCGGCGACAGAATCTCGATTCGGGATGAGGTAGAGGTTGACGGCGAAGCTAAGAAAATGGTGTTCGATCGTGATAGCGAACGCCGTGTGCTTATTTATAACAAGCCTCTCGGTGAAGTGGCGACTCGGCATGACCCAGAGGGTCGTTCAACGGTTTTTGATCACCTGCCGCCGTTGAAACAAGGGCGTTGGATTGCGGTTGGTCGTTTGGACATTAATACCTCGGGCTTGCTGCTATTTACCACCGATGGAGATCTGGCTAATAACTTGATGCACCCTTCGGCTAATATCGACCGTGAATATGCGGTACGTATTTTGGGCGATGTTGACGAAGCGATGATTGGTCGACTCAAAAAAGGTGTGCTGCTCGATGATGGTATGGCGCGCTTCACTGATGTTCAGTTCTTTAACGGTGAAGGGGCTAACAAGTGGTACCACGTCTGCATCATGGAAGGTCGTAACCGCGAGGTGCGGCGTCTGTGGGAGTCTCAAGAGGTGCAAGTGAGCCGCTTGAAACGGGTGCGCTATGGACCGTTCTTCTTGCCGAGTGAGGTGAAGGCGGGGCATTGGAAAGAGTTGACTCAGAAAGAGATTAATATGCTGTCCAGTATGATGGATATGAAGCAGAAGCGAAATAAGCCGTTATCGGTGAAAGAGCAGGAGGTGGCTGAACGGCGTGTTAAGCGTCAGAAAACACGCCGCTCGGTAGGGCCGAAACGATCTGATCGTTAATCGTCAACGCAGCTTTTGAAGCTGCGTTTTTTTTTGCTTAAAAATTGAGTGTTACTGGGCGTTGATGGATTGGCCGTTGACTGCGCGGCTATCCCGGCCCATGAGGTAGAGATAAAGCGGCATGATCTCTTCCGGGCTAGGGTTGCTTTCTGGATTTTCTGCCGGATAAGCGTTCGCTCTCATATTGGTGCGTGTCCCCCCAGGGTTGATCGCATTAACGCGGATATTGGGGTTATGTTCTAATTCATCGGCCAACACTTGCATTAGGCCTTCAGTGGCAAATTTAGACACGGCATAAGCACCCCAGAATGCCTTCCCTTTTCGGCCGACACCTGACGATGTAAAGATAATAGAGGCGTCTTCTGAATCGTTTGTCAGGGACAGCAGTGCTTGAGTTAGCATGAAAGTGCTATTGACGTTCACTTGCATCACCTGTTGCCATACGATTGGATCATAGCTTTCTATTGGCGTCCGTATGCCAAGCAAGCTGGCATTATGCAAAATGCCATCGATTCGGCCAAACTCTTCTTCTAACATGGCCGCTAGGCGGTCAAAATCCGTTTCGCCAGCGGTTTCTAGATTCAGTGGAATGATTGCGGCCTGTGGATAACCGGCAGCCTCAATTTCGTCGTAGACGGTATTGAGCTTTTCTTCTGTGCGGCCCAGTAATATAACCGTTGCACCGTGAGCGGCATAGCTAAGGGCGGCTGCGCGTCCAATACCGTCGCCTGCGCCGGTCACGAGAATGATTTTTTCTTGGAGTAGGTTTTCCGGTGCCTGATAGTCGTACATGGCTGTTCCTGTGTCTGATCGCTAGCGATCGCAATAAAGGGTTTCTAAAATAGGGCGGATGTCACTGGCGTGATCGACCCGGAAGTGGCTATTCCAGCTATTTATATCTTCACCCTCATCAAGGTAACCATAGCTGACGGCGATGGTCTGCATGCCGGCTCTTAGACCGGCTTCAATATCGCGACGGTGATCGCCAATATAAACGCTGTGCTCGGGGGTGCAATTGAGTGCCTTGCAGGCGAGGAATAGTGCTTCTGGGTGGGGCTTTTTTTGCTGCACATGATCTGGGCAGATAACTGTCCCGGGGGCGGTCTGTAGATTGAGCCCCCGCATGACGGGGGTGGTGTAGCATTCGGGCTTGTTGGTGACGATACCCCAAGGTATTTGTTGTTCACCGAGCCAGTGTAGCAGTGCAGGGATGCCAGGGAACGGTTGGGTGTCGACATCAAGATGTTGTAGGTAGAGTTCAAGCATTCTCGGATGGAGAGTATCAAACGCGGGGTCTTGTTCTGGGAGTTCAAAGGCGGCGCCGATCATCGAGCGTGCGCCATTAGAGACATAGCGCCGCAGAAAGGCCGCGCTGACGGGAGGGCGTTGATGTTCGGCTAGAAGTTGATTGATTACCGCGTGAAAATCAGGCGCAGTATCGATCAGCGTGCCATCTAAGTCGAACAGTACAGCCTCAGGTCGTGATCTCTTCATTGTTTAGTCGGGCTTCCGGGTGGCAACCATATAATTGACATCGACATCACGGTCGTTGAGCTTATAGATTTTGCTCAAAGGGTTGTAGGTGAGGCCGGTGATCTTTTCGCTCTGCAAACCACTCTGTCGAATCCAGTTGGCGAGTTCAGATGGGCGGATGAACTTATTGAAGTCGTGGGTGCCTTTAGGGACGAGCTTTAATAGATATTCGGCGCCGACGATGGCCATCATATAGCTTTTGGGATTGCGATTTAGCGTCGAGAAAAAAACATGGCCGCCGGGTTTTACCAGTTGGCTGCAGGCGTCAACAACAGAAGACGGATCTGGCACATGTTCCATCATCTCCATGCAGGTGACAATGTCATACTGTTGAGGCTGTTCAATGGCTAGCTCTTCGACGGTGACCTGGCGATAGTCTACGCCGACACCGCTCTCAAGGCCGTGTAGCTTGGCGACTTTTAACGGTGCTTCGCCCATATCGATACCGGTAACGGTCGCGCCACGGTGAGCCATCGCTTCGGATAAGATGCCGCCCCCACAGCCAACATCGAGTACTTTTTTGCCGCTCAGGGATGCTATTCGGTCGATAAAGTCGACCCGCAGTGGATTGATATCGTGGAGTGGTTTGAATTCACTGTCACGGTCCCACCACCGGCTGGCCAGTTCTTCGAATTTTGCGATTTCCTGGGGGTCAATATTTGCGCCCGTGTTGTTCTGGGTGTGTGTCATATTCTGCGCCAAAAGCTCGTGTCAGGTCATAATTCTGCGACATTCTAGCACCGCTGCAGGGGCGAATACAGGAAGTCTGCTAGGGAACTGCTCAGAACACTGATTCTGCTCTCCAAGACCTTAATTTTGCGAGAGTATTGGTGTTTCTTTATGGTATACTCGGGCGCTTAAGGTTTACCGCTTTCAGGGTGGGTTTAACCACTTAATTCTCAGCAGTCAGATTCAAGGATAGCCAGAGCTATTATGGGTGATTTAGCCAGAGAGATTCTGCCAGTCAACATCGAAGATGAACTGAAGCAGTCATATCTGGATTACGCTATGAGCGTAATCGTGGGGCGTGCGTTGCCAGACGTACGGGATGGACTTAAGCCTGTACACCGTCGGGTGCTGTTCGCTATGAGCGAACTTAACAACGACTGGAACAAGGCGTACAAAAAATCTGCCCGTGTGGTAGGTGACGTAATCGGTAAATATCACCCCCATGGTGATAGTGCTGTTTATGACACCATCGTACGGATGGCGCAGCCATTTTCGATGCGATATATGCTGGTCGATGGTCAGGGGAACTTCGGTTCCGTCGATGGCGATTCGGCCGCAGCGATGCGTTATACCGAGATTCGCATGGCGAAAATCTCGCATGAGCTGCTGGCTGATCTCGATAAAGAAACCGTTGATTTCGTGCCAAACTACGATGGCACCGAACAGATCCCAGAAGTGTTGCCGACTAAAGTGCCAACGCTGCTGGTGAATGGTTCTGCCGGTATTGCTGTCGGTATGGCGACTAATATTCCGCCTCACAACCTCGGCGAGATTGTCCGTGGCTGTATTGCACTGATCGATAATCCTGAGCTGGGTATCGATGGGCTGATGGAATATATTCCGGCACCTGACTTCCCAACCGGCGCTATTATCAATGGCCGGGCCGGTATTCTGCAGGCTTACCAAACCGGTCGTGGACGCATCTATCTGCGCGCCAAACATCATATTGAAACCAATGATAAGAACGGTAAAGAGTCGATTATCTTTACTGAGATCCCTTATCAGGTGAACAAAGCTCGCTTGATCGAAAAGATCGCCGAGCTGGTTAAAGAGAAAAAACTCGAAGGTATCACCGAGCTGCGTGATGAATCCGATAAGGATGGCATGCGCATTGTTATCGAACTGCGTAAAGGTGAAGTGTCTGAAGTAGTGGTGAATAACCTCTTTATTCAGACTCAACTGCAAAACGTGTTTGGTATCAACATGGTGGCACTGGTCGACGGGCAGCCTCGTACCCTCGATCTTAAGTCCATTCTTGAATGCTTTATCCGTCACCGTCGCGAAGTCGTTACCCGCCGTACCGTTTACTTGCTGCGTAAGGCGCGTGAGCGTGGCCATATTCTGGAAGGTTTGGCGATTGCTCTGGCGAATATCGATGCTGTTATCGAGATGATTAAGAGCTCTCCGAGCCCAGCTGAAGCCAAAGAACGTTTGATTGAGACTGAATGGCAGCCCGGCGATGTGACAGTGATGCTGGAACGTGCTGGCGAAAATGCCTGCCGTCCGGAAGATCTTGAAGCGCAATACGGCATGCACGACGGTGTCTATCACCTGTCTCCTGTACAGGCGCAAGCGATTCTTGAGTTGCGCCTGCACCGCTTAACCGGTCTGGAACATGAAAAACTGATCGCCGAATACCGGGAATTGCTCGATCGTATCGCCGAATTGTTGGCGATTCTGAATAGCTCTGAGCGCTTGATGGAAGTGATCCGTGAAGAGTTAGAGCTGATCGTCGAAGAGTTTGGTGATGAACGTCGCACCGATATCATCGCGTCGCAGCAAGACTTTACCGTGGCTGACCTGATAGCCGAAGAAGATATGGTGGTGACTATATCTCACGGTGGCTATGCCAAAACCCAGCCACTGACGATGTATCAGTCTCAGCGTCGTGGTGGTAAAGGTAAGTCGGCAACGGCGGTTAAAGATGAAGACTTTATCGAAAAACTGCTGATTGCCAGCACCCACGATACTATCTTGTGCTTTACCAACTTAGGTAAAGTGTATTGGCTCAAAGTGTATGAAATTCCACAAGCCAGTCGTGCAGCGCGGGGTCGTCCGATCATCAATATTCTACCGTTGCAGGAAGGTGAACGTATCACCACCATTCTGCCGGTAAACGAATATGCCGATGAGCATTATGTATTTATGGCAACCGCTGATGGTACGGTGAAGAAAACACCGCTGGTTAACTTCTCCCGCCCTCGTTCTACCGGGTTGATTGCGTTGGCGCTGGATGAAGGGGATACCCTGATCGGTGCAGCGATTACCGATGGTACTGCCGAAGTGATGCTGGTCTCTAGCCAGGGTAAATCGATTCGTTTTGCCGAAGATGATGTACGACCTATGGGGCGAACCGCTCGTGGTGTCCGTGGTATTAAACTAGCGCAAGATGCGAAGGTTATCTCGCTGATCATTCCTCAGGAACATGGCCGCATTCTGACTACCAGTATTAATGGTTATGGTAAGCAGACCGCGGTTGAAGACTTTCCGACCTATGGTCGTGGTGGGCAGGGTGTTATCGCCATGCAGTGCACCGACCGTAACGGTGAGTTGATCGGTGCAGTGCAGATGTTTGAAGGCGATGATGTGATGCTGATCAGTGATCAGGGCACATTGGTACGTACTCGCAGCGATGAGATTTCTGTCTTAGGTCGTAACACTCAGGGGGTCCGAGTGATCCGGGTGGCTGAGGATGAAAACCTTGTCGGTGTGGCTCGTATAGAAGAGCCGGAAGAAACGGACGATGAGCTAATTGACACTGAGGTCGTTGAGGGCGATGTCGAGGTTGTGGATGACGCACCGGATAACCCTGAAACACCAGAGAGTCCTGAGGCTCCGCTTGATGATGATCAAGCATAATCATTGAGGCTAAAAAATGTGCGGCACTGGCCGCACATTTTTGTCTTAGTGAACCGTTATTAAAGGCGCTTTATTGCGCTAGATTACCCGTTGAATTGTCGCGGTTTGGCTTTGCCGGTTGATGGTATAACCGGTTTTTACACAATCGGTTTTGGATAATCGGTTTTACACAAGTTTATACAGAACCACTTTTACGAACTTTGTAGCAGATCTATCAAAATGACACGTAATTATAATTTCAGTGCGGGTCCTTCTGCACTGCCTGAAGATGTCCTGAAACTGGCTCAGCAAGAGCTATTGAATTGGCATGGTCTTGGCCTTTCCATTATGGAAATGAGTCACCGTAGTCCCGAGTTTGTGGGTGTGGCGGCTGAAGCTGAACAAGATCTGCGTGATTTGATGCAGATTCCCGATAACTATAAGGTTCTCTTTATGCAGGGTGGTGCTAGTAGCCAATTCAGCATGATTCCGATGAACCTGTTGCGGGGCAAAACGACCGCTGACTATATCAATACCGGTGACTGGTCCAAGAAAGCTATCAAAGAAGCCGCACGTTACTGTGATGTAAACGTTGTAGCGAGTATGGAAGACAATAATTTTACCCGTGCACCCTCTCAGGATGAGCTAAAGCTTAATCCTGAAGCTGCTTATGTGCACTACACGCCGAATGAAACCATTCGCGGGGTTGAGTTTGATTATATCCCTGACACCGGGAATGTGCCGTTGGTAGCGGATATGTCATCTAATATCCTTTCCCGTCCGGTCGATGTTAGTCGTTTTGGTATGATCTACGCCGGTGCGCAGAAAAATATCGGCCCAGCAGGGCTGACGGTTGTCATTATTCGCGAAGACTTGCTGGGTGATATCCTTCCTTCTACGCCTGCTCTCTATGACTATAAAGTCACCGCAGACGCTGATTCTATGCTCAATACGCCGCCTACATTTGGTTGGTATCTGGCAGGGCTGGTGTTTAAGTGGCTCAAAGCGCAGGGCGGTGTTGAAGCCGTGGCTGAGGTTAATCGTCGCAAGGCTGAGAAACTCTACAGCGTGATCGATAGCAATCCATTTTATTCAAACCCTGTGGCGGTTAATGCCCGTTCTTGGATGAATGTTCCCTTTATTCTGGCGAACGCAGAACTGGATAAACTGTTTTTGGCCGAGGCTGAAAAAAGTGGTCTGCTGAACCTTCCGGGTCATCGTTCGGTCGGCGGTATGCGTGCGAGTATCTATAACGCAGTACCAGAAGCGGGTGTGGATGCGTTGATCGACTTTATGCAGGACTTTTCACAGCGTCACGGATAAGTCAGGCAGTAGAGGGCGGTAATAATGAGTGATCAGGAAAAAGAACTTAAGCTTCTGCGCGATCAGATCGATTTAATCGACCGGCAGATTCATACGCTGCTGAATGATCGTGCACGCTGTGCTCAGCAGGTGGCTGAGGTTAAAGAGAAATATCAGGGCCCGAAGGATGCGGTATTTTACCGTCCTGAACGTGAAGCTCAGGTGTTGCGCCGGGTGATGGAGCGTAACGAAGGGCCGCTTGCCGACCATGAGGTAGCACGGCTGTTTCGTGAAGTGATGTCGGTGTGCCTGGCGCTGGAAAAACCGATGCATGTAGCGTTTCTGGGACCTGAAGGTAACTTTACTCAGCAGGCCGCGAGCAAGCATTTTGGTCACTCAGCCCACTGTATTCCATTTAATAGCGGCGATGAAGTTTTCCGTGAAGTGGAGTCCGGTGGCGCTCATTATGGTGTTGTGCCCATCGAGAACTCATCCGAAGGCATGGTGAGTCATACACTTGATCTCTTTAAACGCTTTAATCTTATGATCTGCGGTGAGGTCGAGCTACGCATCCATCACCATGTTTTGCGTGCTGATGGTGATAATCTCGACGGTATCACCCGCATCTATTTGCCTCAGCAAACACTGTCGCAGTGTCGTAGCTGGCTGGATGCTCACTTTTTATCCGCCGAACGTATCCTCGTTAGCAGCAATGCGGAAGCGGCGCGGATGGCGATTAAGTTCGGTTCAGGTGCCGCGGCGATTGCCAGTGATTTGGTGGCCGATCTATATCAGCTCAATATTGTCGCCCGTAATGTCGATGACCAGTCAGATAACAGTACGCGTTACCTGATCGTAGGTGATCAAGAAGTTGGCGAAAGTGGTCAAGATAAAACCTCTATTCTGGTGACTGTGCGCGATAAAGCGGGCGCATTGTATGAGTTACTAGAACATTTCCACAAACATAAAATCAGCCTGACGGGCATTGAAACCCGGCCAGCAAGCACGGAAAACTCACACTCAGTTTTTTATATTGATTTTGAGGGGCATGCGGCTAATAAGCATATTCAGAACGTTCTACGTGAACTGCAGTCTGAAACAGTTGAGCTTAAATTGTTGGGTTCATATCCGGTTGCGGTCCTCTGATCTGGAGAAAATTAATGGCATGTGATTTCTATCAACTGGCGACGTCTGGTGTTCAGGGGCTTCAACCTTATCAACCGGGTAAACCGGTGGAAGAGTTGGAGCGTGAGCTGGGTATTAGTAACAGTATTAAGCTGGCCAGTAATGAGAACCCGCTGGGCCCCAGTGAGGTTGCGATAGCGGCGGTGCAAGCCGCGCTGTCCGACAGCTGTCGCTATCCTGATGCAAGTGGTTTTAAGTTGAAAGAGGCATTGTCTGCACACTATGGCTATCGAACCGATCACCTAACGCTAGGTAATGGCTCGAATGATGTACTCGAGATGATTGGCCGTGCTTTTGTGTTGCCCGGAGATGAGGTTATTTACTCAGAGCATTCATTTATTGTCTATATGCTGGTAGCACAGGCAACGGGGGCTAAAGCGGTCGTGACTGCCGCCAAAGATTGGGGTCATGATCTGGATGCGATGGCGGCAGCGGTCACCGATAAAACCCGGGTTATTTTCCTCGCGAATCCAAACAACCCGACCGGTACATGGTTTTCCGGTGAGGCGTTGCGCGGCTTTATGGCTAAGGTGCCTGAGCATGTCGTGGTGGTTTTGGATGAGGCTTATGCTGAATATGTTACCGAACCGAGTTATTTATCGGGATTAGCACTGCAAAATGATTTTGCAAATTTGATTATCACACGGACCTTCTCAAAGGCCTTTGGTTTGGCCGCATTGCGCATTGGCTATAGCGTCGCGAATAGTACGATTACCGATCTATTAAACCGGGTGCGGCAGCCCTTTAACGTCAATATCCCAGCATTGGAAGCGGCCGCCGCTGTATTGAATGATACAGACTATCTGCAGCGCAGTATTGAGGTTAATCGTAGTGGTATAGCGCAATTAGAACAGGGTTTTAGCGAATTAGGTGTTAATTGGATACCCTCAGTAGGTAACTTTATTACGGTTGATTGCGGCACTGATGCAGCGCCAATATATGCTTCATTGTTACAGCAAGGGGTTATTGTCCGGCCGGTGGCGAACTATCGAATGCCCAACCACTTACGGGTGACCGTTGGCCTGCCGGAAGAAAATAGCCGCTTTTTGGCTGCATTTACGAAAGTGCTGAATAGCCGTGAGAAAGGGTAAATAGATCGTGAGATGTTTGACTGAAAGAGTTTTAGTCATTGGTTTAGGATTAATTGGTGGGTCGCTGGCAAGTGCGCTGCGTAGTCACCGTATTTGCCGCACGGTGATCGGCTACGACCGTGATAGCGATGAATTAGCGACCGGTTTGCGACTCGGTGTAATTGATGAAGCGGCAGAGGATTTGTTGGCTGAAGCGGCTCGTGCCGATGTCATTGTGTTGGCGGTGCCAGTTAAGGCGATTGAATCGGTGTTGGCTGAGCTAAAACCTGTTTTACGGCCTGAGACCATTCTGACGGATGTCGGCAGCGTTAAAGGTAATGTGGTCAAAGCTGCTGAAAGGCTGTTTGGTGAACTACCTGCTCGGTTTATCCCTGGGCACCCGATTGCGGGCTCAGAAAAAAGCGGTATAGCCGCAGCGGATGCAACATTGTTTGAGCATCATAAGGTTATTCTGACGCCGTTACCGCAGAGTGATCGCGAAGCGGTGACACTGATTGCTCGAATGTGGCAGGCTGTGGGAGCTGAAGTGTTGCAGATGGATGTGGCACGGCATGATGAAGTACTGGCTGCAACTAGCCACTTGCCACATCTATTGGCCTTCTCATTGGTCGATACTCTTGCCCGCGAGCAAGATTGCACTGAAATCTTTCGTTATGCCGCCGGTGGTTTCCGTGATTTCACCCGGGTTGCCGCCAGTGATCCAACCATGTGGCACGACATTGGTATTGCCAATAAGTCTGCCATTTTACAGAAGATTGATGAATTTTCAGCCGGCGTACAGCGGTTGAGAGACGCGATTGAAGCAGAAGAAAGTCAGGCGATGCTGGGTATTTTTACCCGCGCGAAAGCTGCACGAGAACATTTTTCAAAAATTTTATCAGGTTCGGCCTACACTCAAAATATGAAAATAAAAGACGCAACATTTTACGCTCAACCCGGTGGACAGGTGCAGGGCACTATCCGCGTACCGGGTGATAAGTCGATTTCTCACCGTTCAATTATGTTGGGCTCCTTAGCCGATGGCACCACCGAGGTCACCGGCTTTTTAGAAGGCGAGGATAGCCTTGCAACCTTGCAAGCGTTCCGCGATATGGGAGTGGTGATTGAGGGACCGCATCAGGGCGCCGTTAAAATTTATGGTGTGGGCATCAATGGTCTACGCCAACCGCCAGGGCCTATCTATGTGGGTAACTCCGGCACCACGATTCGCCTGATGTCGGGCTTGTTAGCCGGTCAGGCATTTGATTCTGAACTCAGTGGCGATGCGTCCCTGAGTAAGCGTCCCATGGAGCGCGTAGCGAAACCACTACGGTTGATGGGCGCGCAAGTCGAAACCGACGAGAATGGTTGCCCACCGGTGAGAATTAAAGGGGGGCAGTCACTCAAAGCGATCCGTTATGAGATGCCGATGGCCAGTGCGCAGGTTAAATCCTGTGTCATGTTGGCGGGGCTCTATGCCGAAGGCGAAACAACCGTGACTGAACCCGCACCCACTCGCGATCATACCGAACGGATGTTACGAGGCTTTGGTTATCAGGTTGATGTGGCGGGTAATCAGGTGTCCCTCACCGGTGGTGGCTCGCTTAAGGCGACTAAAATCGATGTGCCCGCGGATATCTCTTCGGCAACCTTCTTTATGGTGGCTGCAGCGATCTGTCCGGATTCTGATATCACCCTTGAGCATGTAGGCATTAACCCAACGCGTATCGGTGTGATCAATATTCTTCGGGCGATGGGCAGTCATCTTGAACTGCTCAACGAGCGAGAAGTGGGTGGTGAGCCGGTGGCCGATATTCGTATCCGTTATGCGCCTCTTAAAGGTATCCATATACCACAAGATCAGGTGCCGTTAGCGATTGATGAATTCCCAGCACTGTTTATTGCTGCAGTCTGCGCCGAAGGCGAAACGGTATTGACGGGCGCCGAAGAGCTGCGAGTCAAAGAGAGTGATCGTATTCAAGCGATGGTCGATGGCTTGAAAACCCTCGGTGCGGATATCGAAGGGACACCGGACGGTGCCATTATTCGTGGTAGCGAGATGGGCGGTGGCGTCATTGAAAGCCATGATGATCATCGCATTGCCATGTCTTTTGCTATCGCATCCTTGCGGGCTAAGGGTGTTATTGAGATTCATGAATGTGCCAATGTTGCCACATCGTTTCCTAACTTTGTTGAGCTGGCTCAGCAGGTAGGTATCAAGGTTCGCAAAGAGGAGAAGTAACATGGGAGATTTCCCAGTTATTACAGTTGATGGTCCGAGTGGATCAGGTAAGGGAACCATCTGTAGCCTGCTAGCCCGAGAATTGGGTTGGAACTTGCTTGATAGTGGTGCCCTGTATCGTTTGGTTGGGTTGGCTGCGCGGCATCACGGTGTCGCACTGGATGATGAAAACGCCTTAGTTGTATTGGCGGCACACCTCGATGTGCAGTTCGAAACCTCCGCTAATCAGAATGAAGTCACTATCATCTTGGAAGGTGAAGAGGTTACCCATACGATCCGCACCGAAGAGTGTGGTGCTGATGCCTCGGTGATTGCGGCGATTGGTTCCGTCAGAGATGCCTTACTCGAACGCCAGCGGGCGTTTGTTGCAGCGCCGGGTTTGATTGCTGATGGGCGTGATATGGGTACGGTAGTATTCCCGCAAGCGCCGCTAAAAGTGTATTTAACGGCTAGCGCTGAAGAGCGTGCTAACCGTCGGTATAACCAGTTGATAAATAAGGGGCTGGGTGCTAGTCTTCAGACAATATTGACGGATATTCAGGCGAGAGATGCGCGTGATATGAACCGCGCTGTAGCGCCTCTCAAACCCGCTGAAGATGCAATATGTCTTGATACCACTGAGTTGAGTATCGAAGCGGTATTGGCTTCGGTACTAGATCAGGCACGACATAAAGGATTGCGTTAACGGTAAACATATGAGGTTTGGCCGGTATGAATGAGAGTTTTGCTGAGCTGTTTGAGGAGAGTTTAACCGAGCTGGATATGCAGCCGGGCTCGGTTGTTAGCGCGACGGTTGTCGCGGTTGACGGTGATTTTGTCGTGGTTAATGCGGGGCTCAAGTCGGAGGGTAATATTCCCCGACATGAGTTTCTAGATGACGATGGCAAATTGAGCGTTAGCGCCGGTGATCAGGTGAATGTGGTGCTGGTCTCTCTCGAAGATGGTTCTGGCGAAACATTACTATCGCGAGAAAAAGCGAAACGCGCTGAAGCTTGGTTGGTGCTTGAGCAAGCCTTTGAAAACGATACCATCGTGACCGGCCGAATTACCGGTAAGGTACGCGGTGGGTTAACCGTTGATCTGAATACCATTAGTGCCTTCCTACCGGGTTCTTTAGTCGATATTCGTCCTCTTCGTGATACCTCTCATCTTGAAAATCAAGAACTCGAATTCAAACTGGTCAAATTAGACGCTAAACAGAACAATATCGTGGTGTCACGCCGGGCAGTGCTGGAGACCGCTTATAATGAAGAGCGTGATAAGTTACTGGCGACCCTTAATGAAGGCATGACCGTTAAAGGGATGGTTAAAAATCTGACCGATTACGGTGCTTTTATCGACCTAGGCGGGGTTGATGGTTTACTCCATATTACCGATATTGCTTGGAAGCGAGTTAAGCATCCTAGTGAGTTACTGAGTATTGGCGATGAGATCGATGTTAAGGTCTTACGCTATGATCGGGATAAAGGGCGTGTTTCGCTGGGGATGAAGCAGTTAACACCAGACCCTTGGGATGAGTTTAAAACGGCTCATCCGGTCGGTAGTCGCGTGAGTGCTAAGGTCACCAATATCGCTGATTATGGTTGCTTTGCCGAGATTAAACCGGGTATTGAAGGTTTAGTGCATGTTTCTGAGATGGACTGGACCAATAAGAATATCCACCCATCCAAAGTGGTGCAGGTGGGTGATTCGATTGAGGTCATGATTCTTGATATCAATGATCAGCGTCGACGGATCTCTTTGGGTATCAAACAGTGCCAGGAAAACCCTTGGGATCGCTTTGCCGAAACCTATGCTCAAGATACAGAGGTTTCGGGCGTTATTAAGTCGATTACAGATTTTGGTCTGTTTGTTGGCTTGGAAGGTGGCATTGACGGCCTTGTGCATCTGTCAGATCTGTCTTGGGATCAACCTGCAGAAACGGCGGTTAAGGCCTACCATAAAGGCGATACGGTTACTGCGGTGGTGTTGTCGGTTGATAGTGAGCGGCAACGTGTCTCCCTAGGCGTTAAGCAGCTATCTGCAGATCCATTTACAAGCTATACCGCAAGTCATCCGAAAGGCTCGATTGTCCAAGGGGATATTATTCAGGTTGAGCCCAAACAGTTACAGCTTCGCTTGGCTGAAGGCGTAGAAGGCAGTGTTAAGGTACAGGAAGCCTCGATTGAGCGGGTAGGGGATCTCAGTCAGCTCTTTAGGATTGGAATAACTATCGATGTGTTGATCGTCAATATAGATCGGCGTGCGCGAACAATAGCGTTATCGATAAAGCAGTTGGAAAAACAACAGGAAAACCAAGCTCTGGATGCAATTAAGCATCAACAGATTGACTCTGAAGGGCCGACAACCATCGGTGACCTCATCAGGGCTCAGTTGGAAAAGAAATAGTAACGAATAAATATAATGTCTGATAAGCGGACTGGCAGTAGGTCAGATCTGTTAATGTCAGGGGGTGAGCATGACGAAGTCTGAACTGATCGAGCGTTTGATTGACCAGAATGAACAGCTTTCTATCAAAGATGTAGAGTTGGCCGTTAAAACTATGCTGGACCACATGACAGAGTCTTTATCTCAAGGAGATCGTATTGAGATAAGAGGTTTTGGCAGTTTTAGCCTGCACTATCGTGAACCCCGGGTGGGCCGTAATCCAAAAACGGGCGATTCTGTTTCGCTGGATGCTAAATATGTACCGCATTTCAAGCCGGGTAAAGAGTTGCGTGAGCAGGTCAACGATAGTTTGAAAAATGAACGATCTTAGGATTAATTAACAGTAGGGGTAAATAATGCGTTGGTTAAAAATATTGCTGGTACTGGCGCTGTGTCTGGTATTTCTGTTCTGTGGCTGGACCTTTGCCACGCTGAATACTGAGCTGGTTTCGATTAACTTATTTTTCTTTACGCTTCCCGAAGCTAGCTTATCATTGTGGTTGATGGCGAGTTTTGTTGTCGGTGGTATTGCTGGGGTTGTGGTCAGCAGCATTTTTGTCATGGTCTTGAAGCTTAAGCTTCAGGCGGCAAAACGTAAAATTAGCTCAGCCGATAAGGAGCTTGATCAGCTGCGTACTGCGGCGTTAAAACGCGCTACCTGATATGAATGATTTACTGTTTATTATTCCGCTGTTCGTTGCGGTTGCTATTGGTTGGTTACTAGGGCGTCAGCAGAATAATAAACAGCCACAAAATACCCTGCAGCAGGAGTATTTTCGCGGTCTCGACTTTTTGTTGAGTGAAAAAACCGATGAAGCTATCGATAGCTTTATTCGTGCCCTGGAAATTAATTCTGATACCATTCCTGCCCATATCGCGCTGGCTAAACTCTTTCGTAAGAAAGGTGACGTTCAACGTGCCATTCAGATTCATCAGAGCTTACTGGCTCGTTCAGATCTTTCCCATGATGATTTCATGCGCATCCAAATGGCGTTGGCACGGGATTACTATGCGGTCGGTTTACTTGATCGTGCCGAAAATCTGTTATTAGAAATTAGATCCCAGCGTTCGAGTGCTGATGTGTTACAAAAAGCCTCCGCGTTGCTGATTAAGCTCTACGCTAAAGAACAGGAATGGCAGCAAGCTCTTGATGTGGCTAAACAGCTGAGCGTTACTGAGCGGCCGGGACTAGACGTTGAGTTGAGTCATTATTGCTGTGAGCTGGCTGAAGGCTATATTGCGCAGCAACGTTATCGCCACGCGAGTGCTAAGTTGAATTTAGCGTTAACGTTTGACAAAAATGCCGTACGCGCCAATCTGTTATTGGCCGATATCGCCATCAAGCAGCAAGAGTGGAAAAAGGCCATCGCGACGTTAAAACAGGTTGCGCAGCAAGATAGCACCTTCCTGTCTGAAACCATTGAGCGCTTGAAGCATTGCTACCATGAATTAAATCAGACTTCTGAGTTTGAACGATTGATGAAACAGTGGCTGAATAAATATCCCTCAACCAGTATTATGCTCGCCCTTGGCGATATTATTTTGCAACAGCAAGGGGCTTATCCTGCGGGTGCCTTTATTACCGATCAATTAAAGCAGCGCCCTTCGATAAAAGGCTTTAACCAGCTAATCGACCTCTATATCACTCATGCATCAAAAGGCGCGAATGAAAGCCTGATGGTGTTGCGAGGGCTAACAGGGCAGTTAGAGTTGAGCAAGCCGGTCTATCACTGTCAGCGGTGCGGTTTTTCGGGTAAGTCGCTGCATTGGCAATGTCCCTCCTGTCAGAACTGGGGGACGACTAAACCGATCCATGGGCTTGAGGGTGAATAGCCAGGATCATAATTTGTATGAGATGTAAGTAAATGAATGATACTAAACGGGTTATCGTTGCGTTGGATTATCCGGATCAACTTGCCGCCCTGACAATGGCAGAGCAGCTGGATCCTGAAAAATGTCGCGTAAAAGTGGGTAAAGAGCTGTTTACCCGAGCGGGACCTGCGGTGGTCGAAGCGCTTCATGGGAAAGGCTTTGATGTTTTTCTAGATCTAAAATTTCATGATATCCCGAATACCACTGCTAAGGCTGTTCGTGCGGCGGCTGAGATGGGGGTCTGGATGGTCAATGTTCATGCTTCTGGTGGCCGGCGGATGATGGAGGCGGC
Source organism: Amphritea sp. GJ51-11 (assembly GCF_055808735.1). Lineage (NCBI taxonomy): Bacteria > Pseudomonadati > Pseudomonadota > Gammaproteobacteria > Oceanospirillales > Oceanospirillaceae > Amphritea > Amphritea sp. GJ51-11. The sequence goes on along the minus strand of NZ_CM147881.1, from coordinate 3,367,280 downwards.
ACGGAATGAACTGGATCAGGTCAATGGTGCAAAAACACTACTGATTGCGGTTACCGTGCTGACCAGCATGGAACGTCAGGATTTGGCGGACATCGGCTTAGATATTGAGCCATTGGAACAGGTTAAACGATTGACCCTGCTGACTCAAAACAGCGGTTTAGATGGTGTTGTCTGTTCGGCTCAGGAAGTGAAACCATTACGGCAGATTATAACGCCTGATTTTCAACTGGTGACGCCGGGGATTCGACCTGCTGATGCTGCGACAGGTGATCAGAAGCGAATTATGACGCCGGGAGAAGCGATTAGCGCGGGAAGCACTCATCTGGTTATTGGTCGCCCGATTACCCAGTCAGATGCACCTGTCGCGGCGTTGGCGCGTATTGAGCAGGAGATTCTTGCAGCACGATAGTTGTCACCTTTTTATTTTGTGCTATTACTGTAAAAACCAGTTTATGCTGGTTTTTTGGTTTAATAAACAGAAGGAAATAACTATGAAACGGACTTCATGCTTAAAGTCGTTGTTACTGCTGCTGTGTCTGAGTTTGCCCTTGGGAGTCTTTGCCGAACCGATGGTGAATATCAACACCGCGGCCGCTGACCAACTTGCCGAAGTATTGCAAGGGGTTGGGCCTGCTAAGGCTAAGGCGATTGTTGAATATCGTGAAACCAATGGGCCGTTCAAAACGATTGATGAATTGGCAAACGTGAAAGGTATTGGTGGTGCCACCGTGGCGAAAAACCTCCAGAGTATCGCCGTTGAGGATCCGCAGTAAGGTTTAAGTGTGCATAGTGAGTGCTTTAGGTTTGAGACTGAAGTGCTGGAACTCAGCGTCGAAACCCAAAGCTTAGTTTGTATGTTAAAGGCTGCCCGATGGCAGCCTTTTTTTATAGCACAAAGACCAAGGTGGCCGGAATGAAGAGGAGAGCGCCCATGTTTCCTAATAATACAATTGAAGCGACCTGCTTGGGTTCTTGATTGTATTGTTCGGCGACAATGTAGTTGAGTACTGCCGGTGGCAAGGCGCCAAAAATGATTAGGTAGACAAACTGCTCCGCATCGAGGTGAAGCAGTTGTTGTACCGCATAGGCGATCAGGATGCCTGCAAGTGGGCTCAGCACGGCACCAGTTACGCCGATCCTCCAAGCACTAAAGTCGACGGTGATCAGTCGAACCCCTAGCGTGAATAGCAAGAGTGGAATCGATATCTGACCGAGCATATCGAGGCTCGTGGCGATCGACGCTGGCATCGGCAAACTCAAGTTGCTCCATGTTAGGCCGGCGATGGTGGCAATGATGATAGGCATTCGCAGCAGTCGCCAAGGATTAGTGCGGTGATCCATCATATAGATGCCCACAGTGAAATGTAGCGTCATTTCTACAATAAACAGCATAATCGCAGCGGGTAGTGCTTGTTCACCAAAGGCGAGAATGATTAACGGTAGGCCGAGGTTGCCACTGTTGCTAAACATCATCGGCGGGAGGAATGTTTTGGCCTGCACCTTAAGTACTTTGCATAATGGCCAGAGTAACAAACCCGATCCGAGAATGACGAGTGCCGCGGCCATGGCCAGCCCTTGATATTTAACCAGATCGAAGGATTTGTCCGACAGCACGAAAAACACCAGCGCGGGCACAAAGATATCCATATTGAGCTGGTTTGCCAGTGTCATATCGGGTTTCTTATAGCGGCCATAAAGGTAGCCGCTCAGCACGATGGCGAAGAGGGGGAATACCGTAAGGAAGATACGTTCAGCCAAGGCGAAGGCGGTGGTGTCCATCGGGTTATACTTCCAGTAGAAAGGTTACGGGGCCATCATTAATGAGGTTGACTTGCATGTTGGCACCAAACTGGCCGCTGGCAACCTCCGGATGGAGGGCTTGGGCTTGCTGAACAAAGTAGTCATAGAGGGCTTCGCCCTGTTGTGGGCTGGCGCCTTTGGAAAAGCCGGGTCGTAACCCTTTGGCGGTGTCGGCGACGAGCGTGAACTGGGAGACGATTAGCAGCCCGCCGTTGTGCTGTTGCAAGTTGAGGTTCATTTTGCCCTCGGTATCGCTGAAGATACGATAATGCAGTATTTTCTGCAGCAGCTTGTCGGCGCAGGCTTCGTCATCGGTTTTCTCAACCCCGAGTAATACCAGTATGCCAGGGCCTATCTGGGCGTGACGTTCGTCGGCAATATCAACTGATGCGGCATTGACCCGCTGAATAAGTGCTTTCAACTGTGTTCCTTGCTGGTGTGTTGCTCTGTCAGGCTTTCGATAGCGAGAACTGCTTGGTCGCTTTGATCAGGTTATCGGTAATACCGGGTTCAAATGCGCTGTGCCCTGCATCTCTAACGATATGGAGTTCTGCCTGAGGTAGTACCTGTTGCAAGGCGAAAGCCTGCTCAATTGGGCACACCATATCATAACGGCCATGTACGATAACGGTTGGGATATGCGGAATCTTATGGGCATCGCGAATGATCTGATTGGTGTCGATAAAAGCATTGTTGATAAAGTAGTGGGCTTCTATCCGAGCCATCGCTAGAGCGATATGTGGGGCTCCGAAATGGTCGACAACATCATTGTTAGGGTTAAGTGTCGAGCAGCGGCCTTCCCAAATAGACCAGGCTTTAGCGGCAGACATTCGGGCAATATCGTTTTCTGAGGTTAGTCGTTTATGGTAAGCCTGCAGCATGTCACCACGTTCCTGTGGTGGGATGACCTTTTGGTACTCTTGCCAGTAGTCAGGAAAAATAGCACTGGCGCCTTCTTGATAGAACCAGCGTATATCCCGTTCACGGCACAGAAAAATGCCACGAAGGATCATCCCTGAGACACGTTCTGGATGGCTCTCGGCGTAGAGTAAGCTGAGGGTTGACCCCCAAGAGCCGCCAAAGAGCAGCCATTGATCGATATTAAGATGTTCGCGAATCTGTTCGATATCACTGATTAGGTTTTGTGTTGTGTTGTCAGTGAGCTCTGCGTGGGGTGTTGATTGTCCACAGCCGCGCTGGTCAAACAGAATAATACGATACTTTTCGGGATCGAAGAATTTGCGGTGAGTGCCGCTGGTGCCGCCACCGGGGCCGCCATGAATAAATAGAACCGGGATGCCTTGGGCGTTGCCACTCTCTTCTATATAGAGGGTGTGCAGATCATCAACAGCCAGTTGGTGCTGTTTATAAGGATTGATATCGGGAAAGAGGATGTTCATATCTGGGTGTCCTTGTGAGCTGACAGACACCGGGAGTATAGCCCGGAACAGCAGTCGCTGTCCGGGCTATTTACGTGCAGGAGAGTAAAACTAAAAGAGTTTACTTACCTGAACGTGAGTGACGTTTACGTTCGTTTTCAGTCAATAACTTCTTACGAATACGGATAGAGATCGGCGTTACTTCGACCAGCTCGTCATCTTCAATGAAATCCAGAGCCTGTTCTAGGGTAAAGCGAACCGGAGGCGTCAACTGAATGTTCTCGTCAGTACCGGAGGCACGTACGTTGGTCAGCTGCTTACCTTTGATTGGGTTAACCGCGAGATCGTTATTGCGGCTATGAATACCCAGAATCATACCTTCGTAGACTTCGATATTCGGTTCTACGCACAGACGGCCACGTTCTTGCAGGTTCCAGAGTGAATAACCCAGTGCTTTACCGGTTACCATTGATACCAGAACACCGTTGTTACGGCTGATCACTTCGCCTTCTTTAACTTCACCGTAGTGGTCAAAGACGGACGTCATGATACCGGTACCGGAAGTCATGGTCAGGAACTGTGAACGGAAACCGATCAGTCCGCGAGATGGGATAAGGAACGTCAGGCGTACACGGCCTTTGCCGTCGACTTCCATATTGTTCATATCGCCGCGACGCTTGCCTAGTTCTTCAATGATGTTACCTTGATGCTGTTCTTCAACATCAATCATCACGGTTTCGAAAGGCTCGTGGGTTTTGCCGTCGACTTCTTTCTGGATTACTTCAGGACGGGACACACCCAGTTCGAAGCCTTCACGACGCATAGATTCGATCAGTACGGATAGGTGTAGTTCACCACGACCCGATACTTTGAACTTCTCAGGAGAGTCGCCCTGTTCAACGCGCAGTGCAACGTTGTGAATCAGTTCGCGATCCAGACGGTCTTTAATATTACGGCTGGTGACGTATTTACCATCTTTACCGGCAAAAGGAGAATCGTTGACCTGGAAGGTCATGGATACTGTTGGCTCATCGACAGACAGCGGAGGCAGCGCTTCGACAGCTGACGGATCACACAAAGTATCGGAGATGTTTAGGGCATCAATACCGGTGATACAGATAATGTCGCCCGCTTGAGCTGTTTCAACATCAACACGATCCAGACCAAGGTAACCCATGATCTTCTGTACTTTACCGTTACGGACATTGCCGTCGCGGTCGATGATTTTAACCACATGGTTCAGTTTAACCGAACCACGGCTGACTCGACCTACACCGATAACACCCACATAGCTGTTGTAGTCCAGTGCGGAGATCTGCATCTGGAAAGGACCCTGAGTATCAACCTGTGGTGGGTTAACGTGCTCAATGATCGCTTCAAACAGTGGCGTCATATCATCTGCCAATGCATCTGGCTCTTTACCCGCAACACCGTTAAGAGCAGAGGCGTAGATGATTGGGAAGTCTAGCTGTTCGTCGGTTGCGCCGAGGCTGTCAAACAGGTCAAAAACCTGATCGATAACATAGTCAGGACGTGAACCCGGACGGTCAACCTTGTTAACAACAACGATAGGGCGCAGGCCTTGCTCAAACGCTTTCTGTGTTACAAAGCGCGTTTGCGGCATTGGGCCATCAACAGCGTCAACCAGAAGACATACGCAATCAACCATTGACAGAACCCGTTCTACTTCGCCACCAAAGTCGGCGTGTCCGGGGGTGTCCACGATGTTGATATGGTAATCATTCCACTCAATGGCAGTGTTTTTTGCCAGAATGGTGATACCGCGTTCTTTCTCCTGATCATTGGAGTCCATGATCCGTTCAGTGCCTTCGTCGCGACGTCCCAGCGTACCGGACTGAGAAAGCAGTTTATCAACCAGAGTGGTTTTACCATGGTCAACGTGGGCAATAATTGCGATGTTTCTTAATTTTTCGATCACGTCTGGGAACCTGTGCAGACAAATTTTAGAAGCGCGCATTATACATGAGTTATCAGTCGGCTGCGTCTTTCTTATGAGATGAATCGTAAAAATAGTTTTTTTTCTGGTTTGCCGATCTCTTTTAGAGGATAAGTCCTATGGGTTAGCGTATTATGATGGCACCTTTTTGAGGCAGCGAGGTTAAGGGTAAATCGGGAAAACGTCGCTCGCACTATTTTGGTTCGTTATTTGTTTTGCATGCTCTATTTTGGTTCGTTATTAAGGGCTGTCATTGTTTCAAATTCGATCAAAGCTGCTAGATGTCGCGTGTTTTCGGTGCTTGTGTTTACTGGCATACCTCTTGCTGTTTAAAAGCGAAACAAGCCTGACTGGTTGGACTATTAATATGTCTTACGCAATCGGTTGGGGGTCTGGCAATATAATCTAGTGGAGAAAGTCACATGTCAGAGACTCTGAATCTGATCAAAGAGCATGATGTTAAGTGGGTTGATATGCGTTTTACCGATACTCATGGTAAAGAGCAGCACGTTACAATCCCGGTCACCGAAATTAACGAAGACTTCTTCGAAGAAGGCAAAATGTTCGATGGTTCTTCCATCGGCGGCTGGAAAGGCATTAATGAATCAGACATGATTCTGCAGCCAGACGATTCTGCTTCTGTGATGGATCCCTTTGCTGAAGACACGACTATTATCGTGCGTTGTGACATCGTTGAGCCGACCACCGGTCAAGGTTACGAGCGTGACCCACGTTCTGTTGCTAAGCGCGCTGAAGCTTACCTGAAATCAACCGGTATCGCGGATACGGCTATCTTTGGCCCTGAACCAGAATTCTTCGTGTTTGATGAAGTTAAATGGCACGCTGATATCAGTGGTTGCGGCTACTCTATCGGTTCTGAAGAAGCTTCTTGGTCGACTAACAGCAGCTTCGAAGGTGGTAACACCGGTCACCGTCCACGGGTTAAAGGAGGTTACTTCCCAGTACCGCCAGTTGATTCACTGCATGACCTGCGTGCCGCTATGTGCGATGCGATGACTGCGATGGGCCTGACAATCGAAGTACATCACCATGAAGTAGCAACCGCTGGCCAGTGTGAGATCGGTGTAGGTCCAAACACGCTGACGGCTAAAGCCGATGAAGTACAGATTCTGAAGTACTGTGTCCATAACGTTGCTCACGCTTATGGCAAGACCGCTACCTTTATGCCTAAGCCTTTGGTTGGCGATAACGGTTCTGGTATGCACGTTCACCAATCACTGTCTAAAGATGGCGTTAATATCTTCCATGGCGATGCTTATGCGGGCCTGAGTGAAACAGCGTTGTTCTACATCGGTGGTATCATTAAACACGCGAAAGCGCTGAATGCTCTGACTAACGCATCAACTAACGCCTACAAGCGTTTGGTACCAGGCTTTGAAGCCCCTGTTATGTTGGCGTACTCTGCCCGTAACCGTTCTGCTTCTATCCGTATCCCATACGTGACTAACCCTAAAGCTTACCGTATCGAAACACGTTTCCCAGACCCATCTGCCAACCCTTACTTGTGCTTTGCAGCACTGATGATGGCTGGCCTAGACGGTATTAAGAACAAGATCCACCCTGGCGATCCAGCCGATAAAGATCTATATGACCTGCCTGCTGAAGAAGCGTTGGCGATTCCAACCGTTGCGACTTCTTTTGAAGAAGCCTTGGCAGCGTTGGATAATGATCGTGAGTTCTTGACAGCTGGTGGCGTGTTCACTGACGACATGATTGATGCTTATATCACACTGAAAACTGAAGAGTGTGAAAAAATAAGCCAGACAACTCACCCTGTTGAGTTTGACCTGTACTACTCTGTTTAATCGCTAGCGATTAACTGAAAAGAGCCTCCCGCGTGGAGGCTTTTTTTTATCCAAAATAACGTTGCCCCAAAAGAGTGCGCAGAGTGTTATGCTAAAGCGTCAGGCGGCGATCTAAAACATCTCGATATGACCGGAAATGCCCGCTACCGGGCTTATTTTTTTGTCTGCACTAAGTTGGTTTGCTTTTTGCAGTTATCTTTATAACCGCCGTACTTATGAATAGAGAATGGCATATAGGCAAGTTCTTGAGGTATCGCATCAAAGATGAAAACACCTGATTTGCATAAGCACATATTAGATAGTTTATCGACGGCGACGGTGTTGGTCGATGGGCAGTTGCAGTTGGTGTATATGAACCCCGCGGCAGAAATGCTGCTCGAGTCCAGTGCTCGTCGTTTGGCTCAATTACCTTTTCATGACTGGTTTCTGGTCGATGATGATCAGAATGCGCTACTTGCGGCACTTGAAAAGGGCCATCCATTTACTAAGCGTGAGGCGAAGCTCGTCACGCTGGGCGGACGTGAGATTACCATCGACTACAGTGTTAATCCCATGCCGCAAAAATATGGTCAGTTGGTGTTGATCGAACTGACCCCGCGAGATCGGTTGATCCGTATCTCTCGAGAAGAAGAGTTACTCAGTAATCATGAAACGGTGATCTCTCTGGTGAGAGGCTTAGCCCATGAGATTAAAAACCCATTAGGCGGTTTGCGGGGGGCGGCGCAGCTGCTTGAGCGTGAGCTACCTGATGAGGCCTTGCACGATTATACCCGGGTCATCATTGATGAGGCTGACCGCTTACGTAATCTCGTCGACCGGATGCTTGGACCACATAAAATGCCTCGTATGGAGGAGGTTAATATTCATTCCATACTGGAGCATGTCAGTAGTTTAGTGACCGCCGAAGCTGCTGGTCAGATCTATGTTCAGCGAGATTATGATCCCAGTTTGCCTGAGTTTATGGGGGATCGGGAGCAACTGATACAAGCGGTGCTGAATATTGTTAGAAACAGTATGCAGGCACTGCAGGAAGCCAATATTGATCAGCCTCGTATCGTGTTGCGTACTCGGGTTATCCGTAATTTAACACTGGGTGCCGAAATGCACCGCTTGGTGTGTTGCGTTGAAATAACGGATAACGGGCCGGGTATTCCTGAAGAGTTATTACAAAAGATTTTCTACCCCATGGTGAGTGGTCGAGCGGCCGGCACCGGGCTTGGGTTATCCATAGCGCAATCAGTATTAGCGCAACACCGGGGGCTGATTGAATGCCGTAGCGTCCCGGGTGAAACCTGTTTTCAACTATTAATACCATTGGAGCAACAATCATGACTAAGGCTGCATCTGTATGGATTGTAGATGATGATCGTTCAATTCGTTGGGTGATGGATAAGGCCCTCTCCAGCGAAGGAGTTAGGGTGACGCTGTTCGAAAGTGGCGACAGCATGTTGCAACAGCTTTCCCGTGAGTCGCCTGATGTTGTTGTCAGTGACATCCGTATGCCAGGCATCAACGGCTTGGATCTGCTTGAGCGGGTCAATGCGGAGCATCCTGAACTGCCGATTATTATTATGACGGCCCATTCGGATCTGGATAGTGCGGTGGCTTCTTATAAAGGGGGTGCGTTCGAGTATCTACCTAAGCCGTTCGATATCGATGAAGCCTCAGCATTGGTGATGCGCGCCGTGGAGCACGCCCGTGAACAGCAGCAACAGCGAGGTGAAGAGCCCGAAGCGCAGACTGAAATCATTGGTGAAGCACCGGCGATGCAGGAGGTTTTTCGGGCGATAGGGCGCTTGTCTCAATCGAATATCACCGTATTGATCAATGGTGAATCCGGTACCGGTAAAGAGTTGGTTGCTAATGCGTTGCATCAGCATAGCCCGCGCTCGCCAAAACCATTTATTCCGTTGAATATGGCGGCTATCCCCAAAGATCTAATCGAATCCGAACTGTTTGGCCATGAGAAAGGCGCCTTTACCGGTGCGGCCGCGGCTCGACCGGGGCGGTTTGAGCAAGCCGATGGTGGCACGCTGTTTCTTGATGAGATTGGTGATATGCCGGCGGACACTCAAACGCGCTTATTGCGAGTGCTGGCAGAAGGTGAGTTCTATCGGGTAGGTGGACATACTTCGGTGAAGGTCGATGTGCGTATTATTGCGGCGACCCACCAAGACCTTGAGCGGTTGGTGCAGGAAGGACGTTTCCGTGAAGATTTATTTCACCGCCTTAATGTTATCCGTATTCATATCCCTAAGCTGGCGGAGCGGCGCGAAGATATTCCTCGCCTTACACGTCACTTCTTGCAAAGTTCAGCCGAAGAGCTAAGTGTTGAATCAAAGTTGCTGCATCCAGATACCGAGGTGTTTTTAAGTAACCTTCCTTGGCCGGGTAATGTGCGTCAGCTCGAAAATACCTGTCGTTGGCTGACAGTGATGGCTTCGGGCCGGGAAGTGTTGGTCGGTGATTTGCCGCCAGAGCTGTTGGAACAGACCGGTGATGAGCAGGTCGTCACTTCAAACTGGGAGAAAGCGTTACGTAACTGGGCTGAAAAGCAGTTGCAGCAGGGATCGACATCGATTCTGGATACAGCGGTGCCTGCGTTTGAGAAAATTATGATAGAGGCCGCGCTGAAGCAAACTGCGGGTCGCCGCCGGGATGCCTCGTTATTGTTGGGCTGGGGGCGTAACACGCTAACCCGCAAGATCAAAGAGCTGGGTATGGATGATGTGCCGGAAACGCTAGAGGAGTAATCTTTAGTCAGTTTCAGCTATAATCTCTGCCTCATTGAGTGTCAGGGATTTTTTATGCTTCACGTTGTGCTTTACCAGCCGGAAATACCACCCAATACCGGTAATATTATCCGTCTGTGTGCGAATACCGGGTTTAAGTTACACCTGATTGAACCACTGGGATTTGATTTTGATGATAAGAAGTTACGCCGTGCGGGGCTGGATTATCATGAATTCGCTCAGGTTGGACGCTATCCTGATTTGCAGAGTTGTCTGGATGAACTGTCGGGTGGCACTCTTTGGGCGCTGACAACGAAGGGAAGTGATCACTATACCGGGGCCAGTTTTAGTGCCGGTGATATCTTGCTCTTTGGTCCGGAAACCCGTGGTCTACCAGCGGATGTATTAGATAGTTTACCTAGCGAGCAGCGACTGCGTTTGCCAATGAAGGCTGATAGCCGCAGTTTGAATCTGTCTAATACGGTGGCTGTGGTGGTTTACGAGGCTTGGCGTCAGTTGGGTTTCGATGGTGGTGCCTGACCGAATGCTACATTTCAGTCGAAAAAAACCGGATAAGCATCCGGTTTTTTTAGCGCTCGGCTCGTGTTGAGCGTTGTTTTGCTTAGTGCTGTGGGGCTTCTTCAGTGGCGGCAGCTGCTTGCGCTTGCTGTTGCATCTGTTGCGCATACAGCGCATCAAAGTTAACGGGTGACAGCATCAGTGCTGGGAAGCTACCTTTGTTGACCATGTTATCAATGGCTTCGCGGGCATAAGGGAACAGAATGCTTGGGCAGAAAGCGCCTAGCGTGTGGTGCAGTTCAGCTTCGGCCAGACCGGTGATAGTGAAAATGCCAGCTTGCTGTACTTCAACGAGGAAGGCTGTGTCATTGTCATTTTTAGCGGTAACTGTCAGGGTCAGAACAACTTCAAAAACACCTTCATCCAAGGTTGCAGTCGCTGAATTCATATCCAGGTTGATTTCTGGCTGCCACTGTTGAGTGAATACTTTTGGTGAGTTTGGTGCTTCAAAAGACGCATCTTTCAGGTAAACCCGCTGAATAGCAAACTGAGGGTTTTGTTGTTCTTGTGCGCTCTGATCGTTCTCTGCCATGGTCTTATATCCTGATAATTGAGTTAGTCAGCCAGTAACGTATCCAGTTTGCCCTGCTGTTCCAGTGCAAACAGGTCGTCACATCCGCCGACATGTTGATCGTTAATAAAAATTTGCGGTACCGATGTCCGGCCACTGCGTTGAATCATCTCTTGACGAGCACCCGCAACCGCTTCAACATTAATTTCGTTGTAGTGGGCGTTTTTTTGATCCAGCAGCATTTTTGCTCTGCGGCAAAAAGGGCACCAGCTGTTGCTATATAGCGTTATTTGCGACATGACTATTTAATCACCGGTAGACTTTGTGCTTTCCATTCTGTCATCCCGCCCGATAGACGTACAACATTTTCAAAGCCCGCTGTTTTTAGCTTTTTGCTAACCGCTCCGGCTGTCTGGCCGATATTGCAAACAACGATAATCGGCTTTTCTTTATGTTTGTTCAGCTCGGTGATGCGTTTGTCGAGTTCCGTCACCGGAATGTGGACGGCATCGGTGATGTGGCCGGTGGTAAATTCTTTCTTCGGTCTGATATCCAGAATCACGGCGTTATCTTTATTGATCAGCCGGGTTGCTTCATGGGTGCCTACAGATTTGCCCGCTTTGTTCTGTTCAGTCCACAGCAGCATGGCGAGGGTCAGTGCCCACGCTGCTACCAGCATAAAATTATTGGTGATGAATTCGAGCAGTTGTTCCATTCTCTGTATCCGGCCAGTTTGAAGATACTTAAATTCGGTCTCTTAATGCAGAGGGTGAAATCTAAGTCGATCGTCATGATAGTTTTTAAAGCGGGTAAGTATACCTTGCCAAAGCGCAACAGGTAACAGCTATGAGGGGGAAATAGCGATGAAAAATGATCAATGAGGAGGATATGGGATATGACCGGCAATTTTTTTAATCTTCTGTCGGTTTTCCGGGAGAATTCGCCATTGGCGTGTTTTGTCAGTAAAATAGCCGGCCACTGGCTCAGCTGTGAATAACAGCTTAAAACTCTAAAACAACTCTGAGTGAAAAGAACCTCTATGACTGATCTTCGATCCCCAAAAGCGTTAATTATTCTTGATGGCTTCGGTGTAGAAGCAACCGAATCCAGTGCGATTACGGCGGCCCGTACCCCGACTTGGGATCGCTTGATGGCAGAAGCGCCCCATAGCCGTATCGCCACCTCGGGTCTCGCCGTGGGTCTGCCGGATGGGCAGATGGGCAACTCTGAAGTTGGGCATATGAATATCGGTGCTGGACGGGTTGTTTATCAAAACTTCACCCGTATCAATAAGGCGATCGAAGAGGGCACCTTTTATCACAACGAAGTGCTCACCGCTGCCATTGATAAAGCGGTAACGGCAAACGGTGCAGTGCATGTGACCGGGCTGTTATCCCCCGGTGGTGTACACAGTCACGAAGCACAAATATTTGCGTTGCTAGAAATGGCGGTTAAGCGGGGCGCGCAAAAGGTTTATCTGCATGCAATTTTGGATGGTCGGGATATGCCGCCTCGCAGTGCGAGTGACTCTATTAAGGCGGCAGAAGCGAAATTTGCGGCTTTGGGCACGGGGGCAATAGCGACCGTGGTTGGCCGTTACTTTGCAATGGATCGGGATAATCGTTGGGAGCGGGTGCAGTTAGCCTATGATGCGATGACCACCGGTTTGGCCCCTTGTTATGAAACGTCGGCAATGGATGCGTTACAGCACGCTTATGAGCGTGACGAGAATGATGAGTTTGTACAGGCGACCACGATTATTGGTACGGATGGCCAACCAGTAGGGTTAATCAGAGATCATGATGCGGTGATCTGTGCTAACTTCCGTCCAGACCGTTCACGTGAGATTACCCGGGCCTTTGTAGACACCGCGTTTGATGGTTTTGCCCGGGCAGCGACACCGGCATTATCGGATTATGTGATGATGACGGAATATGCGGCTGATATTCAGGCAAATTGCGCCTACCCACCGGTTAAACTATTTAATAGCTTGGGTGATTTTCTTGCTAAACAGCATAAAACGCAGTTGCGCATTGCTGAAACGGAAAAATATGCCCATGTCACCTTCTTCTTTAATGGCGGTGAAGAGCAGCCTTATGAGGGGGAAGAGCGTATTTTGGTGCCATCACCGGATGTGGCAACCTACGATTTGAAGCCAGAGATGAGCGCACCGGAAGTGACCGACAAATTGGTGGCTGCGATCGAGAGTGGCAAGTTTGATCTGATCGTGTGTAATTTTGCGAATCCGGATATGGTAGGGCACACCGGTAATTTTGCGGCCGCGGTTAAAGCGGTTGAGGTTATTGATCAGTGTATCAGCCGAGTGCTTGAGGCGATGCAGGAAGTTGCCGGTGAAACGCTGATTACGGCGGATCACGGCAATGTTGAGTTGATGGTCAATCCAACAACCGGTCAGGCACATACGGCGCATACTCTGTGGCCTGTAGCGTTGGTTTATGATGGTCCCCGTAAAGCAGAGTTGCGCCTCAAAGATGGTGCGCTGTGTGATTTAGCACCCACCTTGTTGGCGCTGATGGGGTTAGAGCAGCCGTCAGAGATGACCGGCCATTCCCTAGCTGATATTGGCTAAGGATGCGGGCCGTTCGTTGAACGGCCTTTTCGTATGCTGATAAAACGATTGATTCTAGCCTTAACCGCGGTGTTGCTCTTGCTTACGTCGCCGCTTTTTGCTGCCCAAGAAAAAGCCACTGAGGCCGAAATAGTGTCGTTGAAAAAGACGATCGCTAAACTGAGTAAAAATCTCGGCTCACTGAAGGGTGAGCACGCTTCTGTGCAGCGAGAACTGCGTCGTACGGATCAGAGTATCGGTGAGCTAACGCGGGAGCTGCGACGCCTAAATCAGCAATTGAAAGATGCCGAAGCGCAGTTGCGACAGTTGGAGCAGGAGAAAAAGCCACTGCTGATATCCTTGCGAAAGCAAGCCGTGGGGCTGGAAAAACAGCTGCGTCAGCAATATAAAGCTGGCCATCTGCCGCGTTTGCAGTTGCTGTTGACCCAGCGGGATCCTGAACAGGTCTCACGTATGTTGCGTTATTATGATCGGATCAATAAAACCCTGAGTCAGCGTCTCGAAGCGTTTCGGGCGGGTTTAGTTCGATTAGAACAGGCGGAGCAGGCGATTCGTTCCGCGCAGCAAAGTATTTTTGACCGACGCGATCTACTGAAAGCGCGTTCCGATGATCTAGCGTCGGTGCGTAAAGAGCGTCAAGTGGCCTTGAGCCAACTACAAAATCAACTGAATACCGATAGCCAAAAGCTAAAATCGATGCAGGCAGATCAGCAGCGGCTTGAAAAGCTGCTGACACAGATTCGCCAGTCGATTGAAAAAATCGCCATTGGTAGTGATGAAAAAGCGTTTCGTGACCTAAAAGGTCGCTTACCTTGGCCGACAAAGGGAAAGATCAGTCGTCGTTTTGGTAGCACCCGTGACGGGATTCGCTATGAAGGCGTGTTGATGGCACAGAAAACGGGCCAGCCGGTGACGGCAGTGCATCATGGTCGGGTGGTCTTTTCTGACTGGTTAAGGGGCTATGGGTTGTTAATTATTGTCGATCACGGTGCCGGTTATTTGAGCCTTTATGGCCACAATGAATCGCTGTTAAGCGATGTGGGCGAGTGGGTTTCCGCCGGAGACCAACTGGCTACTGTCGGTAGTAGTGGTGGTAGTGATGAATCCGGACTCTATTTTGCGGTTCGCTATAAGGGAAATTCAACGGATCCGCTTAAATGGCTGGCGAGAAGGTAGTGGTAGCGGTTATGCTGCTTTTATATTTTACAGATGTCTAAAAAAGGATGAACCATGACGCTGAAGCAACAGCTATCCAGCCTGACTAAACCTCTGCTGCTGACCTGCCTGCTGAGCGGGGGCGCGACACCTCTGTTTGCCGCGGATGTTACGCCTCAAAGTGAGGCGGCTAAGAGTATCCCGCTGGAAGAGATTCGGTTATTTACCGAAGTTTTCGAACGCATTAAAAACTCTTATGTCGAGCCGGTTGATGACGCTAAGTTATTAGAAGATGCTGTGCGTGGTATGTTGGCGGGGCTTGATCCCCATTCGGCCTATCTTGGCGCTGATGCTTTTACCGATCTGCAGAGTCATACCAGCGGTGAGTTTGGCGGTTTAGGCATCGAAGTCGGCGTAGAAGATGGGTTTATCCGTGTCATTGCGCCGATTGATGATACCCCAGCTCAGCGAGCAGGTGTTAAAGCCGGTGATCTGATTATCAAGTTGGGTGACCAGCCGGTACAGGGTATGGGGCTGGCGGACGCAGTAAAGCTGATGCGTGGCAAACCCGGTTCTGAACTGGTTCTGACCGTAGTGCGTGAGGGCGAAGATAAGCCTCTCGAGATTGTGGTCGTAAGAGATATTATCCGAGTGGCCAGTGTGAAACAGCGCTTGCTGGATGGTGGTATCGGTTATCTGCGCATTACACAGTTCCAAGTTAACACCGGTAAAGATTTACAGTTGGCGATAGAGAAGCTGCAAAGCCAAAGTGAATTAAGTGGTGTAGTTCTCGATTTGAGAAACAATCCCGGGGGTGTTCTGCGGGCCGCGGTGGAAGTCTGTGATGCATTTATGGATCAAGGGCTGATTGTCTATACCGAAGGCCGGGTGGCTAATTCTGAACTGCGTTATAATGCAACACAGAAGACGCTTGTCGATAATGGTGTGCCGATTGTGGTCCTCATTAACCAGGGCTCTGCTTCTGCCTCTGAAATCGTGGCCGGTGCACTACAAGATCAGTCCCGCGCCGTTATTATGGGGGTTGATAGCTTTGGCAAGGGGTCGGTGCAAACCGTTTTGCCGCTGACTAAAGACCGTGCCCTAAAACTCACAACGGCCCGTTATTTCACTCCACTCGGACGTTCAATTCAGGCGCAGGGGATTGTGCCAGATATCTACGTGGCTGAAGCAGATGTGAACCTTAAAGAGTCCGGTAATTTTATTAAAGAACGGGATCTAAGTGGCCACCTTGAAAATGCTAAAGCCGAGGCCGATGATCCGTCTGAACCCTTGGTTTCCATTGTGGAGAATGACTTCCAATTGTATGAGGCGCTTAATCTATTGAAAGGGCTCGCGGTGGTGCGGTCGGGTGCTAAATCTACCAAGGTTCAGCCGGCATCTACAATCCAGTGAATGCTTTTTGGCGGCCGCGGTGGTTTAACCTCTTCTTTGCTGCCAGTCTGCTTAGTCTACCGATGTTGTCTCAGCCGGTTTTGGCTGACACAGCATCGGCGCGCTTAATCATCATTATCGATGATATCGGTAATAGTTTGGAAAAAGGGATCGCAGCGATTAACTTGCCCGGTCCCATTGCTTACTCTGTTTTACCCCATACTCCCCATAGTGTCACACTCGCCGAGATGGCTTTCCGTCAAGGAAAAGAGGTGATGCTGCATGCTCCGATGGCCAATGCTGCTCATTTACGACTGGGGCCTGGCGCGCTGACCGACAGCCTCAATCAAACGCAATTAGAACAAGTGCTGCGCAGTGATATTGCCGCAGTGCCTCATGTGACCGGTGTGAATAACCATATGGGTAGCTTGTTAACCCAGCGTCGCCAGAAAATGGATTGGGTGATGGGCGTGCTGGCAGAGCAGGGGCTGTTTTTTCTCGATAGTCGTACCACGAGTCAAACCGTTGCTTGGAAGTCGGCCTATTCCCGTGGCATTCCTTGGCTGATGCGGGATGTGTTTCTCGATCATGAGCAGACCACTGCATTTGTCGATAAGCAGTTTCGCTATGGTATCAAGCTAGCGCAGGAACAAGGCTTTGCTGTGTTGATCTGCCATCCCTACCCGGTAACCATTCGTTATCTACAGCAGGCGTTACCGGCAATGGGTGAGCAGGGCGTTCAGTTGGTCGCACCGAGTGGTTTTTTATTACAACAAGCTGAGGCGCGACGGTTGGTGGATGCTCAGCGACTCGCCGAGACATTAACGCCTGCGTGTGACCAGCAAGATCATTGTCTGCCTCATCTAGCGTTGCGTGATCAAACTTCCGCGAAAGAGACGCCCGTCTTAACGCGGCCTTAGGGTGAATGTGAGGTTTAAAAAGCCAATCGCACGATATTCTTCTTAATATCCGATCTGTTTTTCCCCATTCATTATTGCCCCGAGAAGGGTCTCCTACAGGCGTGGTTTATTAGTGCTGTTGTCGGAGTTGCCTCTGGCTGCGATGGCCCGTGGTCTTAGCAAACAAGCTATCGCCTTGTGTAGAGGTTTCTGTATTCGGTTTTAATCGGGAGTTAGAGCATCATCAGGCCATCATAGATTAGTTTAATACCCACTACGATGGTCAGTGTTTCAAAGGCACGCTTAACCCAGTCATTGCCACGGCTCAGGGCTAGATGAGTACCGGTATAGGCACCGATAACCGCTCCGGTAATTAATGCCGGTAACCATTCCCAGTGAGGGGGTTGTTGTAAGGCGACCGTGATTGCGCCGGAGCCGTTCCAAAATAAACCCACGAGCACCAATACGTAGGCAACCGCAGATTTGTAGTCCAACCCAAACCAGCGCACTAGCCAGAGAGTCACGAATAAACCGGTGCCTGAGGTGAGTGAACCATTAAGAATACCGATTAATCCCAAGACTAGACCACCAATCAGCATGCCATAAAAGTCACGGTTGCGGGGTTCAAGGGTCATGCCCAACTGGGCTTTAAAGATAGAATATAGGCCCAAGCCTGAAGTGAGTAAGCCGAGACTAAGGATCGTTAAGGATTCCGGCAGTTGTAAGACGAGAATGCCACCGAGTATGACGCCGGGGAGACCGCAAGCCAGTATAAACAGGCAGAAGCTGCGATCGAGGGATTTCTCGCGTAGGTGGCGTAAGGTGGCACCGATACCTAATGCGACACTGGCGATTTTATGGGTTGCTAAGGCGCTGCTGAAGCTTAGCCCGAGAAACAGTAATACTGGGAGTTGCAGTAAACCCGCACCACCGCCAGCCATGGCCGAAAGACCATTGGCTAGCAGGGAGATAAAGACCAAGCTGAGTTGTTCGATAAGCATGTTGCGTCAATCTCAAAGGCCTACTGAATAGCACCTTTTAGTGGTAGAGCGATTGAATAGGAGCCTTAGCCAGCTTATCGACTCGCCGCCGCGGCTAAAATGCCCCACTGATCGGCCCAGTTGAGTGTGGGTCTCGCTTTAAATTCAGTGCGGACAAATTGACGAATGCGTCCTTCGGCGCAGGCTAGCATAAGGTTAGCGGTTGCCCCGGTTGGCAGCTCGGTTCGCAATCCTTCAGTCTGCTCAGCAGTTCGCATTATCTGCTTTAGCTGGGTTTCCATACGCTCAAAAAACTGATTGATACGCTGGCGTAAACGGTCGGTTTCGCCGGACAGTGCATCCCCTGTTAAAATACGGGCCATACCGGGATTTTTTTCAACGAAGGCGAGTAGCAGAGTTAAGATCTGCTCACACTGTTTGAGTGCGTTGGCATCCGAACCGGTAATAATCGTGATTCGACTAAACATGGTGTCTTCAATAAAGGTGATGAGCCCTTCAAACATCCGCGCCTTACTGGGGAAGTGGCGGTACAGTGCCGCTTCCGATACGCCTACATGCTTGGCCAGTGCCGCGGTGGTAATCCGGGCTCCTGGATCGCTTTCCAACATCATCGCCAGCGATTGCAAAATTTGCTCTCGCCGGGATGGTTTCTCTTTTGCCTCTGCCGCCATTATTCTTGTACCTTGCGGGTCTGGTTGGTGATCAGTGTACCGACACCTTCATCGGTAAAGAGCTCGAGAATGCAGGCGTGCTCAACACGACCATCGATAATATGAGCGCTGTTGACGCCGCATTTTACCGCACTGAGGGCGCAATCGATCTTTGGCAACATGCCGCCGTAGATCGTGCCATCTTCAATCAGCTCATCGACTTCTTGAGTCGTCAGGCCGGTCAAAACATTGCCTTCTTTATCTAAGAGACCGTTGATGTTGGTGAGTAGGATGAGTTTTTCTGCTTGCAAGACTTCGGCGACTTTACCAGCCACGAGGTCGGCGTTGATATTATAAGACGCGCCGTCGCTGCCAACCCCAATCGGGGCAATGACGGGGATAAAGTCTGAGTTGCTGAGCATGTCGAGCACTTTGGTATTCACATGATCGACTTCGCCAACATGGCCTATATCGATAATTTCAGGTGCCGACATCTCCGGTGATTTGTGTTTCACCTTCAATTTACGTGCCCCTAATAGCATGCCGTCTTTACCGGTTAAGCCGATGGCTTTGCCGCCGTTGCGATTAATGAGGCCGACGATATCTTTGTTGACCATACCACCTAGCACCATTTCCACCACATCCATGGTTTTCGCATCGGTGACGCGCATGCCGTTTACAAAGTGGGATTCAATCGACAGTTTGTCCAGTAACTCACCAATCTGAGGGCCGCCGCCATGTACCACTATGGGGTGAATGCCGATCAATTTCATCATCACGATATCGCGGGCGAAGCTGTCTTTCAGCTTTTCATCAATCATAGCGTTGCCGCCGTATTTGATCACCACGGTCTTGCCCGAAAATTGCTGAATATAAGGGAGTGCTTCGCTTAGCACGTTAGCGGTATTGATCGCTTCTTTACGTGACAGTGGCATCTATATCGTCTCTATTTGTAGGGTTTGTGTAGTTTGTAACCGCTAACTCAGGTATTTGCAAGTCTGGCATCACCTGTTTCAGTGTTTGTTCCACCTGAAGACTGATTCGCTGGAGTGCCGCGGCGGTTAATGCTTCGATTCTTAAGGTTAACATAGGGGTGGTATTCGAGGGGCGAATACCAAACCAACCATCGTTGTATTCCACCCGTAGGCCATCGATGTCATGAACGGTGGCGGGTGAAAAGTCTGATTTTTTTATCTCATCGATCAACTGAAATTTGTCTTCATCACTGACAGCAATGTTAATCATCGGGGTGCAAGGCAGTGGCGCAAACTGACTAAACAGTTGAGCTGCCGAGCGTTCGTTGTTGCTGAGCAGTTCCAGCAGACGGATAGCAGCATAAAGGCCGTCGTCAAAGCCATACCATTGCTCGGCGAAAAACAGGTGGCCGCTGAATTCGCCGCCAAAGAGTGCGCCGGTCTGGCGCATTCGGTTCTTGATCATCGAATGGCCACAACGCCACATATCGCCGATACCGCCGAGTTTATCGATCAATAAACCTAAATTGAGCGAGCACTTTACGTCATAGACGATTTCAACGCCGGGGCGACGCTGCAGCAGGTCTTGAATAAACAAACAGATAAGCTGATCCGGGGTGATGATCTCCCCCTGATTGCTGATGACGGCGAGGCGATCACCATCGCCATCTAAGGCTAAACCAATATCTGCTTTGAGTTCACGGACTTTAGTGATTAGGTCGATCAGGTTTTCAGGTTTTTCTGGATCGGGGTGATGGTTAGGAAAGTGACCATCAACATCGCAGTAAAGGGGTGTAACTTGGCAACCAAACTGTTGCAGGAGTGCAACAATAAAGGGGCCTGGTACACCATTGCCGCAATCGACGACGACATTCAGCGGTCTATGTCGCTGGCGGCCCTCTAACAGCCGTGTAAGGTAGCGTGTATCGATTGTCTGCTGTTTTAAGGAGCCGCTACCTTGAGCTAACTCATCGGCCATACAACGCTGGTAAAGCCCGCGGATCTCGTCCCCCGAGAGCGTATGACCACCGAGCATGATTTTGAAACCGTTATAGTCGGCAGGGTTGTGACTGCCGGTGACCATAACGCCTGAGCCCGTATGCAGTGCGTGAGTCGCAAAATATAGCGCTGGGGTCGGTATCATACCTAGCTCGATAACATCAATGCCGCTGCGTAATAAGCCTCGGATTAACGCCTGACTGAGGTCGGGGCTGGATAATCGACCATCATAGCCCACACAGATCGCTTTCTGCTTTCGTTCAAGGGCCTCACTGCCGATCGCCTGGCCGATCAGCAGTGCGCTAGCGGCATTAAGACTGTCGGGGTAGACACCGCGAATATCATAGGCGCGAAAGATTGCCGGATTGAGTTGCTGTGACTTCAACGGTTAACGGTTTCCTGATTCAGCGTGGCTGTTGGGCGGCAATAATATCGATTAACTTACCGGCTAGCTGGCGTTTACTGCATAGCGGCACTTGCTGCACCTGATCATGGCTGACCACTGTGACGGCATTATCATCGCTGTTAAAACCGATATCGCTGCGGGAGACGTCATTAGCAATAATAAGATCGAGCTTCTTCCGGGTTAATTTATCCTGGGCGTAATGAACCACATCCCGGGTTTCGGCGGCAAAGCCGACGGTGAATGGTTTGTTTGCCAACGCGGCTACGGTGGCGACGATATCGGGATTTTTGATCAGGTGGAGTTCCATGATCTCCTCTTTGCCTTTTTTCAGCTTATGCTCGGCAACAGCAGAGGGACGGTAATCGGCGACGGCAGCTGAGGCGATAAAAATATCACATTGATCGATGTTTTCCAGTGAGGCGGCCAGCATCTGTTCCGCACTTTCAACCATAACCCGTTGGCACCGGGGTGGTGCTGGCAGGTTGACGGGGCCGCTAATGAGCGTCACCTGTGCGCCGGCATCAATGGCGGCTTCAGCGAGGGCGTAACCCATCTTGCCAGAGCTGTGATTACTGATATAGCGCACCGGATCTAATGCTTCACGGGTGGGGCCGGCGGTGATAACAACCCGCTTGCCTGTCAGTAAGCCGCGATCAAACAGTGCGGCCGCTTGGCTGGCGATATCAAGTGGTTCCAACATGCGGCCGGGACCGGTATCACCACAAGCTTGTTCACCGACGCCGGGGCCAAGCAGACGAACCCCTTTTGCTGCTAAGCTGGTGGCGTTTGCTTGGGTCTGTGGGTCACGCCACATCGCTTGATTCATTGCGGGTGCAAGTACGACAGGGGCTTCGGTTGCTAAGCAGAGAGTGCTCAGGAGGTCATTGCCATGGCCGCTATTGAGTCGTGCCATAAAATCAGCACTGGCGGGAGCGATAAGGATCATATCGGCCCATTTAGCCAGTTCAATATGACCCATGCCGGCTTCGGCTTCGGGATCAAGTAGATGCAAGTGTACCGGGTTGCCAGAGAGTGCCTGTAATGTCAGTGGCGTAATAAATTCGATCGCGGCAGGGGTCATGACCACTTGAACATCAGCCCCTGCGCCTTTTAATAGGCGAGTCAGTTCTGCGCTTTTATAAGCGGCAATACCACCCGTGATACCTAAAACAATCTGTCTGTTCGTGAGTCTTTGCATACCGGATAACTTTATATCTGCATATATAGGGTCATTGAGGGAGCATAAGATACCACTATCTCCGGTCGAGTTACATTCCCACGGCGGCACACGGAGGGCTGGTCTACACTCAGATGAGTTAGGTCAAAATGAGATTAAATGACACAAGGATGTGAATATGGCGATTACTGACTGGCCCGAAGCGGAGCGTCCCCGGGAGAAGCTATTACATCAGGGCGCGGCAAGTTTATCGGATGGCGAGCTACTGGCTATTTTTTTGCGCACCGGCGTCAAAGGCTGTAGTGCGGTGGATCTTGCTCGTCGACTGTTGCGCCGTTTTGGTGGTTTACGGGCGTTAATAAATGCGGATCAAGCGACCTTTTGCGCCGAACTTGGGTTGGGGCCTGCAAAGTATGTTCAGCTGCAGGCCGTGCTGGAGATTAGCCGACGCTGCTATGCCGAACAGTTGCAGCGAGATTCTGCGTTGACATCACCGGACTTAGTTCGGGATTATCTACAACTGCAGTTAAGTGATCGAAGCCGAGAGGTGTTTGCCTGCTTATTGCTAGACAGCCAACATCGAGTGATCTGCTATGAGGAGTTGTTTCAGGGGACGATCGATAGCGCGACGGTGCATCCCCGGGAAGTGGTGAAACTGGCGCTACAGCATAATGCGGCGGCTATTATTTTGGCGCACAACCACCCTTCCGGTGTGGCCGAGCCGAGTCTGGCGGATCAGAACATCACCTTACGCATTAAAGAGGCGTTAAATTTGGTTGATATTCGCCTGTTGGATCATATGGTGGTGGGCGCAGGCGTGACGGTTTCCCTCGCTGAAAGAGGGATGATTTGAGGCAGAATAAAAAATACTCAGCCTGTATAGCCAGTGGCGTTTGTTTTCTGTACAATGCGCGCTCTTCTATCCACCGGTACGGGATTTGAGTCTTTGGTTTGGACGCTCCGCCTGAGGATAATGAAGCGGCCCTATTTATCTGGGACGTATCGCTTCTGATCCAATAAGTATCTGATAGAAGTTACATAAACTATAAGTAAGGTATTTGTCATGTCTCGAGTTTGCATGGTTACAGGTAAACGCCCTGTAGCAGGAAACAACGTTTCCCACGCATTGAACCGCACACGTCGTCGCTTTTTGCCGAACCTGCACTGGCACCGTTTCTGGGTAGAAAGCGAGCAGAAATTTGTACGTCTGCGCGTTTCTTCTAAAGGTATGCGTATCATCGATAAGAAAGGTATCGATGTTGTGCTGGCTGATGTTCGTAAGAACGGCATTAAAGTTTAAGGAGCACGATTATGCGCGATAAAATTAAGATGGTTTCATCTGCTGGTACTGGTCACTTCTACACCACTACTAAGAACAAACGTACTACCCCTGACAAGCTGGAAATGAAGAAATTCGATCCTGTTGTACGTCAGCATGTTATGTACAAAGAAGCGAAGATTAAGTAATAATAATCTTGGCTAGACAAAAAACCCGGCCTAGTCCGGGTTTTTTTGTGCCTGCGATCCTTAGCATAGCGCTGATTAACCTAAAGTTTAGAGAATATGCCTGAATTACCTGAAGTTGAAACCACCCGTCGCGGTATTGAACCTCACATAGAGGGACGCACGATTACCGCTGTTACCATTCGCCAGCCGAAGTTGCGCTGGCCAATACCGGAACAGCTGGCAGAATGGGTCGTTAACGGTCAGGTGAGTTCGGTGACTCGGCGGGGGAAATACCTTTTAATTCATCTTCCCCGGGGTGCAGTAATGATTCATCTGGGGATGTCTGGTAGTCTCTATATGGTCAGTGCCGAGCAGCCAGCGGCTTATCATGATCATGTCGATCTGGTTCTCGATAGTGGTATGGCATTGCGACTGACAGATCCGCGTCGATTTGGCTCAGTATTGTGGCAACCGTTAGGTGAATCACATTCGCTGCTGGAAAAGTTGGGGCCAGAGCCTCTGAGTAGTGATTTTTCAGCCAGTTATCTGCAACAGCGTTGCGCTGGGCGAAAGCAGGCGATCAAACAGTTCATTATGAATAGTCAGGTTGTCGTAGGCGTGGGTAATATTTACGCTAACGAAGCACTCTTTAGTGCAGGCATTCATCCTAAACGGGCCGCAGGGAATATTTCTGCCGCCAGACTGAGTCGATTCGTTGATGAGATTAAGTCGGTGTTGGCCCGAGCAATAGAACAGGGAGGTACAACATTGAAAGATTTTGTCGGTGGTGATGGCAAGCCCGGATATTTTAAGCAACAACTGAACGTGTACGGTCGTGGTGGTGAGTTATGCCATCACTGCAAGTCAACGTTGAAAGAGATACGTCTCGGTCAGCGATCCACTGTTTACTGTCCGGAGTGTCAACATTGATGGAAACGATAGAACCTCTTTTGAAACCTACCCCTAAAGGTGGTGAAATTAACTCAACGCGGGAAGATTTACAGAAGGCTTTGGGGAGCGAACCCTTTCTCGTCAAACGTAAAACCTTCCATGTCGGTGAATTGCCGATTCATTGTGAAGTCTATGAACATCATGCGGATTCTCCGGTGCTACTGTTTCTACCGGGTATCGGTACCTATGGTGAGCTTTATGCGGCGATGCTGAGTCACCTTTCTGATCGAGGTTTTAATGTCGTTGCGATTGACCCACCCGGGCATGGTTATTCCGGGGGGAGCGTGGGGCTTACACCGTTGAAAGTGTGCAAACGAGTGTCTCTGAAGTCATTGATGCTTTGGAGCAGCGTTATGCTGGTCCATTCTACATGTATGGTTACTCTGTGGGTGCGCTGTTAGCCGTGGCTGCGGCAGAGCATGATGAGCGTATCACGAAGGTGGTTTGTGGCACTTTATTAACCACGGAAGTGCCTCCGGATCTGTTTCATTTTATCGGTTGGCAGTGGACTTGGGGCAGCGCTATGCTGTTTCCTTCGGTTCGTTTGCCCCTCTCTTGGCTGGTGGATTATCATGAGCTATTAGCAGGGCATCCCGCTGGTCGGTTAATTAACCAAGATCCGATGCTAGTGCTCGATTATCCCTTTAAAACGTTGGCCAGTGTGTTTAGTCGTAAAGCCGGCATTATGAAAAAACGTTATCCGTTTGAGATAGCGATTGTGCAAGGCGACCAAGATGAAGTATTGTCTATTGGCTATGCGCGCCGGGTTATCTTTGAAGCCGAGCAGCCCATAGAGCTAGTGAGTGTGCCGGGCGAGGGTCATATGATGCCGCTGACTGCGCCGCTTAAATTAGCCGATATTATTGCAGACTGGTTGCAACCCTAGTCGTTAATATTCTTTAGGATAAGAGTAATTACAAGAATAAATATGACGGCTACTCTACGTGCTAAACTGGCACCTTTACTGGTGTCAGTTTTTCTAATGATAGTGTCGCTTACGGCGACCGCTCAAATTGATCTAACAGAGCAAGAATCTCAATGGCTTGAGATGCACCGCGCCTCGATGAAGGTCGGTGTGGTGGTGATGCCTCCCTATCTATCTAAACGTGGTGAGGATGGCAGGCTTCAAGGCCTGTCGATGGACTATCTTAACTTGATTGAAGATGCTTTAGGGGCCGGTTTTCAACATCAGGTGTTTGAAAGTTACGGTGCCTTAATGGTGGCGGCGAAAGCCCGTACGGTTGATATTGCGGTGGCTGTCAGTGAGACAGAAGATCGTCATCATTACCTAAATTTCACCCGCGTCTATTCACATCTATCGAATAAAATATACACCCAGAAAGGCCGCTTTAGTCAGGCAGAAATGTCTGACTTTGCCGGCAAGCGCTTTGCCGTGCCTGAGGGAACAGCGTTAGCAAATTATATCCGCAGTAACTATCCTGAGATTGATCTTGTTGCAACACCAACCCTGCGGGCTGCTTTCAACTTACTGGGGGCCGGTCAAGTTGAGGCTGTGGGCGGCTCTGCTGCTGCAGGTTATTTCTATTCGGTAAAAGATGGCATCGATAATATTAGTATCGTAGGTAATGTGGGGTTTGATTATCACCTGACCTTTGGTACACGTAACGATAAGCCGATGATGGGCATCTTAGTCGATAAAGCGATGGCCTCTATTACCCCAGAGCAACGACAGGAGATCGCCAACCGTTGGTTAACCCCAGAAGATACTCAGCGGGTCGATATTAAAACACTGACGCAATGGTTGGTCGTGGTTGGTTTTGGTTTAACCAGTGTGCTGCTGTTGATTGTTATTCTATGGAACCGTTCTCTGAAACGAGAAGTTTCCTATCGTAAAGAGATTCAGAAAGAGGTGAGTTTTCTTGCCTACCATGATGAGTTAACCGGCGCTTACAACCGGCAATTTATGGCGGAAACGCTGGCAGAATATATCCGTTTACCTTGCTCAGAAGAGCAAACCACCTGTGTTATTTTAATCGGCTTAGATAACTTTAGCCTGATCAATGAGTTTCACGGCCAGAAAATGGGAGACTATGTTCTTAGGCACATGAGTGAGCGGCTCCAGGCGCGCTTGAGTGGCGGTTCGGTGCTATCCCGTAATGGCGGCGATGAGTTTACCGTATTGCTTCGACACTCTGCTAACCGGACCTCTTTGAGCCAGTTTGCCGATCGTTTAATCGCCGAGATTAGCTTGCCTATTGTTTCTGGTGATCAGAGCTTTTCTTTGACCGCAACGGCGGGTATTTCGATACAAGAAGGGGAGCTTAATGACCCCCTGCGACTGCTTGAACAGGCAGATCTTGCACTACATGAAGCGAAAAAGAAAAATGCCGGCAGCTACTTTTTTTACACTTCCGACATGAGTGATCAACTGCACGAAAATCAACAGTTAGTGGTGTCCTTGGCGGGCGCCTTGTCTTCAGATCTATTTTATCTTGAGTATCAGCCGCAGATCGCTCTGCGTAGCGGTGAAGTGATGGGTTTTGAAGCGCTTGCCCGTTGGAGTCACCCGGTGTTTGGCAATATCCCACCGGATAAATTTATTGCCCTCGCCGAACAGGAAGGGTTAATTGTGACCCTAGGCGACCGGGTACTGCAGTTAGCCTGTAAGCAGGGCTGTGAATGGCTTAAACAGGGATTGAGCTTCGATCGCTTGGCGGTGAATGTATCCGTGAAGCAGTTTGTTGAATCGGATTTTGCGAGCAAAGTGTTAAATGCGCTGGAACAAAGTGGCTTCCCCGCTGAGAAACTTGAGTTAGAGATCACCGAATCTGTGTTTCTTGGGGATCGTGTGCAGGCGAAAGAGACGATGAGCAAACTGACCCAGCGGGGCGTGTGTTTTTCGATCGATGATTTTGGTACGGGTTTTTCATCGTTACTCTATTTAAAAGAGTTACCGGTAACCAAGCTTAAGCTCGACCAAGGGTTTATTCGCGGCATCACCCATGATTACTCCAGCCTGCAAATTGTTAAGGCTTCGTTGCAGATGGGGAACGCTTTAAATATGGATGTTATCGTGGAAGGCGTGGAAACCGATGAAGAATATCAAATCTTGTTCGGGTTGAGATGTCAGCATGCACAGGGCTATCTATTTAGCCGTCCGTTAAAACCCGATTTAATTACACCGGCGTTATTGCGGAAAATTTCAGCATCGGTGACAGCGATTAGTGCCGTAGAGAAAGAGCCTGTCACCGAAGCGTAAATCCTTGTTCACCACTTTGTAACAGTCTCTGAGCGAAAATGTTGTCAAACAGCAAACATTGGGTTCAGAACCATGAGTGCATTTCAACAACGTTTAGCCGCTTTCGATGTTTCCCTCTATTACCTCTGCTTTGGTACCTGCCGATTACCGGTGATGCCCACCTTGAGTCGACTCATCTCCAAGTTAGGGGATGGTAGCCTCTATCTCATTATTGGCTTACTGCTCGCATGGTTAGAGCCATTGCATGGCAGTGAGTTTCTACTAGCGGGCTTGTTTGTCTTTGCGATTGAACTGCCGATTTATCTCTGCTTAAAACAACTCATCAAACGTGACCGACCCTGTGATCGTTTTGCGGATGTTACTCCTCAAATAATCCCTTCAGATAAGTTCAGCTTGCCTTCAGGCCATGCCGCGGCAGCGTTCGTATTTGCTACGCTATTGGCGGTTTATTATCCCGCCTTTATGGTGCTGGCCTATACCTTAGCTGGGCTTATTGCGTTGGCACGGGTCTTTCTCGGCGTGCATTACCCGACCGATATTCTCGCCGGTGCGGCACTCGGGCTGATTTCTGCTGCGCTTGGTCTAAATCTGATAGACCTCTTCTAGAATCTCGTCTTTGCAGGGGAAACCCGTTATGAAAATTCTTTATGGTGTTCAGGCGACGGGGAATGGTCATATTACCCGGGCTAGAGTGATGGCGCCGGCTTTGTTAAAAGAGGGGATCGAGGTTGATTTCCTGTTTAGCGGTCGGCCTCCTGAGAAACTCTTTAATATGGAACCTTTCGGTGATTATCAGGTGCGTCGTGGTTTAACCTTTAGCGTTAAAGATGGGCGGATTGATCGTTGGCGCAGCCTTAGACAGAATAACTTTATACAGTTGGTTCGTGATATTCGGGCGCTGGATCTGCAGGGGTATGATCTGATTATCAGTGATTTTGAGCCTATTACCGCTTGGGCAGCGAAGCTACAAAAGAAACCCTGTATTGGTATCGCTCATCAATACGCCTTTCGTTATCCGCTCCCGGGGCCGGGCGTTGGGCGTATTATGCTGCCAATGATCCGTTTTTTTGCCCCGGTACAGCAAGGGATAGGATTGCATTGGCATCACTTTAATGGGCCGATTTTACCGCCGTTAATAGAACCTCAGCCTTACCCGACTAGTCAGCAGGCGGGCATGATTCTGGTCTATTTGCCATTTGAAGAGCGTCAGCAGATTCGCCAGTGGTTATTACCCTTTAGTGAATTTGAATTTCATGTTTATTGCGATATCGATCAGCCTGAAGATGACGGCCATATTCTTTGGCGACCGCTATCTCGTGAGGCGTTTCGCCAAGCTCAAGCCTGTTGTGAAGGGGTTATTGCCAATAGTGGTTTTGGTTTATCCAGTGAGGTGTTACAGGCGGGTAAAAAGCTACTAACGAAACCTTTGTCAGGGCAACCTGAGCAGGTCTCCAATGCCGCTGTGTTACAGCATTTAGGTCTTGCCGAGGTATTTTCTGAACTACAGGCGGAGCAGTTTTATCGCTGGGTACAACAGCCATCGCCGGAACCGGTGGTTTACCCGGATGTGGCGGCAGCGTTAGCTGGTTGGATACATGACGGCCGCGCTCAAACTCCCACTGAATTAGCGCAAGCGCTTTGGCAAGAGCGTTTGTTCGATCAGTTGGAACCTCAAGCGTTGAGTTAGTTATCGTTTGTTTAGCTTAACGCTTGCAAGTTAAATTGCAGATATAAAAAAGAGAGCACTCAGTTTCACTTAAGTGCTCTCTTTTACATGCCTAGCATCACTATTATTAAATCCGTTTGTGATGAAACTTATCCGGCTTCCCGCCGTGATATCCTTATATCCCTTTCATCAGTGTTTGCTAAGCGACAATCCTTTGTTCATCCTTCCTTCATCCGTGAAGGCCATCGATCCGTCAAAATCAGTATCCTATTTAGCGGCTTTAAGCACCATAGGAAAAAATCCTATTTCTATGGTGATGGATATTTTACTTAGCGCTAATTGTGAAGATAAAAAAAGAGCGCTTAATTCCCCTTAAGCACTCTCTTTATATGGCATCCGTTTTCCGTGCGGTTAATCCAAGGCATCATGCCAGCAATCCATGCTTCCTGTTCCGCGTATCGTGGCCGTCCTGTGTTCTATCCAGAACATTGTTACTTCCTGAAGCACATAATGATCGAAGCATAGATATGGAGATATAGGAAAAAGTCTTATTTTTGTTGTGAGTGGGGAATAAGTATTGAGTTCAGGTGGTCTGAAAAGGCTCACCTGTCATTTTTTTGTTGAAAGATGGACATCTATAAAACTTGCACATAAACTATTCAGCATCTTGTCGGGGTGCCCTTTGGGCTGAGAGTTGGACTTAAATAGACCAATAACCCGCGAACCTGATCCGGTTAATACCGGCGTAGGAAATCGAGATAAACCGCCATGCTGTCTTTTTTTTGTACACGGTTTAGCTCATAAGCTAGGTCTGTACAGATGTCTGAAACAAACATTTCTATCATACATACGACTGCTGCCCTCAAGGGTGCAAGTGTCTCTATTCGAGCAAGCCTCAAAGCTTTGTTTGCCTTAGTGCGTAACTTCGTCAAACCAGACCTGACCGTGCAGGTTATTTTTTCTGTTGTGTTCAATCCTATCGTCAAGCCAGTCATCGCAGACCGGGGTGACCGTGTCGCTACGGGCCTGATTCTATATAAACCTAACACTTTCGTTAATAAGTCGGCCTTGCTCATTGAAAAAGGTGATGTGGCTCGTTTCAACAATACCATTGATCGCTCTAACTCTCGGCTTAGCTGCCAAACTATTGTGCTACCCACGAACGACTCAGACACCCGGGTTAAAAGACGAGGTTTTGAGTGCGCAGCGGCTATTCGTTGGCGGTCAGGGTGTACAGCGTGGCTATCAGCATAAATTTAAGTCTGCAGAATCGGCTGCAGCATTACTACTCATAAGGGTAACCAGCTGTTTTTAGCTGGAATTTTATAACAAGAAAATCAAAACACAGGTAATACGATGTCAGATAATCAAACCGTTCTCAGTCGCAGCGCTCAGGTTGATGAAGCCTCTGTTCAGCCGTTTCCCAACTCCCGTAAGGTGTACGTTGAGGGTTCTCGCCCTGATGTGCGAGTACCGATGCGTGAAATTGCCTTGGATGATACACCGACTGATATGGGCGGTGAAAAGAACGACCCGCTGTATGTCTATGATACCTCGGGCCCTTATACCGACCCTGAGGCTAACATCGATGTGCGTAAAGGCTTGGCGCCGTTGCGTGCTGACTGGATTGCTGAACGTAATAATACTGTACGTTTGGAGGGCCTAAGCTCGGAGTACGGCCGTGCCCGTGAGCAAGATCTGCGTTTGGATAACTTACGTTTTGAATTGACCCGTAAGCCGTTAAAAGCTAAACCGGGTGAAAACGTGACTCAGTTGCATTATGCCCGCCAAGGGATTATCACGCCGGAGATGGAGTTCATCGCCATCCGTGAGAATATGAAGTTGGCGAAATCCCGTGCTGAAGGTAATGTTGTCGCGCAGCAACATCCTGGGCATAGCTTCGGGGCGAAGCTTCCTGATGAGATAACCCCTGAGTTTGTTCGCCAAGAAGTGGCCGAAGGTCGGGCAATTATTCCTGCTAACATTAACCACCCCGAAGTTGAGCCGATGATTATTGGCCGTAATTTCTTGGTAAAAATTAATGGCAACATCGGTAATTCGGCACTGAGTTCTTCTATTGAAGAGGAGGTCGAGAAGATGACTTGGGGTATCCGTTGGGGCTCGGATACCATTATGGATCTGTCTACCGGTAAAAATATCCATGAAACCCGGGAATGGATTCTGCGTAACTCCCCTGTACCTATTGGTACCGTACCGATTTATCAAGCACTGGAGAAAGTCAGTGGCGTGGCTGAAGACCTTAACTGGGAAGTGTTCCGCGATACGCTGATTGAGCAGGCAGAGCAGGGGGTGGATTACTTTACCATTCATGCTGGTGTCTTGCTGCGCTATGTACCGATGACGGCGAAGCGGATGACCGGTATCGTCTCCCGCGGTGGCTCTATCATGGCTAAATGGTGTTTGGCGCACCACGAAGAGAACTTCCTTTACACGCATTTCGAAGATATCTGTCAGATCTGTAAAGCCTACGATGTCTCCTTCTCTCTTGGGGATGGTCTGCGTCCAGGTTCGGTCTATGATGCCAACGACGAAGCTCAATTCTCAGAGCTTGAAACCCTTGGTGAGCTGACCAAAATTGCTTGGAAGCACGATGTGCAGGTGATGATTGAAGGTCCGGGACATGTGCCGATGCATATGATCAAAGAGAACATGGATAAGCAGTTGACCGAGTGTCATGAAGCGCCATTCTATACCTTGGGACCTCTGACTACTGATATTGCTCCTGGCTATGATCATATTACCTCAGGCATCGGTGCGGCGATGATCGGTTGGTATGGCTGTGCCATGCTTTGCTATGTCACACCGAAAGAGCACCTAGGGTTGCCGAATAAAGATGATGTTAAAACCGGTATCATCACCTATAAGATCGCCGCTCATGCTGCCGATCTGGCTAAGGGACATCCGGGTGCTCAGATTCGTGATAATGCGATGTCCAAAGCACGCTTCGAGTTCCGCTGGGAAGATCAGTTTAATATTGGTCTAGACCCCGATACGGCTCGGGCCTATCACGATGAAACCTTGCCAAAGGAATCCGCCAAGGTGGCGCATTTTTGCTCGATGTGTGGGCCTAAGTTCTGTTCGATGAAAATCTCTCAGGAAGTCCGTGATTTGGATGCAAGCCAAATCGCATCGATACAGGCCGCAGCCGATAAAGGGATGCAGGAAAAATCTCAGGAGTTTAAAGAGACCGGTGCAGAGATTTATCACAAGGTGTAATGAAGTTCCTGTTTAACGCTGTGATTGATTAGAACAGAAAAAGCCGCTGATATTAGCGGCTTTTGTGTATCTGTCGCAGTAGTTTTTCAAATACGGCGAGGTGGTTATCGATGGTTTGGCTGTTTGGCTCGGTGATGAACCCGCCCCGTTGTTCCAATGCGCCAATCATCATCAGGTTATCGGCCATGTCGAACGCTTCAATACTCAAGCCATCGGCATCGGTTTCTATGCCATCGACTCTGTCACTATACAGTCGCCCATCCAGTGAATAACCCCAGACGGGCTTGTTGAGGGCGGTGATATACCCCATTTCAAACGCTGTACCGACATCCATACTTGGGCCTCTGAACGGTGTCATATTGGCGATGATCAGGTCACAGCGGTCCATTAACGCTATATTGGCGTGATAGATTGCCAGCCCAGCTTGATAAGGGGATAACGAAGATAGGTCGAGAGTGTTATCCAGCGGAAAGAGTCCTTCAAAGCCATATTGTTGACAACACTGTTTTTTGGCTGCACCCAGTTCGATGGCATTGGGCCAGAACACATCCGGTCCCGCTAGATAGATGCTCGGCATATCACTCCTCCAGCAATGGATGGCCTTTAGGGAGTTGGCGACTTATCCACAGGGCGAGTTTGTGTTTCATATTCGGCTCGCTCTCATCGCCTTTAGCTAATGGTTGAATCAATTTATCCAGCACCAATAGTCGGTAAATGGCGGTGATTTTATTGCTGGCGCTATCGGTAGCTTCAAATTGCCCAGCACCACGTTTCACCATGTAGACACCACCAATACGAATCGCTTCTTTAACCAGTTCAGCTTCATGCTTCAACTTTTTCATTGCTCTCTCCAGCGGCACTTATAGGAATGGGTTGTCACTATCGCATAGCTGGCCGAGCAGGGTAAATATATAACGGGTATTTTATCGGGATGGAGCCATCCCGATGGTTTTAATTATTTTCGTTAGTGGCTGATCATGCCGTGGGGTTTTTCTGACATGACTCGTTTGAATGTCGTTTGTGAGAAGCAGAGCAGATCTTGATGATCCCCTGCTTCCATATAACAATCAGGTTCATTTGCTAAGTGATCGTCCCAGATCACCGGCACATTGTAGGCTTGCCCCAGTGCAGGAACCGCACCTTTATTACAATCGCGAAACAGAATCTTCACATCCCGTTGCGCGGCGGGTGAAAAGATTCGGCCCATCGTTTGATTGATCGCATCTAGATCGACCCGCCGGTCAGAGGGGACGACGGCCATCATAAAACCTTCGTCATCGCTCAGCACCACTCCTTTCGCCATTTGTCGTGCGGGTACATGGGCGGCAAGTGCACAACTGAGTGATGTTTCTGTATAAGGGTGTCGAATAAGGCGGTAGGGGATATCGCCTTGATTAAGAAATGTTTGTAGGGTTGGAGATACAGACATCGAACTAACCTCCTTCAGAGTCAACCATCGGTTCTGAATGCTATTGCCGGCGGATCTTGTTTGTCCGCCTCGTACATCGAAGGATAGTTCAGAAATAGGTATACTGCGGGAACACTTTTCAACCATCACGGCATCTCTATGAAATACAGTATTATTCCGGTGACTCAATTCCAGCAGAACTGCACCCTGTTGTGGTGTGATGAGAGTAAAAAAGCGGCGGTGGTCGATCCCGGTGGCGATATCGATAAGGTGATGGCTAAGCTAGAAGAGCTCGGTTTGGTGTTGGAAAAAATACTTCTGACCCATGCTCATATTGATCATGCCGGCGGTACCGCTGAGTTGGTAAAGCGTACCGGTGTGCCTATCGAGGGACCGCATAAAGGAGATCAGTTTTGGATTGATGGCTTACCTCAGCAAAGTCAGATGTTTGGTTTTCCCCAGGTGGAAATTTTTACGCCGGATCGCTGGCTTGAGGATGGTGATAAAGTCACGGTTGGTAATGAAACGCTTGAGGTATTACATTGCCCGGGTCATACCCCTGGTCATGTCGTGTTTTATAGCCCAGAAAGTCAGTTAGCGCAGGTGGGCGATGTGTTGTTTCAAGGCTCGATCGGGCGCACGGACTTCCCTCAAGGGGATCACGGAACATTGATCAACTCGATTAAAGGTAAGCTGTTCCCGCTAGGCGATTCAGTGGCCTTTATTCCAGGCCATGGGCCGATGTCGACCCTAGGCCATGAGCGTAAAACTAACCCCTTTGTCAGTGATCATCGCGGTTAAGAGGTTTTGTCGGTGGTCGATACGCCGCCGCTGACAATAAAGGTGGTAACTTTACCGGCGCTGACATCCAATGGCACGACTAGATCCCGGGGAACAATAATTAGGTTGCCAGAAAAATTGTATGAGTCCGGTAAGTAGACTGAAACATCTTGATCCAAGCCAAAGCTACTCATATCTTCACAGGTGATAAACCCCATGACCTTGATGGTTTTTTCTTGGTTTAAATAGACCATCACGGGTTTATCAAAGCTTTTTTGATCCCCCAGCAGCGCTTGGAACAGATCTTTTAGGGAGTTGTAGAGCAGCTTTACGACGGGGATTCGCTCCATCAGTGCGCCGATGATATTCATCAAAAAGCGAGTGAGGTAGAGTGAGCCTGCAATGCCGGTGAGAATAATAATGGCAACGGTGAGCAGGATACCCAGTAGCGTTTCGGTGGCACCGGCTTGTAGCCCTGGTATAAAGTAGCTAAGCAGTGAGCCTGCTGCGGAAAATAGCGTTTCATCCAGTGCAGTAAAGATTAAAAAGACCAGATAGATCGTGAGCACAAACGGCAGCAGAATCAGTAAACCCTGAAAGAAAAAACGTAATAGTGTGGTCATGAAAGTTGTTCCTATCAAAGCGGCATTAATGGGCTTAAGTCATCGAGGTTGATTGCTGATATTCCAGCGACTGCATCTCTGTTAGGCGGCTGTATGTCCGGGCAAATTCAAAGATCAAACTACCCTCGCCGTAGAGTTCCTCTAATGGGACCTCAAGGCTGAGAAATAGATTAATGTTACGATCATAAAGTTCATCAACCAGACTAATAAAGCGGCGCGCGGGATCATCCATACTGCCCAGTAAAACCTGCCGCTCTCCGGCTTTAACCGCCTCAATGCCATCTTCTGTGCCGCGGGCTTTAATCTGTTCTCGGCTGTGGCTACCCAAGCGCGGGATCTGACTGACAAAAATATGCTTAAAGCGGTTGGCCAGATCGATGTAATCCATCTGGCTGCGCGCGCCCATACAGATATGTTCAAAATCAAACCAGATACAATCTGCACTCATCCCTCTAACCGGTATGGGGCGTTGTAAAACGGCTACCTCATCGGAGCAGGGGGCTGCTTGGCTGATATGGGTATAGAGTTGAGTTAACTGCTGGTCCGTGTCAGAAGATTGATGCTGATCGCCCGGATAGAAAATACAGGGGGCGGGCGTCAGAGAGCGCAGTCGATGATCGGTGTCACCTGCAAGATTAAAGATCTGCATCTGCTGATTAATCATCGCAATAATTGGTTTCACTCGGTCTTCAAACAGTGGGTCTTTACAGAGGTTCTCCGGTGGTCTGTTAGAAGTGGTGATCAGAATGACGCCGTGCTTGAGCAACCCTTTAATCAGTTTGCCTAGAATCATGGCATCGGCAATATCATTAAGGAAAAACTCATCGAAACAGATAAGCCGGTATTGGCGTGCCAGCTTTTTAGCGATCAATTCCAGCGGGTCTGATTTACCCTGCAGCTCGCGCAGTTGCTGGTGGATCTGAGCCATAAAGCGGTGAAAGTGGTAGCGCAGGCTGGTGGCTTCAGCGATATGGGCAAAAAGCAGGTCCATTAGAAAGGTTTTGCCTCGTCCGACGGGCCCCCAGATATAGATCCCTTGTGTTGGTTGTTTGTGAGACGCACCGGACTGTAACGCTTGATAGAACTGATTAAGCGCTTCGGCCAGCAAGCGTTGCTGCGGGTCCTGTTGATAGCCGTTTCGGGAAAGGGCCTGTTGATAAATATCGATAAAGTCTTTTTGCATCACTGAAGTTCCGTTTTTGACAGTCGCATGATAATGGTTTTCCCAAGGGTATAGATAGGTTAATCTTCCTGCCTCTGACGCTAGGGGGACATTATGGACAACAATTTTCAGTCAATGGTCATCGGTTCGATGCCTGATGAACAGCAGCGTATCAGTGAAGTGCTTGAAGTGGGGGTTGAAGAACCGCAGGTGTTACTGTGGCAATATGATCAGGCGGCGGTCATTCTGGGTTGCTCTCAACGCCCTGATACTGGTCAATTGAGTCGGGCTGAAAATGCCGGCTTACCGCTCGTTCGACGACGTTCCGGTGGAGGCGCGGTGCTGGCCGGTCCCTGGATGTTAAGTGTGACGGTTTTTATCCCACCTGAACATTCACTGGCAAAACAGAATATTATTGAGATCTTTTCTTGGTTAGAAGCGATTTGGATCGATACCCTGACGGCCTGCGGTGTGCCATGTAAAGGGGTCGATCAGGCGATGATTGAACAATCAAAAACGGTCAGTCAGGAAAAGGACTTAAAGTGGGCCTGTTATGCCTCGCTGTCACATGGTGAAGTTGTCAGTCTTGATGGGCGCAAGTTGGTGGGATTGGCTCAGATACGAAAGCGTAAAGGGGTTGCTTTAGTGAGCGGGTTACATCTATCCCCTTGCGATTGGCAGCTACTGAGTTCGATCGTGGTGGATAATCCGCTGCGGGGAGAATCCTTAGCAGATTTGAATAGTGATGCGCAGAGCTTGTCTGGTATTGCGGCCGAACAACTGCTTCCTTCACTGATTCATACATTTAGCACGCAGATCAATGCTGCATTCGAGTAGAAACCAGCCTAAGCTGTTTTCTACTGTTATAAGCTTCCACATTTTATCGGTTATTTATGTAACAGTTGAGCGAGTTCTACCAGTTCGGGGTTGAGGGGTTTCTTCTTCTCCATAATATCGAGTAGGGGAATTGCTGTTATCTTACTTTTCGTAATACCCACCATAATATCGCTGAAGCCCGCGAGCAGATAAGTTACCGCTGAGGCCCCAAGGCAAGAAGCCAGTACTCGGTCATGGCCTGTGGGACGGCCGCCCCGTTGTATATGGCCGAGAATACATACCCCCGCCGTTTGACCATCAATTTCCAGTTGTCGCGCTAATCGATAAGTCAAGCCGGGTCTTGGGCCTTCTGCGACAACAATAATACCGCTACTGCCACGACCTTCAGCCCGTTGGTTCGCGAGGGTGAAGCTCAGGGTCGCAAGTTTAAAATCAACCTCCGGTACGATAATCATTTCCGCACCACAGGCGACGCCAACCTGAGAGGCAATATGACCGGAGTTGCGTCCCATCACTTCGACCAAAAAGATACGTTCATGGGATACTGCTGTGTCACGAATTTTGTCGATCGCTTCGAGGGCGGTATTGAGGGCGGTATCGAAGCCGATCGTGTCGTCAGTACCATAGATATCATTATCAATAGTGCCTGGTAAACCAACCACTGGGATGCCCGTTTCGTGGGTAAATAGGTGTGCCCCTGTGAGAGACCCGTCCCCACCAATAATGATTAACCCACCAATACCGCGTTCTTTAAGAATCTCTGCGGCTTGGTTACGTACCATTGGGTCTTTAAAGGCTTCGCATCGATCACTTTTCAGAATTGTACCGCCCCGCTGTACGATATTGGTGACATCACGGCTTTTTAGTTCGGTGATATCACCGATAATGAGGCCGCTATAACCTTTGTTAATACCAAACACACGAACACCTTGATTCAGTGCGGCTCGAGTCACACTGCGAATCGCGGGATTCATGCCGGGTGAATCCCCACCGCTGGTCATTACCGCGATCGCACTAATATTGGTATTTTTATTCAGCTGAGGAAGGTGATACATAGGCATATCTCTCAAAGGGTATAGTTCTAATATTATGCAGATAGTTGGATTAGACAACTATTTCAGCTAGCTTTTTGCCAATTCATGGCAACTCAGAACAATCACTGCTAGATACTATAAAAGAACATAATGACAATTGAAGCTTAATGAACCAACGTGAAGCCGAATGGGTAGCCCATCTGATTCGAGATGGCTTTAACCACTACAGACAGCAATTTCAGGCGATTACCCGTCAGGCGAAGCGTTGTTTTGAGGCGGCCGATTGGCAAGCTATTCAGCATTTATCGGCGCAGCGGATCGATCTTTATAGCACGATGGTCGATCAGGTTAGTGATCGTATTGTGGCTGAGGTGGAGGATAGTCTAGACACTGCGCTGTGGCTCGCGAGTAAAGCCCACTATCATAAAAACATGAACGATCAAGAGGATGCTGAGTTAGGGGAGACATTTTATAACTCCATCTATTGTCGCCTACTGAAACATCGACAGATTAGTGATCAGTACATGTTTCTTCATTCCCCAAGCTTATGTCATGACGATGGGGCTGATCAGATCTATCGGCGCTATACATTGACCGATGGGCTGGTGGCCTTTCTTAATCAGTTGCTGGAGGATTATCGCTTTGCGGTTCCATGGGAGAATAAACGTAGAGATATCAGTAACCTGCTGCGCTATATTCGCACGCAGTTTCCTGAAGAAATGGTGGATGATGGCATTGTTGTAGATGTTATCAGAACCGTTTTCTTCCGTAATAAAGGTGCTTATATCGTCGGGCGAGTGAATTTTGCCACTCGCTCTGTGCCCTTTATCTTGCCCGTATTGAATAACGAGAGTGGTGGGGTCTATATCGATACCGTGCTAGTGGACGAAAATGACGTGTCGATCGTGTTCAGCTTTACGCGGGCCTATTTTCTGGTCGATGTTGCGGTGCCCGCCGCGTTTATCCGTTTCTTGCATTCACTGATCCCGATG
This sequence comes from Amphritea sp. GJ51-11, assembly GCF_055808735.1. Taxonomy (NCBI): domain Bacteria; kingdom Pseudomonadati; phylum Pseudomonadota; class Gammaproteobacteria; order Oceanospirillales; family Oceanospirillaceae; genus Amphritea; species Amphritea sp. GJ51-11. Next base: position 3,327,897 of record NZ_CM147881.1, on the reverse strand, counting down.
AAATCCATTGCTGAGCTTTATAATGCCATTGGTTTTTATAAACAGGGAAAAGCAGAGTTTTATCGTGATTATGTGCAGCACTTAGCTGCTTCAACGGACCAATTTGAGATAGCACCGGGTACCAAAGGTATGGTGATGACGGTGTTTACATTACCGTCCTATCCAGTGGTGTTTAAAATTATTAAGGATCGATTCTCGACCTCCAAAAAGATAACTCGAGATGGAGTGATTGGGAAGTATCAACTGGTCAAACGTCACGACCGAGCGGGACGGATGGCCGATACCCAAGAATTTGTTAACTTTTCGCTTCCGAGAAAGCGTTTTTCAAAGAGGCTACTCGATGAGTTATTAAGTGTTGCCGCCTCTACGGTGGATATTGTTGGCGATGAGGTTGTGATTAAGCACCTATGGACCGAGCGGCGCATGATTCCGTTGAATATCTACCTTGATGAAATGTTGCGTCAGAATAACGAGCAAGCCGTGTATTTAGCCATCCATGAGTTTGGGCAGTGTATAAAAGAACTCGCTGCAGCGAATATTTTTGCCGGAGATATGCTGTTCAAGAACTTTGGTGTGACACGGCATGGTCGGGTAGTATTTTACGATTATGATGAAATTATGTATCTGACCGAGTGCCACTTTCGAGATATTCCTGAAGCTCTTTATCCTGAGCAAGAGATGGCGGCGGAACCTTGGTATTCCGTATCTACCAATGATGTTTTCCCCGAGGAGTTTAGTCTGCTCACCGCCTGTGATCGACGCATCCGCAAGGTCTTTAATGAACTACACGGTGATTTGCTAGATCCTATTTGGTGGACCAATATACAAACTGAAGTTAGCAAGGGGGCAATTATTGATCTATTCCCCTATAGAACAGGACACCGGTTTAACAGGTAAGTACGTATGCAGGCGCTCGGCCGGGCTATTCAATCGATGGTCACTGTAATATTATAGATCGACTAAACTGTTATAATCGGCGTAAATTCCGGGTTCTGATAATAATTCAAAGGAGTGGAATATGGCTTTTCGCAACACAATAACCTCATGGGTTATCGCATTTGGGGTTAGTGTGGCATCAATGGGTGCCATTGCAGCAGAACCTGTGAAAGAAGTAATTACTGTCGGTACGGGCGGAGTAACCGGCGTTTACTATCCCACCGGTGGAGCAATATGCCGTTTAGTTAATAAAACACGAGCTGACCACGGTATTCGTTGTGCAACAGAAAGCACCGCAGGCTCTGTTGCTAACTTAGAGTTAATCGCCGATAAAGACATTGCCTTCGGTATAACTCAGTCAGATTGGTTTCATCACGCCTATAATGGCACGGGTAAATTTGCTAAAGCAGGCCCTAATCATAAGCTGAGAGTTGTTTTTTCGATTCACTCTGAGCCTTTTACCGTGTTAGCACGTGCTGGCAACGGTATACGCAAGTTTGATGACCTCAAGGGCAAGAAAGTGAATCTCGGTGTTCAGGGTTCGGGCCAGCGAGGCACGATGGAAACACTGATGAAAGCAAAGGGCTGGAGTAAAAGTGATTTTACTTTAGCCGCAGAATTGAAAGCATCAGAACAGGCAAATGCGTTATGCGAGGGTGAGATCGATGCGATGGTCTATATCATTGGCCATCCAAGTGGGGCGATTAAAGAAGCAACCACATCCTGTGATAGCGTATTGGTCGATGTGAGTGGTCCTGTGATTGATAAACTGATCGCCGACCATAGTTATTATCAACACGCAGAGATTCCGGCTGGTTATTACCGAGGTAATGATCGACTGACAAAAAGCTTTGGGGTTAAAAGCATGTTAGTTGCGTCAACGGATACGTCAGACGAAGTCGTCTATAACTTAGTTAAGTCTGTATTTGATAGCTTCGATACATTTCGAAAACTTCACCCTGCTTTTGCTCAGTTGAGAAAAGAAGACATGGTCAGAGTGTTAGGTGGGCAGCCTTTGCATCCTGGAGCGGTAAAGTACTTCAAAGAGGTTGGACTGCTTAAGTAAAGTAAGACGCTTGTCACGTTATCCGTAAAACCGCCGCGAGGCGGTTTTTGTCATTTGGTTGGCGCTTCTTCCTAGCGCGATGGGCTTTAAGCTCTTGGTCCAGAGACCAAAGTCAGCGGATTAGCCGCGCTTGAGTTGCTTTTTGTTTAAAAAATAATCTTTTTCATAAAATCTTAACTTTTTCGTGCTGGTCCTGTTGACTCATTGGCTGTGCAGTGTAGAATGCGCCTCCTCGCTTGAGACAGCCACCGGAAACGGTTACTGAAACAAGTTGAGCTGTTCGATTAGCCCATTGAAAGCACGGCGTTTAACGCAGGCTTTTAACAGCGAAAAATTGAACAGGAAGTCACCGACTTCATTTGAGAGTTTGCTAAAAGTTCTTAAATAAAATGGTTGACTTCATCAGGGTGTTGAGTAAAATACGCACCTCGCTTGAGACAGCAGCCCAAACGGCTGAACGTTGATAGCAACGCTCTTTAACAGATAGATCAGATAATTCGTGTGGGCGCTTGTTGAGATGAAGCACAAAAGCTTTATCAAAGTAAGCGACACATAAGTAAATTCATGAAGATGTTTTTATGCAAGTTGTTTAATGCTTTGAGCTAGATTTACAAGATATCATTTTCCGATATCTTTGATTTAAACTGAAGAGTTTGATCATGGCTCAGATTGAACGCTGGCGGCAGGCTTAACACATGCAAGTCGAGCGGTAACAGGGGTAGCTTGCTACCCGCTGACGAGCGGCGGACGGGTGAGTAACGCGTAGAAATCTGCCTGGTAGTGGGGGATAGCCCAGAGAAATTTGGATTAATACCGCATACGCCCTACGGGGGAAAGCAGGGGACCTTCGGGCCTTGCGCTATCAGATGAGTCTGCGTCGGATTAGCTAGTTGGT